>NZ_FOFG01000010.1 GCF_900110915.1 Faunimonas pinastri
GCTGCTGATCACCGCCGGCCAGGCTTCGGACAAAACCGCCGTTCCGGACCTGCTGGTCGGCCTGCCCGCAGCCGGAGCACTCGTTGCGGACCGCGGTTATGACAGCCGCGCTATCCTCGATCTTGTCGCCAAAACAGGTGGACAGGCGCATATCCCCACCCAGAGCCGGGTCCGTGTGCAGCGCTCCGTTGAGCCAGCCCTCTACCGCCGGCGCAACCTCGTGGAGCGGTTCTTCTGCAAGCTCAAACACTTCCGCCGTGTCGCAACGCGCTTCGACAAGCTCGCCCGAAACTTTCTCGCAGCCCTCCTGATCGCCTCAACACGCCTATGGCTGAGAGCTTATGAGTCTACGACCTAAAGGCGGGCGATGCGGCTGTGATCCATCTCGCCGTCGAGGAAAGCCTGCCACTGACGGCGGGAGCCGGCGAAGACGTTGCGGTCCACATGGCCATGGACGCCGGCAACCTTGCCCTTCTCGGTGTACTGCCAGAAGGTCCAGCGGCGGTTGGCATAGCGCTTGGTCGGATAGGCTCGGACGGAGCGAACCCAGATCGGGAAATCGTTGAAGTCGCCGTCCAGCACGTCGCGATTGAAGTCGATCGACGTGTAGATCACCGGGCGCTTGTGATAGATCTGAGCGATCGCTTCCAGCCAGACTCGGATCTCGCGGCGCGCTTCCTCGCGCGACGGACGGTACTTGCACGAGGACGGGTTGCCGCCCCATTCCAGGTCGAGCACCGGCGGCAGCGCCTCCGGATCGTAGGGCACGTTGCGGACGAACCACTCCACCTGCTCCATCGCCGGGCGGCAGAAATAGAAGAAATGGTAGGCCGCGCGGCGGACACCAGCGGCGCGGGCGCGGTCGAAGTTCTGGCGGAACTTGGGATCGGTCCAGTCGCCGCCCTCGGTCGCCTTGATGAAGGCGAAGCCGATATCGTCGCGGCGGACGGCATTCCAGTCCACGTCGCCCTGCCAGCGGGAAACGTCGATTCCCTGTACGGGGAAATCGCGGGCCTGAGGGTCGCGCGGGGGCCCGAACATGCCGCAACCTCCGAGCAGGAGGGTCATCAGCAGTGCCAAAAGCGCAGCGGGCCGAACGAGGGTCATAACGGCGTGTCCCGAGGGATCGTGTCTGGTTTGGCTCTTTTTCCGACACTATCCTTTCCGCGCCGTTAATCCACATGATTAATGAAGCTCGCGGGGTCGCTTTAATGGATCCACAGCGTCGCCAGCCCGAGAAATGCGAAGAACCCGACGCAATCCGTTACGGTCGTTACGAAAACCGTCGAGGCGATCGCGGGGTCCGCGCCGACGGAGAAGAGCGCCAGCGGGATCAGGATGCCGGCCAGCGCCGCCGCGATCATGTTGACGATCATGGCGGACGCGATCAGCAGTCCCACTTCGAGACGGCCGAACCAGAGCCCGGCGATCGCGCCCATCAGGATCGCGAAGAGCACGCCGTTGATGAGGCCCACGGTCACCTCGCGCCTCACGAAACGGCCGGGCCGGATGGCCTTGATGTCGCGCGTGGAAAGGGCCCGCACGGCAAGCGTCATGGTCTGAGTGCCGGCATTGCCGCCCATTGAGGCGACGATCGGCATCAGCACGGCGAGCGCGACCATCTGCTGGATCACGTTGTCGAAGAGACCGATCACCGAGGACGCGAGAATGGCGGTGAAGAGGTTGACCAGCAGCCACCAGAAGCGCGAGCGGACGGAGTAGACGACGCTGTCGGAGAGTTCCTCGTCGCCGACGCCGGCCAGCCGCCGCATCTCCTGCTCGGCCGCCGCCTCGATCACGTCCACCATGTCGTCGACCGTGATGACGCCGACCAGACGGTTGTTCTCGTCGACGATCCCGGCGGAGAGAAGGTTGTAGCGCTCGAACAGGCGCGCCGCGTCCTCCTGGTCGTCGGTGGCGTGGATGGCGTAATCCACCTCGCCCTTGATGTCCTCGATCCGCTCCTCCGCCCCTGCCCTCAGGAGCCGGTTAAGCGGCACTGTCCCAAGAAAGCAGAAACGCGGATCGACGACGTAGATCTCGGTGAATTCCTCCGGCAGGCGGCTGTTGCCGCGCAGGAAGTCCGTCGCCTGCCCCACCGTCCAGAACGGCGGCACGGCGATGAACTTGGTCGTCATGCGGCGGCCGGCCGAATTCTCGGGGTAGTCGAGGCTGCGTTCGAAGGCGATGCGTTCGGCGATCGGGATGCCGGCGAGGACCTCCTCGCGGTCCTCCTCGTCGAGGTTGGCGATGATCTCGACGGCATCGTCCGGCTCCAGCTCCCGCACCACCTGGGCGATGGTCTCGTTGGGAATGGATGCCAGGATCTTTTCGCGGACGCTCTCGTCCACTTCGGTCAGCGCGAGCCAGTCGAAATCGCGGCCGAGCAGCCGGACGAAGCCGTCGCGCTGCTCCGGCGTCAGCGCCTGGAGGAGATCGCCGAGATCGGCCTCGTGCAGATCCTCGACGAGATCCCGGAGGGCCGTCCCGTTTTCCGCGTCCACCGCATCGCGAACGGTGGCGACGAAATCGCGGTCGAGACCGCCTTCCTCGTCGTGAATCGTCATGGGCTCTGGCATAGCGACGGATTCGGGCGCTCCGGCATGGGCTTCGGTTTCGTCCGTCTTCGTCGCTTGCTGTTCCAAATCGTCGCTCCGTCGGGGTCGTCCTGCACCACCCCGCCTGCTCACGGGGATCATCTTCGAATGGCGACCATCCCGCTCCGTTCCGCATATCCCGGATATCAGCCGCCAAAGCGGGTTTCGCCACTTTTCGGCGAGACACAAACGAAGATTGATGACAACGCCATAAAACAGCTGAACAATCGATCATGGCGAACTGGCTGGTTGCGATCGGCTTCTGCTTTGCCGGGCTGGTCCCGGCCCTTTCGCTCGCCGCTCCCGCCTCCGCCGCGCCCGCTCTAACGCAGGACAGGCCCGCCACGGTCGACCTCGAACTCGTTCTTGCCGTCGACGTCTCCTTCTCCATGGATGTGGAGGAGCAGACGGTGCAGCGGCAGGGCTACATGGATGCGTTCCGCTCGCCGGAGGTGATCAAGGCCATCCGGAGCGGGGACCTTGGCCGAATCGCGGTCACCTATATGGAATGGGCCGGCTCGGAGACACAGACCGTCGTGGTGCCCTGGACCGTGATCGACGGGGAGCAGAGTGCGGCGGCCTTTGCCGACCGCCTGGCCACGGAAGCGCCTGAGCGGCGATCCCGCACCTCGATTTCGGGCGCCCTCATCTTCGGCCAGACACTGTTCGGGGCCGATCCCGAGCATGGCACCCGGCGCGCCATCGACGTGTCCGGCGACGGGCCGAACAACCAGGGCATTCCGGTTACGCAAGCGCGCGACGCGGTGGTGGCCGGCGGGATCGCGATCAACGGCCTGCCGATCATGCTGCAACGGGCCTATGTCGATTTCTTCTCCATCCCGAATCTCGATGCCTATTACCGCGACTGCGTGATCGGCGGCGACGCGGCCTTTATCCTGAAGATCGAGCACAAGGAGGAGTTCGTGGACGCGATCCGGCGCAAGCTCGTCCTGGAAATATCTGGCCTCCAGCCCGATGCGGAGCATGCTTCGAAGAACGGCGACGCCCGCGTGATTCCGGTTCAGTTCAAGCGGCGGGAGCCGACAGACTGCATGATTGGCGAGAAGCTGATGCAGCAGCGCTGGGGCATTCAGCCCGGCCGCTGACGACGGCCAGAGGAGAACGGTGCCTCAAACGAAAAAGGCGGACCCAAAAGGTCCGCCTTTTTAGATGGTGCGGTCGAGAAGACTCGAACTTCCACGGGTTGCCCCACAGCGACCTCAACGCTGCGCGTCTACCATTCCGCCACGACCGCATGTCCGAAGCTGGTAAGCTCTCCGGCGCCGGCGCTCATTAGCAAATGGCTTGGCGTACCACAAGGGTCCTTCTGCGCTTTCTGTGGAGAACGCGGCAACGAGCCGGCTTTCCTCCGCTTCGCGCACCGCCTAAATGGAGCGCATGAAACGTCATTTCCGCCGCTTCCGATCATGAACGTCCCGACAAGCCGCGCCGACCTCCTCACCGAGCTCAAGGCGGCGGGCGATTCTCCGCCGGTCGAATGGCTGATCAGCGACGGCCTCGTACCCTACGCGGAAGCCGTCGCTGAGATGGAGCGGCACGTCGCGGCCATCGCGGACGGGCGTGCGTCCGAGCGGGTCTGGCTGGTGGAGCACCCTCCCCTTTACACGGCAGGGACCAGCGCCGATGCCGGAGACCTGCTGGCGCCCGACCGGTTCCCCGTATTTAAAACCGGGCGAGGCGGAGAATATACCTATCACGGGCCGGGGCAGCGCGTGGCCTATGTCATGCTGGACCTCAACCGCCGCGCGCCTGATCTCCGTCGCTATGTGGCGGCGCTGGAGGCCTGGATCATCGCGACACTGGATCGCTTCAACGTGCGCGGCGAACGGCGCGAGGATCGCGTCGGCGTGTGGGTCCGGCGCCCGGAAAAGCCGCCGCTCTTCGACGGCTCGCCGGCGGAGGACAAGATCGCGGCGATCGGCATCCGCGTGCGCCGCTGGGTGACGTTCCACGGCATCAGCCTCAACGTGGAACCTGATCTCGAGCACTATTCCGGTATCGTGCCCTGCGGCATCTCGGGCTACGGCGCGACGAGCCTCGTCGATCTCGGCCTGCCCGTGTCGATGGCGGAGGTGGACAGCGCGCTCCGGGCCGAGTTCGAGACGCTGTTCGGACCGACGATCACGCCCGCAGGGGCCTGACGCCGGGCGGCGTCATTCGCCCGGCAGGATCGACCAGGTGTGCTCGCCCTTTGAGACGAAGCGGAAGGTTCGGTGCATGCCAACATCCCGCTGCTCCGGCATCAGCGCGACCTCGACGATCACGCGGGAAAGACCGTCGCGGACGCCGGGCTCGTCAAGCGCCTGGAGAAAGGCCTGCTGAGCCGCCGAGCGCGCCAACAGGACGGTGAGAGACCGGGTCTCCGGCGTCAGCAGCACCCGCACATGGCCGCTGGACGGGCCATCCTCCTGCACGTAGCGGAGACGGAGGTCGGCCGCTCCCCCGATCGTCTCGGGCATGGAAGGCTGGACAAGCGAAGCGGTTCGGACGGCGGCAGCGCCGGTTTCCACCGACGCCATGACGCCACCGGGATTGAGGCCGAACCCGAGCGCGATCGCAAGTGCGGCGCCGCCCCAAACAAGCCTGTCCATCGTTCCCTCCCGCTGTCGGAAGGGATTTGATGAACAAATCGTTAACGCGTCAATATCATTTAGCTCGAATTGTAAACGGTTCCGGGCTCTCCTCCCCGGTGCCGATGACCTCCACCGTCTTGACGCTGGCCAGTCGCGGGCCTTTCCCGCAGGCGGCCAGCATGTCTTCCACCCTGTCGGCCGGGCCGGCGAAGAGCGCTTCCACATCGCCACCGGGCGTGTTCATCACCCAGCCGGACAGGTTGCGGAGTTGCGCCTCCCGTTCCGTCCAGGCGCGGAAGCCGACGCCCTGGACGCGGCCGGAAATGCGCACCCGCACCGAGCCATGATCAGCGGAACTCATGAACGCCTCCCCTCCTGCCGGACATGGCATCATGCCCGCATCCAGCCTGCACTATCGAGCGGCTTCGTCGCGGCTCCGGCTCCCGCGCCCCGCCCGGCTTTCCCGCCAGAACACGAAGATGCCGGGCCCGACCACCAGCAGCATGCCGACCCATTTCAGCGCATCCGGGAAATCGCCGAAGACCAGGTAGCCGAGGAGCGTGGCGCCGACGATCTCCAGGTACGTGAACGGAGCCAGCAGCGAGGCGGGCACGGAAGCGGACGCCCTGACGATCAGCAGGTGACCCAGCGTCGCGATCAATCCCATTCCCACCATCAACGGGAGATCGGCGGCGCGCGGCATGCTGATCGCCAGATCCGGCAGGTCCGTCGCCTGGCCTGCCAGCAGGACCAGCGAGGCCGTGACCGTGCCGGCGAGGCCCGAGGTGAACTGCATGGTGAGCGCCGAATCGTGAGGAGCGAGCCTGCGGTTCAGGATCATGTAGACCGCGAAGATCAGCGCGCCGGCCAAGGGTAGCAATGTCGCCGCGCCGAAGGCGCCATAGCTCGGGCGGATGACCAGCAGCGCACCCGCGAAACCGATCACGACCGCCAGCAATCGCATCGCACCGACCCGCTCCTTCTGCACCACGGCCGAAAGCAGCGTCAGGATGAAGGGCTCGACGAAGAAGATCGCCAGCGCGTCGGCGAGCGGCATGTATTTTACGGCGGCGAAATAGAGGAGCCCGTTCATGGAAAGGAGCGCGCCGCGCGCGATGTTGCCCCCCTTGCGGTGCGGCATTAGTCCGCCCCAGCCTTGCGCGGCAACCACCAGCGGCAGGGTGAACAGCGTTTGCGAGCCGAAGCGGAAGACCGTGATCTCGCCGGGACTGAGCGACACGGACGCCAGCTTGGCGAGCGCGTCGATGCCGGGGAGCAGCGAGGTGCCGACGATCATCAGCAGCAGGCCGCTCAGCACCGCCGAACGATCGGCGCCGGGCGAGATTGAACGGGAATCGGGAAGCGGCGCTGCACTCATGCCGCCTGCATCCACGGCTTCCGGGCGCATAGCAAGCGAATGGAGAGACAAGCGGCTCGACGCCCAAGCGAATGGGCAAGTGAACGGCCAGACGGCTGCTGGCGCGGTGAATACGGGCTAGAGGCCGCCCGCGCGCCGAAGAGGCTGGGCTTCGCGCAGCCCTGCCCGGCTGCCCGTCCCGATACCGGTACGCTTGGCTTCCTGCAGGGCGAACACCTGCAATTCGTCGGGGCACGAACGCGAGGCGGCGAGCACGGCGGTCAGCACGGCCAACTGGGACGCCGGCCCGATGCTGCCTCCATGCGCCACGCGCTGCAGCAGCCAATCGGACTTGTCGCGGTTCATCGAGCCGGACGGCTTCTCCTGATGGACGATGAAGTCGACCACCGCCTTGCAGAGAAGGTCTTTCCAGGCGGGATCGTGGCGGTGGGCCACTTCGTCCAGAGCCAGCATCATGTCGATGTCGTCGGACCGCAGCGTCTCCCCGCGATAGAGGAACCGCTGCATCTTCTGTGCATCCTCCCGGGACAGGGTCCTGGAGGAACGAACCTGGGTCAGAAGATCGCTGATCAGCATCACGCTACCCGTGCGAAAAGGACTGCTGACGTTCATAAAGCCTCAAGGTGAATAGAAGCTTTATCCGATCGTTCTGATTCGCCTGCCCTACGGATTATTTCCGGACAGGAGCCGGATGAACGAGGAGCAGATCGCTTCCTCGGAAAATTCGCTTTCCAGCTTCCGGCAGGCTGCCTCCACCGTCCGGCGGCAAAGCTCCGGGTCGGTGAGATAGCGGCGGATCGCTCCGGCCATGGCTTCCGCATCGCCCTTGGGCACCAGAAGGCCATTCTCCCCGTCCTGGATCAGCCACGACGGCCCCTCGCTGTCGGCGGCGATGACGGGCTTCTGCATGGCCCAGGCTTCCAGCAGCACGTTGCCGAGCGGCTCGTGGCGGGACGGAACGACGAAGATGTCCGCCGCCTCGAAATAAGCGGACGGACGCTCGATCCAGCCGGGAAGCCGCACCCGATCCTCGATCCCCAGATCGCGGACCAGCGCTTCCAGCGCCTCGCGCTCGCGCCCCTCGCCCAGGATCCAGAGATGGACGTCCGGCACCTGGGCGACCGCGCGGATCAGCACGTCGAAACCCTTGATCTGCTCGAATCGTCCCATGGCGACGAGCAGCGGCTTGCCGTCCGGCGTGTTCAGCGTATCGCGGGCGATCGGCGCGCCGCGCTTCATCGCCGGAAAATTGGAGATCACGTGCGTCCGCTCGGCCGGCCAGCCGCTCTCGGTGATGAAGCGGGCGATGTCCGGCGTGTTGGCGACCAGGTGATCGCAGTTTCGGTAGTTCTTGACCCGGTAGTAACCGCCGAGCCGCCCCACCTTGACGAAGTCACCCTTGGGCACGCGGCGGGCGGCCCGATCCATCCAGGCCAGCAGTGCGTCCGGCTTGAAAGCGGCGATGTCGCGCGGCAGCGCCCATTGCGCCGGCAGCCCGCGCAGGCCCTTGTAGAGCGGCCGTTCGACCACCTCGCAGCCCGCCAGCTTGAGATCGTCCGTCCAGATCCTGTCCGGCATGACGATCGCACGCTGCACCACGCCCCGGCGTGCCAGCCCACCGGCCAGTTTCACGAAGAACGTTTCCGCCCCGCCGTGATTCAGGCCGAGATGTATGTGAAGCACCCGCAGGTTCGTCATACCCGATCAATCCAAGCTCCGGCTCGTCCGTCCGGCCCATGTTCGCGCACGAATTCGTAGTTCCTTCTGCAAGGAAACCGGCATGCAGGAAAAGACAAGTTCTGTTTAGTCATCGACTTTTTTGAAATCGGCCCGCAATTGTGCCGAGACCCGCATGAGACCGGCGGCGATCAGCGATGACGTTCCCTCAAAACGACGCGATCCCGGATAAACCGCGCCGCGCTGCATCAGGTCTCCCTTGTGCGCGTCGTACGATCTGTACTGCGCCGATCCTTCGCTATGCTGTCCGCGCCGGATCGCGTGGGCAACTTTTTCGGCAAAGTCGTCGAGATATTTGAAATGCAGCAGAGCGCCCCAGTCCGGTGCGGTCGGCACCTTCCGATTCAACATATGGACGCCGCCTCCGAATTCATAGCCGGCCTGCCATTTCAGGAGGGGGATCTTGCTCATGACCGGCTTCGCTTGCGGCAGGGTCTGGCGGGTATACTTCAGCGCGAGGCGAGCAATGCGTCGTCCCAGCCCTCGCCGCGGCTCAGGCCTGTGCACGGAGAAGAAGGTTCGCAGCACCCAGCGGTCGACCGCGTTCTGAGGACGCCGCCCGGCGCTGAACAGCCGCTCCCGCGGCCCGCCATGGACCTGCAAGCCCGGGTTGGGAAAACGCCTGAGACTTGCCGCCTTCGGGCTGCCCATCCGATATCCCGTGCCGTCGAAGAAGGGACAGGTCTCGATGAAGCTCTGGCCGGGGCGATAGCTCACCTGCTCGATCGGCCGGTCGGAATACATGTCCACCATCGTCGTGAACAGGCAGCCGTAGCCATGGCGATCGAGATAGGCGGTCAGGTCCTGGATCTTCCGCTCCGGCCAGCCGGGATAGACGAAAAGCTCGTCCACGTCGGGGAAGAGCACCCAGGTGTTCTCGAAGAACCGGTCGGCGATCAGGTGTCGCCAGGTGGCCTTGTATTCCTTGTAATCGTTGGCCGTGCGGATCACCGTCACGTCCGGTTGGGCGCTCAGGAGCTCGAACGTGCCGTCATCGGAATTGTTGTCGACCACGACGAAGTGCTCGATGCCCATGGAGCGATGAAAGTCGAGGAAGTAGGAGAGCCGGAGAACCTCGTTGTAGCAGAGCACCACCGCCACGACGGAACGGCCGACGGGAACCTGCGGAAGCGCTTCGATGCCGAAGGCCTGAAGGAATTTCTCGTCTCGGTTCATCAGGCACCCGGCTGCGGCATCACGGTACTTCACGTTTTCGCCGAAGGGACGTCACAACATAAAGCCGCCACGAAATAGCTCATGAGGTGGCGGTTTGAAATTGTAAATCCATCCGGCCCGTTCACACTTCCGATCACGCCCACGGGTCTGTTCCGACCCGCATGTCGTCGAAGAAGCCCGTTGACGGGGACCGCTGCCAAGGAGAGCGCAGCTTGAAGTCCCTTGTCCGTACCGTTCTTCTTCTTTCGCTGGTCGGCATCGGCATGGCCGGGCTGCTCGCCCGCGCCGCCGCCGAGCCGGAAACGCCGCGTCCCCGCACCTCCGGCTACGCCGACGTCAACGGCGTGCGGCTTTATTACGAGATCTACGGCAAAGGCCGGCCCGTGATCCTGCTGCACGGCGGCCTTGGCGATTCGCGCGCCTGGGTGCACCTCATTCCCGCTCTCGACAAAAACTGGCAGGTCATCGCGCTCGACAGCCGCGGCCATGGGCAGAGCAGCTGGGACGGGAAGATCGGCTACGACCTGATGTCATCCGACGTGGTGGGCTTCATGGACGAGCTGAAAATCCCGAAGGCGTCGATCGTCGGCTGGAGCGATGGCGGCATCATCGGACTGGATCTGGCGATTCGTCATCCCGACCGTCTGGAAAAGCTCTTCGCCTTCGGCGCCAACTACAATACGGACGGGCTGATCCTGCATCACCCGGACGCGCCGATCCCCCCTGCGCCGGATCTTTCCGCGACCATCGCCGAATCCGGTCGCCCGGCGGAACGCGAACTCTCGCGCGAGGACCTCGTTCAGGCGGTCAAGCACATGTGGCGGACGGAGCCCAACTTCTCTCCCGCCGAGCTCGGCGCGGTCACCACGCCGACGATCATCGCCGACGGCGAGCATGACCAGGCGATCAAGCAGGAGCATACGGTGGAAATGGCGCATCTGATTCCAGGCGCACGGTTGCTCCTGATTCCCGATGCCGGCCATGCAGCCATGCTGGAGCGGCCGGAGGTCTTCAACGAGGCGGTCATCGCATTCCTGCGCGGCAACGAGCCCGCGCCTGCGGAACGATCTGAGCCGCGGGCGCCGACAGAGGCCGGTGCCAACGCCGTCCCGGATGACGCCCCCGTCACGCACTGACGCGCGGGCGGACCCAGTGAGGGTCAGGGAGCGAGCCGGCTCGATCCCTGCCCCAGCACCAGTTCGGCGGCCTTGAAATCGAGGTGGCGGCGGTCGCGCCGCTCGGCCGCCTCGGCGTCCTCGCCCCATTGGCGAACGTTCCAGTCCTCGTCCAGATTGCCCGCGTTCCAGATGTCTTCGCCCGGGAGAAAGCCTTCGCGAAGCGCCAGCGCCAGCAGCGCCGAGCCGGTCAGCGTCGTCGCCATATGAAGCGCCGTGAGTTCGAACGGGTCCTGCACGGAAGCCAGCGCTTCCCCGATCGCCGCCAGCGTCTCGGCGGGCTGCGTCACGAACGTCACGCCCTCCGCCAGCAGGAGCCGGACAGCATAGCGGCCTTCGGCCCAGCGGATCACCGGATCCCAGACCTGGCGCTGGAGTTCCGTCAGCTCCTCCGGATGCCCGGCGCGGTAAAGCAGGAGATCGGCGCCGGCATAGGCGAGGATCGCCTCGCGCACGCCCGCCATCTGTTGCACCACGCCGTCCAGCGCGGTGCTCGCCAGACGCGTCACGGGCATGGTCGCGGGATCGATGGTTTCGCGCTGCGATTCCCATTCCTCCGCCATGGCCGAGGCAATCACCGCACTCGGCGAGGCGAGGCGCTTGCGGGCGGGCGTCAGCGCCGGGCTGCCATCGAGGCGCACGGAATGCATTCCGTCCTCCTCCACGGTCGTGACATCGGAGTAGAATCGCTTCGGCAGGCTCCGCACTGTTTGCCGGCGCGCCAGTTCCTGGGGGTCGATCATGTCCTGCACTTCGCTGTCGCGCACTGTTGCCCGCCGGAGCCGCCCCGGCGCATCACGAACCGGCAAGGCGTTACATCGTTCCGCCGCCCGCCCGGAGACCGCGCGGCGTTTTCAACAAGCAACACCCTCATGCCGATGCCCCGGATGCCCGGGCGCGAAGCGGCCTCCGCCGATTGACGAGGTAGATGCCGGCCGCGACGAGAACCAAGGCCCCGACGAGCCGCATGGTGAGCGGTTCGCCCAGAATCCAGCCACCGAAGATCACCCCGAAGAGCGGCGTCAGAAAGGTGAAGGACGACAGAAGCCCGGCGGGATAGGCTTGGATCAGGGTGAACCAGATGAGATAGCTGATGCCCGCAACCAGCACGCTCTGGTACAGGAACCAGGGCAGCACGGCCGGGACTGAGGATGTGTTCAGTGTCTCGCCGAGCATCAGGGAAAGCCCGAGCGCAACGGTGGCCGAGACGGCGAGCTGGTAGAGCAGCGCCTTCTCCGCCCCGACGTCGCGCAGCTTCGAACGCTTGACCACGATTGTCGTCGCTCCCCACGCGATCGCCGCCCCGATGCAAAGGAGGTCGCCAGGCAAGGATCCCTGCACCGCCCCGAACAGGCTGTCGGAAAACGCCAGCACCACGCCGAGGAAGGCAAGCACGAGGCCCGCGAGCTTGACGCGACTCAACCGCTCGCCCAGCACGAAATGCCCGACCAGCACGACCACGAAGGGCGAGAGATAGACGAAGATCACCGACCGTGAAGCCGTCGTATGCGCGACGCCGAAGAACATGAACAGGAATTCGCCGGAGAAGAGCAGCCCCGCCAGCAAACCGGCCGGCAGGCTGCCGTCACGCTCGAACAGCCGCTTGCCGCTCACCGCACACCAGACGAGCAGGCACAGGACGGCCACCAGCGAGCGCCCGCCGATCTGCATCAGCGGCGGAATGCCCGCCAGCGTGATCTTGATGGCGACCTGATTCAGCCCCCAGCCGGCGCAAAGCACGAGGAGGATGAGAATCGCGCGAAGGTCGATCTGCGACTTCACCCGCGAACTCTCAGGGTCAGATCAGGTCCGCGGCATCTTCGCCGGACGACTCGTCGAAGCCCAGCACGGCCCAGCTCTGCTTCATGTGCGGCGGCAGCGGCGCGGTCACATCGAGCTTGCCGCCATCCGGATGCGGGATGATGATCCGGCGCGCCAGCAGGTGCAGCCGGTTCTGGATGCCACCGGGAAATTCCCAGTTCTCGATGTTGAAATATTTCGGATCGCCGACGATCGGGTGGCCGATATGGGCGGCATGGGCGCGCAGCTGGTGCGTGCGGCCCGTCACCGGCTGCATGACCAGCCAGGAGAGCTTCTGCGCGACCTTGTCCACCACGGCATAGTTGGAGACGGAATGGTCCGCGCCGCGCTCGCCGTGCTTGGCGATCCGCATCCGATCGCCTTCCGGCCCCTCGGTCTTGGCGAGATAGGTGGAAATTCGCCCGGTATTCGGCCGCGGCACGCCGGCGACCAGCGACCAGTAGAACTTGCGCGTCTCGCGGTCCTTGAAGGCCTTGGCGAGATAGGCGGCCGCCGTGCGCGTGCGCGCCACGACGAGAACGCCCGCCGTGTCCCGGTCGAGGCGATGCACGAGCTTGGGCTTGCGGCCCTGGCGGTCGGTGAAGGCCTCCAGCATGGAGTCCACGTGGCGCGTCAGGCCGGAGCCGCCCTGCACGGCGAGACCCGCGGGCTTGTTGAAGACAAGAACCTGCGAATCCTCGTGCAGCAGCGCGCCCTGCAGCACATCGCGGTCCGTCATGCTCTTGATGGTGCCTGCCGTCTGCGGCCGGTTCTCGTCGGGCGTGATCGGCGGAATGCGAACCTGCTGCCCGGCATTCAGCCGAGTGGAGGTCTGAACGCGGCCGCCATCCACCCGGATCTGGCCGGAGCGGAGCAACTTTTGCAGATGCCCGAAGCCGAGGCCGGGATAATGGGCCTTGAACCACCGGTCCAGGCGCATCCCGGTCTCATCGGCTTCAACCGTGCGGGTCGCAACCCCTACCATATCTCAGTCCTACCCGCCCCGAAGAGGCGGTTTTTCGTGCCATTGCTCATGGCTCTGGTTATCGACACTCCCCCCGCGCCACAAGCGCCGCGAGGAGACCAACCAATTTTTCGCAGCTTGGCAAGCCGGCGGACGCCGCTTTAGCTCGATCCGCGTTCCCGCCGCAGCCGATCCCAATGCTCCATCCGCTCCGACAGCCGCTTCTCGTAGCCGCGATCGGTCGGGCGATAGAATTCCTGCCGGCCCAGGGCTTCCGGGAAATAATCCTGTCCGGAAAAGGCATCGGGCTCGTCGTGGTCGTAGCGATAGCCGTCGCTGTAGCCCTCCGACTTCATCAACTTGGTCGGCGCATTCAGGATGTGTTTCGGCGGCAGCAGCGAACCGCCCTGTTTCACGGTCCGCATCGCCGCCTTGTAGGCAGTGTAGAGGGCGTTGGATTTCGGGGCGGTGGCGAGATAGACGACCGCCTCCGCCAGCGCCAGTTCGCCTTCCGGCGTCCCCAGCATGTGATAGGCGTCGCGCGCGGCGTTGCACACCACCAGAGCGTTATGGTCGGCAAGGCCGATATCCTCTACCGACATCCGAATAAGCCGCCGGGCGAGGAACATTGGGTCTTCCCCGCCGTCGAGGATGCGGCAGAAGTAGTAGAGCGCCGCCTGAGGGTCCGAGCCGCGCACCGATTTGTGCAGGGCGGAGATCAGATTGTAGTGACCGTCCTGCGACTTGTCATAGATCGGAGCGCGACGCTGCAGCACCGCCTGCAGTCGTTCCTGCGTGAAGATCTCGTCTTCGCCGGCTGAGCGCCAGACCTCTTCGGCCAGGGAAAGCGACGCTCGCCCGTCGCCATCCGCCATTCGGATCAGCGCCCGGCGCGCATCATCGTCGAGCGGCAGCGGCCGCCCTTCTTCCCGCTCCGCGCGGGCGAGAAGATCCCCCACGGCGTCCGGCGTCAGCGCATGAAACACCAGCACCGTCGCGCGGGACAAGAGAGCGGCATTGAGCTCGAAAGACGGGTTTTCCGTCGTCGCGCCGACGAGCGTGACGGTGCCGTCCTCCATGACGGGCAGGAAGGAATCCTGCTGCGCCCGGTTGAAGCGATGGATCTCGTCGACGAAGAGCAGCGTGCCACGGCCCGTCTGCCGCCGCCCCCGCGCCGCCTCGAAAACTTTCTTGAGATCCGCGACGCCGGTGAAGATCGCCGAGATCTGCTCGAAGTGGAGGTCCGTCTCGGCCGCAAGCAAGCGCGCAACCGTTGTCTTGCCCGTGCCCGGCGGTCCCCACAGGACAAGCGAGCCCACCCGGCCGGAGCGCAGCATGCGGGTCAGCGTGCCGCCGCCGCCGACCAGATGCTCCTGTCCCACGACCTCGTCGAGCTTTCGAGGCCGCAGCCGGTCCGGAAGCGGACGCGGCGCCGTCTTTTCCAGACCTGCGGCCTCGAACAGGTTCGTCATTCAGCCGCCGATCACCAGGTTGGAAACACTGCCGCCCCTGTCGATGGTGATGCGCCAGAGCCGGCTTCCGGCCTTGATCAGGTCGTTCAGCTGATCCGCGCTGGAAATGTCGTGGCCCTGCAGGCGCAGGATCAGGTCGCCGGGCCTGAGCCCCAGCTGGGCGGCCGGCGATGCGGGATCGACCTTGGTCACGACCGCCCCGGAGCGAACGTTCTGGATATGCAGCCGGGCGGCGAGATAGGGCGAGAGGTCCGTCACGGTCGCACCCGTCAAGGGCATGTTGCCGCCGATGGTCGTCTCGGCCCCACCCTTCGGCGGCTTTTCCAGCGCCAGGGTCAGCGTGGTCGGCCGGTCGTCGCGCCGGATCCCGAGCTTCACATCCTTGCCGATGCCCGCCAGGGCGAAGCGATATTCCAGGCCTGGCGGATCGGCGATTTCCAGCCCATCCACCGAGACGATCAGGTCGCCCATCTTGAGGCCCGCGCGGCTTGCCGGCGAGGACGGCTGAACATCCGTCACCAACGCGCCGCGGGGCCGGTCGAGCCCGAGCGAGGTGGCAATCTCGGAAGTCACGCGCTGGTACGATGCGCCGATCCAAGGCCGCTCGACCGTCTTGTTCCCGGCCTGCGCCTGAGCCAGCACGGTGCGCACCATGTTGGAGGGAATCGCGAAGCCGATCCCGATATTGCCGCCGGACTGCGAGTAGATCGCGCTGTTGATGCCGACCACATCGCCATGCACGTCGAGGAGTGCACCCCCGGAATTACCCGGATTGATCGCCGCATCGGTCTGGATGAAGAACGACATGTCGTTGGCCCCGATGTCGGTCCGGGCCAAAGCGGAAACGATGCCGCTCGTGACGGTCTGACCGACGCCGAAGGGATCGCCGATCGCCAGCACGAGATCGCCGACTTCCAAGGCATCGGAATCGGACAGCTTCAGGATGGGATAGTTGCCGCTGCTGCCCTGTATCTTAAGGACCGCGAGATCGGTGCGCTCGTCGTCGAGCATCACCTCCGCCGGAAACTCACGGCCGTCGGAAAGAGCCACCCGAACCTGATTCGCATTCGCGATCACATGATGGTTGGTGATGATCAGGCCTTTCGGGTCGACGATAACGCCAGACCCAAGAGAAGATTGTGCCCGCTCCTGGGGGACACCCATGTCACCGCCGAAAAACCGCTCAAAGAAGGGGTCGCCGGCAAAGGGAGAGCGGCGGGCCTGCACTTTCTGCGTCGCATAGACGTTCACCACGGCCGGAGCGGCTCTTTTCACGACCGGCGCGAAGGAGAGCGTGATCTCCTGGCGACTCTGCGGTGCCTGTTCCTGGGCGAGCGCGTCCGAATACGGTGAAAGCGCCAGCGCGCTCACGACCGCTCCGACATAAAAACAGGATCTGCTGATCAAACCGACCTCGCGTTCAAAAAGCCCCGCTCGCACATATGCGACCGCCCTCCTCCCGGGACAAGCGGGAACACTGTCGCGCAGCGAGCAAACGGTCGCTCGGCGCCCCGACTCCCTTGCGGCGGAAGCCGGACATGAAAAAGGGGCCTTGCGGCCCCTCGATCTCCTTCAGTCCGGAAAGGATTAGGCTGCGGCTTCTTCCGCGGCCGTCTCGGCCTCGTGCCGGGCACGGTCGCCGGCGCCCTTGGCGTTGACGTCGCGATCCACGAACTCGATCACCGCAACCGGTGCATTGTCGCCATGGCGGAAGCCCGCCTTCAGGACACGGGTGTAGCCGCCGTTGCGCTCATTGTAGCGCGGGCCCAGCGTGTCGAAGAGCTTCCTGACCATCGCTTCGTCGCGAACGCGGGAAATCGCGGTGCGGCGGGCATGCAGGTCGCCCTTCTTGGCGAGCGTCACCAACTTCTCCACGATCGGGCGAAGTTCCTTCGCCTTCGGAAGAGTGGTCACGATCTGCTCGTGCTCGATGAGCGAGGCCGCCATGTTGGCGAACATCGCCATCCGGTGGCTCGACGTACGGTTCAGCTTGCGGCCGGATTTGCCGTGGCGCATGGCCAGTCTCCTTGAATTCGCCGACGGCTCACGCCGCTGGCCTGTTTCTCAGTATTGATCTTCGAAGCGCTTCGCGAGCTCGTCGATATTATCCGGCGGCCAGCTCTGCACTTCCATGCCGAGATGCAGGCCCATGGAGGCCAGCACTTCCTTGATTTCGTTCAGCGACTTCCGACCGAAGTTGGGGGTGCGAAGCATCTCCGCTTCCGTCTTCTGGATCAGGTCGCCGATATAAACGATGTTGTCGTTCTTCAGGCAGTTGGCCGAACGGACCGAAAGCTCCAGCTCGTCCACCTTCTTGAGAAGGGCAGGATTGAAGGCAAGCTCCGGCGTCGATTCCTCGACGACTTCCTTGCGCGGCTCCTCGAAGGAGACGAAAATCGACAGCTGATCCTGCAGGATGCGCGCAGCGTAGGCCAGCGCGTCTTCAGGCGTGATCGACCCGTCGGTCTCGATGTTCAGCGAAAGCTTGTCGTAGTCGAGGACCTGGCCTTCGCGGGTGTTCTCAACCCGGTAGGACACCTTCTTGACCGGCGAATACAGGCTATCGACCGGGATCAGACCGATCGGCGCATCCTCCGGACGGTTCCGGTCCGCCGGAACATAGCCCTTGCCGGTGTCGACCGCGAGTTCCATCCGGATGTCCGCGCCCTCGTCCAGGGTGCAAAGCACCAGGTCGGGGTTCAGGATCTCGATGTCACCAACCGTCTGGATATCGCCAGCCACGACCACACCCGGGCCCTGCTTGCGCAGCGTCATGCGCTTCGGGCCCTCGCCCGTCATCTTGACGGCGATTTCCTTGATGTTCAGGACGATGTCGGTCACGTCCTCCCGAACACCCGGAATGGACGAGAATTCATGCAGAACGCCGTCGATCTGGACGCTGGTCACAGCAGCACCCTGAAGCGACGACAGCAGCACGCGGCGCAGCGCATTGCCGAGCGTGAGACCGAAGCCGCGCTCCAGCGGCTCGGCCACCGCGGTGGCCACCCGGCGGCGGTCTGTACCGGGTTTAACATCAAGCTTCTCCGGCTTGATGAGATCCTGCCAGTTTTTCTGGATCACGAGCATACCTCTCACTGAAAAACCGCCTCCCCCATCCAATCGGAGAGACGGCTACGGCCGCCAGAGGCGGCCGAGAACCTTCTATAGGTCAGACGCGCCGACGCTTGGGCGGGCGGCAACCATTGTGCGGAATCGGGGTCACGTCACGGATCGTCGTGATCGTGAAGCCGGCAGCCTGCAGCGCGCGGAGCGCAGACTCACGGCCAGAACCAGGCCCGGAAACCTCGACCTCGAGCGTCCGCATGCCATGCTCCTGCGCCTTGCGGGCAGCAGTTTCACCGGCAATCTGCGCAGCGTAGGGCGTCGACTTACGCGAACCCTTGAAGCCCATGGCACCGGCGGAAGACCAGGAGATGGTGTTCCCCTGCACATCCGTGATGGTGATCATGGTGTTGTTGAAGGTCGAGTTCACATGCGCGATACCCGAGGTGATGTTCTTGCGTTCGCGCTTGCGAATGCGGGTGGCGTCTTTGGCCATCGTTTTGTTCCTTGGGTCCGCTTACTTCTTCTTACCGGCGATCGCCTTGGCCGGACCCTTGCGGGTGCGAGCGTTCGTATGCGTGCGCTGACCGCGGACCGGCAGGCCGCGACGGTGGCGCAGACCACGATACGAGCCAAGATCCATCAGGCGCTTGATGCTCATGGAGACCTCGCGACGGAGATCGCCCTCCACCACGTAATCGCGGTCGATCGTTTCGCGGATGCGAAGCACATCGGCGTCCGACAGCTCGTTCACGCGACGCTCAGCCGGAATACCGACCTTAACCATGATCTCCTGGGCCTTGGCCGGACCGATACCATGAATGTACTGCAGCGCGATCAAAACGCGCTTGTTCGTCGGGATATTGACGCCAGCGATACGTGCCACGCCGAAGCTCCTCTACCGCGCCGGTCGCTCACGCGCGGGCGCTCCAAATAAAAAACTGAACCGAATGCACGAAACACCGGCCCTAAGCCATTGACGGACTCAGGCACCGATCCAAACATTCGGGATTGGTGCCGTTACTTAATGTCAAGGCGATCATCCGTCAACCGCCTTGGTGTCAACCCGCGAATTCCGCGAGTATCCTTTCGATGGCGTCGCTAACGACACCAATGTCCTGCATCCCGTCTACTGCGCGAAGCTTCCGCTTAGCCCAGTAATAACCGATCAGCGGAGCCGTCTCGCGATAATAGGCCCGCAGACGTTCCTGAACCACCTCGCGCCGATCATCAGGCCGGCGCTTGAACTCCGTGGAGCCACAGCGATCGCATACACCCTCGACCCGAGGGTTGTGGGTGACGTCGTTATACCCTCCCCCGCAACTGGCGCAGGTATAACGGCCGGCAATCCGCTCCACGAGAATGTCGTCTTCCACAGTCAGCAGGATCACGACGTCCAGCGGGATCTTGCGTTCCTCGAGCAGGTTCTCCAGCGCATCCGCCTGAGGAAGCGTTCGCGGGAACCCGTCGAGGATGAAGCCAGGCAGGATGTCCGGCTGATCCAGACGCTCCGCCACGATCTCAACGACCATCTGGTCCGACACGAGATGGCCTTTGGCCATCACATCTTTTACCCGAAGCCCCATCTCGGTTTCGGCAGCAATCGCCGCCCGGAGCATGTCGCCGGTGGAGAGCTGGACCAGGCCACGCTCCTTCACCAGCCGCTGCGCCTGGGTCCCCTTGCCTGCGCCGGGAGGCCCAAGAAGAATCAATCTCACCGCTTGCGGCCCCTCAACCTCGACTTTTTGATCAGGCCTTCATACTGGTGCGCCAGCAGGTGCCCCTGAATCTGAGCAACAGTATCCATGGTGACGCTGACCACGATCAGAAGCGACGTGCCCCCGAAATAGAAGGGCAGTCTGGCCTGGGCAATCAGGAACTCGGGAATCAGACATACGAGCAGGATATAGATCGCACCGATAACAGTGATGCGCGTCAGCACATAGTCGATATAGGCCGCGGTCCGCTCGCCCGGTCGGATGCCCGGAATGAAGCCGCCGTGCTTCTTCAACTGGTCGGCCGTGTCCTTCGGATTGAAAACGATCGCCGTGTAGAAGAACGAGAAGAAGATGATCAGCAGGCCGTAAAGCAGCATGTAAAGCGGCTGGCCATGGCCGAGCATCGCCGTCACTGTCCCGAGCCAAGCAGGCCCGCGGCCGGCGGAGAAGTTCGCGATCGTTGTCGGCAGCAGAAGCAGCGACGAGGCGAAAATCGGAGGGATAACGCCCGAGCTGTTCAGCTTCAGCGGCAGGTGAGAAGACTCGCCCTGAAACTGGCGGTTGCCCATTTGCCGCTTCGGATATTGGATCAGAAGACGGCGCTGCGCCCGCTCCATGAAGACAATCAGCGCGATGACCACGACCACGAGCACGGCGACACCGAAGATAATGCCGGTTGAAAGCGCACCCTGGCGGCCAAGCTCGAGCAAACCCGCAAGAGCGCGCGGTATACCCGCCGCGATACCGGCGAAGATAATCAGCGAAATTCCGTTACCGATGCCTCGCGAAGTGATCTGTTCACCCAGCCACATCAGGAACATCGTGCCGCCAGTCAGCGTCACCACGGCGGTGAAGATGAAGAACCAGCCCGGGTTCGTGACGATGCCCGACGAGGATCCTTCGAGCCCGACAGCGATACCGTACGACTGGACGACCGCGAGCACTACGGTCAGATACCGTGTGTACTGGTTGATGACCTTCCGCCCCTGCTCGCCTTCCTTCTTCAGGCTCTCGAGCTGTGGGATCACCGTGGTCATCAGCTGAACGATGATCGAGGCGGAGATATACGGCATGATGCCGAGGGCAAAGATGGCCATACGGCCAACCGCGCCACCGGCAAACATGTTGAACATTCCCAGAATACCCTGGGACTGCTGCTGGAAGGCCTGCTGTAGGCCGGCAATGTTGATCCCCGGCAGCGGGATATAGGTGCCAAGCCGGTAGACCAGCAGAGCGCCAAGGGTGAACCAGATCCGACGCTTGAGCTCATCCGCCTTCGCAAAGGCGGAAAAGTTCAGGTTGGAGGCAAGCTGCTCGGCTGCAGAGGCCATGATCGCTCCAGATAAAGAAGGGTTAGGCTGCGGCTTCTTCGGCCTTCGCCTCGACGACCTTCAAGGTGCCGCCGACCTTCTCCACCGCCGCTGCGACGGACTTTGTCGCGCCGGCAACGTCGAGGTTCACCTTGGACGTAAGCTCGCCCGAGCCCAGGACGCGTACGCCATCCTTGACGCGACGGATAACGCCAGCAGCCTTGAGTGCCTCCGCGTCGATCGTCTGCCCGGCGTCGAGCTTACCCGCATCGATCGCGATCTGGATGCGCTCGAGAGTAACCTCGGCGTAATCCTTCGCGAAGATGTTGGTGAAGCCACGCTTCGGCAGGCGACGATGGATCGGCATCTGGCCGCCCTCGAAGCCGTTGATCGAAACGCCGGTGCGGGACTTCTGTCCCTTTACGCCGCGACCGCCGGTCTTGCCGACGCCCGAGCCGATACCGCGGCCGACACGCTTGCGGGGCTTGGTGGCACCCGGATTGTCGGTAAGTTCGTTCAGTTTCATTGGGATAATCCCGTAAGCTGTCGGCAGATCAGCCCTCGTCCACGATGCGGACGAGGTGGCTGACCTTGGCGATCATGCCGCGCACAGCCGGAGTATCCTCCAGGGTCGCACGGCGGCGGATTTTATTGAGACCGAGGCCGATCAGCGTCTGGCGCTGCTCGGCCGGACGGCGAATCGGGCTGCCCGTCTGCTCGACGATAAGGGTCTTCTGAGCTTCTGACATCTCTGAATCCTCAGGCTTCGGCCGGAGCCGACGCATCGGCGTCGCGACGGCGACCCTGCAGCGCAGATACCTTGAGGCCACGACGCGCAGCGACCGAACGCGGGCTGTCCTCGTGCTTCAGGGCGTCGAACGTCGCACGGATCATGTTGTACGGGTTCGAGGTTCCGAGCGACTTCGCGACGATGTCGTGAATGCCGAGGGTCTCGAAGATCGCACGCATCGGCCCACCGGCGATGATGCCGGTACCAGCCGGAGCCGCACGAAGAACCACGCGACCTGCCCCATGATGCCCTTCGACGTCGTGATGCAGCGTACGGCCTTCGCGCAGAGGCACGCGGATCAGACCGCGCTTGGCTGCTTCCGTCGCCTTGCGGATCGCTTCCGGCACTTCACGCGCCTTGCCATGACCGAAGCCGACACGTCCACGCGTGTCACCGACGACCACGAGAGCGGCAAAGCCGAAGCGACGACCACCCTTCACGACCTTCGCGACGCGGTTGATGTGGACGAGCTTGTCGACGAACTCGCTCTGTTCCTCTTCGCGGTCGCGGCCGCGATCGCGACCACCCCTGCCCTGCCGTTCTTGTTGCGCCATCAGTGTGATTCCGTTTCGTGAGAGTCCGTACCAGAGATACGGATCAGAATTCCAGTCCGCCTTCGCGCGCGGCTTCCGCCAGCGCCTTGACCCGGCCGTGATAGATGAAGCGACCGCGATCGAACACGACCTTCTCGATGCCGGCGGCCTTGGCACGCTCCGCAACCAGACGGCCGACCTCGGTCGCCGCTTCCAGATTTGCACCGGTCGACAACTTCTCCCGGAGATCCTTCTCCAGGGTGGAAGCCGAAGCGATCGTGTGGCCGCGCACGTCGTCGATGACCTGAGCGTAGATCTGCTTGGACGAGCGGTGGATCGAAAGTCTCGGGCGTTCGCCTGCGACCTTCTTCAGCGCCATCCGGACACGGGCCTTGCGCCGGTCGGATGTGGACTTCTTTATCGCCATGGGAACACCCGTTACTTCTTCTTGCCTTCCTTGCGGAAGATGAACTCGCCAGCGTATTTCACGCCCTTGCCCTTGTACGGCTCCGGAGCGCGATATTCGCGGATCTCGGCCGCAACCTGGCCAACCTTCTGCTTGTCGATCCCGGTGATGACGATTTCCGTCGGACGCGGGCAAACGATCTGGATGCCTTCCGGGATCGGGTAAGCGACGTCGTGGCTGTAGCCGAGAGCAAGGTTCAGAGCCTGGCCCTGAACCTGCGCACGATAGCCGACGCCGGTGATCTCAAGCCGACGCTCGAAGCCGCTGGTGACGCCCGTAAGGATGTTCTGCACCAGAGTGCGGGACATGCCCCACTTTGAGCGGGCGTCCTTGGAGTTGTCGCGCGGATCAACCTTGATCTCGTTGTCGTTCAGCACGACCAGAACTTCGTCGTCCAGGCGAACGGCGAGTTGACCCTTGGGTCCCTTCGCCGTCACGGTCTGGCCCTCGACGGAGGCCTGCACGCCCTGCGGTACGGAGACCGCCTTTTTGCCAATTCGTGACATTTTTCTATCCGTTACGTTGCCCGCAACATCAGAAGATGTTGCAGAGCACCTCGCCGCCGACATTCTGGCTGCGTGCTTCATGGTCTGCCATGACACCCTTCGGGGTCGACAGAATGGAAACACCAAGCCCGTCCGCCACGCGGGGGATGTTGCGAACGGAAGCGTAGACCCGACGGCCCGGCTTCGAGACGCGCTGGATGTCGCGGATGACCGGCTGGCCGTCCGAATACTTCAGCTCGATCTGGAACTCGTTCTTGCCGTCGGCGAACTCCACCTGGGAATAGCCGCGGATATAGCCTTCCGACTGCAAAACGTCCAGCACCCGGCCGCGAAGGGTCGAAGCGGGCGTGTTCACGGAAGGGCGGTTCCGCATCTGCGCATTGCGGATGCGCGTCAGCATATCGCCGATAGGATCGTTGACCATTGCGCCTCTCCTTACCAGCTCGACTTGACCAGGCCGGGGATCATGCCCCCGTTGCCAAGCTCACGCAGCGCGATGCGGCTCATCTTGAGCTTACGGTAGTAAGCTCGGGGACGCCCCGTCACTTCGCAACGGTTACGGATACGGCTCGGAGCCGAGTTCCGCGGCAGTTCAGCGAGCTGCATGCGGGCGGAGAACCGCTCCTGATCGCTCAGGGATTCATCAGCCGAGATCGCCTTCAGTTCTTCGCGCTTCCCAGCATAGCGGGCAGCGAGCTTCCTGCGGCGGTTGTTCTTCTCGATCGCGCTCTTTTTCGCCATCGTACTAGCCTTTCTGCGTTCCGGTTACTGGCGGAACGGGAAGTTCATTGCCTTCAGGAGCGCCCGAGCTTCATCGTCGGAAGCAGCGGTCGTGCAGACGATAATGTCCATACCCCAAACCTGATCGACCTTGTCGTAGTCGATCTCGGGGAACACGATATGCTCCTTCATGCCGAGGGCGAAGTTGCCGCGCCCGTCGAAGCTCTTCGGGTTCAGACCCCGGAAGTCTCGAACGCGGGGCAGCGCGATGGTCACCAGGCGATCCAGGAACTCGTACATCCGCTGCTTGCGCAGGGTGACGCGAGCGCCGATGGGCATGCCTTCACGCAGCTTGAAGGTCGCAATGGACTTGCGAGCGTGGGTGATCGCCGGCTTCTGGCCAGCGATGCGGCCGAGATCATCGGCAGCCGTCTGGACCTTCTTGGAATCGTTCACGGCTTCGCCGACGCCCATGTTCAGGACGATCTTCTCGATGCGCGGAATGACCATCGGGTTGGAGTACCCGAACTCTTCCTGCAGCTTCGGCACCACCACGTCGCGGTAGTACGCCTGAAGCCGCGGAACCTCTTGCAGCTCAACCTCAGCCATCGATCGTCTCTCCCGAGCGCTTGGCGACGCGAACCTTGCGTCCGTCTTCAAGCACCTTGAAGCCGACGCGGGTCGGCTTTCCGTCCTTGTCCTGCACAGCCAGGTTGGAGAGCTGGATCGCGGCTTCGACGCGCACGATACCGCCCTGCTCCGTCGCAGACTGTTTGGTGTGCTTCGTAGCGACGTTCACGCCGCGCACGACGGCTCGGCCTTCCTTCGGGCGAACCTCGAGCACTTCACCGGAGCGACCCTTGTCGCGACCGGTCAGGACGACGACCGTGTCGCCCTTCTTGATCTTCGCGGCCATGATTACAGCACCTCCGGCGCGAGCGAGATGATCTTCATGTGGTTCTTGGCGCGAAGCTCGCGCGGAACCGGTCCGAAGATACGGGTGCCCACCGGCTCCTTCTTGTTGTCGATCAGGACGGCTGCGTTCTTGTCGAAACGGATTACGCTGCCGTCTGCGCGACGGATGTCCTTGGCCGTGCGAACCACGACCGCCTTCATCACGTCGCCCTTCTTGACGCGGCCGCGAGGAATAGCCTCCTTCACGGACACGACGATGATATCGCCCACCTGAGCGTACTTGCGCTTGGAGCCACCGAGCACCTTGATGCACATCACCCGGCGAGCGCCGGAATTGTCTGCGACATCAAGGTTTGTCTGCATCTGGATCATGGCTCGACACCCTTCTCTTTCTGCACGTACGGGCAGAGCCCGCCGTTTGCCTTGTTATGGACCGCCTATTCGGCGGATGCAGTCTCGACCACGACCCAACGCTTGGTCTTCGAAATCGGCGCGCTTTCCTCGATGGTCACGCTATCGCCGACCTTGAAGCGGTTCTCCGCGTCATGGGCCTGGTAGTTCTTGGTCCGCCGCACCGTCTTCTTGAGAAGCGGGTGCGTGAAGCGACGTTCGACCTTGACCACGATGGTCTTGTCGGCTTTGTCGCTGACGACGACGCCCTGGAGCAGTCTCTTCGGCATCGTATTCCCCTTAAGCCTTCGCGTCCGCCGCACGCTTCTGGGCGGCGACCGTCTTAATCCGTGCAATGTCGCGGCGAACCTCACGGACGCGCGCAGTCTTCTCGAGCTGACCGGTGGCCTTCTGGAAGCGCAGGTTGAACTGCTCCTTCTTCAGGCTCTCAAGCTGCTCGGTGAGTTCATCGAGCGTCTTGGTCTTGATCTCGTTGGCCTTCATCGTCCGCTCTCCTATTCCGCAATACGCGAGACGATGCGGGTGCGAACCGGAAGCTTCGCGGCGCCCAGCGTCAGGGCCTCACGCGCCGTCTCCTCGGTTACACCGTCGATCTCGAACATGATGCGGCCGGGGGCAACCCGGGCAGCCCAATACTCGATGGCGCCCTTGCCCTTACCCATGCGGACTTCGGTCGGCTTGGCCGTGACCGGCAGGTCGGGGAAAATGCGGATCCACACGCGGCCGGCACGCTTCATATGACGCGTGATGGCACGACGGGCGGCTTCGATCTGGCGTGCAGTGACACGCTCCGGCTCCAGGGCCTTCAGGCCGTAGGAACCGAAGTTCAACAGCGTCCCGCCTTTCGAGGCACCGTGGATACGGCCCTTGAACGCCTTGCGGAACTTGGTGCGCTTGGGTTGCAGCATCGTTTTTCTCTTTCAGCGCTTACGCGGCTACGCCACGACGCGACGTGTCTGCGCCTTCCAGAAGCCGCTTCTCCGAACCCATCGGATCGTGCTCCAGGATTTCGCCCTTGAAGATCCAGACCTTGATACCGCACGTGCCATAGGCCGTGTGCGCCGTCGCCGTCCCGTAGTCGACATCCGCGCGCAGCGTATGGAGCGGAACGCGGCCCTCGCGGTACCATTCGGTACGTGCGATTTCCGCGCCGCCCAGACGGCCGCCGCAATTGATACGAATGCCCTGTGCACCGAGACGCATCGCGGATTGAACCGCGCGCTTCATGGCGCGACGGAACGCAACGCGACGCTCCAGCTGCTGGGCAATCGACTGAGCCACCAGATTGGCATCGATCTCGGGCTTGCGCACTTCAACGATGTTGATGTGCACTTCCGATTTCGTCATGCGGCCAACCAAGCGACGCAGCTTGTCGATATCGGCGCCCTTCTTGCCAATGACAATACCCGGACGCGCAGAATGAATGGTTACCCTGCACTTTTTATGCGGGCGCTCGATCACGATGCGGGAAACCGCTGCCTGCTTCAGCTCTTTCTCGAGCATTTCGCGGATGCGGATGTCCTCGTGGAGAAGGTTGCCGTACTCGGCGGTGTTCGCGAACCAGCGCGAATCCCAGGTCCGGTTGATGCCGAGACGCAGCCCGATCGGATTGACTTTCTGACCCATGATGTCCTCAGGCGCTTTCTTCGACTTCGCGAACCACGACCGTCAGGTGCGAGAACGGCTTCAGGATCTTGCCGACCCGACCGCGTGCCCGCGGGCTGAACCGCTTCATGACCAGCGCCTTACCCACATGAGCTTCGGCGACAACCAGGTTGTCGACGTCCATCTCGTGGTTGTTCTCGGCGTTGGCGATCGCGCTTTCGAGGGTCTTGCGGACCGTTTCCGAGATCCGCTTGCGCGAAAACTCGAGGTCAGCCAGAGCCGCCGACACCTTCTTGCCGCGGATCATCGCGGCAACGAGGTTCAGCTTCTGGGGGCTGATGCGGATCATGTGCGAGACGGCGCGCGCCTCGTTTTCCTTCAGCACGCGCTCGCGCTTCGGCTTGCCCATGATTACTTCCTCTTCGACTTCTTGTCGGCCGCATGACCGTAATAGGTCCGCGTCGGCGAGAATTCGCCGAGCTTGTGCCCGATCATGTCTTCCGACACCGCCACGGGAACATGCTTCTGGCCGTTGTAGACACCGAAGGTGACGCCAACGAACTGGGGCAGGATCGTGGAGCGGCGGCTCCAGGTCTTGATGACTTCGTTACGACCGCTCTCACGAACCTTCTCTACCTTCTTGAGGAGGTAGCCGTCGAAGAACGGGCCTTTCCAAACAGAACGTGCCACGTCTGATCTCTCCTAATCGAAGCTTCAGCGCGCCTTGCGGGCATGCCGCGAGCGCAGGATGAACTTCGAGCTTCTCTTGTTCGAGCGGGTCTTCTTGCCCTTGGTCGGCTTGCCCCAGGGGGTAACCGGATGACGGCCGCCCGAGGTGCGACCCTCACCACCACCGTGCGGGTGGTCGACCGGGTTCATAGCGACGCCGCGGACAGACGGGCGACGACCGAGCCAGCGGGACCGACCGGCCTTGCCGAGGCTCGCATTGGAATGGTCCTGGTTGGACACGGCGCCGATCGTGGCCATGCACATGCCATGAACAAGACGCTGCTCGCCCGAACCCAGACGAATGATCGCATAGCCCTGGTCACGACCGACCAGCTGGGCATACGCGCCGGCGGAACGAGCCATCTGACCGCCACGGCCGGGCTTGAGCTCCACGTTGTGGATCACGGTACCGACCGGGATGGAGCGGAGCGGCATCGCGTTGCCGGGCTTCACGTCCACGCTCTCGCCGGCGACGACGGTGTCCCCGGCGGCCAGACGCTGCGGCGCCAGGATGTAGGACAGCTCGCCATCTTCGTACCGGACCAGCGCGATAAACGCCGAGCGGTTCGGATCGTATTCCAGGCGCTCGACCGTGGCAGGCACGTCGAACTTGCGGCGCTTGAAGTCCACGAGGCGGTAGGTCCGCTTGTGGCCGCCACCGCGTCCGAACGCCGTCACCCGGCCGAGATTGTTGCGACCGCCCGAACGGTTCAGACCTTCAGTCAAGCCCTTCTCGGGCTTGCCCTTCCAGAGTTCGGAACGATCGACGATCACCAGCTGTCGCTGGCCCGGGGTCGTCGGATTAAACGTCTTAAGTGCCATCGGTCTTTTCCCGAAATTCCCGTGCCGCGCCTTAGAGCCCGGTCGTGACGTCGATCGACTGGCCAGCTGCCAGCGTCACGATCGCCTTCTTGTAATTCCGCTGCCGGCCGATCATGCCGCGGAACCGCTTCTCCTTGCCCTTGCGGACGAGGGTGTTGACGGCCGTGACCTTCACGTTAAACAGCGCTTCGACTGCAGCCTTGATCTCCGGCTTGGTCGCCTTGTCGGCGACCTTGAAGATGACCTGGTTGTGTTCGGAAACCAGCGTCGACTTCTCGGTGATGATCGGTGCGACAATCGTGTCGTAATGCCTCAGGTCGGTCATGCGAACCGCTCCTCGAGCGCTTCGATGGCAGCCTTGGTCAGAACCAGCGTGCCGCAGCGCAGAATGTCGTAGACGTTGATGCCCTGCACCGGCAGGACGTCGATCTGCGGGATGTTCCGCGCAGCGCGGCCGAAGTTCTCGTCGATCTCCGCACCGCCGATGATCAGCGCCTTGGAAAGACCGAGTCCCTCGAACTTTGCAAGCAAAGCCTTGGTCTTCGGGTCGGCCGCACGGGCCTCGTCGATCACGACGACCGACTCGTCCTTGATCTTCGCCGAAAGCGCATGCTTCAGAGCCATCGCCCGGACCTTCTTGGGAAGGTCGATGGCATGGCTGTGCGGCACCGGCCCAAAGGCCTTGCCGCCGCCACGGAACTGCGGAGCTGCCTTGTTGCCGTGACGAGCACCACCGGTGCCCTTCTGACGGTACATTTTCTTCGAGGTCGCGGAGACCTCGGAGCGGCCCTTGGTCTTGTGCGTGCCCTGCTGGCGCTTGAGCTCCTGGTAGCGGACCATCCGCTGCAGGATATCGACGCGCGGCTCGAGACCGAAGACCTCGTCGGAAACGGTCACGTTTCCGGCGGCCTTACCGTCGAGCGTCGTTACCTTGAGTTCCATCAGGCCTCTCCCCCGGCATTCTCGCCGGCTTCCGCCGTCTCGTTGGCAGCCGCCGGAGCAGCATTCTTCTGGCGCAGAGCGGCCGGCATCGGCAGACCTTCCGGAGCGCGCACCTTCACGGCGTCACGGACCAGGATCCAGCCGCCTTTGGCGCCGGGAACCGCACCGCGAACCAGGATCACGCCCTTCTCGGCGTCCGTGCGGACAACCTCGAGGTTCTGCGTGGTCACGCGGACATCGCCCATGTGACCGGCCATCTTCTTGCCCTTGAAGACCTTACCCGGGTCCTGGCGCTGACCGGTGGAGCCATGCGAGCGATGCGACACGGAGTTACCGTGCGTTGCACGACCACCACCGAAGTTGTGTCGCTTCATGACGCCGGCAAAGCCCTTGCCGATCGACGTGCCGGTCACGTCCACATACTGCCCGGGGAGGAAGTGTTCCGCGGTGATCTCCGCGCCAACCTCAATGAGGTTGTCGGCGCTCACCCTGAACTCCGCCACCTTCCGCTTGGGCTCGACTTCGGCCTTCGCGAAGTGTCCACGCTGAGCCAGCGTAGTGTTCTTCGTCTTGGCCTGGCCGACGCCAAGCTGAACAGCCGTGTAGCCGTCCTTGTCTTCCGTACGCTGGGCAACGACCTGGCAATTGTCCACCCGGAGAACCGTGACGGGCACATGCTCGCCGGCTTCCGTGTAAACGCGGGTCATTCCCACCTTCTGTGCGATCACGCCTGAGCGCATGGTCTTACTACCTTGTCAGCGACACGCCTTAGAGCTTGATCTCGACATCGACACCAGCCGCGAGGTCGAGCTTCATCAAAGCGTCGACGGTCTGCGGAGTGGGGTCGATGATGTCGAGAAGCCGCTTGTGGGTCCGAATCTCGAACTGCTCGCGGCTCTTCTTATCGACGTGCGGCGAGCGGTTGACGGTGAACTTCTCGATCCGGGTCGGAAGCGGGATTGGCCCCCTCACCTGAGCGCCGGTCCGCTTGGCCGTCGACACGATCTCCGCCGTCGACGTGTCGAGCACGCGATGGTCGAAGGCCTTGAGCCGGATCCGAATGTTCTGTCCGTTCATGAATTTAGCCTCTGCGATGACGAGTGCGCCGAAAGCCGGCGCACCCAGTCCTCAAGTCCGATTACTTGATGATTTCGGCGACGATACCGGCACCGACGGTCCGACCGCCTTCACGGATAGCGAAGCGGAGCTTCTCTTCCATGGCGATCGGAACGATGAGCTGGACTTCCATGGCGACGTTGTCGCCCGGCATGACCATCTCAGTGCCTTCCGGCAGCGTCACCACGCCCGTCACGTCAGTCGTGCGGAAGTAGAACTGCGGACGGTAGTTCGTGAAGAACGGCGTGTGACGGCCACCCTCTTCCTTGGTCAGGATGTAGGCCTCGGCCTTGAAGTTCGTGTGCGGGGTCACCGAACCCGGCTTGCACAGGATCTGGCCACGCTCAACGTCCTCACGACCAACGCCGCGGATCAGCGCGCCGATGTTGTCGCCAGCCTGACCCTGGTCGAGCAGCTTGCGGAACATTTCCACGCCGGTCACGGTCGTCTTGCGGGTGTCGCGAATGCCGACGATCTCGACTTCCTCGCCGACCTTGACGATGCCGCGCTCGACACGGCCGGTCACGACGGTGCCGCGGCCGGAGATCGAGAACACGTCTTCGATCGGCATCAGGAAGGGCTGGTCGATCGGACGCTCGGGGGTCGGGATGTAGCTGTCGACGTGAGCCATCAGCTCGCGGACCGCGTTCTCGCCGATCTCGGGGGTCTTGCCTTCCAGAGCCGCAAGGGCCGAACCCTTGGTGATCGGAATGTCGTCGCCCGGGAACTCATAGGAGGAGAGCAGCTCGCGCACTTCCAGCTCGACCAGCTCCAGGAGTTCCTCGTCGTCGACCATGTCGACCTTGTTCAGGAACACCACCAGAGCCGGGACGCCGACCTGGCGGGCCAGCAGGATGTGCTCGCGGGTCTGCGGCATCGGGCCATCAGCCGCCGACACCACCAGGATGCCGCCATCCATCTGCGCCGCACCCGTGATCATGTTCTTCACGTAGTCGGCGTGGCCGGGGCAATCGACGTGGGCGTAGTGACGGTTTTCCGTCTCGTACTCGACGTGCGCCGTGTTGATCGTGATGCCGCGAGCCCGCTCCTCGGGAGCCGCGTCGATCTGGTCGTACGCACGGAATTCGCCGAAGAACTTCGTGATCGCTGCCGTCAGCGTCGTCTTGCCATGGTCAACGTGACCAATCGTGCCGATGTTCACATGCGGCTTGTTACGAGCAAATTTCTCTTTCGACATGAGATAACTCCGTCAGATTCTTAAAGTCCGATCCAAGGATCAGGCGTACTTGGCTTGGATCTCTTGAGCGACCTGGTTCGGGACCTGCTCATAGTGATCGAACGACATGGTGTAGCTGGCGCGCCCCTGGCTCATCGAACGGAGCTGGTTCACGTAGCCGAACATGTTGGCGAGCGGAACGAAGGCCGTGATGACATTCGCGTTGCCGCGCATGTCCTGGCCCTGGATCTGGCCGCGCCGGGAATTCAGGTCGCCGATGACGGACCCGACATATTCCTCGGGGGACACGCACTCGACCTTCATCACGGGCTCCAACAGCGCCGGGCTCGCCTTCTCGATGCCTTCGCGGAAGGCAGCGCGGGAAGCGATTTCGAACGCGATCGCCGAGGAGTCCACCTCGTGGTACGCGCCGTCGATCAGCGAAACCTTGACGTCCACGACGGGGAAGCCGGCAAGCGGGCCGGAGCCCATGACCGAATTCAGGCCCTTCTCAACGCCCGGAACGTATTCCTTCGGCACGACACCGCCGACGATCTTGTTCTCGAACGCGAAGCCGGCACCGACTTCGTTCGGCTCGATCACGAACTTCACGCGGGCGAACTGGCCGGTACCACCGGTCTGCTTCTTGTGCGTGTAGTCGATTTCGGCCTTCTTGCGGATCGTCTCGCGGTAAGCGACCTGCGGAGCGCCGACGTTCACCTTGATGTTGTAGGGAGCGCGCTTCAGGATATCGATCTTGATGTCCAGATGAAGCTCACCCATGCCCTTGATGATCGTCTGGCCGGACTCCTGGTCCGTCGAAACGTTGAAGGAGGGATCCTCGGAAGCGAGCTTAGCGAGCGCCAGACCCAGCTTTTCCTGGTCGGCCTTCGAAGCGGCCTCGACGGCCATTTCGATAACCGGCGCGGGGAACTCCATGCGCTCCAGGATCACCGGCTTGGCCGGGTCGCAAAGCGTATCGCCCGTCCGGGTATCCTTGAGGCCCACGAAGGCGACGATGTCGCCGGCATAGGCTTCTTCGATATCTTCGCGGGAATTCGCATGCATCAGAACCATGCGGCCGATGCGCTCCTTCTTCTCCTTGGTGGAGTTCAGGAGCATGGAACCCTTGGTCACCTTGCCCGAATAGACGCGAGCAAAGGTCAGCAGGCCGAACGGATCCTCGATGATCTTGAAAGCGAGCATCGAGAGCGGCTCGTCGTCGGTCGAGTGGCGGACGATCTCCTGCTCCGTCTTGACGTCGATACCCTTGGTCGGGGGAACGTCAACCGGGGACGGCAGGTAATCGACAACCGCGTCGAGCAGCGTCTGCACACCCTTGTTCTTGAAGGCCGAGCCAGCAAGAACCGGGTAGAATGCCGAAACCAGAACCGCCTTGCGGATCAGACGCTTCAAAGTCGCCTCGTCGGGCTCGTTGCCCTCGAGGTAGGCTTCCATCACGGTCTCGTCGAGATCGACGGCGGCCTCGACCAGCTCCTGGCGCAGCTCGGTGGCGCGGTCCAGAAGGTCGGCCGGGATTTCCTCGTCATGGAACTTGGCGCCCAGGCCCTCGTCTTCCCAGATGACAGCCTTCATGCGCACCAGGTCGATGATGCCCTTGAAGTTGTTCTCCGAACCGATCGGCAGCTGGATCGGAACCGGCTTGGCGCCGAGACGGGTCCGGATGTCGGACAGGCACTGATCGAAGTTCGCGCCGGTCTTGTCCATCTTGTTACAGAAGACGATCCGCGGAACCTTGTACTTGTCGCCCTGGCGCCACACGGTCTCCGTCTGAGGTTCGACGCCCTGGTTGGAGTCCAGCACGCAGACCGCACCGTCGAGCACGCGCAGCGAACGCTCGACTTCGATGGTGAAGTCAACGTGTCCGGGGGTGTCGATGATGTTCAGGCGCTTGCCGTTCCAGAAGGTCGTCGTCGCAGCGGACGTGATCGTGATGCCGCGCTCCTGCTCCTGCTCCATGTAGTCCATGGTCGCAGCGCCTTCGTGCACTTCGCCGATCTTGTGGGACTTGCCGGAGTAGTAGAGAACCCGCTCGGTCGTCGTCGTCTTGCCCGCATCGATGTGGGCCATGATGCCAAAGTTGCGGTAGTCCTCGATTTTGTGCGTGCGAGCCATGGCTCAAGCCTCTCGAGTAAGGGTTACCAGCGGTAGTGCGAGAAGGCGCGGTTGGCTTCAGCCATCCGATGCGTGTCTTCGCGCTTCTTTACCGCGTTACCGCGATTGTTGGCGGCATCCATGAGCTCGCCGGACAGACGCTCAACCATCGTGCGCTCGTTGCGGCCACGAGCCGCGCCGATCAGCCAGCGGATGGCGAGAGCCTGGCGACGCTCGGTGCGAACCTCGACCGGGACCTGGTAGGTGGCGCCACCGACACGGCGGGACCGGACCTCGATCTGCGGCATGACGTTCTCGAGCGCCTGATGGAAGACCGCCAGCGGATCCTGACGGACGCGGCGCTCGACCTGGTCGAGGGCACCATAGACGATCGTCTCGGCGACGGACTTCTTGCCGTCGTACATCACCGAATTCATGAACTTGGAGACCACGGCATCGCCAAACTTGGCGTCCGGAATGATCTCCCGCTTTTCAGCACTATGGCGTCGCGACATGGACCCCGTTCCTTAATCTTAGTTCGCTTGGGCGAAACCCGGTACCGAGGCACCGGAAGCAGCGGTTACTTCGGGCGCTTGGCGCCGTAATGCGAACGACGCTGGCGACGGTCCTTGACGCCCTGCGTGTCGAGCACACCGCGGAGGATGTGATAACGAACGCCGGGAAGATCCTTCACGCGGCCGCCGCGGATCATGACCACCGAGTGTTCCTGGAGGTTATGCCCCTCACCCGGGATGTAGCCGATGACTTCGTAGCCGTTCGTCAGACGGACCTTGGCGACCTTACGCAGAGCCGAGTTCGGCTTCTTCGGGGTCGTCGTGTAGACGCGGGTGCACACAGCGCGCTTCTGCGGATTCGCCTCAAGCGCAGGCACCTTGTTGCGCCGCGGCTTGTCGGTGCGTGGCTTACGGATCAGCTGATTGATCGTCGGCATTCTTGCGTTCCGGCCTTCATGTACGGGCGCTTTGCTGCACGCGATAGAAATCGCGCCGACCCGCAAAAATGCGGCGGCGCAGCAAAGCAGAGGATCACGACTTGCGCCGCGATCATGATGACAGTTGTTCAGCGTCGAACCCGACAGTGTCTAAGTTGGATGGATCCTGCGCATTGGACGCGCTGGACCTCGGCTCCCTCTTACCACCTGTCCTTGGGTTGCTCTGAAATAGACTCGGTCGCCCCAAAGGTCAAGACATCCGTTCAAAATAGTTAAGGCCGCCTCACCAGAGCGAGACGGCCTTTCAACTTGACGAAGCCGGCTTTCAGCCGATGTAAGGCAGGGCCGCCAGGGCGGTGTAACCGGCCGTCAGGCCTAGAAACAGAAACGCCCGCCACATCAATCCGCCAACCATGACAATCCCCTGAGTACCTTGACCAACACAACGCGGCAAATATCGAGCGGTTTCAGTCGTGGCGAAAAATCGCCCGCTTCATGGCCGTTCAAGGATTTGTCGGAAGAACACTTCGGTGCGCCGCCTCTGTAAGAGCTCACCCGCGAGACCACAACACACCCGAGATACTTTACGGATTCTTTCCAGGCGTTGTTGTTGCAGTGCAACTCCGGCTCTGTTGCCTCCGCGCCACACAGATGAGGGAGATTCGCTGCGCTTACGCCGTCCTCCTGGAGGGCCGGTTGCCGATTCCTCGGGCCAAGAATCGGAAGGGCCGCGCTCCGGAGAGCGCGGCCCTTTTTGTTTCCGCCGTGGGCGACCTTACTCGGCCGCTTCCTGGCCGGAGAGGTCGGTGAGTGCCGCCTGGGTAGAAGCGGAAGAACGCTTCCGCTCGTCTTCCAGGATGAGGTCGTCGCGCATGTGGGCGACCTGGCGCAGACGGCTCATGAGACCACCGGTGCCGGCCGGAATGAGGCGGCCGACGATAACGTTCTCCTTGAGGCCCTCGAGCGTGTCCGTCTTGCCGGCTACCGCCGCTTCCGTGAGGACGCGGGTGGTCTCCTGGAAGGACGCGGCCGAGATAAAGGAGCGCGTCTGGAGGCTCGCCTTGGTGATGCCGAGGAGGACCGCATTGCCGAGCGCCGGCTGCTTGCCCTCTTCCACCGCACGGGCGTTCACGTCGTCGAACTCCAGCCGGTCGACCTGATCGCCGACGATGAGGTCCGTCTCACCCGCATGCGTCACCTCGACCTTCTGCAGCATCTGGCGAACGATCACCTCGATGTGCTTGTCGTTGATGAGCACGCCCTGCAGCCGGTAGACTTCCTGGATCTCGTTGACGAGGTAGGCAGCGAGCTCCTCCACGCCCTTGATCGCCAGAATGTCGTGCGGTGCGGGCAGGCCGTCCAGCACGTAGTCGCCCTTCTCGATCGCGTCACCTTCCTGAAGGTGGAACGGACGCCCCTTCGGAATCAGGTACTCGACCGGCTCAAGGCTCTCGTCATTCGGCTCGATGATGATCCGGCGCTTGTTCTTGTAGTCGCGCCCGAACTTCACCGTACCGTCGACTTCCGCGATGATCGCGTGATCCTTGGGACGACGCGCCTCAAAGAGTTCAGCCACGCGCGGCAGACCGCCCGTGATGTCGCGAGTCTTGGCGCTTTCCAGCGGGATACGTGCCAGCACGTCGCCCGGATGGACGATGGAGCCCGGCTGCACCGACAGAATGGCGTCCACCGAAAGCTGGAACCGCGCGTCAGGACCACGCTCGAGCTTGATCACGTCGCCCGTCGTCTTGTCGCGGATCAGCATGGCCGGCTTGAGGTCGCCGCCACGGGGATTCGCGCGCCAGTCGATGACCATACGCTTGGTGATACCGGTCGATTCGTCGGCCGTCTCGGTGACGGAGATACCCTCGACCAGATCCTCGAACTCCACGATGCCGCCGACTTCCGTGAGGATCGGGCGGGTATAGGGGTCCCATTCCGCGATACGCTGACCGCGCTTCACCATGTCGCCATCGTCGAGGAACAGGCGGGCACCGTAGCTGATGCGGTGCGACGCGCGTTCCTCGCCCTTCTCGTCGAGAATGACGACCTGGACGTTACGGCCCATGACCACGAGCTTCCCGTCGGAATCCTGGACGATCTGGCGGTTGCGGATCTGCACCCGGCCCTCGTAGCTGGATTCCAGGAACGAGGAGTCGACCACCTGCGCGGTACCGCCGATGTGGAAGGTACGCATCGTGAGCTGCGTACCGGGCTCGCCGATCGACTGCGCCGCGATGACACCAACAGCCTCGCCCATGTTAACGGGCGTGCCGCGGGCCAGATCGCGGCCGTAGCACTTGCCGCAAACGCCGTACTTCACTTCGCAGGTCAGCACCGAGCGGATCTTCACCGACTGGATGCCGGCGGTCTCGACGACCTCGACGTCGCGTTCCTCGATCAGCTCGTTGCGGCCGACGATGACCTCGCCCGTCGCCGGGTGAACGATATCCTCAGCGGTCGTGCGGCCGAGGATACGCTGGCCGAGACTGGCGACCACGTGGCCGGCATCGACGATGGGCTCCATCGTCAGTCCGTTTTCAGAACCGCAATCCGTCTCCGTGATGATGCAGTCCTGAGCCACGTCGACGAGGCGGCGCGTCAGATAGCCCGAGTTCGCGGTCTTCAAGGCGGTGTCGGCCAGACCCTTACGGGCACCGTGCGTGGAGTTGAAGTACTCCAGAACGGACAGGCCTTCCTTGAAGTTGGAGATGATCGGGCTTTCGATGATCTCGCCTGAGGGCTTGGCCATCAGTCCGCGCATGCCGGCGAGCTGCTTCATCTGAGCCGGGGAGCCACGGGCACCGGAGTGGGACATCATGTAGATCGAGTTGATCTGCTTCTGCCGACCGGTTTCCGGATCGAACTCCACGGACTGAATCCGCTTCATCATCTCGTCGGCGATCTTGTCCGTGCACTTGGCCCAGGCGTCGACGACCTTGTTGTACTTCTCGCCCTGGGTGATCAGGCCGTCATTGTACTGCTGCTCGTATTCCTCGGCGAGGACGCGCGTGTCTTCCACGAGCTTCGCCTTGGTCTCCGGGATCACCATGTCGTCCTTGCCGAACGAGATGCCCGCGCGGCACGCATGGCCGAAGCCGAGCTGCATGACGCGATCGCAGAACATGACCGTCTCCTTCTGACCGGCATGCCGGTAGACGGCGTCGATCGTCCGGGAGATTTCCTTCTTCGTCATCAGCTTGTTGCAGATTTCGAAGGTGATAGCCGGGTGCTGCGGCAGAAGCTCGCCGATCTTCATGCGACCGGGCGTGGTCTCGTAGATCTTGGAGACTTCGTTGCCGTCCGCGTCGATGCTCTTGAAGCGACCGCGGATCTTCGTGTGGAGCGTGACGACCTTGTTGTCGAGCGCGTGCTGCAGCTCGCCCATGTTGGCGAACAGCATGCCCTCGCCCGGCTCTTTCTCCTGCATCATGGAGAGGTAGTAGAGCCCGAGGACGATATCCTGCGACGGCACGATGATCGGCTGACCGTTCGCGGGATGCAGGATGTTGTTCGTCGACATCATGAGGACGCGCGCTTCCAGCTGCGCCTCAAGCGACAGCGGGACGTGGACGGCCATCTGGTCGCCGTCGAAATCGGCATTGAAGGCCGAGCAGACGAGCGGGTGCAGCTGGATCGCCTTGCCCTCGATCAGGGTCGGCTCGAAGGCCTGGATGCCCAGTCGGTGCAGCGTCGGCGCGCGGTTCAGGAGAACCGGATGCTCGCGGATCACCTCGTCCAGGATATCCCAGACTTCCGGACGCTCCTTTTCGACGAGCTTCTTGGCCTGCTTGACGGTCGAGGAATAACCCTTCGCGTCGAGGCGGGCGTAGATGAACGGCTTGAAGAGCTCCAGCGCCATCTTCTTCGGCAGGCCGCACTGGTGCAGCTTCAGCTCCGGACCGACGGTGATCACCGAACGGCCGGAATAGTCGACGCGCTTGCCGAGCAGGTTCTGGCGGAAGCGGCCCTGCTTGCCCTTCAGCATGTCGGAGAGCGACTTCAGCGGGCGCTTGTTGGTGCCCGTGATGACGCGACCGCGACGGCCGTTGTCGAACAGCGCATCAACCGATTCCTGAAGCATCCGCTTCTCGTTTCGGATGATGATGTCCGGCGCGCGCAGCTCGATCAGCCGCTTCAGGCGGTTGTTGCGGTTGATGACGCGGCGATAAAGGTCGTTGAGGTCCGACGTCGCGAACCGGCCGCCATCCAGCGGAACCAGCGGGCGCAGGTCCGGCGGGATGACCGGAACGACGGTCATGACCATCCATTCCGGGCGGTTGCCGGACTGGACGAAGGCCTCAATCAGCTTCAGGCGCTTGCCGAGCTTCTTCGGCTTCAGCTCCGACTTGGATTCGGCGATCTCCTGGCGAAGGCTGACGATCTCCTTCTCCAGGTCGAGCGACATGAGCATCTCGCGGATGGCTTCCGCGCCGATCATGGCGGTGAAGGAATCCGCGCCGTACTGGTCCTGCGCATCGAGGAACTCGTCCTCGCTCAGGAGCTGCTTCTCCTGCAGCGGGGTGATGCCCGGCTCCACGACGATGTAGTTCTCGAAATAGAGAACGCGCTCGATGTCCTTGAGCGTCATGTCGAGCATCGCGGAGATGCGCGAGGGCAGCGACTTCAGGAACCAGATATGAGCGACGGGCGCCGCCAGCTCGATGTGACCCATGCGGTCGCGCCGAACGCGCGCGAGAGTGACCTCGACGCCGCACTTCTCGCAGATGACGCCCTTGTACTTCATGCGCTTGTACTTGCCGCACAAGCACTCGTAATCCTTGATCGGCCCGAAGATCCGCGCGCAGAACAGGCCGTCGCGCTCGGGCTTGAAGGTCCGATAGTTGATCGTTTCCGGCTTCTTGATCTCCCCGTAGGACCAGGAAAGGATCTTCTCCGGGCTCGCCAGAGAGATCCTGATCTGATCGAAGGTCTGCATAGCGACCTGCGGGTTGAAGATGTTCATGACCTCTTGATTCACGTGGTCACTCCTTCGCCGTATGGCATGGCCCCTCCGCCGAGAGGCGCTTTGCCGCGACTAATGTCGCGGCACTGATCTGAAAAAACTGGGTCGAGGGTGGAGACGCCGCCTATTCGGCGGCATCTCGCTGTTCGGCGTTGTCCTGTAGTTGGGGCTGGTTCTCCGAATCTTCCAGCTCCACGTTGAGGCCGAGGGAACGCATTTCCTTGACCAGAACGTTGAAGCTCTCCGGAATACCCGCCTCGAACGTGTCGTCGCCGCGGACGATCGCCTCGTAGACCTTTGTACGGCCGGCCACGTCGTCGGACTTGACCGTGAGCATTTCCTGCAGCGTGTAGGCCGCGCCGTATGCCTCGAGCGCCCACACCTCCATCTCGCCGAAGCGCTGGCCGCCGAACTGCGCCTTGCCGCCCAGCGGCTGCTGGGTGACCAGCGAGTACGGGCCGATGGAGCGCGCGTGGATCTTGTCGTCCACGAGGTGGTGCAGCTTCAGCATGTAGATGTAGCCGACGGTGACGTTACGGTCGAACTGCTCGCCCGTACGCCCGTCGAACAGCACCGACTGCGCGGAGGTTCGCAGGCCTGCCTTCGTCAGCAGCTGGTTGATGTCCTCTTCCTTGGCGCCGTCGAAGACAGGCGTGGCGATCGGGACACCCTTGGTAAGCTGCGTTCCGAGCCTCACGACGGAGTCGTCGTCGAAGTCCGCAACCCGCTCGTTCTTGGCATTGTCGCCATAGATGTCGTCCAGCATCTCACGAAGCGGCGCGACCTCGCCCGACTGCTTGTACGCCTCGACCAACTTGCCGATCTGGAGACCCATGCCGGCGCACGCCCAGCCAAGGTGCGTTTCCAGGATCTGCCCGACGTTCATGCGGCTCGGCACGCCCAGCGGATTCAGCACGATATCGACATGCGTGCCGTCTTCCAGGAAGGGCATGTCCTCGACCGGAACGATCTTGGACACGACACCCTTGTTGCCGTGACGGCCGGCCATCTTGTCGCCCGGCTGGATCTTGCGCTTGACGGCGACGAATACCTTGACGGTCTTCATCACGCCCGGGGGCAGTTCGTCACCGCGTTGGAGCTTCTCAACCTTGTCGATGAAGCGATTCTCCAGCCGCTTGCGGCTCTCGTCGTACTGCGCCTTCAGGGCCTCGATGTCGGTCATCAGACGGTCGTCGGCGGTCGCGAACTGCCACCACTGCGCCCGGGGATATTCCGTCAGAAGCTCGTCGGAAATCTCCTGGCCCTTGCGGTAGTTCTTCGGGCCCGAAGTGCCGGCCTGGCCGCGCAGCATCTCCGCCAGACGGCCGTAGATGTTGCGGTCGAGGATCGACTGCTCGTCGTCGCGGTCCTTGGCGAGACGCTGGATTTCCTCGCGCTCGATCGCCATCGCGCGCTCGTCCTTCTCGACGCCATGGCGGTTGAAGACGCGAACTTCGACGATCGTGCCGAACGTGCCGGGGGGCATGCGCAGCGAGGTATCGCGGACGTCGGAGGCCTTTTCACCGAAGATGGCGCGGAGAAGCTTCTCTTCCGGCGTCATCGGGCTTTCGCCCTTCGGCGTGATCTTGCCGACGAGGATGTCGCCCGGCTTCACCTCGGCACCCACATAAGTGATGCCGGCTTCGTCGAGGTTCCGAAGCGCCTCTTCGGAGACGTTCGGGATGTCGCGGGTGATTTCCTCCGGACCGAGCTTCGTGTCACGAGCCATGACTTCGAATTCCTCGATATGAATCGAGGTGAAGACGTCGTCCTGCACGATCTTCTCGGAGAGAAGGATGGAGTCCTCGTAATTGTAGCCGTTCCACGGCATGAACGCGACGAGCACGTTCCGGCCGAGCGCCAGATCGCCAAGATCCGTCGACGGACCATCGGCGATGATCTCGCCCTTGCTGACACGATCACCGACGCTGACCAGCGGACGCTGCGTGATGCAGGTCGACTGGTTGGAGCGCTGGAACTTCTGCAGCCGGTAGATGTCAACGCCAGAGCGGGACGAATCACGCTCCTCGGTCGCGCGGATGACGATACGCGTCGCGTCGACCTGATCGACCACGCCCGTGCGGCGGGCGCCGATGGCGGCACCGGAGTCACGCGCTACGATCGGCTCCATGCCGGTGCCGACAAGCGGCGCCTGGGCACGCACCAGCGGCACGGCCTGACGCTGCATGTTCGAGCCCATCAGAGCGCGGTTGGCGTCGTCGTTCTCGAGGAACGGGATCAGCGCCGCGGCGACGGAAACGACCTGCTTCGGCGAGACGTCCATCAGATCGACGCGTTCGCGCGGAATCATCGAGACGTCACCCTGGTGACGGCAGATCACGAGCTCTTCGACGAACTGGCCCTTCTCGTCGAGCTTCACGTTCGCCTGGGCGACCGTGTACTTCGACTCCTCCATGGCGGACAGGTACACCACCTCGTCCGTCACGTGGCCGTTCGCGATACGCCGATACGGGCTCTCGATAAAGCCGTACTTGTTGACGCGCGCGAACGTCGCCAGCGAGTTGATCAGGCCGATGTTCGGGCCTTCCGGCGTCTCGATCGGGCAGATGCGGCCGTAATGGGTCGGATGGACGTCGCGAACCTCGAAGCCGGCACGCTCGCGGGTCAGGCCGCCCGGGCCCAGAGCCGAGAGACGACGCTTGTGCGTGATCTCGGAGAGCGGGTTGGTCTGGTCCATGAACTGCGAAAGCTGCGAGGAACCGAAGAACTCGCGCACGGCGGCAGCCGCCGGCTTCGCGTTGATCAGGTCCTGCGGCATCACGGTGTCGATCTCGACGGAGCTCATGCGCTCCTTGATCGCGCGTTCCATGCGAAGGAGACCCAGACGGTACTGGTTCTCCATGAGCTCACCGACCGAGCGCACGCGGCGATTGCCGAGATTGTCGATGTCGTCGATCTCGCCCCGCCCGTCGCGCAGGCCCACGAGGATCTTGATGACCTCGAGAATGTCCTCCTTGCGAAGGATACGGACGGTGTCCTCGACCTGGATGTCGAGACGCATGTTCATCTTCACGCGGCCGACGGCCGAGAGATCGTAGCGCTCGGAATCGAAGAACAGCGAATGGAACATCGCTTCCGCCGTCTCCACCGTCGGCGGCTCGCCGGGGCGCATGACGCGGTAGATGTCGAAGAGGGCTTCTTCGCGGTTCTCGTTCTTGTCGGCAACCAGGGTGTTGCGGATATAGGCGCCGACATTGATGTGGTCGATCTCGAGCAGCGGCACTTCGATCTGGCCGATCTCCTCGAAGAGCGCGAGCGTCTTGGCGGAAATCTCGTCACCAGCCTCGGCATAGATCTCGCCGGTCTGGTAGTTGACGATGTCTTCCGCGAGGTAGCGGCTGATGAGCGCCTCGTCGGCGGCGCGAAGCGCTTCGACGCCCTTTTCCTTCAGCTGGCGGGCGAGACGCGCCGTGACCTTCTTGCCGGCTTCGACGACGACTTCGCCGGTGGCCGCGTCGATCAGGTCCTCGAGCGGCTTGGCGCCCTTCAGCTTCTCCGGATCGAAAGGCACGCGCCAGCCGTCGCCGTCCTTCGTGGCGGTGACGTGATCGTAGAACGTGCGGAGGATTTCCTCGCCGTCCATCCCGAGCGCCATCAGGAGCGACGTCACCGGAATCTTGCGGCGACGATCGATGCGGGCGAACACGATGTCCTTGGCGTCGAACTCGATGTCGAGCCAGGAACCACGGTACGGGATAATGCGCGCGGCGAAGAGCAGCTTGCCGGAAGAATGGCTCTTGCCCTTGTCGTGGTCGAAGAACACACCAGGCGAACGGTGCATCTGCGAAACGATCACGCGCTCGGTGCCGTTGACGATGAAGGTGCCGTTGTCCGTCATGAGCGGCATGTCGCCCATGTAGACATCCTGCTCCTTGATGTCCTTGACGGACTTGGCGCCGGTTTCCTCGTCGACATCGAACACGATGAGACGCAGCGTCACCTTCAGCGGCGCGGCGAAGGTGATGTCGCGCTGGCGGCACTCATCCACGTCGAACTTCGGCGCATCGAATTCGTAGGACACGAATTCCAGCATCGAGGTGCCGGCAAAGTCGGTGATCGGGAATACGGATTTGAAAACGGCCTGCAGCCCCTCATCGGCGCGCCCGCCTTCGGGCGCATCAACCATGAGGAACTGATCGTAAGACGACTTCTGAACCTCGATGAGGTTCGGCATCTCCGCGGCTTCAGTGATGTGGCCGAAGAATTTGCGGATACGCCGGCGGCCGGAGAAGCTCGCCTGCTTCGTCCCATTGATCGACATCGCCATGTATGATCCTCGTCAGTCTTGTCCGAACGAGCTGTCCGGAAAGCTGCAAGCCCGTGCCAGGAATGAACCGGGCCGGGCCTTGCATCCATCAGGACAGCTGACGAGCCTTCCGGCCCGAAAGCTCCGGGCGCGGCTTGAACCGCGCCCGGATAAAGCAGATTACTTGAGCTCGACCTTGGCGCCAGCCTCTTCGAGCTTCTTCTTGATGTCCTCGGCTTCCGACTTGGAAGCGGCTTCCTTGACGGTCTTCGGAGCACCCTCGACCAGGTCCTTGGCTTCCTTCAGGCCAAGACCCGTGATCGCACGGACTTCCTTGATGACGTTGATCTTCTTGTCGCCAGCGGCGGTCAGAACGACGTCGAATTCCGTCTTCTCTTCGACCGGAGCAGCGGCAGCGCCCGGAGCAGCGGCGGCGGCAGCTACCGGAGCGGCGGCGGAGACGCCCCACTTCTCTTCGAGCATCTTGGAGAGCTCGGCAGCTTCCAGCACCGTCAGGCTGGAGAGGTCGTCAACGATTTTAGCAAGATCGGCCATTGTATTTTCCCGTTAATCAGTTCGAACCAGGTTCGGTCTACAGACGGCTTACGCCGCCTCGTCCTTGTTGGCATAAGCCCCGAAAACACGTGCAAGCTGCCCAGCGGGAGCCTGCAGAACACCTGCGATCCGAGTGGCCGGCGTGTTGACCATGCCGACGATCCGGGCGCGCAGTTCATCGAGAGACGGAAGCGTCGCAAGGGATGCGACACCGCTGACGTCCAGGTGCGTGGTTCCCATGGCGCCACCGAGGATGACGAACTTATCGTTCGCCTTCGCAAATTCGGTAGCGACCTTGGGAGCCGCGACGGGATCGACCGAATAGGCGATAACCGTCGGACCCTGGAACAGGTCACTCATATGTTCGGCGTCCGTGCCTTTCAGGGCGAGCTTGACGAGGCGGTTCTTGGCAACCTTCAGGGTGCCGCCGACATCACGCAGGCGTCCGCGAAGAGCGGTCATCTGCGCAACAGTGAGACCGGAATAGTGAGCCACGACGACAACGCCCGTGTCCTTGAACACGTCGTTGAGCGCCGAGATCATTTCACCCTTCTCAGCTCTATCCACTGTGTCAGTCCTCATCTGACCGGAAGAGGAAGCCCGAAGGCTTGCTTCGCCCGGCCGTTTCGCCTAAGCCGCCCCCTCTCCTCTCGAAGAACGGGCGGCGGTGAACGCCTGTCCCCCGCCCCGGAAGGAACGGGCCTTCGCGCTCGCGAGAGGCGCAAAGGACGAGAGGTTCGAACCGATTTCAGAACGGCCAGGCCGACCTGAAGACAATTCTCGACCCCATCTCATGCAGGCCCCGAAGGATTAAGAGCTCGCGCTCACCCGCAATCTCGGACAGGACTAGGGCCGGACGGGTTTCCCCGCCGGCCTTCCCGCCCGGAACCGAAGTCCCGGGCGAAGCCATGGACCTGGAGCGCACCCCAGGCTAATTCTTACTCCGCCGTGGCGGACAGCGAAGACGTGTCGACCCGAACGCCCACGCCCTGCGTAGAGGAAACGGCGACGCGCTTCATGTAGGTGCCCTTGGCGCCCGAGGGACGCGCGCGGTTCACCGCATCGGTGAAGGCGCGGATGTTCTGCAGCAGCGCTTCGTCGGAGAACGACGCCTTGCCGACGCCGGCCTGGATGATACCGGCCTTCTCGACGCGGAATTCGACAGCGCCGCCCTTGGCGTCCTTGACGGCCTGACTGACGTCCATCGTCACCGTGCCGACGCGCGGGTTCGGCATCAGGCCGCGCGGGCCAAGCACCTTACCAAGGCGACCGACGAGACCCATCATGTCGGGGGTCGCGATGCAGCGGTCGAAGTTGATGTTGCCGGCCTGGACCTGCTCAACGAGGTCCTCGGCGCCGACGATGTCGGCCCCGGCCTTCGTGGCCTCATCGGCCTTCGGGCCGCGAGCGAAGACGGCGACGCGAACCGTGCGGCCCGTGCCGTTCGGCAGGTTGACGACGCCGCGGACCATCTGGTCGGCGTGACGCGGATCGACGCCGAGATTCAGCGCGACCTCGATAGTCTCGTCGAACTTGGCGGTGGCCCGCTCCTTGACCATCTTCACGGCCTCGTCGAGACCGTAGAGCTTGTCGGGGTCGAGACCCTCGCGGAGCTTCTGGAGGCGCTTAGCGATCTTAGCCATGGTTTCAGCCCACCACTTCCAGGCCCATGGAGCGGGCGGAGCCCTCGACCATGCGCATTGCTGCCTCGATGTCCGTCGCGTTCAGGTCCTTCATCTTGGACTCTGCGATGGAACGGACCTGCTCACGGCTGACCTGGCCGATCGCGCCCTTGCCCGTGGTGGCAGAGCCCTTGGGGACCTTGGCAGCCTTCTTCAGGAAGAAGGACACCGGGGCCGTCTTCATCTCGAAGGTGAAAGTACGGTCGGCGTAGTAGGTGATCACGACCGGAACGGGCGAACCCTTTTCCATGTCGGCGGTCGCCGCGTTGAACGCCTTGCAGAATTCCATGATGTTCAGGCCGCGCTGACCCAGCGCCGGACCGATCGGCGGCGACGGATTGGCGGAACCCGCCGATACCTGAAGCTTCAGGTATCCCGTAATCTTTTTAGCCATTTATCACTCCTGTTCGCATGACCCGGAGGTCATCGGGGTGTTCGTGGTTCGACGCCGATTGCCCTCCGGCCAGAGGGCGCGTCCACCACGGACGGTCAGACCTTTTCGACCTGACCGTATTCGAGCTCGACCGGCGTCGGCCGGCCGAAAATGGACACGGCAACCTTGAGCCGCGACCGCTCCTCATCGACTTCCTCGACGTTACCCTCGAAGGAAGCGAAAGGCCCGTCGGAGACGCGAATGCGCTCCCCGATCTCGAAACTGACGGAAGGCTTCGGACGCTCGACGCCTTCCTGAACCTGGGCCATGATCCGCTCCGCTTCGCGGTCCGGAATCGGCATCGGCTTGTTATCCGTACCAAGGAACCCCGTCACGCGCGGGACGTTCTTGATCAGATGGTAAGCCTGATCGGTCATGTCCATCTTGACGAGGACGTAACCGGGGAAAAACTTCCTCTCGGCATCCACCTTCCGGCCACGCCGGACTTCGGTCACCTTTTCGGTGGGAACCAGAATTTCATCGATCAGATGATCGAGTCCCGCGCTTTCCGCCTTTTCGAGGATCGCGTCCGCCACTTTCCGCTCAAAGTTGGAATAGGCGTGGACGATATACCAGCGCTTCGCCATCTCAATCTCGTCAAATCAGCCGGCGGGAGAGCCAAGCAGGAATCCCACGCCCCAACCCATGACCTGGTCGGCGACGAAGAAGAAAATCGTAGCAAGCACGACCATCAGGAAAACCATCACCGTCGTAATCGCAGTTTCACGCCGACTGGGCCAAGTGACCTTGGAAACCTCGGTGCGAACCTGCTGGACGAATTGGAACGGGTTTGTCTTAGCCATGCCGCGAACTTGAAGGCGCGCGACCATGAGATCACGCGCCTCCGAACCTCCTAATTAATCAATCCACCAGCATTACGCAAGAGCGGATCGAACATATGAAACGATGGCAGGGGCGGAGGGACTCGAACCCACGACCACCGGTTTTGGAGACCGGTGCTCTACCAACTGAGCTACACCCCTAATTCGACAAACCTAGTTCAGATCGCGCCTGAGCGCGACCCTTTACTTGATGATTTCGGCGACGATACCGGCACCGACGGTCCGGCCGCCTTCACGGATAGCGAAGCGGAGCTTCTCTTCCATGGCGATCGGAACGATGAGCTGGACTTCCATGGCGACGTTGTCGCCCGGCATGACCATCTCAGTGCCTTCCGGCAGCGTCACCACGCCCGTCACGTCAGTCGTGCGGAAGTAGAACTGCGGACGGTAGTTCGTGAAGAACGGCGTGTGACGGCCACCCTCTTCCTTGGTCAGGATGTAGGCCTCGGCCTTGAAGTTCGTGTGCGGGGTCACCGAACCCGGCTTGCACAGGATCTGGCCACGCTCAACGTCCTCACGACCAACGCCGCGGATCAGCGCGCCGATGTTGTCGCCAGCCTGACCCTGGTCGAGCAGCTTGCGGAACATTTCCACGCCGGTCACGGTCGTCTTGCGGGTGTCGCGAATGCCGACGATCTCGACTTCCTCGCCGACCTTGACGATGCCGCGCTCGACACGGCCGGTCACGACGGTGCCGCGGCCGGAGATCGAGAACACGTCTTCGAACGGCATCAGGAAGGGCTGGTCGATCGGACGCTCGGGGGTCGGGATGTAGCTGTCGACGTGAGCCATCAGCTCGCGGACCGCGTTCTCGCCGATCTCGGGGGTCTTGCCTTCCAGAGCCGCAAGGGCCGAACCCTTGGTGATCGGAATGTCGTCGCCCGGGAACTCATAGGAGGAGAGCAGCTCGCGCACTTCCAGCTCGACCAGCTCCAGGAGTTCCTCGTCGTCGACCATGTCGACCTTGTTCAGGAACACCACCAGAGCCGGGACGCCGACCTGGCGGGCCAGCAGGATGTGCTCGCGGGTCTGCGGCATCGGGCCATCAGCCGCCGACACCACCAGGATGCCGCCATCCATCTGCGCCGCACCCGTGATCATGTTCTTCACGTAGTCGGCGTGGCCGGGGCAATCGACGTGGGCGTAGTGACGGTTTTCCGTCTCGTACTCGACGTGCGCCGTGTTGATCGTGATGCCGCGAGCCCGCTCCTCGGGAGCCGCGTCGATCTGGTCGTACGCACGGAATTCGCCGAAGAACTTCGTGATCGCTGCCGTCAGCGTCGTCTTGCCATGGTCAACGTGACCAATCGTGCCGATGTTCACATGCGGCTTGTTACGAGCAAATTTCTCTTTCGACATGAGCGACCCCGGTCAATAGTCAGCGTGCACACTGGCCGCCGTCGATCGTTCATTCGACGGCACGTAGTCAATTCCGTTCAGCTCCGTCGTGGAGCGGGTAGCGGGAATCGAACCCGCATATTCAGCTTGGAAGGCTGCTGCTCTACCATTGAGCTATACCCGCCAGAGCCAGAAAATGGTGGGGAAGGTAGGACTCGAACCTACGAAGGCTTAGCCAGCGGATTTACAGTCCGCCCCCTTTGCCGCTCGGGACACTTCCCCATTGGCCGGCGATTTCTCTCCGGTCAAACAGCAAGCCCCGCGATGGCGGGGCGGCTGTGGGGCGCTATATGCCGCCCCGATGATGAACTGTCAACGCCCCCGTTCGCAAAGCTGTGGGCAATCTGAAACGGCCCTGCCGACGCGTCCATGCGACGGGGACTCTTGGCCCGAAGCGGAACCGTGGGTAGAAGAGCGCTCATGAAAGCCAAAGCCCGACGCCCTCAATCCACACGCCCCGCCAAGCAGCACGCGGAGGGGCGCTCGGTCATCTATGGCTGGCACAGCGCACTGGCGGCCCTGCGCAATCCGGCCCGGCGCATTCTGTCAGTCCTGGCAACGGCCAACGCGGCGCAGCGCCTTGCCGAGGAAATACCGGACTTCCGCGCGCCGGAACCCGTGGAAGCGCGAGAAATCGACCGCTTGGTCGGTGGGGACGCGGTGCATCAGGGAATCGCCGTTGTCGTCGAGCCGCTGGAAGAAAAGGATCTCGACGAGCTTGCCGAGGGGAAGCTCGTCGTGGTGCTCGACCAGATCACCGATCCGCACAATGTCGGGGCGATTCTCCGCTCCGCTTCAGCCTTCGGCGCCGACGCCCTGATCATGACGGAGCGGCATGGACCCGCCGATTCGGCCGTGATGGCGAAGGCCGCTTCCGGCGGGCTGGAGCATGTGGCGATCGTGCGTGTGAAAAACCTGGCGCGAACGATGGACGAACTCGGCGAGCTCGGATTTCTGCGGCTGGGGCTCGACAGCGAGCATGCCGATCCGATCGAGAGTGTTGCGATCGACGGTCCGGTCGCGCTTGTCCTCGGCGCGGAAGGCAAGGGACTGCGACGGTTGACCCGGGAGAAGTGCGACCGTCTGGTGAGGCTCGACATGCCCGGCGCGATCAAGAGCCTGAACGTCTCCAACGCCGCCGCGCTGGCGCTCTACGCGGTCAACCGGCAGCGCAAGTGAGATGAAAACGTCCGCCGCACTCGCGCGCGGCGGACGTCGAGAATGGCCTCAGCGACAGATATGCCGACGGTGATCGCTGCCGATGAACGTCCCGCTGCGCGCGTCGAAGGTCTTGTAGCGATGCGAGCAGTACGAATACCACGCGCCGCTCTTCCGGGGGCCGTAAGCGGCCTCGGGCACGGCAGCCTGGGCCGGCGGCACGATCACGACAGGGCGACGGTAGGCGTAATAGCCGTCATAAGCCCACGGATTGTCCCAGCCGAAGAAGGCCGGTCCATAGAAGCCATCATAATACCCACCGCCATGATAGCCGTGGCCGCCCCCATGCCAGCCCCGTCCGCCGCCGAAGTCTCCGCGCGGGCCGCCATGAAAACCGCCGCCCGGGCCACCGCCGTGACCACCGCCGTGGAACCAGGGGGTCTGCGCCTGCGCCGAACCGGCGAGCACCAATGCGAGAGCGCCGGCCACACCGGCGAGAATCTTGTTACGCAACATCTTCATCCTTTCCGCACGGCCGAAACCGTGCACGACCAAGCAATCGAATAGCTTGCGGAATGAACGGAAAACGCGGCGGGAACCGGGCCGTTCCGCGCAGGCCCAGGGGCCGCTTGTCGCACCGGCTCAGTGCAGGCCGCCAGACTTCTCGATGAAGCCCACGATCTCGTCGAGCCCAACGCGGCGGCGCATGTCGGCGAAGACATAGGGCCGCCCTGCCCGCATCCTGTCCGTGTCCGAGCGCATGATTTCGAGATCGGCACCCACATGCGGCGCAAGGTCAATCTTGTTGACGATCAGGAGGTCGGAGCGGGTAATCCCGGGGCCGCCCTTGCGCGGCAGCTTCTCACCGGCGCCGACATCGATGACGTAGAGCGTCAAATCGGCAAGCTCCGGGGAGAAGGTAGCGGCGAGATTGTCGCCACCCGATTCGATGAAAATCACGTCGAGATCGGGAAAGCGTCCGCGCATCTCGGCGATCGCCGCGAGGTTGATCGAGGCGTCCTCGCGAATCGCGGTGTGGGGGCAACCACCGGTTTCCACACCCATGATCCGGTCTTCCGGCAGCGCCTGAACCCGGTTCAGGATGAGCGCGTCTTCCTTCGTGTAGATGTCGTTGGTGATCGCGGCGACCGAGTACCGATCGCGCATCGCCTTGCACAGCATCTCCGTCAGCGTGGTCTTGCCGGCGCCGACCGGGCCCGCGATGCCGATCCGAAGCGGTCCGTTGGGCGAGGTGCTCATGTTCTGAAGATCCTGGAATACTGCGTTTCGTGCTGGATGGAGAAGAGCTCGGACCGGACAGTCGCCGATCCAAGGTCGTCGAGCGTCAGCTTTTCCGCCGCCCGCGCCGTCTCGAGCACGAGCGGCGTCAGTGCCGAGACGACCCGGAGCCCGTTGGTCTGGCCGAGCGGCACGAGGCGCACCGCGACGGAAACAAGATTGGCGACAAAGGCGTGTAGATAGGCCGGCAGGCTGTGCGCGAGCGGAATGGCATGCGACGCCGTGGCGAGCGCGACAGCCACGGGATAAGCCGCCCGGTTCGAATGCGCGCCGGCGAACGTTTCGATCGTGGGCGTCGACCATGCGGCCGTGACCGCCTTCAGGAAGGCAGTCCCCTGCGCCATGGTTTCCAGATGGCGCTCGCGCGAGGTAGCGAGCGATTCGGCCAGTTCGCCGACCTCGCGAAGGGCATCCGCGTTCCGGCCTGCCGCCGCGCGCCATGTCTCGGCGAAGAGGATCGCATCGTTGCGCGCGCTGCCGCGCCGGAGCAACTCGCCGATCCAGCCACCCAGCGCCTCGGGATCAGTGACGGTGCCCGTCTCGATCGCCCATTCCAGCCCGTGCGAGTAGCTGAAGGCCCCGATGGGGAAACCGGGCGACAACCACGTCTGCAGCTTCAGGAGCCGCTCCGGCGTCAGCGGTTCGACCATAGCCTCGGGAGCCGGACGATCGTCGCGGCGCGGCTCAGGCGTGCGAATGGCCGTGACCATGCCCGTGCTCATGATCTTGGGAGTGCCCGTGGGAATGCGCGTGGCCGCCCTGCCCCCCATGTTCGCCGTGCCCGCCGGAATAAGCTCCCCCCTCCGGATCGAAGGGCAGCGTCACCTTGCGGACGGAGGCGCCGAGCCCCTTCAGCATGTCGGCGATGACATGGTCTGGCCGGATCAGGATCCGCGTCCCGGAGATCTGCGCCGGCAGATGGCGGTTCCCGAGATGCCAGGCGATGCGAACGAGGTGCAGTTGATCTCGTGCCGTGACCTCCATCAGCGGCTCCGGCTTTGCCTTCACTTCCACCATGCGCCCATCTTCCAGCCGAAGCCCGTCGCCGCCACGAAGCGCGACCGCTTCCGCAAGATCGAGCAGGAACGACAGACCGCCCTCCCCCGTCATGGCGATCCGGCGGCGGTGACGCTCGTCATGGTCGAGCACCACCGTGTCGGCCGCCGCCGACCAGCTTCCGGCGCGAAGAACTTCCGTCGCGCGCAGCATCAGAACAGAAAGTAGCGCTGCGCCATCGGCAGCACGGTCGCCGGTTCGCAGGTGAGCAGCACACCATCGGCGCGCACTTCGTAGGTCTCCGGGTCGACCTCGACATGCGGCGTCGCGGAATTGTGGATCATCGACGCCTTGGAAATGCCGCTACGGGTGTTCTGCACGGCGACGAGTTCCTTGTCCGTGCCGAGCCGCCCCTTCAGCCCGCCATCCAGCGAGGCCTGGCTGACGAAGACGACGGAGGATGCGGTCAGCGCCTTGCCGAAGGCGCCGAACATCGGACGGTAATGGACCGGCTGCGGCGTCGGGATCGAGGCGTTGGGATCGCCCATCGGCGCGGCCGCGATCGTGCCGCCGACCAGCACCATGTCCGGCTTGATGCCGAAGAAAGCGGGCGACCAGAGCACGAGGTCGGCGCGCTTGCCGGGTTCCACCGAGCCGATGTGGCGCGACAGGCCGTGCGCGATGGCGGGGTTGATGGTGTACTTCGCGATATAGCGCTTCACGCGGACGTTGTCGTTCTCGCCCGTCTCTTCGGGAAGCCGGCCGCGCTGCAACTTCATCTTGTGCGCGGTCTGCCACGTGCGGATCAGCACTTCGCCGACGCGGCCCATGGCCTGGCTGTCGGAGGAGATGATGGAGAAGGCGCCCATGTCGTGGAGGATGTCCTCCGCCGCGATGGTCTCCTTGCGGATCCGGCTTTCGGCGAAGGCGACATCCTCGGGGATCGACGAATCGAGGTGGTGGCACACCATCAGCATGTCGAGATGCTCGTCGATGGTGTTGCGGGTATAGGGCCGCGTCGGGTTGGTGGAAGACGGGATGACGTTGGGGAGCCCGCAGATCTTGATGATATCGGGGGCGTGACCGCCGCCGGCGCCTTCGGTGTGGAAGGCATGGATCGTACGGCCCTTGAAGGCGTCCACCGTATTCTCGACGAAGCCGGATTCGTTCAGCGTGTCCGTGTGGATCATCACCTGCACGTCGTATTCGTCGGCGACCGAAAGACAGCAATCGATGGCGGCGGGCGTCGTGCCCCAATCCTCGTGCAGCTTCAGCGACGAAGCGCCGGCGAGCACCTGCTCCACCAGCCCCTCCGGCCGCGAGGCATTGCCCTTGCCGGCGAAGGCGAGGTTCATCGGGAAGGCGTCGGCCGCCTGGATCATGCGGGCGAGATGCCACGGGCCGGGCGTGCAGGTCGTGGCGTTCGTGCCGGTCGCGGGCCCCGTGCCGCCGCCCAGCATCGTGGTGACGCCCGACATCAGCGCCTCGTCGATCTGCTGCGGGCAGATGAAATGGATGTGCGCGTCCATGCCGCCGGCGGTGAGGATCTTGCCCTCGCCGGCGATCGCCTCGGTGCCCGGCCCGACGATGATGTCGACGCCCGGCTGCGTATCGGGATTGCCGGCCTTGCCGATCTTGACGATGCGCCCGTCCTTCAGTCCGACATCGGCCTTGACGATGCCGGTATGGTCGATGATCAGCGCGTTGGTGATCACCGTGTCCACCGCGCCCTCGGCGCGGGTGGCCTGGCTCTGGCCCATGCCGTCGCGGATCACCTTGCCGCCGCCGAACTTCACCTCCTCGCCATAGGTGGTGAAGTCCTTCTCCACCTCCACGAAGAGTTCGGTATCGGCCAGCCGGACCTTGTCGCCCACGGTGGGGCCGAACATGTCCGCATAGGCGGCGCGGGAAATACGAGCGGGCATCGAGAGCCTTCCGGTGCATCGTGGAGGCGCGCTTGGCGCGAAATCGTCAGCCGGGCGGCGCGAACGCCGCCCGGAGCAGTCAGAGTTTGCCCATCACCCGGGCATTGAAGCCGTAGACGGTGCGGCTGCCGCCAAACGGCACGAGCGTGACCTCGCGGTTCTGCCCGGGCTCGAAGCGCACGGCCGTTCCGGCCGCGATGTCGAGGCGCATGCCGCGCGCCGTCTCGCGGTCGAAGTCGAGCGCCTCGTTGGTCTCGTAGAAATGGTAGTGCGAACCGACCTGCACCGGCCGGTCGCCCCGATTGGCGACGGTGAGGGTCACCGTCGCCTGCCCGGCGTTGAGTTCGATTTCGCCTTGGGCCGGAATCACTTCACCGGGGATCATCGGATTTCCTCAGACCAGGAAAAACATCGCGCCGGCGGCGGCCGTGGCGGCGCCCCCGAAACGGATCACGTTGCGCCAGACCTGCCCGCGCGAAGCGAAACCGGCGGCGATGCCGACGCCGTGTAGAGCAGCGGTCGCGAGCGCGAAGCCGAGCGCATAATGGACCGCCTGGCCCGTGGCCGGCATCTCGGCGCCATGCGCATGACCGTGGAACAGCGCGAAGACGCCGATCAGCACCGCGCCGATGGCGACCGGCACTTCTGCCGCGCTGGCAACCAGCAGGCCCAGAACGACGATTGAAGCGGCGATGCCCGGCTCGACGAGCGGCATCGGAATGCCGGCCATGCCGAGCGCCCCGCCGACCAGCATGACGCCGACGAATGCCGCCGGCCATGCCCAGAGCGCCTTGCCGCCCTTCAGCGAGGCCCAGAGGCCGACCGCCACCATGGCGAGGATGTGGTCCAGGCCCGTCAGCGGATGCTCGGCGCCGGCCATGAAGGACATGACATGGTAGATCGCGGGATGGGCGGAAGCGATGCCGGGGATCGCGGCGGCGGTAAACGTCGCGCCGGCGAGGGTTGCGAGTTTGGTGCGGGTCATCGGGAGGTCCTTGATTCGGTTCTTAACGGATCGGCTGGTGCACGGTGACGAGCTTCACGCCATCCGGAAACGTGGCTTCGACCTGCACGTCATGGATCATCTCGGAGATGCCGTCCATGACCTGATCGCGGCCGACCACATGCGCGCCCGCCTCCATCAACTCGGCCACGCTGCGGCCGTCGCGCGCGCCTTCCACCACAAAATCGGTGATCAGCGCGATCGCTTCCGGGTGGTTCAGCTTGACGCCGCGTTCAAGCCGCTTGCGCGCCACGACGGCTGCCATCGAGATCAGCAGCTTGTCCTTCTCGCGCGGAGTAAGGTTCATGGTTTCGTTCTCTTCATGTCGTTCAGATGTGCCAGACTTTGGGAAGCGGCGCTCCGTCGGCAAGCACCGCGAGGAGCGGAACCAGAGCCCGCCGGAGGCTGAGCGTATCCATCGAGATGATCCTGGCAACAAGTTTGCCGTCGAAGGCGGTGACGCCGCCGGATTCGCCGACGGCCTCGCGCGCCCGCTCCAGATAATCTTCGGCGTTCTCAGCGACATAGACGACCGTCGCCACCGCACGCCCCCCCGCGAGCACCGCCGGGTGCGACGCGATGTCGGCAACCGACCCGTCGATTCGCGTGTCGTCGGCGAAGACCAGCCGGCCGTTGCGGCGGATGCGCCAGCGCTCGTGAAAGGAGCCGGAGGCCACGACCTCGCCCATCGCGATGCGCCCGAACACCACGGCTTCCAGCGCCAGCAGCGTCGCGCCATCGGCGAGGTCCGCCTCCAGGCGGCGGGACAGCCGGGCCCGATTGAAGAGAATCGTTTCCTGCGGCAGCCAGTCCAGCCGCGCATGGGCGCCGACACTGAGCCGCGACGCCACCTGCGCCGGGCCGGAGGACGACTTGTAGATCTTTTCGCAGGCCTGCGTGGTGACGACCGCATGGGCACCATCCGCCACCTCGACCTCGAACGCCATGGTGTCGCCGCCGGTCAGACCGCCCGCGGTGTTGATCAGCACCGCCTCTGGCGGCCGACCCGGCTCCGGCCTGGGCAGGCGGATCTTGGCCGCGCCCTGCTGATACAGACGGTCCAGCCGCGCCGCCCCGTCACGGACGTGAAAACGGATCCGGCTTTCCCCGGAGGTCCGCTGCATCCCAACGCCCTCGGGGACATTATCGACGATTTCGAGCGCAGTCCGCATGCATCCTCATCTGCCACGCCGGCTCACCCGCCGGCCTGTCCGCGATCACGCAATCACCGTGCCAGAAAGGATACAATTGTAAGAAGCTGCTTCATCGCCGGGCAATCGGGCCTCGGGCGGTGAAGTGTTCAGCGCGCGGGCAGGATCGCTGCCTGCTTCTTAGGCGAATGCCGAACTCAGTGCCTGCCGCGTGAAGCGCCGGCGCCGCGAATTTCGAGAACGTACTTCAGCACCAGCGTCACCATGGCGATCAGCGCCAGCACGGTGGAGGCGGAGAAGGCGCCTACGACGTTGTAATCGTTGAAGAGTTGTTCGATCTGCAGCGGCAGCGTGTTGGTCTGCCCGCGGATTGCGCCTGAGACGACGGACACGCTGCCGAACTCGCCCATCACGCGGGCATTGCATAGCACCGCGCCATAAAAGAGCGCCCAGCGCATGTTGGGCAGCGTGACGTGGAAGAACATCTGCCAGCCGCTCGCGCCGAGGCTCAGCGCCGCCTCCTCCTCGTTCCCGCTCTGTGTCTGCATAAGCGACAGGAGTTCGCGCGCGACGAACGGCGCGGTGACGAAGAGGCTGACCAGGAAGATCGCCGGCGGGGCGAACATGATCTGGATGTTGTGGGCGGAAAGCCATGGCCCGAGCAGGCCCTGCGCGCCGTAGAGAAACAGGTACGAGACGCCCGCCACGACCGGGGAAACCGAGAACGGCACCTCCACCAGCGTGATCAGCAGCTTGCGGCCAGGAAAGCTGAAGCGGGAGATCAGCCACGCGACCGCGACGCCGAAGACGATGTTGACGGGCACGCAGACCAGCGCCGTCAGAACAGTCAGCCAGACCGCATGCAGCGTTTCCGGCTCGATGATGCTGGAGGCCCAGGCCCCGACGCCGGTCCTGAGCGCCTCGGTAAAGACGATCGCCAGCGGCAGGCCGAGGAAAAGCGCGGAGCCGAGGATCGCCAGAGCGATCATCACGATCTCGCTGGTGGAGCGACGATGCCTGGGGGATGGGAGGGCTTCAGCGTGCGCCGACATAGCGGGTCTGCCAGATCTGGAGGCTGTTGGTGATGAAGAGCATCAGGAAGGCGGCAAGCAGCAGCACGGTCGCGAGCGCCGCCGCGCCGGCATAGTCGTATTCGTCGAGGCGGATCACGATCAGCAGCGAGGTGATCTCCGTCTTCATCGGCAGGTTGCCGGCGATGAACACCACGGCCCCGAACTCACCGATGCTGCGGGCGAATGAGAGCGCACAACCCGCCAGGAAGGACGGCATGATGGTGGGCCAGATCACCAGCCGGAAGATCTGCCAGGAATTCGCGCCGAGCGACTGCGCCGCCTCCTCAAGCTGCCGGTCCATGTCTTCCAGCACCGGCTGCACCGTGCGCACGACGAAGGGAATGCTAGTGAAGGCCATGGCGATCGCGATACCCGGCGGCGCATAGGCGACCTTCAAGCCCAGCGGTTCCAGCCAATGGCCGATCCAGCCGTTGCGGGCGAAAAGCGTGGTGAGCGCGAGGCCCGCGACCGCTGTCGGCAGCGCGAAGGGAAGATCCACCACCGCATCGAGGAAGCGCTTGCCGGGGAACTCGTAGCGCACCAGCACCCAGGCCAGCAGCAGCCCGAACAAGGCGTCGATGACGGTGGCGAAGAAGGCCGACTGGATCGTGATCCGGAAGGTCGCAAGCGCCCGTTCCGAACTGACGATGCGCCAGAAATCCGCAAAGCCCATGCTCGCCGTCTTCATCAGCATGGCGGCGATCGGCAGGAAGACGATGATGGCGAGATAGACGAGCGTGATGCCGAGCGTCAGCCCGAAGCCCGGCAGCACGCGCTTGCCTCTCGATCGGCGGAAGAACGGTATCAATGTGGTTGAGGCCCCGAGCAAAACCGGCGGCCGCTGCCGCCGGTCGTTCCGTTCTAGTGCTTCACGAAGACCTGATCCAGCAACCCGCCGTCGCCGAATTCTTCCTTGTTGGCCTTGTCCCAGCCGCCGAATACATCCTCGACGCGAACCAGCCGCACCTCGGGAAACTGCGAGGCGTACTTCGCCTTCACGCCCTCATCGACGACGCGATTGTAGCGCTTGGCCAGGATTTCCTGCCCCTCGGGCGTATAGAGGAACTTGAGGTAGTCTTCCGCCAGCGCCCGCGAGCCGCGCTGGTCCACGACCTTGTCGACCACGGTGACCGGGAACTCGGCCAGCAGGCTCATCGGCGGCACCACGACCTCGTACTGGTCCTTGCCGAACTGATCGCGCGTTCCGTAGCACTCCGCCTCGAAGGTGATCAGCACGTCGCCGATGCCGCGCTGGACGAAGGTCGTCGTGGCACCCCGGCCGCCGGTGTCGAACACGGGCACGTTGGCGAAGATCTTCTTCAGGAAATCGGTCTGCTTCGCCTGATCGTCCGGGAACTTCTCCTTGGCGAAGGCAAGCGCCGCCAGGAAGGTGTAGCGCGAATTGCCGGAGGTCTTCGGGTTCGGGAAGATCACCTGCACGTCGTCGCGGGCGAGATCCGACCAGTCCTTGATGTGCTTCGGGTTGCCCGCGCGCACCAGGAAGGCGGGCAGCGAATAATAGGGCGAGGAATTGTTGGGCAGGCGCTTCTGCCAGTCTGCCGGGATCAAACTGCCCTTGTCGTGCAGCACCTGAACGTCGGTCACCTGATTGAAGGTAACGACATCCGCCTGCAGCCCCTCCAGGATCGCCCGCGCCTGCTTGGACGAGCCGTCATGCGACTGCTTGACCGTTACGGTCTGGCCGGTCTCCGCCTGATGCTTGGCGGTATAGGCCTTGTCGATGTCGGCGTAGAGCTCGCGGGCGATATCGTAGGAGACGTTCAGGAGCGTATCCGGGCCGGAAGGCTGGGCGGCCCAGCCGGGGGCGTTTCCGAGAGCGGCCAGAACGGCCGCAAGGATCAAGCGACGCATCGAAACCTGCTGGTGTTGGCCGGCGGCGCTCCTGCGCCGCGCTGGCTGAAAAGAGGCTTCATTGTGGCAGCTGGCCCCGGCGCCAGCAAGGCAACGGACCTGAAACGAAAGGCTTTTCCGCTTTCCGGTCGCTCGCCGGAACCATCGTTCGGCCCGTCGCCCTGGAACGGGTAGAAAAGCCTTCCCGGGCGCTGGAACGAAGCAACGCGGCGCCCGACCAGAGGGATCGAGGGAGCCTACCGGCCCTGCCACCCGTCGCCGTATCCTGTGGATATGCTTGTTTCAGGCCCGCCTTGAGGAAATTCGTTCGCCTCCCTCGCGTGCGTGAAACAAAAGCCTGCCGGAAACCCGTTCGGCGCAAGCTCGGTCGGCCGAGCGGCCGGCGCTTCGGCCGTGAAGAGCGCTTCAGGCGCGCACTGGCGTCCTCAATGCTCCGTTGCCAGCCGCTGCAATTGTGTCCCGGCGCACTTCATGCATATCCATGTCCGAAGCATTCAACGGAAGCCGCATGGAAATCCGCATCAGCAACATCCGGAAGCAGTTCGAGCTTTACCCGGCCCTGCACCAGGTCTCGCTGGATATCCGCTCCGGCGAGTTGATCGCGCTTCTCGGACCCTCCGGCTCCGGCAAGACCACCCTGCTCCGCCTGATTGCCGGGCTGGAGATCCCGACCAGCGGCTCCATCTTCTTCGGCGACGAGGACGCGTCGCGCAAAAGCGTGCAAGAACGGAATGTCGGCTTCGTCTTCCAGAACTATGCGCTGTTCCGGCACATGACGGTCGCCCAGAATATAGGCTTCGGGCTGCGCGTCCGGCCGCGCGGACAGAGACCGGCGCGGACGGAGATCCGTCGTCGCGCCGAGGAGATGCTGGAACTGGTGCAGCTTCCGGGTCTCGGCTCGCGCTTTCCCTCGCAGCTTTCCGGCGGTCAGCGCCAACGCGTGGCCCTCGCCCGCGCGCTGGCGATCGAGCCGCGGGTGCTGCTTCTCGACGAGCCCTTCGGGGCGCTCGACGCGCGCGTCCGCAAGGATCTCCGAAAGGGTCTTCGCGATCTTCACGACCGCACCGGCCACACCACCGTCTTCGTCACGCACGACCAGGAGGAAGCGCTGGAACTCGCCGACCGCGTGGTCGTGATGAGCCAGGGCCGGATCGATCAGGTCGGCACGCCGGACGATATCTACGAGGCTCCCAACTCGGCTTCCGTCTTCTCCTTCATCGGCGAATCGGTCGAACTGCCTGTAACCGTCGGCAACGATACCGTGCTGCTTGAGGGCCGCTCCCTCAGCCTGCCGACCGGCGACGCCGCCAAGGGGCCCGCGCGGCTCTTCGTTCGTCCGCATGATTTCGAGATCGTACCGGACGGACCGGATACGATCGCCGGTACCGTGGTCGCGCAGCGTCCGCAAGGCGGGCTCCGACGCGTGGAGATGGCCATTGGCGGCGGGAACGGCCGGCGGATCGAGATCAACGTGCCCCGCGATTTCGATGAGCCGCTCACAGGAGAGATCCGGGTGCGGCCGAAACGCTTCCGTCTCTTCCCCGCCGAGGCCGCCACGTCCTGACGCGACTGTGACCGGCCTTGCCTGTTTCGTGAAAGCGGGAAAGGAACGACCGCACCATCTCATGGCTTGAGGGCTGGACGCGAGGCGGCGAGCCGCTGCCTCCTCCCTGCCGGCCACCCCTGCCGGTATTCCGAAACCCCGTCGGTGTCGATCCCATGAATGCTGCCGCTTCCCGTCGGGGCCGCCCGCTCCGCTTCCTCGTGGCCGACAGCGAGCCGCCGGAGGCCCGCGACCAGCGCCGCAGCAATGTCGGCTGCAGTTCCGGCGAAACCTATATCGAGACGTTGAAGGCGCTCGCGCCGGATGCGGTCTTCTGGCAGATCAAACCGGCCGACTCGGACGCGGTACTGCCAGATCGGGCGACCCTTGCCGATTATGACGGGGTGTTTCTGACGGGCTCGCCCCTGCATCTCTACGAGCCGACCCCCGAGGTTCGGCGGCAGATCGAGTTCATGCGCGCGCTCTTCGCGTCGGGCACGCCCAGCTTCGGCTCATGTGCGGGCCTGCAGGTTGCGACCGTGGCCGCCGGCGGTTCGGTTCAGCCGAACTCATCCGGCATCGAGGCGGGCTTCGCGCGCAAGGTGACGAAAACGCGGGAAGGCGCAGAGCACCCTCTCCTCGCCGGCAGGCCCATGGCCTTCGACGCGCCGGCAATCCACACCGACGAGGTCAAGGAACTGCCGGAAGGCGCGACGCTGCTCGCCTCCAACGCGATCACCTCGGTGCAGGCCGCAGAAATCCGGTCAGGAGAAGGTGTCTTCTGGGGCGTCCAGTACCATCCGGAAATCTCGCTCTACGAAGTAGCCGGCGCGCTTCGTCGCGATGCGGACAGTCTCGTCAAGAACGGAACGGTGCGCGACCGGGCGGACCTCGACCTCCAGATCGAGCGCATAGAGGCGCTGGATCGCGAACCGGATCGTCAGGATCTCCGATGGCTTCTGGCCCTCGACGATCAGGTCGCCAATCGCGATCTGCGCCAGGCAGAGATCCGAAATTTTATCGAGAAGCTCGTGAGGCCCAAGCGCACCGAGCGAGGGCGCGGCTGAGGAGTCGGGTTAGCTTTCGCCCGTAGGCTCAATTTTTTTCCGGGGGGCCGGAAGTGGCCGCAGCCACGGTACCAAAAGGATTGGTAACCCGATCAGCCGAACGAATGGGCCGTGGAATGCGCGGTGACATCGGCCGTGGGGAGCACGGCCCTCATGGCGGCGCCGGCGTGATCCGGCAGCACAATGAACAGAAAAGTCGGTGCGGCAACCGCAACCGAAAGCGTTGCGGCGGCAGCGCCCGCCAGCAGAAACTTCCGCATGGAACACATCCATCCTCAGACTGGATGGTTAACGGGGCAGAAGTGAAAGCGGTTCCGGCAGAGCCGAATCTATTGTTAACGCACTATAAGAAACAAACCCCGCGAAATATTTCCCGTGGTCCTTCTTTCCTGATGATCAGCCGGCAATAAACCTCGGCAGATCAGTCGAGCGACATTGCTTCGAACTGCGTCGTCGGCGTCACGAACTCATCCTGCGCCGCGATGGTCAGGATCTCCGGAGAATTCGCCTCCGCCGTCCGCCGCAGCAGGCCGTAGATCGAGGATCCCGCCTTTTCCAGCGCCGCCACGGGACCGCTGCCCTTCAGCAAGTGAACGAAGAACAGCGCCGCGATCGCATCGCCCGCGCCATTCACCTTGGCCGGCAGGAGCGGCGTGCGGATGCGGGAAATTCTCCCCTCGCCCGAAACGGCGATATCGATGGCATCGTCGGGCGTGCCATCGATGTGGAGGCTCGTCACCAGGATCGTCTTCGGCCCCTTCTTGTGGAGGGCGTCCATGGCGCGGCGGAGTTCATCCCGCGTGCGGATCTCGGTGCCGGTCAGGAACTCCAGCTCGAAATGGTTGGGCGTGATGACGTCGGCGCGGGTGATCGCGCGATCCCGCATGAATTCCGGAATGCCCGGCCGCACGAAGAAGCCGCGCCCGACATCGCCCAGCACGGGGTCGCAGCAATAAAGCGCCCGGGGATTTGCCGCCTTCACCTGCTCCACCGCTTCCACGATGGCCTCGCCGATGCCGACATCGCCCATGTAGCCGGAAAGCACCCCATCGCAGGAGGGCAGCACGCCGCGATCGGCAATGCCCGCCACCAGTTCGCGGATCGTGTCGCCGGCAAAGACCTGCCCGCGCCACGCGCCATAGCCCGTATGGTTGGAGAACTGCACCGTATGGATCGGCCAGACTTCCACGCCGAGCCGCTGCATCGGGAAGATGGCGGAGGCGTTTCCGGCATGGCCGTAGGCGACATGCGACTGGATGGAGAGGACGTTCATCGTTCGCGATCCGGGAGTTGGAAGAACAGGCGGCTTCTAGCGTCCGGACCGGAGCTTGGCCAGCAACTCGGCCGTGGGATAACCGTCCTGCGGCAGTCCGAAGCGGGCCTGCGCCTTCTTGACGCCGTCGCGGGTGGTCTCGCCCAGTCGGCCATCGGGCTCGCCGCCATCGACGCCCATACCCCGCAGCCGCTGCTGCACTTCCTTCATCTCCGCCGCGCTCAGGATCGCCGGAGCATGGCCGCGATCCAGCGCCGGCGCGCCCGCAAGCCGCGTCGCGAAATAAGCGGCGGCAAGCGTGTAATTGGACGACTGGTTCCACTTCCAGAAGATGCCGAAATTGTCATAGGCGAGGAAAGCCGGGCCGAGCCGGCCCATCGGCAGGATCAGCGAAGCCGGCAGCGAATCGCCAGGCAGCGGCCGGCCGTCAGCCTGGCGAATGCCTGCCTTTGCCCAGAAGGATCGCGGATGCCGGATGGCCCGTGCGGATTCGCCCCAAGGCACGGTGTCCGAAACGCGCACCTCCTCCAGCCACGGCTGGCCGCGCTTCCAGCCGAGGGAGCGGAGGTAATTGGCCGTGGAAGCCAGCACGTCCGGCACGCTGCGGACGAGATCGCGCCGACCGTCGCCATCATAGTCGACGGCGAATTCCAGATAGCGAGAGGGAATAAACTGCGTCTGCCCGAGTTCGCCCGCCCAAGCCCCCTTCATTTCCGCAGGGGAAAGATCGCCGCGGTCGATCAGGCGCAGCGCGTTCATCAGCTCGCCCGTGAAGAAGTCCGGTCGTCGGCAGTCGTAGCCGAGCGTCGCCAGCGCCCTCAGCGTATCGAAGCTGCCCTGGAAGGTGCCGAAATTCGTCTCGAAGCCCCAGAGCGCGACGAGCACCGGACCCGGCACCCCATAATCGCGCTCGACGCGGGACAGGACCTGCCGGTTCGCCGCAATCAGGCCGCGGCCCTTGGAGAGCCGGTCGGAGGTGACCATCCGGTCGGAGAACTGCAGGAAGCTTTGGGAAAGGCTCGGCTGGCCGCGATCCTGGTTCAGCACCTTGGGGTCGGGCGTCAGGCCGTCGAGGACCGCGAGCGTGCGGGGGGAGAAGCCCTGCCGGGCCGCCTGCCCCTTTATTTGGCCCAGCCATTGCGGAAAACCCGCGCCGCCGTGGCAGCTTGCATCAGCCCAGGCTGCTCCGGACAACGTCACGCCGATAAGCAGGATAGAGCTGGAAAGCAGGGACTTCAGGCGCATGGAGGGCTCCTCGACGTCGGATCGCCCGGTGTTCTGACCAGAGTCCCGCCGAAAAGGCCAGCTTTCGATCGTCGGCCGGACTCAGCCGACGAAGGCGCCAGCCCGTTGGCCGCTCAGTGGCAGCAATATTCCGGCGGCGGCGGAACGGCGCCCGGAAGCAGTGTCGTGCCGGTCACGCAGGTATAATAGGGCGTGCGCCCCGGCGCGGTGGGACGCCCCTCGGCGTCGGACAGCTGAACTTGCTCCAACGGCCGACCGCAACTGCCATAGGCAGGCCCGGCGACCCGGACTTCCTGATACTGCCCCTGGTAGCGGGCGACCTCCTGCTGCGGAAGATCCGCGGCGTGCGCGCCGCTCGCCGCGAGCATCGCGGTAATCGCCATGGCGGAGATCGCCGCCGTGGCCAGCACCTGTCGCGTCAGGTTCGAAATCGAATGTCGCATGGCTGCACCCCTTCCCGATAGCCAAGGGATAACGGTCTGCGGGCACGAGAAACGTTAAGCAAAACCGCCGGGATCAGTCGATTTCATCGCATGGTTAGTTTTGGCTGAAGCGCACGATGCCTGGCGCCTTTCCGGAAATTTAACCACGTCGCGGCAGAAGAACCTCCGAGCATGATGCAGCGGAGTAGGCTGTGTTGCCGACCGTCGGGTGAGGTTACGGCCCGGGTGGCCGCAACTCCGCGGGTTTTCTCCGCCCCCTGAGAAAATGATTGAGGCGCGCCGACTTTCGTCAACGCGCCCCGTGGCTTCCCGAGAACATCTCGTCTGGCGGATGAGGCTCTTCATCTTTCGGGAGAGCTTCAGCCAAGGCTTGCGTCATTTCAGAACAACGCGGCACAAGCTACTGATCTCGTTCTATCCGCGCTTTTCCAGTTCGCGAATGGAAGGAACGCCGCGCTGGGTGAAGAGCATGTCGAGCGCTTCCAGCATCAGCGTGTGGATCTTGCTGCGTTCCGTATAGGCGAGGTCGCGAAGCTGGTCGTAGACCGGCGGCTCCAGATAAACCGAGAGTTGCTTGGCGCGCTGCTTCAGCGTCGTCTTCGCTTTGTCCTGCGGCGCGGCTTCGGTGGCCGTCTGCAGCCGCACGACCGAGCTCTCGCCATGCAGCGGGATCGGCTGCGAGGCCGCGACGATGGATTTCAGGTTGGGCTTAAGCGGCTTGGGCATGCTTCGTTACCGTTCGTGTCTGCCGGGTCTTCGGCGCGGTGGCCGGCTTGGCCTTGTCGGCCTGGGCCCGCTTCTCCATCCACGACCAGAGGCGGCGGATCTCGTCGGCGGCGGCGCCGGTCGGGTTGAATTCGGTGACGCCCTGCCCCAACCCGATCGCGTCCTGATGATCGTTGCGGAGCACGATGTTCACGTCCGGGAGGATGCCGAGAACGGCGAGCCCTTCAGCCGCATCGCGGACGCGGTAGCTGCGCGGCGGAGTCTGGTTCAGCACGAAGGCGAACTTCTTTTCCAGCCGGTAGATCGCGGCGAGCGTCGGCCTGAAGGCGCGAAGATCGGCCGGCGTCGGCCGGCACGGGATCATGCAGAGATCGGCGGCGCGAATCGCAGCCAGCGTTCCCTTGCTGTCCACGCCGGGCGTGTCGATGAAGACGTAGTCGTAATGGCACTTCTGCAAGCGGCGAAGAACGTCTTCCACCTGCGTCTCGCCGACCTGCGCCACCTCGGGCTGCTCGCTCTCGCGATGCTCGGCCCACTCGCTGATGGTAGCCTGCCGGTCCATCTCCAGGATGCAGACGGAACGCCCGGCTTCCTGCGCGGCGATGGCCAGATTGATGCAGAGGGTGCTTTTCCCGCTGCCGCCCTTCTGAGTCACGAAGGCGATCGACTTCATGCTCCAACCCCCATTGCTGAACCCCGGAAGGGGTCTCTGTCACAGGATCACGTGATGCCCGGTTCTCCGGATCATGAGATCCTGTGGGCCGGTGATCCTGTTATGAGCAGCGATGGTTAACGTCGGGTTAACCAGCCTTAACGAAAGATGGCCGGCGCCGGCGGAAAGGCTGTTGCCAAAACGAAAACGCCCCGGTCGAAGCCGGGGCGCTGCAATCATTCAAGGGTAACTGTTCAGATCGGGCGGCTTACCACCATTTCGGCGCGGCGAAGCTCCCGGCTGCATCCTCGATCACCTGCCCCACGCGGAACAGGGTCTGCTCGTCGAAGGGGCGGCCGATCAGCTGCAGTCCGAGCGGCAGGCCGGAGGAGTCCAGCCCGGCCGGCACCGCGAGGCCCGGCAGGCCCGCCATGTTCACCGTCACCGTGAAGATGTCGTTCAGGTACATCTCGACCGGATCCGCGTCGGCCATGGCTCCGATCCCGAAGGCCGATGACGGCGTCGCCGGCGTCAGGATCGCATCGACGCCCGCCTCGAATGCCAGCTCGAAATCGCGCTTGATCAGCGTCCGAACCTTTTGCGCCCGGACGTAATAGGCGTCGTAATAGCCCGCCGAAAGCACGTATGTGCCGATCAGGATACGACGCTTCACCTCGCGCCCGAAGCCCGCGGCGCGCGTCTTTTCGTACATGTCGATGATATCGTCGCACTCGACGCGGAGGCCGTAGCGCACGCCATCGTAGCGGGCGAGGTTGGACGAGGCTTCCGCCGGGGCCACGATATAATAGGCTGGCAGCGCGTATTTCGTGTGCGGCAGGGAGATATCGACGATCTCGGCACCGGCCTGCCGGTACCAGTCGATGCCCTGCTGCCAGAGCTTCTCGATTTCCTCCGGCATGCCCTCGACCCGATACTCGCGGGGAATGCCGATCTTCAGGCCCTTCACCGTCTCGCCGATCGACTGCTCGTAATCAGGCACGGGCAGATCGGCGGACGTCGTGTCCTTGGGATCGACCGATGCCATGGACTTCAGCATGATCGCCGCGTCGCGAACGGTGCGGGCGATCGGACCGGCCTGGTCGAGCGACGAGGCGAAGGCCACCGTGCCCCAGCGCGAGCAGCGGCCATAGGTGGGCTTGATGCCGACGGTGCCGGTGAAGGCGGCCGGCTGGCGGATGGAGCCGCCGGTATCGGTAGCGGTCGCGCCGGCGCAGAGATGCGCGGCGACGGCCGAGGCCGAACCGCCGGACGAACCGCCGGGCACGATCTTCGCGTTCGAGCCTTCGCTCCGCCAGGGGCTGACGACCGGGCCGTAATAGCTGGTCTCGTTGGAGGAGCCCATGGCGAACTCGTCCATGTTCAGCTTGCCGAGCATCACCGCGCCGTCGGCCCAGAGATTGGCGGTCACGGTGGATTCGTACCCGGGCTTGAACCCGTCCAGGATGTGGCTCGCCGCCTGCGTGTGCACGCCTTCGGTGGCGAAGAGATCCTTGATGCCGAGCGGCACGCCTTCCAGCGGACGCGCCTCGCCGGCGGCAATCCGCGCATCGGAGGCGCGCGCCATGTCCAGCGCTTTGTCCGGCGTCACCGCGACATAGGCGTTGAGGCTGGGATTGGCTGCCTCGATGGCCGCGACATAGGCCTCGGCTACCTCAACGGCAGAGGCTTGCCTGCGGCCCAGCGTATCGCGAAGCTCGGCGATGGTGAGTGCTGTCAGTTCCGTCATTACTCGACTACCTTCGGCACCAGGAAGAAGTTGTCCTCGGTCGCCGGCGCATTGGCGACGACCGCCTCGGCCTTGGCGCCATCGGTGATGGCATCCGCGCGCTTGCGCATCGCCATGGGCAGGACCGATGTCATCGTTTCCACCCCGGACACGTCAACCTCGTTCAGCTGATCGACGAAGCCCAGAATGGCGTTGATCTCGCTCTGAAAGGATTTGGCTTCGTCATCGGTGACGCGGACGCGCGCGAGATGCGCGACACGCTTCACGGTCTGGATATCGACGGACATGGATTTCCCGGGATCGGCTGCGAAAACACTCTTCCCGCCTATAAACTGCCGGACAAGGGCAGACAAGGAAGGGCTGAGACGGCGGCTGTTCGTCGACCGCCGCCGCCCCCTCTCACGCCGGCCATTCAGACTTCGTCGGGCCTCAGACTTCGAACGGCTTGCCGTGCTGGGCCAGCACGACCTTCGAGGCGTCGTCGCCCATCTCGGACAGGAATTTCTCGGCTGTCTGGTCGATCATCGGAAAGGTACCGAAGTGGCAGGGCACGATCGCACGGAAATCGAAGAAGCGACGGCAGGCCAGAGCGGCACCGCGCGCGCCCATGGTGAAGCGGTCGCCGATCGGCACGAGACCGACCTCCGGGCGGTGAAATTCGTTGATCAGCGCCATGTCGCCGAAGACGTCGGTGTCGCCCATGGCATAGACGACCGGCTGGCCCTCGCCGCGGATGATCAGCCCCATGGGGTTGCCGAGATAGAGCGGGCGGCCGTCCACGTTGGAGCTGGAGGAATGCAGCGCCTGCGTGAAGGAGACAGTGAAACCGCCGCAATCCACCGTCCCGCCCATATTGCCGGGGTTGACGTTCTGGACGCCCTGGCCATGAAGATGGCCGCAGATTTCTGGATTGCTGACGAGCTGCGCGCCCGTTTCGCGGCAGATCGCGGCGGTGTCGCCGATATGGTCGTCGTGGCCGTGCGTCAGCAGCACATGGGTGCAGCCTTCCGCCGCCTGCAGCGCATCGCCGGAAAACACCGGGCTGCCGCTCAGGAACGGATCGATCATGATCACCGAGCCGGAGAATTCGAGGCGGAAGGCCGAATGGCCGAACCAGGTAATCTGCATGGGAAACTCCGTCACGAAGCTGGCGCCAGACTGCGTCAGCGTTGAGGTTTAGCCAGAACCGCGCGCTCGAAACTGGAGCGGACGTCCGGCAGGGAAAGACTGCGCGGTGCGAAGAGATGTCGCTCCAGAAAGAAAGCCGTCAGCCGCAGCGCGTCCGCGACCGCTTCAAGATCGGGCGCGGCATCTCTTCGCGCCTCCACGAGAAACGCCGGAAGCGGCAGCAGTCGGTCATGGTAGGCCCGGCCCGCGTCGTGGCTCACAGCGCGGCCGGACTTCGGCGAGACATAGCCGAGGTCCTCGGTCGCTCCGGTCGCGGCGCATTCCGACAGGTCCAGCCCGAAGCCCATTTCATCCAGAAGCAAAAGCTCGAATCGCGCCATCAGTTCGGCCGCGAGCGGTATGTCGTCCAGATATTCCACCAGAAGCGCAAGGGCTTCGTAGAGGCGCGGATGCGGATCGCGCTCCGGGATCAGCCGGAGATATTCGCCGAGGAGCTGCAAGCCGAAAATGGCCGAGCCGGAGGCCATCAGGGTGCCCGCCCGCTCGGCGATCGGCTCCACGCGAAAATTGCCGAGATGTTCGTCGAGCCGTGCCCGCCAGGTGACGGAGAGCGTGTTGCCTGGTTGAACCACGGGCCGAAGCCGGCGGGAACGCGCGCCCCGGACCATGCCGAGCCACCGCCCCTTGTCGCGGGTCATGACCTCCAGAATGGCGTCGGTCTCGCCGAGGCGGCGGGTTCCGATCGCGATCGCCTCCCCGCTCCATTCCACCCGCCGACCGCCTTTCCTGTTGCCTCAGATCCTCAGCGCGGAAACTCGATTCCCATCTCGCGGTAGCGCTCGGGATCGTTGGACCAGTTCTCGCGCACCTTGACGAACAGGAAGAGATGCGCGGGCCGGCCCAGCATCTCGGAGATCTCCTTGCGCGCGGCAGTCGAAATCGCCTTGATCGTCTGGCCGCCCTGCCCCAGCACGATCTTGCGCTGGCTGTCGCGCTCCACATAGATCGTCTGCTCGATCCGCGCGCCTTTCGGCGTTTCCAGCCACTGCTCCGTTTCCACGGTGGAAGCGTAGGGCAGTTCCTCATGGAGGCGGATCATCAGCTTCTCGCGTGTGATCTCTGCGGCGATCCAGCGAAGCGGCAGGTCCGACATCTGGTCTTCCGGATAGAGCCACGGTCCTTCCGGCATCGTGCCGGCGACGTAATCCAGGAAATCGTCGAGACCGCTGCCGGTCAGCGCGGAGACCATGAAGGTCCGATCGAAATTGACCTTCTCGTTCGCGGCAGCGGCCAGCCCCAGCAGCGATTCGCGCTTCGTGACATCGACCTTGTTGAGGATCAGGATCCGGGGCCTGCTCTTCGGATAGGTCGAAAGCCTTTCAAGGATGACCTCAACCTCTTCGTTCAGCCCCCGGCGGGCGTCGATCAGCAGCGCGATGAGGTCGGCATCCTGTGCGCCGCTCCACGCGGTCGTCACCATGGCGCGGTCGAGCCGGCGCTTGGGCGCGAAAATGCCGGGCGTGTCCACGAAGACGATCTGCGACTGGTCGTGGATCGCGATGCCGCGCACGAGGGCGCGGGTGGTCTGCACCTTGTGCGTGACGATGGAGACCTTGGAGCCGACGGCCGCGTTCAGCAGCGTCGACTTGCCGGCATTGGGCGCCCCGATCAGCGCCACGAAGCCGGCGCGGGTGGTCGGCGCGTCCTCAGCGGAGGCGTCATTTGCCGAAGCATCATCCGGCGCGGCATTCTCCGGAGAGGACGCATCCGTTGCGGTGTTCTCCAGCTCCGGCGTTTCCGCCTCGAAAGCCTCGTCGCCGCCTGTCTTGTCAGTCTCGCTCAAATTCAGCTCCACACGCCTTCACGGCGCAAAACAGATGCGGCCGCTTCGTGCTCCGCCTCCCGCTTGGAACGCCCGCGACCCTGCCCCGGCTCGAAACCGGTGCCCTTGACTTCGATTTCGAATTCCGGCGCATGGTCGGGGCCGGAACGCTGCAACTCGACATAGAGCGGCGTCTCGTGGCCTCGGCGATGAGCCCATTCCTGCAGTTCGGTCTTGGCGTCGCGCAGCGGTCCGCTCATCGTTTCCAGGCGCGCGCGCCAGAAATGCTCGATCACCCGGCGCGCCGGCTCCAGCCCGCCGTCGCGATAGATCGCGCCGATGACGGCCTCGCAAGCATCCGCCAGCACGCCGGCGGTCGCCTTGACCCCGTTGCGCTGCACGCTGCCGCCGGTCCTCAGATGCTTGCCGACCTCCATCTCCACGGCGACCTTGGCACAGGTCTGCCCGCTGACGAGGCGCGCAAGGCGGCGCGAGAGCTCCCCCTCCGGCGCCTTCGGGTAATGCTGGCTCAGCATGTCGGCGATCACCAGCCCGAGCACCCGGTCCCCCAGGAATTCGAGCCGCTCATAGGAGTTCAGCGCATCCGGGCCGACATTGGTGATCGCGCTGGCATGCGTCAGCGCCCGCACCAGGAGCGCGGGCGTCTCGAAGGAATATCCCAGCTTCTTCTCGAAGCTTTCCAGTTCGGTCGCGGGCAGGCTCATAGCTTGGTGAAGATGCGTCCCAGCCGCAGCGTCCAGGGCCAGCGCCAGAATTGCCAGGCCGGGGCCTTTTCCGAATCGACGGAGAAGAAGATCCGCTCGGCGCGGCCGACCAGGTTCTCGGCCGGCACATAGCCGACGACGTCGAGATAGCGGCTGTCTTCGGAATTGTCGCGGTTGTCGCCCATCATAAAGTAATGGTCCGGCGGAACCTCGTAGACGAGCGTGTTGTCCATCTCGCCATGGTCGGTCATGTCGAGGGTGTCGTAGCTCACGCCATTCGGCAGGGTCTCGCGGTAGCGCCGGATCTTGCCCTGCTGGCCATACTGGTTACGCCCGTCGAAATCGGCTTCCTGCTCGCGCTTCACCGGCTCGCCGTTGATGTAGAGCACGCTGTTGCGCATCTGGATCTTGTCGCCGGGCAGGCCGATGCAGCGCTTGATGAAATCGGTATCGGGGTGGCTCGGTTCGCGGAAGACCACGACATCGCCGCGCTTCGGCTCGGAGCCGAAGACCCGCCCGTGGATGAAGGAGAAGTCCACGGGGAAGGAATAGCGGCTATAGCCGTAGCTGAACTTCGACACGAACAGGTAGTCGCCCACCTTGAGGGTCGGGAGCATCGATTCAGATGGGATATTGAAGGGGTGGAAAAGAAAGGTCCGGAAGACCAGTGCGATGACGAGCGCCTGCACGATGACCTTGATGGTCTCGCCGATGCCCCCGCTGTTCTTTTTCGCCTCGGTGTCGGCACGACGTTCCGCCACGCTCATGATCCGTCCTGTTCTAATGCTGTTCCCGTTTAGCCGCATGCGGCGGCTGCCGCAATCGTCCCGAGACGGCAACCATCGACGGCAGGCACGCGAGACCCTGTCGGAGCGCTCTCTGGGCCCGCATAAAGGCACGAATTAGGCCTGCGGGACCGCTTCGATGATCACGAATGCCTGCGCCAGCGGAAAGTCGTCGGTGATGGTGAGGTGGACCACCGGCTGGTGGCCTTCGGGCATCATGCTGGCGAGGCGTTCGGCCGCGCCGCCGGTCAGCCGCATGGTCGGCTTGCCGGAGGGCAGGTTGACGACCCCCATGTCGCGCCAGAAGACGCCCTGGCTTAGGCCGGTGCCGAGCGCCTTGGCGCAAGCCTCCTTGGCGGCGAAGCGCTTGGCGTAGGAAGCGGCGCGCTCCTTGCGGCGGTCCGACTTGGCGCGCTCCACCTCGGTGAAGACCCGCTGCGTGAAGCGCTCGCCGTGGCGCTCCAGCGTGTTCTCGACGCGCCTGATGTCGATGAGGTCGCTGCCCAGTCCGATGATCATGTTCTGACCTGAAGTTCCGGCGGCTGGTCGCCCAGCGCCTTGTGCTTGTCGGCGATGCGTTTTTCCCGCGCCTTGGCGAAGCGCTCGCGGCGGCCTGCCTGATAAACCTTCACACCCTGGTAGACCAGGAGATAGACGAGCGCGCCGGCCGCCAGCCCGATCAGGCAACCGCCCACCGTCATCGGCTTGAGGATGGGCCACAGGCGGTCGAAGGACTGGTGCAGGAGGTGATGCTCAAGCTGCGGGGGAACATGCTCGCCACCCTCGCCGCCGCGCAGGATGAACTGTCCGAGTTTGTAGGAAACCGGCCAGAGCACGGCATAGACGACCGGGTTGCCGACCGTGGTGCCCATGATCCCGCCGATCATGTTGCCGCCCAGAAGCCAGCAGAGTGCGAAGGTAAGGACGAAATGGAGCCCCAGGAACGGCGTGCAGGAGACGAAGACGCCGATCGCCACCCCCATGCCGACGGCGTACGGGCTGGCGGCCAGCCGTAGCGTCCGCATCACGTAATAACGGGCGGAGCGCTTCCAGCTGACGCGAGGCCAGAGATGGGTGCGAAGCCGCTCCCAGGAAGTCTCCTTCTTGCGCCGCCTGAAAAGCATGTCCGCCCCGCTCCGGATGGCGCCCGCCGATGCGCCCTGCTTCGATCAACCGTTGACCCGATGCGCCTCGTTGACGACCGGCCTCGTCCTTAAATCGCTGATGATGCGATTTAGATGCTTCAGATCCCAGACGCCGAGATCGATTTCCATTTCCGTGAAGTCGCCACCAGGGGCGAACATCCGGACGTTCTCGATGTTCCCGGCCCGCGCCGCGATGGCCTCGGCCACGGCCGCCAGGGATCCCGGCTCATTGCGCACCAGGAGCTTGATGCGCGCGGGATAGCGCTCCGCCGTCCGGTCCGAGATATCCCAGCGCACGTCCAGCCAGCGGTCCGGCTCGTCGTCGAAGGCACCCAGCGAGGGCGAGTGGATGGGGTAGATCGTGATCCCCTCTCCCGGTGTCAGGATGCCGACGATGCGGTCGCCGGGCACGGCGCCGCCATTTGGCGCGAAGTGGACCGGGATCTCGGAATGGAGGCCGTGAAGGGGCACCGCTTCCGAATCACCGGTCTCCTGCGGAACACGGAAGCGCAGCTGCGACTGGGTCGAACCGACCCAGCCTTCCTCGCCGTCGAGCCTGTCGGTGACCGGCGTGGATTCTTCCGCCATCTCCGGATAGAGCGTGTTCAGAACGGTGTCCGCCGTCACGTCGCCACGCCCCACCGCCGCCAGCGCGTCCTCCACTTCCGTGAAGCCGAGACGGGGCAGGATCGTCTTCAGCGCCTCGTCGGAGAAAGTGCGGCTCGCCTGCGCGAAGCGACGGGAAACGGTGTGGCGTCCGAGTCCGGAATATTGCTTGCGCAAATGGTTGCGCGTGGCGCGGCGGATCGCGGCGCGCGCCTTGCCGGTGATCACCATCTGCTCCCAGGCGGGCGCCGGGCGCTGCGCGCTGGAACGGATGATTTCCACCTCGTCGCCGTTCTGCAGCGGCTGGATCAGCGGCATCAGGCGGCCGTTCACCTTGGCGCCGACGCAGCTGTCGCCGACATCGGTATGAACGGCATAAGCGAAGTCGATGGGCGTCGCGCCACGCGGCAGCGTGATCAGGCGGCCCTTGGGCGTGAAGCAGAAGACCTGGTCCTGGAAGAGCTCCAGCTTGGTGTGCTCCAGGAACTCCGCCGAGCTGCCGCCCTGCGCGATGTTCTCCACCGTCTGCCGCAGCCAGGCATAGGCGCGGCTTTCCGCGGTCAACCGGTCGCGGTCGCCGGCGATCCCGTCCTTGTAGAGCGGATGCGCCGCGATGCCGTTCTCGGCGATGCGGTCCATCTCCTCGGTGCGGATCTGCAGCTCGATGCGCTGCTTCTGCGGCCCGACGATGGTGGTGTGCAGCGAACGGTAGTCGTTCTGCTTGGGGATCGAGATGTAGTCCTTGAAGCGCCCCGGCACCATGCGCCACGTCGTATGCACGACGCCGAGCGCGCCGTAGCAATCCTGCAGGTCGTCGACCAGGATCCGATAGGCGATGATGTCGGAAAGCTGCTCGAAGCCGACGGACTTGCGCTGCATCTTCGAAAAGATCGAATAGGGCCGCTTCTGCCGGCCCTTGATCTTCGCGACGATGCCCTTCTCCTCCAGCCGCGCCAGCAGGTCGGAGTTGATGGTCTCGATCAGCGGCCCGGCCTTGTCGCTCAGTTCGGCGAGCTTGGCGGAAATCGTGGCATAGGCATCGGGATGAAGGACGCGGAAGGCGCAGTCCTCCAGCTCGTCGCGCATGGCCTGCATGCCCATACGGCCGGCCAGCGGCGCGTAGATATCCATCGTCTCTTCCGCGATGCGGGAGCGCTTGTCCTCGCGAACATGCTGGATGGTCCGCATGTTGTGGAGGCGGTCCGCCAGCTTCACCAGGAGCACGCGCACATCGTCGGAGACGGCGAGCAGCAGCTTGCGGAGCGTTTCCGCCTGCTGCACCTCGCGGGACATGAGGTCCAGCCGCTCGATCTTGGTGAGGCCGTCGACGAGCTTGGCGATCTTCGGGCCGAAGAGCTGGCCGATTTCGTCGCGGGTGGCGGACGTATCCTCGATCGTGTCGTGCAGCAGGCCGACCGCGACCGAAGCATCGTCCAGCTTCAGGTCCGTCAGGATCGCGGCGACTTCCAGCGGATGGGAGAAATAGGGATCGCCCGAGGCGCGCTTCTGTGAGCCGTGCTTCTGCATGGCATAGACATAGGCGCGGTTCAGCAGGTCTTCGTTGACCTGGGGATTATACGCGGCGACGCGCTCAACAAGTTCGTACTGGCGCATCATCGCCGAACAGTCCCATCGCAACCGGCCGAACCGGATCCTTCAATATAGGCAGGCGCAGGACTTAGCAAAGCCGCCTTAACAGCCTGACAGCGCCGGGCAAAACGTCGCTGAGACCAGTCTGGAGCGGCGGCGGCCGATCCCCATGCCCAAGGCCCGGAAAGCAGCCGCCCCGCGAGCAGGCTCGGCGGGGCGATCACATTCCTTGCTTGGCCGGGCAAAGTGCCCGGGCGGAACCGGCGGAGGATCAGTCCTCGCGACGCTCCGGCGGATCGAGGCTTTCCAGGCCGCGCAGCAGATCCTCTTCCGACATGCGGTCGAAGGTCATCTCGCCGTCGTCCTCGCCGGAACCGCCTTCCGCGTCGGCGGCAGCCGCAGCGGGTTCGGGCTCGTCCACCTCGACGTATTTCTGCAACGAGTGAATGAAATCCTCGTTGAGATCTTCAGGCGAGACGGTTTCCTCGGCGATCTCGCGAAGGGCAACGACAGGGTTCTTGTCGTTGTCGCGATCGATCGTCAGCGGTGAACCGGTCGAGATCATCCGGGCGCGGTGAGCGGCCAGCAGGACCAGCTCAAAGCGATTTTCTACCTTGTCCACGCAGTCTTCGACGGTGACGCGCGCCATGGACACACCTCCAGAATTTCGGGATTTCTACCCTGATAGGGATTTCGGGCCCGTTTTTCAAGAAGTTCGGTGCCGGGCACGCGTGCAGCTTGAATGCGCCGTGTCGATTGCCTAACGATGGCCGCTTGCCGCTCGCATCAGGTGGCCGCGTTGGGAGGCGTGAAGGCGGGATGTTCGACCCCCGGGAAAAGATCGCAGTTTTTATCGATGGCGCGAACCTTTACGCCACGTCGCGCGCGCTCGGGTTCGACATCGACTATCGCCGGCTTCTCAGCCACTTCAGCGAGAGCGCGTATCTCGTTCGCGCCGCCTATTACACCGCGCTCGCCGACGACCAGGAATATTCCTCCATCCGCCCGCTGATCGACTGGCTCGACTATAACGGCTACCGCGTCGTCACCAAGCCGCTCAAGGAGTTCACGGACTCGCAAGGACGCCGCAAGGTGAAGGGCAACATGGATGTCGAGATCACCGTCGACGCCATGGAGATTGCCGACCATATCGACCATCTCGTGCTGTTTTCCGGCGACGGCGATTTCCGTTACCTCGTAGAGGCGATCCAGCGAAAGGGCCGCAAGGTCACCATCGCCTCCACGGTGAAGACGCAGCCCCCGATGATCTCGGACGATCTGCGCCGGCAGGCCGATCATTTCATCGAACTCGCCCACGTGGCCGAACGCGTCCAGCGCGAAGCGGCGCAGCGGGCCGCCCAACAGTCGACCGAACCCGACCGGATGCCTTCCCGACCCGACGAAGAGCGCCAGAAAGAGACGGAAGTCGAAGACGAACCGTGACAGATACCGCTCTCGTAACCCAGTCGCCGCCTCCCGATTGCCCCCTTTGCCCCCGCCTCGTCGCCTTCCGCGAGGAATGGATCGCCCGCGAGCCAAGCTGGCACAACGCCCCCGTTCCGAGCTTCGGCTCGGCAGGTGCGCGGCTGATGATCGTCGGGCTGGCTCCGGGACTGCGGGGAGCCAATCGCACGGGCCGCCCCTTCACCGGCGATTATGCCGGCGATCTCCTCTACGCGACGCTGATCAAGTTCGGCTTCGCCGAGGGCGTCTACCAGCAGCGTCCCGACGATAGCCTGGTCCTGACCGACGCCGTCATCATCAATTCGGTCCGCTGCGTACCGCCGCAGAACAAGCCGACCCCCGCCGAGATCCGCACCTGCCGGCAGTTCCTGCAGGGGGAAATGGATGTGCGACCGCGCGCGACGGCTTTCATGGCGCTCGGCCGCATCGCGCATGAGAGTTTCCTGCGCACGATGGGCGTCAAGCAGAAGGACGCGCCGTTCGCGCACGGCGCGGTGCATGTGCTGCCCGATGGCCGGCGTCTTTACGACAGCTATCATTGCTCGCGCTACAACACGAATACCGGCGTGCTCACCACGGAGATGTTCGAGAACGTGTTCCGCCGTATCCGTGCCGATCTGGACGCCGGCGCTCGCGAGCTTCAGCGTTCGGCAGTCGCCGCCTCGAACTCGGCGCGGCCCAGGCGATAGAGCACATGCGGCCGGATCGGGTGATCCGGGGCCAGCGCCGGATGCAGGAAGTCGTCCGCCGGATCACGGCGCATGCCGAGCCGCGGCATAACGGATTGCGAACGGAGGTTCTTCACGGTGGTGAAGGATACGATTTCCGGCAGCAGCAACTCGCGGAAGCCGAAGGTCAGAGCCGCCCGTGCCGCCTCGGTCGCATAGCCTCTTCCCCGCCGGGGCCGATCGAGCCGCCATCCCACCTCGACGCAGGGCGTGAAATGCGCATCGAAACCGGACCGCAGCAAGCCGACGCAGCCGATGAATGGTGCCACTCCGGGAGCTTCCACGGCCCAGAACCCGAATCCATGCTCGCGGAAATGCGCCTGGATGCGCCCCATGAAGGCCGCGCTTTCCGCCGCGCCCAAGCGTCCGGCCATGTGCTCCATGACCTCGGGATCACCGTTCAACCTGGCCAGCGGCGCTGCATCTTCCTCGCGCCAGCCGCGAATCACCAGGCGCTCGGTATGCAGGACGGGAGCGTCGAACTCGGCCATCTCCCCTCCCCGCCTTCGCCGGTTTAGCCGTTTTCCTTGAGCAGACGCGACTTCTCGCGATTCCAGTCCCGCTCCTTCTCGGTCGCCCGCTTGTCGTGATCCTGCTTGCCCTTGGCCAGCGAGATCTCGATTTTGGCCCGGCCGCGATCGTTGAAGTAGAGCTTCAGCGGCACGATGGTCATGCCCTGGCGGTTCACGCCACCCATGAGCTTTTCGATCTGCTTGGCGTGCAGCAGCAGCTTTCGGCGGCGTCGGGTCTCGTGGTTGAAGCGATTGGCCTCCAGATATTCCGGAATATACGAGTTGATCAGCCAGATCTCCCCGCCTTCGGGGCTGACATAGGATTCGCCGATATTCGCCTTGCTTTGACGGAGGCTCTTCACCTCCGTCCCGGTCAGCTGGACCCCCGCCTCGAAGGTTTCGCCGATCTCGAAATTGTAGCGGGCCTTCCGGTTCTCGGCGACGATGTTGGAACGATGAGCGGGCTTCTTTGTCATTCTTAATTCAAAAGTCCTGCATGCCTGAGTGCGGCGTCGATCTCGCGGCGGGTCTCGTCGCCGATGGTGACCAGCGGCGAACGCAGATCTTCCGACATGTGTCCGAGAACCGAGAGGGCATATTTGGCGGGCGCCGGGCTCGGTTCAAGGAAGATTGCGCGATGCAGCGGCATCAGCCGGTCCTGATAGTCCAGAGCCTTGGTATAATCGCCTTCCAGGCACGCGGCCTGGAACTCGGCGCAAAGCCGGGGCGCGACATTGGCCGTGACGGAAATGCAGCCATGGCCGCCATGTGCCATGAAGCCGAGTGCCGTCGCATCCTCGCCGGAAAGCTGGATGAAGTCCGGCCCCATCGCGTGGCGCTGCAGGCTGATGCGGGCGAGGTTCGCCGTCGCATCCTTGACGCCGACGATGTTCTCGCAGTCGTCGAAGAGCTGCTTCATCGTCTCCACGCTCATGTCGACGATGGAGCGCGGCGGGATGTTGTAGATAATCAGCGGCAGGCTGATCGCTTCCGCCACGGTGCGGAAGTGCTGGTAAAGGCCGCGTTGGTTGGGCTTGTTGTAATAGGGTGTGACCACGAGCACGGCATCGGCGCCGACCTGCTCGGCATGGCGGGCGAGTTCCACCGCCTCGCGCGTGTTGTTGGAGCCCGCGCCGGCGATCACCGGCACGCGCTTGTTGGCGACCTCTACGCAGAGCTCGACGACCCGCCGATGTTCGTCATGGGAGAGTGTGGGCGACTCACCGGTCGTGCCGACGGGGACCAGCCCGGAACTACCTTCCCCGATCTGCCATTCAACAAAGGCGCGAAACGCCGCCTCATCCACTTCGTCGCCACGCATTGGGGTGACCAAAGCGGGAATGGAGCCCTTGAACATCGTTGCCTCTGCAGCATTCATCGAATTTGGCGCGGACGATAGTGACCTCACACGCTGCTCGCAAGCAGACCTGCAAAGCCTGCCTTGTTGCTGACAAAAGAACGGTGTCTAGTATTGCCAATGCAGAAACGCGTCGTGCTCAGCCTTCTCTTGCGTTCCACGAGTACCGTCATCGCGGTCTCCGCTGCGTTTCTTGTCGCTCTTCCCTTGTCGCAGGTATCGGGAACCGCGCTTGCCGCTTCCCATCACGCCCCTGTCGCCAAGCCGCACGCGGCGCCCAGGAAAGTCGCCCGCGAGGAACGCAAATCCTCCGCCAAGGCCGAAGCAAAGCCGGCGAAGACTGCCGAGAAGCCGAAGACAGACGAATCCGTAGCCGTCGCTCTCCCACGCGAAAAGCCTGCCGACCCCGTCGCCGTGCCCGCAGTGCAAGCGCCGCGGCAACGTCCCGAGGTCACCTCGGCAGCCCTGAACTCACCGGTGGACGGCGCTCCCTTCTTCGGCTTCAAGCCCGATTACGGTTTGCGCAACGCCTTGGATGAAGTGCGCGGCGGCCATTACGACAAGGCCGAGGACATCTCCAAGGGGCTTCCGGATCCCCTCGCCTTCCGTCTGGTTTCCTGGCTGGTCGCCCGTGCTCCCGATGCCAGCCCTTCGCTTTCCGAGATCGAAGCCGTCCGGGCAAGCCATCCGGATTGGCCCGAGCCGAACCGCCTGCGCGTTCGCGCGGAATCGGCGTTCTTCCGCACCGGCCCGGACGACGCGACGATCCTTTCGCGGTTCAGCGACGCTGCTCCCACGACGACCTACGGCACGGTCGCCTTCATCGCCGCGCTTTCCCATTCTGGGAAAACGGCGGATGCGGCGGCGCGACTCAGCCGGTTCTGGCGAACGGCCGATCTCGCCCCGGATCTCGCGGCACGGGTGAATACCGACCTGGGCTCGCTGCTCACGCGCGACGACCATCTCGCCCGTTTCCGCGCTCTCGTGATGAAGGGCCGCGGCCGGGATGCGCTGATCGAAGCACAGGCGCTCGGTGCCGGTTACGACGACCTGGCCCGCGTCACGCTCGCGGCGATGGGCGGCAAGGGTTCGGAAAACGATCTCGCCCCGCTGACGCAGCAATTTTCCGGCGAGCCGCTGTTCGTCTTCGCCAAGGCGCGTCTGCAACGCCGCGCGGGCAAGCTCGAAGAGGCGGCGAACACGCTCCTCAATATGCCCGATGGCATCGACGACATCGGTAATCCGTCCAAATGGTGGGACGAGCGGCGCGATCTTTCTCGCAACCTCCTCGATGCCGACCTGCCCAATGTCGCCTACGAGGTCGCCGTTCGGCAGAAGGGCGGCACCGACGAGGACCGCGCGGACGCCGCCTTCCATGCCGGATGGTACGCCCTCCGCTTCATGAACCGTCCCGATCTCGCGCTGCCCAACTTCAAGAAGCTGGCGGAACTGGCGACCAGCCCGGCCACGCAATCGCGCGCCTATTACTGGCTGGCCCGCACCTTCCTGGCCGAGGGGCGCGCGGTTTCCGCCACTGCTGCCTTCAACGAGGCGGGCGCGCAGGGCGCCTCTTTCTACGGCCAGCTTGCCCGCGAACGCGTCGGGCTCCGAACGACGGGACTGGAACGCAGCCCCGAGCCCACCGCCCTCGACCGCGTGCACTTCGCCGCCCGGGAAGACGTAAGAGTCATTCGCATGCTCGCCAGCGCGGGCCATGTCGAACTTGCCACGCCGTTTCTCCGGCATCTCGGCAGCAGCCTGAAGTCGCCGGGCGAGGTGGCGCTGGCCGTTTCGCTCAGCCGGCAGATCGGACAGCCCCGTGACGGCATGACGCTCGCCATCGCCGCCGGCCGCCGCGGTGTCCCGGTCGGCGCTTTGGCCCTCCCATTCATGGGTATTCCGAGCACCCTCACCGTTCCGGCCGGCATCGACAAGGCGATGGTCTATGCGATCGCCCGGCAGGAGAGCCGGTTCAATCCGACCGCCGCCAGCGGTGTCGGCGCGCGCGGACTGATGCAGTTGATGCCGAGCACGGCTCAGCACATCGCCCGCGCGCGGCAGATGCCCTATTCGCTCGCCCGCCTCACGAGCGACCCGGAGTACAACGCCACCCTGGGTTCGACGCTGCTCGCGAACCTGATGGACCGGTCCGACCAGTCCTATGTGCTGACCTTTATCGGCTACAATGCCGGTCCCGGACGCGCGCAGCAATGGGTCCAGACCTATGGCGATCCGCGCGACGGGGCCGTCGATCCCGTGGACTGGATCGAGCGTATTCCGTTCGACGAGACACGGAACTACGTCATGCGCGTGATGGAGAACCTGCAGGTCTACCGCTCGCGCCTCGGTCGGCCGCTTTCGATACGGCAGGATCTGGTTCGCGCGGTGTCGGTCGCCTCGGAAGGCTAGACCTCGGCGGCGTGATCCCCGAAGGTGCAGCCTTGCACGAGGGAACGCCGTCGAATGACACATCAGGATCTGCGCGAAGGACGAATCATCCGGTTCAGGGCACAGGACGATCTGCAGCTTGCCGCCCGCATCTTCGAGGCGCCCGACAGTCTTGAACTGCCGGTGATCTGCCTTCCCGGCTTTGCCCGGAACTCCCGCGACTTCATTCGGCTCGGTCAGTTCCTGTCGCAGGATGCGAACAGGCCCCGCACTGTCCTCGCCGTCGATTATCGCGGTCGCGGGCTCTCCGCCTATGACAGGAACTGGAAGAATTACACTCCCCTCGTCGAGGCGCAGGACGTCATGGCGTTGGCCACGAGCCTCGGCATCGAGAGGGCTTCTTTCGTCGGAACGTCGCGCGGTGGCGTCATCGCCATGCTGCTGGGCGTGCTTCGACCGGGCCTGATTGCCGGAGCCGCGCTGAACGATGTGGGCCCGGTGACGTCGGGAACAGGGCTCGCCCGCATGAAGCGCTATCTGCGATCCGCAAGGCCGGCCTCGAATTGGGACGAGGCGATTGTCCTCGTGCATCGGATGCTGGGCTCCGGCTTCACCGCACTCGATGACGACGACTGGCGATCGCTGGCTGAAGCCGTGTTCCGCGACATGGATGGATCGCTGCAGCCCGATTACGATCCGAACCTGCTGAGGACCTTGGAAGAGTTGGGCTACGAGGCTGCCATTCCGGTGCTCTGGCCGCAGTTCAGCACCCTGCGACGCGTGCCGGTTCTTTCAATCCGGGGAGAAAGCTCCGACTGGCTTTCGGAGGATACTGTCGCGCTGATGAGCGAGGGCCACCCGGACCTCACCGCGGTGACTGTCACCGGCCAGGGTCATGCTCCCCTGCTCCGCGATGCGGTAACATTGCAGACGATCTCCAGCTTCCTGGAACGCTGCCGGTAGATAGGGCGGCCTGTGCCTTCCCTGGAAGAAAGCTCGCCCCAAAAACAAAGAAGCCCGGCAGAGCCGGGCTTCTCGTTTCCAATCGAAGATCGATTAGAAGTCGCGCTGAACGCGGATCGCACCACCCCAACGGTCGCCGTCGCCGTAAGCGGCGGTCGTGCGGTCGAGGTTCTCGTACTCGACTTCGCCACCGATGGTCAGGCCGGCGATCGGCTGCCAGGCCAGCTGGAAGCCAGCGGTCCAGGTGTCGTAGTCGTAGGTGCTGCCCGAGTAATCCACGCTGGCGTAGGTGCCATCGAGGGTCGCGGTGATCTTCGGAGCCAGCTGAGCGCTGATACCGGCGCGAACGCTCCAGGAGTCAGCGAGGTCAAGGCTGCCGTTGACACCGTTGCTGAAGGAAGCATCGCTGAGCGGACCGCCGTTGCCGGTCGTGACGTAGCCCGTCGCGCCATGGCCGTAGGTTGCCTGCGAGTTCAGGGCGAACATCGTGCCCGGAACCTTGAGCTTCAGGCCAGCGCCGGCAGCCCAGCCGAGGTCGGAGTCGTTGTTGCCGTAGTCGTACGAGCCGTCCTCGTTGAACAGGCGGCTAGAACGAACCTGGTGCAGGGCGCCCATGATCTGGAACGAACCCCAGGCCTGGTCGGCACGAACGTTCGCGACGACATCCGGATACTGCTGGCCGGCGAGCGGGAACAGATCGTGGACGCGGCGAGCGACCGAGGACGAGTCCTCAACCGACACGGTAGCCGAGAGGCCCGAACCGAAGTTGAAGGTGTAGGCGCCAACCGTCGACTCGTTGGTCGGATCGTCGTTGCCGATGATGTCGGCGTACATGTCGGAGCCGTAGAAGTCGAAGAACGACGCCGTACGACCAGCCGTGAAGGTGCCGGCATCGTTCGAGATCTGAACGAAGGCATTCACGATGTAGGGATTGGTGTTGTAACCGTTGGTGATTTCGTCCGTGCCACCAATCGTCATACGCTCAAGAACGTAAGCGCGAACGAGGCCGATGTCGGTCTGCGTACGGGCGTCGAGGTTGATCTCGGCGCGGGCAAGAGCGGAGTAGTTGCTCTGGCTACGTTCGCTGTTGGCGGACGACTCAACCCAGTTGAAGTCGGCGCGAACCATGCCGCCAATCTTCAGGCAGGTCTCGGTGCCCGGAAGATAGAAGAAGCCAGCACCGAACGCGTCGCACACCTTGACGTATTCAACCGGCTCAGGAGCCGCAGGCAGATCGGCAGCGTGGGCGCCAGTAACGGCAGCGAACGCGGCGGCGGAGCCGAGGAAAAGGCTCTTGAGTTTCATGTAAAGACCTCCAGTCCCAAGTTACAACGAGTCGAGGTTTTTCTTCTCTGCTCGCTGCAATGCAGCGAGATCTGGAGATAAATCCCCTACCCCTCGTCTGTTCTGTTGAACAGTGGCGGCCCCGGAGGGCGCCTGAACCAGAGACTATTGATCCCCCCTGCCGACGCAACAGCGCTTTAGCAGAAACGTAGGCTTTGAAACCTCTTGTTGCAGTTATGTCACGAAACCGAGAGCAGCGGCCGCCGCCCACATGAACGAAATCGGAACTTATGGTTTACAGCCGTTAACCTTTCCAGTTCCTCAAGAAAACCAAGGATCCGAAAGATTCTGTTTTCGGTTCCCGAAGCCCACGAATCAAAAAAGCCCGGCAGTTGCCTGCCGGGCTTTCTGTTGAGAGGCGTAGTTCGATTAGAACTTGCGCTGAACGCGGAGCGTGCCGCCCCAGACGTCGCCCGAGAGGTTGGAGGCAAGATAACCGCTCTTGCCGTCCACATTCTCGTACTCGACTTCCGCACCGATCAGCAGACCGGCAACCGGCTTCCAGTCGAGCTGCGCCGCAGCCGAGTAGGTCTTGTAGTCGTAGGCGTCGCCGTAATGATCGACATCGGCGTAGGAGCCGGTCAGCACCGCCTGCCATGTCTTGGTCAGGTTGGCGGTGATGCCACCGCGAACGCTCCAGGCCTTGGTCAGGTCGATATCGCCGTCCGCATCGTAGCGGGCGTCCGCCAGCGGGCCACCGTTGCCGGTCGTGACGTAGCCGGTCGTGCCTTCGCCATAGGTCACCTGACCGCCGACACTGAAGATGGAGTGCGGGATCTTGACCGCGCTCAGCCCGGCGCCGACCGCCCAGCCCAGTTCATTGTCATCGCCGGAACGGTTGGAACGGACCTCGTGCAGAACGCCCATGATCTGGGCCGCACCCCAGCCAGACTTCGCGCCGATCGAGGCGACGAGATCAGGCAGCTCCTGGCCACCATAGTTGAAGTCGTTCGTGAGATTGGTGCTGGCGCGACGGTACGGCGAGGGGCTCGAAGCCGCATCTTCCAGCGAGACGGCCGCATAGAAGCTGCCGCCGAGCGCAAACTTGTAAGCGACGAGGTTGGTCGGGTTCGTCGGATCGTCGCCGCCGAGCACGTAGTTGAAGGCGTCCGTGCCGTAGACGTCGAAGTAGGAGTTCGCGCGACCTGCGGTGAAGGTGCCGAAATCGCTGATGATGTCGACGAAGGCGTTCTGCAGCGTCGATGCGGTCGAAGAAGCATCCCCGGAAGAAGTCTTCGAGTCGAGCGTCATCCGCTCTTCGACATAGGTGTGAATCAGACCGATATCGCTCTGCGTATTCGTCTCAAGGAAGAGATAGCCGCGAGCACGGGTCCGAAAGTTGTTGAAGCTACGGTCGTTGACCCCATCAAGGTGGTCGGCATAGGCGAAGTCGGCGCGAACCTGGCCACCGATCTTCAGGCAGGTCTGGGTGCCCGGAATGTAGAAGAAGCCAGAGCCGAACGCGTCGCAAACCTTGACGTATTCGACCGGCTCGGCTGCTGCCGGCAGGTCAGCGGCATGAGCGACATTGACCACCGCGAGAAGCGCGGCAGAGCCAAGGATAAGGCTCTTGAGTTTCATGGATCCATCTCCAGTCCAGTTCAGGCGAGTCCAGGATCTATTTTCACAACCTGGAGTATTACTACCCCCGTGCTGCGTTCTCCTGTTGAAGCGCGCCATCTCGTTAATCAAAGGGCGACTCTTCGTTCGCCTGCCCGCACACTATTTTTTTCCAACGTATGTTCAACGTCATAATAAGCTTTCGGACACGAGCCGTGTGCTTTGTGGCTTTTCGATCACTTCATACGAGTGACATATCATCGCTCGCGCCGCCCCCGACGGTGGCAGCGCACAGCGGCGATGAGATCGTGGGAGTTCCAGCAAGGGCGACCCAGCGCGGCAGCTTGCCAGCCGGAAGCGCGAGCGCCATTAGGAGGAGACCCATCATCCGGTTCCGAACGATGTCAGCCCTTCCTGCTTCCTTCTCTCCCGTTTCTTTCGATCGCGATGCAGCCACTCGAATCATGCGGCGCTGCCGGGAACTTCGAGCCATCAGCGCGAGCCCGGGGGCCTATACCCGTCTGTATCTGACGGATGAGCATCGGCGCGCCGCCGACCTCATCAGCCACTGGATGCGGCAGGCGGGGCTTGCGGCTCGCATGGACGCCGCGGGCAATGTGATCGGGCGGATCGACGGAACGGACGCAACCGCACCGGCGCTGGTCCTCGCCTCGCATCTCGACACCGTCCGCGACGCCGGCACCTATGACGGGCAGCTCGGGGTCGTTACGGCCATCGAAGCGGCAGCGGCCCTGATTCGACGGGCGGACAAGGAGCCGCTCCCCTTCCCCCTCGAGGTTCAGGCCTATGCCGACGAGGAGGGAACCCGGTTTCACACGATGCTGCTCGGAAGCGGGTTCGTGACCGGCCTCGAAGACGCATCGGTGCTCGCCAAAGCCGACAGCGAAGGCGTCACGATTTCGGAGGCCATGAAGGGGTTCGGACTGACGCCCGAGAGGATCGGCGACGCCCGTCGCCAGGCCGGCGATTTCCGCGCCTATATAGAAGTGCATATCGAGCAGGGTCCGGTGCTTGAGGCGGAAGGGCTTCCGCTGGGCACGGTGACGGCGATCGCGGGCCAAATCCGCGCCGTCGTCCGGGTCCGAGGGATGGCCGGTCATGCCGGAACGGTCCCGATGGCCATGCGACGGGACGCTCTGGCCGCCAGCGCAGAAGCGATCCTCGCCATCGAGGCTGTCGCGAAGGCCGGCGCGGACCTTGTCGCCACGGTGGGAGAGATCCAGGCCGGGCCGGGCGCCAGCAACGTCATCGCCGGCGAAACGCGCTTCACTCTCGATCTGCGCTCCGGGAACGGCCTGGCCAAGGCTGCGGCCTTCGAGGAGATAGAGCGGCGACTCCGGGAAATCGGCACGGCGCGCCGCGTGGTTTTCGAAATCGAGGTGGGCTCGAATACGGGAGCGACAGCCTGCGACCCTGGCCTGATCGAATGCATCGACGAGGCCTGCGAGGCCGTTCAGGGTCGATCGCTTCATCTGCTCTCCGGGGCGGGGCACGATGCGATCGCCCTTGCCGGCCTTTGTCCTATCGGCATGATCTTCGTGCGGTGCGAGGGCGGGATCAGCCACAATCCGGCGGAGAACATCACCGAGGCGGATGCGGGCGCGGCCTTCGCGGCACTCCTGCATGCCGCGCAAACTGTCATTCGGCGAGGCTGAACCTACCTGGCGACGAGCGGTCGAAGCCCGCGCCGGGTGGCAAAGTCGGGAGCCAACCCGAAATCGCCGGAGACTTCAGTACGGAGCACCACGATGAGCGAGAATCAGTATCCCCGTGACATGACCGGCTACGGCCGGACGCCGCCCGACCCCAAATGGCCCGGGAATGCGCGGATCGCGGTGCAGTTCGTCATCAATTACGAAGAAGGCGGCGAGAACAACATCCTGCACGGCGACGCCGCATCGGAAGCCTTCCTTTCCGATGTCCTCGGCGCCCAGCCCTGGCCGGGCATGCGGCACATGAACATGGAGTCGATGTACGAATACGGCTCTCGCGCCGGCTTCTGGCGGCTGTGGCGGATGTTCACCCGACGGGAAATCCCGGTAACCGTCTACGGCGTGGCGACCGCGCTGCAGAAAAACCCCGAAGCCGTCGCCGCCATGAAGGAAGCCGATTGGGAGATCGCCTCGCACGGCCTGAAATGGATCGAATACAAGGACTTCTCCGCCGAAGACGAGCGCGCGCATCTTCAGGAAGCGATCCGCATCCATACCGAGGTGACGGGAGAACGTCCCTATGGCTGGTACACCGGACGCTCCTCCGACAACACGATCGACCTCGTCGCCGAGGAAGGCGGCTTTCTTTACACCTCCGACGTATATGCCGACGACCTGCCCTACTGGATACCGGGCGGGAAAAAGGGCGAAGGCAAGCCGCTGCTGGCGATCCCCTATACGCTTGACGTCAACGACATGCGCTTCGTTGCCATGCAGGGCTTCAACTCCGGCGACCAGTTCTTCGCCTATCTCAAGGACACCTTCGACACGCTCTACCAGGAGGGCAAGCGCGGCCAGCCCAAGATGATGTCGGTCGGCCTGCATTGCCGGGTCGTCGGGCGGCCGGGCCGCGCGGCGGCGCTTGCGCGCTTCCTCGATTATGTTGCTGGCAAGAAGCGCGTCTGGCTTCCCCGCCGCGTCGATATCGCCCGTCATTGGCACGAAACACACCCCGCCGAGAGCCGATAACCGACACAGGTGGGTAGCTGCCAGACCCTCAGCGCATAGCTGTTGACACGTCTCCGATTTTGGCCCCAAGGTAATTTTCGAGGCTCAAATTAAAACTGGGCCGGGGGCGGCGCGAATACCGCCGTTGATGGGAAGGAGACGTCGTCTATGAAGAAGAACATGTCCCGTTCGCTGCTCACGGCAGCGGCGGTGCTGAGCCTTGTCGCGGGTGCTTCGTCGGCTCTTGCACAGAACAAGAAGATCACCGTCGGCGTAAGCTGGTCCAACTTCCAGGAAGAGCGCTGGAAGACTGACGAAGCCGCGATCAAGAAGGAACTCGCGACCGTTGGCGCCGATTACGTCGCCACCGACGCGCAGAGCTCCACCGCCAAGCAGCTTTCCGACATCGAGAGCCTCATCGCTCGCGGCGCCGACGTGCTGATCGTGCTGGCGCAGGATTCCCAGGCCGTCGAGCCGGGCGTCACCAAGGCGCTGAACGAAGGCATCCCGGTGATCGGCTATGACCGCCTCATCGAGAACCCGAATGCATTCTACCTCACCTTCGACAACAAGAAGGTCGGTGAACTGCAGGCCGAGTACGTCCTGAAGCAGCAGCCGAAGGGCAACTACGTCTACATCAAGGGCTCGTCGCAGGATCCGAACGCCGACTTCCTGAATTCCGGCCAGAAGGAAGTGCTCAAGCCTTCGATCGACAAGGGCGACATCAAGATCGTCGGCGAGCAGTACACCGACGGCTGGCTTCCCGCCAACGCCCAGCGCAACATGGAACAGATCCTCACGGCCAACAACAACAAGGTTGACGCCGTGGTCGCCTCCAACGACGGCACTGCCGGCGGCGCTGTCGCGGCTCTCGCCGCCCAGGGCCTCGCGGGCATCCCGGTCTCCGGGCAGGACGCCGACGGCGCCGGCCTGAACCGCATCGCGCTCGGCACCCAGACGGTCGACATCTGGAAAGACGCTCGCCTGGAAGGCAAGACGGCCGCCGATATCGCGATCCAGCTCGCCGGCGGCAAGAAGCTGACCGACATCAAGGACTCCGCGCCGTGGAAGAGCCCGAAGGGTCAGACCCTGCAGGCGATCTTCCTGCAGCCGCAGCCGATCACCAAGGACAACCTGAACCTCGTCATCGACGCGGGCTGGACGACCAAGGACGTGGTCTGCAAGGGCGTGCAGAAGGGCTCCGTGAAGGCCTGCGACTGATCTGAACGACCGTAACGGGCCGGACATGCAGCATGTCCGGCCCGTGTTTCCTCTTTTCGATATTGGATCGCGCTCATGAGCGACACTCAGCAGGCGGCCGGCGTGCCGACTCCGGTTCACGCCCGTAATCCCGTCCACGTAGATCAGAACCGGCCGCGCGGAGTGGGCGGCATGTTGCGGGCGATGGAAGTCGACGTGCGCATGATCGGCATGATCGTGGCGCTTATCGTGATCTGGGTCGTGTTCGACCTCGTCACCGGCGGCCTGTTCATCACGCCGCGAAACCTCTTCAATCTTTCCGTGCAGACCTCGTCCGTCGCCATCATGGCGACCGGTATGGTCTTCGTCATCGTCGCGCGCCACATCGACCTGTCCGTCGGGTCGCTGCTCGGCTTCTGCGCCATGATGATGGGCACGTTCCAGACCAACTGGCTGCCCGCCCATCTCGGCTTCAACTATCCCGCGACATGGATCCTGGCGATCGCCTTCGGCATCATCGTCGGCCTCGTGGTCGGCGCCCTGCAGGGCTTCATCATCGGCTACCTGTCGGTGCCGGCGTTCATCGTCACGCTGGGTGGTTATCTCGCGTGGCGCGGCGCTGCGTGGTGGGTCACGACCGGCCAGACCGTCGCCCCGCTCGACCGCAACTTCACCCTTTTCGGCGGCGGCATCGGAGGCACCCTCGGCGCGACCTGGAGTTGGGTCTTCGGTATAATCGCGGTCGCGGCGATCATTTTCTTCGCCTTCAACGGACGCCGGATGCGCAAGGCGTTCGATTTCCCGCTGAAGCCGATGTGGGCCGAAATCGTCAACGTCGTGGTGCTTTCCGCCGTCATGATCGCCTTCGTGATCGTCATGAACGCCTATCCCGTTCCGGAGCGGGCCGCGAAGATGTATCTCCAGGCCCGCAACATGCCGGTGCCGGATGAGCCGCTGAACTGGTCGCAGGGCATCGCGCTCCCCGTGGTCGCGGTGGCCGTCGTCGCGCTGATCATGACCTATGTCGCCAAGCGCACGAAGTTCGGCCGCTACGTCTTCGCGATGGGCGGCAACCCCCAGGCGGCTGAGCTTTCCGGCATCAATACGCGCCGCATCACCATGTATATCTTCATGCTGATGGGCGTGCTGGCCGCCATCTCCGGCGTCATCGCCTCAGCCCGCCTGCAATCGGCCGCGAACGATCTCGGAACGCTGGACGAACTCCGCGTCATTGCCGCGGCCGTCATCGGCGGCACCTCGCTCGCCGGCGGCGCCGGCACGATCTTCGGCGCCATCCTCGGCGCTCTGGTCATGCAGAGCCTGCAGTCCGGCATGGCGCTGCTCGGCGTTGAATCCTCGCTGCAGTCGATCGTGGTGGGCGTGGTCCTCGTGATCGCCGTGCTCGTCGACCAGATCTACCGCCGCCGCGTCGGCACAGTTTAGGAGAACGGGCCATGGACGCTCAGAACCGAGCCCCGCTCGTCGATATGCGCGACATCCACATCAGCTTCGGCGGCGTGAAGGCCGTCGACGGTGTGAGCATCGACCTTTATCCCGGCGAAGTCGTCGGGCTGCTCGGCCACAACGGCGCCGGCAAGTCGACCCTGATCAAGATCCTTTCCGGCGCGTACCAGCCGGATGCGGGCGAGATCTATGTGAATGGCGAGAAGGCGGACATCCATAATCCGCGCGACGCCCGCAAGTACAACATCGAGACGATCTACCAGACGCTCGCTTTGGCCGATAACCTCAAGGCCGCGGAGAACCTGTTCCTGGGCCGCGAGCTGACGAGCCGGACCGGCGCGCTGGACGACGTTCGCATGGAGGCGGAGACGCGCAAGATCTTGGCGCGCCTCAACCCGAACTTCCGCAAGTTCGCCTCGCCTGTTTCGGCGCTTTCCGGCGGCCAGCGGCAGTCCGTGGCGATTGCCCGCGCGGTCTACTTCAACGCCAAGATCCTGATCATGGACGAGCCCACCGCGGCACTCGGCGTGCAGGAGACCGCGATGGTGGCGGATCTCGTGAAGCAGCTGAAGTCGGAAGGCCTCGGCATCTTCCTGATCAGCCATGACATCCACGACGTGTTCGACCTCGCCGACCGGGTCGCCGTGATGAAAAACGGACAGCTCGTCGGCTCCGCCAAGGTGTCCGATGTCAGCCAGGACGAGGTTCTGGGCATGATCATTCTCGGAAAATGCCCTCCCGGCGCCATTCCCGGCCCGGGCGCCATTCCTGCCGAGAAGCTCGCCCGTATCGCGCACGTCTGAGACCGGCTTCCTCCGGTCTAACGCCGAAGCGAGAGGACCATCGAAGTGGATCTTCTGCGTGCCCTGAACCGGCGCAAGGTGCTCGACTGCATTCGCGATGCGGGCTCCATCGCCCGCATCGAAATCGCGGAACTGACGGGCGCCAGCCCCGCCACGGTTTCCGTCATCACGGCTGAATTGCTGCGGGACGGGCTGATCGAGGCCGAGGAACAGGTCGTTCCCGTCAATTCCGTCCGGCGTGGCCGGCCCAAGACCCTGTTGCGTCTGCGGGCCGAAGCGGCCTACGCCATCGGCCTCAAGATCTCGCTGCATCAGATCTCCGTTTCGCTGACGGATTTCCTCGGCGACGTGCTGGCCAGCCACATCGCCGCCGTCCAGACGAACCGGCGTCCGCCGGAAGTGGTCGCGGCCTTCTGCGAAGCGCAGATCGACGAGGTGATCCGCAAATCCGGCGTTCCGCGCGAAAAGATCAGCGGCGTCGGCATCGGGATTTCCGGCTTTGTCAGCTATCCCGACGGCGTCGTGCGCTGGAGCCCGATGTTCGGTTCGCGCAACGTCCCCTTCAAGCAGCTGATGGAGCAGCGGCTTGGGCTGCCGGTGGCGGTCGACAACGATTCCAACCTCGTCGGGCTCGCCGAGAAATGGTTCGGTCAGGGCCGCTATCACCGGACCTTTCTCGTCGTCACCGTCGAGCACGGCGTCGGCATGGCGATCATCCTGGACCGGCATCTCTTTCGCGGCACGCACGGGTTCGCCGGCGAGTTCGGCCACATCAAGGTGCAGCCGCAAGGGGCGCTCTGCCGCTGCGGCCAGCGCGGCTGCCTGGAAGCCTATGTGGCGGACTACGCCATCGTCCGCGAGGCCGCGACCTTCTACGACCCGACCGCGCTCGACGATCCGATCGCCGTGCACGAGACGTTGGACAAGCTGAAGCTCCGCGCCGATTCCGGCGAAACGGTCGCGCAGGATATCTTCGCTCGCGCCGGTGCGGTGCTGGGGGTCGGCGTCGCCAACGCGGTCAACATCTTCGACCCCCCGGTCATCATCATCTCGGGGGAGCGGACCCGTTCCGCGCAGGTTTTCTTTGACGCTATGCGCCAATCGCTTCAAGAGCACGTCATCGGGAACAGCGACACTCTGCCGCGAATCGAGGTGCACCAATGGGGTGACGTCCTCTGGGCGCGCGGCGCCGCGGCCCTCGTGCTGGAGGAGTTCACGCCCGGCGGCCCCGCTTCCCTGGAAGCCGAGACAGACATGCGAAGCGAGGTCGCAACCATCATCGCGGCAGAGGCCGCCTCATAAGAGTGGATTGATCGATGTATATCGGAATCGACCTGGGGACCTCCTCGGTCAAGGCAGTCCTGATCGACGAAAATCAGACGATCCTCGGGTCGGCCAGTTCGCCGTTGCAGGTTTCGCGTCCGGAGCCTGGCTGGTCGGAGCAGACGGCCGAAAGCTGGATCGCCGCCACGACCGCCGCCATGGACGAACTCGCGAAAGCCTATCCCCGCGAGATGACCGGCGTGCGCGGCATCGGCCTTTCCGGCCAGATGCACGGCGCCACCCTGCTCGATGCGGCGGACCGCCCTCTGCGTCCCTGCATTCTGTGGAACGACGTGCGCTCGGCGGCCGAGGCGGCCGAAATCGACGCCATGCCGATGGCGCGCACCATCACCGGCAACATCACCTTCCCCGGGTTCACCGCGCCCAAGGTCGTCTGGGTGCAGCGCCACGAGCCGGAGATCTTCGCGAAGGTCGGCAAGATCGTGCTGCCGAAGGACTATCTCCGCCTCTGGCTTTCCGGCGAGCACGGCACCGACATGTCTGACGCGGCGGGCACGTCGTGGCTCGACGTCGGCGCGCGGCGCTGGTCGGACGAGATGCTGGAAGCGACCGGCCTCACCCGCGATCACATGCCGCCGCTCTACGAGGGCACCGATGTCACCGGCATGCTGCGCGCGGAACTCGCGGAGCGCTGGGGCATATCCGGGCGCCCGGTGATCGCCGGCGGAGCGGGAGACAATGCGGCGACCGCTGCCGGGGTCGGCACCGTCGCGCCGGGGTCTGCCTTCATCTCGCTCGGCACGTCGGGCGTGCTGTTCGCGGCCAACGAGCGCTTCTCGCCCAATCCGGACAGCGCCGTCCACGCCTTCTGCCACGCGCTGCCCAACACCTGGCACCAGATGGGCGTGATCCTGTCGGCGGCCGCCTCCATCGAGTGGCTGGCGCAGACCTTCGGCACGACGGCCGCCGATCTCGTGGCGCCGCTGGAGGGTGCCGCCGGCGGTCCCGGATCGCTGCTCTTCCTGCCCTATCTCTCGGGCGAGCGGACACCGCACAACGATGCCCATATCCGCGGCAGCTTCATCGGCCTGTCCCATGACAGCGATCGCACGGCAATGGCCCGCGCCGTTCTGGAAGGCGTGGCCTACGCCTTTGCCGACAGCCTGGAAGCGCTGCGGGTGGCCGGCGCCACGGTGACGCGGGCGACCGCGGTCGGCGGGGGCTCCCGCTCGCAGGCCTGGCTACAGATCCTCGCGGACACGCTGGGCATCGTCATCGACATTCCGGCGGACGGCGACTTCGGCGCGGCCTTCGGCGCCGCCCGACTGGGCCTCATCGCGGCCGAAGGTGCAGATCCCGTGGCGATCTGCGCCCCGCCCGCCATTCGCAGCAGCATCGAGCCCGACCGGGCCCGTTCGGAACAATATCAAGGGGCGTGGCACCGGTATCGTGCCCTCTACCCCGCTATCAAGGAGGCGACAGCACTATGAGTTCGGGTTTCTTCAAGGACATCCAGAAAGTCACCTACAAGGGGCCGGACAGCAAGGATCCCCTGTCGTTCCGCTTCTACGACCCCGACCGGATGGTGATGGGCAAGCGGATGGCGGACCATCTGCGCTTCGCCGTCGCCTACTGGCACTCCTTCGCCTGGCCGGGCAGCGATCCCTTCGGCGGCCAGACCTTCGATCGCCCCTGGTTCCGCGGCGACGACATGGAGCATGCCAAGCTCAAGGCGGAGGTCGCCTTCGAGCTCTTCACGCTGCTCGGCGTTCCCTTCTTCACCTTCCATGACCGCGACATCGCGCCGGAAGGCAAGACGCTGGCGGAGTCCAACCGCAACGTCCGAGAAATCGCCGACATCTTCGCAAAGAAGATCGACGAGACGGGCGTCCGCCTTCTCTGGGGCACGGCCAACCTCTTCTCCAACCGCCGCTTCATGGCGGGTGCCGCGACCAACCCGGACCCGGACCTCTTCATCTATGCCGCGGCGCAGGTGAAAAACGTTCTGGAAATCACGCACGAGCTCGGCGGCGAGAACTACGTGCTGTGGGGCGGCCGCGAAGGCTACGAGACGCTGCTCAACACGGACATGGGCCGCGAGCTCGACCAGCTCGGCCGCTTCCTGACCATGGTCGTGGAGCACAAGAACAAGATCGGCTTCAAGGGCCAGATCCTGATCGAGCCGAAGCCCAAGGAGCCGACCAAGCACCAGTACGATTTCGACGTCGCCTCCATCTACGGCATGCTGCAGCGCTACGGGCTGGAGAACGAGGTGAAGACCAACCTCGAGCAGAACCACGCGATCCTGGCCGGTCATTCCTTCCAGCACGAAATCCATCTGGCGAATGCGCTGGGCCTCTTCGGCTCGCTCGACATCAACCGGGGCGACGACCTCCTGGGCTGGGACACCGACCAGTTCGCGATGAACGTGCCGGAGATGACGCTCGCCTTCTACGAGATCCTGAAGGCCGGCGGCTTCACTTCGGGCGGCATGAACTTCGACGCCAAGATCCGCCGCCAGTCGATCGATCCGGAAGACCTGCTCTACGCCCATGTCGGCTCCATGGACGCGATCGCGCGCGGCCTCGAAGGCGCGGCGAAGATGCTGGAGGAAGGCGATCTGAAGTCGTTCGTGGACGAGCGCTATTCCGGCTGGGACAGCGGCATCGGCCAGGAGATCCTGAAGGGCGAGAAGAGCCTGGACGACCTTGCCAAGTACGTCGAGGAGAAGAACCTCGATCCGCAGCCCAAGTCGGGCCGGCAGGAATACCTGGAAAGCATGGTCAACCGCTACAGCTGAGCGGACCATCCTTGACGACACCGGACGGGCCGCTCAGCGGCCCGTTCTTTTTTCAAGCTTCGGAATTAAATACGGCGTGGCCCCTTCTGCGGCGCTTGACGATCCTCGTCAGCCGCGAATACCTTCTTCCTCAATAAATAATACGAGACCGGAATCCCGGCTCACACGGAGGAAACGCCATGACCGGGGCACCCGCCCTCCTGGCGAGCGAGCGGGTGTCGAGGTCCTTCGGCCCCGTTCAGGTGTTGTTCGACGTCGATTTCGATCTGGTGCCGGGCGAGGTCCATGCGCTGATCGGGGAAAACGGCGCGGGCAAATCCACGCTGATGAAGATCCTTTCCGGCGCGCAGCCTCCGAGCGCCGGCACGCTGCGGCTGGACGGCGGGCCGATGCGGTTCTCCTCCACCGAGGAAGCCGAGGATCGCGGCATCGTCCTGATCCACCAGGAGCTGAACCTCGCCGACCAGCTCACCGTCGAGGCCAACATCTTCTTGGGCCGGGAGTTGAAGCGCGGCCCTTTCCTCGACGTGCGCGCCATGCGCCGCGAAGCGCACCGTCTTCTGGCCGAGCTGGAGACCGGAATCGACCCTGCCTCCCGCGTCTCCGACCTTTCCGTTTCCGACAAGCAGATGGTGGAGATCGCCAAGGCGCTGTCCCGCAGGGCACGGGTCCTGATCATGGACGAGCCGACGGCCGTGCTCACCGCGCGGGAATCGCAATCGCTGTTCCGGCAGATCGCCCGGCTCAGGGCGCAGGGCGTGGCGATCCTCTATACTTCGCACAAGCTGGACGAGGTCAAGGCGATCTCCGACCGGGTCACGGTGCTGCGCGACGGACGCATCGTCCAGACCACGCCGACGGCGGCTATCGACGAGGACGGCATGGCTCGCGCCATGGTGGGCCGCGACCTGAACGACCTGTTTCCCGACAAGGCGCCCTCCCCCGAGGCGGAGATCGTGCTGGAGGTGCGGGGGCTCGACGTGCCCGGTCATGTGCGGGGCGCGAGCTTCACCCTTCGCCGGGGCGAGGTTCTGGGCCTTGCCGGTCTTGTCGGCTCGGGCCGGACGGAACTGATGGAAGGGCTGATGGGCCTGCGGCCGTCCACGGGCTGGATTCGTCTTCGCGGGCAGACGGTGCGTATCCATTCCCCCGGTCAGGCGGCGAAGTTGGGGCTCGCCTATCTGACGGAAGACCGCAAGGGACGCGGACTGCTCCTCGACAAGACGATGCGGCCGAACCTGACCCTGCTCGGTCTCGACCGTTTCTCCAACATCTTCATCAATAAGCGGGCCGAGGAGCGCGCGCTGGACGACGCCATCGCCCGCTTCGACATCCGCGCGCGGCGTCGCGACGTCCGGGTCGGAAATCTTTCCGGCGGCAACCAGCAGAAGCTTCTGCTCGCCAAGACCATGCTGGTGGAGCCGGAGATCGTCATCGTCGACGAGCCGACGCGCGGCATCGACATCGGCACCAAGCAGCAGATCTACGGCTTCATCGAGAAACTCGCGGCCGAGGGAAAGAGCGTGATCGTCATCTCCTCGGAAATGGCTGAGGTGATCGGCCTCTGCCACCGCGTGCTGGTCATGCGCTCCGGCCGGATCACCGGCGAACTCACCGGCGACGCCATCGCCGAGCACCAGATCGTCCGCCATGCCATGGGGCTGGAAGGAAGCGAGATCCATGACCGTCAGCACTGAAGCCCCCGCCCCCTCCGCGTCCCCGCCGAGACGGCGACCGGGTGTGAACTTCCACGTGCTCGGGCCGCTTCTGGCGCTGATCCTGCTGGTGGTGCTCGGGGCCCTTCTGAACGACCAGTTCCTGAGTTCCGGCAACATCAGCAACGTTCTGGCCCGCTCATCCTTCATCGGCATCATCGCGGTGGGCGCGACCTTCGTCATCACGACCGGCGGCATCGATCTTTCCGTGGGCTCCATGGCGGCTTTCATCGCGGGCTCGATGATCCTGGCGATCAACTACCTGCTGGCGGGCATGGGCGCGGGCTGGCCGCTGGTGCTGGTCGGCATGGCGGTCGGGCTCGGGCTCGGCCTCATCTCAGGCGCGGTGAACGGTCTTCTCACCACGCGCGGCAGGATCGAAGCCTTCATCGTCACGCTCGGCACCATGGGCATTTTCCGCGCGCTGGTGACGTGGCTTGCCAACGGCGGCACGATCTCGCTGAACTTCGAGGTCGGCGACATCTACCGCCCGGTTTATTACGGCGGCGTCGCCGGCATCACCTGGCCCATCATCGTCTTCGCGCTGGTCGCGATCATCGGCGAGGTCGTCATGCGCCGGACCGCCTTCGGACGGCATTGCTCGGCCATCGGCTCCAACGAACAGGTGGCACGCTACTCGGCGATCCACGTCGATAACGTCCGCCTCCTCACCTACGTGCTGCAGGGTGCGCTCGTCGGCGTGGCGACACTGCTCTACGTGCCGCGCCTGGGATCGGCTTCCAGTGCGACCGGCGTTCTCTGGGAACTGGAGGCGATCGCCGCCGTCATCATTGGCGGCACGACCCTGAAGGGCGGCTACGGCCGCGTCTGGGGCACGGTTATCGGCGTCGTCATCCTCAGCCTCATCGACAACATCCTGAACCTGACGGACGTGGTCAGCCCCTATCTCAACGGGGCGTTTCAGGGCGTCATCATCATTCTCGCCGTGCTCCTGCAGAGGAGCCGGAAGGGAGAACGCTGAACACGAGAAAACCGGATCAACCGGAACTCGAAGGGGAGGAAGACATGAAGTGGAAGCATCTGTTGGCCGCGGGGGTGCTCGGCGCCTCGACGGCAATGTCCGGCGCGGCGTTCGCTCAGGGCAAGACAATCACGATCGGCGTATCGGTGCCGGCGGCCGATCACGGCTGGACGGGCGGCATCGACTATTTCGCCCAACAGGCCGTGGCCCGGCTGCAGAAGACCTATCCCAATCTGAAGTTCGTGCTCGCGACCGCCGGCGATCCCGGCAAGCAGGCATCAGACCTTGAGGATATGGTCGCCACCCGCAACATCGACGCCCTTGTCATCCTGCCGACGGAATCCGATCCGCTGACCGGGCCGATCAAGCGGGTGAAGGACGCCGGCAAGTTCGTGACGGTGGTAGACCGCAAGCTCTCGCAGGAGGGGATCGAGGATCTCTACGTCGCCGGCGACAATCCGAATTTCGGCCGGGTCGCAGGCGAATATTTCAAGAGCAAGCTGCCGAACGGCGGCAACATCGTCATCCTGCGCGGCATGCCGCTGCCGATCGACAATGAGCGCGTCGATGCCTTCCAGGACGCGATCAAGGGCACGAACGTCAAGGTGCTCGGCATCCAGTACGCCAACTGGAACCGGGACGACGGCTTCAAGGTGATGCAGGACTTCCTGTCCCGCTTCCCCAAGATCGACGCCGTGTGGGCGCAGGACGACGATACGGCGCTCGGCGCAATCGAGGCGATCCGGCAGGCCAAGCGCGACAAGGACATGTGGATCGTCGGGGGCGCCGGCATGAAGCAGATGATCAAGCGCGTCATGGACAAGGACACGCTGGTCCCGGCCGACGTCGCCTACGATCCCGGCATGATCGCCACCGCGATCGAACTCACCGCGCTGAAGTTCGAGGCCGGCATCCCCGTGCAGGGCCGCTTCATTTTGCGCTCGCCGCTGATCACGCCGGAGAACGCGCAGGTCTTCTACCACCCGGACTCGCCGTTCTAGGCAGCGAACTGCTCCCGCCGCTTTGCGGCGGGAGTCCCCCGTCGACCGAAAACGTTTACGCTCCAGAACCAGCTCAGGACAGTTCTCATGAAGACGATGAAAGGCCCCGGGATTTTCCTCGCCCAGTTCGCCGGCGATCAGGCTCCGTTCAATTCGCTGAAGTCGATTGCCCAATGGGCGGCCTCGCTGGGCTACAGGGGCGTGCAGATCCCGACCTGGGACGCCCGGCTTATCGACTTGGCCAAGGCGGCCGACTCAAAGGATTATTGCGACGAGATCACCGGCATCTGCCGCGAGGCGGGCGTCGAGATCACCGATCTCTCCACCCATCTCCAGGGCCAGCTCGTTGCCGTTCATCCCGCTTTCGACGAGGCTTTCGACGGCTTCGCCGCGCCGGAAGTGCGCGGAAATCCGAAGGCGAGGCAGGAATGGGCCGTCGACCAGATGATGAAGGCGGCGAAGGCGTCGCAGCATTTCGGCTTCAGGAGCCATGTCACCTTTCCCGGCGCGCTTGCCTGGCCCTTCGTCTATCCCTGGCCGCAGCGGCCCGCAGGACTGGTGGAGACCGCCTTTGGGGAACTGGCGCGGCGATGGAAGCCGATCCTCGACCGCTTCGACGAGGCCGGCTGCGATGTGTGTTATGAAATTCATCCCGGCGAGGATATTTTCGACGGCGCGACCTTCGAGATGTTCCTTGAAGAGCTGAACGATCATCCGCGCTGCTGCATCAACTACGATCCCTCGCACTTCATCCTGCAACAGCTCGACTACATCGAGTTCATCGACATCTACCACCAGCGCATCAAGGCGTTTCACGCAAAGGACGCGGAGTTCAACCCGACCGGGCGGCAGGGCGTCTATTCCGGCTATCAGCCCTGGGTGAAACGGGCCGGCCGCTTCCGCTCGCTGGGCGACGGACAAGTCGATTTCGGCGCCATCTTCTCCAAGCTCGCCGCCTACGATTACGATTCCTGGGCGGTTCTGGAATGGGAATGCGCCCTGAAGCACCCGGAGGACGGAGCGGCGGAAGGCGCACCCTTCATCGACGCACACATCATCCGGGTGACGGAACACGCATTCGACGATTTCGCCGCAGGCGGAACGGACGAGGCCGCCAACAAGCGCATGCTGGGAATTTCCTGAGGGGGACGGAATGGCAATCGAAGGACGCAGCGAAACCCATGAAGGGCGCATCCGGCTGGGCATGGTGGGTGGCGGACAGGGTGCCTTCATCGGCGCGGTGCACCGCATCGCCGCCCGGCTCGACGACCGCTATACGCTTGTTGCCGGTGCGCTCTCATCCGACCCGGAGCGCGCGAAAGCCTCGGGCCTGGAACTCGGGCTGGCGGAGAACCGCTGCTACGGCTCCTACGAGGAAATGGCGCGGCGGGAAGCGCGGCTGAAGGACGGTATCGAGGCGGTGGCGATCGTCACGCCGAACCACATGCACTTCCCCGTCGCGCAGGCTTTCCTGAAACGCGGCATCCATGTCATCTGCGACAAGCCGCTGACGACGACGCTGCGCGATGCGAAGCGGCTGGCCGCGCTCGTGGAGCAATCAGGCAAGGTCTTCGCGCTTACCCATAATTACACCGGCTACCCCATGATCCGGCAGGCCCGGGCCATGATCGCCGATGGCGAACTCGGTGAGCTCAGGCTGGTGCAGGCGGAATATGTGCAGGACTGGCTCTCGCAGGAGGTGCACAACAAGCAGGCCGACTGGCGGACGGACCCTGCCCGATCGGGCGCCGGCGGCTGCGTCGGCGACATCGGCACGCACGCCTACAACCTCGCCTGCTTCGTCACCGGCATGCAGGCGGAGAGCCTCGCCGCCGATCTCACCACGTTCGTGGAAGGTCGCAAGCTCGACGACAACGTGGCCGTGCTGCTGCGCTATGCGAGCGGCGCGAAAGGCATGCTCTGGGCAAGCCAGGTCGCGGTCGGCAACGAGAACGCGCTGACGCTCCGGGTCTACGGCACCAAGGGCGGACTGGAATGGGACCAGGAGCACCCGAACGTCCTCTGGTTCACCCCGCATGGCGAGCCGAAGAGGATGATCACCCGCAACGGCGCCGGCGCCGGGCCGGAAGCGGGCCGCATGTCCCGCATCCCTTCCGGCCATCCCGAAGGCTATCTGGAAGGCTTCGCCAACATCTACAGCGAGGCGGCGCGGGCGATCGTGGCGGCCAGGAACAACGAGGCGCCCGATCCGGACGTGATCTATCCCACGGTGGAGGACGGCGTTCGAGGTGTCGCCTTCATCGAAGCCTGTGTGCGCTCCAGCGGCCGGAACGCGGGCTGGGTCAAGCTTTAGGGCGCGAGGCGCATCGCGGAAAAACAAAAGGGGCCCGCGCGGCCCCTTTTCATCGCGGAAGGCTGGGATCCGACCAGCAGCGCAGGCAAGGCGTCACGTCTTCCAGCGTCAGGTGGTAGACCGAGATCGCGACATAGATAATCGCCATCAGAACGCCCGAGATCAACGTAGTCGCGATCACCTTGCGGAGCAGGAAGGTCGCATGGGGCGCACCACGCTCCGTGCCGAGCGTGACCTCGCCCATTTCCTCCTGGGTCCGGATGCCGAACGGCAGGGTGACGAAAAGCGACAGCCACCACAGCACGAAATAAACGGCGCAGATAACGAACGGTCTCATTCAAGGCTCCCGGACTTGCCTGCCGGCGTCTCCCTCGGGACTGGAGCCCCGGAGCGATCGAAGACGCGTCCGGAGATCACCCATCCCATCAGGGAATCTTGGCCCCCTGATCGATCCACGCACCGAGCAGCTTACGCTCGTCCGGCGTCATGTTCGTCATGTTTCCGAGCGGCATATTGTCGGAGAGGACGGCCTGCTGCTTCATCTCCTGTGCATGAAGCTTCATTTCCTGGGGCGTGTCGAACATCAGGCCCTTGGGTGCCTCGGTGAAGTCCTGGCTGCTCGGCGTGGCGGAATGGCAGACCACGCAGCGCGTCTGCACGACATGCTGCACATCGGCGAAGGCGACACCCTGGGCCGCCGCGGCAGCACCTGACTGGTCCTTGCCGGCCACGTTGGTCCGGTCCGGCCGATAGTAGGAGACGACCGCCAGCACGATAATCAGCAGGATCGAGGCGGGGATGGCGGCCTTGGCCTTCCAGTCGACCTTACCGGCGTCGACCATATTGAAATAATGCCGGACCAGCCCGCCCGCGATGACGATGCCCAGCGCCAGGAACGGCGCCCAGGGATGGCCGAAGATCACGGGATAATGGTTGGAGATCATCATGAAGATGACCGGCAGCGTCAGGTAGTTGTTGTGCAGCGAGCGCTGCTTCGCCTGCATGCCGAGGCGAGGATCCGGCGTCTCGCCCTTCATCAGCGAGGCCACGACCTTCCGCTGGTTCGGGATGATCACCATGAAGACGCTGGCCGCCATGATCGTGCCGATGAAGGCGCCGAGATGCAGGAAGGCGGCACGGTCCGTGAAGATCGCATGATAGAAGAACGCCGCTATCGCGATCAGGATAAAGACCGCGATGGCGAGCGGCACGGTCCGGGTGCTCAGCAGACGGACCAGCGTATTGTAGATCAGCCAGCCCGCGGCCAGGGAAATCACCGAGATCGCGATTGCCTCGGCGCTGGTCAGATCGACCTTGTTGCGGTCGATCAGGAAGGCGTGCGCGCCGAAATAGTAGATGACCGCGAGCAGCAGGAAGCCAGTCACGAAGGTGAAGTAGGCCTCGTACTTGAACCAGTGCAGCTCCTCCGGAAGATGCTCCGGCGCGACCTTGTACTTCTCCACGCGGTAGAAACCGCCGCCATGCACCGACCAGCTCTCGCCGGCCAGTTGCTCCGACATGCCGGCCTTGCGGCGCAGGCTGTAGTCCAGCCAGATGAAATAGAACGATGTCCCGATCCAGCCGAAGCCGACCATGATATGCGCCCAGCGCAGAATGGCGTTCAACCACTCGAGAAAAACGGCAAGCATCGAGAGTCCTCAGTAACGGATCTTGTCGGGCTTCGACTGCCACTCGGAGAAAACGGCTTCCGCTTCCGGCAGGTCGAGCTTGATGATAGGCACGAGACGCTTGTCGAGCGCCTTGGGAATTTCGTCGTAGATCAGGGAATCGTCGAAGCCTATGGCTGCGGCGTCCGCCCGGCTGTTGGCGAAATAGATGCGGTCGATCCGCGCCCAGTAGATCGCCGAGAGGCACATCGGGCAGGGTTCGCAGCTCGTATAGATCTCGCTTCCCTCCAGCGAGAAGGACTGCGTCGCCTCGCAGGCGCGACGGATCGCCGTCACTTCCGCATGCGCCGTCGGATCGTTCGCCGAGGTCACGCAGTTCCAGCCCTCGGCGATGATCTCGCCGTCACGCACGACCACAGCCCCGAACGGCCCACCGGAGCCTCCGCGCATATGCTCGGCGGAGAGCTCGATCGCCCGCCTCATGAAATCGTCGCGGCGGTCAGCCGTCATGCCCTGAAACCTTTTGCTGGCGAAGGGCGGGGAATGCCTCCCGCCTGATGAGAAGATCGGCGGCAACGGAGGCCGCGATGATGGCAGGCTCCTTGGAGCGGATGCCTGGAACACCGATCGGGCAGATCATCCGGTCGAAACGGCTGGCGGAAAGCCCGTGTTCCGCCAGATGCTTGCGAAAGCGGGCTCGCTTGCTGTCCGAACCGATCAAGCCGAGATAGCCGAACTCGCCGCGCCGCAACACCGCCTCGCAGATGAGTTCGTCCAGCGAATGGCTGTGCGTCATGACGAGGTGGAAGGCGTCGTCCGGCGCTTCCTCCACCGCGAGTTCAGGCATGGCAAGGGACAGTGCCCGCGCGGTTTCCGCCCCGGCTCCCGTCGCCACATCGGCGAATGCGTCGGGGCGGCTGTCGATCCAGGTGATCGCGAAGTCCAGTGGTTCGAGTGCGCGGACCAGAGCGCGACCGACATGGCCCGCGCCATAGATCCAGACCGGCTGAACCGCCTCGTTCATGTGCTCGGCGAGGCGAATTCCGTCGGGTCCGACCTTCGCGGCAAATGCATCCGGTGTCCCGCCAACCACTTCCCAGTCGCGGCGCATTCCGCCGGTGGCGGAAACCTCGACGTGGCGGAGCAGCGGCAACGGTTCGGCCGCCATGACGGACAGCTTTCGCACCCATGCAAGATCGGCCACCGCGAAGGGCTCGAAGACCAGCGTCATCGCCCCGCCGCAGCACTGATCGAGATCGGGGCCGAGCGCCCAGCGCCGGAACGCGGCGGCGGCGCCGGGCAGGAGATGACGCGCCAGCCGGATCGCCTCGACCTCGAGCTCGCCCCCGCCGACCGTGCCCTCGACGGCGTGCTCGGTGACCAGCATCTGCGCGCCCACTTCACGCGGGCCGGAGCCGCTGAGACCCGCCACGTGGACCAGCGTCGCGGGTTGCCCGCGTTCCAGGCAGGCCAGCAAGGGGGCGAGCCAGAAGCGCATCAGCTTTCAAGCGCGCGGACGCGCGTCTTCACGTCCTCAACCGCCATCAGGATACGCTCCGGCGTGGCCGGCGCATCGAGGTGCGGGAAGACGCGGTAGCCGCCAGCCGCCGCGACGGCATCGGTCAGCGCCGAGAATGCGGAAATCGCCAGCATCAGCGGCGGCTCGCCGACAGCCTTGGACCGGTAGATGGAGTCGACCTTGTTGTAGCCCTTGTCCCACAGTTCGATGCGGAGATCGTCCGGTCGGTCATTCGCGGTGGGGATCTTGTAGGTGGACGGCGCGTGGGTACGCAGCCGCCCGCTTTTGTCCCACCAGAGCTCCTCGGTCGTCAGCCAGCCGAGCCCCTGGATGAAGCCACCCTCGATTTGCCCGAGATCGATCGCGGGGTTCAACGAGCGGCCGACATCGTGGAGGATATCGGCGCGGACGAGCCGGTTCTCGCCGGTCAGTGTGTCGATCACGACCTCGCTGATCGCGGCGCCATAGGCGAAATAGAAAAAGGGCCGGCCGCTCGCCGTCTCGCGATCGTAATGGATGCCGGGCGTCGCGTAGAACCCGGCGGCCGACAGCGAAACCTGGTTGAGATAGGCCTCCTGCACCAGGTCCGGAAAGGCGATCTCCTCGTTGCCGACGCGAACGCGATTGGGCAGGAAGACCACCTGCTCCTCCGGCACGCTGTATTTCGCGGCGGCGAAGGCGATCAGTCGTTGCTTGATGGCGCCGGCCGCGTTCTTCGCGGCCATGCCGTTGAGGTCCGTGCCCGAGGAAGCGGCGGTCGCTGAGGTGTTCGGCACCTTGGCGGTCGTCGTCGCCGTGATCTTCACGCGGTCGAGGTCGATCTGGAATTCCTCGGCGACCACCTGCGCCACCTTGATGAAGAGCCCCTGCCCCATCTCCGTGCCGCCGTGGTTCAGGTGAACGGAGCCGTCCTTGTAGACATGCACCAGCGCGCCCGCCTGATTGAGGTGCGTCGTCGTGAAGGAAATGCCGAATTTCAGCGGCGTAACGCCGATCCCCTTCTTCAGGATCGGGCTGGTCGCGTTGAAGGCGCGGATGGCGCGGCGGCGCGCCCGATAGTCGGAGCTCTCCGCCAGTTCGTCCATCATCTCCAGGATGACGCTGTCGGTGACCTCCATGTGGTAGGGCGTCACCTTGCCGCCTTCGGCCGGGTAGTAGTTGGCGCGGCGCACGTCGAAGGGGTCGAGGCCGAGCCCGAAGGCGATCTCGTCCATCATCCGCTCGGTCGCCAACAGGCCCTGCGGGCCACCGAAACCGCGAAAGGCCGTGTTCGATACCGTATGCGTCTTCATGCGCCGCGAGGTGACGCGCGCCGCCTGCAGGTCGTAGGCATTGTCGGCGTGGAACATGGCCCGATCGGTGATGCCGCCGGAAAGGTCGGCGGAATAGCCGCAGCGCGCCGCCTGATCGAACTCGGCCCCGAGAATGCGGCCGTCCCCGTCGAAGCCGACAGCATAGTCGATGCGGAAATCGTGCCGCTTGCCCGTCATCACCATGTCGTCGTCACGGTCGAGGCGCAGCTTGGCCGGACGGCCGGTGAGGCGCGCGGCCAGTGCTGCGACGTTCGCCATCAGCGCCGGCTGGCTTTCCTTGCCGCCGAAGCCGCCGCCCATGCGCCGCACTTCCACCGTTACCGAGTGATCGGCGATGCCCAGCGCCTTGGCGACGTTGTGCTGCACTTCGCTCGGATGCTGGGTTGAGGAATAGACGAACATGTCGTCGCCCTCGCCCGGAATGGCGTAGGCGATCTGGCCTTCAAGGTAGAAGTGGTCCTGCCCGCCCATGTGCAACGTGTTGGCCAGCCGGTGCGGCGCCGCATCGATCGCGGCAGCGGCATCGCCCAGTCGCATTTCGTGGCGGGGAAGCAGATCGAGATCGGCGGCAAGCGCCTCGTCGACCGTCAGCACGGCCGGCAGCGGCGCGTATTCGATCTTGGCCAGAAGAGCTGCCTGGAAGGCCGCCTCCCGGCTCTCGGCCGCCACCGCGAAGAGGCACTGGCCGACATACTGAACGAGACCTTCGGGGAAGATCGGATCGTCGCCGAAGAACGGGCTGTAGTCGTTCTTGCCCGGAATGTCGTCCAGGGTGAGGACGCGGACCACGCCCGCCGCCTGCCGCACGGCATCCAGATCCATCGACAGGATCGCGGCATGGGCATGCGCGCTCATCGCGAGATGCAGGTGCAGCGTGCCCGGCAACTCGGGGATATCATCGGTATAGATTGCCTCGCCCGCCACATGCCGGGGGGCGCTGTCATGCTTCACCGACCGGGCGACGCCGCCCTTGATGGCGCCGTCGTGCGGCGGCTCGGAATGGGGAACGCGGCTGAAGGTGGCGGAGATGCCGCGGTCCTGGATGACGGTCTCATCCATGGGCGATCTCCAGCACGCGCGTGGCAACGGGCCTTCCGGCCGGAGCGTTCTCCAGCGCGAAGCGACGCAGCAGGTTCTGTGCGGCGAGCAGGCGGTATTGGGCGCTCGCTCGCATGTCCGTCAGCGGCTGAAAATCCTCGGCCAGCGCCACGGCGGCCGCCTCGAACGCTTCGAGGCCGAAGGCACTGCCCATCAGCGCCGTCTCCGCCGCCTTGGCACGTTTCGGCGTCGCCGCCATGCCACCGAAGGCCAGCCTTGCCGAAGCGATGCGACCGGCCTCGACGGTCACGCTGAACGCGGCCATCACGGCGGAAATATCGGAATCGAAACGCTTGGAAAGCTTGTAGCAGGCAAAGCGCGTATTCGGCCGGAGCTTCGGCACCGTGACGCTTTCCACGAACTCTCCGGGCGCACGATCCTGATTGCCATAGGCGACGAAGAAATTTTCCAGCGCGATCTCGCGTTGCTCGCGGCCCTTGCGGAGTTGCAGCCGGGCATCCAGCGCGATCAGCGCCGGGGGCAGATCGCCGATCGGCGACCCGTTGGCGATGTTGCCGCCCACCGTGCCGGCATTGCGGATCTGCACGGCGGCAAAGCGGGTGAGCAGCTTGCCGAGATCGGGATGGAGGGCGGAGAGCGCCTCCATTGCGGCGCTGTGCGTGACGCCGGCGCCGATCGCCAGTTCATTGCCGGTATCCCTGAGCGCCGCTAATTCGGGAATGCGCGTCACGTCGATCAGCGTGGCCAGATGGCGATGCTGCTTGGTGACCCAAAGGCCGACATCGGTCGCGCCCGCGACCAGCACGGCGTCGGGATGGGCGAGGTAGATCGCGGCCAGTTCGTCGACGCTGCGGGGCGCGAACCATTCCTGCCGGCCATGCGGTCCGTCATGCGCGAGATGCAGCATTTCGCCGTGGCCAAGCGCTTCCAGCCTTTCGGCGAGCGCCGTCGTTTCCGCCGTTCCCGGCCGCTCAGCATCAAGGGCCGCCAGACCGGCATCGATGATCGGCCCATAACCTGTGCAGCGGCAAAGATTGCCGGCGATCCAGTTCTTCACCTCCGGCCGTTCGGAATAGTCCTGGCCGAGCCAGCCGGAATAGAGCTGCATGACGAAGCCCGGCGTGCAGAAGCCGCATTGCGAGCCATGCCGATCGACGATCGCCTGCTGCACCGGATGCAGCGTCCCGTCGGCGGCCTTCAGGTCTTCCACGGTGAGCAACTGCCGGCCGTCGAGCACGGCCACGAACTGGATGCAGGAATTCACGGCGCGGCGACGCAGGCCGCCCTGCCCGTCCGGCTCCTGCAGCACCACCGTGCAGGCGCCGCAATCGCCTTCCGCGCAGCCTTCCTTGGTGCCGGTCCGGCGCTCGTGGCGGCGCAGATATTCCAGCACGGTCAGCGTCGGCGGCACATCGCGGAGAACGCGCTCCCGATCGCCAAGCAGAAAACGGATCGCATCCGACATCAGCTCCCCCGATAGGTCGAATAGCCGAAGGGCGAAAGCAACAGGGGGACGTGATAATGCGCGCCGGTATCGGAGATGCCGAAGCGGATGGTCACGACCTCCAGGAACTTGGGTTCCGGCAGGGACAGGCCCAGCCCATCAAAATACGTGCCAGCATCGAAACGCAGCTCGTAGACACCAGCCACCATCGCGTCGCCCTCCAGCAGAGGCTGTTCGCAGCGCCCATCGGCATTGGTGACCGCGCGTTTCAGCGGCGTGTCGTCGCCAAGTCTATAAAGCCGGATGGAAAGGTTGCCGGCGGGGCGACCGCGGGCGGTGTCGAGAACGTGAGTAGTAAGCCGACCCATCTTCTTCCCCGGCGGCCCGCTAAACGGCAGACCACGCCTTTTCTTTTTGCAAACCGATCCATTATTCCTGTCTTGCGCCTTGCGGCAAGGGGAAGATGCGTCATGCCGGGAGGGTGCGTCAGAGATGAACGAGGACCGCTTTGCTGAACCCGAGACCGAGTGAGATGGAGAGGGACGCGTTCGTCGCCCGCTTCGCCGATATCTACGAACATTCCGCCTGGATCGCGGAAGCCGTCTACGATCGGGGACTTTCCGGGCGGGAGGATTCGGCCGACGGTCTGGCCGAGGCCATGGGCACAGTGCTGGCCGGAGCGGATGACGAAGCGAAGCTGCGGCTGATCCGCGCCCATCCGGATCTCGCCGGTCGCGCCGCGATCGCCGGGGATCTCACGACGTCATCGAAGTCGGAACAGGCCGGCGCCGGGCTCGACCAGTGCACGCCCGACGAGTTCCGCCGCTTCCAGGGGCTAAACGACGGCTACAAGACGAAGTTCGGCTTTCCCTTCATCCTCGCCGTCGCCGGCCGCGACCGGCATCAGATCCTCGACGCGTTCGAAGAACGCATCCGCAACGATCCCGCCGAGGAATTCCGGGAGGCGCTGAGGCAGATCGATCGCATCGCCCGCCTCAGGCTGCAGGCGATGGAGGGCTAAAGCTCGCAGCGCCGATATTCGCCGGTATAGGCGCGGTAGTTGCCGGTGGCCGGGTCGAAGGACTTGTACTTGGCGGCGCAGCGCGCTGCCCAGTCGGCATCTCCCCCAGCGCCCGGCTCGCCCCCTGCTTCCGGCACGGGCCGGGCGTCGTCGTATCGCGAGAAGCCCTGCGGCGGCTGTTGTGCAGAGCCGTCATCCTGCCCGAACTGCGCTTCCGGCACCGGGCCACCATCGGGCTGCTGGGCAAAGCCGCCGGACTGCGGCGCGGGAGCCCGCCGGGTCGTAAAGGTCTGCTGGGGCTGGGGCTGGGGCTGGGACTGGGGTTGGGACTCGGATTGCATCTGCGGCTGCGCGCCGGCGTCATCGGCCGGTGCCGGCTGGGCCGCCTGCATCTGCGGTGCGGCTCCTGCCGGCAACACGTCGCCGTCGGCATCGATCTGCACGCCGAAAAGCCCGGCCACTCCGACATCGCCCTTGAAGTGGCGGCGGTACCAGTCGGCATAGTCCTGGTCGGTCCAGTTCTTGCGCTGGCGCCAGCGGTCGTAATCCTGATCGGGCGACTTGCCGTTGTAATAAAGCTGCATAAAGTCGTCGCGCTGGTCGGCAAGAGCGGGCGTCACAGGCGCGAGAACGCCCGAGACCATCAGGAGGGTCACAGAAAGGGCAGCTGCAAATTTTCCAAGCCGTGTCACTGAATCACTTTCCTCACTCCGCCGTCCGACAACTGCCACCATAAGTGCCATCTGCGCCGAAATGTGGCGCTCTCTTCACGCGACAAGCCTAGCCGCAGGCCGTAGAACGCGTCGCACCTCCAGGCAAGACACCGTTCCATGATCGTCCGCGACAGACCTTCCGCCTTTCAGCTGCTCTTTCTCATGCGCGGTTCCATTCTGCCCCGCATAAAGTGGCAGCTCCTTTCCACCATGCTGCTGGCGCTCGCCGTCGCCTGGCTGCGCGGCACACCCTTCGACAAATCGTTCACGCTCACGCCCATCCCCTTTAGCCTGATCGGGCTGGCGCTGGCCATCTTTCTCGGCTTCCGGAACAGCGCCAGCTACGACCGCTGGTGGGAAGGCCGCAAGCTCTGGGGCGCGCTGCTGATCCAGGCCCGCGTGCTCGGACGGCTGATCCTGAACCATCTCCGCGCGGACGGGGACCCCGATCTCGGACGGCGCTCCGTCCGCCGGATCATCGCCTTCACCTACGCCCTGAAGCATCACCTCCGTGGCACGTCCGACGATGAAAGCCACCGCTTCCTGGACATCGCGGACAACGAAGTGGTCGCCGCCTCCGCCAACCGGCCCGAGGCGATCCTCCGCGTGCTGAGCCGGGACCTCTCGGCCGCCGCTCGCGCCGGGCGCATCGATCCCATGATGATCGCGCAGATGGAAGAAGCGATCAGCCAGATGACGGCGATCCAGGGCGGCTGCGAACGCATTCGCTTTACGCCCCTGCCCTTCGCCTACACCCTCCTCCTGCATCGCACCGCGTATCTCTACTGCCTGGCGCTGCCCTTCGGCCTGGTGGACGTCACGAGATACGCGACCGTCTTCGTGGTGGGGCTGATCTCCTACACCTTCTTCGGGCTGGACGCGCTGGGCGACGAAATCGAGGAGCCGTTCGGTCTTCTGGCAAACGACCTGCCGCTTCACACGATCTCGACGCGCATCGAGATCGATCTTCGCGATGCATTGGGCGAGACGGATCTTCCCGCCATGCCGCAGCCCGTGGATCACTGCCTGATGTGAGCCGCCGCCGCCCGAGGCAAACCCGGGTGGCAGCGTCCGGTGGGTCCGCTCAGGCCGCGCCGGCGGCGGTGATCTCCACCAGCCCCCGCTGGCGGAGCAGCGCATCCGGCAGCGCCTGCCGGCCTCGAAAGGCCTCGTAGGCATCCTCGGGATCGCGCAGGTCGCCGGCGGAATAGACGAAGCTGTAGAGCCTCTTCGCGGTTTCCGGATCGAAGATGTTTCCGGCTTCCTCGAAGGCGTTGAAACCGTCGGCGTCCAGCACTTCCGACCAGAGGTAGGAATAATAGGCCGCCGAATAACCGCCGGAGAAGATGTGCGTGAAGTGCGTCGGCCGGTGTCGCATGGTGATCGCGCGGGGCATGCCCATCCGCTTCAGGGTTTCCCGCTCGAACTCGGTCGCATCCACGCCGTTCGCGTCGGCCAGCAGGTGGAACTCAAGATCGACCATTGCGGAAGAGACGTATTCCACCGTGGAGAAGCCCTGATTAAAGGTCCGGGCTGCCATCAGCTTCTGCAGCAAGGCCTCCGGCATCGGCTCGCCCGTCCGGTGATGCAGGGCGAACTGGCGCAGCACCTCCGGCTGCTCCAGCCAGTGCTCGTAGAGCTGCGAGGGGAATTCGACGAAATCGCGCGAGACGCTGGTGCCGGCGAGCGTCGGATAGGTCACGTCGGAAAGAAGCCCGTGCAGCGCGTGGCCGAATTCGTGGAAGAGCGTCCGTCCGTCGTCGAAGCTCAGCAGCGTCGGCTCGCCGCCGCTGGCCTTGGAGAAATTCATCACGTTGACGATGATCGGCCGGATCTCGCCCTCCAGCTTCTGCTGGCCTCGGAAGGCGCTCATCCAGGCGCCGCTATGCTTGGAGGACCGGGCGAAATAGTCGCCGAGGAACAACCCGACATGGCGGCCGTCCCTGCCCGTCACGTCCCATACGCGAACGTCGGGATGGTAGACCGGCAGGTCGCGGCGCTCGGCGAAACTGACGCCGAAGAGCCGGCGCGCGGTGTCGAAGGCCGCTTCGATCATGCGGTCGAGCTGGAGATACGGCTTGATCTCGGCGTCATCGAGGTCGAACTCGGCCTTGCGCCGCTGCTCGGCGTAATAGCGCCAGTCCCAGGGCTCCAGCTCGAAATTGCCGCCCTCGGCGCCGATCAACGCCTGCAGCGCCTCCGCCTCGCGAAGGGCGCGGGCCTGTGCCGGCTGCCAGACGGAATTCAGGAGATTCATCGCGGCTTCCGGCGTCTTCGCCATGGAATCGTCCAGCCGGAAATGCGCGAAGGTCGGGAAGCCCAGGAGCTTCGCCCGCTCGGCGCGGAGCGCGACCATCTCGGCGATCAGCGCGCGATTGTCCGTCGCGCCCGCGTTCTCGCCGCGCGCGATCCAGGCCTTGAATGCCGTCTCGCGGAGGTCGCGGCGACTGGAGAATTGCAGGAACGGCACGATGCTGGAGCGCGACAGCGTGATGACGTGCTTGCCCGGAAGATCCCGGTCCGTCGCCGCCTGCGCCGCCGCGGCGACCAGTGAAGCCGGAAGGCCCTGCAAGTCCGCCTCGCCTTGCAGCACCAGCGCATAGGACTTCTCGTCCGCCAGAACATTCTGGCCAAACTTCGTGCCGAGTACGGAGAGGCGCTCCGTGATCTCCGTCATCCGCTGGCGCGAGGCCTCGTCCAGCGCCGCTCCGGAGCGCACGAAGATCCGGTGGAAGCGTTGCAGGAGCCGGCTTTGCTCGGGGTTGAGCCCAAGGCCGGCTTCCGCTTCCGCCAATTGCCGGACACGAGCGAAGAGATCCTGGTTCAGGTATATCTCGTTGCCGTGCCGCGTCAGGACCGGCGCGACTTCAAGTTCGATCGCTTCCAGTTCGTCCGACGTATTGGAGCCCGTCAGATTGAAGAAGACGCGCGACACGCGGTGCAGGGTGCGGCCGCTGCGCTCCAGTGCTTCCACGGTGTTGGCGAAGGTCGGCGGCTCGGCCGAGGCAGCGATCGCCAGCACCTCGGCCCGCTGCTCCTGCATGCCGTTGTCGAAGGCGGGACGGAAGTGCTCGGGCAGGATCTGGTCGAAGGGCGGGATGTCGAACGGGGTCGACCATGTCTGAAGAAGCGGATTGCTCATGTCGCTCGGGCCTTCGCTTGAATGGAATCGGACGGAAACGTTGCAGTGATCTTAGGGCAGCATCGCGGCGTGGCGAAGGCGCCCCCGCCGGGAGCGCCGGGAGCGCAAGTGAAGGCCCGGAGATGCAGCGGGCCGGCGCGAAACAAGCAGTGAGGCTCAATCGTCGGATCTTGGTGCCCGGCAGCAACCCTACTTACACCTTAGTCGCTCCGCTTCGACCGCTCCTCCCCCAGCCAGCGCAGCGTGCCTTCCGCCGCCGCCACGCCGGACGCGAAGCTCGCCTGCAGGAGATAGCCGCCGGTCGGCGCTTCCCAATCCAGCATTTCGCCGGCCACGAAGGTGCCGGGCACTTTGCGCAGCATGAAATCCGCGTCCACCTCGCTCCACCGGACCCCACCGGCGCTGGAAATGGCACGCGCAAGCGGCTGCACCCCGACAAGCCGCAGCGGCACGGCCTTGATCAATGCGGCCAGCGAAGCAGGATCGCGCGGCAGGGCCGCACCAGCGGTTTCGCGCAGCAGATTTGCGGCGAGCGGCGACAGCCGCAGCGCCTTCCTCAGACGATTGGCGAGCGATTGGCTTTCCGGCGTTCGGGCAAGGCGCTCGGCCAGTGCGTCCGCCGGCATGTCCGGCCGGAGATCGATGTGCAGCACGGCCTCGCCATTCGCTTCCACCGCGTCACGCAGGGCTGAGGACAGCGCGTAGACCACGCCCCCCTCGATGCCATAGGCGGTCACCACCGCCTCCCCGCGCGCCGCCTGCCCGCCGAAGCTCGCGGCAATGCCTTTCAGAGGCTCACCGGCGAAACGATCGCGAAAGATCTCGCTCCAGACGATATCGAAGCCGCAATTGGCAGACCGGAACGGCGTCACCTCCACGCCACGCTCGCCAAGGTCAGGCACCCAGGCCGCATTCGAGCCAAGCTTCGGCCAGCTCGCGCCGCCGAGCGCCAGCAACGCGGCGGCCGGCCGGACCGTTTCCACCGGCCCGTCGGTCCCGGCAAAACGAAGCGCGCCGGTGTCATCCCAGCCCTGCCATTCCGAGCGGAAACGGAAGCTCACGCCCGCTGCCGACAGACGGGAAAGCCACGCGCGCAGCAGCGGCGATGCCTTCAGCGCGCGCGGAAACACCCGCCCGCTGGTGCCGACAAAGGTTTCCTGCCCCAGCGCCTCCGCCCACGCGCGCAGGGCGTCCGGGGAAAAGCGGTGGATCGTTGGATCGAGCCTCTCCCGCGCCGCGCCGTAGCGCCCGAGGAAACGGTCCAGCGGCTCGGAATGCGTGAGGTTCAGCCCGCCGCGCCCGGCCATCAGCAGCTTGCGTCCCGCCGTGGGCATGCGGTCGTGGACGGTCACGCGCGCACCGGCGGCGCTCAGCACCTCGGCCGCCGCGAGCCCTGCCGGTCCCGCCCCGATGACAACGATTTCGGCGTCGGTCGCCCTTGTTGCAGTCTCTATCATGACTGCTTTTCGGCTGGATCGTCATCGGGGGCAAGCTCTGTCTGGCCCTCGCGCCAACGGTGTCGGGAAGCCCTCTTCGACTTGCCGTGCGCCGCGTCCTTGCCTACCTTTCAGGCATTCACGCAGTGACGGCTCCGCGGTCCCTGCTTCCCGGCGCCCGCCGCTCCCCGGATCGGCCGCGGCGCCAACCTGCTTCGGCAAACAGGATCGACATGGCAGCGGCATCGCGCGGCGGGGCGGAGAGTTTCCGATCCGTCCTCACTTTCACTTTCCGTCACTGGCGCCGCCAGGCCCCGCTGGTCGCGCTGGTCGCCTCCGCCATGCTGCTATCCACGCTTGCGGACGTCTTCATGCCGGTCTTCGCCGGGCGGATCGTGGATGCCGTCGCGCTGGACGGCGCGGACAAGGCGGCCGGCCTCCACAAGGCGCTTTGGGCGCTGGGCGCGATGGTCGGCCTCGGCGTGCTGATGGCGGGCCTGCGCTACGTCGGCTTCGCCGGCATTTCGGAGATGACGCTGCGCATCATGACGCGGGTCGGGCAGGATGCGTTCTGGCGCATCCAGCGCTTTTCCACCGACTGGCACGCCAACAATTTCGCGGGTTCGACCGTGCGAAAGATCACGCGCGGCATGTGGGCGCTCGACCTCATGGACGACACGCTGCTGCTGTCGCTGTTGCCTTCGCTGGTCGTTCTCCTCGGCTCCACCCTGCTTCTCGGCTGGCACTGGCCGGTCATGGGCCTGCTCGTGGCGCTCGGCAGCATCGGCTACATCGCGCTTACGGTCTCGCTCTCCATCCTCTATGTCGCGCCCTCCGCGCGTCTCGCCAATATCTGGGATACGCGGCTTGGCGGCCTGCTGGCCGATGCGGTCAGTTGCATCTCCGTGGTGAAGGGCTTCGGCGCGGAGTGGCGCGAGGACGCCCGGCTCGCCAGCCTCCTGGGCAAATGGCGCGGCCGAACCTATCGCAGCTGGATGCGCGGCACCTCCAACAGCACGCTGCAGACCCTTGTCCTGCTCGTGCTGCGCGTTGCGGTGATAGGGCTGGTGCTTTGGCTCTGGTGGCAAGATCGCGCCAGCCCCGGCGACATCGCCTACGTGCTGACCACCTTCTTCCTGATCCAGGGTTACCTGCGCGACATCGGCCTGCAGGTCCGTAACCTCCAGCGCTCGGTGAACGACATGGAGGAACTCGTCGCCTTCCACGCCGATCCCCTTGGCGTGGCCGACGCGCCGGGCGCCCGGCCGATCCGCATCGCTGCCGGCGGCATCGTCTTCGACCACGTGAACTTTCATTACGGAAAGCACGAGACGCCGCTCTACAGCGATCTCGACGTTGCGATCAGGCCGGGCGAGCGCGTCGGGCTGGTCGGCCATTCCGGCTCCGGCAAGACTACCTTCGTCAAGCTGATCCAGCGGCTCTACGACCTGAGCGGTGGCCGTATCCTGATCGACGGACAGGATATCGCAGACGTCACGCAGGCTTCCCTGCGCCAGCAGATCGCCATCGTGCAGCAGGAGCCGATCCTGTTTCACCGCAGCCTGGCGGAGAATATCGCCTATGGCCGGCCGGACGCCTCACAGGGCGAGATCGAACACGCGGCACGGCTGGCCAACGCGCACGACTTCATCCTGCGGCTGCCCAAAGGCTACGGCACGCTGGTGGGCGAGCGCGGCATCAAGCTTTCCGGGGGAGAACGCCAGCGGGTGGCGCTCGCCCGCGCCTTTCTGGCGGATGCGCCGATCCTGATCCTCGACGAAGCCACGGCAAGCCTCGATTCGGTGTCGGAGGCGCTGATCCAGGAAGCGATGGAGCGGCTGATGCAGGGACGCACCACCATCGTCATCGCCCACCGGCTTTCCACCGTGCGAACGCTCGACCGCATCCTCGTTTTCGACCGCGGCCGCATCATGGAGGAAGGCACCCATGGCGAGCTCGTCGCCCGGGAAAGGGGGATCTATCGCAGCCTTTTCGAGCGCCAGGCGATGGATCTGGCAGCCGGTTTGCAGGTCGCCTGAGCACTGTGATCTCGAAATGGCCGGATTGTTGCGAATCTGTTAAAAATGTGCGCGACGGTCGGTGGGGCCCGTCGCCTTTCATTGCGAGCAGAGCCATAATCTTGGTCACCGACGAAACGCGTACCCGACCTACTCTTCGATTCAAGGGTCGTTCCTTCTTGGCCCTCGTCCTCGCGCCGGAAGCGCCGCTTGAGGACTGGTTTACCGATCTCGACGTTCTGGCGGAGCGATCGCCGGGATTCTTCGCCGGTCGCCCGGTGATCCTCGACGTCGCCGCCGTGACGCTGGAAAAGGCGGAGCTTACCAAGCTCATCGCCGACCTCAGCGAGCGGAACGTGCGCGTCATGGCGATCGAGGGCGCCGAGCCGCAGATGCTGGGCCTCGGCCTGCCGCCGCCCCTGACGAGCAACCGCCCGGACAGCGAGGTGGAAGTGCCGGATCTTTCGCCGGACGAGCCGCCTCCCCCGCCGCCGAAACCCTCCACGCTGTTCGTCGAGACTACCGTGCGCTCCGGCCAGACAGTGATGCACTCGCATGGCGACGTGACCGTGCTGGGCGCGATCGGCTCCGGCGCGGAAGTGATCTCCGGCGGATCGATCTATACGTTCGGCGCCCTTCGCGGTCGCGCCATTGCCGGCACGACGGGCGATATCGACGCGCGCATCGTCTGCCGCAAGCTGGAAGCAGAGCTTGTCTCGATCGACGGCTTCTATAAGACGGCTGACGATATGGATTCAGCGTTGCGCGGGCGTCCCGTCCAGATCTGGCTGGAAGGCGACGCGATCAAGATGGCAGCACTGGACTAACGGAAAGAGGTGGGACGATGGCCAAGGTTCTGGTCGTGACATCAGGCAAGGGCGGCGTCGGCAAGACGACGTCCACGGCGGCTTTGGGTGCAGCACTGGCGCAGAATGGGAGCAACGTCGTCGTCATCGACTTCGACGTCGGCCTCCGCAATCTCGACCTCGTCATGGGCGCGGAACGTCGGGTCGTCTACGACCTGATCAACGTCGTGCAGGGCGATGCGAAGCTCGCGCAGGCTCTGATCCGCGACAAGCGGCTGGAAAACCTGTCTCTGCTCCCGGCCTCGCAGACGCGCGACAAGGACGCGCTGACGGAGGATGGCGTGGCGCGCGTGATCGAGGAGCTTCGCGAGAAGTTCGACTGGATCATCTGCGACAGTCCCGCCGGCATCGAACGCGGCGCGACGCTCGCCATGCGCCACGCGGACATGGCCGTCGTGGTCACCAATCCGGAAGTGTCGTCGGTTCGCGATTCCGACCGAATCATCGGCCTGCTCGATTCCAAGACGGCGCGCGCTGAGTCCGGCGAGCGCATGCCCAAGCACCTCCTGCTCACCCGCTACGACCAGGGACGGGCCGAACGCGGCGAGATGCTGAAGGTCGACGACGTGCTGGAGATCCTCTCCATCCCGCTGCTCGGCATCATTCCGGAAAGCGAGGAAGTTCTCCGCGCCTCCAATGTCGGCTCTCCCGTGACGATCAACAGCCCGACCAGCGCTCCGGCGCGGGCCTATGCGGAAGCCGCGCGCCGGCTGGCCGGCGAGGACATCGCCGTCACCGTTCCTTCGGAGAAGAAGGGCTTCTTCGGCAAGCTCTTCGGGCGGAGGGCTGCTGCATGAACCTGCTCAGCATCTTCAACAAGCGCACTTCCGCGCCGGTTGCCCGTGATCGCCTGCAGATCCTGCTGGCTCATGAGCGCAGCTATTCCGGTCAGTCGGATCTCGTGACCGCGTTGCGGGAAGAGATCCTCGCCGTGATCGCCAAGCACGTGAATGTCGATCGGGACAAGGTGCTGGTGAAAATGGACCGGGGCGATGCGGTCTCGACGCTCGAGGTCGATATCGAAATCCCGACGCCGACCAAGCCGAAGCTGGCGGCCAGCGCCTGAAGGAACTTCGGCGCGGGGTCAGCCGGTGAGCTGATGCAGGACGATGCCGGACGTCGTGGCGACGTTCAGGGAATCGAACCCTGTCGCCATGGGAATGCTCACCGTCTTCGTGCGGGCGAGCACTTCCGGCGAGAGTCCCGGCCCTTCCGCGCCGAAGATCACGGCCGTTCGACCTGACCTGACGAACCGGCGCAGCGGCGTTGCTCCGGCCGGGCTGAGGGAGACCGCCTCGAAACCGTGCCGCTCGATCAGCGCGATCCCGTCCTCGCCCTGGCCGAGCCGGGCATAGGGCACGCTCAGCGTCGCGCCGACGGAAACGCGCGTCGCCTTGCGATAAAGCGGATCGCAGCAGGTTTCGTCCAGCAGGAGGCCGTCCGCGCCGAACGCCGCGGCGTTGCGGAAAATACCGCCAATATTATCGTGGTTGGCAATGCCGAAAAGCACCACGATCAGCGCGTCGGGCCGGGCATTGGCGCAAAGTTCGTCGGCTGTCGGCGCTGCCATGCGCCGCCCGAGCGCCAGGATACCCCGATGGAGGTGGAAGCCTGCAATCCCGTCCAGAACAGCTTGCCCGGCGGTGTAGACAGGTATCGTGTCAGGCAATTCCGAGAGGATCGGCATCAGGCTTGTCAGCCGCTTCTCGGCGATCAAAACCGAGAGCGCCTCGTGATCCGGGCTGCGTGCGAGCATGCGCAGCACCACTTCGCCCTCGGCGATGAACAGACCCTGCCGGCCGACGAGATCGCGTTCGCGGATGTCGCGATAGCCGGCGATCCGCTCGTCAGCGGCGTCCTCGATTGCGATGATGTCGGGCATATAGAACCGCGTCCTGGTGACAGGCCCGGAATGGGCGACTTGGCGCGGCGAACAGACAAGATTGCGCCGCGACGGGTCAACCCGCCGCGGCCGGAAACTGACGTCAGGTCAGCGCAAGATCAATAGTGGCGCGTCTTCTTCGTCGTGGTCGTCGTGGTGGTCTTTGCCGGAGCCGGAGCCGGGGTCACGGCATCCACCGCATTGTTGGTATCGCGAGCGGCGCCGCGGAAGGTGTTGGCGCAGCCAGCCATGCTGAGGCCGGCGAGCGTCAGGGCGAGAAGAACGGAACCAGTGCGAATTGTCGTCATTGTATGCTCCCCACAAAAGGTACGGCCCGAACTGCGGGCGGCCTCAAGGCGGGACATCAACGTTCAACAAGCCTGACTGTTCCCGGCTTACTTTTCGGTCAGATTGTCACAGACACCGACACCGCCGCATCGTGCCGCGAACGCTCTTGGCCTGGAGGGCTGAGGCCCTAACTCATGTCCGAGCAAAGGATGCAGGCTGATGCGCAAGATCGATTTCGCGGGAAAGAGCGTGCCCGTCCTGGGCCAGGGCAGTTGGAAAATGGCGGACCGGCCGGCTGACCGGCAGGACGAGATTGCCGCGATCCGACGCGGCCTCGACCTTGGGATGACGCTGATCGACACGGCGGAAATGTATGGCGAGGGGGAGACGGAGACCTTGCTCGGGGAAGCCCTGGAAGGACGACGGGACGAGGTCTTCCTCGTCAGCAAGGTCTATCCGCACAATGCCGGTCGCCGCGAGGCTGTGAAGGCCTGCGAGCGCAGCCTTCGCCGGCTCGGGACGGATCGGCTGGACCTGTATCTCCTGCACTGGCCCGGCAGCATCCCGCTGGAGGACACCGTGGCCGCGTTCGATGAACTCATGCAGGCCGGCAAGATCGGCCGCTGGGGTGTCAGCAATTTCGACGTGGAGGACATGGAGGATCTCTTCGACGCGGGCGGAGAAGCCTGCGCGACCAACCAGATCCTCTACAACCTGACCCGCCGCGGCCCCGAGCGCGACCTGCTGCCCTGGCTTTCCGAACGCAACATCCCGGCGATGGCCTACAGCCCCGTCGAGCAGGGCCGGCTCACTCGCTCGCGTGCGCTGGGGGAAATCGCCGAGAGCCGCGGGGCCACGCCGGCCGAGATCGCGCTCGCATGGGTACTCCGCCGGCCCGACATGGTCGCGATTCCGAAAGCCTCGCGCATCCCGCATGTGGAGGAAAATCGCGGGGCGGCGGATCTGGAATTGACGTCGGCCGATTTGGAAAAGCTGGACAAGGCCTTTCCAGCGCCCTCGTCACGCAAGGCGCTGGAGATGCTGTGATGCGATCGCCGGTTCCACCGATCAGACGATGATCGGCGCGAGTTCCGGCCGGCCGAGAAGGCGAGCAGCGGCGGTGACGGTATTGGCCATCAGCAGCGCGATCGTCATGGGGCCGACGCCACCCGGCACCGGCGTGATCGCACCGGCGACCTTCACGGCACCGTCGAAATCCACGTCACCGACGATGCGCGTCTTGCCCTCACCCTTTTCCGGCGCGGCGATGCGGTTGATCCCGACATCGATGACGCAGGAGCCGGGCTTCACCCAATCGCCCTTCACCATCTGCGCCTGACCCACCGCCGCCACCAGGATATCCGCCCGCCGGCAGATCGCCGGCAGGTCGCGGGTCCAGCGGTGCGCCACGGTCACGGTGCAATTCTCCTGCAGGAGAAGCTGGACCACCGGCTTGCCGACGATATTGGAGCGTCCGATCACCACGGCATCGAGCCCGGAAAGATTGGGGCCGAGCGCATGCTTCATCAGGATGATGCTGCCGGCCGGCGTGCAAGGCATCAGGGCCTCGTCGCGAGCACCGGCGGACAGCCGTCCGACATTGATGGGGTGGAAGCCGTCGACATCCTTCTCCGGACTGACGGAGAGCAGCACCTTCTTCTCGTCGATATGCTTGGGCAGCGGCAACTGGACAAGGATGCCGTGGACGGCCGGATCGGCGTTGAGCCGCTGGATCAGCGCCAATAGATCGGTCTCGCTGGTTTCCACCGAGAGCGAATGCTGCTCGGAATGGAAGCCGCATTCCTCCGCCTTCAGGCTCTTGTTGCGGACATAGACGCGGCTTGCCGGATCTTCGCCGACCAGCACCACCGCCAGCCCCGGACGGACTCCGGTCTCGGCCTCCAGCTGGTTGCGAGCGCCCTTGACCCTCTCGATCACGCCGGCGGCCACCGCCTTGCCGTCGATGATGTCAGCCGTTCCGTTCGCTTCTCTTTCCACGTCCTGATCCCGATATCCGCCGGTCCGTCTTGCGGCGCACAATGGCCATATCCGGCTCGCCTCGCAACCTCCAGCGGAAGCCCGCCGGCGGCGGCGGCGCACAAAAAAGCTGCCGGCTTTCGCCGACAGCTTTTTCCTCCCGAATGAACAGGAGCGTTAGACGCGTCGTCCGCGAACCGCGCCGAAGATAGCGGAGATCAGGAACAGGACGATCGCAACGAAGAAAATGATCTTGGCAATCCCAACGGCAGTACCGGCGATACCACCGAAACCGAGAACAGCGGCGATCAGCGCGATCACCAGAAACGTCAGAGCCCAACCGAGCATAGCACCCTCCATCTCACGGCACGATCATCGTGCCTTCGCGAGACAAACGCGGAAAGCCGGCTTTGGTTCTCCCTTCAGACGAAATCGACTGCATCAATGTCTCCGAAGCTGTGGAAAAGTCCTCACGCACTCGCGTCAGCCGCCCTTTCCAGGCGTTCCAGCATCATGGACTGCACGAGGATCAGCGTCTTGGCATCCTCGATCGCGCCGGCTCGCGCCATGCGGAAGAGCTCGGGGATCGGGATCTCGACGATCTCGATGTCCTCTCCCTCATCCTCCACGCCGCCGCCCTTGCCGACGCGGTCGGTGGAGGAAACTTCCGCTATATAGAGGTACATCCGCTCGGTGAGCGTGCCCGCGGACGGAACGACGGAGCCGTGGGCCTTCAACTCGCGCAGGCGGAAGCCGACCTCCTCCTCCGCCTCGCGGCGAGCGCATTCCTCCGCGCCCTCGCCCGGATCGATGATGCCCGCGCACGCTTCCAGCAGGAACGGACCGTCGCCGACGCTCATCAGACCGGAGCGCCATTGCCGGACCAGAAAGGCCACGTCGCGGTCCGGGTCGATCGTCAGCACCACCGCCGCATGGCCGTGATCGACGACCTCTCGATCCGTCGTCCGCCGTTCTCCGTGCGCATCGGTGGTTTCGAAGACGACCTTCTCGACCGTGTTCCAGCCCTTGAAGATGAGCTCGCGGGAGACGATCCGGGGAGGAATGACGGTCATGGGGAACGATCCGGAAGAGGATGAAGGGAGGCCTGTCCTGATTGTCCGGATCGCGCCGCAAAGGCAACAGCCATATTGATGCGGGACCGTCCGCCGCCTTTCATTCGCCTTGGCCTGCCGCTAAACGAATGGTGAGGAGAGGCACATGCGTCCTGAAAGCAACGTCGTCGTCCGTCTGGAAGATTATCGCCCGACCGATTACCTCATCGAGCGGGTTTATCTGGACATCCAGCTTGAGCCGGAAGCCGCAACGATCACCTCGCGCCTGTCCCTGCATCTGCGCGAGGGGACTGCGCCCGGTACGCCGCTGGTGCTGGACGGCGACGCCCTCGTGCTTCGCAGGGCCGCGATCGATGGCGTCGAGCTTGCGCCGGACGCATTCGAGGCGAGCGCCGACCGCTTCACCCTCCGCGCACCGCCGGCCGAGCCTTTCGAGCTGCAGATCGTCACGGAGGTGAACCCCACCGCCAATACGGAGTTGATGGGGCTCTACCGATCCGGCGGCAATTACACCACGCAATGCGAGGCGGAAGGCTTCCGCCGCATCACCTACTTCCTCGACCGGCCGGACGTTCTCGCCGTCTATACGACACGCATCGAGGCCAGCAGGAGCGAAGCGCCGATCCTGCTCGGCAACGGCAACCCGGTGGAAACCGGAGATGTTGCGGGCACCGGCCGTCACTACGCGATCTGGCACGACCCCTTCCCCAAGCCGAGCTATCTCTTCGCCATGGTCGGCGGAGATCTCGCCTCCATCCATGACACCTTCCGCACCCGCTCCGGCCGGGAGGTGAAGCTCGCCATCTATTGCGAACGCGGCAAGGAAAGCCGCTGCCACTACGCGATGGACTCTCTGAAGCGGTCCATGAAGTGGGACGAGGATCGCTTCGGGCTGGAATACGACCTCGACGTGTTCAACATCGTCGCCGTGTCCGACTTCAACATGGGCGCGATGGAGAACAAGGGGCTCAACGTCTTCAACGACAAGTACGTGCTGGTCGATGCGGAGACGGGCACGGACTGGGACTACGCCCATGTCGAAGGCGTGATCGCCCATGAATATTTTCACAACTGGACCGGCAATCGCATCACCTGCCGCGACTGGTTCCAGCTTTGCCTGAAGGAAGGGCTGACCGTCTTCCGCGACCAGGAATTTTCCTCCGACATGCGTTCGCGCGCGGTGAAGCGCATCTCCGACGTGGCGAAGCTGCGGGAGCATCAGTTCCCCGAAGATGCCGGCCCGCTGGCGCACCCGGCGCGCCCGACCGCTTACCGCGAGATCAACAACTTCTACACGACGACGGTCTACGAGAAAGGCGCCGAGATCTGCCGCATGTTGCAGACCATCCTGGGGGAGGATGGCTTCCGCGCCGGCATGGACCTCTATTTCAGGCGCCACGACGGCGACGCGGCGACGATCGAGGATTTCCTCGCCTGCTTCGCCGACGCGACCGGCACCGACCTTTCGCAGTTCGCGCTCTGGTACCACCAGGCGGGCACGCCGATCCTGATCACGGAGCACGATTACGATGCGGCCGATGAAACGCTGACGCTCCGCCTGAGGCAGATCCTGCCGGAAACGCCGGACCGCCAGCGCAAGAGCCCCATGCACATTCCGGTCGCCTTCGGGCTCGTGGGCCCGGACGGTCAGGACCTGTCCTTCTCCCGCGCCACCGGCGCGCGGGTGGACGGCTCGGTGATCCACCTCACCGACCTGCAGGCGGAAGTGAAGCTCGAAGGGGTGAAGGCCCGGCCGATCCCGTCGTTGCTGCGCGGCTTCTCCGCGCCCGTCCGGCTGGAAACCGACCTCGGCATGGACGACCTGCTCTTCCTGGTCGGACACGATGCCGATCCGTTTAACCGCTGGGAAGCGGCGCAGACCATCGCGATGGATCTCCTGAAGCGTGCGACGGAAGAGATCCGGCAGGGCGCGACGCCGGTATTCGACGGCCGCTTTGCCGAAGAACTCGGACGGCTTGCGAGCGCCACGGAGCTCGATCCGGCTTTCCGCGCCCTCGCGCTCACCTTGCCCAGCGACATGGAAGTCGCTCAAGCCATTCGCACCAATGTCGACCCGGACGCGATCTTCGTCGCCCGCCGGGCGCTGCAGACGCATCTCGGCGATCGGATCGCGGACGCGCTCGCCGCTGCGGCACCCGCTGCCGATGCGAGCTACCGCCCGGATGCCGAAAGCGCCGGACGCCGCGCCTTCCGCCACGCGGCCTGGGCCTATGGTCTTGCCGCCGGCCGCATCACTTCCGCCGATCTCGCCGAAGCTTTCCACGGCGCCGGCAATCTCACCGATCGGCTGGCGGCCCTGCGCCTTGCCGTACATCGCGACCTCGATGATGCACCCGCCCTGCTGGAGGCATTCTACGAGCGCTACCGCGACGATCCGCTGGTCCTGGACAAGTGGTTCTCCGTGCAGGCGACCGTTCCGCAGCATTCCACGCTGGAGCGCGTGCAGGCGCTCAGCCGCCATCCCGCCTTCTCGATGAAGGTGCCGAACCGGGTATACGCGCTGATCCGCACCTTTGCGGCTGGTAATCCCGTCGCCTTCAACCGCCCGGATGGCGAGGGCTACCGGTACATGGTGGACATGGTCGCGGAGGTGGACCGGCACAATCCCTCGGTCGCCTCGCGGCTGACCACCGCGTTCCGCTCGTTCCGCATGATGGAGCCGTCGAGACGAGCAGCGGCCGAGGCTGCGCTCAAACGACTGGCCACGGTGCCGGAGCTCTCCAGAGACGTTTCCGACATCCTGATCCGGACGCTGGAGGGCTGAAAAGCCACAATCCTGAACCGTCTTAACAATTGGTTACGGCGAACTGGACAACGGGAATCGGCTCGATTCAAATCAGGCTGATTCGGGGAAGCGCCGCCCCGTTTCAGCCACAAAGGAGGGGGGATGGCCTTGGGTCGATGGGCCATAGCGTCTGGAGTGAAGAACGATCACGGGCTCAAGCGCCCGGAGCGTCCTGCGCTGGCCGGACATGCGCGGCTCTTCGTGCATCCCGCCTATCAGCGGCTCGTGGTCAACGAGCCCTTCATCAAGCGTTTCATCCCCTTCCTGATCATTCTCTTCGTGCTCGCGCTCGCGCTGATGCGCGTGATCGCGCTTTATGACATCCGGCAGGACATCAGCGACGCGGGTCAGGCGAAGCTCAGCCTGATCGCGAAGTCCGTCGCCACGGATCTCTTCGATACCGACCAGATCCAGACGAAGTCGCCGGAAGTCATGCAGGGCGAGCTGGAGACCTCTGCCCCCCCGGACGCTGCCAAGACGGGACGCCTCGTCCTTGCGGTGAACTCCGAAGAAAAGATCGTGGCCGCGGTGCCCCCGCAGCCGGACCTGCTGAACCGTTATCTCGACGACTGGATGGGGCCGGGCCAGCCGCTGACGACGCTGGGCGAGCGCGCCGGCGTGCTGCAGCTCACCCTGCCCTCGGGCGAGGACGTGATCGCGACGGTCTATAACGGCAAGAACAGCGCCGGATCGATTGCCGTGGTGCAGCCGGTTTCATCGCTCTATTCGGGCTGGCGGCGTCAGGTCTCGCGCGAAACCATCGTCTTCATCGCCACCAGCATCGTGCTGGTAATCCTCGGATTTGCCTTCCATGCGCAGGCCGCGCGCGCCCAGGAAGCCGACTCCATCTACCTGGAAACGGAGACGCGTTTCCACATGGCCCTTCGCCGTGGCCGCTCGGGCCTCTGGGACTGGGACCTCTCGCGCGGCGCGATCTTCTGGTCGCAGTCCATGTTCGAGATCCTGGGCCTTGCTCCGCGCGACGCCCTGCTCTCGATCCGCGAGGTCGCGCAGCTCGTCAATCCCGAAGACACCGACCTGATCGAACTGGCAAACGGACTCGTGCGCACCGGCGAAGGCCAGGTGGATCGCGAGTTTCGCATGCGCCACGCCGACGGGCACTGGGTCTGGGTTCGCGCCCGGGCGGAAGTGGTGCTCGACAAGCAGGACGACCCGCATCTCGTCGGGATCGCGGTAGACGTGACCGAACAGAAGCGCATGGCCGAAGCCTCGCGCATGGCGGACCTCCGGCTGCGCGACGCCATCGAGGCCATTTCGGAAGCCTTCGTGCTCTGGGATGCCAGCGACCGGCTGGTCATGTGCAACAGCAAGTACCAGCAGCTCTACGGCCTGCCCGACAATCTCGTGCGGCCGGGCACCGCCTACGAAGAGATCGTCAGCGGTGGCCGGCGACCTATCATCGCCAACGCCTTCCCGGCCTCCGGCTCGGATGTGGGCGCACGCTCGCTGGAAGCGCGGCTCGACGACGGGCGCTGGCTGCAGATCAACGAGCGCCGCACCAAGGATGGCGGCTTCGTCTCGGTCGGCACCGACATCACCACGCTGAAGGAAAACGAGAAACAGCTTCTGGAGAACGAGCGCGCGCTGACCGATACGGTCGCCGACCTCCGCCATTCCCGGCAACAGCTGGAGAAGCAGGCGCAGCAGCTCGTGGATCTCGCCGAGAAATACGCCGAGGAAAAGAACAAGGCCGAGGATGCCAGCCGCATCAAGTCGGAGTTCCTGGCCAATGTCTCGCACGAACTCCGAACGCCGCTGAACGCCATCATCGGCTTTTCCGAGATGATGCTGTCCGGCGTCTTTGGTGACCTGGGCGACGAGAAATACGCCGAATATTGCCGGGACATCCGGGAAAGCGGTCGCTTCCTGCTCTCCATCATCTCCGACATTCTCGACATGGCGCGGCTGGAGTCAGGGCGGCTCGACCTGGCGCCAGAGATCATCGAGGTGGGTAATCTCGTGGCCGAAGCCGTCGTTTCCCACGCGGACGAGGCCGAGCGTGGCCATGTCCAGATCATGACTGATGTGGTGCCCGAACTCGTATTCCAGGCCGATCGTAAGGCGGTGAGGCAGATCCTCTTCAACCTCGTGTCGAACGCGATCAAGTTCACGCCCTCGGGCGGCGCGGTAAAGGTTTCCGCCAGCCGTATGAAAGACGGTGTCTGCCTCATGGTGGAAGACACGGGCATCGGCATTCCGCAGACCGCCGTCGCCAAGCTTGGCCGCCCCTTCGAGCAGGTGCAGAGCCAGATGACGCGGAACCACAAGGGCTCCGGCCTCGGCCTCGCCATCGCCCGCTCTCTGGCCGTCCTGCACGGCGGCTACATGGAGATCGCTTCGGCGGAGGGCGTGGGCACAAAGATCTCGGTCTTCATGCCGATGCGGCCGCAGCAACCGCCGAAGGCATCGGCGGCCGCCTGAGCCATCCGGCATCCGTCGGCTGAGCGATCCGACTGATGCCGGATCGTCGTTGATAGGGTTTTGTTCTTACTGCGCCGCCGGCTTCGGAGCCGGGGCCACGTTCCCCGCCGGCAGCATGCCGCCCCGTGCAAAACGAGCCGTCAGTTCGGACGCATCGAGCTTGCCGTCGCCGTTCTTGTCAGCCTGCTTGAACAGCGCCACGGCCTGGGCATCTGCCTCTTGCCTGGAGATCCTGCCGTCCTTGTCGGTGTCGAAGCGCCGCATCACCGAGGCTGCGTAACGCTGGACCTGTGCCTGCCGCAGAGAGCGGAATTCGTCCATGCTGATCGAGCCGTCACCATTGGTATCGGCCCGCTTCATCATGGCCTCGGGCCGCTTGATCCGTGTCCCGGCGAGTTCGGCGGCCGAGATCTTACCGTCGCCGTTGGTGTCGAAGCGCTTGAAGCTGCGCTCGATGCCGCGCTGGCGCATCGCCGTGATGCGATCGGTCAATTCCTGCAGGCTGACGAAACCGTCGCCATTGGCATCGGTTGCCTTGAAGGTCGCTTCCTTGGACGCCAGGAACTCCTGCTGATCGACAAAACCGTCCTTGTTGGTGTCAAGCCGCTTCATCATTCCGGCCGCCCCGCGCGGCGGCTGCTGGCCGGCACCTGCTGTCTCCGTCTGCGCCAACGCGGCCGAAGCGCTTACACCCCCCAGAATGGCCGCCAGAATCGTCACCTTGAAACGCGAACCCATAAACTTCTCCTGTTTCCGGCGCACTTCGCCAACTCGCTCTCTCGCCCTTTGTAGGCTCAGGCGGATCCGTGAAGCTCACCCTTTGCTACGAAGGCGAGCGATTTCCGGTAGGCCTCCCGGGTTGCCGACTGCACCGCCGCAAGCGCGGACTGGAATACATCGAAGGCGAGCCTTTCCCCAGCGCCGGCAGGATCCTGCGCAAAGAAGGTTTCCTCCGCCAGGATCGACGGCAGCGCCCGTTCCGAATTCCACCGGGCCGTTGCACCGGCCGCGAGCTTGACGATGAGACGCTTCACGTCTTCCGGAGCCGCACTCGGATCGGCGAGAGTGTCGCCGACAATTCGCATCGCCTGCAAGATGGCGGTCTGCCATTCGTCGGAAAAGGCGAGCAGGTCGGCATCTCGAAGGGCAAGCGCACCCGTCTCCCCTGCCCGTACCAGCGTTTCGGAGGTCGTTTCCCCATCCCGCTTGGGCAGGCCCGCGAGCAGTGCGAGCTGCGCGATGAACTCGCAATCCATGATGCTGCCGATCCCGGTCTTGAGATCCCAGGCGCCGGCCCCGCGCGCATCCTCCACCCGGCTTCGCATGGACGCGACGTCTTCCACCAGCTTGCCCCGTTCGCGCTGCTGGGCGGTGACCTCGGCAATCGCCTGATCCACACGCAGGCAAAGCGCCGTGTCGCCGGCGACGGGACGCGCCCGCGAGAGCGCCATGTGCTCCCATGTCCAGGCTTCCTCCCGCTGATATCGCTCGAAAGCATCGACATGGGTCGCCAGCGGACCGGATCGGCCCGAGGGTCTGAGCCGGAGATCGACGAAATAGGCGATCCCCTCCGAGGTTGGAGCAGAGAGCGCGGAAACGAGCCGCTGCGTGAAGCGAGCGTAATATTGCGAGGGCGGAAGACCTCGAGCCCCATCGGAAATTGCGGCGCCGGCATCGTGATCGTAGATGATCAGCAGATCGAGGTCGGAGGTCGCCGTCATCTCTCGGCTGCCAAGTCGTCCCAGTGCAAGCACCAGTTCGCAACCGCCCGGGATAACGCCGTACTGGCGCCGGAAATCGGCGCGCGTCAGGTCCAGCAACTCACAGAGGGCGGCCTGCGCCAGATCGGAGAAGATCTCCGCGGCGTCGACGGAAGCAATCTGGCCGGTGATCAGCCGCACCGAGATCATGAAGCGCTGCTCGCCCACAAACAGGCGCACGCGATTGAGCGCATCCTCATGATCCCGGGACGCGGTCGTCGCCTCGTGCAGCTGTGCCCGGAACACCTCCAGCGTGCCGTCCTGCGCAAGGGATGCGGGATTGATCAGGGCGTCCACGACATGGGGGCGGCGGGCGAAGGTTTCGGCAAGGCGCGGCGCAGCTCCCAGAACGAAGACCAGCATATCGAGCAAAGCGGGATTGGAGGCGAGCAGCGAAAAGAGCTGCGCTCCAGCCGGCAAAGCGCGCAATAGCGCGTCGAAAGCTCCCAACGCCGCATCCGGATTGCCGCCGCGCGACATCGCGGTCAACAATCCCGGCGTGATTTCCGTCAGGCGCTCGCGCGCCTTGGTGGAACGCATGGCCGGAAAACGGCCGAAATGCCATGAGCGGATCGTTTCCGTGACCCGCTCCGGTTTTTCGAACTGCATGCGCCGCAGCGTCTCGAGCGTTTCCGGGTCGTCCTCCCCGCCGGTGAAGACAAGGCTGCCGACATCGGTGTCCAGCTCCGGAGCATTCTCGAAAAGCTCGGAGTAGAAGCGCGCGACGGTGGTAAGCGTGGCACGCATGCGTTTTTCGAAAGCTTCGGGATCTTCGAAGCCCATCAGACGGGCGATGCGGGCGCGCTCTTCCAGCGCGGTGGGATAGAGATGCGTCTGCTCGTCCCGCACCATCTGCAAGCGATGCTCGACGGTGCGGAGAAAGACGTAGGCTCCGTCGAGCTGGTCGCGAACGTCGCCGCTGAACCATCCCTTTTCAGCCAGCCCCGACAGCATGGGACGGGTCGCGCGCCCCCGCAGGGCGCGGTCGCGGCCGCCGGCGATAAGTTGCTGGGTCTGGGCGAAGAACTCGATCTCGCGAATACCCCCGCGTCCGCGCTTGATGTCGTGCCCAGCCACGGCGATCGCACCATGTCCCCGATGGGCATGCATCTGCCGTTTGATGGAATGGATGTCGGCGATCGCCGCGAAATCGAGGTATTTGCGCCAGATGAAGGGCGCGACCTCGCTCAGGAACGTCTCGCCGCACGCATGATCGCCGGCGCAGACGCGCGCCTTGATCATCGCCGCACGTTCCCAGTTCTGGCCCATGCTTTCGTAATAGATCAGCGCCGCCGGTAGCGAGAGGGCGAGGGGCGTCGCCCCGGGATCCGGCCGCAGCCGAAGATCGACGCGGAAGACGTAACTGTCAGCGGTACGCTCCTGCAGCAAAGCCACCAGTTGCCGGACGATCCTGACCCAGAACACCGAAGGCTCGATGCCCTCGGCAACCCCCGGCCGCTCGGGATCGTAGATCAGGATGATGTCGATATCGCTGGAGTAGTTCAGCTCGCGGGCGCCGTGCTTGCCCATCGCGAGGATCGCGAGGCCGCTTTCCGCTGGCAAAGCACCCCGCCAGCGGCCCTGCCGCTCGGCCTCCGAAAGCGAAAAGCGCAGCGCAGCGTCCAACGCCGCATCCGCAAGATCGCTGAGGCCGCCGGTTACCGTCTCCAGGTCGATGGCGCGGCCGAGATCGGCAAGGCCCAGCGTCAGCGCGACATCCTGCTTGGCGCGGCGCAGCGCCGACATGACGGCGCTCTTCTCTGTCCAGGATCCGGTCGAGATTTCGCGGATCAGTCTTGCGACACGTTCCTCGGGCGCTTCCTCGACGATGGCGAGCAGACGCAAAACATCCTTGGCCGCGAGGTCACAAAGGTAGGGGCAATCACCCAGCGCGCTGCCGAGAAACGCGGCGAGACGCTCGTCGGCCAGCACGCCTTCCATTTCCGCGACAAGACCCTGCTTCGCCGAGGCCTCGCGCAGGTGAACGAGCGCCCCCTCCGCAAACGGAGAAGCGGGCAAGGATTGCAGGCGCTGGCGGAGATCATCAGGCATCGGCGACGGCATCGCCGGCAGGAAACGACACAATGGCTCGCAAGCCCGGCTGATTGTCTTCCAGTTTCAAGCTTCCCCCGTGCAGTTGCGCCACGGCCGAGACGAGACTGAGGCCCAGCCCGGCGCCCGGCTTGGAACGGCTCTTCTCCAGGCGAACGAAGCGTTGCGTCACACGTTCCCTGTCCTCTGCCGGAATGCCGGACCCGTTGTCGGCAACCACCATCTCCACCCGGCCGCGATCCTGCCGGACGGTGATCGAAACTTTCGGTTCGCCACCGGCTTCATGGGCGTATTTGATCGCGTTATCGACCAGATTGGCAAGCGCCTGGCTGACGAGCTCGCGATTGGCTCGGATCTCGACCGCCGGGCAATCCTCCAGACGGAGATCGACGCCCGCTTCTTCGGCAAGCGGTTCGTAGAGTTCGAAGATGTCTCCCGCGATGGTCCCGAGCGGGATCCTGTCGAACTCCGCGTTGGAAGATCCCGCCTCGACACGCGCAATCATCAGGAGGGCGTTGAAAGTGCGGATCAGTTGATCCGCGTCCTCGATCGCAGCCTGCAGGGCTTCGCGATAGGCCGCTTCCCCGCCGCCCTGCGCCAGTGCCGCCTCCGCGCGGCTTCGCAGGCGGCTAAGCGGCGTCTTCAGGTCATGCGCGATGTTGTCCGAAACTTCCTTCAGCCCGACCATCAGCCGTTCGATGCGCACCAGCATCGCGTTGACGCTTTCCGCGAGACGATCGAATTCGTCGCGCGTGCCCGTCACTTCCAGCCGGCGGGAAAGATCGCCTGCAATGATGGTGCGGCTCGTTTCAGACATGGAATCGATGCGCCGCAGCACCCGCCGGGACACGAAGAGCCATGAGGCAAGGCCCAGCACAACCATCATGCCGAGCGTCAGGATCAGCGCCCGTTTGATGACGTGGGCGAGATAGTCACGCTCCCCGATGTCGCGCCCGACCAGCATCCTGAATCCACCGGGCAGTTCGACGACACGGACAAGCGCGGAATGGGAGCCGCTGCGATCCCCCTCGTCCAGCCGCGCATAAGGCACGGTCTGGACGCCGGTTCGCACCCCGTTCAGCACGCTTTCCGGCACGGCGGAGACATTCCCGGCGATCTTGTCGCCGTTCGCGTCCGCGATCAGATAAAGGCTGGCGCCAGGCTGGCGACTACGCCGGTCGATCACCAGAGCGAGGCGCGGAATGCCGCCCTGGCGGTACTCGTCCTCCAGCCCCTTCAACTCGGTATCGACCGCCTCGCGCATCTGGCTGGTCAGAAGCTGGGTCGTGGAACTCGCGATATAGCCGATCAGGAATGCGGCGAAGACGGAAAAGACCGCGAAATAGATGACGGAAAGCTTGAACGCCGTCGTGCGGAACAGGCGAAGTCGGGGATGATGCGGGCGGCCGATGTCAACCATCGTCGCGGATGACATAGCCGGCGCCGCGGACCGTATGAATCAGCGGCCGCTCGAATCCCTTGTCGATCTTGGAGCGCAGGCGCGACATGTGCACGTCGATCACGTTGGTCTGCGGATCGAAGTGGTAGTCCCAGACCTTTTCCAGCAGCATGGTGCGGGTCACCACGGTGCCGGCATTCTTCATCAGATATTCCAGGAGCCGGAACTCGCGCGGCTGCAGCAGAATCGGCTCGCTGCCCCGCACGACCGAGCGCGACAGGCGATCGAGCTGGAGGTCGCCGACCCGGTAGACTGTCTGCGCTTCCTGCGGGCTGTTTCGGCGCGCCAGGACCTCGACGCGGGCGAGCAGTTCGGAGAACGCATAGGGCTTTGGTAGATAATCGTCGCCACCGGCTCGCAATCCGGTGACGCGGTCGTCGACCTGGCCGAGCGCGGAAAGAATGAGAACCGGCGTCCGGTTCCCCTCGCCTCTCAAGCTCTCGATGACGGAAAGCCCGTCGCGACGGGGCAACATCCGATCGATGACGAGAACGTCGTAGATGCCTTCCCGAGCGATCGCCAGCCCGGTATCGCCGTCGCCGGCCTGATCGGCCACGTGACCGGCTTCCTTGAGAGCTTTCACCAGATAGGCGGAAGCCTCCTGATCGTCTTCGATGACGAGAACACGCATACTTGAATCGCCCTGGAGAAAGCGGGCCAATGAGGCGATCGGCGGGCACTGAATGCCCGCCGATCGTTCGATTTCAGAGGGGACGGACGATCAGCCCTTGTCGGCGCTCAGCGGCAGGGCTACGAAGCGCGAGCCGCGGTTGCTCTGGATCTGCATCAGCACCGCGCGGCGACCGGACTTCTTGGCATCGGTGATCGCGGTTTCGACACTGCGCACGTTGTTGACCGGCTTGCCGTTCACCGCGGTGATCACATCGCCGACGCGCAGGCCCTTTTCGCTGGCCGAGCTGCCGTCGTCCACGCCGCTGACCTGCACGCCATCGCCATCCTTGCTCGGAGCCAGGGTGAGGCCGAGGCCGGAGAGCGAATCCGGCTGGACGTCATTGTCATTCTGGTCGGCGGAAGCCTGCTGGTTGCCGAGCTTGCCCAGATGGACGGTAACGTCCTGCTCCTTGCCGTCGCGGACATAGGTGAGCTTGACGTCCGTATCCGGGCGATAGCCGGCGATCATGCGGGCGAGTTCACGCGGGCCGGCGACCGTGGTGCCGTTGACCTTAGTGATGACGTCGCCGGCCTTGATGCCGGCCTTGGCGGCCGGGCTGCCGTCCTGCGGCTCGGCGACAAGCGCGCCGTCGGTGCCCTTCAGGCCCAGGCTGTCGGCGATGTCCTTGTTGACGGGCTGGATCTGAACGCCGATCCAACCACGGGTCACCGTACCGTTCTCCTTCAGGCTGCTGACGACCTGCTGCACCGTGCTGGCCGGGATGGCGAAGGCGATGCCGACGCTGCCGCCGGACGGCGAGTAGATCGCGGTGTTCACTCCGATCACCTCGCCCTGCATGTTGAAGGTCGGGCCGCCGGAATTGCCGCGGTTCACCGGCGCGTCGATCTGCAGGAAGTCGTCGTAGGGACCGGCGCCGATGTCACGGCCCTCCGCCGAGACGATACCGGCCGTGACCGTGCCACCGAGGCCGAAGGGATTGCCGACGGCGACGACCCACTGGCCGACCTTTGGCTGGGACTGCGAGAGCTTCACGAACTTGAAGCCCGTGCCTTCCACCTTGAGAAGGGCAAGGTCGGTACGCTCGTCCGTGCCGATCAGCTTGGCCGTCAACTCGCGCTTGTCGTTGGTGACGACGGTGAATTCCTTGCCGCCCTGGACGACATGGTTGTTGGTGACGATGAAGCCGTCATCGGAAATGAAGAAGCCGGAGCCCTGCGCCATGCCGAAATGGTGCTGGCGAGGCGAGTTCTGGTGGTCACCGCCACCCTGTCCGTTACCCTGGCCATGCTGCTGGCCGAAGCGGCGGAAGAACTCGTTGAAGGGGCTGTTTTCCGGAAGGTCCGGGAAGGGAAGCGCGTTGCTGCCGCCGCCGTTTCCGCCACCACCATTGCCGCCGCCCTGATCGTCATCGTCCTGGTCGCTCGCCGAGGCTTCGTCCATGTCCGTCTTCACGCGGACACTGACGACGGCAGGAGCGACCTGTTCGACCAGACTGGAGAAGTCGGCAGGACCGGAAGGTTGAACCTGCAGCTGGTCGGCATGGGCGACCTGGCTATTGGTCATCATGATGCCGGACGCGGCGGTGCCCGCCACGCCAAGCGTCAGAACGCTCGCGAGCAGCGCGTTGCGCAGGCGTCGGGAGCGCGAAGGCGACTGGGAATTTTGATCGGTCAATGTCCTGAACTCCGGTTGAGCCGGGACCGCTCCTCGCAAGGAGCGGTCCCGATCCTGACAGGTGCGACGCCGGGGGGCAGGTGCGCCGCTCTGTGCTGATAGAGATAGGAGCCTCAGACTTACGATCCCGTGTCCCGCCGATTAATTTTGCGTAATGTGGAGGCGGCCCATGCGACGCTTCAGCCGGGCTGGTCTTCCCGGGACAGTATCCGCTCCAGCGCCGCCTCTTCCTCGGCACTCAGCGCGAGCGTTCGCGGCTGACGCCGGGGGCGGCGCGAAAGCAGGATCAGCCCGCCCACCGCGAGCACCATGATCGGCGTTCCCCAGAGGAGCAGGTTCTCCGGGCTGAAGCTCGGCTTCAGCAGCACGAACTCGCCATAACGCGCGACGAGATACTGGCGGACCTGCGCGTCCGTATCGCCGGCCTTCAGCCGGTCGCGGACAAGCATCCGGAGATCGTGGGCCAGCGGTGCGTTGGAATCGTCGATGGATTCGTTCTGGCAGACCAGACAACGCAGGCCTTCCGAAATAGCCCTAGCGCGCGCTTCCAGCGCAGGATCCGGCAGCATCTCGTTGGGCTGAACAGCGAATGCCGGAGCCGCGACTGCGCACAGAAGCGCCAGCGCGAGCAACGAGCGCCTGATCACCCCAAGCCCGATTACGCCAGCCCCGATCAAGTCGAGACCGGCTCGGCGGCAGGCTTGCGCGCCCTCGCCTTTCGCGGCGCACCGACGCGCAGCCGACGGTCGCTGAGCGAAATAACACCACCGATCGCCATGACCACGCCACCCAGCCAGATCAACGTCACCAGCGGCTTGTAATAGGCCCGCACCACAAGCGAACCGTCATCTGAACGGTCACCCAGCGACAGGTAGATCTGCGATAGCCAGATCGTCTTGAGCGCCGATTCCGTAGTCGCGCTCTGTCGCGCGGAGAAGAAGCGCTTGGAGGGCGCCATGGTGAAGCTTCGGCCATTGTCGCCGGTCACCTGGAAGCGGGAAACCTCGGCGCGGAAGTTCGGTCCCCGCCCGTTGGTCGTCTCCACATAGGTCAGCTGGTAATGGCCGAGCGGGATCGACTGGCCGGGCTTCACCGAGGTGATCGCCTCGATCTGCCATGACGAGACGAAAGTTATGCCGAGCACCGTCAGGCCAAGGCCGGCATGGCCCAGTGCCGAACCGAATGCGGATCGGGGAAGCCCCGTCAGGCGGGCGAAGCTCGTCGACAGCGATCCCCGGAAAAGCCTGGCGCGCTCCGTCAGATCGACGACGCTTCCGGCGATGAGCCAGATGCCGAGCCCTACAGCGAGGGGGGCCAGCACGCCCTTTGCTCCGGAGAGGAAGAGCGCGAGGACCACCGCGATGACGGATAGCACCATGGCGACGGCAAGGCGCTGCGCCGCTCCCTTCAGGTCACCGCGCTTCCAGGCCAGCATGGGGCCGAACGGCACTGCCAGCAGCAGCGGCACCATCAGGGGCGCGAAGGTGAGCTGGTAGAACGGCGATCCGACGGAGATCTTGCGGCTGGTCAGGGTATCCAGCGCCAGCGGATAGAGGGTGCCGACGAGCACGGTCGCCGTCGCCGCGATGAGGAAGAGATTGTTGAAGACCAGCGCTCCCTCGCGGCTGATCGGCGCGAAGATACCGCCCTGCTTCAGGCCCGGCGCACGCCAGGCGAAGAGTACGAGTGCCCCCCCGATAAAGGCCGTGAGGATCGCCAGGATAAACACGCCGCGCGTCGGATCGGAGGCGAAGGCATGCACCGAGGTCAATACCCCGGAGCGGACGATGAACGTGCCGAGCAGCGACAGCGAGAAGGTCAGGATCGCCAGCAGGATCGTCCAGATCTTCAGCGCACCGCGCTTTTCCATCACGACGGCGGAGTGCAGCAGCGCCGTGCCGGCGAGCCAGGGCATGAAGGACGCGTTCTCCACCGGGTCCCAGAACCAGAAGCCGCCCCAGCCGAGTTCGTAATAGGCCCAGTAAGAGCCCATTGCGATTCCGAGCGTCAGGAAGAGCCAGGCAAGCAGCGTCCAGGGCCGCACCCACCGCGCCCAGGCCGCGTCGATCCGGCCGTCGATCAGCGCAGCGATGGCAAAGGAAAAGGCGATGGAGAAGCCGACATAGCCGAGATAGAGCATCGGCGGATGGATCGCGAGGCCGATGTCCTGCAGCACCGGATTGAGGTCCTGCCCCTCCATCGGAGCCGGGTTGAGCCGGGCGAAGGGGTTGGAGGTCAAGAGCAGGAACAGCAGGAACGCGGTGCCTATCCAGCCCTGCACCGAGAGCACGCGCGCCCGCAGCGTGTCCGGAAGATTGGAACTGAATAGCGCGACCAGCGCCCCGAACAAGGCGAGGATCAGGATCCAGAGAAGGATCGACCCTTCATGGTTTCCCCAGACGCCCGTTATCTTGAAGAGCAGCGGGATCTGCGAGTTGGAATTCTCGTAGACGTTGGCGACGGAGAAATCCGAAGTCACGTGAACGGCGACGAGCGCGGCAAAGGCGAGCGCGACATAGCCGAAGTTCACCACTGCGACCACGGGACCGACGCTCATCAGGCGTCCGTCGAGACGGTGCGCGCCCCAGAGCGGCACGAAGGACTGCAACAGGGAAAGCGCCAGAGCGAGCACCAGCGAGTAATGGCCGATTTCGGCGAAGGACAGGTCCATCACGGCGTCTTCTCCGCTGTCTGCTTGTCACCCTCCCAGACGCCCTGCTTCTTCAGCGCGGCGGCCACTTCGGGCGGCATGTATTTTTCGTCATGCTTAGCCAGCACGTTGTCCGCGGTCACCATGCCGTTCGCATCGTAGACGCCTTCCGCCACGACGCCCTGCCCTTCGCGGAAGAGATCCGGAAGCAGGCCGGTATAGGTCACCTTGGTCTGGTGTTGCGTGTCGGTGACGCTGAAAGCGACCCGTCCATTGTCGCCGTGCTGAACGGAGCCATCCTCCACCAGTCCACCGAGCCGCACGCGCGTTCCCGGCGCGATCGGATGGGCGGCGATGTCGGAGGGAGTATAAAAGAAGACTATCTGCCCCGTGAGAGCATAGAGCACGAGTCCGACCGCGACCGCGAGAACGCCGCCCGCCGCGCCGATAAAGCTCAATCGCCTCTGCTTGCGTGTCATGGCTGGCCAAGCTCCCCAATTTTCAGGCCGAGGTCACTGGCCAAAGCGACGATCTTCTGCCGTGCGTCCTCTGCCCTCAGCGATGTCATGGCGGTGCGGACGGCCTGGGCGGCATCGTCCTGCCGGCCAAGCACGCTGTAAGCGCGGACAAGTCGCAGCCAGCCTTCCACATCGTCAGGCTGCGCATGCAGGCGATCCGCGAGGCGGCCCACCATGCCGTTGATCATGGCCTGCCGGTCTTCCCCCGACATGGAAGAGGCCGCGGCGACATCCGCTTGCGACGGACCGGGCTGTCCTTCAGCCGCGGGTGGCGCAGCCCCAGACGCAGACCCCATCGGCGGGATACCGGTGGCGGGAGCCTTGCCCTCAAGCTGGGCCAGCGACGTCTCGACGAAAGGCCGCCATGGCGCATCGGCGGGCGTATCGGCCAGGAGCTTGTTCCAGCGATCGGCAGCCGCGACCTTGTCGCCGTGCTGCTGGTCGGCAAGACCGAGATAGAAGCGGGCCTTCGGGGCTTTTGGGTCTGCCTGCAAAGCCGCATCGAACGCAGCCTTGGCATCCGCCGTAACGACGGCGCCCTGCTCCGCGACCAGAACTTCGCCAAGATTTGCCTGCCGATCCGCCGAGGAGCCGAGCACGTCGATGGCGGTGCGGTAAGCATGTTCCGCATCGGGCAAGCGACCCATGCGGACGTAGACGGGGCCGAGGATCTCCCAACCATGGCCGTCCTTCGGATCCTGCGCCAGATGCTGCTCGACACGCGCGACAAGCACGTTGATGTCGTTCGGCGCACTGGAATCGAGTCGCGCCTGCAACGGTTCGCCGGGCATGCCGGGCGAACCGAGGAGCAGGTAGAGCGGAATGGAAAGAAGCGGAATGCCGACCAGCGCCACCATGGCGATGAGGCGGCGCGGCGCCGGGCTCTCTGTCGACGCAATGGCGCGGCCGGAGCCGTGATCGGCGGCGATAAGGCGCCGCGCGATCTCAGCCCGCGCGGCTTTCGCGTCTTCCGAAGAGATTTCTCCGCGTGCTTCCTCGGTGGTGATTTCGGAAAGCTGGTCGGTGTAGACCGCGCGATCATGGCTGGCGAGTTCGCCCACATGCCCCCGTCGACCAAGCGGAATCAGCACGGCAAGCACAGCCGCCGCCGTCAGCAGGATAAGGATGATCCAGAAAAGCACGTGCCAAAACGTCCTGTTTGACGCTCGTCCTAATCCGGAAACAGACCGGCAGCAATGCGACGGAGCGCGCCGCGTGCCGGCACATCAATTATTGATCAGGCGCCAGCTTCCGTTGATCTGGCGGCAAGCCGTTCCGCTGCCGACCTGCGGCCGCCCGAGAATATAGACGGTGTGCGTGTAGCGGCGGCAGGTCAGGTCGTTGATGCGGGAGGTATCGCCCGCCACAACCTTTCCGTGGCTGTCGTCGATCGTGCTGTGCCATTCCACCGCAGAACCGCGGCTGAATTCCAGCGCGCGGAACTCCGCCGCTTCGCCCTTTGCGATGTCGTCATCGGCAAGCGTTCGGCCGACACGCTTGCCCACCAGCCCCTCAACGGTGGCGTGGGACATGCGTCCCAGTCCGACGGGCGGGTGGACGCGTCCGCAGTCGCCGCACGCACACCCTGTCAGGATCAGCCCGAAAGCGGCTGCAAGCACTTTATGCATCGAATCTCTTTCGCCCGGCGAATGCGGTCCCTATCTTGGCAGCGACCGCGCCCGCCAGCAAGCCGTGACCCCGGCGGATGGACCGAGCCGGAACGGGGTTGCCGCCCGGGGATTAGTCCGAATAATGAAGCGGCAACGCGGCGTCACCTGAGGGAGAGCACTATGGGTATGAGTTTCTGGCACGTGGCCATCGTGGTCCTGGTCGTCGTGCTTCTCTTCGGGCGAGGCAAGATCTCCGACCTGATGGGCGATGTCGCCAAGGGCGTGAAGAGCTTCAAGGAGGGGCTGGCGGACGAGCCGACGGAGCCGACCCGCATCCAGCCCCGGCAGGAAGAGACCTATGTGGTCAATCCCGAGACCAAGGTGGCCGAGCGGGCGAAGACGCCACCCACGGTCGGCTGACCTCCTGATCACTCGAAAGGTCGGCCGAGACATCCCGGCCGGTTATGGGCTTTTGCTGGACGCCGGACCTTCGGCGTCCCCCGAGGCGATCTTGCCTTGTCCCACCGGCGTTCTCGTCAGCGTCCTCAGCACGAGCATGACGACGCCGATCGCGGAGATGATCCAGCCGGCATAGGTGGCGTTCGGAATCAGATTGGCCCAGTCCAGTCCCTGCAGAGCGCCGAAGATGGCGATCAGTGCGGAGATCGTGACGGTTTTCCAGCCTTGCATGTTTCTGCTCCTGTCTTTGAAAGCTTTTTCCCGGTCACTTCGCCGAGTGGGCCTCGTTCAGCGCCTTGATCACCGCCACGTAGGCTTGCGCCGCCGTTTGCAGCGCGGCGGCGGGGCTGCTGACCGTCGTCGGATCGGCGCAGATCGCGTTAATTGCGGCCATGGCGACGGTTTCCTTCTCCATCGTCGACTTGCCCACCGTCCCCGTGGCGATGACCGTCTGGAAAGCGGCATCCGCGGTCGTGATGGCAGCGCAGGCGGTCGGCAGGTTGTCGGCGATTGCCGCGTCGATGCTGGTCGTGCTGTCGGCCGCGCAGCCTCCTGCGACCATCGCTACGCCGAGCGCCGCGAATGCGGAAAGTCTCATCGAAATGCCTCCTGAATGTCGGCTTGCCCCGCCGCGGGGATGGGATCGGGTCCGGCCGAAAGGCTCAGGCGAGCGCAGCCGGAAAGCGGTTGGCGACGGCGGTCAGCTGGCCCACGGCGGCCATGAGATCGGAGCGCAAGACGAGGTAGTCCGGGCCTTCGGGCCACGCCTTTCCGGGCGCGGGGTTAATTGGGCCGCCGAAGCTGAGATCGTTGCGCGCCATCATCGTGGCATAGTCGAGCACCCCGCTGTCGCTCGGCTGGAAGCCGGCCTGCGAGCCCACTACCCGCCGCTTCCAGCCGGTGCCGAAGGTCCGCCAGGTGCCGAGGGATTGCATGAAGGCGAGCCGATCCTCGCAGATCGCCCGGATCACGGCTTCCTCGTCCTTCCTGGCGGCGTCCTGAACCGCCGCAAGCGTAAGGTTGCCGACGACGCCGTCGGCGCCCGTCCCGACCGCCTTCTGCAAGCCCTTCACCGCCCGCGCCGGGCCGGAATTCACGGCGAAGTCGAAGACGGCGAAGTCGATCCCGGCCGGCAGGTCGTCCCCGCGGATGACGGACCAGTATCCGTCACGGTAGATCGCGCGGATCTCGGCATCGGCGATCGACGTCACGCTGCGGGTGGCGAGCTTCTGAAGCTTGCGCCAGGCATCGTAGGTACCCTGCGTCACCCCTGCCTTGGTCAATCCGCCGGGGTCGAGCCGGTGGTCAGAGACCCCGCCCTCATAGGCGAGCGTCACCCTCAGCGATGGCTCGAAATCGGCCGCTGTCATGGAAACCTCCGGGCATGAAAAAGCCCGCGCGAGGCGGGCGGGCAATAATCCGAAACAAAAATCAGCGAGACACGACGAGCGCCGCAACTAACCTGCGTGAAGCTTCGCCAACACTCCCCGTGTCCGAAGTCAGGCCATTCGCCCACCCAAAACCCTGAGTGGCCGAAGCGGCGGCAGTTGATCCATGCTCAACTGCCGCCGTCTCAATCGAGTGACCTGATGCGCGATCCGCAGCCGGAGCGGCTGGTCCGCGAGCAGCGCCGCCCGCTGCAGAAAGAACCACGGTCGACAAGAAACCTTGTCAAGGATCTGGAGCATCCCTGATCAAATCGCGAACCGCGCCTGCAGGTAGGCCATCACTGCCGCAAGATCGTCGGCATGCGCGTCGGCGAGCAGATCCGCGTTGAACACAAGCACCTCCGCCACATCTCCCGCGAGCGGATAGGTCGGCGTTTCGCTTGCGCCGAGATACATGGTCGTGTTGAAGCCCGTCGCGGTCATGGCGCCGGAGGTGACCGCACCTTCATCGAGCTTCACTCGTGCCAGCTTGTCCGCGAAATCCTGCGACCCCGCGACGACGTGGAATGCGGATGCGTCCAGCGCGGTCGGATAGGACAGGTTGCCGCTTGTGTTGCCGTTCGCGGTTTGCAGCGTGGCATTGTTGACCTGCAGAACATGCTTCGTGGCCGCCGGCACCAGATCGGTCAGGATCTGCTGCACGCCGCCTGCCGTCGATGCGAGCTTGAGCACGGCGATCTTCGTCAGGTCTCCGGAGGAAGGCAGCGCACCCGTGAAATCGAGCCGGTTGAAGACGGAGCTTGCCGCACTCCCGGCAAACCGCGCCACGGGGCGATCGTTGACGACGCCGTCCACCCATTTCGGTCGATAAGCGGCCGTCGCCTGGGCAAAACCACGGCCGTTCCCGCTCTGGTCGGTGACAGCCTGGATCAGCCCGCTGGCATCGAGCGTGACGGAGTCCTCATCGAACGTCACCCAGGAATAAAGGCTCGAAATCGCCTTCACCTTCGAGGACAGGTCCGCGATGACCGGACGGGTCGGGTCCGTGATCTTCAGCCCAGAGAGCTTGATGATTCCGATAGGCATCAGGAAACGACCTTCTTGAAAATGACGAGAGGGTTCTTGAGGACGAGGCCGGGAAAGAACCGGCTTTCCGGGACGAGACCGCCCAGCGTGCCGCCATCGTCGAAACAATTGCCCCACGCCCCGCTGTGCTTCAGCGAGCCCGGCCCGACATAGGCGTAGTCGAGCTGTCCTCCGGCATCCGCGGCGATCGCGATGTCGTAGCCGTCGCCCGGCACAAGGTCGCTGGAGAGGCTGACACCGGTGCAGATATCGCTGCCTGAGACCATGTAGCGAAAGCCGTAATGACCGCCGGGCACGGCTTCGCAGGTCTCCAGCTTCTCCCCGTTCAGCCCCGTCGCGTTGAAGAAGCCGGTCGTGTCGAAGTTCGCCCCGCCCCAGGGAACGGTGCAGGCCGCGTCTTTCCAGATGCGGACCTTCACGGTCCGGGCCGAGCGGGTCACCGTCATGTATTCGCCATAGGCGACCCAGCGCGTGCCCGTATACTCCTCCGTCAGGCGCGCCTTGAAGACGTACTCGTATTCAAGGAGGTAGCTCTGCGGCGCATAGTGGAAGCTGTTGTGCTGGGCTGTGTCGGCGTCGTCCTCCTGGTCCATCCGCAGGATGTAGCGGGGGTAGACGAGGCGGGAGATCGCGGGATTGGCGCGGACGAAGTCCAGAACCGCCTGCTGCGCCTCCGGTGTGTCGTTCTGCCCGTCCTGCGGCGTCGCCTTGTTCATGCAGGGCGCGCCCATCTGGGTGCAGGCGAGGACCGGGCCGCTCTCCTGCCCCGTCGCCGCGGTGCATTGGGCGGCGTAGGCGGCCTGCAGGCTCGCGAACATTGCCGGGATCCTGGCAATCGGCGCGGCGCAATCGATGGCCGTTCCGCTCGGCAAGGCCGCTGTCAGCGCCTGGTTTAGGGTGATCGTGGTGGAGGTGTAGCCCGCCACGATTGTGCCGGCCGGAATGGCATCCGCACCCGTGACGATCTCGCCCAGATGGCAGTTGGTCGTGGCTGCCACGATGAGCGTGGTGGACCCGGAGGCGGCATCGGCGGTGGTGGCGGTGGAGCAATATTCGCGATCGTGACCGGTGCTATGCAGCGCGATCCAGTCCGCCTTCACCGCGCCGCCATATCTGCCGGTCAGGGCGACGGCCGCGTTGATCTCCTTGACGAAGTTGCTGAAGGGGTTCTGGCCGGGCCCGACCTCGAGCGTGGACTTGCCAGGGGCGCCATGGGTGCGGACGATATAGTTTTTCCACGGCATCTTCAGACGATCGCGCCAGAGCGAGGCCCAGGCGAGGCCGCCGGCCAGCCCCGTTTCCCCCTGCTGGGAGTTCGGCACCGCATTCTCGATCGCCGGCACCAGGTCTGTGAGTTCGACCGATTGGAGCACGTTGTTGGCCGCGCCCCGCGCCCCCGTGCCGAGTTGCGGGCTCGATGACGGCGTGAAGGAAAAGCCGACATGGCGGATTTCAGCCGGCGGCACCGTGTCGATCACCTTGGGCCCGCTCTGCCCGTTGGTACCGGTCGACGTGGAATCGCCGTTGACGCCGAAGAATTCCCAGTCGAGCGGTGTGTCTCGGGGAGTGGACGAAGACGCGATGTCGCTCCGCTGCCGGTAACCCATGGTGACCGGATAGGGATTGCCGCCCCAGCCGCTCTCGATCGTCGCGGAAAAACGCGAAAGAGTTGGCGTGATCGCCTGCACCGCGAAAGGATTGTCGACGCCCTGGATCACGGAGGGATTGGGAAACAACGCCAGATCCGTCTCCAAGTCGGCCACCGCGTCGTCGGAGAGGCGGAGGAAGGCCGTGCCATCCTGCTTGAGGCCGAGCGCGACCTTTCCCTCCTCGTCCGTCAGTCCCCAGACGAAGCCGCCGGACAGAAGCGTGCCATCAGCGAATTGCTCCTCGTTGTCGCGAACGAGGTTCACCTTGCCCACGCCGTCGATACCGAGGAGCACGGTGCCGTTCTCGTCGGTAATGGCGAAGGGGAAGTCCTCCCCGGCGTCGGCGGAGCCTACGAACAGCGTCTCCGAGGCCGAAAGCACGCCATTCACGACGCCGGAGCCGTTCTTCCCCGCCGGTCCGGAAGGACCCCGGAGGCTGGCGGGAGCATCACTCCAGAACCCGGAGGCTTTCGGTGGATACAGGTTTCCGCCAGCATAGTCGAAGTAGCTGTCGAGGTCGTCACGGCCGATCGCTGCATCCGGAGCACCGGTGCCCACCAGCAGCGATCCACCCTGCTCGCCGGCTTCCCCCTCGGCGCCCGGCAGGCCGGGCACCTGCACCTCGATCAGGATCGCATCGGGCGCCTCGGTAACTTCGACGGAGATCTGCTCAGTCATCGTTCAACCCTCCCACGCCATTGATCGTCCCGGCCAGCACCACCCATTGCTCGCCGTTGCTCCAGCGGAATTCGAGTTCGTAGCTGTTGACACGCCCAGCCGGCAGCGACCGGGTTTCGGCCGCCGTGGGGAGCCAGGTGACGGTGCCGTCCTCTGCGCGGGTCAAGCCGCCGTCCTCGGTGGAATAGCGGACGGAAAAGTCGGGTCCGACGATGCTGAGGACGGCGCTGTCCCAGGTCGCGGAAACCGTCGTTGCGCCGTCCGTGATGGTGGAAAGACTGAAGCGGAGCGGCACGCTGCTGCCGCGCACGATCTCGAAATCCCTGGTTGCGGGTTGCATGGGTCCTCGTCGCGTAAGGGTTGGGGATGGCGTCATGCTGCGGTTTGCCCGTCGAGGGTCCAGACGGCGGCGGTGCCTGTGCTGTTTTCGAAGACGGCCAGCCGCGCCACGGCTTTCTGGCCGGCGGTTCTGGTATGGCCGGCATAGCTTTCCAGCGTCGCGCCGGAAGCTGGGGCGAAGGTCACCTGCCCGGCCCCGCTCTGCTTGACGGTGACGGCGAAGCCCGCCGGCGCATCGGCCGGCAGCGTCAGCGTCGTGGCGGTGGCCTTGCTGATCGAGACGAGCGAGCCGCTGTCGCCGGGGAGCAGCGTGTAATCGGCCGTGGCGGCGATCACGGGCCGCAGCAGCGCCAGCCTTGCCCGACCAGATGCGGCTTCGATGCGGATCGCCTCCGTCCAGGCCAAGCCGTCGTTCGAGACCTTGACGTGGAAATCGTCGTCGCCGGTCAGCCCCATCTCGGCGCGGCCGGAATAGCCGGTCTGGAAGAGCAGCGAAGCCGTGTCGGCGGCCGTTTCCTTGTTGACCTTGAACTGGATGTCACCGGTGCCGCCGCTCGCTGCTTCGAGCGCGGTGAAGAGGACCGCGTTGAGCTTGGCGGCGAGGAGGTTGGCATCATCCGCCGCCGTGCCGATGCCGAGCTTCGGGATCCCGGCGGCGAGCTCCGCCTCGGTGAGCGAGGCCGTGCCGGACGCGGCGGACACCCAGGCCGAACCGTTCCAGACCAGCAATGCGTTCTCGTCCTCGACCCAGACGAGCCAGCCCGCGACGGGCGCGAAGAAGGACCATGCGCCGTCGGTCCAGCTGGCAAGGTTGAGGTCTTTGCCCGCCCAGGCGCCGGTGGCATCGGCGGCGACGATATAGCGGTCGCCATCGGTTGGAGCGTCAGGCGGCGCCGTGAGGTCGCGGCTCTTGACGGCAAGCTGCACCAGCGCATCCAGCATCCCGAGCGCCTCGTTCAGGGTGACGTGCTTCTGCGCCTGCGCCGCTTCCAGAAAGGGAAGCTTCAGGTTGGTCGTCTCGGACATGGTGACTCCGTCAGAGGGAGAGAGTGGCGGTGCGGCTCTGGCCGCGCCCGAAGGTGATCGAGACCTGGACGACGGCGACGGTGAGCGTGGCCGGCAGGACATCGCCCCAGTCGGCCAGCTGGTCGGCGGCGCTGTAGAGGACGGAGGATTCGGCAGCCGACAGCGTCCGCTTGACGGAGTCGCCGCCGAGAATGTCCACTGCGTAGGCTTCGCGCTCTTCCGCCAGCGGCACCTCGATCTGCGTCCAGCTATCGCCGTTCCGCCGCGTGCGGCGGATCCAGGAGAGCGTGATGTCGCCTGTCACAGCATCGCGCCGTGCCCGGATATGCACCGGCGAGAGTGGTCGCAGCCCTACGCCTTCGAAAGCGCGCGTGGCGCTCTGGAAACTGGCGGCGGACAGATCGGCGGCAGCCGGTCCCCACTTCCAGTTGAAGGGCAACTCGCGTTCGTCCGGCACCAGCGTCGCCTGCTCGCAGGCGCTATCCAGCAGCACGATCCTCGCACCGCTGGCGACGGGATCGCGCAGCGCGCCTTCCGTCCCCGCCTGCCCGCGCAGCAGCCGGGAAAGCCTGTAAGTCTTGCTGCCCGTCAGCTCGGCATCGGCGAACTGCAAAACCTCCCATTCGCCGTCGGCATTCTCGACGCAGAGGACATTGCCGCCGTCGAAGACCAGCAGATCCTCCTTGGCGGAAAGCTGGTCGTCGTCGCCGTAAAGCCTGACATAGACCGAGTTGCCCCGATCCCAGCGGCTCGTCGGGCCGGAATAAAGCGGCGCGGTCAGTTCGCCCATGGTGGCGGGTTGCGTCAGCCGCGTGTTCAGCGCGAAGCCGGTGGCTGTTGGCGACCGATAGACAGCCACATCGCGCCAGGGGCTGGCATAGGCGGCAAGCGTTGGTGCCGCCTCCGCCTCGTTCCCCTTCAGCAACGGCAGGTCCATGAAGGCGAGTTCCGCCGGCCCGTCGGTGGTTCGAAGCCGTCTCATGCGCCGCCTCCCGTAGGTCCGTAATCGCGCAGCGCGCCGGGCTTCAGCTGGTAGACCGAGCGGTCGGTGCGCTCCGCCTCAAGGTCGCGCTGCGCCGCGTCCGAGATCGTGCTGACGCGAAGACGCCAGTCGCGACCGCCGAGGGTGAAGTCGGCGACATCGCCGGGCTCCAGCGCCAGCGCGCTCGGCGGCAGCGACAGCGTCCCCGCCTCGCGCTTGACGTAGGCTTCGATCAGCATGGCCTCGGCGAGGCCGATCGCGTCCGCCTGCTCCATGACGAAGGGCACCGAGGTGCTGGTCACCCGCGCCGATTGCGAGGAGAGCCGCCGGCCGTAAGCATTGGCCGAGCGATAGTCGGACGCCGCGTCGGTGTAGCTGAGCCGGACGGAGAGCGGCAGGTCCGTCTCCTGCGCCCGCGTCAGCTGGAAGGCTGCCGCGACCGTTCCGTCGCTGCTGTCGCTGGCCGTCACCGCGAGATCGTCCTCGGCATAGCTCACCACCGACGGCCGGTCGCGGCGGCGGAAGACGATTTGGCCTTCGCTTTCCACCCCGTCGAAGAAGAAGGCCGTGCCCAGCGCCTCGATGGCGTCTCGGGCGCTCGGCGCATCGTCCAGCACGTAGCCGGTAACAAGACCGGCGAGTTCATCGGTGTCGAAACGGGTAAAGTCCTGCCGGGACAGGATGTCGGCGATGACGAGATCCAGCGGCGCCAGCCCGGCCCGTCCGTTCAGCCAATGGCCGTAGGTCCAGTTCGGCGTGTCGCGCCAGAAATCCGACGAGGACGGGTAAAACGGAAAAGGCCGCGCATCCCAGGTCCAGATGCAGATCCGGTCGGTGTCGAGCATCGGTCCGCCATAGACAGAGGAGACCGGATTATGCCCGGCCGATGCGTCCCAATAGCTCAGCTGCGCTTCCAGGAAGGCGCGCTGGGCCAGGTCGTCGCGCCAGCCATTGGAGTAATACGGAAAGGCGCTCTCCGACGACTTGGGATCGACGAAGACATTCGGCTGGTTCGGCCCCTTGTCCGCTGCCGGACAGCCGAGTTCGGTGAACCAGATCGGCTTGGATTGCGGCACCCAGGCGGTTGCGGTGCCATTTTCCACGCCGCCCGGCCGGTCGTAATGGGGATTGGACCACCAGGAGCGGATATCCTTGAAGCGGAAAACCCAGGGCTTGCCGGCCCCGCCGTCAGTGATCGCAGCCCGGTTCTGCGCGTCGCGGTCGGCTGACGAGGCATAGTACCAGTCGAACCCCTCCCCGCCCTCGATGTTGGACTGCAGGTAATCGCGGTCGCTGATCCGCCGCATCGGCTGCCAGTCGCGGTGATCCTCGCCGTCGCGCCAGTCGGCGAGCGGCATGTAATTGTCGATGCCGACGAAGTCGATGTTGTCGTCGGCCCAGAGCGGATCGAGGTGGAA
>NZ_FOFG01000011.1 GCF_900110915.1 Faunimonas pinastri
GCTGCTGATCACCGCCGGCCAGGCTTCGGACAAAACCGCCGTTCCGGACCTGCTGGTCGGCCTGCCCGCAGCCGGAGCACTCGTTGCGGACCGCGGTTATGACAGCCGCGCTATCCTCGATCTTGTCGCCAAAACAGGTGGACAGGCGCATATCCCCACCCAGAGCCGGGTCCGTGTGCAGCGCTCCGTTGAGCCAGCCCTCTACCGCCGGCGCAACCTCGTGGAGCGGTTCTTCTGCAAGCTCAAACACTTCCGCCGTGTCGCAACGCGCTTCGACAAGCTCGCCCGAAACTTTCTCGCAGCCCTCCTGATCGCCTCAACACGCCTATGGCTGAGAGCTTATGAGTCTACGACCTAGTCGGCCGGTTTCTCGGGGCTTGGCCCCGGCCGTCAGTGAAGCGCGACGGCATAATCCGCAACGGGCGGAGCCTGCTTGATCAACCCTTCGTCCTTCATGAACTGACCGAACCGCTCGTAGCGCGCGACGTCGAGACCCGCAGGGCTCTTGGAAAGACGCGGCCAGGTGTCGGCGTAGGCTCGGCGGTTCAACTCATTCGCCAGATCCGGATGTGACTTGGTGAACAGGGCGAAGGCCTCATCGGGATGGTTGGCGATGAAGAGGTCGGCCTTCTCCACCGCCGCGAGGAAGCGCCGCAGGCGATCATCCTGCAATTCATCCTTGCGCGCGATGAAGATCACCTCGTCGAAGGGAGGCACGCCATGCTCCTCGGGGTAGAAGGCGCGGGCCGGCTTCCCCTGCAACGCCAGTTCGGTGGCCTCGAAATTGCGGTAGGCGCCGACAACCGCGTCGACGCGCCCGGCGAGCAGGGCCGGCGTGAGCGCGAAGTTCACGTCGACGAGCCTCACATCGGACAGAGACAGGCCGACCGTCTCCAGCATCCGCTTGAGCAGGATGTCCTCGAACCCGCCGATGGAATAACCGACCGTCTTGCCCTTCAGGTCGGCAAGCGTCCTGATCGGCCCGTTTTCCAGTGCCATCACCGTATTGAGCGGCGTGTCGACCAGCGTGCCAAAACGGACGACCGGCAGCCCTTCGGCGACTTGCAGATAAAGGTTCGGCTGGTAGGTGATGGCGATGTCGCCTTGGCCGGCGGCGAGCAGCCGGGGCGGGGCGCTCGGGTCCGATGGCGGCACGAGGGTGACGTCGAGGTTCTGCTCGGCGAAATAGCCCTTCTCCTGCGCAACGACCAAAGGCGCGTGCTCGGGATTGACGAACCAATCCAGGAGCAGGGTCAGCTTGTCGGCTGCGGCGGCCGGAGCGACGGCCGAGAAGAACAAGGCGAGGGCGAGACAAAGGCGCAGCACGAACGGCTCCCCGAATTTGGATGCGGATTACCGGTAATCCGATGGGGCATCAGCGCAAGGGCTCCGGACCGGGAGCTCTGTAACATGCGGTAACAATTGTTCATTGCGCTCCTGGGGGAACCTATATTCGCCACGCCCCGTTCAGTTGCCAGTCGAAACAATCAACGGAGCACATCGTGCGTAAGATTATCGCCTCCACTGTTTTCACGGCAGCGACGCTGGCCAGCACGCTTGCCTTCGCCCAGACTACCACCACGGTTCAGTCCACTACCGCACAGCCCGCTCCTGCGGCACAGGGCGCCCAGACCGGCGCTGAAGTCGGTCACGGTGCCGGCAATGCCGTTGGCCATGCGGTCGGCGCGGTCGTCGGCGGTGCCGCCGGTGTGGTCGGTGGTGTAGCAGGCGCTGTGGTCGGTGGCCTGACGCCGCCCCCGCCGGAGGTGAAGACCTACGTTGTGCAGCAGCAGCAGCCCTCCGTCGTCTATCAGGAGAAGGTAGTCGTCGGCCAGCCGCTGCCGCAGACTGTGACGCTCTACCCGATCCCGCAGTACGACGACTACGAATACGCCGTCGTGAACAACCAGCGCGTGATCGTCGACGGTCACAGCCGACAGGTTGTTGAAATCGTCCAGTAATCCTGCACGTCAGCGCAGGTATGGAGCCCCGTCGGCGATGGCCGGCGGGGTTTTTTGTACGCGGCATAGGCTGTGTGTGGCCGCCTTGCCACAGAGGGCAGCGGGAAGGGAAATGTTGATCTGGATCACATGAGGGCCGTGGCGCGACTGCTACCCCGATCCTGCGCCGGCATCGGATTGCGGGATCTTCGTTGCCGCCGGTGCCCGGAGATCCCTGTGGGTTTTGAGATCATGTGGTTCCGTATTGCAGCCCTTTGCTCTGTCGCGCTCAGCCTCGGCGTGACTTCGAAGGTCTTTGCCGCCGACCTGCCGACGCAGCAGACGTCCTTTGCCGGCGACGCCCAGCCGATCGCCTTCAATCCCTGGATGCTGCGGGTCCGCGCGCTCGGTGTGCTGCCGGACGGCGATTCCAGCCTGAAGCTCAACGGAACCAGGCTCGGCGGCGACAAGACCGACATCACCAATACGGTCGTTCCCGAACTCGACATCACCTATTTCTTCACCCGGCATATCGCGGCGGAGCTGATCCTGGGCGCGACGCGGCACAAGGTCGAGGGCGCCGGCTCCATCAAGAGCCTTGGCGATGTCGGCGATGTTTGGCTGCTCCCCCCGACGGTGACCTTGCAGTACCACTTCGACCTGACGCCGAAGATCAAGCCTTATGTCGGCGCCGGCGTGAACTACACCTTCTTCTTCGGTGAGGAATCCAAGGGGATTTTCTCCAACTTCGACGTGCATAATCAGGTCGGCGGCGCGCTGCAGGCCGGTGTGGACTACATGATCAACGATCATTGGGGCCTGAACGTAGACGTGAAGAAGATCTTCCTGAATCCGCGCGTCACCGCCGATATCGACGGCGTCGGCCATGTCTCCGGCCACGTGAAGATCGACCCCTGGCTGGTCGGCGCGGGCGTCACCTACAAGTTCTAAGCAGGAAAAAGGGCACCCGCAGCATTCCTGCGGGTGCCCTTTCGACGATTGGAATGCGCGGATCGGGCCCGCGTGGAAGAAAAGGGCGCCGGATACGAGCTGGAGTAGGGGCCGAGGCCGCAAGGCAAATGGCGCGAATGTCTGGTGACCCCGGCAGGAATCGAACCTGCGACCAATAGCTTAGAAGGCTACTGCTCTATCCGCTGAGCTACGGGGCCAAATCAGACGACTAGTGCGTCCAGGGCTGCCGGCGGGTACGGCTGAAATTGTCGGAATAGGAGATCGTGAAGCGCTTGCGCTCGTGCGGCTCGGCCACGCGATAGGCGACGCCCATGCGCTCGGCGGCGGCGATCGCTTCTTCCTTGGTCGGGAACTTCATCCGGACCTGGGTCTGCGTATCGTCAGAGGAGGTGTAGCCCATCAGCGGCTCGATCGACGGCGCCGACTGGCGCTCGAACTCGAGAACCCAGAGATGGCTCTGCGCCATACCAGAACTCATCGCAGTTTTTGCAGGTCGATAAATCCGGGCAACCATGTCTCAATCCGAAGCAACTGGTCGGGGCAGCAGGATTCGAACCTGCGACCCTCTGCTCCCAAAGCAGATGCGCTACCAGGCTGCGCTATGCCCCGACGCCTGACTGTCTAAGGCTTTCGCCGATTGTGGCTCCTCCGTCAAGCTGAAGCACGGGAATTCGCCCAAAAGGCTTCCATGACGCCCCGGAAAGGGAGGGGAACGGCAGTGGCATGCACCCGTTGTTCCTTCAAACGCCGTCAGGGGCGGGGGGGAGGACCGGGCGATGACAGTGCTGAACGGCAGGAAAGACGGGCCGGCGAAGGTGATCATGCTTCCTTCCGCCGGGGGCGGCATCGGCCACATCGCCCGCACGGCCGCACTGGCGCGGGCGCTTGTGAAGCGGCAACCGGATATCGCGATCGAGTTCGTGCTGGATGCGGAGCGGCTGCGGCCCTTCAATATCGACGCGACGATGGACATGGGCTTCCGCCCGCGCCTGCTGCCGCCGCGCAATTCGGAAAACAGGGCGGGCTTCGTGCGTGCGTGCCTGGGAGATGCCGACCTGGTGGTCGACGATGTCGCGCGCTACCTGCTGCCGCTCCGTCACCATATTCCGAACGCCGCGTGGGTCTCGATCCTGATGCATCCGATCGGCGACGAGCTTTTTCTGGACTGGCCGTTCATCGCGCAGATGGACGCGCTGATCTGGCCCTACGCGCCGGCGATCGGCTTTCCCCAGGAGCTTTCCGGGTTTGAGGCGAAGCTGGTTCATACCGGCCCCTTTCTGGAAACCTCCGAAGTGCCGGAAAAGGCGGCGGCGCGGGAAAGCCTCGGCTTCGGCGCCGACGAGAAGCTCGTCGTCTATGCTCCGCGGGGCTTTCCTTTCGGGCGCGAATTCGGTCACCGGCTTCTCTCCAGTCTCTATCGGTCCGTGGAGAAGCTTCGCACTGAAGCGGACGAGGCGATCCGACTGGTGCTGATCGCCGTCAACGACCGCGAGGATCTGCGTGGCGTTTCCCATCTTCCGGCGAGGCTACCGGACTGGGTGACGGTCAAGGGCGTGGTGCCGGCGGCGGATTCGCTGCTCTACGAACGCGCCGCCGATATCCTCGTCGCGGAAGGCACCAGCACCATGCACGAGGGCGCGGCGCTGGGCACGCCACTCCTCGTCGTGCCCGGCCCCATCAAGGAAACGCAGAAGGTCGCCGCCAGCCTGAGCGAGGCCAAGGCGGCGCGCGTGATGGCGATCGGCGAGGTCACGGCCGAAAGCGTGCAGGCCGTCATGGCCGCCATGTTGTCAGGCGATCAACGTGCCTACACCGACAAGGCACGATCTCTGGTCATGGGAGGTGGCGGAGTGGCCGCTGCCGCCGACCTCGTTCTGGACATCCTGTCCCGGCCCCGCGTGGCGTGGACGCCGTCGATCTATTCCGGGCGGCAGCAGGCGACCGGCGGCCGCCCCTAACCGCCTCCGGAGGTCAGGTTCCCGGTCTTGGGGGCGTCAGGGGAAGAGGTTGTCCTTTTCCCATTCGGAACGCGGGATTTCCCGCTTCACGTCGATCTTCAGGGCGGTCGCGTGGGTGTGGTCCGGCGTCACCGTGCACTGGAACGCGAACTTGTACCACTTGCCCGCTCGGCGGAAGGCACCGGCCGAGCCCGTAAGGCCGTTTGCCGAGATCTTCAGCGGTGCGAGCGCGTCGATCATGGCGTGCTCGGTCGTGCCTTTCTTTTCAGCCGAGGTCTGCTTCATGACGGCCATGTTGCAGACCTGAATCATCCGTGTGGTGGGGTCCATCTTCATCAGCGCTTTGAGAACGCGGGGATCTTTGGTGGCGGCATGGGCCGGTGACAATGCGAGCGCCAGAACGAACGCGGCGCACGGAAAGAGGGCTTTCTGCAAAACGACGATATTCCTCGGATGCTGCGCCCGATGGGGCGGAGAGAACAGGCGGAGTGGGTCAGCGACGCTGTTCCGCCCGCCCAAAATGCGTGTGGCGCACACGGGGTCAAGTCACGGAGCAGCGAGGAACGGCCGGAGCGCCTGCAACTCCCGTCGAGGGCGACCGTTAATCCCGCTCTCGCAGCGGACAGAGGTCAGCAATCATGGCGATCACAACCACCGTCGATCAGGTTACCGATGACCTCACCCGTCTTCGCTTCGTGATGGTGAACCTGTATTTCCTCGGCACCGCGGACAATTGGGTCCTCATCGACGCGGGGCTGCCCGGCAGCAAGACCTCCATCATCGAGACCGCCGAGGCGCGTTTCGGCAAGGGCGCGAGGCCGAAGGCGATCCTGCTGACGCATGGTCATTTCGACCATGTCGGCGCGTTTCCCGATCTCCTGGAGCACTGGGACGTGCCGGTCTATGCGCATTCCGTCGAGCTGCCGTTCCTGACGGGTGCCGCCGATTATCCGCCCCCGGACCCCACGGTCGGCAAGGGCGTGCTGGCGCTTCTGTCCTTCACCTATCCCAACAAGGGGATCGACCTCGGCAGCAAGGTTCACGCGCTGCCGGAGGATGGCAGCGTGCCCTTCATGCCGGAGTGGCGCACGGTGCCGGTGCCCGGTCATTCGGCGGGCCAGGTCGCGTTCTTCCGCGAGCGGGATCGCTGCCTGATCGCGGGGGATGCTTTCGTCACGACAAAGCAGGAATCGCTCTACGCCGTGATGACGCAGGAAGAGGAGGTGAGCGGGCCACCCGCTTATTTCACGCCGGACTGGAGGGAGGCGCAGCGCTCGGTGGAGAAGCTGGTGGCGCTCAACCCGGAAATCGCGGCGACCGGTCATGGCACGCCCATGCGCGGTGAGGAACTCCGGCAGGGCCTCGCGGAGCTGGTCCACCATTTCGACGAGATCGCCGTGCCCGACCATGGCCGCTACGTGCCGGAAGAGAAGAAGGGTTAGGCCTCGATGATCCCGACCCGGATCCACGCCGTCATCGACTGGCTTGCGGTTCCCGCGGTGGAGCTGATGGGGCATTCGCGCGTCTTCAGCGGCCGCGTCCGGCGCCTTTTGAAAGGGAGCGCACGCGCGCATGCGGTCTACGCTGCCGCGACGGATTACGAGCTGGGGGCGGGCATTTTGCCGATGCGCGCGCATCTGGGTGCGGATGCCGCCATCGGAGTTGGGCTGATCGCGGCCGGCCTGTCGCTTCACCGCGAACCCACGCTTGTGCGAATCATGCTGGCCGGCATGGGCATGACGGAGCTCTTGCTGGTTTCACTGACGGACCGGAGACGTCGATGAGGCCGGCGCGCTTCGCGGTGAGCATCGCTGCGGACCCGGATCGTCGGCGCTCGGTGAGCGAATCGAAGCCGTTCATCCAATCGCGGTGACGAGGCGTCACGCCACGGCCGGCAGCCGATTGATGCAACGGAGTGCAGAGCGGGGAGTAGCTGTCCGGTCGCGCGAACAGCGTCAGGCCGCGCGCGAGAGGCACCGGTTCGGTTGCCGCCGTGAGAGAATTTTCCCCGGCTCTGGATTGATGACATCCTGATGCCTTACGAGGAGCAGGCGGCAGCCCGTCGCGACCGGAGGTCGCGGCCGATCTTCACTCCTCCTTCGCACGAACCCGTTCCAGAGCCCGTATGCGAGTTGCACTCTATTATACCCATGCCGCCGAGAACCCCCTTGCCAGGGCCGCCGCTCACTGGCTCGGTCGGGATGCCTTCACCGGGGAGCCGGTCCGGCAATCTGTCGCCGACGGCATCAGCCCGGAACGGCTGGCGGAACTGACGGCCGATCCCCGCCGCTATGGCTGGCACGCCACGCTGAAGGCGCCGTTCCGACTGGCCGAGGGACGTACGCTGCCCGAGCTGGAGCAGGCCGCGGCCGACTTCGCCGCACAGCGCGGACCGCTGCCGCTGACGCTGGACCTGCAACGGCTCGGCCCCTTCTTCGCGCTGACGCCGGCGGGCGACCCGAGCGCGATCAACGATTTCGCGGCCGATGTCGTCCGTGCATTCGAGCCGTTCCGCGCTCCGTTGACCGAGCCTGAAATCGCCCGCCGACGCCGGTCGCATCTTTCGCCGGAGCAGGATCGCTATCTTCTGGACTGGGGCTATCCGTACGTCTTCGACCTTTTCCGGCTGCATATGACGCTGACCGGATCGGTTCCCGACGGCGAGGCAGGTGCTACCGAGCGGGCGCTTCGCCGCCATTTCCGCGACTTTCTGGGAAAGCCCGGACAGCTCGACGCGCTCGCCATCTTCGTCCAGCCGGACGCGTCGCGCGACTTCCTCGTTCATTCCCGCATACCCTTGATCGCCCACGGAGCCGCCTGATGCAGGACACCCTTTTCCGCAATGCCCGCGTCGTCCTTCGCTATCAGGTCCTGCACGGCGATATCCGCATCGAGGACGGGCGTATCGCGGCGATTGAGGAGGGGAGCAGCCAGGGCTCCGCCGGCGAGGACATGGAAGGCGACTGGCTGCTGCCCGGCCTCGTGGAACTCCATACCGACCATCTGGAAACGCATTATGCCCCGCGTCCGGGCGTGCGGCTCAACCCGGTCGCGGCGGTGCAGGCGCATGACGCGCAGATCGCGTGCTCCGGCATCACCACCGTCTTCGATGCGCTTCGCGTCGGCATGGACGAGGATGCCAATCTCCGCAGCGACGACATGCGCCGCCTCGCCGACGCGATCGAGGAGGGGGCGGCCCGCGACTGGCTGCGCGCCGATCACTACATCCATCTGCGCTGCGAGGTTTCCGCGCCGGATGTGCTGCACGGCTTCCGCCTGTTCGAGAACGACGACCGCGTCCGGCTTGCCTCGATGATGGATCACACGCCCGGCCAGCGCCAGTTCATCAGCCTCGAAACGTACCGGAGCTACTACCAGCGCAAGACCGGGATGAGCGACGATGCCTTCGCGGAGTTCGTGAGCAAGCGGCTCGGCCAGTCGGCGGAGTGGTCCGACCGGAACCGGGAAGAGCTCGCCGGCATCTGCAACGCCCGCGGCATCGCGCTGGCGAGCCATGACGACGCCACCGTGGCGCATGTCGCGGAAGCGGTCGAGCACCATGTGCGGGTGGCGGAATTCCCCACCACGCTGGAAGCGGCCCATGCCTGCCGCGACGCGGGACTGAGCGTCCTCATGGGCGGCCCCAACATCGTCCGTGGCGGCTCCCATTCGGGCAACGTGTCGGCCCGCGCCCTTGCCGAGAAGGGGCTGCTCGACATCATTTCTTCCGACTACGTGCCGCTCAGCATGCTGCATGGCGCGTTCAAGCTGGCGGAAATGGTGGAGGCGATCAGCCTGCCGCAGGCGATCGCGATGGTGTCGGCCAATCCCGCGGAAGCCGGCGGCTTCGAGGACCGGGGCGAGATCGCCGTCGGCCGACGGGCGGACCTCGTCCGTGTCCGCGTGGACAGCGACATTCCGATGGTTCGGTCGGTGTGGCGCGAAGGACGCCGCGTGGCCTGAGGCGAAGGCGATGGAGCAGAACCGGAACTCACGGCAGGGGGCAAGTGGCGGCCTCGTCCTCATCGTCGGGCCGAGCGGCGCCGGCAAGGACTCCCTGATCGCCTATGTCCGCGAGCGGGTGGGGGCGAGCCTGCCGCTCACCGTCGCGCGCCGCGTGGTGACGCGCGCCGCTTCCGCCTCGGACGAGGATCATGACGAACTCTCGCCGGATGAATTCGCCCGGCAGGCGGAAGCCGGGGCCTTCGCGCTGCACTGGTCGGCGCACGGGCTGTCCTATGCCATTCCCGTCGGAATACGGGCGGAGCTGGAGGGCGGCCGCGTCGTGGTCGCCAACGTATCGCGTCGGGTGATCGATGCGGCACGCGGCAGCTATCCGCGTCTCATGGTCGTCAACGTGACCGCCCCGGCCGAGATCCTGGCGCAGCGCCTCGCCCGGCGGGGGCGGGAAAGCGAGGCCGAAATCCGCGCGCGCCTCGCTCAGGCAAGGAGCCGCACGGTGGAGGGTGACGACGTGCTCGCTCTCGACAATTCCGGCCCGCTGGAGACCGCCGGGGAGGCCCTTCTGGCCGCGTTGCGGCGCTGGGCGGCGGATATCGGAACCTCTGCCGCAATCCGGCCGGGCGCTCGTGACGCGGAAACAGGATCCACGCCTCGATCCTGAGGCGCGAAATGCGACTCGGACTGGATCTTCAGCGGTCCCCCGGGGTTGTCGTGCAGATCCATTCGGGAGAACTGCATGATCCGCTCGATCCTTCTCGGCGCCGTGGCCGGGCTTCGCTCCATGACGCCGCTTGCCGTGGTAAGTGCTGCCGCCGCGCGCGGACGCCTGCCCACGGATAATGGCGCCCCTCATCTTCTCGCGCGGCCAGCCGTCGCCTCGGCCGCCGCCGCGATGGCGGTTGCGGAACTCGTGGGCGACAAGCTTCCGTCCGCGCCCGACCGGATCATCCCGCCCGGCATGATCGCGCGGATCGCGACAGGCGCCATCGCCGGCGCCTCGATCGCGCCCCGCGACCAGCGTCTGGCGGCCGGCGCGATGGGCGCGCTAGGCTCGATCGCCGCATCCTATCTGGGCTTCAATGCGCGCATCCGGGCCATGGATCGCTATGGCCAGGTTTCCACCGGCCTGGTCGAGGACGCGATTGCCGTCGGCACGGCGATCTGGCTGGTCCGGGGCGCCCGCTCCGGACGAGGCTGGAGGTGGTAGGGTAGCCTCCGGCATAAAGAAAGGGCGGCCTCGGCCGCCCTTCCGTTATTTGCCCTGCCACCAGGTGGTGGGTTCGGGCCCCCAGAGTGACGCCTGTTCCGGATGCTCGACGCGAGCCCAGCGGCCCATCCACTGGCCCGGCGGGTGGAACAGCGGCACCACGTAGAAGCCGGAGATCAGCACCCGGTCGAGCGAGCGGACGGCGCTGACGAAGTCGCCCTGTCCATGAGCCGCGAGCATGGCGTTGATCATCGCGTCGACCGCCGGGCTTTTCACCCCCGAATAACTGAAGCTGCCGGGAGCGTCCGCGGCGGCGGAAGACCAGCGGCCGGCCTGCTCCGTTCCCGGCGAAAGCGACGCGGGAACGAGGATCTGGATCATGTCGTAGTCGAAGTTCTTCACCCGCCGCTCGTACTGGGCGGAGTCCACGTCGTGGATCCGGACCCGGATGCCCGCGAGAGCCAAAGTGCGGCTGAACGCCAGCGCCAGCCGATCCTGTTCACGGGTATTCGTCATGATCTCGAAGGCGAGCGGCTCACCGGTCTTCAGGTTGACCATAAGGCCATTCTTGAGCCCGTAGCCCGCCTGCTCCAGAAGCTCGACGCCCTTCCGCATGTTGTCGCGGTCATGTCCTGAACCGTCGCTTTCCGGAGGGCGATAGGTGCCGTTCATCACGTCCGGCACGACTGCGTCGGGGAAGGGGGCGAGCAGCCGGCGTTCAGCGTCGGTCGCCGGGCGTCCGATGGCCGAGAGCTCGGAGCCTTCGAAATAGCTGCCGGTCCGCTCGTACTTGCCGTAATAAATATTGCGGTTCAGCCACTCGAAATCGAGGAAATAGGTGAGCGCCTGCCGCACCCGCGCGTCTTCGAATACTGGTCGGCGCGTGTTGAAGAAGAAGCCGTTCATTCCCGCCGGGATCTGGATCGGGAACGTATCGAGCACGACTCGACCCTCATGCACGGCCGGAAAATCATAGGCGATCGCCCATCGCGCCGGATCGTTCTCCGGATTGATGTCGAAGAGCCCCTTCTTGAAGGCTTCGAAATAGGCGCTGGCGTCGCGATAATATTCCACACGGACCTGGTCGAAATTGTCGAAACCGCGCTTGGCCGGAAGATTGCGCGCCCAGTAATTCGGATCGCGCTTCAGGGTGACGCTCTTGCCGGGATCGACGGCCGCGATCGTATAGGGCCCGGAGCCGATCGGGATCTTGAGGCTCGACCGGTCGAAGGTGGCGGCATCGACCGCGTGCTTCGGCAGGATGGGCATCAGGCCGATCAGGAGCGGCAACTCCCGGTTCGTGCCGGGCTTGAGGACGAAGCGAACGCCGTGGTCACCGAGTTTTTCCGCTCGGTCGAACAGCTTGTAAGTCTCCCGGTATGGGCGCTCGCGGCCCTTTTCCCGCAGGAGATCGAAGCTGAAGATCACGTCGTCGGGCGTGATCGGAACACCATCGGAGAACTTCGCCTCGGGCCTCAGCTGGAAATCGACGGTCGAAAGATCCGGCGCCACGTCGACCGTGCTGGCGATGAGCCCATACATCGTGAACGGCTCGGCCTTGCTGCGGACAAGCAGGCTTTCCCAGATATTGTTGCCCCAGGTCATGTCCCAGAGCCCGCGAGGCGCCGTTCCCTGCAGAATGAAGGGGTTGAGGCTGTCGAAGCTTCCGACCCCGGCATAGGTGATGGAGCCGCCCTTCGGCGCGTCCGGATTGGCATAGGGAAAGTGCGTGAAGTCGGCGGGCAGGGCAGGTTCGCCGTGCATGGCGATGCCGTAGGTGGGCTCCGCCCAGGCGGCGCGTCCGGCCACGAGGCAGAGCCCCAGCCAGAGGGTGATTCGCAGGAGGCTCTTGCAGGCCGTGGACGTTCTGGCAGTTCTGAAAACGATCACCGGGTTCCTTTCGGGTGCCGGGGCGGCAGATTCGGGTTCGGTGCGGCAGCAAAAACGATGCGCCAATCTGGAATTGCCTGCAAATGCCCGCTAAGGGAAGACGCACTGGCACGTCAATCTGTCGCCGCAATCGGCGGCCACGCACCACCTGTGAACACGCGCCCGCTGCGGCATGCGACGGGCCGGTCAGATATGAGGATTTTCCATGCTTTGGACGCGCAAGTCGTGTGCACCCATTGAGTTGAGCGCGAAGGCCGGTCTGGTTGCTGCTGCTCTTCTCGCGTTCGGAGCGGCACCCGCTCTGGCGGAGAACGCAAAGCAGGCCGCTCCGGCCGCAGGCGCACAGAACGAAGGCCCGCAGCCCGACTGGGTCAAGCTCTGCAGCCAGAACCCGCAGAACAAGCAGCAGATCTGCGTCACGACGCGTGAGCGTCGTGCTGCGACGGGCCAGCTCCTGGCCGCGCTGTCGATCCGCGAAGTCGACACCAAGAAGTATCTCGTGACGGCCGTGCCCCCGGGCATGCTGCTGCGCCCGGGCCTGCAGGTCCAGATCGACGGCTCCAAGCCCACCAAGGCGCAGTACACGATCTGCTTCCCGAACCTCTGCTTCGCCGAGGCCGAGATCAACGCCGACTACGTCAACAACATGAAGAAGGGCAACCAGCTCATCATCACGACGCTGACGCAGGAAGCCAAGCCGATCAACTTCAACATCTCGCTGTCCGGCTTCAAGGGCTCCTACGAAGGCCCGGCCATGGACCCGGCCAAGCTGCAGGCGCAGAACAAGAAGCTGCAGGACGACCTTCAGGCCAAGGCCGAAGCCGCCCGCAAGGCGCTGATCGACAAGCAGCAGCAGCAGAAGTGATCGGTCGGCCCGGCGCTTCTCGCGAAGCCCGGGCCGGACGGACTGGCCTGTTGAATGCGGGAAGCGGCCTTCGGGCCGCTTTTTCTTTTCAGTTCAGCGACTCGCGGCTTTCATAAAGGCCGCCCCTGAACTCGCCGAAGAGCTCACCGATCTGTGGATGCAGTACGGGCCTGCCGCTCTCGTCGGGCAGGAGGTTCTGCTCGGACACGTAGGCGATGTACTTGGAATCATCGTTCTCGGCGAGCAGGTGATAAAAGGGCTGATCCTTGCGCGGACGGATGTCCTCGGGGATCGCCTGATACCATTCCTCGGTATTGTCGAAGACCGGATCGACGTCGAAGACCACACCCCTGAAGGGGTAGATCCGATGACGGACCACCTGTCCCACCTGAAATTTCGCACTACGGATTTGAACCATCTAGACGACCTCTTTGTCGCTTAGTTTGGTTTCTGCCTCATGAAATCAAGGGGACGGCGACGCGGCCGGGAACGTCCCTGCGTAGCTCGCCAGCGGTCGTTCACCCACATCCATTCGCCCGGACGCTCCCGAATCCATCGCTCGAACTGCTTCTGGATCGCCTGGGTCGCGACCTGCACGTCGATTGCGGCGTCCTCGGTCTGCGGCACCGGGATTTCGACCGCCTCGATTCGAAAGCGAACGCCGGGCAGCCGGATCGCACGGCCGACGATGAGCGGCACTCCAAGGCGACGCGCCACCATGGCGGGGAAGGGGTTCGCCGTCGTCTCCTGTCCGAAGAACTGGACGGCCACCCCCCGCGCTTCGCGAAGATCGGCGAGCATCGCCACGGCATTCCCGTCACGCACCCATTCCATGATCCGCTTGGGCGTTTCCCGGCTCTTGGAGAGCATGCCGCCGCCGAAAACCTGGGTGCGGAGGCCCACGACATAGGTGTCCGACAGGGGATTGGAGAGCCTCTGGTAAAGGCCGATGACGGGGAAAAACTCGGAGATGGGCCGACCGGCGACTTCCCAGTTCGCGGAATGCATGCCGGTGATGACCGCGCCTGTTCCACCGCCGCGGAACCGATTGCCGATCTCATCCGGGATATTGTTGTCGAAACGGGAATCATCGGCGATCAGGCGGTCGATCAGGAAGCTCTCGCCGAAGGTGCGGCCGAGATTCTCCCATTGCTCGGCGGCGATCTTCCGGCGGGCGGCTTTCGTCAGGCCCGGGAAGCCGATCTCCAGGTTCCGCATGACCCGCTCGTGGCGATAGGTCAGCGGCGCGGCAACCCGCCAGATTTTCCCCATCAGCCCCGATGCCCAGCCGAGCGGCAGGCAGCGCAGCAGGAAGGCCGCCATGCGCAGTCCCAGGTATTCCACTCGATGGCTGGCCGTCACGTCGCCGGTGCGCTCGATGCTCTTCTTGTTCTTCTTCACGCCGTCCGCCAACGTCCGTCGACCTGGTTCGCTGCGACGGCCCGGATCGACCGCCAGCTAGGGCAGGTGGAGCAATCCGGTCAGCTTGTCCAGTGTCCGAAACGCCACTCTCAGGCGCGAAAAAGAGGGCGTTGCGCGAGACCCTGCCGCATCAGCAGTCGGCGCAGCGGCGGCACCCGCGAAGCGAGGCCGAGCCCGAGGCCGCGCAGGGCCTGGACGGAGATAAAGTCGGTCAGGAGCGAACGATTCAGGATGTCGACCGCCGCCGTGCGTGTCCGCACATCGATCTGGCGCTGGCGGTGATAGGCAGCGATCGCCTCGTCAGATCCGGGATCGCTGCCCCGCCGCAGGACCTTGTCGAGGGCGGCCACGTCGCGGAAACCGAGATTGAGGCCCTGGGCGCCGATCGGCGGAAAGACATGCGCGGCCTCGCCCACCAGCATGACACGGTTGCGGGCGTAGGCATCCACCGTCGCCGCCTTCATGGGATAGACCACGCGGGGGGTGTCGACCGCCATGGTCCCGACGATGGAAGCGGCGCGCTCCTCGGCCCGCCGATTGAAGGCGTCCTCCTGCAGTTCCGAACGCATCGTGGAGATGTCCGGCCGGTCCATCCAGATCAGGCTCATGCGCTGCCCCTTCATGGGAACCAGCGTGAAGGGGCCGTGCTCGGTGTGGAATTCGGTCGAGACATTGCCGTGCGGACGGCCCACCTTGAATGTCGTCACCAGCGCCGACTGCGGATAGGACCATTCGCGCATCTCGATACCGGCGGCGCGGCGCGCCGAGGATCGGGCACCATCGGCGCCCACCACGAGCCTGGCGCGGATCGTCCGATCCCCGGCGAGAATCGACACCATGTCCGATCCCGTCCGGATGTCGTCGGCCGTATGGGGAAGGATGCTCAGCCCATCCTCCGCTTCCGCGGCCTCGGCCAGCGCGGCGACGATCGCCTCGTTGGCGATGTTGTGGCCGAAGGCGGGAAGGCCGATCTCGGAGGCATGGAAGATCGCCTCCGGCGCGCGGAGCAGCCGCCGCGTTCCGTCGACGATGCGCATGCCGACCATCGCCGCCGCGTCGTCCGTCATGCGGTCCCAGACCCCGAGCCGCCGCAGGAAATCGACGGAGCTGCCGAGAAGGGCCGCCGTCCGGCCTGGCGGAAACCGCGCGGGCGGTGCGATGAGCACCGTGCGAAGGCCATGGCGGGCCGCCACGAGAGCGGATGAATATCCGGTCGCGCCGCCGCCGATCACTGCTACGTCGAAGAGGTCTTCAGATCGCTCGCTCATGTCTGAGGCATACCGCTTGTGCAGCCGGACGAAAAGGGAGCCGGGGGGCAATCTGGCCGGCGCCGCCGTCCTTGCTGGCCGGAACCGTTGCAGGACCGGTCCATTGACTCCGCAGAAGGCCTACAGGCGCGAACGCCTGCCGAACGGGAGGTTTCCATGCCAGGAATGCCGAACAAACTTCGCGAAGCGCGGGACCGAAGCGAGGTCAGGGGCGAGGCCATCGGAGCGGTGACGCCCGCGGGTAACGCGACGTCGCGGACGAGGCGGCTCGCGATCATCGGCGCGGGGCTTTTCTGCATCGTCGCGGGAATCGCGACCGCCGCCGCGCAAACGACCGTACCGACGCCGACCCCCGGCGCTCCCGGCGACAATAACGCGGCATCGCCGGTTCCGCCCGCCGCGCCCGGGACGCTCACGCACCAGCTCAGCCAGAGCAACGGCGTCATCGCGCCGCCCGCGACGAGCGATTCAGGGATCAACAAGCCCGCGCCGCAGACCGGCACGACGCCGGTCATTCCGGCACCCGGCGCCGGCTCCAATGGAGCCCAGCCCAAGTAAGCTGGCGCGACATGCATGTTCCGCTCTGCGGCAACGGCCTCCTTCCCGGTGGCCGTTGCTGTCGCATGACGTTTTTAGGGCTGTTCAGTCACGAACTCTCGACTATGAGATAGTCGTGAAAGCTGGCCAGGATCCGCTGGGGCGGCTTCGCAGGACGGGACGAGGGGGCATGCCGTTTCATGGTGAGTTCAGCAGGAGCCGGTTCCGGCGGATCGCTCGTCTGGAGGAGCCGCTCAGGCGGTTGCGGCCGGCCGTTCTGGTGCGGCAACGGCAACTGGAGCTGAGCGTGCGGCAGGGACCTCTCTTCGCCATCCACCTGTTCACCGCGGTAGGCGCGGCGCTCGCGCTGTTCTCCATGGTGGCGGCGCTGCACCATGACTGGAACGCGACCTTCGCCTGGCTGGGTATCGGGCTGATCGTCGACGGCATCGACGGGCCGCTCGCCCGCAAGGCGCGACTGCGTGAGCGTCTGCCGAAATGGGACGGCGCGGCGCTCGATTTCGTCATCGACTACACGACCTATGTGTTCATTCCCGCCGTGATCGTAGCCGAGGCCCTTGGGCTTCCCGGCCTCGTCGGCGCCGGCATGGGTGCGCTGATCACGGTCACCGGCGCGCTTTATTTCGCCGACACCCGCATGAAACAGCCGGATAATTCCTTTCGCGGCTTTCCCGCCGTGTGGAACATGCTGGTCATCGTTCTCTACGCCCTGATGCCGCCTCCTGCGGTCACCATCGCGGCCGTGATCCTGTTCGCCGTGATGACTTTCGTGCCCGTCAGCTTCGTGCATCCGGTGCGGGTCGTGCGCTGGCGGCCGCTGACGCTTCTCGTCATGGCGGTGTGGTTCGTGGCTGCCGCCTGGCTGATCGTGACCGATTTTCAGTCGTCACATACCTTGCGACTCCTCCTCATCGTCACCAGTCTTTATCTCGCGGGCGTCGCTGCCGCGCAGCAGGTGTTGCGTTCGAGATAGGGGAAAAGATGATCGACCTTCTGGCGAATCCAGAAGCCTGGGCCGCGTTTCTGACCCTGACAGTCATGGAGATCGTCCTCGGCATCGACAACGTCGTGTTCCTGTCGCTGCTCGTTGCAAGAGTTCCCGAACCCCAGGCCCAGCGTGCGCGACAGATCGGCCTGGCGCTGGCTTTCGTCTTTCGCGTGATCCTGTTGCTTGGCCTGAGCTGGCTTATCGGCCTCACCCAGCCGGTCGTGACGGTTTTCGGCCAGGGCTTCTCCTGGCGCGATATCATCCTGATCGCGGGCGGCCTTTTCCTGCTCTACAAGGCGACCACCGAGATCCATGGGGACATCGAGGGGCAGCATGGGGATAGTGCGGTCGGCTCCGTCGCCCGATCCTTCGCGCTCATCATCGCCCAGATCGTCGTGGTCGATCTGGTCTTCTCCATCGACTCCATTCTCACGGCGATCGGCATGGCCGATCACGTGGAAATCATGATCGCTGCCGTTCTTGTCGCCATTGTCCTGATGTACGTCGCGTCAGGCCCGATCGCCGGCTTCGTTCACCGCAACCCCACCACCAAGATGTTGGCGCTGGGTTTCCTGCTACTGATCGGCATGGCGCTGATCGCGGATGGCCTGAATTTCCATATTCCGCGCGCCTACATCTATTTCGCGATGGGCTTCGCAGTGGTGGTCGAGGTGTTCAACCTCCTTGCCAAGCGCAGGCGTGTCGCCGGCGGGTAACGCTTGGTGAATTCCTTCGAAAGCCTCTAATTTAAGCTGGCGCGGAAGCGGGCACTTGCCTAACGTCCAGCCTGAATTGAGGGACTTAGAATGCAGGACCTTGCAGCGGCTGCCGCAGATCATGGCGTCCAGCCCTTGCTGCGGGCCGACGGCCTGACCAAGCGGTTCGGCGCGCTCACCGCTTGCGATCACATCCGCTTCGAGATCCAGCCGGGGGAAGTCCATGCGCTGCTCGGTGAAAACGGGGCCGGCAAGTCGACCCTGGTCAAGATGCTCTATGGCGCGCTGGAACCGGACGAGGGGCAGATCGTCTGGAACGGCCAGCCGGTGCGGATCGGCTCGCCCGCCGAAGCGCGACGTCTCGGCATCGGCATGGTCTTCCAGCACTTCTCGCTTTTCGAGGCGCTGAGCGTCGCGGAAAACATCGCGCTGGCGCTGCCGCATCTTCCACGCCGGACGCTCGCTGACACTATTTCCCGCGTCTCCAAGTCCTACGGTCTGCCGCTCGATCCCCGCAGCACCGTTGCCGATCTGTCCGTCGGCGAACGGCAGCGGGTGGAGATCGTCCGCTGCCTTTTGCAGGAACCGCGCCTCATCATCATGGACGAGCCGACCTCGGTCCTGACGCCGCAGGAAGTGGACCTGCTTTTCGTGACGCTCCGCCGCCTTTCCAGCGAAGGCGTGGCGATCCTCTACATCACGCATCGCCTCTCGGAGGTGCTGGCGCTCGCCAATCACGCGACGATCCTGCGCCGCGGCAAGGTGGTGGAGACCGCCGATCCCGCGCAGGAAACCGCCGGCAGCCTGGCGCGCATGATGGTGGGCTCCGAGGTTCTCGGTATCGAGCGTCCGCCGGCCGTGACCGGAACGCGCAAGCCGCGCCTCGTGCTGAGCAATCTTTCGCTGTCGGCGGAAGGCCAGTTCGGCACGCCGCTTTCCGGCATAGACCTGACCGTTAACGCCGGCGAGGTCGTCGGCATCGCGGGTGTGGCCGGCAACGGGCAGCAGGAATTCTTCGATGCCGTGTCTGGCGAGCGTACCGCCGCGACGGACCAGGCCATCCTGATCGACGGCGTCCAGGTCGGCCGGCGCGGTGTCAACGCGCGGCGCAAGCTGGGCGCGGCCTTTGTGCCGGAAGAGCGAATGGGGCATGGCGCCGTGTCCAATTTCCGGCTTTCCGAGAACGTGATCCTGACGCGCCACGCGACCGACAATGAAGTCGCGCGCGGCGGCTTCCTGCATCGCCGTATCGCGCGCGACGTCGAGGAGCGGGTCGGCGAGCGCTACGACGTGCGCCGGTCCACCGCCGATCCCAAGGCGGGCTCGCTGTCCGGTGGCAACCTGCAGAAATTCGTGGTGGGCCGCGAGATCGACCGTTCGCCCGGCGTGCTGGTCGTCAGCCAGCCGACCTGGGGCGTGGACGCGGGCGCGGCGCGGACGATCCGCTCGGCGCTCGTGGATCTCGCCCGCGGCGGTGCGGCGGTGCTGGTGATCAGCCAGGATCTCGACGAGATCTTCGAGATCGCCGACCGCATCGCGGTGCTCTCGGAAGGCAGGCTTTCGACGCTCTATCCGGCGGAAAGCTTGACGATGGAGCGGATCGGCCTGCTGATGGGCGGTATCCATGGTGAGCAGGCCGGTGAGGATGCGCCGGCTGCGTTGAAAGACAGTTCGCATGCGTCTTGAGCTTGTTCGCCGGCCGGAGCCGTCCCGGCTGATGTCCGTGCTGTCGCCGGTGATCGCCATCGTCATGACACTGATCCTGGGCGCGGTGCTCTTCACGGCGCTGGGCGTCAATCCGGCGCAGGCGCTGTACGTCTATTTCGTCGAGCCCGTCACGCAGCTCTGGTCGCTTGAGGAACTCGTGGTGAAGGCGGCGCCGCTGGCGCTGATCGCGATCGGCCTTGCGCTGTGTTACCGCGCCAATGTCTGGAATATCGGCGCGGAAGGTCAATTCACGGCCGGCGCGATCTTCGGCTCGGCGATCCCGATCCTGCTTCCCGACTGGGATTCGTGGATGGTTCTGCCGCTGATGCTCATCCTCGGCGTGATCGGCGGCATGCTCTACGCCGCGATCCCTGCCATCCTGAAGAACCGGTTCGGGGCCAACGAGATCCTGACCAGCCTCATGCTGAGCTATATCGCGCTCCTTGTGCTGGACTGGCTCGTTCGCGGGCCGTGGCGCGATCCCGGCAGCTTCAACTTCCCGCAATCCGTGACCTTCAGCGATGCCGCGACCCTGCCGTTGCTCGTCTCGGACGGCCGGCTCCATGTGGGCGTCCTCTTCGCCGTGCTTGCCGCGCTGATCGCCGCGATCCGGCTGTCCTTCTCCGTGCAGGGCTTTGCCATCGAAGTGGCCGGCAACGCGCCGCGCGCCGCGCGCTTCTCCGGTTTCAGCCAGAAGCGGATCACGCTTTCGGTGTTCCTGATCTCCGGCGGTCTCGCGGGTCTTGCCGGCATCTGCGAGGTCTCGGGCGTGCTGAACCAGCTCCGCCCGGAAATCTCCCCGGGCTATGGCTTCGCCGCGATCATCGTGGCCTTCCTCGGCCGGCTCAATCCGCTGGCGATCCTGCTGGCGGCGCTGTTGCTGGCGCTGAGTTACATCGGCGGGGAGGGCGCGCAGGCGGAGCTTGCCGTATCCTCCACCGTGACCCGGCTGTTCCAGGGATTCCTGCTTCTGATGATCCTCGGCTGCGACACTCTGATCGCCTACAAGATCCGCCTCGTGACGAGCCGGAGCCATGCGAGCGGGGAGGCTGCCCGTGGTTGATTGGCCCGTCGTCGCCGCCATCGTCCTGACGATTGTCACCGCCTCCACGCCGCTGCTGCTGGCGGCCCTGGGCGAAGTCGTGGCCGAGCGATCCGGCGTCCTGAACCTCGGCGTGGAAGGAATGATGGCGATCGGCGCCGTCAGCGGCTTTGCCGCGACCCATGCGACCGGCTCGACCTTCGCCGGCGTGATCGCCTCGGCCATCGGCGGCATGATCCTTGCTGTTCCCTTTGCCGTGCTGGTGATCAATCTCTCGGTGAATCAGGTGGCGACGGGACTTTCGCTGACGCTTTTCGGCCTCGGCGCCTCCGCGATGATCGGCGACAAATATGTCGGCGTACCCGGCATCAAGCTGCCGCAGCTCCATATTCCCGGCCTTTCCGACATCCCGTTCATCGGACCGGTGCTCTTCGGGCAGGACGGGCTGGTCTATTTCTCCGTCGTGCTGACGATCGCAATCGGCTGGTTCCTGACCCGGTCCCGCGGCGGGCTCGTGCTGCGCGCCGTCGGCGACAACCACGATTCCGCGCACAATCTCGGCCTCTCCGTCCTAGGCGTCCGCTGGGCGGCGGTGCTCTTCGGCGGCGCCTGTGCCGGCCTGGGCGGTGGCTATCTGTCGCTCGGCTACACGCCGCTCTGGACGGAGAACATGACGGCGGGGCGCGGCTGGATCGCGGTGGCGCTGGTCGTCTTCGCCAGCTGGCGGCCGGCGCGCGTGCTGGTCGGCGCTTACCTCTTCGGCGCGGTGACGATCCTCGGCTTCCATGCGCAAGGGATGGGCCTGGCAATCCCGTCGCAGTTCATCTCCGCTTTGCCATATCTCGCGACCGTCGTGGTCCTCGTGATCATCTCGGGCAACAAGGCGATGCTCAGGGCAAACACGCCCGCCTGCCTCGGCAAGCCGTTCGTGCCGACGCGATAAAGCTTCTCTGCGGCGACGGGCGGCGGTCGCGGCAGACGATTACGAGCCGTAGGAGTGAGGATAGGTCATGCGTTCAATTCTGATGGTGACGGTTGCCGCCGCCGCGCTCGCGATGGGAGCGACGGGGTCGTTCGCGGCCGACAAGCTGAAGGTCGGCTTCGTCTATGTCGGCCCCCACAATGACGGCGGCTTCTCGGAGCGCCACGATATCGGGCGGCAGGACGTGGAAAAGGCGTTCGGCGACAAGGTCGAGACGAATTACGTGGAAAGCGTCGCCGAGGGCCCGGACGCCGAGCGCGTCATCGAGCGCCTGGCGCGCCAGGGCGACAAGCTGATCTTCACGACGTCCTTCGGCTTCATGGACGCCACGCTGAACACGGCCAAGCGCTTTCCGAACGTGAAGTTCGAGCATGCGACCGGCTTCAAGACGGCCAAGAACATGGGCGTCTACAATGCGCGCTTCTATGAAGGTCGCTACGTCGCCGGCGTGATCGCGGGCAAGATGACGAAGACCAACGTCATCGGCTATCTCGGCTCGTTCCCGATCCCGGAAGTCGTGCAGGGCATCGACGCCTTCACCATGGGCGCGCGCTCGGTCAACCCGAACGTCAAGACCAAGGTCGTCTGGGTCAACACCTGGTTCGATCCCGGCAAGGAAGCCGACGGCGCGAAGGCGCTCTTCGACCAGGGCATCGACGTGCTGATGCAGCATACCGATTCCCCGGCACCGCTGCAGGTTGCGGCCCAGCGCGGCGGCTTCGGCTTCGGTGAAGCCAACGACATGATCAAGTTCGCGCCGAAGAACCAGCTGAGCGCCGTGATCGACAACTGGGGTCCTTATTACGTGAAGGCCACGCAGTCCGTGCTGGACGGCACCTGGAAGTCTGAAGCGGTCTGGGGCGGCTTCGACAGCGGCATGGTGCAGATGGCGCCGTTCACCAACATGCCTGACGATGTCGCCAAGGTCGCGCAGGAGACGGTCGACAAGATCAAGAGCCACCAGCTCAACCCGTTCGCCGGTCCGATCAAGAAGCAGGACGGCAGCGTGGCCGTGGCCGAAGGTCAGACCTTGAGCGACAAGGACCTGACCGGCCTGAACTGGTACGTCGAAGGCGTCGAGGGCGACCTGCCGAAGTAGGCGGCCGATACGCTGCACGATCACGAAGCCCGGCCTCGCGCCGGGCTTTTCTTTTTTTCCCCCGGCACTCAGGCGTTCACTCAGGCGTTTGTCGGTTGGCTCATCGGCGCCAGCGATCGGACCGGCGAATGGGCAAGACGCTCCGTCGCTGCGTGAAGCAGTTCGATCTGCTGACGGATGCGGCCCTGCTCGTTCTCCAGCACTGAGAAACGGTACTCCTCTGAAAAGCTCGGCAGCGGTGCGGGACCGAGTGCCTGAGGGGAGGCGCGTGTCTCCACAGACGAGGCCAGGGCGGAGAGGTCAGCCTCGATCCAGGCGGCGATATCTTCCGTTGCCGCCGTGATCTCGCTGTCTTCCATGTTCTCCTTGATCAGGCTGATCGTGGCGGCCAGGCCTGCCAGCCTCCTGAGCGCGGCGAGGATGGTCATGACGGGCTCGATGATTTCTGCCCGCTTCAGGTGCCGCTCGCTGAGGAGCCGCTGCATCGAGGCTTCGGCATTGTTGCTGGAAAGGCCGGCCTCGCGGCGAACGCGATCCAGCGCGGCGCTCTTGCCGGGAACGAAGCACAGCGCCGCCTTGAGATAATCGCGGTGGATGCGGATCGCGGTGGCGATCTCCGCGGGCAGGCGCGGACCCTGCCAGTTCGGCCAGAGCACCAGTCCGGCGAGAAGCCCGAGCACGCCGCCGATCACCGTATCCAGCGCCCGGATGCCGGCGAGGTTCCCGCCCGTCAGCGTGCCGCCGGTCTGGAACAGTTCGGCGACAAGAATGAATTGCGGCGTCAGGCAAAGGATGAACAAGGCGAAGTTGATCAGCCGAACTGCCATTGCCGCCACGCATAGAGGAAAGATCAGGGCGGTGAGAAGCAGTGGATCGTGGACGAAGTACAGGATCACCGCCGCGATCAACCCGCCGAGGATGGTGGCGAAGACACGTTCGAGCGTCCGCCGCCAGGTATCGACCATGTAGGGCTGCAGCACCGCGACCGCCGTGATGCTGATCCAGTAGCCGCGCGGCAGATGGGCGAAATGCGTGATCAGGACGGCGATCGCGCCGGTCACCGCCACGCGGAGCGCGTGGGAAAAGGCGAGGGACCGAAAACCGAGATTGCCACGAATGCGGGAGATCGCATCGGCCAGCGTCAGCTTGACCTCCGTGGCGTGGCCTTCGGGGGGCGCGGCCAGCGATCCCTCGTGCGTCGTGCCGGCAAGGCTCAGATAGGCAGCGTCGATCCACTGGTCGATGCGATCGAGGAGGCTTGCGACCTGAAGGTGAACGGGATTGTCTCCCGCGATCCCGATCCGGCGGCGCAGGACCTCCATCGCCGTGCCGACGTCGCGAATACCGGTCGGCATCGTGCCGGATACGATCTGCGCGACACCGTCCGCACGGACGGAAAGCCGGCCTAGCACGTGGCGGACCGCGCGTTCCACCTTCAGCCCGGAGGGCTGCGCGCCGTTGAGTTCCAGAAGCTCGCTGAGCGCGATCAGGGAGACGAAGATCTGGTCGGCCTCGGTCACCAGCGCCAGCAATTGCAATGCGCGCTCCGAGCGGCCGGCCCGCGAGCGACGGGTCGCTACCAGCACGTCACGAGCCTGGTCGATGGCTTCTCGCGTCGCGCGCCGGCGCTCCCTGGCGATCTCGCTCCAGCGCTCCGCCGGCACCGATCCCCGGTAGAGGCGACCGATGGCGGCGGCGAAGCCGGCCACCTCCTGCCAGGCTTGCGAGGTGGCGTGCCGGGCCGGGCCATAGGGATAAAGCCGCCAGATGACGAGGGCGAGGAGCATCGCCCAGATGCCACCGACAAAGGCGGCGATCGCCAGGGTGACCGCCGCGTCGAGGCCTCCTCCCGGAGTGGCGACGGCGACCAGGATGGCGAGCGTGGAAAGCAGTCCCGACTGGGCGGCGGCGCTGCCGAAGATGCGCCCCATGTTGACCGCGAATGCCCACAGGAAAACGGCAGTTACGGCCAGCCACCAGACGGGCTCGATCAGCGCACCGAGGAAGGAGGCGAGGGTGGCCAGCACCGCGAAGCCGCCCATGGCCACCACGCGGTCGCGGCCGTTGCCGCCGGGGTCCACGATGCAGGCCCAGAACCCGATGATGGCCACCCAGTTGAAGCTTGGGATATGGGTGATCTCGCCGAGGAGCACGGGAAAGGCGCAGGCGCAGGCGGCCCGCATTCCGGCGGCGATGCTGAGCGCACGCATGTTGAGCGGCAGTGCCCCGGTAATGTGCGGCCGGACGCCCATTGCCCAGGATCGAGTCTTCTGCGGAAGGGTAAAACGCCGCGCTGTCACCGGTTCGTCATTCTCCGTCAATTCGAATCCATGGTGGTCGGCAACGCGCCCCGACGCAATGCTCCGGCTTCAAAGCTGGACGCATCGGCACCAATTCCCGAGCCAGAAAAATGGGCTTCGGGGTGGAACCAAGTAGAGGGAGGGAGATTAGGGGAGCGTAAGCCCGGAGGGGCATTCGACTACGAGGAGTCCAAAATGAAGAAGATTCTGCTCGCTGGCATTGCTGCCCTTGCTATCACTGGCTGCACCACGCAGGATCGAGATACCGGTACGGGCGCTCTGGTCGGCGCAGGTGCTGGCGCGATTATCGGCGGCGTGGCGACGGGCAATGCGGGTGGCGCGATTGCCGGCGCGGCGATCGGCGGCGCGACGGGCGCCATTATCGGTCATGTCTCCAGCCGTCCCGGCTACTGCTATGCGCGCGACTCCTATGGTCGTCGCGTCGTGGTTCAGTGCCCGGCTGGCTACTGAGAATTCCGCTCTGGCCGCTTGGCGGCCAGAGCGTTTTCCTGAGATCTGGAGCCGCCCTCGGGCGGCTTTTTGTTTACCCGCGGTCCGCGCATGACTGCCATGCTTGGTCGCTGCGCGCTTAAGCCGAATGAACTTTCGTCCCGCTCCTTCGTTCATCTTGCCGGAATGCCGGAGCCGGAAGGCTGGAGATGAACATGCGCGCTATGCCGAAAAAACGAGCCTGGATTGTCGGCCTTCTGACATCCGCTGCGATGCTGGCTCCGATCGGCATGGCAGGGCCGGCCGGCGCGGCCAAGCTGCTCCCGAAGGATCGTCCCGCTCACGTGGTGCCGGTGGCCGCCAACGCCACGGACGCGGCCCCGACGCCCGTGCCGGCGACACCCGCGCCCACCGATCCGCAGGCACAACCTCCTGCAGCCGATCAGGCTCCCGCTCCCTCAGATGCCGCTCCCGCCCCTACCACTGAAGGGGCCCAGCCCACCCAGCCGGCGCCGAATGCTCCATCTCCCGATCAGGCGACGCCGGCCCAGCCGGCTCCGGCGCCTTCCGGGCAGGCCGCCGCTCCCGATCAGCCTACGGCACAGACTGCGGGTGCCCAAGGCGTTCTCGCGCCCGATGCCGTCAACAGCGCGCAGTTCGATCCCAAGGCGGAAACGGACAAGAAGCCCAATGCAGTCGTGCTGAAGGCCGAGATCCTGCTGGACCGAGCCGATTCCTCGCCCGGCGTGATGGACGGTATCTTCGGAAGCAACGTGGAGAAGGCGGTCAAGGCCTTCCAGACCACGCATGACCTCAAGCCCGACGGCAAGCTCGGACAGGACCTCTGGAACGCCCTCGGCGCGGATCATGCGGCCCCGCTTTTGGTTAGCTATACGATCACGCCGCAAGATGTCGCCGGACCGTTCACGCCGAACCTGCCGACGGACTATGCCGAACTCGCGAAGCTTCCGCAGATCGGCTACCAGGACGTGGCGGAAATGCTGGCCGAGCGCTTCCATATGGACGAGGGCTTCCTGAAGGCGCTCAATCCCGGCCGCGACTTCAACAAGGCCGGAACGCAGATCGTCGTGGCCGCCGTGAAGCGCCAGCCGATCACGCGCAAGCTCAAGCGCATCGACGTCGACAAGAGCGTGGGCCAGGTGCGCGCCTATGACGATCAGGACAAGCTGATCGTCGCCTATCCCGCCACGATCGGCAGCCCGGAACTGCCGTCGCCTTCCGGCACCCACAAGGTGAAGGGCGTCTCCTGGCATCCGATCTATTATTACGACCCGGACAAGAACTTCAAACAGGGCAACAACACCGAGAAGCTGAAGCTTCCGGCGGGGCCGAACAATCCCGTCGGCGTCGTGTTCATCGCGCTGACGAAGCCGACCTATGGCATCCACGGCACCCCGGATCCCGCCAAGATCGACAAGGCGAGCTCGCATGGTTGCGTGCGGCTGACCAACTGGGACGCTTTGGAACTTGCTCACGCCGTCAAGTTCGGCCTGACCGTCCGCTTCATCGGCAAGGACTGAGCGAATTCAAAGCGGCCCGGGGCGCCGGGCCGCGAAGTCTCAATCGACCGGCAGATCGGCCGGAGGGGAAACCTTCCATCGCATTCGCGTCCGGCCCTTCTGCTGGTTGTGGCGCCAGCGGTCGTTGACCCACATCCATTCGCCCGGGCGATCGCGGATCCAGCTTTCGAACTGATCCTGCACCGCCTGCGTGGCGTACTGTACGTCGCGGAGAGGGTCGGAGCTCCTGGTAATCGGGATCTGCACGGCATCGATGCGAAAGCGGACGCCGCCGAGCCGGACCGTCCGCGCGGCGATCAGCGGAACGCCCAGACGGCGCGCGACCATTGCCGGAAACGGATTGGCGGTCGTCGCCACGCCGAAGAAGGTGACGGGATTGCCGCGTTTCTCCCGCTGGTCGGCAAGCATGGCCACGGCCTTTCCCTCCCGCACCCATCGCATGACAGCAGCCGGAGTGGACGCCACCTTCGGCAGGAGCCCGCCGTCGTAGATGCCGCCCCGAAGGGAAAGCAGGAAACGCTCGGAAGCGGGGTTCCGAAGCTGCTGATAGATGCCGATCAGCGGGTAATGGCGCTTCACGGGCTTCGCCACCAGCTCCCAGTTCGCCGAATGGAGGGAGACGAAGACCGCACCCCGGCCGGGGGCCGACAGCGACGTCAGCAGCTTGTCCGCCTCGCCGATTTCGAACCGGCGCTCGTTCCCGGCGATCCGGTCGAGCGCGAAGGTCTCGGCGAAAGTCTTGCCGAGGTTCTCCCATTGGTCGTGGGCGATCCGTGAGCGCTCAACCGCCGAAAGTTCCGGCATCGCGAGGGCGAGGTTGTCGAGGACGCGTTTATGGCGACGGGTCAGCGGCGCGATCCAGCGCCAGAGCTTCCCCACGGCGGCCGAAGCGACCGATACGGGCACGCATCCGAGCAGAAAGGCGCCGGTGCGAAGCGCCGCATACTCGAGGTTATGGTAGCGGCTGATCTGAACCTCCGGCATCAGGCCATACGAGCACCGGCAGCAGTTCGACTCCTGTCAGGGCTAACGGCTTGTAGGTCGGAAGTGTGGAATCCGTAAGGTGGCATATTGTTACGAACGGTTGCAGGCGTCCGTGCTGGCAAATGACGGGGCGCTGCCCGCGCGCTTTCCGGCGTTCCACCGGGCTGAGGAACTCACCCGGCCTGACGGGTTCCCGCGCCGAGGCTCTGCCGGAAGGCCTCCTTCAGGATTGCGATGAAAGCGAGCGTCAGCTGGCTCTGCGGCGCCTGTGGCGGGCGGACGATGCTGTAGGAAAGGCGGAGGCGCGGGCGAAACGGCCTCACGGCAACCGCGGTGCCATGCTCCGAGGCGACCAGCGGATCGAGCACGGTGACGCCGAGACCCTGCCGGGCCAGCGCACAGCAATTGGCCAGAGACGCCTCGATGGGCGTGCGCGGCGTGATGCCGGCTTGCCGAAGCGCCTGGTCGATCAGCAGGCGGAGGGGGGATCGCCGACCGGGCAGGATCATGCGGTATCGGTCCAGATCCTCGATCCCGATCTCGTCCTGTGAGGCCAGCGGATGGTCCGGCGCCATGACAGTCACCGCCTCGGCTCCGGCGATTTCCTCGCAGGGCAGGTCGTTGCGCTCCCCGCTATAGACCAGCCCGAGGTCGTAGTGCCGGATCGCCACGAGATCGAACACGCGCTCGGTGCTTTCGGTGTCGAAAAGAACGGTGACATCGGGAAAGCGGCGCGCGAATTCCGGCACAACCAGGCGCATGCAGATGCCGTTCAGGGAGGTGACGCTGCCGACGCGCAGCACACCGCCGCGCACGGCGCGAATGTCCTGCGCCACGCGGCCGATCTGCTCCAGCCCCACATAGAGCTGCTCGACTTCGCGATACAGCAGAACGGCTTCTTCCATCGGAATGATCCGGTTGCCGTCGCGCTCGAACAGGGAGAAGCCGATTTCGGCTTCGAAATCGCGTATCAGGCGACTGATGGCGGGCTGCGTGACGTGCATGAGCTGGGCGGCCGCGCTGAAGGCGCCACTGATCATCACCGCCCGAAATGCTTCCACCTGTCTCGGATGGATCCTGAGGGTCATAATATCTGGTGATCGCTTGCCAAGGAATTGCGATTTGCCATCGCGCTGGAGCCCTTTCTACAAGCTCTTCCAGTAAAAAGCATGCGTCGCGCCACGAATGTGCGACCTGGGAGACTGTATGAGAAGGTTGACACTGGCCGTCCTCGCGACCGCCACGATGCTGGCAACCCCGTCGATGGTTCTTGCAGCCGATCTCACCATCGGGCTCGCGGCATCGCCGACCTCCATGGATCCGCAATTCTATGTCGTCGGGCCGAACAGCGCGATGGCCCGCAACATCTTCGACGGCCTCGTCAATCAGGACGAAGCCCAGCGCATCCAGCCGGCGCTCGCGATCTCCTGGAAGCTGGTCGACGACACGACCTGGGAGTTCAAGCTGCGGCCGGGCGTGAAATTCCACGACGGCTCCGACTTTACCGCGGCCGACGTGGTCGCCAGCATCCACCGCGTGCCGCTGGCGGCGAAGAACAGCCCCAGTTCCTTCGTGCCCTACGTCAAGGGCATCGCTTCGGTGGAAGCGGTGGATCCGCTGACGGTGCGCATCAAGACCAAGACGCCGGACGCGCTGCTTCTCAACAATCTCTCCCGCATCGCCATCCTGCCGGCGGCGGAAGAAAAGGTGCCCTCGGGCGATCTGAATGGCGGCAAGGGCGTGATCGGCACCGGTCCGTTCAAGTTCGTGTCGTGGTCGCCGCAGAACAATGTCGTCCTGCAGCGCAACCCGGACTATTGGGGCGAACCTGCCGCATGGGACAAGGTGACGTTCCGTACCTACACCGATCCGAGCGCGCGGGTCGCGGCCATCCTGGCGGGCGACGTCGACATGATCGAGAGCGTGCCGACCGCCGACGTCGGCACGCTTAAGAAGAAGGATTGGCTGCAGGTCGTTTCTGCGCCCAGCAACCGGGTGATGTACCTGCATCCCGACCAGGATCGGGACGTCTCGCCCTTCGCGAAGGGACCGGACGGGTCCAACCCCCTGCGCAAGCCCGAGGTGAGGCGCGCCATGTCGCTGGCGCTGAACCGGCAGGCCCTTGTCGACAAGATCATGGACGGGGAGGGTGCTCCCGCCGGCCAGCTGGTTCCCGAGGGCTACTTCGGCTACGCGCCCGCGCTCAAGCCCGATCCATACGATCCGGGCAGGGCGAAGCAGCTCCTGGCCGAAGCGGGCTACCCCAAGGGCTTCCAGCTCACCTTCCACGCCACCAACGACCGCTATCCCAACGACTCGCTGGTGGCGCAGGCGATCGGCCAGCTTTTCACCCGCGTCGGCATCCAGACCAAGATCGAAACCCTGCCGGGCAGCGTCTATTTCTCCCGCGCCTCCAAGCGCGAGTTCTCGCTGATCATGGGCGGCGCGGCGGTGGAGACGGGCGAGGCTTCCGGCGTGCTCGGGCCGCTGCTGGAAACCTACGGGCCCGGCGCCGGGCAGGGCAATCGAGGCCGATATTCCTCGCCGGAATTCGACGCGGCGCTGCGGGAGGCACGTGCCACGGTGGACGACGCAAGGCGTTCCGAGCTTCTGCAGAAGGCCGCGACCATTTCCATGAACGATCTCGGCGTCATCCCGCTCTTCTTCCTGTCCAATGTCTGGAGCCTGAAAGCCGGGCTCCATTTCGGCGGCCGCACCGATGGTTACACCCTCGCCTATGACGTCAAACCGGGCCCGCAAGCGGAGGCGAAGTAGACATTGAGCGATTTCCGCGGCGTTTTCCCCTATCTCGTCTCGCCGGTAAACCCGGACGGGACGATCCGGCGCCAGGTGCTGGCCGACCTGACCGAGCAGCTGATCGCCTCCGGCGTGCACGGTCTGGTGCCGCTCGGCAGCACCGGCGAATTCGCCTATCTCTCGCACACCCAGCGCTACGACGTCGTCCGCACCGTGGTGGAAGCCGCGAATGGGCGGGTGCCCGTCGTGGCCGGCGTCGCGTCCACGTCCATCGTCGACGCCGAAGCGCAGGCGCGAATGATGGTCGACCTCGGCGCCGACGCGATCGTGGCGATCATGGAGGCTTATTTCCCGGTTCCCGACTCGGGCGTCGAGGCGTATTTCCGCAGGATCGCAGCGGCCGCGAGCGGCCGGCCGGTGGTGCTCTACACCAATCCCAATTTCCAGCGTTCCGACCTCACGTTGCCGGTGATCGAGCGGCTCAGCCACGTTCCCAACATCGAATATATAAAGGATGCCTCGTCCAACACCGGGCGGCTCCTGTCGATCATGGGACTGGTGGAAGACCGCATGAAGGTCTTCGCCGCCTCCGCGCACATTCCGGCCTGCGTGATGCTGATCGGCGGCGTCGGCTGGATGGCCGGTCCGGCCTGCTTGCTGCCGCGTCAGAGCATCGCGCTGTACGAGGCCGCGCGTGCCGGCGACTGGAGCCGCGCGATGGAGTTGCAGCGGCCGCTCTGGCGCATCAACGAACTCTTTGCCCGCCACTCGCTCGCCGCCTGCATAAAGGCCGGACTTGAGCTTCAGGGCTTCCCCGTCGGCGATCCCGTGGCACCACAGGCGCCGCTCGGCGATGCGGCGCGGGCCGACCTTGCCGACGCGCTTCGCGATCTCGGCGCGCTCTGACGCGCCGCTCCTCATTCAGGCTGGATCGATCTTGACCTCTCTCCCCATCATCATCGACTGCGATCCCGGCGTCGACGACGCCATCGCGCTTCTGCTGGCGCTTGCCTCGCCGAAGCTCGACATCCGTGGCGTCACGGTCGTCTGCGGCAACGTCCCGGTTTCCGCGACCTCGCGGAACGCGTTGCAGATCCTCGAACTCGCGGGCCGGTCCGATATCCCGGTCTATGCCGGCTGCCCTCGTCCGCTGGTCGTCGCGCCGATCTACGGCCAGTTCCACGGTGTGGGCGGCCTCGGCAAGACCGAGTTGCCCGCCCCGTCCCACGATGTCGCGCCCGGTCACGCCGTGGACTTCCTGATCCGCCAGCTGGAGCATGCGTTGGCCGCGGACCAGCAGATCACGATCTGCACGCTGGGGCCGATGACCAATATCGGCGTGCTCCTCCGCATGCGGCCGGATCTGGGCCCCGCGATCGCGCGGATCGTTTCCATGGGCGGCGCCTACCGCGAGGCGGGCAACCGCACCATGACGTCGGAGTTCAATATGCTGGCCGATCCGCACGCGGCGAGCATCGTTTTTTCCTCCGATATCCCGATCGTCAGCATCTCGCTGGATGCCACGCATCAGGTCATGGCGACGCCGGAGCGGGCGCAGCGCTTCCTGCCCTACAAGGGTCGGGTGGGCGAGACGGTCTCCGCATTCCTGTCGCACTGGGACCGCAACGATCCGCGCCGCTACGGTTCGCGCGGCGGTCCGATGCACGACCCGCTGGTGACCGCCTTCCTGATCGCGCCGCACCTCTTCGAGACGGAGCGGGCGCGGGTTTTCGTGGAGCATTCCAGCCCGCTCTGCCTCGGCCAGACGGTCGCCGACCGCTACGGCAAGTCCGGCGAGACACCGAACGTGGATATCGTCACGAAGGTCGATGCCGAGGGCTTCTTCGCGCTGTTGGAAGAGCACCTTGCGCGCTATTCGCCGGTCGAGGCGTAATGACCGCGATCATCATGGACGCCGATCCCGGCGTCGACGATCTGGCGGCGATCCTGCTGGCGCTGGCGAGCCCGGAGCTCTCCGTGCTCGGCGTGACGACCGTGGCCGGCAACGTGCCCGTCGAGGCTTCCGCCGCCAATGCCTGCAAGGCTCTGGCGCTCGCCGGGCGGAAGGACGTGCCCGTCTTCGCCGGCTGCTCCCGTCCCCTGGTCCGGGCGCAGATCTTCGGCAAGCACGCGTATCTCGGCGCTTTTCCGGACCATGTGGTACCGGCCACGGACAAACGGCCCGAACCCGCTCACGCCGTCTCCTTCATCGCCGACGCCGCCCGGCAGGCGGTCGCGTCCGGCACGCCGCTGACGATCTGCGCCACCGGGCCGCTCACGAACCTCGCGATGGCGCTGACCCTGGACGAGAACGTCAAGGCCGGTATCGCCCGGATTGTCATCATGGGCGGCGCCTTCACCGCACTCGGCAACCGTGCGCCGTGGGCGGAGATGAACATGCTCGCCGATCCGCACGCGGCGCATGCCGTGCTGGCGAGCGGCGTGCCGGTCTCGCTGTTTCCGCTGGACGTGACCCTTCAGGCGCTGGTGGAGGACAGTCACCTCCAGCGCATGCGGGAAGGGGCCGGACGGGCGGGCAGGGCGCTGGCCGATCTCTTCCAGCTTTCCGACCGCAGCGATATTGACCGCTACGGCCGGCCGGGCGGCCCGATCCACGACATCATGCCGGTTGCCTTCCTGCTCGCGCCGGAGCTTTTCGAGATGCGTCATGCGGCGATCGGCGTGGAAACCGGCGACCACACGATGGGGCACACCTACGCCGATTTTTCCGGCGAAGCGGCTGCGGCCGGTTCGGCGGAGATCGCGCGCCGGGTGGATGACCAGGCGCTGCTCTCGCTTCTGCTCGATCGACTTGAAACCTATGCGTCGAAGAACGCTTCGACTGCGGAGATCCGGCCATGACCGCCTATCTTCTGCGCCGGCTCGGGCAGACCGTCGTGACGCTCTTCGTCATGTCGCTGCTGGTCTTCATCGGCCTTTACATGATCGGCAATCCGGTCGACGTGCTCATCAGTTCCAGCGCGACCCCGCAGGAGCGGCAGGCGGTGATCGCGGCGATGGGCCTCGATCAGCCCCTCTGGTTCCAGTACTGGACCTTCCTGAGCCATGCGCTCACGGGCGATCTCGGCAAGTCGTTCGTCTATAACCAGCCGGCGCTCCGGCTGATCCTTTCGCGCATGCCGGCGACGCTGGAACTCGCGTTCTCCGCGCTCGTCCTGGCGCTTGTCTTCGGCATTCCGCTGGGCCTCCTGGCGGGGCTGAAGCCGAAGGCGCTGGTCTCGCGCGTCATCATGGTGTCCTCCATCCTCGGCTTCAGCCTGCCGACCTTCTGGATCGGCCTGATGATGATCATGCTCTTCAGCGTGAAGCTCGGCTGGCTCCCCGCATCGGGACGCGGCGACACGGTGAACGTGCTGGGCGTGCCGATCAGCATCCTGACCCTCGACGGCCTTCGCCACATCGCGTTGCCCGCACTGAACCTCGCGCTCTTCAAGATCTCGCTGGTGATCCGGCTGACGCGGGCCGGCGTGATCGAGTGCATGCAGATGGAATATGTCCGCTTCGCCCGCGCCAAGGGCGTATCGGAAGCGCGGATCGTCACCGTCCACGTGCTGAAGAACACGCTGATTCCGCTGATCACCGTGATCGGGCTGGAATTCGGCTCGGTGATCGCCTTCGCGGTCGTCACGGAAACGATCTTCGCATGGCCCGGCATGGGCAAGCTCATCATCGATGCGATCTCCGTGCTCGATCGGCCGGTCATTCTCGCCTACCTGCTGATGACGGTCGTGCTGTTCACGCTGATCAACCTCGTGGTCGATATCTTCTATTCGGTGGCGGATCCGCGCGTCCGCCTTGGGGAGGCCGCAGAATGAGCGCCACGACCGAAACACCGCACGCAGACGCCGCGCTGATCGACGCTGCGCTGATCGACCCGAATGTCGGAGAGGAGATGCCGCCGGAGCCGACGCGGCCGGTCATCCTCTTCCTGCAGCGGCTGCTGGCGGACAGGATCGGCCTTGTCGGCGTGCTTCTCGTCGGCGTGCTGGTGCTGGCCGCGGTCTTCGCCCCGCTGCTCGGCTGGCAGAACCCCTACGACCTGTCGCAGCTTGACTTCCTCGACGGTCGTCTGCCGCCCGGCTCGCATTCCTCCACCGGCATGACCTTCCTGCTCGGCTCCGACGACCAGGGCCGCGATCTCTTCAGCGCCATCCTCTTCGGCCTGCGCACCAGCCTTCTCGTCGGCGTGGTCAGTGCCGTCATCGCGCTGGTCATCGGCGCCGCGGCCGGTCTCGTCAGCGCCTATGCCGGCGGTCGGATCGATACGCTGATCATGCGCATCGTGGATATCCAGCTTTCGTTTCCGGCGATCCTGATCGCGCTGATCCTGCTGGCGATCCTGGGACAGGGCGTCGACAAGATCATCCTCGCGCTCGTGGTGACGCAATGGGCCTATTACGCCCGCACGATCCGCGCTTCCGCGCTGGTGGAGCGCCGCCGCGCCTATGTCGATGCCGCGCGCTGCCTGGCGTTGCCGCCGCGCAAGATCGTCTTTTCCCACATCCTGCCGAACTGCCTGCCGCCGCTGATCGTAGTCGTCACCATGCGCATCGCCTATGCGATCAGCCTGGAAGCGACGCTCTCCTTCCTCGGCATCGGCCTGCCCGTGACGCAGCCTTCGCTCGGGCTCCTGATCGCCAACGGTTTCAAGTACCTCATGTCCGGCGATTACTGGATCTCGCTCTTTCCCGGCCTCGCGCTGCTGCTCCTGATCGTCGGCATCAACCTGATCGGCGACACCCTCCGCGACCTGCTGAACCCGAGGATGCATCGATGACACCCGCAGCCAACGCGGAGAAGATGCTTGTCGTCTCCGGCCTGGAGACCCGCTTCAACACGTCCAGGGGGCCGGTCGCGGCCGTGCGCGACGTCAACATCGAGGTCGGGCGGGGCGAGATCGTCGGGCTCGTGGGCGAATCCGGCTCCGGCAAGTCGGTGACAGGCTTGTCGCTGATGGGGCTCATCGATGCGCCCGGCGAGATCACCGGCGGACGCATCCTGCTGAACGGCGAGGATCTCCGGTCCGTCGGGGGCAAGCGGCTGCGGCAGCTGCGCGGCGACCGCATCGCGATGATCTTCCAGGATCCCATGATGACGCTGAACCCGGTCCTGCGCATCGACACGCAGATGATCGAGGCGATCCGCGCCCATGACCGGAAGATCAGCCGGGAGGCGGCCCGGCAACGCTGCCGGGATGCGCTGGGCCTCGTCGGCATTCCCTCGCCGGACGAGCGGCTTCTCGCCTACCCCCACGAGTTCTCCGGCGGTATGCGCCAGCGCGTGGCCATCGCCATCGCCATGTTGAACAATCCCGACATCATCATCGCGGACGAGCCGACCACGGCGCTCGACGTGACGATCCAGGCGCAGATCCTGGCGGAGATGCAGAAGCTCTGCCGCCAGCGCGGCACGGCGCTGATCTGGGTGACGCACGACCTCACCGTCGTCGCCGGCCTCGCCGACCGCGTCTACGTCATGTATGCCGGCAGCGTCGTGGAGCAGGGGCCGGTGGACGCGCTCCTCGACCGGCCTATCCATCCCTATACGGATGGGCTGATCCGCTCGATCCCCTCGCATAACGAACCCGGCCGGCCGTTGCACCAGATCCCGGGCATGACGCCGGCGCTCGACCGCATGCCCCAGGGTTGCCGCTTCCATCCCCGCTGCGCCCGCCGCACGGAGGGCTGCCTTTCCGAGATCCCGCTGATGGATTTCGGCGGCGGTCGCCGCGCCCGCTGCATCCACCCGCTCGTGGAGGGCTGATCATGACCGAACCGCTTATCAGGGCCGAGAAGCTTTCCCGCCGCTTCGCCAGGACGCCCGACTTCGCCGCCCGTCTAGCCAGTCGCTTCGGCGCGGGCGCCAAGCCGCGCGTGGTCCATGCCGTGGACGAGGTGGATCTCGCGATCGGGCAGGGCGAAGTTGTCGGGCTCGTCGGCGAATCCGGCTGCGGCAAGTCCACGCTCGGCCGCATCATCGCCGGCATCGACCGGCCGACCAGCGGCCGCGTACTTTATCGCGGTGAAGACGTCGCGAAGGCGGAGGGCGACCACGCCCGCCATATCGCGCTCAAGGTGCAGATGATCTTCCAGGATCCTCTGGACTGCCTCAATCCGCGCTACCGGATGGGCGACATCGTCGGCGAGGCGCCGAAGTTCCACAAGGTCGTGCCTGCCCGGGAGATCGACGCCCATGTCGACCGGGTGCTCAGCCAGTGCGGCGTCGACACCCGCATGAAGGATCGCTTCCCGCACCAGTTCTCCGGCGGCCAGCGTCAGCGCATCGGCATTGCCCGCGCTCTGGCGGTGCGGCCGGAGATGATCGTCTGCGACGAGTCGGTGGCCTCGCTCGACGTCTCGATCCAGGCGCAGATCATCAACCTCTTCATGCGGCTGCGCGAGGAACTGGATCTCAGCTACCTATTCGTCAGCCACGATATCGGCGTGGTGCGCCACATCGCGGACCGGGTCGTCGTGATGTATCTCGGCCGCGTGGTGGAGGAGGGATCGGCGGGCGAACTGTTCGCGGAGCCGAACCATCCCTATACGCAGGCGCTGCTGCGCGAAGTGCCGCGCCTCGACAATCGCCATGCGAGCTTCAACCCGCTGAAGGGCGAGCTGCCGTCGCCGCTTTCGCCGCCGTCGGGCTGCCACTTCCATCCGCGCTGCCCCTTCGCGATGGAGCGTTGCCGCGTGGAACGTCCGGCGCTGAAGGAGATCGCGCCCGGCCGCCGCTCCGCCTGCCATCTGAACGACATGGCTGCCGTCAACCGGCCGGCGGCATAAGCGACCGACGCGCGTGGGCTGTACCGGCGGGATGACGAGAACGTCGCCCCGCCGGAATGCCGGTCAGAGCGCGTTGGCGGCGCTGAGGACGGCCTTTACAGACGCGGTTGCGATATCCGTGTCGATGCCGACGCCGTAGATCCGTCGATCGTCCGGCGTGCGGCATTCCAGATAGGCGACGGCCTGCGAGTCGGAGCCGCGCTTCAGCGCGTGCTCGTGATAGTCCACCACCTCGATGCCGAAGCCGCAGCGTTCGTTCAGCGCGGCGACCGCACTGGAGATCAGCCCGTTGCCGCGACCGGTCACGGTCGCTTCTTCCCCATCGATGCGGACGCGGCCGACGAAGACGCGATCCTGACCCGTCCGTCGCGGGCCCGGCTCCTCGTATTCCACGAGGTCGAAGCGCTGCTCGCCGGCGAGATGGTAGCTTTCCTCGAAGGCCGACCAGATATTGGCCGCCGTCATTTCCCGGCCGGTCCGGTCGGCGATGTCCTGCACCTTGCGGCTGAAATCGATCTGGAAGCGGCGCGGCAGCTGCAGGCCCTTGTCCTGCTCCAGCACCCAGGCGACGCCGCCCTTGCCGGACTGGCTGTTGACGCGGATCACCGCCTCGTAGGTCTCGCCGAGATCGGCGGGATCGATCGGCAGGTAGGGCATCTCCCAGACGCCGTCATTGCGCTTGGAATGGGCCGAGAAGCCCTTCTTGATCGCGTCCTGATGCGAGCCGGAGAAGGCGGTGAAGACGAGTTCGCCCGCATAGGGGTGGCGCGGATGGACGGGCAACTTGTTGCAATGCTCCGCCGTGCGAACCACGCGCCGCATATCGCCGAAATCGAGACCGGGATCGATGCCCTGCGTGTAGAGGTTCAGCGCCAGCGTCACGAGATCGACATTGCCGGTGCGCTCGCCATTGCCGAAGAGGCAACCCTCCACCCGGTCGGCGCCGGCCAGGACGGCGAGTTCCGTCGCCGCGACCGCCGTGCCGCGATCGTTGTGCGGGTGGACGCAGATCACCACGGAATCGCGACGCGAAACGTGGCGGCAGAACCATTCGATCTGGTCGGCATAGACGTTCGGCATCGCCACCTCGACGGTGCCTGGCAGGTTCAGGATCACCGGGCGCTCCGGCGTCGGCTGCCAGACGTCGAGCACGCGTTCGCAGATCTCCAGCGCGAAATCCGGCTCCGTGAAGGAGAAGGTTTCCGGCGAATACTGGAAGATCCACTCTGTTTCCGGCCGCTTCCGGGCTTCGCGCAGCATGATCTTCGCCCCGGCGACGGCGAGGTCGACGATCTCCTGCTTTTCCATGCGGAAGACGACGCGGCGGAAGAGCGGCGCCGTGGCGTTGTAGAGATGGACGATCGCCCGGCGGGCACCCGTGAGCGCCTCGAAGGTCCGCACGATCAGGTCCTCGCGCGACTGCGTGAGCACCTGCACCGCGACGTCCTCGGGGATGCGGTTACCCTCAATCAGGCCGCGAACGAAATCGAACTCCGTCTGCGAGGCGGAGGGGAAGCCGATCTCGATTTCCTTGAAGCCGACCTCGAGCAGCATGTCGTAGAAGCGCATCTTCTTCTCGACATCCATCGGATCGGCGAGCGCCTGATTTCCGTCGCGCAGGTCGGTCGAGACCCATCGCGGGGCCTTGGTCATACGGCGGGAGGGCCATTGCCGGTCCGGCAGGTCGATGCCGGATTCGAAGGGGCGGTACTTGGTCTCTGGATTCGTCAACATAGCGGGTCTTCACTGAGCTGGTATTCGGAATGGGGGGTCGAATACGGCAGAGCTACAGCCGTCGGGCAGCCGTCAGTCCCGACGACCGTCGATAAGTCGCAGAGCCCGGAAAAGGATCAGAGACGCCGGAAAGATCGGCTCAAGGCAGGAGATGAAAGATCGGTCGGTGACCATGATGATGTCCGCACAGGCAACGTTCAAACGACAGAGATCCCGCCTTCCTCAGAAGGTCGGGCCGGAAAGTCGAAGAAGTGCACCGTTGCGGAATGTCATGACTTGCCGTTTTTCACAGCGGCGCGTCCGTGTCAACCCGCAGGGAGCCCCCGCGCGTGGGCCCGGTGCAGGCACGAGGCGAGGACGACGAAGCGTCCGCGTTACGCAGAGCAGGACGCTGCCGGGAGAAGCTGCGCGGAAACGGCCGTCTTCAACCGCTGGGGCTCCGCTCTGAACACCGCATTGGGAGCGCCTGCCGCCGCCCAGACGAAGTCATGCTCCAGGAGGCCGGGATCCATGAAAATCGGGATCGGAGCGATGTGCCCCAGCGGCGACACACCGCCGATCGCGAAGCCGGTGACCTCGCGCACCCGCTTCGCGTCGGCCCGCTCCAGCTCTCCGCCCACGGCGTGGCCGGCTCGTTCGAGGTCCACCTGACGATCGCCCGCAACGAGCAGCAGGACGAGTTCGCCTGTCGCTTTTTTCTGGAAGACGAGAGACTTGACGATCTGCGCCTCCGAGCAACCGCAAGCGGACGCGGCCTCGCGGGCGGTGCGCGTGCTCTCCGGCATGGTCAGGATATCGATGTCGAGGCCAGCACCTGCGGCTGCCTCCTTGACGCGCGTCGTGCTTTTCATCCTCGTCCCCATGCACTTTGTTTGAATGTTCCTCCGAACGATAAAAGCGACCCATGCCGCGAGGCAATGCCTTGGCTTGCCCCGACGCTTTGCGATGTCTCGCCTCGCTGCGCGTCAGCTTCCGGGGAACACCGGCGCGAAGCGGAGGCCCACGCCCAGTCTGTTCCATGCGTTGATGGTGGCGATGGCTGCCGTGAGGAAGATCGCTTCCGCCTCCGAGACGTGCAGGCGCAGCCGGCCGAAGGCGTCTTCCGGGGGCGATGCGGAGGGCAGGGCGGTCAGGAGTTCGGCCCATTCCAGGGCGGCTTTCTCCCGGTCGGAGAACAGGCCGGCATCCCGCCACGCGGCGAGGAGGTCGAGTTTGGCGGCCGCGACGCCGATCTTGCGCGCGATGTTCAGATGGTGCTGCACGCAGAAAGCGCAGCCGTTGATCTGCGAGACGCGCAGCTTCACCAGTTCGGTGAGTTGCTTCTCCAGACCGGAAGCGTCGACGGCCTTGCCGAGCGCCAGCAGCCCGGCCTCGATGCCCGGCGCTGTGGACGCGAAGGTCTCGTAATCGACGTTCGCGGCGTGGGACATGGTTGGCTACTCCGGGGGAAAACGGTAATATCAGACCTCGGACATGATATCAGAGTACTGAGAATATGCGCAAGGTGCCGGAGGCGGGCGAGGGCAAGCGGGGCGAGGGCGGCTATCTCGGCTACCTGCTCAGGCAAGCGGCCGCCGCTTATCGTAACCGGGCGGAGCGGGCGCTCTCCGACCTTGGCCTGACGCAGCCGCAGTTCTCGGTTCTCACGATGGTGACGGCCTATCCGGGCCTGTCGAACGCGGACGTGGCGCGCCTCTCGCTGCTGACCCCGCAAACCGCCAATGTGATCGTCGTCAATCTGGAGAAGAGCGGCGCGATCCGGCGCACGCCTCACGCGGTGCACGGCCGCATCCAGCAGATCGAGGTGACCGAGCATGGCGCGGCGCTTCTCGCCGTTGCCAGGGAGCGAATCCAGGCGCTCGAAGGGGAATTGACGGACGACATGCCCCCCGACGAGGAGCGCATCGTCCGCAAGTGGCTCGTCGGGGTGGCGGAAGGCGGCTGATCCGGACTGCCCGGAATTGCGGGCTTTGTATTCGGCTGGAAGAGTACCGACGCGGCGGCCACGACCGCATCGGCAGGATCAGCTATCGCGGGAGACTGCCTTTGCGTCACCGCAGGGCAAAGCGAGCGGCAGCGACCGGTCAGCGCGGTCGGGCAGCGTGCCCGGCTGGCGTTTTCATCGCCACCCATCCGGAAGAGCGGGGCCGGGATCCTGCAACGGGCCGACGTAAAGTCCCGCCTGCTTCCGGGACGAAGCGACGTCCTCCGCACTCATCGAGTCGAAGGCCTTTCTCGCTCCGGCGACATATTCGGCCCGGGTTCTGTCGACCAGCGCGCTCCACAGTTTGGCGGTCATGTTGGAGGGCCGCTCGCCGTAGAGCGGGAAGTGGCTTTCGTAGGCCATAGCCCGCTCCACCACGGCTTTCCAGGCCCCGACGTCGCTGGCGATCCAGCCGTTGACCTGCGGTCCGAGACCGTCGTTGATGGAAGCGCGCAACGCGCTGGCGCCGTCGCCGTTCTGATCGGCGAGCGCCCAAGGCCGCGTGCGCTCCTGGAAGACATAGAACCAGAAGGTTGCCTGCAGACGCGCTCCCTTCGCCCAGAGCGCCTGTACCGCCGTTGCGTAACTGAAGGGGTCGGCAAGCTCCGGGTGGGCGAGGATCTGGTCCGTCGGCAATGCCGTCGTGCTCGGTTCGGCCGCACTCATGTCCGGTATCGGCTCCTCGGCCCGCAGGCCGGACCCGCTGAGGACGAGAATCGCGAGGCCGGTGGCAACAGCCAGTCCTGCTTTCCTGATCGCTGACATCGGCAGATCCTTCCTTGTCCTCTGGTGGGCCGCGCTTCGGCGCCGTGCTGCGATCCCGCGAGGGGCGCCGGTGACGAAAAGGCCGAGCTTCGCCCGACTGCGGACCTTGACTCGATAGACCACAGAGGCTCCTTATAACGATACAACATCCATTATTCTGGAATGGACAGAACGTGGCACTTCCGATCCGACAGCAACTTGGCCTGCGCCCGATCATCAATGTTTCCGGCACGATGACGGGGCTTGGAGCATCCATCGTCGTCTCGGAGGCGGTGGAGGCCATCACGGCCGTCCTGCCGGAATTCGTGGAGATTTCCGATCTCCAGCGCAAGGCCAGTGCGGTCATTGCCCGCCTCTGCGGTTCGGAAGCCGGTTTCGTCACGGCGTCCTGCAGCGCCGGTATCACGCTTTCGGTCGCGGCCTGCATGACGGGCAGCGATCTTTCGGCAATCGAGCGGCTGCCGGATACGACGGGCCTGAAGAACGAAGTCCTGATCCAGACCGGCCATATGGTGGGCTACGGCGCGCCGGTAGAGCAGGGGATCCGGCTGGCCGGGGCCGGGGTGGTGCCCGTTGGGCAGGCGACGCATGTCGCGGGCTATCAGCTTGCGGGCGCCATCACCGAGCGGACCGCGGCGGCCGTCTACGTGATTTCGCACCATGCCGTTCAATACGGAATGCTGCCGCTGAAGCAGTTCTGCGACATCGCGCATTCCAAGGGCGTGCCGGTGATCGTGGACGCGGCATCGGAATACGATCTCAGGGGCTTTCTGGAGGCGGGCGCCGACATCGCACTCTACTCGTCCCACAAATTTCTGGGCGGTCCGACCGGTGGCATCGTCGCCGGCAGCAAGGATCTGGTCCGCGCCACGTATCTCCAGAATAATGGCATCGGCCGTGGCATGAAGGTCGGCAAGGAAGGCATGGTCGGCACGATCGCCGCGCTGACGGCCTGGGAGAAGCGGGACCACGAGGGCATCCGCAGGCGCGAAAAGGCGGCGCTGGACCTTTGGCTTCAGCGGCTGAACGGACGACCGGGGGTTGTCGTGACGATCGATCCCGATCCCACGCATAACCCGCTCGACCGGCTCAAGGTTTCCGTCGAGCCACAGGCTGCGCACATCACGGCCTGGGATCTCGCAGATGCGATGTCCCGCGGCACGCCGCCGATCATCGTGCGCGATCACGAGGTGGAGCACGGCTATTTCTATCTCGATCCCTGCAACCTGCACGAGGGCGAGGAGACGGTCGTCGCGGACCGGCTGACGGAGGAACTGGACAAGGCGCGCGCCTCCAACGAGATCATCGCCAGCGACCTCGGCGAGCGGCTGGCCCGCCGGGAAGCGAGCATCACGGCCTGGCCGGACTGAGGGCAGCGGGAGCGGGCGAGCCATCCAGGTGGTTCGCTTGACCCGACGGCGCCCCGCGACCATGTGCTTCCATCGCGAAGCTGGCGGGCTTAGGATCGACCGGACATGAAACAGCAGGTGCCCGGGAGTTCAGCGCGCATGGAAGAGCTTGTCGGGATCGGAGCCGATCCGGTCCCCAATCCGGGGCAAGATTCCGAACGTCAGCCGCGCCGACGCGTCAGCGGCATCGACCGCGCCGTGCAGATCCTCGACTATCTCCAGGAAACCGGGCGCGCCGCGACTGGCTACGACATCGCCCGCGCCGTGCGGGCGCCGGTCTCCACGGTCTATTCCGTCGTGGACGATCTCGTGGACAAACAGATGCTGGCTCGCGGCGTCGACGGGACGATCTGGTTCGGTGCGCGGCTCTATCATTACGGACTGGCCTATGCGCGTTCGCTGGATCTCCTGACGGTCGCCACGCACGAGATGCACGAACTCTGCCGCGAGGTGGGCGAAACCGTCCAGATCTGCGGCCGGGACGGCGACATGATGGTGGTGCTCGCCATGGCGGAGGGCCCCGGCCATTTCAACGTGACTTCGCGCGTCGGCACGCGGGTGCCGCTGAACTGGACGGCGTCGGGACGCCTGCTCGTGTCGCATCTGCCGGCAGCGGAGCGGGTGGAAATCTTTCGCAGATCGGCCCGGGCTTCACCCACGGGCCGGGCCGAGATCGATCCGGAGGCGCTGGCGGATGCCGCCGCCGCGTCTCTGGCCGCGCGCCTTTCCATCCAGTCCGGCGAGTCCGATTACGCGGTCGCCTGCATCGCCTCGCCCATTCGCGACCCCGATGGCCAATGCGCCGCGACGGTCTCGATCGTGCTGCCGGAATTCAAGGTCCAGCAGGATCGCGAGCGATTCGTCGGTGCCGTCCTGGAATCGGCGCGGCGCATCGAGGCAAGCCTTGGCTGGGGCGATGTGGTCGGCGGCCGGCGCACGTCCGGCCCGCTCTGAGCAAGCGGCAGTTCTGCCGCTTCAGTCCGCCACTTCGACGATCGCTTCGATTTCCACCGTGATGTTGCCGGGAAGGGAGCCGAAGCCCACGGCCGAGCGCGCGTGCTTTCCGGCCTCGCCGAAAACGGCCACCATCAGGTCCGAACAGCCATTGATGACGGCGGGATGCTCGGCAAAGTCAGGCGTGGCGTTCACCATCCCGAGGAGCTTCACGATCCGGCTCACGCGGCCGAGATCGCCAAGCGCCTCGTGCATCACCGTGATCAGGTTGAGGCCGGTGATCCGGGCATGGCCGTAGGCCTGTTCTGTCGAAACATCGAGCCCGACCTTGCCCTTGTGCATCCGCCCATCGGCGGCAAGCGGACCTTGTCCCGAGAGAAAGAGCAGCGAACCGCTGCGGACATGGGTGACGAAGTTCGCGATCGGGGCCGGCGGCTTCGGCAGGGTGAGGCCCAGCGCGGCAAGGCGCTCGTAAGGTGTTTCCGTGGACGGCGAAGCGGAGGTCTGTGTCATTCTTGTCTTTCTAGAGGATGCCGGCTGCAACGAGTTCGGTCTGGCGGATGCAGGCCGACGCGTGGCTCGGGCCGATGGGATCGAGAGGCGGGACGATTTCGGCGCAAGCGTCCCCCGCATAGGGGCAGCGCGTGCGAAAGACGCAGCCGGAGGGCGGATCGAGCGGGCTCGGAATGTCGCCGTTCAGGATCAACCGCTCGCGCTTGAAGTCGGGATCCGGCACCGGCGCGGTGGAAAGCAGCGCCTTGGTGTAGGGGTGCCGGGGACGGGCATAGACCGAGCGGCTCGGACCGCTTTCCATGATGCGCCCGAGATACATGACGACGACGTCGTCGCAGAGATATTCCACGACTGTCAGGTCATGCGCCACGAACAGGATGGTCAGGCCGAGGGACTGCTGCAAATCCTGCATCAAATTGAGGATCTGCGCCTGTACCGAAACGTCGAGGGCGGAGACTGGCTCGTCGGCCACGATGAAATCCGGCTCCACGGCGAGCGCCCGGGCGATGCCGATGCGCTGGCGCTGGCCGCCGGAGAATTCGTGCGGAAAGCGGCGCGCGTGTTCGGGTGAAAGTCCGACCATGGTGAGAAGCTCGGCGATACGGGCGGGGCGCTGCTTTCCCCTGGCCAGCCCGTGCGCGTCCAGCGCTTCGCCCAGAATGCCCGAGACGCGCATACGCGGGTTCAGGCTGGAATAGGGGTCCTGGAAGATGATCTGCAGGCGCCGGCGATAGGCCTTCATCTCGTGGGGGGATAGGCCGAAGAGATCGACGCCGTCGAACACCGCCTTGCCGCCGGTCGGCTCGACGAGCCGTAGCAGGCAGCGGCCGGCCGTAGTCTTGCCCGAGCCGGATTCGCCGACGAGGCCCGTGATCGTGCCGCGGCGCACGGAGAACGTGACGTCCTCCACGGCGCGGACGACGCCGCCGTTGCGGCCGGGGAAATGCTTCTTGAGCCCTTCGACGCGAAGCAGCGGAGCGGAATCCTGTGCGGGAGTGGCGGACATGCGGCTCACATGATCTCGTGGCGGATACAGCGGCTGAAATGATCCGGCCCCGCCGGGAAGAGCGGCGGGCGGCCCGCGCGGCATTCCGGGATGGCGTAGCCGCAGCGCGGTTCGAAGACGCAGCCGGGGGGTAGCGCCGTTATGGAGGGTACCGTGCCGGGGATCGGCGTCAGCCTTTGCCGCTCGCTTCCGGCAAGGTCGCGCCCGGGATTGGGCGTGGAGGCCAGGAGGCCCTTTGTATAAGGGTGCTTCTGGTGGGCGAAAAGCGTGCGCACCGAGGCCTGCTCCACGACGCGGCCGGCATACATCACCACCACGTCATGGGCGATTTCTGCGACCACGCCGAGATTGTGCGTGATGAACAGGATCGACATGCCGAGCTCGCTTTGAAGGCGGCGGAGCAGGTCGAGGATCTGCGCCTGCACAGTGACGTCAAGCGCGGTCGTGGGTTCGTCGGCGATCAGCAGCGAGGGCCGGCAGGCAAGCGCGAGCGCGATCATCACGCGCTGGCGCATGCCGCCCGACATCTGGTGCGGATAATCGTCGAGCCGGGTGGCGGCCGCAGGGATCTCGACCAGGTCGAGCAACTCGATGACCTGACGTCTCGCTTCCGCCCGGCCGACCGGCTGATGCAGCGTGATCATCTCGCCGATCTGGTCGCCCACCGTGAACAGCGGATTGAGGCTGGTCATCGGCTCCTGGAAGATCATCGCGATCTCCCGGCCGCGGATGCGCCGCATTTCGCGCGCGCTCAGCCGGGCGAGGTCGAGAACCCGGCCGTCGCGGGCGCGATAGAGGATACGCCCGCCCGCGATTTGGCCGGGCGAACTGAGCAGGCGCATGATGGAGAGGCTGGTGACGGATTTCCCCGAGCCGGACTCGCCGACGATCGCCGCCGTCTTTCCGCGCGTCAGGGAAAAGGTCACGCCCTCGACCGAGCGGGCCACGAACCCGCGAAAGACGAAATGCGTCTGCAGGTCTTCGACCGACAGGATCACGTCTTCGGGGAGATCGGTCACTGGATATGCCCACCGCAATGGGGGCACTCGCTGCCAACGCCGGCGGCCGGTGCGTGAGGCCGGTGTCGCGATGCCGCGATGGCCTCGTTGCCGAGGACCACGTAGCGCGGCTCGATCATCCGCGTCAGCCGCGAGGCATGACCTTGCGAGTCCCGGATGACGACGTCCTCGTCGACCACGTCGAAGATCGTGAACTCGGCGCGCTGGCCGACCGAGAGGAGGTTCTGCGTCGGCAGGCCGATGGAGTTCATCGGCGCGGTTGTCGACGCCTCGATCACGGCCTCGAAGGGCATGCCGACCGACATCAGCTTGGACATGGTCGTCGCCATGTCCCAGACCGGACCGTCCAGCGACCGGAGATGGAGATCGGTGGAGATCGAATAGGGCATGAGGCCGCGCTGGATCGCGATTTCGGCTACGCGGAAGGAGAAGGACGCGCCGCCATGGCCGACGTCCAACCGGATCCCCTCCGAGGCGCAGCGCTCCGTCAGCGCGAACAGGTCGTCGTCCTCGACGATGGAGCCGGCGGCCTTGCCGTTGAAGCAATGGGTGATGATGTCGCCCGGCCCCAGCACCTCAAGGACCTCATCGTAGAGCGGCGGCGGCTCGCCGACATGCACCATCAACGGCAGCTTCAGGATCTTGGCGACCTTCTTGGCGATCTTGACGGGGGTGATGCCCCAGGAGCCGAGGATGACGCCGCTGGCACGGCACTTGATGCCGATGATCAGGTCGCGGTTGGCCTCGACGCATGCGATCGTGCGGTCGATGTCGATGGAGCGCATGTCGATCAGTTCGCTGACGCGATTGCACGCGACCAGGCCGATCGACCCGATATTCAGGAAGGCGAGAATGCGCTCCTTCGCGGGCTCGATGATGAACTCGCGGAAGCCGTGGAAATTAGCTTCGCCCGCCGAGCCCGCGTCCACGATGGTCGTGACGCCGCGCTTCACCCCGGCCTCCGTCGGACGGATGGAGATATCCGTGCCGCCATGCCAGACATGGGCGTGGAGATCGATCCAGCCGGGCGAGACATAGGCGCCCTTGCCGTCGACCTGCTGCGCGGAACCGTCGAAGGGACCCGCGCCGATGCGCTCCACCTTTCCATCGGCGCCGATCAGGATGTCGGTCGCCGAACCGGGGATGCCGTCGAACGCGACGGGCTTCACGTTGCGGAGAAGGAGCGCTCCGGCTCCTGTGCCTGAACTCTGCATGTCTAGAGGTCCTTGGAGAGGCGGGGGTCCAGCATGTCGCGCAGGCCGTCGCCGACGAGCTGCAACGAGAGGACGGAAAGAACGACGGCGAGGCCGGGGAACATCATGATCCACCCGGCGGAATCCATGAACTGGCGGCCCTGGCTGATCATGGTGCCCCAGGTGGGCGTGCTCGGCGCGACGCCGACGCCGAGAAAGGAAAGGCCGGCCTCCGCGAGCATCGCGTTGGCGAAGATGAAGGTCCCTTGCACGAGAATGGGCGAGGCGAGATTGCGCAGGACGTGGTTTGCCATGATGCGCGGGGTGGAAACGCCGAGTGCTCGCGCGGCCTCCACATAGGGCAGCTCGCGGATCACCAGCGTGGACGCGCGGATGATGCGGGCGAGGCGTGGCGCATAGACGATGCCGAGCGCCAGGATGACGTTGCTTGCCGACGGCCCCAGCGCCGCCACCAGGGAAATGGCGAGCAGGATGTCGGGGAACGCCATCATCGCGTCGATGACCCGGGCGATGGGCCCGTCCAGGCGGCGGAAGAAACCCGCGAGCAGGCCGAGGATCACGCCGAGAACCGTGGAGACGATGACGACGGAGAAGCCCACCGTCAGCGAGGTGCGGCCCGCAACGATGACCCGGGAGAAGACGTCCCGGCCGAAATCGTCGGTGCCGAAAAGGTGCTGCGCGGAAGGTGGCTTCAGGCGGTTGGCCAGCGAAAGCTTTGCCGGCGCGTAGGGCGCGATCCAGGGCGACAACAGGGCGGCCGCAACCACGACGATGAGGATGATCGCGCCGAAGAGCACGGTCTTGCGGCGGACGAGCAGCCCAAGGAACGAAGCGCCGCCATAGGCTGCGGGGGATGAAGCGACGGCGGCCATCAGTAGCTCACCCGCGGGTCGACGACGAGATAGAGCATGTCGATGGCAAAATTGATCAGCACGTAAAGCGCGGCGATGACGAGGAGAGCGCCCTGAATCACCGGGTAATCGCGCCGCGTCACGGCCGAGACGATGAGGCTGCCGACACCGGGCAGGCCGAACACCGTTTCCGTGACGATCGCGCCGGAGATCAGCAGCGCCGTGGTCAGGCCGATCACCGTCAGGATCGGGATCAGCGCGTTCTTCAAGGCATGTTTCAGCACGACGCGGGCCTCGCCCATGCCCTTGGAGCGGGCGGTGCGGACGTAGTCGTCGCCCAGAACGTCCAGCATCGAAGCGCGCACGAAGCGGATGATGAGGGCGGAGTTGACGAGCCCGAGCGTCACCGCCGGCTGCACCAGATGATGCATGCGGCTCAGGAAGCTGTCACCGGGACCGCCATAGCCGGAGGTCGGAAACCAGCCGAGCTTGACCGCGAAGAATTCGATGAAGACCAGCCCCAGCCAGAAGCTCGGGATGCTGGCCGACAGCATGGCGAGCGTCGTCACCACCTGGTCGAAGACCGAGCCGCGCTTGTAGGCGGAAAGGATGCCGACGGGCAGGGCGATCGCGCAGGCGATCAGGATGGAGAAGATCGTGAGGAAGAAGGTCGGTTCCGCCCGCTGTCCCAGCGCGGTCAGCACCGGTTCGTTCAGAAAGATCGACTGGCCGAGATCGCCCCGGAGCAGGCCTCCCATGAAGTACAGGTACTGCACCGGGATCGGCTGGTTCAGCCCCAGCCTGATCCGCAGGTCCGCGATGTCGGCGGCCGTCGCGTCCGGTCCCAGCATCACGGCAGCGGGATCGCCGGGTGTCACCCGCACGATCACGAAGACGACCGTCGCCACTATGAAGAGGACGACGATCACCCCGATGATACGGTTGAGGATGTAGCGAGCCATGGAGCCTCGAAGGGGAAAAAGGGCACCGCGTTTCACGGGAGGCGGTGCCGGCATTCGATCGGGAGCGGGCTACTTCTGCAGGTACGCGTTCCAGAAATACGGCCACGAGGCCTGGTTCACGTCCTTCAGCTCCGGTGAAACGGCCGCGAGAGCGTTGAAGTCGCCCACCTTGTACATCGGCACCTCGTCGAAGGTGACCTGCTGCACCTTGGAGAAGAGCGCGGCGCGCTTCTTGGGGTCGGTTTCCGTCACGAAGGGCTCGATCGCCGCGTGCTTGGCGTCGGTCGCCCACCAGCCGGGGGAGGAATCCTGCATGTAACCGTTCAGCGCGGGCTCCGGCAGGAACGGGCTGTGAGTGATGAACATGTCCCACAGCTTGGGATCGGCGCGGCGCTGCGTCAGCGTCGCCCAGTCCACCACCTGCATGTCGACCTTGAAGCCCGCCTGCTCAAGATAGGCCTGCGCGACCTGCGCCATCTTGTAGTGGAATTCGTACTGCCGGCTGGTGAGGATGCGGATCGGCTTGCCGTCGTAGCCCGCCTTCTTCAGCAGCTCCGCCGCCTTTTCCGGGTTGCCCTGGTTATAGGCCTCCGTGCCGGCATCGCTGTGCCAGGCGAAGCCTTCGGGATAGAGCGAGCCGTCGACCGTGAAGAACTCCTTGGAGCCGAAGGCCGCCAGCAGCATGTCTTCCGAGTTCATCGCCGCCTGCACCGCCTTGCGGATCTGCAGGTTGGAGAGCACGCCTTCCTTGGTGTTCATCATGAAGACGGGCCAGCCGAACGGCTTCAGGATCATGGCCTTGTCCTTGCCGCCCTTCACCTGGTCGTAGGATTCGACCGGCAGCGAGTCCGCATAGGCGAACTGGCCGGCGATCGCGCCTTGCACGCGGGTGTTCGGGTCCGGCACCGGGACGAAGCGGATCTCGTCGAGATATTGATGCCGCGCGCCGCCATAGCCGTTCGGAGCATCGGAGCGGGATTTGTAGCCATCGAAGCGGACGAGCTGGATGTACTGGTCGGGCTTGCGGTCCTTCAGCATGTAGGGACCGGTTCCGATCACCTTCTTCAGCGGCATGTCCTGATCGTCTGAAGGCAGGATGATGGCGGCGGAATTGTTGAAGGCAAGGAGCGAGAGCAGGGGGGCATAAGGCTGCTTCAGCGTGATCTTCACGCCGAGATCCCCGTCCGCCTCGATCGACTGGATGTCGGACGCCGTCTGCTTGCCGCGCGAGGCGACCTCTTCCCAGCGCTTCAGGGACGCCACCACGTCTTTCGACGTCATGTCGCTGCCATCCTGGAATTTGACGCCGGAGCGCAGCTTGATGGCATAGATCTTGCCGTCCTGCGAGATGTCCGGCATCGCTTCGGCCAGGAGGGGGACGACGTTCCAGTCCTTGTCGAAGGTGTAGAGTGTCTCGAAGATATGCTGGGTGATCATCCCGACGAGGTCGGCCGTCGACGTCATGGGATCCAGCGTCGGCGGCTCGCCCACGGTCGCCACGTCGATCACGCCGCCCTTTACGGGCTCGGCCATGGCCGGCGAGCCCAGAAGGGACACGCTGGTGAAAAGGAGCGCTCCAGCGCCCAGCAGACCATGTTTCATGACGCCCCTCTATCCCATTATAGTGAAACAGAACTTATTGTTATGGAAGGACAGGCTAGTCGCGGTCAGGACGGGGTGTCAACTGGCAGGCTTCTCAGGACGAAATACTCAGCGCCCGATCTCCCATTTCGGGGCTTTTCTCCGAAACGAAAGAAGCCCCGCGAGGGCGGGGCTTCGGGATGTCGTGGCTGGTTACCAGCGCTCGTAGCCCTGGCGGTAACCCCGCGGGGGCGGACCGCCGCGCCAATGATGCGGCCGGTGGTGGCCGTAGGCCCACGGCGGGGGCGGCGGCGGCGGGGGACGATGATAGTGGCGATGATGGTAGCCGTAGCCGTATCCCGGCGGGGGCGGCGGAGGCGGGCCATTGCGGTAGTAGGGCTGGGCTTCGGCGGCCGTTACCGATCCCAAGGTCACAACTGCGGCAACAGCCAGCCATTTGATCCCGGACGTCAGTTTCATGTCTTCCTCTCGCTTCAGCGATGAGTGTCCAACCCTCTGCGGGGCGACCGGTTCCCGCCGGCGACGCCCGCGCGATAAGGGGACGGGCAGACGAGCGACAATCCGTGCGGCAGGAACCGAACTCCGCGTCCACACCTCAACCGGTCATTCATCGTGCCTGGGGAATGTCGCGCGAGTAACGGAACTTTTCCGCATTTCGTCTAAGCCTCGGCAGGCGCGTTCTGCTCCCGGTGCTGCGGATGGACCTTTCGACCCTTTACGACCTGATCGTGGGCACGCTGCTCGTCGCGGCCGCGATGACCTTCTGGGAGCGCCGCCTTCATCCTGCGCGCTCGCGCGAACTCGCCGTCTGGGCGCTGAGCTATGTGTCCTTCGCCGCCGGATGCGTGGTGGCGATGAACCGTTACCATTTGCCCGGCATCAGCGGATGGGCCTTGGCCAACCTGATCATGGTGCTGGGCTATCTGCTGTTGCATCACGGGGTCGCGAGCTTGGAGGGCAAAAGGCGGTTTGCCTGGTCGGCCGCGGTGCTGGCGGTGATCGCCTTGGTCTGGACTGTGGGCGGGGATCGCTTCACGGGCGCTTTCTGGAATTATCTCGCCTCGTTGCCGATCGCGGCCGTTTGCGGAATGACGGCCTGGACGCTGCTGCGAAGCCGGGTGACGCGAGCCTTGGCGGTGCGCCCCTTGGCCGTGGCGATCTTCGCCGTCCATGCGGCATTCAATCTCGCCCGGGCCTTCCTCGCGCCGGTGATGGTGTCTTTCTATGGCGAGAGCCTGCTGCCGGTACTCGCCAAGGCCACGATGTACGAGGGTGTGCTCTATTCGGTCGCGGTGCCCATGGCCCTCATCGGGATGGTCCGGGAAGAAGCGCAGGGCAAGCTCGCAGCCGCCGCCCACCTGGACTACCTGACCGGCCTGCATAACAGGCGCGGGTTCTTCGAGAAGGGCGGGCAGGTCATCGACCGCTGCGGGTCAGGTCGCTCGGTTTGCCTGCTTGCCTTCGACCTCGACCACTTCAAGGCGATCAACGATCGCTATGGTCACAAGGCCGGCGACGACGTTTTGAGGCTCTTTGCGGACGTCGCGCGGGAGACGCTCGGACCGGAGGCCATTCTCGCCCGGATCGGCGGCGAGGAGTTCGCCGCGCTTATGATCGGTCAGGAAGCGGAAGGCGCCAGGCCGATTGGCGAGAACGTTGCACTTCGGTTCGCGGAGGCGGCAGCCCATGCCGACCGTCTGGCTATTCCGGCGACGGTGAGCATCGGTCTTGCCGAGCTGAGTGCCGGAAGCCCCGACCTTCAGGCGCTGCTCTCCACGGCGGATCGCGCGCTCTATCAAGCGAAAGCGCTCGGCCGGAACCGTGTCGAGGTCGCGGACCCACAGCGGCGTGGCCGTTGCTGCCTGACGTGACCCCCGGCTTCGCCGGGGCGACGACGCGATGTGCCTCCGGGAAACCGACAACCCGCGCCGCCGTGGCGATCCCGGCTTCGCCGGCGCGGTTTCCCACCTCGATGGCGCGGTACCGGAAGAGCTGCGCGTCACCCGTCGGCGATCGGTCGGCTGTACGATATGCCCGGTGCTGACGCGCCCGTCGGAACGGCGTCCCCGCTCCTAGGAGGCGGTCGCGAGCGACTGCTGGCCTTGAAGCCAGTCCGCGATCAACAGTGCGATGCTCCGGCTGTTGCGGTCGGCCATCATCATGTGCCCGTTTCCGCAGATGCCATGGTTTGCCAGCCACACGAACTCGGCGCCGAGATAGTCGGCCGTTGCCTTATCGATGTGGCGGGGGTGCCGTGGATCGCACTCCGGGCTGACGATCAGGGCTGGCCGTGCGCCCACCTGTGCCGGGTCCCTGATGGAAAGTCCTTCGCCATCGACGTTGAAGCGCTCGTTGATGATGCGCGGGCTCTCGGGAACGACGCTGCGGAAGAAAAGCTCTCCCGCGCGCTCCGGCGCCTGCGGGCCAGAGAACCAATATTCCGTGACGAAGGCCTCGTCGACGAGGAAGAGTTCGTCCCGGGGAGCCATGATGGGAAAGCCCGCGTCGGGATCGGCGGTGGCCTCCAAGGCTTGCAATGATCCGGGATCGAGCGACGGCACGAGGTTTGCGGGAGGGCCGGCCGCGACACCGACAAGCCCCTTGACCAGATCCGGGCATTCTTCCGCCAGCGACCAGATCAGCGGGCCTCCCGCCGAGTGCGCCAGGAGCACTGAAGGCCCGATATCCGTCAGCATTTCCGCGATGGAGTTGCGAACGTCGCGGCTCGAGAGATTGAGGAAGTCTGCCCGCATCGGCGACCTCCCGTGGCCCGGCCAGTCGATCACGAAGACCTCTATCCCGGCCCGGGCGAAGTCCTGTGCCCAGCCGCGTCTTCCATCCGGGGTTATCGTGAAACACGTCCCGGTATTGCAACCGCCGTGGATCATGATCACCGGATAGCGGAGGGTCCGCTGCTGTGGGATGAAACGGTCAGCATAAATCGGATGCTGCCTGGTGCCCGAGAACAGGCTCTGAACTTCGATGGTCTGGTCCACGCTGTCGGCATTCCTGAGAAACAGCGGCCTTAATGGCCCGCATGTCGCCTGACGTCCAGACGTTCCTGAACGGCAGGCGACGCCCGCGTCGGCGACTTCGGGATTACCTCTGGTACCGCCGGGTCCGATCCCGGGGAGCGAGGAAAGCAAAGTTCTTTTCGAGTGGGGAATGTTGTTCATCGCTGCCGGTGAAAGCTGTCTGAAAGCTTGGTTCTGAAAGGGTGGGTGTCAGCGCACCGTCAGAGTGCGCATTTCGAGGGGGGCTGCGGTGCCGCGCTGCGTTGTAAGCCGGCGGACAGCGCGCGATTTTCTCACTTGCTCCCCTCCACTCCGGGCGTCGCGAAGCGGCGCCAGCCGGGGATTGCTTCATCGCCTCTCCGGTCATCGAGTGAAGGAAGCAAGGAAGAGAACATGGGTGGAAGAAGAAGCCCCGGGTTTGCAACGCCTCGGGGGACAAAGGCCTGGCGCCGCCTGTTCGGCGGCGCGCTGATCGCCGCCGCATCCGGCTGTGCCGTTCCGGCTCTGGCGGCCGGATCCTGTGAAGACCTGAGATCGCTGCAGCTGCCGCACATGACGGTGAAATCCGCCTCCCGGATCGCGCAGGACGGTTTCCGTCCACCGGCGTCCGAAGGAAAGGAAAGCACCGCGCTTACAGGGCCTGCCTTCTGTCGCGTCGAAGTCGAAGCCGCACCTACCCCCGATTCGCAGATAGGGCTCGAAGTCTGGGTTCCCGAGGGCGCCGCCTGGAACGGGAAGCTTCTCGGAGTGGGCAATGGCGGCTATTCCAGCGTGCTGGATTACAAGGAAATGGCTGCGGCCCTCCGTCGGGGCTACGCTGCCGTTGCCACCGATGACGGCCACCAGGGGGAGGACCTCCGTTTCGTGATCGGCCATCCCGATCGCATCGCGGATTGGTCGGACCGATCCATTCACGTGATGACCGACGCGGCCAAGCTGATCGTGAGAGACCTCAACGGCCGTCTGCCGGAGCGTTCCTACTTCAAGGGATGCTCGACGGGTGGCTTCCAGGCCATGGCGGAATCCCAACGCTACCCGGCTGACTATGACGGGATCATCGCGGGCGCCCCCGGCTATGCGAGGACTAATCTGAGCGCCAGTTTCCTGTGGGCCTGGATCGTCAATCACGACGCCGAGGGCAAGGAGATCCTGACCAGGCCGAAACTGCCGCTGATCAACAAGGCGGTCGTCGCGGCGTGCGACGAACTGGACGGCGTCAAGGACGGCCTGATCGGCGACCCCGGCCAATGCCACTTCGATCCTGCGACGCTCCTTTGCCAGAACGGCGACGCGGATGATTGCCTGACATCGGCTCAGGTGGATGTCGTGCGCAAAGTCTATGCGGGGCCGCACGATCCAAAAACGGGAAGGTCGATCTTCCCCGGCTGGGATCCGGGTAGCGAAGCTCCTGGCGGCGACGCCAAGAACGGCTGGACTTCCTACATCGTGGGGCAGCCGGAGCCCGTCAGGCTGGAGCTCTGGAAGCACTGGGTTTTCGCCGACCCGAACTTCGACTGGCACAGCTTCGACTTCGACCGGGACCTCGAATTCGCCAACAAGCTGCTGCCGACGATGAACGCGACCCAGGCCGATCTCACGCCGTTCGAAAAGCGGGGTGGCAAGCTGCTGATGTATTTCGGGCTGGCGGACAAGGTGTCCTCCGCCCGTACCGGGATCGATTATTACAACTCGGTCCTGGATGCGATGGACGGTCACCAGCGCGTCGATCCGTTCTATCGGCTGTTCCTGATGCCCGGCGTCGGGCATTGCGAGGGCGGCCCCGGCCCCGACAGCTTCGATGCGCTGGGAACGCTTGAGAGCTGGGTCGAGCACGGGAAGGCGCCCGACCGCATCGTCGCGTCGCATCGGACCGATGGAGCCGTGGACCGGACCAGACCGCTTTGTCCCTATCCCTCGGTCGCGAGATACTCGGGAACCGGCGACACGAACGACGCGGGGAACTTCCGCTGCGTCGCCGATCCTCAGCAACAGCACGGTGACCGATCGTGGCTGACCCAGGTGCAGGACTGGGATGCCCAGGCCCGGGCTACCGCTTCCGCCAGCCGCAACTGACCGACCTCTGGCGGAGCGTTCGATCTGGCCGCTCCGCCAGGGCATCGTGTTCCTACCGCAGAGATTCCCATGAGAAATTACGTTGCGGCCGCTCTGTCGGCCATCCTGCTCGCGGCATTGCCGGGGGCTGCCTTCGCGTCAGGCCACGGCCGCGTCGAGGAGCACCTCCAGATGCCGAGCAAGATCCTGTCGAAAGCAGAAGAGTTCAGCGTCTATCTGCCCCCGGACTACGATAGATCGAAGCGCTCGTACCCGATTGTCTACCTCATGCATGGCGGCGAGGAGGGCGAGGACGCGGACTGGTTCCGGTTCGGGAAGATCGAGGTCGTTCTCGACGACCTGATCGATCGTGGCGTCATCCCGCCGGTGATCGCTGTCAGTCCGGACGGGCGCCGGAATCTGGAGAACAAGAACAATACCTACTACATGAACGACGCCGACGGGCAGTTTCGCTGGGAGGACATGTTCGTCCAGGAGTTCGTCCCCTACGTGGAGAGCCAATACCGGGCGATCGGGACGAAACCGACCCGCTCGATCCTGGGTCTCTCGATGGGCGGCTACGCGGCACTGGCTTATTCGATGCGCCACCCGGAGCTCTTCAAGGCAGCCGTGGCCATGAGCGCCGCGTACCGGACCGATCCTCAGATCGTGACGATGGACCAGGCCGGTTACGACAGGCGCTATGGAAAGGCGTGGGGAATGGGCCTCAAGGGGCAGGACAGGATCAACGCCGACTATCGCAAGTACAGCGTCCTGGACATGGTCGACGACCTTCCCGCAGCGAACGTGAAGGCGACCGACTTCTACATCGACTGTGGGTCGGACGATAAGTTCTTCGACGGAAACGTGCTGCTCCACGAGAAGCTTCGGGACATGGGGGTGAAGCACCGCTTCATGGTTCGCGAGGGAAGCCACGAATGGAACTACTGGAGATCCGGCGTAAGGAACGGGTTGATCTTCATCGGGGCCGAAATCCAGAAGTGATATCCTGGAGCTCGCGAAGATGAACTCAATCGAGTGCATCGCGAATGACGATGTCGCGAGGATCGAAGCGATAACTCGCGCTCGCTGACCCCCGCCACGGGGGAAGGCAACAGATCACGCGACATCTTCATTCGAAAAACGAAAGCCGGACGGCGATAGCGCTCACGAGCCTTGAGCCCTGAGCCTTGATGAGGGAGCGGGCTTTCCAGGTTAGCTTCAATGGCGGCGCGACATTCCGGGCGCCGCCGGGCATAGGGTTACGTCACCCAGAGCGTCCGCCTGAACGCACGCGCCGTCCTCGGCGCGATGTGCGGTCGCCGTAGGGTTGCCGATGAACACGATTCCCACACGATGACACAACGTTGGGGTCAGGGCTGCAAGGTTCGTTCCAGCTCGAGTGTGCGATCCTTCGTCATGTCGAACATGCAGCCTGCGCTCTCGACTTCGCGGATCGTGCCTTCAAGAGCGGCATACCAGCCGCAATTGGCCTTACGGTAAGAAACCCAGTCCCGTTCCGCTTGGATGAGAGCATCCTTGCGTGCCGGGCTTTCCGACGCCTTGAGCGCAGCTTTGTACGCCGTGTTCAACCGCTTGTCCCAATGTTCCGTCAGCCCCTCGAAGCAGTCGACAATTGCCACGGTAGTATCTTTCTGGTGACAAGCCGTTTCGGCCGGATCGCCCGCTGAGTTTCCACTTCCGGGTAGGGCAAAGCAGACCAGGAGAGTGACAAGCCCAAAGACGAATATCGAATGGGGTTTCATGGATCGAACCTCCGTGTCGGCGGCGCTCAGGTAGAGTAGCACGCTTCTATTGTCGAAATCGGCGCGTGGTAGACGGTTATCTGTCGGGATACATATCCTACGGGCACTTATGTCCCCGGGCATCTAGTTGCTGAGGTTAGTCCTCATCAGAGGTGACGGACTGCCGGGTCGCCTACAAAGCCGGGCGTAGAACCGAAGGGGGAGCTGAGGCGGTTGAAGGCGGCCGGCGACGAGAACCGGACACCATCGAGCTGGACCACCTCATGAAGGACATGCTGGTGCTGAAGCGCTGGACGGTCCCGTCGCGTGGCTGGAGCCGCAGCGGAATGCGATCAGAACAGCGGTCGCAAGGCCAGTTCCAGGCCGAGGACAAGCAGGAAGAGGAGGAACAGCCTTCGGAAGACGAGCGGGCTGATCCGTGTGCGGATCATTTTTCCCACCGCCATGCCAGCAAGGGCAGGGACGACGAGGAGGATGGAAGCGAGCCAGCCGCTGCTATGGATGCCGCCGTTCAGGGCGAGACCGATCGCGAGAGCGACGGTCGAGATCGTGAACGACAGACCGAGCGCCTGGACCAGATCGTCCCGGTCGAGCCCGAGAGACTGAAGGTAGGGAACGGCGGGAATGACGAAGATACCGGTTCCTCCCGTCACCAATCCCGTGATCAGTCCGACCGGCAGCGAGACGACGCGCTCAAGCCGTCCGGGAACGGACAGCGGTCGAGCCAGCATCGTATAGGCCGCGTAGACCACGAGAGCGATGCCAAGTGCGGTCGTCGTCGTTTCCGTGTTGCCTCCCGTCAGGAGTTCTGAGCCCGCGACTGTTCCGACGACGATCGTCACCATCATGGGCCAGAGCCGAACGACCAGGAGGCCGAGCCGGGGTCCCGCCACAAGCTGCCAGACATTGGTGACGAAAGACGGCATCAGCAGGAGGCCCGCCGCCGTGACAGGCAACACGAGGGCGCCGAGGATACCCATCGCCACGGTTGGAAGACCCATCCCGGTAACGCCCTTGACGAGGCCGGCGAGGAAAAAGGTTGCGGTGACGGCGGCGAGGAGCGGCAGGTTCTGTCCCATCCGGGCAGTTCGTCCTTCCGGCAGGCGAGCGCAATTCGGAAGGGGCGGCATCACCCTTCGGCTGGTCCGAAGTCTCTTGTTATGCGAGGACACGGTATGCGCTTCGATCTGCCCGATCTGCGATTGTTCCTCGCCGCCGTCGATGCGGGCAGCGTCACGCATGGGGCGAAGGCTGCGAATCTGTCGCTGGCGGCCGCCAGCGAGCGGCTGCGGGACATGGAGATCGCGTCCGGCGTTCCGCTGCTTGTGCGCAACAGGCGTGGTGTGGTGCCGACGCGGGCGGGGGACATACTCGCCCACCATGCGCGCCTCGTCCTGCGCCAGGTCGGGGCCATGCACGCCGAACTGACGGACCATGCGAAAGGGTTCAGGGGCTCGGTCAGGATGCTGGCGAACTCGGCGGCGATCGCTGGCTTCCTGCCGGCGCGGCTTGGACCTTTTCTCGCCCGGCATCCAGGGGCCGACATCGATCTGGCCGAACGACCCAGCCCCGAGATCGTGAAAGCGGTGGCGGGCGGGCTGGCAGAGATCGGGATCGTGTCGGATGCGGCCGATACGAACGCCGTTGCGACCCGCCCCTTCGCCGTCGATCGGCTTGTCCTAGTCGTTGCGCGTGACCACCCGTTGGCGGGTGAGAAGCGTGTGGCCTTCGCGCAAATCGCCGCGGAGCCGATGATTGGGTTCGACGGTGCCCTTCAGGTGCAGATCCGAGACCAGGGGGAGCGCATCGGCATCCGCGTTCGCCCGCGTATCCTGCTGCGAACGTTCGAAGGCGTCTGTCGGATGGTCGCCGATGGGGCCGGGGTCGGTATCGTGCCCGAGCTGTCTGCTCGACGCGCCCGACGCTCGATGCCGCTGGATCTCCTGCGGCTGACGGATCCTTGGGCGACCCGACAGCTGATGCTCTGTTCCATGGACCACGAAAGGCTCGAGCCCTTGGCTCTGAGCCTTCTCCAGCACCTCGTGTCGGACGAGGATGGCGGATGGCCATCTTTCCGCGAGGGCGAGAAATGACCCGTCAGCCGGGCACTTCGCGGATATCGCGCTGAGGAGCCGCTTCAACGCCATTTTCGTGCTGTCGGAAGGCCGCCAGCGCACGATACACCTGAAGGCGCGCACGCATCACGGAACCGAGCGGCTGATGCGCGGCCAGACTGTGCGCTGGACGGAACGTCATCTGCTCGTCGAAATAGTGTTGGCGAGCGGCGCTGTAAGCCTCCTGCGCCGGAAGGCGGATCTTGGCAATCGTGCGGTAAGGGCTCTCGTCTACCGGCCAGTCGACAGACGCATCTTCGATGGGCTGGGTTTCCGCGTTCGTCCAGAGCTGCGCGCGCAATTCGAAGACGACGTCGTGGTCGTGAAAGAAGGCAACCGCCGCATGACGGAAGCCGTCCTCATCTTCATGCGGATCGAGCTTCCAGGTCTTGAGCGCCTCCTGCGCCACGCTAACCGGGAAAGCGCCGAGCTTGGCGACGTAATCTCCGAACCGGACCGGCGCCTGGCTGAAGTACGGGTCGGCCAGCGGATGGCTGAAGGGATGCCCGAAGAAGTCCGCCTTCGGGCTTTCGGCTCCCACCGCGTGCAGCAGTCGGTTGAAGTTGCGCGCGCTTGAGGAAACCGCGCTCTTGACCACCTCCGGCAACCCGGTTGACTTGCCGATGAGCGTGCCGTCGCGGAGAAAGCCTTTTGCCGTTCCCGACGGAAACGTGGTTCCGGTCGCCAGGACAAAGTCCTGCGTATCCGCGTGATGGTCCCCGAGTTTCTCTCCCGGAACGTCATAGACCTTGATCGACATGCCGCGATGCGTCGAGACGCGGTCGCCGAGCGTTTCTCCCGGCCCCTGCGCAAAGCGAACCGCGACAGGGTGATTGCCGGGCCGGGCGAACAGCCCTTGAGCGAGTTCGGGAGCAAGGCCCTCGGGGATCTCCAGGGTGCCGACGGCCAGGGCGCTGGATTTCGCGTGGCTGGCCCGTACCGCGTGGTGCTCGCGCGCCTCGACAGTCTCGCTCTGTTGCGTCATGCCGCGGATGATCCCGTCGATCGTCTCCTGCTCTTTCGGCTCGGGTTTCTCGATCTCGGGGCGGTATGGAAGATAGTTCATGGTTGCCTCACCTCGTCGGGAGCGTCGGCGAGAAATGCGATGATCAGGTCCGCAACGACGCCCGGCGCCTCGCGTTGCGGAAAATGTCCGACGCCCGGGAGTCCCACCATCTCGAAGGGGCCACCGAACTTGGCAGGTACCTTCGCGAAGCTCTCCTGAGTGGTCACGCCGTCCTCGTCGCCCTTGATGAACAGCGTCGGGAGGGACAGCTTGGTGGCCGCCTTGATCTTCGTCTCCAGCCAGTCGCTGCGCGGATCCGGCGCCGCTTCTTCCCAGCGCGAGCGATAGCTGTGCAGGGTGATGTCGACCCAGTCGGGATTGTCGAAGGATTTCGCGACCTTGCGGAACGTCGCCTCGTCGAACCAGCCCTTCGGCGACCAGTTTTCCCAGTGCAGGTGGGCAAAGCCATGAGGATCCGCGCGGACGGCCTGCGCGCCCCGCTCCGTCGCCATGAACCAGTGATACCAGTAGCGTTGCGCCTGTTCGAACGGCGGCGTTGGCATGCCGCCGAGCCGCGGCGGGGTGGCGAGCATGGTGATGCGCTCTATCCGATCGGGCCAGCCTACGGCCAGCGCCTCCGCGATGTTCGAACCCCAATCGTGCCCGACAACCGCGACCTTGTTGATGGCCAGCGCGTCGAGAACCGCGATCATGTCCATCGCGTGGATGCCCGGGTTCGCCGTGCGCGGCGCTGCTTTGTCGGTGAAAAGGGATCTGCCGAACCCACGCAGCGTCGGGATGATCACGCGGTAGCCGGCTGCCGCGATCGCCGGCGCCACATCATCCCAGGTGGAGGCGTCGTCGGGCCAGCCGTGGAGCAGCACGACCGACCGGGATGCGGAGGTGTTCAATTCCTCTACGTGGATGACGATATCCGTCACGCCGACCGACGGCATGGCGTCCTCCTCGATGTGATGGGCACCCAACCCGTCACTCCCGTCGGTGTTCCTGACCCCCATGCTTTTTCCGCGAGCGCATAACTGTACTCTCATCCGGCTGAGATCCCGCCTTGGGGGAAGTTTGTCAGCGCGGGTTCCGGCCCCCGATCCCAGGCAGCCTCGGAGATGATGACGACCATCTCGACCGATCCTAACCCCGGGCGCCGCCGCCTGCATCGCGCTCAACCGGGAACCTCCGCCCCACGACCCGCAACCCGTCGCCAGAGCGCATCAAAGAGACACTCGTTACGGCGACACGCCCGGCACATCGTTTACGTCGTCGTAGACTGGCAAACCCCGTTCTCGTGCCCGGCGAACATCGTTATCGGCACCTTTCGATGCGCCAGGCAGACGCAGCACGGCGTCACAGACATGCAGCAGGCGCTCCGCCGCGGGGTAGAAGATCTGGTCGTAGAGCTCGTCGCCCGATGCCGTTCCACCCGCCGAACGCCAGACGGGCATTGCCACCCATTCGCCAATCATGGGAACGTGCCCTGCTCGGAACAGCGGCCAGGACACCTCTTCGAGGCGCCGAAGGTTGGCTGCCATTTTCTCTGGATCGTCCCCGGTTCCGGAGCGGTAGGGTCCCGCGATGAGGATCAGCATTGCTCGGCTTGCGCGCTCGATGCCGCCGGTGGGAGAAGGTTCAGGGCAGCGTACTGCAACAGCATGATCGTCTTGCCGTCCCGGATCGTACCGGAGGCGATCATTGCCAACGCCTTATCGATACCGACTTCGAGGACCGCGATGTCCTCACCCTCAGCCTCGTTGCCGCCGCCTTGAGACGCGCGGTCGCCGGGCTCGTACTCGCCGACGAAGAAGTGGAGGCGTTCCGTCACTGAGCCGGGACTCATGAAGGCATCAAAGACCTGACGAACCTCGCGCACCCGGAAGCCCGTCTCCTCCTCCGTCTCCGCACGGATGCGCTTCTCGGGATCGGCATTGTCGAGAAGCCCGGCCGGTGTCTCGATCAGCAGGTCATCGTGTCCGTTGACGAAGGCCGGATAGCGGAACTGCCGGGTGAGGACCACCGTGCGTCGATGGGGATCGTAGAGGAGGATGGTCGCCCCGTTTCCCCGGTCATAGGTCTCTCGGGACTGGCGCTGCCATTTTCCGTCGCCCCGCTGGAACGAGAACGTGGTCTTCTTCAGGACGTACCAGTCGTCGGACAGGACGGTCACGTCCTCCAGGCGGATGCGGTGGGCGATGCTCACGAAAGACCCTCAACCATTCATAGGGGCGCTGATGACGCCTCTGGATATCGGCAAGGTTTCGTGCAATGTCGTGCAGAGTCAAGTAAGTTCGTGCAATCGGGGCTGTATGATGCTGACGACGGAGCGCAAGGCACTGATCCTTCAGAGGCTGCGGCAGGACGGCCGTTTGATCGCAAAGGCGTTCAGTCAACAGCTGGGCGTATCGGAGGATACGATCCGCCGCGACCTGCGCGAACTCGCTGGCGAAGGTCTGCTGCAAAGGGTCCATGGCGGTGCGTTGCCCGCCTCGCCAGCCGTCGCGGATTTCACCGAGCGCGCGCAGGCTCGAACGTCCGCCAAAGCTGCCCTCGGGAGCGCTGCCGCCGGATTGATCCGGCCAGGGCAGATCATCTTCCTCGATGGCGGCACAACGAACGTGCAACTGGCGCGTCAACTGCCCCGAGATCTGAAGGTCACGGTCATCACCCATAGCCCGAGCATCGCGGTGGAACTGGCCCGCCACCCACTGGCGGAGGTGGAGATGATCGGGGGGCGACTCTTCAAGCACTCGATCGTCGCAGTCGGTTCTGCGAGCGCGGAGGCGATCTCCCGCATTCGTGTGGATGCCTACTTCATGGGTGTAACGGGCCTCCATCCAGAGACGGGCGCGACCACGGGCGACGGGGAGGAGGCTGCGATCAAACGGCTGATCGCCAGGCAGTCAGCTGAGACGATCGTTCTGGCAACGAGCGAGAAGCTCGGGGCGGCATCGGCATACAGCATCGTGCCGCTAGCTGAAATCACGACGCTCGTGACCGCGGCTGGCCTGGATAGCGCCCTGCTGAGGCCGTTCCGGTCCCCAAACCTCGAGATCGTTCAATTGTGAGGGACTGCTCTGGGAAACCGTTCTCCACGGCCACAAGGGCCGCAATGGGGCGGGAGCGGAATGGCGGCCTTCATGGCAGCCTGGATTGAGTTTGGGTCGGCAGGCATGACTATCGCCTGATAGGCTCCGTGCATGAAGCACTCGCATTCTCACCTTTGGCCGGGCGTGCCGCTGGCACTTTCCTCCGCCCTGCTGTTCGGGGCCTCGGCTCCCTTCGCCAAGCTGCTGCTCGGCAGCGTGCCGCCGCAACTACTGGCTGGAGTGCTTTACCTCGGCGCGGGAGCCGGGCTCGCCATCGTGCATGGAGGCAGGGCAGCGCTCGGAATACCTGCGCCGGAAGCCCCGCTTCGCCGACACGATCTGCCTTGGCTGGCGGCAGTCGTTCTTTTCGGCGGCTTCGCGGGGCCGCTGCTCCTGATGCTCGGCTTGGCGCACACATCCGCCGCCTCCGGCTCGCTGCTGCTCAACCTGGAAGGGCTGGCCACCATGCTCATCGCGTGGATGGTGTTCCGTGAGAACGTCGATCGACGGCTGATAACCGGCGCCTTCGCCATCCTTGCTGGCGCGGCGGTCGTTTCGTGGAGGGGGGAGGGCGTGCGCCTCGATGCGGGCGCGGCGTTGATTGCCGCCGCCTGCGTTGCTTGGGGCATCGACAACAACCTGACGCGCAAGCTTTCCTCTGTCGATCCGGTGGTGACAGCCGCCGTCAAAGGGCTGGCAGCCGGAAGCGTCAATGTCGCCCTGGCCCTCTTGCTGGGCGCCCACGTGCCACCGCTGGCGACGCTCGGCATGGCGGCTTTCGTTGGCTTTCTCGGTGTGGGCGTTAGCCTTGTGCTCTTCATGCTGGCGCTACGTCACCTCGGGGCGGCGCGTACGGGCGCTTACTTCTCACTGGCGCCCTTCATCGGAGCGCTGATCGCCGTAACGTTGCTGGGCGAGCCGGTGACAGCGCAGTTGATCGCCGCCGGGCTGTTGATGGGCGTTGGGCTGTGGCTGCATCTGGCGGAGAGGCACGAGCACGAGCACCTCCATAAAGCGATGGAGCACGAGCACGTCCACGTCCATGACGCGCACCACCAGCATGAGCACGAAGGTCGGGTGACGGAGCCGCACTCGCATCGGCACTCACACGAGCCGCTGCGGCACAGCCATCCCCACTATCCCGACCTGCACCACCAGCACAATCACACCTAAAGATCGGTCGTTGGGTCGCGAAGGGAATCAGCGGGTCGGAACGGTCGCATCCGACCGAGCTCGGCCCCTTGGGCATCGGAAACAGCAAGCACGAGTCTACGCGAATAATCATGTTGGCACTTCCGAAGCCAGCCACGTACAGCGCGATCCGCGCGAAAGAGAAGCTACCTGGCGCGTCGATCCCTGCGGCTTTGCGGTTCGTGAGCTGAGCCGGATGCCGAAGCATTGCGGACCCGGATGGAAGGGCCGCAGACCTGCTGACGGAACCCGCAACCTTTGCTCGCTTTGGCATCATCGCAGTTTGACCAGTTCCTTGCCCATGAAGATGCTGAGCGGATCGGGTGCGTAGGGGGGGAACGCTTCTTGCTCCCGGTACCCCAGGCGGCGATAGAGGTGGCGCGCCTTGGCCGATTGGACCCCGGTTTCCAGAAGCAGCGTTGTGGCGCCTTCTTTTGAGGCGGAGCGCTCGATCGCTGCAATGAGAGCGCTTCCCACACCCTGACCTCTAGCCTGGGGATCGACGAACAGCCGTTTCATCTCGGCGGCGGAGTCGGAAATCCGGACGTATCCACCGCAGCCGAGAGCTACGTCTCCACTTCTGGCGACGAAGAAACGAACATCGGCCTGGAGAAGCTGCGACAGCGTCATTCCGGAGCGATCATCGGTCGGATAGAGCCGCCTTGACCGCTCGTCGGCCTGAGCCAGGAAGCGGGCGGCGTCTGCTTGGTCGGGAGTTTCACGCTCGATAGTCAACACGATCAAACCCCAATACAGCCTAGGTGAGCGGTTCAGTTCGTCATGCTTTTCGTCGCGAGGTGTTCTAAGCGGTCAAGCACCGTCGCCATGGCTTCCTTGCTTTCAAACGGCGGAGTGCACGCCTCATCGAAGAGGCGCCGGGCTACTCCGTGGGAGCCGCATTCCGCCTCTGCCGATTTCGGGAAGGCGCGCACGAGCACCATGTCGGCCAGCGAGGTGGGGCTCTGCGATCGTTTGGCGAAGAAGCGCGCGAAAGGCTGAATAGCCCCGAGTTTCGTAGGCTCCTAGCCCTCTCACTATGTCCCGCAAATGGCGAAAACCATCGCCTATTCCCGGGCGTTCGAATGCATATTACCAAAATGCCCGACGGGCTTGAGAGCGACGGAAATCCGCTCACCGAAGTGGATAAGCTTGAGCGCGAGCTGAAGCAGGCGGAGCGCCTTCCGGCATTGAACATGGTCATCGGTCAGCACGAGGAATTTGGATTAACCGCGATTACCCGGAACACGGGCGAGGCGGTATTGGTCACGGGATGCCCGTATTTTCGCTTCATTGCTGATGGCGATGCTAGGGAGGCGCGGAAAGACCTTCGGCGCTCAATCTGCGCAACGCTGGACAGGCTGGAAATCGCCCGCAAGTGTGATGATCCGGCAGCACCAAAGACAAGTTTTTCGGAAGACGGTGGGAAGCTGGAAGCTCACTTAAGTGAGCTTCAGGACCTCGCCCGCATCTTTCCCCGGAACTGTTGCGGGAGGATCGGGAGCTTCATGACCGGGCTGCCCGGTATAGGCTTCTGTATGTCAACCGACATCTCGCTTCTGACTCACAGAAGCCAGCCCAGGCCGATTAAGCTCCTTACGGCGGCCGCGCTGGCGGACACCCAAATACCCGCCAGTAAGTCTACGAGGCGCTTAGAGCGTGTGTGCCGTTCCCGCCCCGAAGGCTTGATCAAAGGTCAGATTGCCAAACACGAATTGGCCTCGCCGACCGTCGCTCAATTTGACGATCGCGGTTCCTGTCATCAGATCGGCCTGACGTGTGATCACCACATCGGCCTCCTTTCCATCCGAACAGACTCCGGCGACAACTAAGGTCGGGTTCGGATCGTGGGCATTGTAGGTGCCCGAGCATCGCGGTCCGCCAGGCACCTGCACCCAGAACGCACCGTGACCGTCGCTATAGGCTGTTGCCTGTCCCGCCGCTGGTGTTCGGTCGCTAAATTCGCCGGTTACCGGAAGCCTGAAGATCGCGCGTGACACGCTCGGCGCGGTTGTGGTGCATCCAGCCGCGAGCGCCGGGAGCAGGGTAGCACCCAAAACCAAAGCGACATCTCTAATGTTCATCTGCCCCACCTTTTTCAATAGGTGAGCAGCTACTTACCCGATCAGATCGGCCATGTCGCTACGCCCGTAGCACCCGAGAAACTGTTACGAATGCCGTCGCAGTCAATCGGATAAGTCATTGAAAATAAAAAGGTGTGATGGCTGGGGCGCCTGGATTCGAACCAGGGGATGGCGGTACCAAAAACCGCTGCCTTACCGCTTGGCTACGCCCCACCAAGTGCTTGCCGCGTCATCGAGGGGCCAAGCCGCGATGGATTTGACCGAGATCGAAGAAGCTGGCTGGGGGACCTGGATTCGAACCAAGACTAACGGAGTCAGAGTCCGTTGTTCTACCATTAAACTATCCCCCAAGCGTTCGATGGGATGAAACCATCCGCTCGGAAACGAAACGTGGAAGCGATCCGCGTCTCGTGGGCGTTCAGGTAGTCGGCTCTCTGGGTGTTGTCAACAGGGTGGAGGGCGCCGTTGCAATCTTCCGGTGGAGAAACCCCGATGAGGCACGGCGCGTGTCCCTCAGGGGTCTCGAATGCAAACTTCCCGGCAGCCTGCATCTATCGGCGGGATCGATCAATCCGATCTGCAAAACGCGTTGGAGTGCCCCGCGCCGACCGTGGTTCTCTCGACTGGATCGGGGATATCACTATGGCCATTCGCTCCAGCCTCAATTCTGTTCGCACGACTTGCGAGGTGAACCTCCTCAGCTGGACCAATGTAATTCCCTTTCCCTCCCGGGCAGAACGATCGACATTCCGCGTCAGCCCGTCCGCGGAGGGAAACTGGTCCGTGTTCCTCGGTCGCGAAGCGGTGGCGACGGGGCTGGCGGAGCGGTCTGCCGCGGAAGAGTGGATCTTCAGTCGGTTCGCGCTCGAGGCGCTCGAATAGCTCGCCGCTCGACTCTCAGCTGAGCCGCTAGCAGCCTGGCGCCATGCGCAGGCTCAGGTTCGCCCGCCTCCGTTGCTGCCTTGATTCACGAATGCGGCGATGCCGCGCTTCCGCCGTGAGCCGTCACTTCCCAGCCGAAACACCAAACCCAAACCCGTCATCCTCAATCGGGAGGGGGTGCGGAAGATTCGGGAACGGAAGGACGATGACCGCATTCACCGGGCGGGCCATATACCCCACTAGGGTATACTTAGAGGGCGAACCATCTTGGTGCGCCGGCCCGGCTCGGAGGCTGGCCATGTTCTATTTCGACAAGCGACTCCAATATCCCGTCAAGGTCGAGAACCCCGATCCGATCTTTGCCCGCATGCTTCAGCAGGCGATCGGTGGCGTCGAGGGCGAGATCCGCGTCTGCATGCAGTACTTCTTCCAGGCCTGGGGCGCGCGCGGCCCGACCACGAAGTACCGCGAGATGCTCCTGAATACCGCGACCGAGGAGATGGGCCACATCGAGATGCTGGCGACAGCCGTCGCTTTGAATCTGGAAAAAGCGCCCGCCAGCCTGCAGGAAGAAGGCGCCGCCGATGGCATCGTCGGGGCGGTGATGGGCGGCGAAAACCCCCGCCACACGATCGAGGGCATGCTGCACCGGCACATCCTGTCCACGGGCATGGCGGCATTTCCGGCCAATGCGGAGGGCGTGCCGTTCGACATGTCGCACATCTATGCGAGCGGCAATCTCGCGGCCGACATGTACTGCAACGTGGCGGCGGAAAGCACCGGCCGCGTGCTCGCGGTCCGTCTCTACAATGCCGCGCACGATGCCGGCATGAAGGACATGCTGCATTTCATGATCGCCCGCGACACCATGCACCAGCAGCAATGGCTGGCGGTAATCGAGGAACTCGGCGGCCATGAAGGCGCGCTGCCGATCCCGAACAGCTTCCCGCAGAGCCAGGAAGACCAGCGGCACAGCTACGACTTCTTCGCCACGGCGGCGGATGGATCGGCTCCGGCCGCCGGCCGCTGGACGCATGGCCCCTCAATGGACGGCAAGGGTGAGTTCACCGTGTTCCAGAACCAGCCGCTGGGCCAGGAGCCGGTGCTCGGGCCAGCTCGCCCGGACAGCGGCGCCCAATCCGAGCAGATCGGCTGATCGTCGACGGGGTCCGCTCGCCGGCGGACCCCTCCGGGTGGCGGATCCCGGGTTCGCCACCCCCTCGCTTCACCTCGCGCAAAGAACTCCGGGGCGTACAGGCGTTGCCTGATGTATTGATTAAAGGAATGCGGAGGTTTGAAGCGTTGGCAGACAGCGAGTTGAAGGACGGCAGGATCTATCTGCGCAGGACGGACGAGGAGAGAAAGCCGATCCTGCAGCGACTGAACCGTATCGAAGGCCAGGTGCGTGGTCTGCGCGCGATGATCGAGGAAGATCGATACTGCCAGGACGAGGTGCAGCAGATCAATGCGGTGACCGCGGCGCTTCGGGAAGTGGCCCTGATCATCATCTCCCAGCATGTCTCGGAGGGAATCGAGCTGGCGTCGCAGGGAGCGGACAATTCCGAAGCCATTCACGATGTGATGAGCGTGCTGCGATCCGCCATGCGATTCAAGGAATAAGCGGCGTCTGGAGTGAGGGGCCCGAGGTTTCCGGGCCTTTCCTCAGCGTTGGAAAATTCATCACGCGGATGGACACAACCCCTCTTTGCAAAAGTCGAGGGCTCTTCTAGTCTTCCCGTCTGGCCGGGAGCAAAGCGGACGACGATCCGCAATAAAAAACGGCCTCTGGGAAGGAAAAATCGATGAAAATCCATACACTCCTCGCCGGAGCAGCCTTTGCTGCGCTGGTCGGTCTGTCCACGGCCGCGGTCGCGGCGGACAAGCTGACCGTCGGCTTCTCGCAGGTCGGTTCGGAATCCGGCTGGCGCGCGGCTGAGACCAAGGTTGCCAAGAGCGAGGCCGAGAAGCGCGGCGTCACGCTCAAGATCTCCGACGCTCAGCAGAAGCAGGAAAACCAGATCAAGGCGATCCGCTCCTTCATCGCGCAGGGCGTGGACGCGATCTTCGTCGCCCCGGTCGTGGCGACCGGCTGGGACTCGGTGCTGGCCGAGGCCAAGGACGCGAAGATCCCCGTCTTCCTGCTCGACCGCGACATCGACAGCAAGGACAAGTCACTCTACATGGCCTCCGTCACCTCCGACCAGGTGGAGGAAGGACGCATCGACGGTCGCTGGCTGGTGAAGCAGACCAACGGCAAGTGCAATGTCGTGGAACTGCAGGGCACCGTCGGTTCCAGCCCCGCCATCTCCCGCAAGAAGGGCTTCGAGGAAGCCATTGCCGGCTCGCCCGGCGTGAAGATCATCCGCAGCCAGTCCGGCGATTTCACCCGGTCCGGCGGCAAGCAGGTGATGGAAAGCTTCATCAAGGCCGAGAACGGCGGCAAGAACATCTGCGCCGTCTATTCGCATAACGACGATATGGCGATCGGCGCCATCCAGGCGATCAAGGAAGCCGGCCTGAAGCCCGGCAAGGACATCCTGGTGCTGGCCATCGACGGGGTGCCGGACTTCTTCAAGGCCATGTCTGAAGGCGAGGCCAACGCCACGGTCGAACTGTCGCCCGACATGGCAGGCCCCGCGCTCGACGCGCTGATCGCCTACAAGAAGGACGGCACCATGCCGCCGAAGTGGATCAAGACCAAGTCGACGATCTTCTTCCCCGATACCGCGAAGGCCGAGTACGAGCGCCGCAAGAGCCTCTACTGAGAGAGGGTCGGCTGCACCTTTCCGGGTGCGGCCGACTTCGTTTCTGATTGCGTTCTGATTGACCGGGGCCGGAGCCGAACATGACGGAGACGGGCCGCAAGGCGGTTCTGAAAGCCAGCGGGCTTTCCAAATTCTTCCCCGGCGTCCGGGCTCTGGACAAGGTGGATTTCGAGCTTGCCGAGGGTGAGATCCATGCCCTCCTGGGTGAGAACGGGGCGGGCAAGTCGACGCTGATTAAGCTTGTCACCGGCGTCTATGGCCGGGATGAGGGAACGATCCAACTGGCCGGCGAGGAGGTCGATCCCAAGGACACGACCGACGCGCAGCGGCTCGGCATCGGCACGGTCTATCAGGAGGTGAACCTCCTGCCGAACCTGTCGGTCGCCGAGAACCTGTTTCTGGGGCGGCAGCCCATGCGGTTCGGCCTGGTCGATCGGAAGGCGATGAAGGCTCGCGCCAAGGCTCTCCTGGCCGAGTACAACCTGCATCTCGATCCGGCGGAACCGCTGAGCCGCTTTTCGGTGGCGGTGCAGCAGATTATCGCCATTGCCCGAGCGGTGGATCTGTCCGGCCGCGTGCTGATCCTCGACGAGCCCACCGCGAGCCTCGATGCGGGGGAGGTGCAGGTCCTCTTCCGCATCATGCGCCGGCTGCGCGACCGGGGAATGGGCGTGGTTTTCGTCACGCACTTCCTCGATCAGGTCTACGAGGTTTCCGACCGCATCACCGTGTTGCGCAATGGCCGGCTGGTCGGCACGCGCGAAACGGCAGAGCTCCCGCGCCTGGAGCTTGTAAGCATGATGCTCGGGCGCGAACTGTCGGCGGAAGCCCTGCATCGCGGAGGGCGTCGCGAGGTCGCCGGCGAGCCGCTGGTTTCCTTCAAGGGCTTCGGCAAGAACCGCTATGTCGAGCCGTTCGATCTGGAGATCCGGCGCGGCGAAGTCGTCGGCATGGCCGGGCTTCTGGGCTCCGGGCGCACGGAAACGGCGAAGCTCGCCTTCGGCATCGAACAGGCGGATTCCGGTGAGGCGCGGGTGGAGGGACACCCTGTGAAGCTGCAATCGCCGCGCGACGCGATCCGCCTTCGCTTCGGCTATTGCCCTGAAGACCGCAAGACGGAGGGCATCGTCGGCGAACTCAGCGTGCGCGAGAACATCATCCTGGCGCTGCAGGCCCGCCGGGGCTGGTTGAAGCCGCTTCCCCGCCGCGAGCAGGAAGAGATCGCCGGCCGCTACATCAAGCTTCTCGGCATCAAGACTCCCGACGCGGAGCGGTCGATCCAGTTTCTCTCCGGCGGCAATCAGCAGAAGGCGCTGCTCGCCCGCTGGCTGGCGACCGACCCGGAATTCCTGATCCTCGACGAACCCACGCGCGGCATCGATGTCGGCGCGCATGCCGAGATCATCCGGCTGATCGAACGGCTCTGCGACGACGGACTGGCGCTGCTCGTGATCTCGTCGGAGATCGAGGAGATCGTGTCCTACAGCGATCGCGTGGTCGTTCTGCGCGACCGCCGGCACGTCGGCTCGCTTTCAGGTGACGAGGTGGCGATGGAGCCGATCATGCAGACGATTGCCGGAGCCTGAGCGGATGACTGGAATGGCTCCCGCATTTCCCGCAATCCGCAAGGCCTTGCCGCAGATCGGCGCGCTCGCCGTCGTGCTCCTGGCGAACTGGCTGGTCTTTCCCGGCTTCTTCGACATCCGCCTGCAGGACGGGCGGCTCTTCGGCAGCGTCGTCGACGTCTTCGTGCGCGGCGCGCCGGTGGCGTTGCTGGCTCTGGGCATGACGCTGGTGATCGCGACGAAGGGCATCGACCTGTCCGTCGGCGCCGTCATGGCGATCGCCGGTGCGGTCGCGGCCAGCATGACGAATGCCGGCCACGGCCTGCCGCTGACCATCCTCGCCGCTATCGGCGTCGGGCTCGTCTGCGGGCTGTGGAACGGCATGCTGGTGGCGCTGCTCCGCATCCAGCCGATCGTGGCGACGCTGATCCTGATGGTGGCGGGCAGGGGTATCGCCCAGCTCATCACGGAAGGGCAGATCATCACCTTTGTCGATCCCGCGCTGATCTTCCTGGCGGGCGGCTCGTTCCTGTCGATCCCGATGCCCGTCGTGCTCGTCATCCTGATGTTCGTGCTGACGCTGCTGCTTGTGCGCGCGACGGCGCTCGGGCTGATGATAGAGGCCATCGGCGTTAACCTCCTGTCCTCGGCCTATTCAGGCGTGAACACCAAGGTCGTGCTGATCGCGGTCTATGGGTGGGCCGGCATCTGCGCGGCGGTCGCCGGGCTCGTCGTCGCGGCCGATATCCACGGGGCCGATGCCAACAATGCCGGGCTCTGGCTGGAACTCGACGCGATCCTGGCCAGCGTGATCGGCGGCACGTCGCTGCTCGGCGGCCGCTTCAACATCACGCTGGCGCTGCTGGGCGCGCTGATCATCCAGGCGATGAATACCGGCATCCTGCTCAGCGGTTTCAGGCCGGAGTTCAACCTGGTCGTCAAGGCGCTGGTGGTGCTCGCGGTGCTGCTCTTCCAGTCGCCGCAACTGATGGGAATGCTTCGCGTGACGTTCCGGAGGGCGCCGAAATGAATCAGAGAACCTTTCCGCTCTTCGTTACCGCTGCGGTCTTCGCGCTGGCCTATGCCTTCTGCCTGTCGCGGTTCCCGGCCTTCGCCTCGACGCGGGTGTTCGCCAACCTCCTCACCGACAATGCCTTTCTCGGCATCGTCGCGGTCGGCATGACCTTCGTGATCATTTCCGGCGGCATCGATCTCTCCGTCGGCTCGGTCATCGCCTTCACCGGCGTGTTCCTGGCGATCATGATCGAGCGCGTCCACGTCAATCCGTGGCTGGCCTTCGTGATGATCCTGATCATTGCAGCATTGTTCGGAGCGGGGATGGGGGCGATCATTCATTTCCTGCGGATGCCGCCGTTCATCGTGACGCTCGCCGGCATGTTCCTGGCGCGGGGCATGAGCTTCGTGCTGACGGCGGACTCGATCCCGATCAACCACCCGCTTTACGCGCAGCTGAACGAGCTGGTGATCCGGCTTCCCGGCGGCGGTCGGCTGACGCTTATCGCGGTCGTCATGCTGCTGGTCTTCGCCGGCGGCATCGTGCTGGCGCATTTCACGCGGTTCGGCTCCTACGTCTATGCGCTCGGCGGCAACCGGACCTCGGCGGAGCTGATGGGTGTGCCCGTCGCATCCGCGACGATCCGCATCTATGTGCTTTCCAGCGTGCTGGCGGCGGTTTCCGGCATCGTCTTTTCGCTCTACACGTCCGCGGGTTACTCGCTGGCGGCCACGGGGGTGGAGCTCGACACGATCGCGGCGGTGATCATCGGCGGCACGTTGCTCACCGGCGGCAGCGGCTATGTGATCGGCACCTTCGTGGGCATCCTGATCCAGGGTCTGATCCAGACCTACATCACCTTCGACGGTACGCTCAGCAGCTGGTGGACCAAGATCGCCATCGGCATCCTGCTCTTCGCCTTCATCGCGCTGCAGCGGGTGGTCACCATGGCGTGGCCGATGCGGCGGGTGCAGGCGGCGTGAGCCTCAGGCGTTGAGATCATACGGCCAGTTCGGCACGGTGAAGGCGCCGCCATCGACGAAAAGGGTCTGGCCCGTCACGAACCCGGCCGCGTCGGAGGCGAGGAACAGCACCACGCCCGCGACATCGCCCGGCTGCCCCACGCGGCCAAGCGGCGTCACCCGCGCCCAGGTCTCGCCGTAGTCGGGCGCCTCGCGCCGGGTGCGTTCCAGCTCGATCGCGCCGGGCGCCACGCAATTGACGCGGATGCGGTGTGGCCCGAGTTCCACGGCGGCGACCTTGGTGAACTGCTCGATCCCGCCCTTCGACGCGGTGTAGTCGACAAGGCGGGGAAAGGGCACGCGGTTGCAGGCCGAGCCGATATTGACGATCGTTCCGGGCTGGCCGTGCTCGATCATCAGCTGCGCCGCGCGCTGCGTGTTGAGGAAGCAGCCCTTGAGGTTGGTCCGGACCACCCGGTCCCAGTCCTCTTCGGCCAGATCCAGCAAGGGCGCCCAGGTCTGCACCCCGGCATTGTTGACGAGAAGGTCCGGCGCGCGGCCGAAGGTGGACACGGCCTCGTCGTAGAAGGAAAGCACCTCGCTTCGGATGCCGACATCGCACGCGACCGCCAGCGCCTTGCGGCCGAGCGCCGTGACGCGGCCGGCCACCTCGTCGGCCTCCACCTTCTCTCCGAGGTAAGCGATGGCGACGTTCCAACCCGCCTCGGCCAGCCGCAGCACGATCTCTCTCCCTATGCCGGTGCTGCCTCCAGTGACGACGGCGAGCTTTCCTTCCCCTGACATTCGGTTCTCCGAGAGATGCTTCTTGCCCGCAGTCCTACACCGAATGGGGTTGCCGTCCAGCGTCGCGGTCAAAACGCGAAGGCGACGCCCAGGCCGGCAAGTCCGATCATCATCCAGGCGGCGTAATCCCCGATATGGCCGCTATGGATGCGGTCGAGCGCGAGGAAAATCGGCCCGAAGATCGCCTGCACGGCAGCGGTCAGCGCTTTTGGGATGTCGTCACGGAACAGCTCGAACGCGGCGATCAGCAGCGCCAGCGCGACCGAGGCCCAGGGCAGGAGCTTGCCTGGGATCTCCGTCGCCCCGGTGGGCGGCGCGACGGCGTGGATCTCGATGCCGGCCGCGCTTGGCGGACCGCCAGCCGCAAGGTGCGATGCCAGATGCTCCGCGAGCGGGGTCAGGTCGTGCATTCCCACGAGCAAGGCGAACGTCAGGAAGACCGCAGCCGGAAGCAGCATCAGCCACATCGGCCGGTTGGCCTTTTCGTGCTCGGGCTTGCCCGGCGACTGCGATTCCTCGCCGGGATCGGGTCCCAGGCCCAGGAATATGCGGCCGGTGGCGCGGAGCACGGCCGCACCCGTCAGCGCGGAGCCAAGTGCCAGCGCGAACGGGATCCATGCATGACGCATGCCCGCCGCCGCGTCGATGTCGTGCTTCCCCAGCTCCATGGCGCCGAGCGGCAGCCCGGCCAGCAGCAACCCGCCGAGGGCGAACGCCACGCCGGTGAGCGGCAGGTGCCGCGCCTTGCCCCGCAGCTCGATCTCGTCGACGTTCTGGCACTTCGACATGAGGATGCCCGCACCCATGAAAAGCGCGGCCTTCACCAGGCTGTGCCCGAGAAGATAGAGCAGCATCCCGGAGAGCGCGGGCCGCGTCAGCATCGCGACGCCGACCAGCAGTATGCCCATATGCGAGATCGTGGAAAAGGCGAGTAGCCGCTTCACGTGCCGCTGCATCAGGCTCGTGGCCCCACCGACGACGGCGGTGACGGTGCCCGCGTAGAGCAGCACATCGGTCTGCAGCCCGCCGAGGACGCCCGCCGGCACGAACAGGGCCCAGCCGAGCCGCGCGATCCCGAAGAGCGCGATCGGCACCATCATACCGGAGAAGATCACGCAGACCGGCGTCGGCGCGACGGCATGGGCCTCGGTGAGCCAGAAGTGGAAGGGCAGGATCGCCCCCTTGATCAGCAGCGCCGCCAGCACGAGCAGGCATGCCATGGCGACCAGCGCATCGGGCGGCCCGGCGGACAGCGCCTCGCCGATCTGCGCGAGGTTCAGCGCCGAGGTGCGGGCGTAGATCAGGCCGATCCCGGACAGCATCAGGAAAGAGCCGATGCTGTTGATCACCGTGAAATTCAGCGCGCCTTCCAGCGACGAGGCTTCCAGCTTGTAGCCGGTGAGCGCGAAGGCCGCGACGCTCATCAGCTCGAAGAAGACGAAGAAGTTGAATAGGTCGCCGGTCAGGCAGAACCCTGTCATGGCAGCGAGGAAAACCAGCATGAGAACGTGGAAGCGGGTCCCCACATCGTCGAAGAAGGCCCAGCCGAAGACGAAGCTGCCGATGAAGAGAATGGCCGCCAGCAGCGCCACGCTGGCGCCCAGGGGATCGACCACGAAGGCGATGCCGAGCGCGAGGCGGCCTTGCGGTTGCCAGCCGCCGAACCAGTAGGTGAGCGGCGTATCCCAGGAACGCGCGGCAAGCATCGCGCAGACCACCGCGACCGCGACCGCGACGACGAGGGCGAGCAGGTCGGGCGCGCGCTTCGGCAGGATCTTGTCCGCGCCGAGCAGGAACGCTGCCGCCAGGAGCGGCAATACGACGGGCAGGGGAATGAGGTTCATGTCAGTCTCGCGCCGGCTGCAGGTCGTCCGGATTGATGCTGCCGCGCTTCTTCTGGAGCTGCAGCGCCAGCGAGAGAAGCAGCGCGGAGACGGCCGCGCCGACCACGATGTCGGTCAAGACAAGCGCCTGCAGCACGGGATCGGCCGCGGGGCCCGGCGGATGGTCGGAAAAGATCGGCGCGCCCAATCCACTGCGGTAGCCGACGGAGAGCAACAGCACATAGGTGGAGGACTGGATCACCGTGAGGCAGCCGATGGCGTGGACATAGTTGCGGCTGGTCACGATGCCATAAAGCCCGACAAGGAAGAGCCAGCCTGCGACGAGATAGGGAAGGATGCTCACTCGTCGTCTTCCTTGGGCTGGCGTGTTTCTTCCAGGAATTCCAGCGCGATGGTGCAGAAACCGCCGATCACCGCCATGCCGACAGCGACATTGAGGATCGGGATGATGCCGCCGGAGAGCATGGAGCCGACCTCGCCCAGGGGCAGCACGTTCTCCAGATAGCTCCCGCCGGTGAAGAGGGGCACCAGACCGACCACGAGATAGATCGCGACGCCACACGCTTCGAGCACGTCGAGCGCGGTGGAATGCACGATCAGCCGCCAAGCGGCGTAGCCCTCGCCGAAATACACCAGCAAGGCGGAAGCCGCGACGATGACGCCGCCCTGGAACCCCCCGCCGGGCGTCAGCTGCCCGTGCAGGATGACATACAAGCCGAACACGAGCGTCGTCGGCGCCACCCAGCGGCCGAGCCCGGTCACCGCTTCGCTGCGGCCCTCGCGGCGGCGATGCAGGATCTCGCTCGGATCGGCGCTGCGGGCCTCGCCGCGGGCGCCTCGAAGCAGCATGACGACGCCCGTGACGGCGGTGAACAGGATGAATTCCTCGCCGAGCGTATCAATGCCGCGAATATCGAAGTTCACGGCCGCAACCATATTGGTGACATGCCGGAGCGCCTCGCCCTGCGCGTTGACCGCGTCGCCATACGGATTGGTGTGCTGCCCGAAGGCTGGCAGGCCGCGAAGGCCGGCGAGGATGAGGGGCAGGCAGACCAGCGCGGCGGCGAAGAAGGCGATGAGCCGGACGGCGCGGCTCATTTCTTCTTCCCCGTCGTGCGGAGCGTGGAAAGCGCGACCATGAACAGGAGCGGCAGGATCAGGCCGCCGATGACGATCTCGGAATAGGCCGCGTCCGGTGCCTGGAACGCCAGGAATAGGAGGCCGAGCACCAGCCCGTTCGCGCCCATGGCGATCGCCTGCCGCCGTGGCTCGCGTGTCAACACCACGCCGAGGCTGGTGACGGCGAGGATCAGAAGAAGGATGGCGATCAGAACGGTCATGCCCGGTCCGTGCTTTCGTCGCGGATGCGCAGCATGCGTCCGATCGAATGGGTGAGGATGCCGCCGAGCACCACGGATGCGGCGAAGAGGAGGACCTGCTTCAGCGAGAGGGCGGAGAACGGCTGGTGCAAGAGCACCGCGACCGTGATCAGGAAGCCGGGCGCGACCGTGGTGAAGGTCGCGGCATGCAGGCGGTCCTCGCTGGTCCTGAGCAGGACGAGGCCGGCGGTCCCGAGCCATGCCGAGACGACCGCCAGGCCGAGCAGGATATCGATGAGGATCGCAGTCACAGCCAGCGCTCCAGGAAATGCGAGTAGATCAGCGTGCCCGGATAGTTGACCAGTACCAGCGTCAGGCCAAGATCCAGGAAAGAGGGCTGGTCCAGCGCCACGGTCAGCAGAACCAGCATGAAGAGGGTGTTGCTCGTGCAGAACTGCGTGGCGACAAGCCGCCGGGTCGGGTCGCCACGCAGCGCCACGAAAGCGGAGAGCGCCAGCGGCGGCAGCAGGCCGAGGGCGGCGAGGAGCCAGGCGTTCAAACCGGCCATTGCTCGTCCTCGCTTGCCGCTGCCGGCTGGAGTTGGTGGACGAGCAACTGCCCCGTCTCGAACCGCACGCCGGTAACGAACTGGTTCGGCGCGATGGAGACGTTGCCGACAACCAATGCCCGGCGCGTCCGCGATTCCGGGTTGCCGCCCCCGGTCCGGAACGGCATCTCGATCAGCCGGCCCGTACCGGAGGCGCCCGCGAGGCGGCGAAGCAGGAAAAGCCCGACCTTGCGGCTGTCGGAAAACAGGGATCCGACCACGCGCGGCGCGAGCCTGATGCCCTGCCACCAGCCGTTTGCGAAGGGGCGGCCGGCCTTCACGATCGCCAGCCGAAGGAGCACGGCGAGGAGACCGCAGGCACAGGCGGCAACGCATTCGGAGACCGAGACCTTGCCGGCAAAAAGAAGGTAGAGCAGGGCGAAGGCGACGAACGAAATTGCCACGGCTGGAACCTGCGAGCGCATATCGCCCTGATCCGTGCTGCCTGCCACCCCGACTTCCCTCCAGATCGCCGCGCCGGCAGACCGGCGTACTTCACCATTGGACTCACAACGCACGCATGTTGCTTCCGCTCCGGGCGGCCGGGAAATTATCAGGACGCCTTCGCCTCCGCCTGCTGGCCGAAGATCAGGTCGAGATAGGCTTCGAACACGTCGCCGACGTCTAGCGGCTCGGCCTGGAGGAAAAGGTTGTTCCAGAGCGCCGAGAGCACCGCCGGCGCGACCAGCAAAATCGGAATGCGGCTCAGCGCGCCGGAACGGATCTCCCCGCGCCGCTCCGCACGCCTGGCGAAGACGCGAACGAGCCGCAGGACCGGTTCGATGGCGACCTGCCGGTAGGTTTCCGCCAGTTCCGGAAAGCGGGTGCCCTCCGACATGATGAGGCGCAGGACGGCGAACCGTCCGCTTGCCTGCAGGTGCCTGAGGACGGGCGGCACGGTGCGCATCAGGAAATCGCGGGTAGGCTCGTCGCGTCCCGGCCGCCCCATCGCGCGGCCGGCAACGGTCTCCGCCATGAACCCGCGGAGCACCTCGGCGAACAGCGCCGTCTTGTCGGTGAAGTAGCGGTAGGTCGTGCCCTTGGCGAGCCCGGCTCGCGCCGCCACGTCGCTCATCCGCGTTTCCGAAAATCCCTGCTCCAGAAACGCCTCCAGCGCCGCGCGCGCCAGCAGGCGCCGCGTCGCTTCGGTCTTGGCGAGGTTGGGCCCGCGTTTGCGGGACTGGCCTCGTGCTGCCCCGGCGGGAATCTGCTGGTCGGCATCCTTCATCGCGCGAGGATAGCAGATGCCGCGGCACGGGAGGAACGCTCTCCTTGATAAAAATGACCGCGTGGTCATATTAAGGGAAGAGTGGAGGACGGCATGAGCGTTGACCGGAGCGAAGGCGATGCGTGCGAGGTGCTTGTGGTGGGTGCCGGCCCGACCGGCCTCATGGCGGCAAGCCTCCTGAAGCGGCGGGGCATCGACGTCCGCATCGTAGACAGCCGTGCCGAGCCCTCCCGGGAGTCGCGCGCCTTCGCATTATCGGCACGCTCGCTGGAGCTGTTCGCCAGCCTGGAGCTGGCCGAGAAGCTGTTCGACGAGGGCGTGATCAACAGTTCGGTCGAACTGTTCATTTCCGGCAAGCGCGTGGGCGGGCTGGATTTCGACCGAACGCATGCCGAAGACACGCCGTTCTCCTTTATCCTGATGATACCGCAGGCGCGGACGGAGGCGGTGCTGATCGAGGCCCTCGGCGAGGCTGGTCTTGAGGTGGAGCGCGGGCTGGAGGTCACCGGTTTCGAGCAGGATGCCGACATGGTCCGCGTCCATGCGAAGGGATCGGGCGGCGAGGCGAAGACGCTCCGCGCGGCCTTTGTGATCGGCGCCGATGGCGCCCACAGCATCGTCCGTCACACGCTGGGCCTGTCCTTCGAAGGCGCGAAATATCCGCAGAGCTTCCTGCTCGGCGATGTCGAGGTGGACTGGGCTCTCGATCACGACCGGTTCCGCGTCTTCATGCATGGCGAACGGATCGGACTTTTCTTCCCGCTCAAGGGCTCCCGGCTCTCGCGCGTGATGACGACGGACCTGAGCGCCCCTCCCGCCAGCGACGATCCGGCGGTGGCAAGTGCGCTGGATCTTGGCGAGCTGGCCGCAAGCTTCGCCCAGGCCACGTCGCTGCAGGTGAGGCTGAAGAACGCTGCGTGGCTGACGCGCTTCCGCACCCATCACCGGGGCGTCGACCGGTATCGGGAAGGACGCGTGTTCGTCGCCGGGGATGCCGGGCACATCCATTCCCCGGCGGGCGGGCAGGGCATGAACACGGGGCTGCAGGATGCCGCCAACCTTGCCTGGAAGCTCGCCGCCATGATCCGCGACGGGGCGGAGGACGCGCTGCTCGACACCTACGGGAGCGAACGCCTGCCGGTGGCGAAGGAAGTGCTGCGCTTCACCGACGAACTCTTCACGACGGTCGCCGGGCAGAGCGGCTGGCGCGCGCGGCTTCGCGACCTGCTGGCGCCTGCGATCCTCGGGCCTGCCACGAGCCTCGATTTCATCCAGGGCAAGGCGTTCCGGAAGTTCGCCCAGATCGATATCGCTTATCCCGCAGGCCGCTTCGTCGGACAGGGTGAGGCGGACGGGCAAACAACGGGCCCGGGTCCCGGGAAGAGGGCTCCGAACGCGCAACTCTCCCGCCATCAGGACGTGTTCGATCTCCTCGCCGGCTATAGCTTCCACGTACTGGCGCTGTCCCGCAAGCGCCTGGACGAGGCGGAGGCTTCCGCGATCAAGCGCGGCATGACGGCTCTCGGCGCGGCCGGTGTGGAGACGCACGTCGTCGCCAGACTGGCCTCCGGACGCTGCGAGGGCATCCATGTTCCGGAGCGGGCTGACGTTTTCGAGCGCTATGGACTGGAAACCGAGGAAGCGCAGGCGGTGCTGCTGATCCGTCCCGACGGCTACGTCGCGTGGCGAGGCGAGGGGCTCGACCTCGAGAGCTGCCGGGCCTTCCTCGGCCGCTTTCGGGTGGCAGCCATGATCGGGGCAGAGTGACGGCGATGGAGCCATCGCGGATGGCCTGAGCGCCCTCGGGGCCAGACGATCTTCCGCAGTGTAGAATCCCGGTCGATGCGTCTGGCGGGGCGAGTTATGCGGAAAAGTCGGTGGCCCGCATTCGGCCCACCGACCGTCCTGAACTATTGGGCGGGGGTAACCCGCCAGACGGTGTTGCCGACATCGTCCGCGATCAACAGCGCGCCGGTCTTGTCGATGGCCAACCCGACGGGCCGGCCGCGTGCCTGTTCCTGCTGGTCGAGAAAGCCGGTGACGACATCCTCGGCCTTGCCGCTTGGCTTGCCGTCCTTGAAAGGTACGTAGACGACCTTGTAGCCGTTGAAGCGATCGCGATCCCAGCTGCCGTGCTCGCCGACGAAGGCCCCGCCGCGATATTTCTCCGGCAGGCTGTTGCCGGTGTAGAAGGTCATGCCGAGCGGCGCGACGTGCGAACTCAGCGCGTAATCCGGGACGATCGCCTTGGCGACGAGATCCGGGCGCTGCGGATGCACTCGGGGATCGAGGTGCTGGCCGTAATAGCTGTAGGGCCAGCCATAGAAGCCGCCGTCCTTCACCGAGGTCACGTAATCCGGCACGAGGTTCGGGCCGAGCTCGTCCCGCTCGTTGATGACCGCCCAGAGCGCGCCTGTCTGGGGTTCCCAGCTCAGCCCGTTGGGATTGCGAAGCCCGCTTGCGAAGATGCGCCAGCGGCCCGTGGCGCGATCCACCTCCCAGACGGCCGCGCGGTCCTTCTCCGCCTGCATCCCGTTCTCGGTGATGTTGCTGTTGGAGCCGACGCCCACATAGAGCAGGGACCCGTCCGGGCTGGCGACCAGGCTCTTGGTCCAGTGATGGTCGATCGGGCCGCCCGGCAGCGGCGTCAGCGGAGTACCGGGGCCGGTGATCTTGGTGTCGCCGGTATTGTAGGGATACCGGACGATGGAATCGGTGTTGGCGACGTAGAGGTCTGAACCGACCAGAGCCACGCCGAAGGGCGAGGTCAGGTGATCGAGGAAGACGCTCTGCGTTTCCGGCTTGCCGTCGCCATCGGCATCGCGGACGAGGGTGATCCGGTTGCTCTCGCCGCCGCCACCGCCGCCCCCACCGGACGTGACCAGCGATTCAACCCAGCCCATCACAAGGTCCTTGGGACGCTTGATCGGTTCCACGCCGGGCGACTTCGATTCCACGACGAGGACGTCGCCGTTCGGCAGGGTGTAGACGGAGCGGGGATGCTGCAACCCCGTCGCCAGCGCCTGGATCTTCAGGCCCGGCGCGACGGTGGGGGTCTCACCCTGTTTCCAGCCGACCACCTTGGCCAGATGCATGGGCGGGAAGAGATATTGCTGAGGGTCGGGCAGCGTCGGATTGGGGCCGACCTGTGTCTGCGGATCGAACGTGTCCGCGGCCTGGGCGACGATGCTGGCGGTGGAGGAGAGCAGGAGCGCAAGACCGAGAGCGCTTCCCACCCGCTTGATATTCACGGGCGTCTTCATGCTTCGAACTCCCTCAGGCGATCGCGATAGACCAGCGGCCGGGGGCGCCAGGTCATGATGAGGGCGATGGCGGCGATCACGGCCGTGACCGCGGACAGCGCGAGGCCCCACGGCATGACCGATGTCCAGGCGTCGTGCGTATGCTCCAGCATGTTCAGCGTCGCCAACGCGATGACGACGAGGTTGGCGAGCACGTAAAGCCACGAGACGGGACCGGTTCGTCGGCGGCGCGTGACGAGAAAGTCGATCACGCCGATGATTCCTACGATCCATGCGAGGATCGCGCCGGCTGAGACGAGCCAGGCGGAAAAGTCGGCCCATGTCATCTCCGCCGATTTCCAGTAGGCGAGATCGGTCAGCAGAGCGCCGATCAGGCAGGTGGCTGGAATGGGCAGTAGCAAGGAGTGAAGCGGCGGCCGGGTGAAACGGACCGCGGAAAGGGAATCGTCAGCTAGCATGGAACCGTCCCCGGCGCCGGGTTGGCCCGGCACTCACGCAACAGTCTCTCGGCCAAGAGAGTTCCACGCGGTTTTCGTGAGGGTTTGCTGCAACGCCGAAGAGCGGGCGCAATCGTTTCGGCAAAGCAGGCGGCACTCGCCGGTCTTCCCGTAGAAAACATTCGATAGAGCCGTCGATCGGCAAAGCAGTCACGTCAGGACCGCATCTGCCACGCCCTCCGGTGCGCGCTTTTGTCGTGGCATCGGGGCCGTTCAAGTCGAGCAAACCACCGTTCGCAGTCTTGCGCAGAGAAAAAGCCGGGCTACACTGACCGACATCGCCCCCCGCGAGAGCGAGAGAAGGGCGCGACGGAGAGTAACGATCCGTCATCTCGGGAGGAAAGTGCATGCTGAAAGAAGTATGCGCCGGTGCCGCTGTCGCGGCCGGCGTTCTCATCGCGACTCTGCTTGGCGGAACTGCACAGGCGGCCGACATGAGCTGTCAGGGCAAGAACTTCGTGTTCTTTCCCGGCGGTTCGGAAGGCGATTCCTTCGCCTCCATCGTTTATAACGGTGCAGCCCTCGCGGCCCAGCAGACCGGTTGCCACGTCGAATATGTCTGGTCGGACTGGAACCCGGAACTGATCGTCCAGCAGTTCTCGCAGGCGATCGGCCGCAGCCCGACCGGCATCGCGGTCATGGGGCATCCCGGCGATGCGGCGCTCGATCCGCTGATCGACCGCGCCCGCAAGCAGGGCATCCTCGTGACCACCCAGAACGTCGACCTGCCGAAGGCGGAGGAAAAGTACAAAGGGCAGGGCTTCGGCTATGTCGGCGCAAAGAATTATTCCGCCGGCGAGAATCTCGGCGACGCGGCGGTCAAGACCTGCGGGCTGAAGCAGGGCGACACGGCTTTCGTCTGGGGCCTGCTTGGGCAGGAAGCGCGGGGCCTGCGCACCAAGGGCGTGATCGACGCCTTCAAGAAAAGCGGCGTCGACGTGAAATACCTTGAGATCGCCGACAACATCAACAAGGACGCCGCGCAGGGCATCCCGATCTTCGCCTCGTTCATGGCCGCCAATCCCAGCATCAAGGCGGTCGTCACCGACCACGGCGCCCTGACGGCGATGCTGCCGTCCTATCTGAAGGCCGCCGGCAAGAAGCCGGGCGAAGTCTGCGGCACGGGCTTCGACCTGTCCGCGGCGACCTCGCAGGGCATCAAGGACGGCTACATCACCGCCGTGCTGGACCAGCAGCCGTTCCTGCAGGGCTATCTCTCGATCATCCAGCTCTACCTGACGTCGAAGTTCGGCTTCGCCGGCATGGATATCGATACGGGCGCGGCCATCATCGACAAGTCCAACATCGATGCCGTGGCACCGCTCACCACGGATGCGATCCGCTGAACCGGCCTCCGTCCGGCTTCCGCCGGACCATCGCGGGCCCGCTTGTTCGGGCCCGCAGGATTTCGGCATTCCGGGAGACGTCATGACACTGGGAACTGAAGGCGAAGGCCCGCTGCTGGAACTGAAGAACGTCCACATGTCCTTCGGGCGGGTGGATGTTCTGAAAGGGATCGACCTGACGATCCGGCGCGGTGAGGTGGTGGCGCTGGTGGGCGACAATGGTGCCGGCAAATCCACCATGATCAAGGTCATCACCGGCGTGCACAGGCCGACCGCCGGCCACGTCGCCATTCGCGGCGAGCGGGTCAACATGACCTCTGTGCAGGATTCCCGCCAGCGCGGCATCGAGACCGTCTATCAGGAACGCGCGCTGGCCGGCCAGCAGGAGATCTGGCGCAACGTCTTCGCCGGGCGGGAGATCCGCAACGCGCTGGGCTTCATGAACGTGAAGAAGCAGCGCTCGGAAACGGAGAAGCTGCTGCGCACCCGGATGGGCTTCACCTCCCGGGCAATTACCGCGGACAGCGAGGTGCAGGGGCTTTCCGGCGGCGAGAAGCAGGGCGTCGCCATTGCCCGAGCGCTGTATTTCGAGGCGGACCTCATCATCCTGGACGAGCCGACCATGGGGCTCAGCCTCAAGGAAACGGACAAGGTGCTGGACTTCGTGCGTGCCATCAAGGCGCAGCGGAAGTCGGTGATCCTGATCGACCACAACATCCTGCACGTCTACTCCGTCGCCGACCGCTTCGTGATCCTGGATCGGGGGCAGGTCGTCGGCGAATTCACCAAGGACCAGATCTCGCGCGAGGATCTGATCGAAACCATGGTCCGGCTGCATCAGACCGGTCAGCTCGAACTGCATTGAGGCCGTCATGACCATAGCCGAGACGCAGAGGCCCGCCGTCGTCTCCCCGCGACGCCGGGGCCTCGGGCCGTTCTTCGCCCGCAACAGGATCGACGTCGCGATCACCGTGATCTTCGTCCTGCTCTACGCCATGTTCATGATCGTGGCGCCGAACGTCTATCTCCACCTCGGGATCTATCGCTCGTTCATGTCGACGCTGCCCTTCATGGGAGTGCTGGCGTTGTCGCTGACCTTCATCGTGACGCTGGGCGAGATCGACCTGTCCTTCCCCTCGGTGATGGGCTTCTCCGCCTGGGTCTTCGGCACCGTCTTCATGGCCACGCACTCGTTCCCGCTGGCGCTCGCCGCCTGCGTCGGGACGGGGATCGGATGCGGGATCATCAACGGCATCCTCGTCGCCGGTATCGGCGTGCCATCCATCGTGGCGACGATCGGCACGATGTTCTTCTGGCGCGGCCTCGCCAACGTGGTGGCGAAGGGCAAGGGCATCGCGCTGGTGGACCTCGTGGATTCGCCCTGGCATTCGATCGTGGTGGGCCGGCTGCCCGGCGACATCCCGATGCAGTTCATCTGGTTCCTCGTCATCGCCGTGCTTTTGACGCTGATCTATCGCCGCCATCTCTTCGGCAGCCACGTGCTCTTCGTCGGCGACGATCAGGAAGCCGCGCGCATGATGGGCATCCGCACCGGGCTGGTGAAGATGACCTGCTTCATCGTTGTCGGCATCGCCTCGGCGCTGTCCGGTGTCTTCCTGTTGAACGAGGTCACCTATTTCTGGCCGACAACTGGCGACGGCTTCCTGCTGCCGGCGCTTGCCGCCGTCTTCATCGGCGGCACCTCGGTCTTCGGCGGTCGCGGCTCGATGTACGGCACCTTCATCGGCGTGTTGATCATCGGTTCGCTGGAAGCGGGCATCGTCGCCATGGGCATCGCTGGCTTCTACACGCAGCTGATCTACGGACTGATGATCACGATCTCGGTGACGGTCTATGCCGTGATGATGAAGCGGGCCGGGTAGCGCGGGCGGCTTCCAGGCGATTGCCGCGACGACGCGAGGAACCCTGTGCCGGCCAACCGGTTTTCCGGCCAGCACAGGGGAAACGCTCATGCTTGGCGGACGCCGTCACGATTGTCCCGACTGCTCGGGAAAAAGCCGGCTTGGCGCGGTGGGCCTCGGGTTCGCGGCGGGCCTCGCCACGGCGGCGGGCCTGCTGATCGGCCGCAAGACCGTCGCGACCGCCAGCATCGGCAAGGGGCATCCGCTGAAGCACCGCGTGCTCGATGCCGCCGCCGGCGCATTGCAGCAGAAGTGGCCGCTGGAAGCCATGAGCACCTATCTCAACGGCTTTCACATGGTTGCCGACGACATGGGACGGCAGGTGGAGGCGACGCATTTCTGCATCCACCTGCAGCACGATCTGCATCAATGCGTGATCTTCGATTCCAACCGCGCCGACGCGCGCCTGATCGGCATCGAATACATCATCAGCGAAGATCGTTTTCGCTCGCTGCCGGAAGACGAGAAGCGCCTCTGGCACAGCCATCATTACGAGGTGAAGTCGGGCGTGCTGGTTGCTCCCGGCATTCCGGAACTCGCCGAACGCGCCTATTTCAACGATCTCGTCACGACGTACGGCAAGACCTTCCACACCTGGCAGATCGACCGGGACGATTTTCCCTATGGCATTCCGCAGCTGATGATGGGCTTCACGCAGGATGGCCAGGCCGACGAGGAGATGATCGCCGCGCGCGATCGGCGGCTCGGGATCTCGACCGCGAAGCGGCGGCGGCAGCGCGAAACCATACCGATGCCCGGGGTGGCGCCCGGCGCGAATGGCTGGGAGAGCGGTCGCGCCGTGCAGACCCGCCTGGAGGAGGTGGAGTTCAAGCGCTAGACCGGGTGCGGGCCGATGTGCCGGACGGGCGGGGATGCCGCAACGCGGGCAGCCGACGCGAGGGGCCGCCGCTCCGGCCTCTTTCCATCGTCCGACCCCGAGCGGATGGAGCGTTCGGTGGCTCATCCCGTTCGTCCCCGATATAACCCGTTCCGACCGGTGATCGCGCCGGAACGGATAGCCGAACGCGTCCGCATCGCCTGAGGACGAAGCGGGTTCTCGTTTTCATTGCCTGTCAGGAGTTCCGATGAAACCGCATGTCACCTGCCTCATGGTCACCTCGGTCGATGGCCGCCTGCATCCGAGCCGGTTCACCAGGAGCCCGGACGGGACCCGCTCCGACTGGTCCGGCCTCTACGAAACGACGCACAAGGCGCTGCAGGCGGATGCCTGGATGGTCGGGCGCGTGACCATGGCGGAGATCAGCAAGGCCGGCCCGCACGCGCCTGAGGGTGCGGTCGAGGTCGAGAGACCGCATCGTTTCGCCAACCGCGATGCCGGCAGCTTCGCTGTCGCGCTCGATCCTTCGGGGAAGGTCCATTTCAACCGGCCGGACGTGGATGGCGACCATATCGTGGTCCTGCTCGGGCGCGATGTGCCGGATAGTCATCTGGCCGAACTCGCGGCGGACGGCGTCTCCTATGTCGTCGCCGACGGCGAACGGATCGATCTCGCGGCTATGCTGGACGTGCTCGGGCGGGAGCTCGGCATTCGCAAGCTGCTGCTGGAAGGCGGAGCGGGGATCAACGGCTCGTTTCTGGCGGCCGGTCTGGTCGACGAGCTCAGCGTCATCGTGGCGCCCGCGGTGGACGGCCGGCCGCAAAGCGAGGCCATCGTGGACGCGGGCGAGGCGGGGCTTATCGACAAGGTGGAGCTTTCGCTCACCTCCTGCGAAAAGCTCGACCACGGCGCGGTGCATCTGCGCTACGCGGTGCGTCCGAGCTAGGGTTCGCTCCCGGGTCCTGCGCCCCGCGTCGAGGCGGCGTTAAATGAATCTGCCGGGCTCCAGCCTTCGCCGGAAGGGCTGTGCGGAACGGCAGGCTTTGCCTTGAGAATCTGTCGGGCCCTTGCGACGCTGGTGGACAGGAACGCGATCGATCGCTCCTGTCCTTCGAACTGACGATTTGAGAAGGACGACCCGTGAGCGACGGGTGAACTGATGCGGGTCGCGTCAGCCGCCGGTGGACGGGGTGGCGGGCGCGGGGGGCGAACCCGGTGCGGTCATGCCCGTGCCGGCGCCGCTCGTATCGGCCCCGCCAGTGCCATCGACCGTGCCTGTGGGCGTACCCGTGCCCGGCGGATTGGGAAGGCTGCCGTTCAGGTTGCCCGCGCCCATGCTCGCCGCGCCGTTCTGCTGAGCGTTCGTGCAGCCCGTGGCGCAGATCGCGGTCGGAGTCCCGCTATTCGCGGTTGGGGTCTGGGCCGGCGCGAGCGTCGGCACGAGGCCGACCGCCGCGGCAAGACCCGCATACCAAGCGTCTGGACATCGAGGCCGCCTCCCTGGTCTTCGCTGACCTGTCAGGATCAGCTCCGCAGGCAATGGCGAGCCGGCGCTCGTGTTCCGGCATGGAGGGTGCCGCGTGCGGGGATGGGGAGGATAGGCCGGACCGGCCCGCGCTGTCATGAACCAGATCGGCAGGGCGGCCCGAGCGGGGGACCCGGAATCACGCGTCCCACCCCAGATGGCCGATGGGGTGGGACGCGCTTTCAGGGTGGTGGCCTGGAGGCGCAACCAGCACCCGAGCCGGAAAGATCAGGGGAAGGCCGCCCAAGGGCGGCCTTCGGTTTGGTTAGGGGATGATACCACCGAGGTCGATTGGCCCGAGAGTTGCCCCGAGGATATTGACGTCGTTGACGTCGGTGACGTTGTCCAGTGTGACGATCGAGGGCGTACCGCTACCATCGTTGTTGGTGAGCACGTACCCGTTCACCCCGTCGGTGATGAAGGCAGCGTTGTCTCCCAGCCCAAGGATGCCGCCCAGCACCGAGTCGTCCAGGACGTTCAGAACGGCGTTGAGGCCAAGCACACCATTGGTGTTGCCGAGATTGTTCAGGACATCGACTCCGGTTCCCAGATTGAGAACGTCATTGCCGCCGAAATCCAGAATGGTCGCATTGAGATCGAGACCGACCAGATCGAAGGTATTGGTCCCGCCGCCGCCAACCAGGGTGTCGTTTCCGCTGCCGACCAGTGTGTCGTCGCCACCGCCGCCGTTCAGAAGGTCGTTGCCGGTACCGCCATAAATGAAGTCATCACCGCCGCCGCCGGTCAGGACATCGTTGCCGTCACCGCCATAGATGGTCACACCGGTGGTGGCACCCGAGGCATCCACGGTATCGTCGCCAGCGCCACCGTAGATGGTGTCACCGTTGCCGCCCATGATGCTGTCGTTCCCACCCTCACCGTAGATCAGGTCGGCTGCATCACCTCCGGTGATGACATCGTCGCCATCACCGCCATAGAGCGTTACGGAAGCGGCGTCTCCGGTCGCGTCGATGCTGTCGTTCCCGGCCCCGCCGTAGATGAGGTCGGTTCCGGCGGTGGCCAGGATGGTGTCCGCGCCATCGCCGCCATAGACGCTGGCGGTGGCGTTGACAGTGATCGAGTCATCGCCCTGGCCGCCATAGACACTGGAGTCAGCGCCGTTGGAGGTGATCACGTCGTTGCCGAGATCGCCGTAGATCAGATCGGCCGCGTTGCCGATGATGGTGTCCGCGCCATCGCCTCCCACAAGCGTGCTAGCGCCGGTGCCCCCGATGATGAGGTCATCGCCCTGGCCGCCATAGAGCGATACGGAAGCGGCGTCGCCCGACGCATCCAGGGTATCGTTGCCGGCCTCGCCGTAAATGAGGTTGGTCCCTCCGGTGGCCGTGATGAGGTCGTTGCCGTCGCCGCCATAGACGCTGGCAGTCGCGGCGACGGTGATCGTGTCATCGCCCTGACCGCCATAGACACTGGAGTCAGCGCCGTTGGAGGTGATGACGTCGTTGCCGAGATCGCCGTAGATCAGATCGGCCGCGTTGCCGATGATGGTGTCCGCGCCGTCGCCTCCGACAAGCGTGCTAGCCGCGGTGCCCCCGATGATGAGGTCATCGCCCTGGCCGCCATAGAGCGATACTGAAACGCCGTCGCCCGACGCGTCCAGGGTATCGTTGCCGCCTTCGCCGTAGATGAGGTTGGTCCCGCCGGTGGCCGTGATGAGGTCGTTGCCGTCGCCGCCATAGACGCTGGCAGTCGCGGCGACGGTGATCGTGTCATCGCCCTGGCCGCCATAGACGCTGGCGTCGAGGCCGTTGGAGGCGATGAGGTCGTTGCCCTCGTTGCCGTAGATCAGATCGGCCGCGTTGCCGATGATGGTGTCCGCGCCATCGCCTCCGACAAGCGTGCTAGCGCCGGTGCCCCCGATGATGAGGTCATCGCCCTGGCCGCCATAGAGCGACACGGAAGCGATGTTGCCCGTGGCGTCCAGGGTATCGTTGCCGGCCTCGCCGTAGATGAGGTCGGTTCCGGCGGTGGCCGTGATGAGGTCGTTGCCGTCACCGCCATAGACGCTGGCAGTCGCGGCGACGGTGATCGTGTCGTTGCCCTGGCCGCCATAGACGCTTGCGTCGAGGCCGCTGGAATTGATGAAGTCGTCGCCCTCGTTGCCGTAGACGAGCGCATCGGCACCGGTTGTCGCGATGACATCGTTGCCGAGACCGCCGAGGATGCTACCCGCGCCGTCGGTGTTGATCGTGTCGTCGCCCTGGCCACCGAAGATATTGGCCACGCCGCCGCCGGTCGCGTTGATGAGGTCGTCGCCCTGGTTGCCGTAGACGAGGGCCGAGGTGCCTGCCACCGTGGCCGTGCCAACGGTCGTGGCCGCGGTGATGACGTCGTCGCCCAAGCCGCCGACCAGCGTATTGTTGCCGACACTGCCGAGGATCGTATCGTCGCCCTGGCCACCATAGAGGCTGGAATCGCCGGTCATCCCGCTCAGATCGATGAGGTCGTCGCCAAGATTGCCATAGGCGAGCGTATCGCCGACGAGGGTTCCGTCCGCGCCGGCAACGCCGGTGATCGTGTCGTCGCCTTGTCCGCCATAGGCGCTGGCATTGCCCGACCCCAGGTTGATGAGGTCGTCGCCCTGGTTGCCGTAGACCAGATCGTCGCCGCCGCCGGAGTTGATCGTGTCGTCGCCGAGATTGCCGTAGAGCGTTTCGTCGTTGACCGAGGCGTTGATCACGTCGTCGCCCTGGCCGCCATAGACCGAAGAGCCGTCATCGACCGCATCGGCGATGTTGATCGTGTCGTTGCCCTTGTTGCCATAGACGAGGGCTGCGCCGCCATCGTTGACCGAGATCGAATCCAGGCCCTGGCCGCCGTAGAGCGTCGCGCTGCCGTCACCCTCGCCGATGATGGTGTCGTCGCCCTGGTTGCCATAGATGATCTGATCGCCGCTGGCATTGCCGGTGCGGATCAGGTCGTCGCCACGGTTGCCATAGAGAATGTTGGAGGTGCCGCCGCCGACGATGGTGTCGTCGCCCTGGCCGCCATACACCGTGGCGCTCGCATAGGAGCCCGCCAGGTTGATCGTGTCGTTGCCATGGTTGCCATAGACGAGCGCTTGGCCGGCCTGATCCGCACTGACGGAATCGTCGCCCTGGCCACCGTATACGGTGCTCGTGCCGCTGCCCTGCAGCACGACGGTATCGTCATCCTGGTTGCCGTAAACAGTGTAGTTGGCGTCTGTGTTGGTGAAGATCGTCTGCGCGCCGGTTCCACCGTAGATGGTGTCGTCGTCAGAATCCGATCCGTATATGACGTTATTATCTGCCATTTCGCACCTGCCTCCTTGGGCCACGAGGTGGGGAATGCGCCCGATCCCCTCCACCTGACGTAGAGCATCACAACATCCACAAGAATGTAATTCAACCTCCAATGTTGCGTGGTTGTACATAAAATTACTGTGAGAAGGAGAATTTGGTTAAGAGGACAGTACTAAAAGTTTATAAGAAGTTGAGGTAGTCACCGTACGCCGAGGCATCTCCAAATTTGTTAAAGAATCGTTCAATGTGATTCTTTTCGTCTGGATTAACTGGTTCGTACCAGTTGCAGAGCAGTAGACGGCGTTTGAGTGTGCCGGACGCCAGTGTGTGGGGGCATCTCTGCCGGAAGTTGAGGTCTGGCTGAGCGGGGCTGCCGTTACTTCGTCATCTTCGGCCGGGGAGGATCTTGCCGCGGGCGGCGGCCCCGGGGTCCCTTGCATCGGCCGTCGTCGATGGCCGGAACCCGCATGGCAAAAGGCCCGCCGGACGGATCCGGCGGGCCTCGTTGTGGGTGAAGACGGTGGGCTGGGCTACTTGGCCGCGAAGGCGTCCTTCATGTCCTTCACCGCGACGTCCTCGGCCTGCTTGGCCTTCGCGACGACCTTGCCCATGCCGAAGAACTCGTGTGTCACGCCGTCATAATTCTGCAGGTTAACCTGCACGCCGGCCTGCTTCAGCTTGTCGGCCAGCGCCAGGTCTTCCGACTGCAGCGGATCGATCTGGTCGGCGATCACCGTTGCCGGGGCGAGCCCGTGCAGGTCCGCCTTGCCGACGATGTCGAGCCGGGGATCCTGCATGTCCGCATCCGAATTGACGAGGTTCTTGTAGAACCAACCCATCATCGGCTTGTTCAGCGGCTTGACGTTGCTGCTGTCGGCCATCTTGTAGGAATCGGTGTCGAGGTTGGTGCCGGCCATCGGATAGACGATGAGCTCGTGCAGCGGCTTGGTCAGGTTCTGGTCGCGCGCGGCGATAGCCACGTTCACGGCGAGGTTCCCGCCGGCGCTTTCGCCTGCGACCGCGATCTTCTGCGGATCTCCGCCGATGCTGGCCGCGTTCTGCGTCACCCACTTGTAGGCGGCGACGGCGTCGTCATGCGCGGCCGGGAACTTGTGTTCCGGAGCCTTGCTGTATTCCACGGATACGACGACCGCGCCGACTTCCTTGGCAAGCAGCTCGGCGCTCGCGGCATAGGTGCTGTTGTTGGCGATCACGAAGCCGCCGCCGTGGTAATAGACGATCACCGGAAGCGGGCCGGAAGCGTTGGCCGGCTTGAAGACGGTCGCGACGATCTTTTCCTTGCCACCGTCGACGAGGATGTTCTTCCGCATCACGGCAGGGTCGGGCAGGGTGCTCTTGCCCTGCTCGCGCAACACCTGGTTGGCACCGTCCGCAGCGGTGGGCTGCTGGCGTGCCTCGGTCGCGCCGAGATCCGGCAGCGGCTTCGGCTTCATCGCGGCCATGGCGTCGAGGACATGCTTCATGTCCGTGTCGACCTCGGCGAGCGGATTGCCGGTGACGCTGCGGACGGCGTTCTGCACCTTGTCCTTCACGGTTTCCTGCGAGTTGGTCTTCTGCGCATCCGTCTGCGGGGCCGATTGGGCCAGCGCGGTGCCGGACAGGAGGACGAGGGCCAGTGCGGTCGTCCTCGTGAGCTTGATGGCGTTCATGGTTGATCCTGAATGTTTGTGCTGGGCCGGAGCGGGTCCGGAAAGGGCCCGGAAACGATGGCGGCGACGCTTACATCGCGTCGATCATGGCCTTGTGGCCCTTGACCACGGTGAGGCTGTCGTCGGCCCATGACTTCAGGTCGTTGTTCTGGCCGTTCTGCTTGTAGTCGGAGAGCAGGTTCACGGTCTCGTCGTGGGCCGCGATCTGGTCGGCGATATAGATCTTGTCGAAGTCCGTGCCGTTGAAGGTCTTCAGGTTGTCGAGCATCGCCTGGTGCGGCTGGTCGAGGGTCGTCTGGGGCTGGTCGCCCGCCTTGCCTGCGGCGGTCGCCAGCTTCTTTTCGGCGTCGGTGTGGTCGTCGATCATCTTCTGGGCGAACTGCTTCAGCTTGGCGTCGGATGCCTGCTGCAGGGCGATTTTCGCTTCCTCGACCTCGAACGTGTTGCCCACGGACGCCTTGGTGACGAACTCCGCATCGGTCACGGAGGGGGTCTGCGCGAACGCGACCGAGCCGAAGGTGGTGAGGCCGACGATCCCGGCCATGAGGAAATTCTTCATCCTGTTCTCCTTGTTCGCGGAGAACACGATCCGCCCATCGAAGTTCCTCGTCAGGGGAGGGTTCTTTGTGAGGTGTCGAAGCGATAGCGGCGCAAGGAAGGTCTACATTACTGCCGGAATGCGAGCGAAAACAACCTCTGCGGGACCGGTGCAGTAGAAGAGTTACGGGGGCTCTAGAACGTGGAGCGGGTGCGGCGCACGGCGTCTTCCCAGAGCCCGAGGCGGCGCGCGCGTTCCGCGCCCTCCATTCCGGGTTCGAAGCGGCGCTCCAGCCGCCACTGCTCGGCAAAGCCATCCATTCCCGGCCACACGCCCGCCTTCTGTCCGGCGATCCAGGCCGCGCCGAGGGCTGTGGTTTCGAGAACGACCGGGCGGTCGACCGGCGCGTCCAGAAGATCGGAGAGACGCTGCATCGTCCAGTCGGACGCGACCATGCCGCCATCCACCCGCAGCACTGTGTCGGACGCTTGCGGGCAGTCCCGGCGCATGGCGGCGAGAAGGTCGGACGTCTGGAAGCATGTCGCCTCCAGGGCGGCGCGCGCCAGTTCGCGCGGCCCGGAGCGTCGTGTCAGCCCGAAGATCGCGCCACGCGCCTCCGCGTCCCACCATGGCGCGCCAAGGCCGGTAAAGGCCGGGACCATGACGACGTCCTGCTCCGCGTCGGCATTCTCTGCAAGCGGCCCGCTTTCCGGGGCGGACGAGATCAGGCGGAGCTCGTCGCGGAGCCATTGGACCGCCGCGCCCGCGACGAAGATCGAGCCTTCCAGCGCGTATGTCGTGCGGCCGGCAAGCCGGTAGCCGACCGTGGTCAGCATGCGGCTGCCGGAGGCGACACGCTCGCTCCCCGTATTGAGCAGGGCGAAGCAGCCGGTGCCGTAAGTGGCCTTGACCATGCCGGGGCGGAAACAGGCCTGACCGATCGCGGCGGCGTGCTGGTCGCCGGCCACGCCGCGGATGGGGATCGCCACACCGAACAGGGACGGGTCGGTCGTGCCGAAATCCGCATCGCAGTCGCGGACCTCCGGCAGGACCGCCCCGGGAATATCGAGCAGCCGCAGCAGGTCGGCGTCCCAGGCGTTCGCCTCGATATCGAACAGCATGGTGCGCGAGGCGTTGGTGGTGTCGGTCGCGTGGACGCGGCCGCCGGTCAGCCGCCAGAGCAGGAAGGAGTCGATGGTCCCGAAGGCGAGATGCCCGTCTTCCGCCAGTCGGCGCGCACCTTCGACATTATCGAGGAGCCAGGCGATCTTGGTGCCAGCGAAATAGGGATCGACGATCAGCCCGGTCCTGGCGGTGATCTCCGGTTCCGTGCCTTCGGCCACCAGCCGGCGGCACATCTCCGATGTTCGGCGGTCCTGCCAGACGATGGCGTTATGGATCGGCAGGCCCGTTCGACGATCCCAGAGCACAGTGGTTTCGCGCTGGTTGGCGATGCCGATGGCGGCGAGGTCGGAGGCGGAGAGGGAAGAATAGGCGAGCGCCGAGCGCATGGTGGAGAGGGTGGTGCGCCAGATCTCTTCCGGGTCGTGCTCGACCCAGCCGGAGCGGGGGAGATGCTGGCGGAATTCCTCCTGGCCGAGCCCCACGACCCGGAACCGGTCATCGAAGACGATGGCGCGACTGGAAGTCGTTCCCTGGTCGATGGCGAGGACGTAGCCGGACATGGTTTCCTGCGGCAGTGGCGAGCGAGTCGCACCATGGCGCAGGAGCGGCGATCAGGCCATACGCCTCGCGCCGCCTTCGACCGGCCCGATTTTCCATTGCATTGCCGCCTGAAGGACCCGGCGGACGGCGGCGATCAGCTTGTCTGGAGCACCTGTCCGATCACACGGGTCAGCTTTTTCATGTTGACCGGCTTTTCGCAGCGCACGGCGGTCTGGAAGCGGCTGGGGATGAAGGAGGCGTCGTAGCCCGTCGTGAACACGAAGGGCACGCCGCGTTCCTTCAGCAGGTCGGCGGCGGCAAAGGCCATGTCGCCTCGGAGGTTCACGTCGAGAACGGCGCCATCGATGCGCGCCTCGGAATCGATCAGACCGAGCACGTCTTCAAGGCTGCCCGCCGGCCCTACGACCACCGCGCCGGCCTCGCTGAGCCCGGTGCGAAGCTCGTCGGCCAGCAGGTACTCATCTTCCGCGATCAGGATGCGGCATCCGCTGAGGGGCGATTCAGACATGCTCCCCGTCCTTTCTGGTAACTCTTGTCGAAAGCGGCATGGAGATCGTGCAGCGAACGCCGTCCGGGCCCAGCTCGTAGGTGGTGTGGGCGCCAAGCTGATAGGGCAGGGCGCGCTCGATCAGCTCGCGGCCCTGCCCGCCGACCGAGGCGTCTCCGTCGGCAGGATGCATGGCGACCCCGGTTTCGCGCCATTCGATATGGAGCCAGCGACGGCCGCCATCGCCATCCGGCTCCAGTGCCCAGTTGACGGCCAGTTTCGCCGTCGGTTGGCCGAGCGCGCCGTACTTGACCGCGTTGGTGGCGAGTTCATGCAGCGTCATGGCCAGCATCTGCACGGTGGCGGACGGCAGGCGGATGGCCGAAGGGCCTTCCAGCTCGATGCGGCTGCTGCTGGCGTCCAACGCCGACAGTTCGGTCCGGATCAGCTCGTCGAACGAGACCCGGTCATGCTCTTTCAGCCTCGACAGCAGCCCCTGCACGCGGGCAAGCGCGTCCAGCCGGTCACGGAAGCGATCGCGGAAGTCGATCAGGTCGGTGCTGCTGCGGCTGGTCTTCTCCGCCAGCGAGCGGACCACGCCGATAAGGTTGCGGGTGCGATGCTGGAGCTCTCCCACGAGAACGCCCTGACGCTCCTGCAACTCGCGGAGGTCGTCGATATCGGTGGAGGTGCCGATCCATTCCACGATGGCGCCGCGCTCGTCGCCCACCGGGGTCGCGCGCGTCTGGAACCAGCGATAGCTGCCGTCGCTCTTGCGGCAGATACGGCACTCGATGCCGATGACGCCGTCTTCGGCGGCCTTGGTCCAGGCCGCCCGGGCGGCCGCGCGGTCATCCGGGTGCAAGGCTTCCAGCCAGCCCCAGTCACGGCTCTCCGCCTCGCTCTGGCCGGTATATTCCGCCCATTGGCGGCTCGCCCAGGTCCACTTGCCATCATCGACCGCGCGCCAGACGAGCTGCGGCAATCCCTCGACCAGCGAGTGCAGCCGCTCCTCGCTTTCCCGCACCGCGTCCTCGGCTTCATGCGGGGCCGTCACATCGCTGGCGGCTCCCATCCATTCCACCAGCTCGCCCTTGTCGTTGAGGATCGGCACCGCGCGGGTGTAGGCCCAGCCCAGGCTGCCATCGACGCGGCGCATCCGATGTTCCAGCTCGAACATGCTTCGCGTGCCGATCGCCCTGTCGATGGCGGCTTGAACCGCCGCCTGATCGGCGGGGTCGATGAAGGATTCCATCCAGGTCCGGGTGGACATTTCGGTGTCGGAGATGAACTCCTGCCCGCTGAGCTGGAACATCTCGCTCCAGTCGGCACTCATCCGGTAGACCGCGTCGGAACTCGCGTTGACATAGGCGCGGAACCGCTCTTCGCTTTCCCGCAGGGCCGCCTCGGCGCGGTTCAGCGCGGTCAGCTCGGTGAAGGTGACGACGGCGCCGTTGATGTAATTGTCGACGCTGCGATAGGGCAGGACGCTGGCGGCGAACTGACGCTCCGACCGCGCGTCCCGCACCTCGCGCGCGATGGGCACCAGCGTCTTCAGGACCCGGCGCACATCATCCGCCAGCTCGGGATAGGAGACGCGCGACACCACATGGTCGAGCGGCCGGCCGACGTCGGTTTCCAGCAGGTGGAACACGTCCACCGCCGTCGGCGTGAAGTTCCGCACCCGCAGGTCGTTGTCGAGGAAGACGGTCGCGATCTGCGTGGATTCCAGGAGGTTCTTGAGGTCGGAATTGATGCGGGCGAGCTCTGAAACCCGGTGGGCAAGCTCGCCATTGACGGTCTGCAGTTCCTCGTTAACGGACTGGAGCTCCTCCTTGGAGGTTTCCATCTCCTCGTTCGCCGACTGCAATTCCTCGTTGATGGACTGGTATTCCTCGTTTGAGGATTTCAGCTCCTCATTGGTCGATTCCAGTTCCTCGATCGTGGTCTGCAGCCGCTCGCGCGTCACTCGGAGCTCGGCTTCCAGGCGCTGCACGTGCTCGTCGATGACGGAACGGTCACCGGGCTCCCGCGCGCCGTCGCTGACCGGCCCGGTGTCCTGGAAGAGCACGACAAAGGACGCGATGTCGGAGTTCCCGATGGGCTCGACGGCGATGTTGACGCCGCAGGGCCGCCCGTCCTGCTGGAGAACCAGCCCGGGCAGCTCGACCCGCCGTCCCTCCGCGCTCGCCCGCTGCAACGCGGAACGGAGGTCGAGGCGAAGCTCGCGATGGACGAGGTTCAGGATGTTGAGGGAGGCCGCGCCGGCCGACGGCTCCAGATAGCGGCCCGTGCGGCCGGAGAAATGCAGCACGTCGTACTGCGTGTCGACGACGACATAGGCCGGCGCGAAGCGCTCCGCTACGGCTTCCGCCTGGCGGCTGATCGCGGCGGTAAGCCGGTTGACGACCGGCGCGACGGGAGGCGCCGCCTCGTTCATCTCGGTGGCGCGCGTGCGCGGCGTCAGCGGGAAACTCGGCAGGATGCGGGTGGCTGTTTCCAGCCGGCGGAACACGCGGCTCTTGCGATCGATCGGCGCGAAAAGCTTGTTGTGGCGCGTGACGTTTTCCGACGAACCCAGGAACAGCACGCCGCCCGGCACGAGGGAGAAGTGAAAGATCGGGATGACCCGGTTCTGCAGCTCCGTGTTCAGGTAGATCAGCAGGTTGCGGCACGACAGGATGTCGACGCGGGAGAACGGCGCGTCCTTGACGATGTTGTGCGGCGAGAAGATGCAGATTTCCCGCAGCTCCTTGGTCACGCAATAGGTGTCGCCCTCGCGCACGAACCAGCGCTCCAGCCGGTCGGGCCGGATATGCGGGGCGATGGCGTGGGTATAGCGGCCGGCGCGAGCGAGATTGAGAGCACGCGCATCGAGGTCGGTCGCGAAGATCTGCACCTCCGGCGGATGGTTGAGCGTCGCCATGTGCTCGCGCAGCAGGATCGCGATGGAATAGGCTTCCTCGCCGGTCGCGCAGCCCAGCACCCAGACCCGCACCTGGTCGCCGGGCCCCTTGTTCTTGAAAAGCCGTGGGATCTCGCGCTCCAGCGCGTCGAACTCCTGCGGATCGCGGAAGAACTGGGTGACGCCGATCAGGAGATCCTGGAAAAGGTTCTGCACCTCGTCGCGGTCGCTTCGCAGCCGCGCGATATAGGTTTCCACGTCCGGTGTCTGCGTCACCTGCAGGCGGCGCTGGATGCGGCGGATGAAAGTGCCGCGCTTGTAGCCGTGAAAATCGTGGCTGGTCGTGTTCCGGAGGATGGTCGCGACCTGCGTGACCTGCGCCTCGATTTCCTCGGGCACCTCTTCCTTGCCGCCGCTTCCGCCAATCAGCGAAAGCGTGCTGGCATAGCGGCGGATCTCCGTCGGGATGCGGTTGATGGGCAGGTGAAGGTCGGCAACGGCGGCGGGATCGGCCGATCCCTGCGCCTTCGGCTCCTGGCCCTCTACGAGTTCGGCGATGGAAAGGCCACCGAGCGTCTTGGTCGCCACCACACCGGCCGTGCCATCGCTGCCGAGCCCCGAGAGGAGGACGGCGATCGCCCGGTCGTGCGCGTGCTCGGCCAGCGAAATCAGCATGGAGTCGATCGTGCCGCGATGACCCACCGGCTCGCGGGCCGGGTGGATCCTGAGATGGCCGTCCGTGATCGCGATCATGTCGTCGGGACCGCCGACATAGACGTGGTTCGGCTCAAGCTTCTCGCCGTCGCGGGCGATGTCGATTTCCAGGGACGATTGCCGCTTCAGAACATCGAGAACGGCTTCTACGGTCAGGCCTTCCTGCTGTCGAACCGCGATCAGGTAGGCCGCGCCTGTGGTGGAGTCGAGTTCCGCGAAAAGCGCTTCCAGCGACCGGAGCGAGGCCACGCAGACGCCCACGCCGACGACGGCCATCAGCTTGGCGGACCCTTCCTGGTTCTGCTCTTGCGAGGGTTCCCTCAAATGCTGGTCCATGCGAGGCCCTCGGAGCGGTCGTTGCCCAGGATAAATGTTCGATGGGCTTAAAAACGAAACTCTATCACATCTCCTGTTCGCTTGGGTCTTTTCCGAGGCGAAGCGATGCGATCGCCGCCTCGCGCAATGTGTTCGCGTAGCCGCGATATTCCTCGGCGCGCGATTCATAGAGCTCCGCCACGGCGGTCCGGCCGGTCTGGCGTGCATCGGCCGCCATGCGTTCCACCAGCGTCACGCGCTCCTCCATCACCCGCATGGCGATGCGGACCGCTTCGTTGACCTCCTCGGCACGCGAGGCCAGAACTTCCGCCGTGTAGGAATGCCCGATCTGGCAGCGGAATCGCAGGGGATGCGCGCCGTCCACCTCGGAGAGCACGCCATGGCAATCCGGGCAGGAGAGGGCGCTCGGCGTGGCGATCTCTCTCAGCGCCGCGCTGCCCAGCCTTGCCCCGGCGGCAATCCTGATTTCCAGTTCCAGTTCGGGCGGAGGCGTGAGGGCCGGCCCCGCCCGGCTTCCCACGAGTTCCGCGATCAGGTTTGGAAGCCGCGATGCCGGCGCGACGTGGTCGACTTCGGTCGCCTGCAGCGCGGCCAGCGGCATCTGGTCCGCCTGCGCATCGAGAGGGTGCTGCACCACGGCGGTTCCCCCGCACGACTTGATGGCGTGGAGCCCCGAAGCGCCGTCGTTCAGCATTCCAGTCAGCACCACGCCGATGGCGCGCGGTCCATAGGAGAGGGCGGCGGAGCGAAACAGCGGGTCGACGGCAGGGCGCGTCATGTTCTCGCGTGGGCCTTCTCCCAGCCGGATGGTGCCGTCGATCAGGAGCAGGTGCCGGTCCGGCACGGCAAGATAGATGTGGCCACGCTCGATCGCTTGCCCGTCGACGGCCCGCGTCAGCGGCAGCGCCGAACGGCTGGACAGGACGTCGGACAGGAAATCCGCCCCATGGGTCGGCACATGGGTCGCGATGAAGATGCTGGCCGGCAGGTCTTTCGGCAGATCCGCGACCAGTTGCTTCAGCACCGGCCCGCTGCCGAGCGATCCGCCTATCACGACGATGTCCTTGTGCGCTTCGGTTGCCATGCCCCACCTTGCTCGTTTTTATGTGAAGACCGGCGGTCCTGAGTGGTTCCGGCCGCCGCCCTCCGCCATCGAAGACCCGCCCCCAAAGGCCGGCCCTCGCGGCCCGCCCTCGACGTCTCCGCTGGCGTCTTCAGTGCCGTCCGGGCCGTCGCCTGATGGCTGTCCACCCGATGATCCCGGCTTCGCGCGATCTTTATGGCGAAACTGAACCGACCGCCTTGCTGATTGTTATAGAGGGAAAGGTAGGTTTCGATGCAGATGATGGGTCACGACGCGCTGAAGGCTGACCTGCCGACAGATACGCGCGCAGGAGGTGTCGCCCGTCCGAAACTCACATCATGAGGGCAGGCGACACCCAGCTTGCCGTGGCCGAAGCCGCGGAAAGCTCCGCGCCCCTTCGGAAGCTCCGGCAGCACAGCAGGATCAGCCCCCAATCGGCTTCGATTCTGGAAGGCCTGTTGCGCAACGTTCGCGCGGTCGGAGCGAAGACGCCGCTTTTCATGGAGGGCGACCCGCCCGACTCCTGCGCCGTGATCCTGAAAGGCTTCGCCGCCAGCGAGAAAACGCTGGACGACGGGCGGCGCCAGATCATCGCGATCCACCTGCCGGGCGCATTTCCCGATATGCAGAGCGTCGGCCTTTCGACCCTGGACCTGACCCTGGTGACGTTGTCTCCCTGTGTGGTCGCGCGCATTCCTCATGCGCGCATCCGCGGCCTGATGCACGAGGAGCCCGAACTGTTCGAGGCGCTCTGGCGCGACATGATGATCGATATCGCCGTGATGCGGCAATGGGTGGTGAATCTCGGCCGACGCACCGCCTACGAGCGGCTGGCGCATCTCTTCTGCGAATTGAGGGTCCGCTACAGGGACGCGGGTCTCATCGAGGGTCGTGCGCTGGAACTTCCGATGACGCAGGCGGAATTCGGCGACGCGATAGGGCTTTCGCCCGTTCACGTGAACCGCGTGCTCAAGGACCTGAGGGCGGAACGGTTGATCACGCTGACCGGGCGAAACCTCGTCATCGAGGACTGGGACGGCCTGACCAACGCCGCGGGCTTTACCGACGGCTATCTCTATCTGCACGAAAAAGGGCCGACCCGGAACGGATCCAACGAAGGCGCGGCCCAGCGGGGGGGGGGGTAGCAGAAGTGAGAGAGGCTCGCGCGGCTGAAGCGGCTCACGCGCCGGTGGGCACGATCTTGCTGGTCAACGGCATCTCGATCGTGCATTTCAGACCGTCAGGCTCCAGCCGGAGAGAGGTCTGAGCCCTGAGTTCGTAGGCGAGCATGCTTTGCAGCAGCTCGAAGCCGTAGCCTTGGCGGGCCGGCTCTTCACCGGCGATATCCACATCCGTCTCCTCCCAGTGGAAACGGAGGTGGGAAGGGGAGGCAGCCTCATCCAGTTCCCAATGGATGGAAATATGCCCGGATGAAGAGGTCAGCGCCCCGAACTTGACAGCGTTGGTCGCGAGTTCATGGATCGCCAGTCCGAAGAGTTCCGCCGCCCGGTCGGACAGCTTGATCGGCGGACCGGAGAGGAAGACCTGCTCGCCTTCCCGGGCGTTGTAGAAGACGATCTCCTCCGCCACGAGGTACTCCAGATCGACAGTCTGGTCGGACGAGAGCAGCGCGAAGTTCTGCACCCGGGCGAGGGCGTCGAGCCGCCCCTCCAGATGGCTGGCCATTTCCTCCGCCGTCTCGCTGTTGGCAGCTGTGCGGCGGACGAGCGAGCGCGTGACCGCAAGAATGTTGCGCACCGTATGCTGGAGTTGCGAGTGGGGGACCCGGCGATCTGGTTTCCCCGGCGTGCCTCGCGTTCCGGACGCGCATTCCGCCTGCCCCGAACGGTCTGTATGGCCGACGATCTCGCCCAGCGCCGAGCGCAGGTTCGATGACCAGGTTTCCGGAGAACCCAGAGGCGTTCCCGACCAGTCGAAGCCCCGCAAGCGGTGCGCCAGGTCGTTGTCGCCCGGAAATATCTCTTCAAGATCGGTCATCGTCCGAGCCGGATACCATGACATGCCTTCGCGCGGAATACGGATGCGACGCGCCTGGGAAGGTCGCGTCCTTCCGAAAGGGAGAACTGCTTGGCGGTTCCATCGTTCCCGCGACGAACCGCCGGAGCCGAAGGCGCGTCCTCAGAGCGGTATCACCATGGGCCGGTCGGTCACCGGATCGGGCTGGATGCGGGCGGCGAGGCGGAACGCGCGTTGCAGGTTCTCCGTCGTCACCACAACCTCCGGCGTGCCTTCCGCCACCAGTCCGCCCGGCCCGAGCAGGATGAGGTGATCGGAGAAGCGCGCGGCGAGGTTGATGTCATGGAGCACGCTGACAACCGTTGTGCCGGCATCGCGATTGCGCTGCCGGAGCAGGCTCAGCACCTCCAGCTGGTGCGTCAGGTCGAGCCATGTCGTCGGCTCGTCCAAAAGCAGCAAAGGCGTCCCTTGTGCCAGGACGAGGGCGAGCCAGGCGCGTTGACGCTGCCCGCCGGAAAGCTCGTCCAGCCGCCGCTCCTGGTGCTCGGTCATCCCTACGGCCTGCAGGGCGCCGGCGCAGGCTTCCGCATCGGCCCGGCTCCAGGGCGAGAGAAGGCCACGCCAGGGCGCGCGCCCGCGCTTCACGAGATCGCCGACGCTGATGCCTTCGGGCGCCAGCGGCGCCTGCGGCAGGATGGCGATGCGGCGGGCGAGCGCGCGCGTGTCCTGCCCGTGAATGTCCTCGCCGCACAGCGTCACCACGCCCGCCTGCGGCCGGATCAGGCGGGCGAAAGCACGCAGCAACGTGGATTTTCCGCAGCCGTTCGGGCCGAGGATCGTGGTCATGCGGGCGGCCGGCAGCGCGAGCGAGAGGTCGTCGATCACGCGCCGCTCGCCATAGCCGAGGGTCAGGGCCTCCGCGCGCAGGGTCATTTCGGTCAAAGCTCGCCCCTCTCTATCTCGCGCGACAGGCGCCAGAGCAGGTATGGCGCGCCGAGCGCGCCGGTCATCACGCCGATCGGCAATTGCAGGCCGGGAATGCCGGCCCGCGCCACAAGGTCGGCAAGCAGCATCACGCCGGCGCCAGCCGCCGCCGCGGACGTCAGCCGGGTGCCCGGCCTCTGCGCCCCCGTCATCCGCGTCCCGAGCGGGCCGGCCATCAACGCGACGAAGGGCACCGGCCCGGCCACGGCCACCCCGGCCGCCGACAGCGCCACGGCGGTCGCGGCCAGCATCCAGCGCGTTCGTTCCACCCTGAGGCCAAGGCCGGCGGCGAGGTCGTTGCCGAGTTCCAGCAGTCCCAGCCCGCGCACCTGCAGCGCCAGCAGAAGGGCAAGGACCGCGCCGATGCCCCAGATCTGGCAAGCATGGCCCCAGTCGCGGGCGGCAAGCGAGCCGGTCAGCCAGCGCTGCGCTTCGGTCGCCCCGGCGGAGGGCAGGCGCGTCATCAGGAAGGTGCCGATCGCCGTGGTGGTGAAGCCGATGCCGAGGCCGACCAGCACGACGGTCGCGGCGGGGGTCGCCCGGCCTGGCCGATGGGCGAGCGCCACCACGAGGATTGCCGCCACCAGTCCGCCGGCCGCCGAGACCAGCGGCAGGGGGAGGGTCAATCCAACGGTGATCGCCACGAGGATCGCCAGCCCGGCGCCGGAGGTGAAGCCCATGATGTCGGGCGCGGCGAGCGGATTGCGGAGCAGCGTCTGCAATGTCGCCCCGGAAAGGCCGAGGGCCGCGCCGGCGCCGAGCGCCACCGCCACTCGCGGCGCTCGGATCACGCGGATCGTCAGCGCCGCCGGGCCGTCGCCGCCCCAGACGCCTTGCCAGAGCGCGCCCAGTCCGAGATTGACGTCGCCGATCAGCAACGAAGCGGCGGTCGCCACGACCAGCAGCGCGACGAGGACGATGACTCTCTTCATCCCTGCGCTCCCGGCTTCAGGCGACGGGCGATCAGGATGAAGATCGGACCGCCGAGCAGGGCGGTCATGATTCCGGCGCGGACTTCCGCCGGCGGAAAGATCAGCCGTCCCGCGGTGTCGGCCAGAAGCAGGATCGCAGCTCCGAGCGCCACGGAGGCGGCGAGTTCCAGCCGGAGCGAATGACCGGCGACGCGGCGGGCGAGGGGCGGCACCATGAGGCCGAGAAAGCCGATGGGGCCGGCGATTGCGACGGCCGCTCCCGTCAGCGCGGTGACGGCGAGAAGCGCCTGCGCCTGCACGATGCCGGGCCGTGTGCCGAGCCCCCGCGCCAGAGACCCGCCGAGGGACAGGACCTCCAGCCGAGGTGCGATGGCGAGCGCCAGCACCGCGCCGCAAAGTGCCACGAGGCTCATCGCCGCGACCGGCCGTTCGGCGGCCGAAGCGAGGGAGCCGGCGATCCAGAAGCGAAGGATGTCGAGTGCCTCGCCCCGGAACTGGACGATGGCGGAGACGGCCGAGATCAGCAGCGCATTCAGCGCCGCGCCGGCGAGCGTCAGCCGGACGGGGCCGGCATCGCCGCTGAGCCCGCCGCCCGGCAGAAAGACGGCGACGGAGGCCAGAGCCGCACCGGGAAAGGCCAGGACCGTGACGATGCCGTTATCGGCGCGCCCCAGCAGCAAGGCGCCGAGCACGACGGCAAGCGCCGCGCCGGCATTGACGCCGAGAATGCCGGGATCGGCGAGGGGATTTCGCGTCAGCGACTGCATCACCGTACCCGCAAGGCCGAGCGCGGCGCCGGCGATGAGACCGCCGGCAAGCCGGGGCAGGCGGATGGTCAGGAGCGTGACATGCGCCGGGTTTCGCGGGTCCGGCGCGGTCACCGCCTGCCAGACGTCGGAGGGGGTGAGATGACGGACGCCCAGAAGCAGCGACAGCGCAACGGCAACCGCGAACAGCAGTGCGAGCAGGATCCACCGCTTCACGAGGTCAGCCCCGCTTCGACGGCCGATTTCACCGGCGTCTCGGGCGAGCCGTCGACGGCGGCGGTGAGGTCGGCTTCCAGTGCCTTCAGCGCGAAGGGCAGGGACAAGACACTGCCATAAGACATGGCTCCGGCCACGAGCGGAGAGGCCACGACCTCGCGTCCCTCGCGGTACGCCCGCAAGGTCTTGCGCATCGGCAGCGCGACGAGATCCTGCATGGCGAACGCCGCGATCCAGACGAGGATGTCCGCGTCCACCGGCGAAAGATCCTCCGGCGACAGCGCGCCGTAGAAACCGTCCGGCCCGGCGATGCGGGTGATCGCGGGCGTCGGCTGGAAGCCGAGGTCCGCCAGGAAGCGGGCGCGCGTATCCGCCCCGACGAAAGCGCCCGTCTCCCCGCTCATGTGGTAGGCGGCGACCGCCGTGCGGCCGGCCCAGAGCGGATTGCGGGCGCGGGCGTCCGCGAATGTCCTGTAGGTCGCCGCGACCAGCCGCTCCGCCTCGTCGCTTCGCCCGAGAGCGCGGCCCACCGTGCGGGTGAGCGCGTCCCACGGCGTGCCGTAGGGTGGATATCGCGCTTCCTGCATCAGCACCGGCGCGATCCGCGACAGCACGGAATATTCCGCCCTGGAGATGCCGGAACCGATGGCGACGATCAGGTCCGGCCGCAGCGCCGCCACCTTCTCGATCGACACCTCGCCCTTCAGCAGCTCAGGCTCGGTCCCGTCGAGATAAGGCTGTGCCCACGGCCACGCGCCGAACGGGTAATCGCCGAACCAGTAGCGGTTCGCGACCGGCGGCACCCCGAGCGCGAGCAGCGCGTCATGGGTCGTGTAGCCGAGCGATACGACCCGCCTGGCCGGCGCGGGCAGCACGGTTTCGCCATAGGCATGGGTGAACCGGAGCTCGTCGGCGGCCGAAGCGCTGGCTGGGGTCGAGCCGACAAGAACAGGCGCGAGCAGACCGGACGCGATCCCGGCCAGCACCTGCCGACGGCTCGAATGCGGAAGCCCGCTCGCGCGGGCCGCCTTTATCTCGTCCATGTGGAACGCCACCATCGTTGCCCGGGAGAACCGGCTGAAGCCCGGGTTCACCACGTATATTTGAAGGTCGCCTTCACCGTACGGCGATCGCCGTAATAGGCGTTGTTGCTGTACGTATCGACCGAGGAAATGTATTCCTTGTCGAAGAGGTTGGTTGCGTTCACGGCCAGCGACGCCTTCTTCGTGACCTGATAACACAGCGCCGCATCCACCACTGTGTGCCCGTCCACCTTCACCGTGTTCTCGTTGTCGGAGAAGGTGTTGCCGACATACCGCGCGCCGATGCCGAAAGTCAGGTCGCCGCGCCGACCGCCATCGCCGGGGATCGTGTAATCCGTCCAGAGCGACGCCATATGCTTCGGCACGAGCTGCGGGCGGTTTCCTTCAGTGGTCCCGACGCCGTCGTGCACGATCTCGGCGTCCAGGTAGGAATAGGCCGCGGTCAGGTTGATCCGATCGGTCAGCCCGAACTTGCCTTCCAGTTCCAGACCCTTGACGTTGATCTCGCCGACCTGGCTCTGCTCCGTGACGCTCACGTTGTAGGGCACGTTGGTCTGCGTGAGATCGAACAGTGCCACCGTGAACAGGGCGTTCAGGTCGCCCGGCCGGAACTTGGCGCCGATCTCGTATTGCTTGCCCTCCTGCGGCTCGGGCTTGCCGACAAGGGATGTGCGATCCGCATCGATGGGCTGGAAGGATTCCGAGTAGTTCCCGTAGAGCGACAGGTTGTCGAAGGCCTTGTAGGTAAGCCCGATCCGCTTGGTGAAGGCATCGTCGTTGGCGTCGTAGCCGATGCCGGTGTCGGAGAAGTCGGTTTCGGTGTGGATCCAGTCGAAGCGGCCGCCCAGCGTCAGGATCCAGCGCTTGTCGAGCGTCAGCTCCTCCTGGAGATAGACGCCGTTGGCGTCCTGCTTGTTATCCCAGTTGCTGCCGGTCGTCAGATCGACGCAGGACCGGCCGCAATAAACGGGATTGTAGATGTCGATCCCGGCTGCGGTGCCGTACTGGCGGAATTCGTGGGTCTTGAGGTGCGTGTAGTCGGTTCCGAGCAGCGTGCGGCTGTCGAACCGGCCGAAGCTGGCCGAATATTCAAGCTGGCTGTCGATGGAAAACTGCCTGGTGTGGCCGTCGACCGCATAGGCGTACCGGCCTGCGGCCTCATCGGCGGATGCGCCGTAGACCGATTCCAGGCTCACTTCGAGATCGGTGTAACGGGCGTTCTGGCGGAACTTCAGGCCGTTCTCGAAATCATGCTCGAAGAGGTAGCCGATGCTCTTCTCGGTGCTGTTGAACTTGTCGAAGTCCGGCTCGCCAAGGAAGGCGTCCGGATCGATGCCGGAGCCGAGCGGAATGGCGTGGCCTGAATCGCTCTTGCGCTTGTTGTAATCGCCCAGAACCGTCAGCGAGGTGGTGTCGTTCGGGCGCCAGGTGACGGCCGGGGCGACATAGAAATGATCGTCCTGCGTGTGATCCGCGTTCCGATCCGCGTCCTGCCACTTGGCCGTCATGCGGTAGCTCCACTTGGCGTCAGCGTCGAGCGGTCCGCCGAAATCGGTCCCCGTCTCGACATGGCCGTCGCCCAGCGTGGTGTAGACCTCGCCGAACTTCTCCGACCGCGGCCGCTTGGTGATCGCGTTGACGAGGCCGCCCGGCGCATTCAGGCCGAACAGGGTCGAGGTGGACCCCTTCAGGATCTCGTAGCGTTGCAGCCCGTAAGGCTCGATCTTGCCTTCCGTGTAGCCGTTGGAGCGACGCGGCAGGCCATCCCTGTAGATGCCGATCCCCGTCTCGTAGAAGCCTCGGATGCGAACCCAGTCATAGCGGTCGTCGGACCCGTATTCGTCGGTGGAAACGCCCGCTGTGTAGGACAGGGCCTCCTGCGTGTCGTTGACGGCGCGCGTCTGCATCTCTTTCTCGGTCACCACGGAGACGGCCGAAGACAGGTCCTGCAAGGGGGTGTCGGTCTTGCTGCCGGTCGAGGTGCTCCGGGCCACGATCGTCGCGTCCGGCCCGACGGCGCTCTCGCCACGACCCTGCACCTCGACCGTGTCGAGCTGGATCGTGTCCCCGGCAGCGGCGGCGTCCTGCGCGAAGGAATGGGCCGGCAGCACCAGCGCCGTGCCGCAAAGCAGGAACATCAGCGTACGCTTGCGTGTCCCGGACAAGGCGCGCTCGACCGATCCGTCCCGACCGCCTTCTGCCACCTGCTTCTGCCTAACCATCTCACCGTCCTGCGAAATTCCCCCGCGCCGGCAGTCAGCAGGCGAACCTGCCGAATCCCGACGCAACGCCGGACTAAAACCTGACAATTTTTGTCCAGTAAAGGGATTGCGGCAGAAATGTTGCCGTTTGTTGCTCAGGCACCGCACTTCGGCGATCGAGCTGGAAAAACATTGCGATAAAAGTCAGGTTTGACTACGGCTTGCCGCCGACACCGTCCGGCGAGGCTTCGGCCTCGGCTCAGCCCCTTGCGGAGGCTGATTCGCCGGCCGGAGAAAGACCGGAGGGAGCCTAATGAACCGCCTCGTCGCCAGAGCTGTCGTGGACATGGCCGATCCCGAGCCGATCGTGGCTGCCGTGTGCGAGCATTTCATCGAGCACAATGCGGGACTGGGTCGTGACGACGACGCCCATGTCGTCACCTTCGCCTTCGGCAGCGGAAGGCTGCGCACGAGCCCCGGCCGGGTGGAACTGCAGGCGGAAGCCGCCGACGTGATCGGGCTCTACTACATGCGCATGACGCTGGCGGGGCACCTCAAGTACTTCGCCCGAAAGCCCGAGCCGAGCGTGGTGTGGACGGGCGACGGCAGCGACCTCGTCACGCCGCCGAATTTCAGGCCGGTCCAAGTCGCCGCCGTACGCGATCTCACCCCGCATATGCGGCGGATCACCTTTGTCGGCGAGGATCTGGAGCGTTTCGCCGATGCCGAGAACTTTCATGTGAGCCTCGTCATTCCGCCGGAAGGCGCGGACCTCGTCTGGCCGACCGTGGGCCGTGACGGGCTTCTGCACTGGGACGAGAATGCCACGAAGCCGGCGCTGCGCCGCTACACGGTTCGCCGCTGCGATCCGGTTGCAGGCGAGATCGACGTGGATTTCGTCATGCACGAGGACGCCGGTCCGGGCTCGAACTTCGCCGCCCTCGCCAAAGCGGGCCAGACGATCGGCGTGGTGGGCCCGTATGGCGGGGCCATCGACACGGAGCCCGAGTGGTATCTGCTGGCTGGCGACGAGACGGCGCTGCCGGCGATCGCGCGCAAGCTGGAACTGCTTTCGCCGGAGAAGCGCGGCCTGGTGATGGTCGAGGTTTCCGGGCCTCCGGAGGAGCAGCGACTTCCCGATGGCAGCGGCCTGGAGATACGCTGGGTGCATCGTGGCGACGCGCGGCCGGGCATCATGCTGGCGGAGGCGATCCGCCAGGTCGAGATCCCCGAGGACCGGACCGTCTTTGCCTGGTCCGCGACCGAATTCGGAGCCTTCAAGACGATCCGCTCGCATTTCCGCAAGGAGCGCGGCCTGAAGAAGGACCAGCATTTCGCCGTCGCTTACTGGCGGCTTGGCCGCAGCGAAGACGAGACGGGCGAGGAAGAGCACTGAGGCTGCTCGCGGAAGCGGGCGCTCGAGTCCTCACGTCGCCTGACAAGCAGCGCGTTCGCTAGCGATCCCGCTGGCTGTCGGTCACCCGTTGCCTCAGGCGCTCCAGATGGTAGCGCATGGCGAGATCCGCGCCCTGCATGTCGCGCTGCGCGATGGCCCGGTAGATGGTGTGGTGCTCGTCATGGACGCGCCGCGCCCGCTCCGGGCTTCCTTCCCGCGTGATGCTGAGGGCGACGGTCATCCCGCGCTCGATCGTGTCGTGCAGGCCTTGCAGCACCTGCTCGAACAGCGCATTTCCGCTGGCCTTCGCCACGGCCTGGTGAAAGCCGAAGTCGGCGGCGACTGCGAGTTCGCCGGTGCCCATCTGCTTCTCGATATCCTCCAGCGCGTGCTGCAGGTCGTGGAGCTGTGCGGGTGTGCGGCGCAGCGCCGCCAGTGCGGCGGCCTGGCTTTCCACCGCCATCCGCAGTTCCAGGCAGCGCAGCATGTCCGCCACGGTGGAGGCCGCGGTGAAACGGGTCAGCCCCTCCGGCGGCCGCCGCTGGACGAATGTGCCCGAGCCTTGGCGGGAGACGACCAGACCGTCCGCCTGCAGCCGGAGCAACGCCTGCCGTACCACCGGCCGCGACGCCTGGAAGGAGCGGCACATCTGGTTCTCGGAAGGCAGGCGGTCGCCCTCGCGCAGCGTGCCCGACACGATCTGCTCCAGGATCTGGCCATAGAGGACGAGGCCGCGATACGGCGCGCATGGGACAGGCTCCCACCACGCCGCGAGACATTCGCGCCAGAGACCGCCTTCAGGCTTGCGAACTCAATAGTCCATCGAGATCGCGGATCGAACCGGCAATGGCCAGCCTCATGATCGTGCGGCCTTGCTCATCCCACGCGACCACCTCCAACTCGGGTGCGTTCCAGAACTTTCCGTCCAGCTCGGCGAGCATTCTCGCCGCGAACGCCACGACATCCGCCTTGGCGGCGTCGTTGCCGGAAAATTCCTGCACGGCAGTGTCGCTTGTGGCTCCCGTATGAATTTTGACGAAATACTGCATAGAACCACCCCCCCCCGGTCGCCCGAGAGTGCCCGAGGGCAAGTTAACCCGCCTTAACGAATGACAGATCGTCGGATTCTTGGTTTTCGCGAGACTTCCGCAAACGGTCTTGAGGCGCTGGGTCCCCCAAGCTATGCCTCGCGGATCATGTCGACACGAACGCTGGCCCGGGATGCGGGGCAATCGGAACTCGCGCCATTGGCCGCCATGCTTCTCGCCATGGCTTCCATTTGCCTCGGCGCGACCTTCGCCAAGGGCCTCTTCCCGCTGATCGGAGCGGCTGGCACGACGGCACTGCGCCTTCTGATCGCAGCGGTCATCCTGTCGATCCTTCAGCGAATCTGGCGCCTGCGCCTCAGCTGGGAGACGGCTCTCGCCGGCCTTGTCTACGGCTGCGCCCTCGGCGGCATGAACCTCCTGTTCTACATGTCGATTTCGCGGATTCCGCTCGGCATCGCGATTGCGGTGGAGTTTCTCGGTCCGTTGACGGTGGCTATCGCCTCGTCCCGGCGCCGGTCCGATCTCGCCTGGGTCGCGCTGGCGATCGCCGGGCTCCTGCTTCTGCTTCCGTTCGGCGGCAGCCGACAGGGGCTGGACCCATGGGGCATCGTCTGCGCGGCCAGCGCTGGCGTTTTCTGGGGCCTCTATATCCTCGCGGGCAAGCGTGCGGGCGGCGCGCTCGGTCCGCAGGCGGCGGCGGTCGGCATGTCGGTCGCGGCCATCATCGTCACGCCGTTCGGCATCGCGGGCGCTGGTGCCAGCCTTTTGCAGCCGTCGATTTTGGCTGCGGGCCTGGTCGTCGCCGTGCTTTCCAGCGCGATCCCGTATTCCCTGGAGATGTTCGCCCTGAAACGCCTGCCCGCCAAGAGCTTCGGCATTCTCACCAGCGGAGAACCCGCGGTCGGCGCCATGATGGGAACGTTCCTGCTGGGCGAGACGCTGCCGCTGGTGAAATGGATAGGGATCGCCGCGATCGTCGTCGCTTCCCTCGGAACGACGCTGATCGGGCGGGAACGGACGGCGGAGCCGCTGGCCACATCCGCTTCCTAGAGCACACGCCGCCAGCCGAGATTTCCTGAGCCCGCGGGGCGCTGGAATCCTGCGTGTGTGAAACCAGAGTGGACCACGACGATTTTCGTCGTGTCACTGTCGACAAGCAGGGAGAGCCACCATGGCGGAAGAGAAACCCAAGGCAGGTGCGCAGGACCGCGCCAGGATCAACGTGCACGAACGCTACGAGCTGGATTACTGCAGCAGGAAATTCAACGTGAGCCACGAAGAGCTCAAGCAGGCCGTGAAGATGGTCAGTGTCATGTCCAGGGATGTCGCCGAGCATTTCGCGAAGGATGTATCGGAGGCCTGAGCGTCATCACGCGACCCTTGACGTGAACACGTCGCACCCCGGCGGCGGATACCGGTTGCACCTCGTTCGTTAGCGAAGATTGCTGGTCATCTGGTCGGTGAGTGTCGAACCCGTGGATATATCCGGAAGTCGCTCGATTCCACAGGGCATGATAGGAGCCTTCGCCGGACAATCCGCGAGGGATGCGACGGTCGAGCGGATCCACGAGAGAACCCCCTTCGTCTTCATGCCCTGTCGAAACAACATCAGAAATCGCGTCCGGCTGCCCGAGGCACCTAGTTCCCGACGGAGGTCCGGGCGATCCATCGGTGACGATTGTCAGCCGTCGGCAGTGTCCGCGCGCCGCGATGGGGAACAGGAAAGCAGGAGCTCCGCAACCGTGCAAAAGCAGGTGAGATCGCATGTCGCTGTTTAGGATCGACCGCTGGCGACGGGGTCTCTGGTCGGACCTCGTACCGCTCATCGGCGTGGCCATGCTGCTGATCGCCGCCGTGATCTCAGGCCTGCTTTACTATGCGGCGCAACAGGTCGACGCGAACTCGGCCAGGCAGCAGCAGGGGCTGGTCTCGGTCGTCGTGCAGCAGGCGCTGGATCGCGTGCCGCATGACCAGGAAAGCGTGACCGTCTGGAACGAGGCTGTGGAACGGGTGCGCGGTACTCCTGACCCGGACTGGCTAGACGCCAATCTCGGCGTGTGGATGCACACCTATTTCGGGCACGATCGCGCCTATATCCTGAACCCCGCCGGAACCGCGATCTACGCCATGGTGGATGGGCATCGGGCAGCGCCGACGGACTACGAAGAGGTACGCCCCGTCACGGCGCCTCTGTTGCAGGAGCTTCGCGACAAGCTGGGCCATTCGGTTATGGACAAGGCTTCCAATCCCACCATCCGCAGCACGGGGGCCCTCGATCTCGCGTTGATCGGCGGCCATCCGGCCGTCGTCAGCCTGAAGCCGATCATCTCCGAGGACGGGTCGATCCAGCAGGCGCCCGGCGCCTATTACGTGCATGTAGCGATCCGGTACCTCGACGGACGCTTCGCCAGAAACCTGTCGAGCAGGTACCTGCACAGCGCGGTCAGCTTCTCGGTCGGCGACGCCCGCCCCGACAGGCACCACATCTCCTATCCCCTGATGAACCGCTCCGGCCAGACACTCGGCTCCTTCATCTGGAGACCGATGCTGCCGGGGCAGCGGATGCTGCGGGAGATCGTGCCCGTCCTGGCCGCATCGCTGCTCTTCGTCGCGGCCGTGATCGCGCTGCTTCTGTTCCGGCTGCGGCAGGAAAGGCTGCAACTGGAAGCAAGCGAAGCGCAGGCGCAGCATCTTGCCTTTCATGACAGCCTGACCGGGCTGCCGAACCGGGCGCTCTTCAACGATCGGCTGGATCACACGCTGGCGGGCCTGAAGCGCGGGCAAGAGCGGCTGGCGGTGCTTTACCTCGACCTCGACCGCTTCAAGGAGGTGAACGACACGCTCGGCCATCCCGGCGGCGACGAGCTTATCCGGCAGGTCGCGGCACGGCTTTGCGAGGAGGTGAGGGCAGGCGATACGGTGGCCCGTCTGGGCGGCGATGAATTCGGCATCATCCAGACCGGCGTGAGTTCGCCGGGCGACGTGGAAACGCTGTGCGCGCGCGTGATCGAGACTGTGGTGCGTCCCGTCGCGATCATGGGAAGCGAGGCTTTCGTCGGCATCAGCATCGGCAGCGCGCTCGCCCCAACGGATGGGCAGGACCGGACGGAGCTCCTGCGCAAGGCCGACATCGCCCTCTACAACGCGAAGGAAGAGGGCCGGGGCCGCTTCGCGCTGTTTCAGGAATCCATGGACGCCACGGTCCAGATACGCCGGCGGGTGGAGCGGGAGCTACGCGAGGCGCTGGCCAGCGGCGTGGGGCTCACCGTGTTCTTTCAGCCGCTCTTTTCCGTTCAGCAGGATGCGGTCAGCGGGGTCGAGGCGCTGGTAAGATGGCAGCACCCGCAACGCGGCCTGCTGTCGCCCGCGACCTTTATCCCGATCGCGGAAGAAACGGGGCTGATCGAACCGCTCGGGCTCTGGGTGCTGGAGCACGCCTGCGCGGCGGCGGTCGGCTGGCCGATCACGACACTCGCGGTCAACGTATCCGCCGTTCAACTGCGGAATTCGAAGTTCCCGCAACAGGTTCTGGCCATTCTGGCGCGCACCGGGTTCGACGCCAAGCGGCTGGAGCTGGAGGTCACGGAAACCGCGATCGTGAAAGGCGCAGAGCGCTCGCGCGCTGCCTTGGACGCCCTGCGGTCGGCCGGCATCCGCATCGCGCTGGACGATTTCGGAACGGGCTATTCCTCGCTCAGCCACCTTCGCGACTTCGCCGTGGATCGGGTGAAGATCGACCGCTCCTTCGTCACAGGCCTGGCGCAATCGCCGGACCGGACCGCCTTCGTCCAGGCCATCGTCGACCTCGCGCAGGCGACGGGACTGAAGGTGACGGCGGAAGGCGTGGAGACGGCGGAGCAGCGGGCGACGCTCTCCGATATCGGCTGCACGGACCTGCAGGGTTATCTCCTGTCCAGGCCGCTATCGAGGATGGATACCGACCGGCTTTTCGCGAGCAAAGCGCTGCCGGACCAGTCCGTCGCCTGAGGGGTGATCGGCTGCCCGGCTATTTCGCCCGCACGTAAAAGCCGGAGAAGGTGACGTTGGCCCCGCCGCAATTGTTGTTGTCACGGGCCAGCAGATACGGGCCGCGGCGGACCATGCGCACCCGGCAGTCGAACTCGTCGCCGGCCTCGTAGGGCAGGGTCTCGTCGTTTGCGCCCGTCGAAAAGGCAATCGCGCCATTCGCCGGACGCACCTTGCCGCTGAGGACGCCGACATGCACTCCGCCGTTCTTGCGCCGCCAGGGATCTCCCATTCCCCACGTGGCTTCGCCATCGACGGCCAGAAGTCCTGCCGCGTCGGAGGTGACGGTGATGTCCTGCTCTGGCGCGATCCAATGACCGGCCCAGTCTTGCGGCGCCTGTTGCGCTTGGGGGAGAGCGGTGAGCGCCGCGCTCGGCAACCAGCCGATGGTCGCGAAGCCTTTCGCCCCGGCATAGCCGGCGCAGGTATAGGCGCCCTGGGTCGGGCCCGCGAGAACCACGTCGCCGGGAAGCACGAAGGCCCGCTCGCGGCACGCTGCGCTGTCGTTCGGGCAGCCATGCACGAGCACGTCGTCCTCCACGAAATGAACGCGCCCGGATGATGAGGTCACCGCCGCGACACGCGCCTCTTCGTCCACAAGGTCCGACCAGACGCAGCCGGCATGCGCGGCCGATGGCAAGACGAGGCCCGCGACCAGCGCTGTGCGAACGAGCGGGCCGCGATGCATGCGTGGGATCAGCGTCGACAACATGGAATATCCTTCGCGGCCGTCCCGGAGCGTTCCGGCACGAATAACGGGTGTGAGGATTGCCTTCGGGAAGGGCGAGCCCTTCAGCAGCTCTCGGCGAGAGCGGCCTTTTCGCGGTTGATGGTGCTCTCGATGCGCTGCAGGAACTCCGCTTGTCCGAGCCCCGGCGGGATTTCCTCGATCACCCGCAGGGTGATCTCGCCCGCCGCCAGGCCAGAACCGCCGCCCTTCCAGAAACAGCCGGAATTGTGCGCCAGCGTCAGCGCCGGCACGCCGAGCTTGCGATAGAGCGCGGCCACGCCGACTTCGAACGGCCGGGTCTCATGGACGTCGATCCGGGTGCCTTCGGGGAAGATCAGGATGGAGAGGCCCTGGTCGATCGCCGACTGGGCCTGCCTGAGCATCTGGACCAACGTCGCGCGGCCACCCTGCCGGTCGATCATGATCATCGGGTAGTTGGTCAGGAACCAGCCGAAGATCGGCACGCGGGACAGCTCCTTTTTCGCCACGAAGGAGAGGTTCCGGAAGACGGTGATGAAGATCAGGGTTTCCCAGGCAGACTGGTGATTGCAGATGATCAGGCGCGGCTTCCCGTCGTCGGGAAGGGTGCCTTCCACGCGGTAGCGCAGCCCGACGATGTTGCCGAGCCCCCACTGGACGCCGCTGGCCCAGAACCGCGAATAGGCCCTGACCCTCCGGCTGCTCCTGCCGATCATCAGAAAGGGAATGCCCAGTCCCAGGACCAGCGTCCACAAGGCGAGGAAGAGCGAAAACAGCTTCGATCTGAAGGAGGACATGCCGGCGTGCTTTTCGGATCAATTCGGTGAGGAGGAAGCAGAGTCCGGCCGAAAAGGCCAGACCTGTCCGACACTCCCGGCCAGCGCTCTTGACCGGGGCTTCAACCGGGCGGTTCGGAACTCGCCGAAGTCTCCGCCCGGGATGCCATGAGCGACCGGATGCTCTCGGCGGCCTCCGCCGTGACCGGATTGTAGACGATCATGCCGAGATCCGGGCGGCCGTCCACGGAAAAGACGGAGAACTCCATCTCGACCAGCCCCAACTCGGGGTGCCGGATGCGTTTCGTGCCTTCCGTGTTGCCGACCACGTCGTTGTCCCGCCACATCGCGTCGAACTCGGGGCTGGCACGCGACAGTTCCTCCACCAGTTGCGCGCTTTCGGCCGTCGCGCCGGCGCGGGCGACATCCGCCCGGAACGCGCCCACCACGAAGCGGGCGACGCTGTTCCAATCCTCCTGCACGGAGCGGATGCGGGTGTCGGAAAACATCAGGCGGAGGATGTTGCGCTGCTCGCGGCTGAGCTTGGAATAATCGGTGAGAAGCGCCGCCGCCGCGGCGTTCCAGGCCACGACGTCCCAGGTCGCGGTCTTGACGATGGCCGGGCTTGGCGAGAGGGCGTCCAGCACACGCTGCAACCGGGGCGTGACTTCATCCGCGCCCTTGTAGCGAGCCTCCGGAGGCCGGCCCAGGCCGAGCATGAAGAGGTGCTCTCGCTCCGGCTCGGTCAGCATGAGGCCGGCGGCGATCCGGTTGAGGACATCCGCCGAGGGCGCGCCGCCGCGACCTTGCTCCAGCCAGGTGTACCAGGTCGGGCTGATATTGGCGCGCTGGGCGACCTCTTCGCGGCGCAGGCCCGGCGTGCGCCGCCGTCCGCCGTCGAAGCCGAACGCCGCGGGGTCGAGACGGGTGCGCCGGTCTTTCAGGAATGTGCCGAGCGGATTGCCGGTCTCTGCGGGCATGGAAAGCCTGTTGATGATTATACTACGATAAGATCACTACTTTAACAGGACAAACGGTAGGCCGACATTGCGATCCGAACAACATCGGAGATTTCAATGCGCGTCTTTCTCACGGGAGCAACGGGCTTCATCGGCTCCCGCATTCTGCCTGAACTGCTGGCCGCCGGGCACCAGGTCGTCGGCCTGACCCGCTCCGACGCCGGCGCGCGCGCCCTCCAGGCCGCTGGCGCGGACGTCCATCGTGGCGAGCTGGAACATCCGGAAACCATGCGCACCGGAGCGGAACAGGCGGAGGCGGTCATCCACACCGCCTTCGACCACAACTTCGCGAACTTCGTGGCCAATTGCGAAAAGGACCGGCGCGTCATCAAGGCACTGGGCGCGGCGCTGAAAGGGTCCGACCGGCCGCTCCTCATCACGTCCGGAACCGGTATCGGCGATGCCGGCCACGGCCAGCCCGCGACCGAGGACGTGTTCAACAGGGACCACCCAAACCCGCGCATCGCGTCGGAACTCGCCGGGCGCGACTTGCTGGAGGCGGGCGTCAACGTCTCGGTGATGCGGCTTCCCCAGGTCCACGACACGGTGAAGCAGGGCCTCGTCAGCCCGTACATCGCCCATGCCAGGGAGAAGGGCCTCGTGGCCTATGTCGGCGAGGGGCGGAACCGCTGGCCGGCGGCGCCGGTGGACGATGTCGCAAGGCTCTACGCGCTGGCGATCGAGCAGGCACAGCCGGGCGCGCGGTATCATGCCGTGGCGGAAGAGGGCGTGACGGCTCGCGAAATCGCGGAAGTGGTGGCGAGCGGCCTCGGCCTTCCCCTGGCGTCCCTGTCTCCGGAAGAAGCCCCGGCGCACTTCGGCTGGCTCGCCATGTTCGTCGGCATGGATATGCCGGCATCCAGCGCCTGGACGCGCCAGCAGCTTGGCTGGAAGCCGACCGGGCCGGGGCTGATCGAGGATCTCCGGCGTATGGACTACGCGGCGAATGCAGCCGCCGCGTAGCGAGAGGGCGAATCCGTTTGCATCGAGCGGCGGCCCGAGGGCTGCCGCTCTCGCCTCAGATCGCGGGGACGAGCGTGTCCGGCGATGGCGCGGCGGATGGCGCGGCGGATGGGGTGCCGCAGGCTTGGCAGAAGGGCGAGAAGGCGCTCTTGCGCGTGTCGCAATTCCGGCAGCTCTCAAAGAGGCCGATGCCGCAATGCGGGCAGAAGGTAACCTCGCCGCCGCTCAGGTTCACCGGTCGCTCGCAGCCGGGACAGACGCTCTTGGAAAGCCGGAGCAGGGCCATGTCGTAGTTCATCTCGTTGCGGCGCAGGACGTCGGGCTGCTGTTCCGCCGCCGCCTGCCGGGCGAGGTAGCGGTTCAGCGCGACGATGACGCTGCGGCCGACGACGACGGTCAGGATCAGACCGACACCGTAGCGGACATAGCCGCCATAGCTCGGCAGATACGGCACCAGCTCGACGAAGAAGGTGAACAGCGCGAAGAAGATGAAGCCCCAGGTGAACGGCCACCATGAGCTTTTCCGCTGTGTCCGGAAGAGCCAGAAGGCGATCAGCAGCAGGGGCAGGGTGAGCGCCAGGCGGTAGCCGAAGACCCGAACCTCGGCCTTGCTGTATTCCGCCTCCAGCTTCTGGTCCGCCACAGACTCCAGTTCGTCCAACTGCGCCTGCGCCGCACTCTCGCCCTGCTGGGCATCCAGCGAGTTCTGGTTCTGGGCGTCGACGGCGTGCTGCGCGTCTTCCTGTTCCTTTTTCAGAGCGTCGAGGGCGGCGGTACGGGCGATCAGCTCATTGTCCTGCGAAGGCAGGTTCGTGGCCTTGCGGGTATCCAGCCAGTTGGCGAAGGTGTCGCGCGCGTTGGAATAGGCGGTTTGCGTCGCCTGCAGCTTCAGATTGGCCTGATCGAGGCTCTCGGAAGCGGCGGCCTGAGCGTTCCGCGCCTCGGCGATCGCCGATTGCAGCGGTTCGGCCGCGGACTGGTCGACGAAATCCTCGCGGCTCAGGTGCCGCTCGACCTGCGGCAGATCCTGAATGACGAGGCTGCCGAAGCCGACCAGGCAGAGGGCGAAGGCGACGGCAACCAGCCAGAGACCGCGCTGAAACCATTGTTCGGAAAGCCGTCTCGATCTGCCCATTCGCCCCACCCGGAATCGCGACAACGTCGCTGGCTGTGGCGGTTCGCCGCAGCATCGCGCCATGCCTGCCACAGCTATCGGCGGAGGTCGACCCGCTTTGTCCATTTCGGCCTGCATCGGCCTCCGGCATCGGAGCGGACCTCAGGATTGACAGCCCAGCACGATGGCTTCCGCCACTTCGTCGTAGCGGTCCCGCAGGCTCGCGGTCGCGACGCGGATGTGGCTCACCGGGTGCATGGAGAATTTCGATCCCGGATTGACGGCGATTCCACGCGCCGCCAGCGTCACCATCGCGAAGGGCTCGGACGGGACCGGAACCCAGATGCAGAGGCTCTGTCCGTCGGCCACGGGAACCGCATTGGCCCGCAGCGCGGACGCGATGCGTTGGCGCCGTTCCCGATACCGGCCTCTCGCCGTTTGAAGCAGGTCCTGCGTTTCCCGGTCGCGCAGCAGCCACGCGGTCGCGGATTGCAGGACGCGGCTGGTCCAGCCCGCGCTGAAGCTGCGATAGTGCTGAACCTGGTCCACGACGGTTTTCGAACCGGAGAGCACCGCAATCCGCAGGTCCGGTCCCAGCGTCTTCGAATAGGACAGGATGTGGACCACCCGCTCAGGGAAGCGGCCGCCGAGGCTGATCCTCGGCCCGTCGGAAATGTCGCCGACACCGTCGTCCTCGATCACCAGCGCCGTCGTTCCCTCCAGCACGTCACCCAGCGCGGCGAGCCGCTCCGCCGTCATCGTCCGGCCCGTGACGGAATGGAGGCGCGGCTGGAACAGGAAGGCGACGGGCTTGCGCGTCATCGCCTCCGCCAGCGACGCCGGCAGCGGTCCCTGTTCGTCGCAGCGCACAGGCAGGGCGCGCGCCCCCAGATCCTCGACGATGTCGAGCAGCCGCATGGCGGTCGGATCTTCGATCGCGACGAGCGCCCCCGGCGTGACCACGGCGTGGAGCAGGGCATAGACGGCGTCATAGCCGCCATTGGTGCTGAGAAACGCCTCCGCCTCGTAGGGCCAGTCCTGCCGCACGACCTCTTCGAGCTCGGGCAGAACGCGGCTGCGCACATAGCTGTTCAGGTTTTGGGCCGAAGCGCCGTGCGCCATGGCCGCGGCCAGGGGTGGCAGCAGATCGACATCCGGAACGGCGTTGCGAAGATCCAGCACGTCCGTCCCGTAGTTCCCGGAGCTGGCGAGCCGCTTGGGTTTCGGCACGTAGCGGTCGTCGTTCACCCAGCTGCCGTTCCGGCCACGGCCGATGATGATCTTCTGCCGCCGCAATTCGCTCCAGGCCGCTGAAACGGTGGCGGGGCTGACGCCCAGCACGAAGGCGAGATCCCGGATCGCCGGGAGCTTGGCGCCGACCGCCAGCTCGCCGCTTCGGATCAGCGCGCTCGTCTCCAGCGCGATTCCGTTCGCCGAGCGATCGCCCAGCTTTTCCGCAAACCACTCGGTACTTCCCGGCCTGGTCATCGCCGCCCTGATTTAATGTTCAATAACGTAATAACCTTTGAGATCATCATTTTGAACATTTAGCCATAAGCGCCAGACGAAATTCTAGGCTTGTTCAAAAAGATGCCACTGACACTTCGCCTCGCGGTTCGCGACTGGGATTATCTCACACCGCTCGCCCTCGGAGATGTTTCCTCTCCGCGGCTGAACCTGGTGATCGATCGCGTGGGCACGCTGGTGTCGAACGTGGCGAAGGACGAGGCGCACGATGCTGCCGAGATGTCTTTCAGCCGCTATACGCAGCTGCGCCACGACGGCGACGAGAGCATCGTCGGCATTCCGAATTTCATCATGCGGGGCTTCCGCCATCGCTGCGTGATCACGACGAAGAACAGCCCGATCACCGAGCTTGGCCAGCTGAAGGGCAAGCGCATCGGCGTCACCGGCTGGCGTGATTCCGGCAATACGTGGACCCGCGCTGCGCTGCGGCGCGAAGGCGTCGGTGTGGAAGACGCCACCTGGTTCGCCGGCCGCCTCACGGAAGCCCATCCGATCACCGACCGGCTGGACGGCTTCGGTCGCCCCGGCCGCATCGAGGCGGCGCCCGGAGAGCGGCCGATGGTCGACCTCCTGCGGGCCGGTGAGCTCGACGCGGTCTTCACGCCGTTCATGCCCGACGGCTTCTACGCCGAGGATTCCGGGCTCCGGCATGTCCTGGAGAATTACCGGGGCGCCGAAATCGACTACTTCAACGAGGTCGGCTACGTGCCCGGCATGCACCTGATCGCCTTCAAGGCGGACTTCGTCTCCGAGCATCCCTGGGTGATGGACGAGATCAGCGAACTCGTGGACGAGTCGCAGCGGGTGTGGCTGTCCAAGCGGCGGAAGTACGCCGACACCACGCCGTGGATCATCGAGGAACTGGGCCGCGTGTCGCAGGATCTCCCGGCGTCCTGGAACGCCAGCGGCTTCGCCGTGAACGAGAAGATGATCGCCGACTTCGCCGAAGAGCTGCACGCGCAGGGCATCCTGCCGAAGCTCCTGACGCCGGCCGATCTGTTTCCACTGCATAAGAGAGGGGAATAACATGGTTTTCAGGCTTCTCGCTTCCGCGGCCCTTTTGGCTGCGATGCTGACCGGGTCCGTCGCTGTTGCGCAGGACGCGCCGAAACTCTCCGTCGATCAGGAGCTCCGCGCTCGTCTGCCGGAAGATATCCAGAAGGCCGGCGTGATGACCTCGGTCAACAACGGCTCGTTCCCTCCCTACGAGATCGTCACCGGGACGGAGCTCACGGGCGCCAGCGCCGAAATAGGCGACGCGCTGGGCCAGCTTCTGGGCTTGAAGATGAAGCATGCGTCCGTCAGCGGACTTCCGGCTATCCTGTCGGGCATCAATTCCGGGCGGTACCAGATGGCGTTCGGCCCTATCGGCGATTTCAAAAGCCGCGAAGAGGCCAACGACTTCGTCGACTGGGTGCAGGAATTCGTCGTCTTCGCCGTGCAGAAGGGCAACCCGAAGGGCATCACCTCGCTCGACACGGCCTGCGGGCACAGCATCGCGGTGATGGCCGGCGGCTCCGCGGAGAAGGTGATCCAGACGCAGGCGGAGAAGTGCAAGGCTGACGGCAAGGGCGCGATCCAGGTCCAGTCCTTCACCGACCAGCCAAGCTCTATCCTCGCCGTGCGCTCCAAGCGATCCGACGCCTTCTTCTCCTCGCAGGCGCCGCTGACCTATTTCGTCCAGCAGGCCGGCGGGCAGCTGGAGCTGACGGGTGTCGGCCAGAAGAACGGCTTCGAGGATCTCTACCAGGGCGCCGTCGTCTCCAAGGGCTCGCCGCTCGCGGCCGTGCTGCGCGACGGCGTGAAGAAGCTGATCGACAACGGTACCTATGCCGCGGTGATGAAGAAGTGGGGCCTTGAGGGCAACATGATCAAGGAGCCCGGCATCAACCTCGGCGGGACCCTGCCGAAATGAGCGCCTTGCGTGACGGAACGGCTTCCCCCTCGGGGGCGGCCGACCGGACCGATCTGAGAGATGTCGCTAAGGCGCACCGGCCGTTCCCCCTCGGTCGGCTGATCCTCTGGGCCGTGGCGATCCTGATCGCGGCCGATTTCGTGTGGATCGTCGCGGGCAACGAGAACTTCGGCTGGCCGGTCGTCGCCAAATACTTCTTCGATCCGACCGTGCTGCAGGGTCTTACCGTCACGCTCGGCCTGACGGTGGTCGCCATGACCATCGGCATCGTGCTGGGCCTGCTTTTGGCGATCGCACGCCTGTCGCAGGACGGGCTGGCCAACACGGTGGCCGGTCTCTTCATCTGGTTCTTCCGCGGCACGCCGCTGCTGGTCCAGCTGATCTTCTGGTACAATCTTTCCACGCTGTTCCCGGAGCTGTCGATCACCATCCCGTTCGGGCCGAAGCTGGTGGGCTGGGATACGAATTCGGTGATTTCGCCGATGACGGCGGCCATCGTCGGCCTTGCCCTGAACGAGGCGGCCTACATGGCCGAGATCATCCGAGGCGGCCTGCTTTCGGTCGACAAGGGGCAGGCGGAAACGGCCGAGGCGTTCGGCATGACCCGCGTCCGAGCGCTCTGGCGCGTGATCATCCCGCAGGCGATGCGCTCCATCGTTCCGCCGACCGGCAACCAGCTGATCAGCATGATCAAGGCGACCTCGCTGGTCAGCGTCATCGCGATGGCGGACCTGCTCTATTCGGTGCAGTCCATCTACAACCGCACCTTCGAAGTGGTCCCGATGCTGCTCGTGGCCGTGATCTGGTACCTCTTGATCACGTCTGTCCTCAACGTCGGACAGAGCTACATCGAGCGCTATTACAGCCGTGGGGATCGCCGTTCCGCCCCCAGGGCCGCGCGCGACGCGGCCACGGAAGCGCCGGCCACGGAAGCGCCGATGGGACCGTCCCCCACCAATGTGCCGCAGGAGGCTGCCCGATGACGGTGACCGCGACAGTCGAGCCCCTGGTCAAGGCTCGCAACGTCCACAAGGCCTTCGGTGATGTCGAGGTCCTGAAGGGCATCGACATGGACGTCGCTCCCGGCGAGGTCGTGGTGATCCTCGGCCCCTCCGGTTCGGGCAAGTCGACCTTCCTGCGCTGCATCAACCATCTGGAGAGCATCGATCAGGGCTCCATCATGGTCGATGGGGAGCAGATCGGTTACGAGCTGCGCAAGGAGCGGCTCGTGAAACTGGGCGGTTACGCCATTGCCCGGCAACGGCGCAAGATCGGCATGGTGTTCCAGCAGTTCAACCTCTACCCGCACATGACGGCGCTGCAGAACGTCATCGAAGCGCCGATCGGGGTGCACGGCGAAAGCCGGCAGGCCGCCACCGACAACGCGATGAAGCTTCTCGACCGGGTGGGCCTCGCCAGCAAGGTCCACAACTATCCGCGCCAGCTTTCCGGCGGCCAGCAGCAGCGCGTCGCCATCGCGCGGGCGCTCGCCATCCGACCGAAGCTGATGCTCTTCGACGAGCCGACCTCTGCGCTCGATCCGGAGCTTGTCGGCGAGGTGCTTTCCACCATGCGCGACCTGGCAGATCAGGGCCTCACCATGATCGTGGTGACGCACGAGATCGGTTTCGCCCGCGAGGCGGCCGACCGCGTAGTCTTCATGGATGGCGGCAACATCGTGGAACAGGGGCCGCCGGAGCAGGTCATCGGCAATCCGCAGCACGCCCGCACACGCGCCTTCCTGAGCCGCTTCATCTGATCCAGCCAAGCTTATCAACCCTTGCCGGGCCGGGCTGATCCGCTTCCCGCGTCGATCCGCCGACAGCCCCCAACCTTCGAGTGTCCCATGCTTCGCGACAACAGCTATGCCCGCCTTTCCGACTTCGAGCCGAAGGCCCAGGAACTCGCCGCCATCCGGCAGCACCTGCATGCCCATCCCGAACTCTCCTTCGAGGAGGCGGAGACGGCCCGCTTCGTCGCGGAAAAGCTGCAGAGTTGGGGCTACGAGGTAACCCGCAATGTCGGTGGCCACGGCGTGGTGGCTCGCATGAAGGTCGGCGACGGCACGCGCAGCGTCGCGATCCGCGCCGACATGGATGCGCTGCCGATCGAGGAGGAGACCGGTCTTGCCTATGCCAGCCAGTTTCCGGGCAAGATGCACGCCTGCGGTCATGACGGCCACACGACCATGCTGCTGGGCGCGGCGGAATATCTCGCCCGGACGCGCCGCTTCGACGGCACGCTGAACCTCATCTTCCAGCCGGCCGAGGAAGCGGGCGCGGTCAGCGGCGCCCAGGCGATGATCGACGACGGGCTGTTCGAGCGGTTTCCGTTCGACGCGATCTTCGGCCTGCATAATCATCCGGGCGCGCCGGCCGGCACATTCCTCATGCGCTCGGGGCCACTCATGGCGGCCAGCGACACCGTGGACATCACTATCCGGGGCAAGGGCGGCCACGCCTCGCGTCCGCATCTGACCGTCGATCCCATCGTGGCGGCCTGCAGTCTCGTCATGGCGCTGCAGACGGTCGTGGCCCGCAACGTCGATCCGACACAGGCCGCCGTGGTGACGGTCGGCACGATCCATTCCGGCAAGGCCACCAACGTCATCCCGGAGACGGCGACGCTGTCGCTGAGCGTCCGTTCCTTCGAGCCCAAGGTCCGCGACGTGCTGGAACGGCGTATCCGGGCGCTTGTCGCATCACAGGTCGAAGGCTACGGCGCGACGGCCGAGATCGACTACGTGCGCGGCCATCCGGTGGTGGTCAACGCGCCGGAAGAAACGGAATTCGCGACCGAGGTGGTGACGGAGCTGGTCGGTGCGGAGAAGGTGCTGCCCTGTCCGCTGATCCCGGGCAGCGAAGACTTCTCCCACTTCCTGGAGCACAAGCCCGGCTGCTTCCTGCGGCTCGGCAACGGCGAGAACTCCGCCATCCTGCACAGCCCCAAGTTCGATTTCGCCGACGAGAGCCTCACGACCGGCGCCGCCATGTGGGCCCGGCTGGCCGAGCGCTATCTCCACGACTGAAACATGGGTCCGCTATTTGGCGGATCTCTCCCGAAGCTCGGGTAAGCAGCGAGCCGGTCCGGATGCGGACCGCCTCGCGCGCATCCGCGGCTACGCGGGATGTTGCTGGACGCTGAGGCCGCCATCCACCGTCAGGCATGTCGCGTTCATGAACGGGCATTCGTCGGAAATCATGAAGACGGCCGCCAGCGCGATTTCTTCCGGCGAGGCGATGCGGCCGCCCGGATGCAGCTTCATCGTCTCTGCCTTGGCTGCTTCCGGATCGGGGAAGCTGTTCCAGTAGTCGATGACCTTCTGCGTCGAGACATAGCCCGGAGCCAGCGCGTTCACCCGCACCCCCTTCGCCGCATATTCCAGCCCCAGCGCCTTGGTCATGCCGAGCAGCGCATGCTTGGCGAGCGGGTAGGGGAAGGTGTGCGGGATGATGGTGAAGGCGTGGGTGGAGGCGATGTTGAGAATCGCGCCGCCACCGGCCTCCATCATGCCGGGCAGCACCGCCTTGCAGCAGTTCCACGCGCCCTTCAGGTTGACGTCGAAGCAGCGGTTCCACTCTTCGTCGCTGGTCTCCAGCGGTTCGTGAAAGACGTTGACGCCGGCATTGTTGACGAGAGCGTTGAGCGTGCCGATCTGCCCGTTCGCCTCGACGACGGCTGCGGCGATGGCCGCCGCGTCAGAGATGTCGGCGGCACGGCAGCCAACCGTCATGCCCGTCTGCCGCAACGCTTCGGTGGCTTCCGACAGAAGGGCTTCGTCCCGGTCGATCAGGAACAGGCTCGCGCCTTCCCGGCCAAACGCGCGCGCGATGGCCAGCCCGATCCCCTGCGCCGCGCCCGTGACCAGGATGCGCTTGCCTTCAAGACGACCGCTCATCGATGTCTCCCCATTTCCGGTCGCGCCTACCACTCGGCGAAGCTGCCGTCGGCGTGCCGCCAGATCGGGTTGCGCCAGCGATGGCCTTCCTTGGCGCGCTCGATAACGTAGGCCTCGTTCACTTCCACGCCGAGGCCCGGCCCCTGCGGGATCGAGACGAAGCCGTCCTCGTAGCGGAAGACTTCCGGGTTGGAGAGATAGTCCAGGATGTCGTTGTTCTTGTTGTAGTGGATGCCGAGGCTCTGTTCCTGGATGAAGGCGTTGTAGCTGACGGCGTCGATCTGCAGGCAGGCGGCCAGCGCGATGGGGCCCAGCGGGCAGTGCGGCGCCAGCGCCACATCGTAGGCCTCCGCCATGGTCGCGATCTTGCGGCATTCGGTGATGCCGCCGGCATGCGACAGATCCGGCTGGATGATATCGACATAGCCGTCGGAGAGCACGCCCTTGAAGTCCCATCGCGAATAGAGCCGTTCGCCGAGCGCGATCGGCACGCTGCAATGCTGCGAGATTTCCTTCAGCGCCTCGCGGTTTTCCGAGAGCACGGGCTCCTCGATGAAGAGAAGTTTGTAGGGCTCCAGTTCGCGCACCAGCACCTTGGCCATCGGCTTGTGCACGCGGCCGTGGAAATCGGCGCCGATGCCGATATAGGGGCCGACCGCCTCGCGCACGGCGGCGATCGTTTCCACCGCCTTTTCCACGCGCTCATGCGCATCGACGATCTGCATTTCCTCGCAGCCGTTCATCTTGACCGCCTTGAAGCCGCGGGCCACGGCTTCCTTGGCCGCCGCCGCGACATCGGCCGGCCGGTCGCCGCCGATCCAGGAATAGACCTTGATCCGGTCGCGGCACTGTCCGCCGAGAAGCTGATGCACCGGCACGCCCAGCGCCTTGCCCTTGATATCCCAGAGCGCCTGGTCGATGCCGGAAATGGCGCTCATGTGGATCGCGCCGCCGCGATAGAAACCACCGCGATACATCACGTTCCAGTGGTCCTCGATGAGGAAGGGGTCCTTGCCCACGAGATAGTCGGAGAGTTCGTGGACGGCGGCCTCGACGGTCAGCGCGCGGCCTTCCACGACCGGCTCGCCCCAGCCGACGATGCCTTCGTCGGTCTCCACCTTCAGGAACAGCCAGCGGGGCGGAACGATGTAGGTCGTGAGCTTGGTGATCTTCATAATGGGATAACCTTGTTCTGGTGCTGCCCATTTGTGGCAGCAGACCAGCGAACGGGAAACGGCTTTCGCCGCGCGGCAGGGGTTGCGCCCTGCGCTAGTGGGCGAGGATGAGGTCCGCGGCTTTCGCGGCGGCGGCCATGACGGCGGCATTGGTGTTGCCACTGACGATGGTCGGCATCAGCGAGGCGTCGATGACCCGCAAACCCTGAACGCCGCGCACGCGGAGATCCGGCGTGAGCACGGCCTCCTCGTCGGCATCGTGTCCCATGGGGCAGGTGCCGACGGGATGGTAGCCGGTCTTGACCGTCCGCCTGAAATGCTCGGCAAGATCGGCATCGCTGGTGACGTTCGGCCCGGGGAAGATCTCGCGATCGATCAGCTCCTTCATCGGCGATGCGGAGAGCACGCCGCGCGCGAAGCGGAAGCCGGCCATCGTCGTCCGGAGATCGTCGGGATGATTGTAGATGCCGGTGTCGATCACGGGATCGGCCAGCGGGTCGCTGGAGCGCAGCGTCACGCGACCGCGCGCCTTGGGCCTGAGCAGCAGCGAGTTGATGGTGACGCCATGGCCGGGATCGGTGCCCATCACGTCGCGATCGAGATAGACCGTCGGGACGCAGAACATCTGGATGGTCGGCTGGTCGTTGTTGCCGTTTTCCGGATCGAGGAAGGCGCATGTCTCCACGCCGGTGGTGGAGACCGGGCCTGAGCGGAAGAGCAGATATTGCAGCCCCGCCTTCAGCATCTTCATGCCGCGATCCTGCCCGTAATAGCCGAAAGCTCCCTTGGTCGTCGCCACGACCGGCACTTCGTAATGGTCCTGAAGATTACCGCCGACGCCGGGAAGCGCGACGCGGATATCGATGCCGTGGCGGGCGAGTTCGTCCTGCGGGCCGACGCCGGCGAGCATCAGGATCTTGGGCGTCTGGTAGGCGCCGGCGGCGAGCAACACCTCGCGCCCGGCATCGGCTGAGCGACGCGAGCCGTTGACGACGTAGTCCACGCCGACCACGCGGTTGCCCTGCCAGCGCAGGCCGGTCACGGTCGCGCCGGTTTCCACCGTCAGCAGCGGATTGTCGAGTACCGGCTTCAGGAATGCGTCTACCGCAGACGAGCGGCGGCGCGTCGCCCAGTCGATCGTGTGCTGCATGAAGCCGACGCCATACTGATGGGCGCCATTGAAATCCGGATTATAGGGAAGACCGAGCTGCTGCATGGTCTTCACATAGGTCCGCGTCATCGGGCTGGTGTGACCGAGATGCGAGATCTTCAAGGGACCGCCGACGCCGTGGAATTCACCGGCCAGGTGGTCGTTATCCTCCTGCGCCTTGAAGTAGCCCAGCATCTCCCGGTACGACCATGAGCCGTCGCTTGCCGCGCCGGGCGGCGTCACCGCTTCGGCCCAGCGGTCGTAGTCCGCCGCCTGTCCGCGCATGTAGACCATGGCGTTGACCGTGCTGCCGCCGCCGAGCACCTTGGCCTGCGGCACGATCGGGCCGCGACCGCCGAGCTGCTGCTGCGGCTCGGTCTTGTGCATGGAAAGATATGTGTCCTTGGCCAGGAACTTCATGTAGCCGGCCGGGTAGTTCATGATCGGATTGGACTTGCGCGGTCCGCGCTCGACGATGAGCACGCGTGCGCGGCCCTCCGTGACGAGCTTCTGCGCAACGACGCAGGCGGCGCTGCCGCCTCCGACGAGGATATAGTCGAACGCTTGACTCTGAGGCATGGCGCCCTCCGCGGACGAAGCCGGATTGCTGAAATGGATCGGCTTGGTGTCAGCCGAGAAGCTCGGGCTTGAGCCGTACGCTGCCGGACAGGGTCTCGGCGGGCGCGAGTGGCTTGAGCCCGCCGAGACCTTCGAGATTGTGCCCGTTGGCCAGATGCGTCATCGGCTCGAAGCAGAAATAGTCACGCTTGTAGCCCGGATCGAAGCCCGTATCTGAAACGAAGACGAACGCGTGCCGGAAGATCGGGTCGGCACGCATTGCCAGCCGCGCCGAATGTTCCGGCCAGGTGATCTCGGCCACGCCGGACCAGTCCTCGAAGCCGTTGTTCACCCAGTGATGCGGCAGGCCGCGCGGACGGCTGAAGTCGAGTTCCTCGGGAATGTCGGTCGCCTCGCCGGGCAACCAGCCCTCCACCTCGGTCCAGAACTTCGCCGCCGGTGCCTTCAGCGTCGTCTGCGGCGTCATCGCGAAGTAGGGATGCCAGCCGAGACCGAAGGGCAGGGTGCTCTCGCCGCGATTGGTGACGGACAGGGAAAGGACCAATGCCCCGTCCTCGATGGCGAAACGCTGGGTCGCCTCGTAGGCATAGGGCGTGCCGCCGCCGCAATGGGCGAAGCCGAGCGTCAGGCTCCGTTCGTCCTGCGCGACGACCTGCCACTCGTCGAGCCAGCCTTCACCATGGAGGTAATGCCGGTCCCAGTCCGTATTGGGCTGGAACGCGTAGCTGCGGCCTTCGAAGCTGAAGCGATTGCCGGCCACGCGGTTGGCGAACGGGACGAGCGGATAGCACGCGGATTGCAGTGCGGTGGCGTCGTCCGGCGCATCGCGGAGCAGCGGGATGCTGGTGCCCGCAGCGCTCCAGCGCAGGCGGGTGATGATACCGCCCGCGGTGGAAATCGCGGCGTCGAAGCCGTCGCCGGCCAGCGTGATCGAGGTCATTGCCCGTCTCCTCAGGCGACGCGGCTGCGCTTGATCGCCTGGATATTGGCGAGAACGGCCGCCACGATGATCACGCCGCGCACAACCTGCTGGAAGAAGGGGTTGATGCCGAGCAGCACGAGCCCGTTGCCGATCAGCGTGATCACCAGCACGCCCAGAAGCGTGCCGAGCATGGAACCGCGCCCGCCGGAAAGCGAGGTGCCGCCGACCACGACCGCCGCGATCACGTCGAACTCCAGTCCGTTGGCCGCCGTCGCATTGCCGGAGCCCAGCCGCGACACGAGCAGGATGCCGGTGATCGCGGCCATCGCGCCGGCGATGGCGAAGATCGCCACGCGGATGCGGCGCACATTGATGCCGCTGAGGAACGCCGCATGCGGGTTGCCGCCGATGGCGAAGATGGAACGGCCGAATGCGGTCTTGCGGCTGATGAAGGCGAAGATCACGAACAGCACCAGCATGATGATCGCCGCGGGGGGCACGCCAGCGACGGAGCGGTCCAGCGCATCCACCATGTCGTTGCGGCCGATGGAGACCGGCAGCGCGTCGGTGACGAAGAGGGCGATGCCGCGCAGCGCGCTCCAGAGGCCCAGGGTCGCCACGAAGGACGGGATGTCGAAATAGGCCCGCAGGACGCCCGCGATCGAGCCCAGAACGGCGCCGATGGCGATCGCCAGCACGAAGGCCAGCGGCGTCGGCACGTGCCATTGCAGAAGATAGGCGAGGGCCACGGAGATGAACGCCACCATCGGCCCGACGCTGACGTCGATCTCGCCGGCGATGATGATCAGCGTCGCGGCCCAGGCGGCGATGCCGATGGTCGCCGCGTCGCGCAGGATGTTGATCTGGTTGTTGAACGAGAGGAAGCCGCCCGCCATCGTCCCGAACACCGCGTAAAGCACGACGATCGCGGCGAAGAGGCTCAACTCGTTCATGTGCTGGGTGAAGCGCGGCCGGCGCTTCACCGCTGCCGATGCTGGCGCGGATGCCTGTTCCAGAGTCATGGGATGATCCTCAGTGGGAGGTGATGCAGGCTGCCATCACGGCATCCTGGTCGATGTTCGGGGACGTGAATTCCTCCTGCAACTCGCCGTCGCGCAGCACGAGCACGCGGTCGCAGACGAGCGGCAGTTCCTCGATCTCGCTGGAGACGAAGATGATGCTTCGCCCCTCGGCCGCGAGATCCCGGATGATGGCGTAGATCTGCGCCTTGGCTTCCACGTCGACGCCGCGCGTGGGTTCGTCGAGAAGCAGGACGCGGCTGCCGGCATGGACCCAGCGGCCGATCACGACCTTCTGCTGGTTGCCGCCGGACAGGGTGCCGATCGGCGTATCGGTGCGGGCCGCCTTGACGTGGAGGCGCTCGATCACCGCGCGAGCCGCCGCCGAGATCTTGGAAGATGACAGGATGCCGCCGCTGCTGACCGCCGGAAAATCCGTCATGAGGGCGTTCTCGTCGACGCCGAGCAGTGGGACGATGCCCTCGTCCTTGCGGTTTTCAGGCGTGTAGCCGAAGCCGCGCTTCATCATGGCGTGGTAGCCAGGCTTGCGAACCGGGGCGCCATCCACGTTGATCGTGCCGGCCTTGAAGTCGCGCACGCCCATGATGGCCTGCAGCAGCTCGGTGCGGCCGGTGCCGAGCAGGCCGGCGATGCCGAGGACCTCGCCCTCGTGCAGCTTGAACGACACGGAGGAGAGCTTCGGCGGCAGGCTGAGATCCTTCACCTCCAGCACCACCTTCTCGCGGGCCCGGGAGGTGAGCGCCGTTGCCGCATCCGCCTCCGCGCCCAGCATCAGCCGCACGATCTCGCGCGTATCCGCGCCGGCAACGTCCACCGTGTCGATGATGCGGCCGTCGCGCATGATGGTGGCGGAGCGCGCGATGCGGCGGATCTCGTTCATGCGGTGGCTGACATAGATGACGCCGATGCCTTCCGCCGCGATGCGGGCCACGGCCTCGATGACCTTCTCCGCTTCCGCCGCCGCAAGCGAACTGGTCGGCTCGTCGAGGATCACCAGCTTGGGTTTGCCGAGGAGCACGCGCGCGATTTCGACGAGCTGGCGCTCCGCCGGGCTGAGCCCGGCCACGAGACGATTCGCCGGAAGATCGAGGCCGAGCCGCTTCAGCGCGGCCTCCGCCTCCGCTTCCATCTGCCGGCCCTTGATCACGCCGGCTCCGGTCGGCCAGCGGCCGAGAAAGAGGTTCTCCGCCAGCGTCATGCCGGGAACGAGGCTGAGTTCCTGATAGACGACGCGGACGCCACGCCCATAGGCCTCTGCGGCGCGCACCGAGCCGGAATGGGCCAGGGGGCGCCCGTCGATCTCGACCTCGCCGGTATCGGGCGTTTCAGCCCCGGTCAGCATGCGGATCAGGGTGGACTTGCCGGCGCCGTTCTTGCCGAGCAGCGCGCGGACTTCGCCGGCCGCCACCTGGAAGCTGGCACCGTCGAGCGCAAGCACACCCGGATAGCGCTTCGTGCAATTCTGCAGGGAGGCGACGATCGTGCCGGCGCTCACGCCTTGCGTTGCTGCTGCGGTCGACATGGACCCGTCCTGTGAACGAAGGAGGAAGGCCGCTCCGCCCAAGCGGTCGCGGCGGGGAGGGGCGGCGCGCGGAACGCGACGCCCTGCCTGTTCAGGCTCGCGAGACGGTCGCGACTACGGCAGGCCGTCCGCGTGGGCCTTCAGCCAGTTCTTGCCGTCCTCTGCCGAGGCATAGAGGTCGATGTCGTAGGGCACCTTGATGTCCTTCGGCGCTTGGCCGTCGACCGACTTGATCGCCTCCGCGAGAGCCAGCTTTCCGAGTCCCTGGCCGGAAATGTCGACCACCGCCTTGACCACCGTGAAGTCGGCGAGTTCCTGGGCGATTTCGGTCGTCATGTCGCCGCCGAAAACCACGGTCTTGCCCGTGCGGCCCTGGCTCTTCACGGCGCGTGCGGCACCCAGCGTCGCGCCGCCGGCCTCGCCAAAGAAGGCGTCCAGATCGGGAGTGGAGCCGAGGACGGTGCTGGCGACGGACACGGCCTTGTCGAGGATCGCGCCTTCCTGGTTGGCGACGATCTTGGCGCCCGGCACCTTGGCCTTCAGCGCGTCCTCGAAGCCCTTGCGGCGGGTGACGCAGACTTCCACGAACTCGCAGTTGATCACCGCGATCTTGGGATCCGTCTTGCCTTCGGCGGTGAAATAGGCGGCCGCCGCATCGCCCAGCTTGTGGCCGAATTCGTAGGGGTCGCCGACGGCATAGGCCGACACGTAGTCCTTCATGTCGGACTCGTTGAGGCACGTATTGTAGCAGATCACCGGGATGCCGGCGTCATGGGCGCGGCGGATAGCGCGGTAGGAGCCATCGGCGGAAACCGGCGAGACTATGATCGCCTTGGCGCCCGAGGAAATCAGCGAGTCGATGAAGGACGATTCCTTGCTGACATCGCCCTGGGCGTTGGTCTCGATGACGTCGAGCTTGTAGCCGGCATCGGCCGCGCCGGTCTGGATGCCCTTGCGGACGCCGGCATAGAAGCCCTGCGCGTCCATGTAGATCGCGCCGATCTTGAGTTCCTTGTCGGCGGCGCCGGCAGGACCCGCCAGCATCATGCCGATGCCGAGGCCGGCGCCCGCCAGGGTGAGCACAGTCGTCTTCCACAGATCCATCAGATCCTCCCTTGAGGCATTGTCTGATGCAATGGCCTCGCTTTGACGGGATAGCCACTAAAGCCGGGAAAAATCGATGTCAATTCATACTACAAATTGTGAACGAACATCGATCGTCGTCGTCTGAAATGACCACACGGAGCCGCGTGGAGTGGATCGGCGGATTTTACCTTCCGGGAATCCGCTGATAAGTATGATGAAAGCGGCGCCACGGGCGTGAACCGGAACGAGAGCCGCCAGAGGGGAGCGCAGATGACAGGGCTGAATGGAACACGCCGGCCGGCAGCGCCCGGCTCGTCCGACGCGGCGGGAAAAAGGCGCGTTCGCGAGACGCTGCTGCAGCGGGTGATCGAGGAGATCGTTTCTGGCCGCTTCCCGGAGGGCGCGATTCTCCCGAACGAAGCGGAATTGGCCGAGCGCTTCGGCGTCAGCCGCACCAGCCTGCGGGAAGCGATGCAGCACGTCGTGGCGCAGGGGATGATTCGCTCACGCACCCGGGCGGGCACCATGGTGCTGCCCCGGAGCAACTGGAACTACCTGGACCCGCTGGTGCTCGACATCGTGCTCCGGCACACCACCGATCCGCAGTTCTACCTCTCGCTGATCGATGCGCGGCAATTGCTGGAACCGGCGGCAGCGGCGCAGGCGGCGGCCAGCGCGACCGAAGCCGACCTGCAAGCGATCGCAGAAGCTTACGACGAGATGGTGGAGGCCAACAGCCGCGATACGGAGGAGTGGAGCGCCGCCGACCTCAAATTCCACACGGCGATCATCGATGCGAGTGGCAACTGGGTCTATCGGCAGTTCGTCACCGCGATTCGTGCCGCGCTGCTTGCCAGTTTCCGGCTGACCAACCGGGCGAGCCAGTCGCACGAGGATGCTCTGCGCATGCATCGGGACGTGGTGGAAGCGATCCGCACCCGTCGCCCCGACGCATCCCGCCATGCCATGCAGCGGCTGATCGGCCTGGCTCGCAGCGAGATCGCCGACGCCCTGCCACGGGACTGACCCAGGTTCCCGCACCCCCCGGCACGTAACCCTCGCGATCCGCGTCGGGACGGCGGTGCCTCGTGTGAAGCCGACGTGGGCGAGGATAACTTCTTCCGGAAGCGCGGAGGCTGTTCCCGTCCTCCTGCTGCTGCCGTTCGAAGGAACCGGCACCTCGCTGGAGGGCGCCCCCTGGAGACAAACGGCATCCGCCCCGGCCGCCATGACGAACCTGGAGTTGGGGTAGCCGCTGGAGCCGAAGCGCAGAGCGATATCCTTAGGCGGCTTCGTACAAAAGCCATGTTGATCGTCCCATTGCCGTCCTGTCCGCAACGGACCGGGAGACTGACACATGCGTTCCATCAAAGAGGCTGGCCTCGGGCGAAATCTTCGCGGGGGTCTTGCGGGAGCGTGTCTCTTCGCCATGACCGCGACCACCGCCGTTGCAGCCGGTTCGCCCCATTTTCGCGGTGATCTTCAGGCTCAGCTCGATGCTCTCGCGCATAAGGCGGAGCCCGGAAAGTTCGGGATTTCCGTCCTCGATCTGGAGAGCGGCAAGAGATGGGGAGTGGACGCGGGATCGGCTTACCCGATGATGAGCGTATTCAAGGCGCCGTTGGGCGCGACGGTGCTTGCGCAGGCGGACGCTGGCAAGATTTCGCTCTCCCAGCACGTCACGATCCGACGAGCAGACCTGCGGACGGGGGCAAGCCGGATCGCCGAGGAGTTCCGTGGCGAGCAGATGACGTTCACTGTGCAGGAGCTGCTCGTCGATGCGGTAAGCTACAGCGACAACACCGCTGCGGACGCGTTGGTGCGGCTCATCGGCGGCCCGCAAGTCATCACCAGTTTCCTGGAGGGGCATGGAATCCGGGGGCTGCATGTCGACATCGACGAAGGCGGCGTGTCCCACGTCTTCTCCGGCCTCGGCGTTGCGGCCCAGCCGCCTGAAGGGGAGACAAAGGCGGAGCGGGAACACCGTTTGGAACGGGGTTACGACGCCTACCTGTCCGATCCGCGCAACAGAAGCACCCCGGATGCTGCGGTAGCCTTCCTTCAAACCTTGTGGAACGGCCGGTTATTGCCGACGAAGTCGACAAAGCATCTGCTCGACCTGCTCTATGGGCAGACGAAGCCCAGCCGACTGCGCGCAGGCATACCCGCCGGGGTCCGGCTCGCCGACAAATGCGGAACGTCAGAGTCACTGCACGGCCGGACCGCGGCGTTCAACGATATCGGGATCATGACATGGCCGGACGGCAGGACCGTCATCGTCGCCGCATTCCTGACCGGGTCGAAAGCCTCACAAGCAGAGCGCAACCAGCTCTTCGCCGATCTCGCGCATGACGTCGGGGTGACGCTTCACCCCTGACCCGAGCCGCGAAAAGTTGCGCCGGAGGGGACTGTTCACCTGATCGCCTTCTCCGGGCAGCTATCTCGTCGCGATCCCGTTGGTGCACGCGACCGGGCCCAGCACCGCCACCGTGGCGGCGGTGCTGGTGAATGTTTCCGTCACCGCCGGTGCGCGTCGTTCGACCGGGAGAACGCGGTGGCAGCCGTCGTTCAGGTTCGACACCGCGTCCGTAGTCGCTGCTTGGCATCCGGCCGATCCGTGCCATCGATCAGGATGCCCGGCAGGATCTGCGCGATCTGAGTGACGTCCGTCCGCTGGCGATGGACCTCTCGTCCAGGCTTTCCCTGCGCTTTCTCTTCAGCGGGTTACCCCGCCGCGTTGCCGGTTTTGGCCCAGGCCCGCTCCCGAGCTTCCAGGCACTCTTCGGACCCGGCTTCGAATTCGCGGCAGACCTCGGGCCGTTGCCCGTAGATCGCGCAACTGCAATTCCTTCGGAGCTCGCCTTGCAATGCGCCGCAGCGCCCGGCACCGTCCTTCCACATCTGTCGGATTCCGAGGTCGTCCCAGGAGGTGAAGCCGGGAGATGCCTGAATGGACGTCGTCAGATATCGCGGCGTCCGTTCTTCGGGATAGACAAGGACAGGTCCAGCCTCGACGCAGCACGCCCCGCACGCTTGGCAGTCAAAATCTTGCACCAGTCGCTCCAATCGCGGTCGAGTCCTGACAATGCTGCGGGGGGTACCCATGGCTGGCCGCGCTTCGCCAAGCTATCGAGTGCTACTCGATCAATCGAGCGATTTGCACGTCGCTACGGCTCCGAGTGAAAAGGACCGCTACAACGCCTGAGAAACCGCCAACGGCCTTTGCTGAGTGACGGCCGCGTGAACAGCGATGCAACCCGGCCGCTATGACGGTTACAGGTGCCTTGCGGCGCGCGATCACCTAACGGATGTCGTCCTGGTGAATGCCCTCTTCGTCAGTGGGATCTCAGGCGAGACCTCGCGCTAGCCGCGGAATTTCTGAATTGGCCATGTCCCTGTGCGGAGTTAATTCCTGTTTAGCCCCATCTCGCGGCTCTGCAATTTGCTCTTCCATAATCCTTCGGAAGCCAAGATCTCGTCGGTTGTGGCGGCTGATCCCGCAACTTCAAGAATGGAGACCTGGTAATCGGAAGGATCGCGGCTCTTCAGTCCGACGTTCCCGCCATGACCGTCTCTCACATATGACAACCAGCGCCCATGAAAACCATCAGCACCCGTCGCGGAGCCGACGTACTGCTCACGTGTCTTGGGGCAGGTCAGAAGGTAAACACCGCGGGCACTCTCAAGGGCAGCTATCCATGTTGCGGGGAGCTCTTCGATCTTTGATAATGGCACGATCAAGCGCGTGAACCCCGGGAAATCGGGCTCTCGAAAGGCTCGGCGGATCTCAAGCACAACTTTATTTTGATTATCGCATCGCTGGATCCATGACCGCTCGCTATTTCCCCAATTGATCACCAAGGTGCCTATCAGGTCATTTAAGGATTCAATCAGCGTCAGTTCATAGACGTCGCAAGTACCAACGGGGTCCACACCAACAGTGTGTGGCCAAGGCCGCTCGGTAGCATTCACACCGGAGTACCGCGCCTTGTAAATACCCGCGAGCAGTGTCTCGCCAATTGGGCTCACAACAAAGGAGGCCTGACGTGCCTCCAGGAATTCGGACCGTTTTGAGCTGGAATTTTCCACTTATGATCCCGGGATCGGGACGAGGAGAATTCCATGAAGACGTCGAAG
>NZ_FOFG01000002.1 GCF_900110915.1 Faunimonas pinastri
TCGCTGAGATCGTAACGCGCCATCACCATGCTCCTCCCCGAACAGGTGAATCAGCCTTCGACCAGAAGCTCAACCCTTAATGAGTTCAGAACCTAAGCGCCCTGCCCTTTCCGGGTGCAGACGCCCCTCAGCGCCCGAGCGCGACCCGTCGCTTGCCGAGAATGCCCTCCGGGCGCAAGAGCAGGACGAGACAGAGCGCGATCCCGATCGCCGCGATCTGCAAGGCACTGGCGCGGGCCTGCATGTCGGCCGGCACGAAGGCGGAGACCGCCGCGCCGGATGCCGCCCACAGGGCCCAGACCACGATCGCGCCCAGCACCGCCCCGCGATTGCTGCCGGAGCCGCCGACGATCAACATGCTCCAGACCTGGAATGTCAGGTTCGGCAGGTAGTTGTTGGGCGCGATGAAGCCGATGAAATGCGCCTGCACCGCGCCGCCCAGCCCCATCAGCGCGCCGCCGATGGCGAAAGCCTGCAACCGGTAGCGCACGGAGCTCTTGCCGAGCGACAAGGCCGCCGTTTCATCCTCGCGGATCGCTCGCAACACCCTGCCCCACGGGCTTTTCGTCAGCCGCTCCAGCGCCAGGAGCAGGACCAGGGTCGTGACCGCGGCGACCGCCAGATTGCCGAGCCCGAAGAGCAGCGGCTTGTCCGCCACGCCTTCGAAGGCGCGGGGTATGAAGCCGATGCCGAAGGGACCGCCGGTCAGCGGCTTCACGTTCAGGACGACGAGCTGGATCGCGACCGCGACACCGAAGGTGGTGATGGCGAGGTAGTCCGCGCGCAGCCTTAGCGTCAGCGCTCCCACCAGAAAGGCGATGATCCCGGCGATGAGCATCGCTCCCAGCCAACCCGCGATGATGGGCAGGCCGAAGCCGCCGAGATGCCCGGCGGCTTCCGGCGTGGTCAGGATGGCGGAGGTGTAGGCGCCCACGGCGGCGAAGCCCGCGACGCCGACATTGAAGAGCCCCGTCATGCCCCATTGCAGGTTGAGGCCGAGGCAGATGATCCCGAAGGCGAGCGCCGTCGTCAGGAAGAAGCAGGTATAGCTGATGATGGCGAGGGTCATGCCCGGCCTCCGAAGAGCCCGCGCGGGCGGACCATGAGCATGACGATCAGGAGCACGAAGGAAACGGCGGCACGCCATTCCGCGCCCACGAACTGAACCGTGGCGGCCTCCGCGACGCCGATGACCACCCCGCCGAGGATTGCGCCCGGCACGGAGCCGACGCCGCCGAGAACGGCGGCGGAGAAGAGCGGCAGCAGGAGGTCGAAACCCATGCCCGGCCGGATCTGAACGAGGATGCCGGTCATCGTTCCGGCCGCCGCGGCAAGTGCGCCGCCGATGATCCAGGTGAACCGCACGATGCGGACTGCATCGATGCCGACGACCCGGGCGAGAGCGGGGTTCTCGCTCACCGCGCGCATCGCGCGTCCGGCCTGCGTGCGCGTGACCAGCAGGTGCACGGCGACGAGCAGCACCGCCGCCGCGCCGATCAGCGCGAACTGGTCGGGCGTGACGCGGATGCCGTGGCCGAAGCGGTGGGCGATCTGCAGGTCGCGGGTGAAATAGACGGGACTGGAAGTGAAGGCGAACTCGATCAGGCTGCGAAGCGCCATGGAGGCGCCGAAGCTCGCCATCACCACGACGATGGTGCTGCCGCGCTCCCGCAGCCGCCGGAAAAGCACCGCATCGAGGATCAGCGCCAGAAGCGCCGTCAGCACCAGCGAAACAAGCCCGCCGGCGAGCACCGCGACGGAAAAGGAGAACGGCTCCAATGCCGGCAGCGTGCCGCCGGTGAGCGCACCAATTGCGAAGCTCGCGCTCCACGCGGCATAGGCGCCGAAGGTGATGAACTCCCCGTGCGCGAAGTTGGAGAAGCGCAGGATCGACGAGGTCAGCGTCACGCCGATGGCGCCGAGCCCGATCAGCAGGCCGACCAGGAGGCCGTCGACAAGAAATTGCAGGCTCATGCGCCGATCCCCTCCGCCCGGCGCCGGCCGCCGAGATAGAGTTCGGCCACGGCGGGATCGTCCAAGAGATGCGCGGCCGGGCCTTCGTGGCGCTCGCGCCCTTCCACCAGGATGACGCCGCGATCCGCCACGGCCAGAGCGGCGCGGGCGTTCTGCTCCACCAGCAGGATCGTGACCCCGGTCCTTCGAACATCCGCCAGCTTGGTGAAGACCTGTTCCACCAGCTTCGGCGAAAGTCCGGCCGATGGCTCGTCCAGCATCAGGACGCTCGGAGACACCGCCAGCGCTCGGGCGAAGGCCAGCATCTGCCGCTGGCCGCCGGAAAGCCTGCCGGCCATCAGGCGGCGCCGATCCGCAATATCGGGAAAGAGCGCGTACATCGCCTCCATTCGCGCGCCGCGCTCGGCCTTGGGCAGCGCGCCGACCGCCAGCCGCAGATTGTCGTCGATGGTCATCAGCGCGAAGATGTTTTCCGTTTGCGGCACGAAGCCGAGGCTGTGACGCGCCATGAGATGGGCGGGTGCTCCCGTGATCTCCGTCCCGCCCAGCCGTACCGTTCCGCCGGTAACGCGGACGAGCCCGGCGATCGCCTTGATCAGCGTCGACTTGCCTGCCCCGTTCGGGCCGAGGATCGTCACGAACTCGCCGGGCCGCACGGTCATCGAGGCACCGTTGACGATGGGCAGGCCCGGATCGTAACCCGCGACGAGATCGCGGACTTCGAGCGCGGGAAACCCGGGGGCGGCAAACTCGGGGGCGGGAACGCTCATGCCGCGACGCCGCCGAGATAGGCGTCCACGACGCGCCGGTCGCGCACCACTTCGTCATGCGTGCCGGTCATCAGCAACTGGCCGGACGCCATGACGAGGACGCGGCCGCACAGGCGCGCCACCATGTCCATGTTGTGCTCGATCAGGAGAAAGGTCGTGCCGCGCGCGTTCAGGTCGCGGATGCGCTCCATGATCACTTCGAGAAGGCTCGGGTTGACGCCGGCCGCCGGCTCGTCGAGCAGGATCGCTTCCGGCTCAGCCATCAGCACGCGGGCGAGTTCCAGAAGCTTGCGCTGGCCGCCGGAAAGGACACGCGCCGGCTCATTCGCGAGCTTCGCCAGGGTGACGAAATCGAGAAGCACCATCGCCCGCTCGCGGCTCTCCGCTTCCTCGCGCCGCACGCGGCCGGGCTGCAACCAGTTCGGCAGGATCGTCTCCCCCGCCGCGCCCTGACGGCCGAGCAGCACGTTTTCCAGCACCGTCATCTCCGGAAAGGGACGCGGGATCTGGAAGGTGCGACCGAGGCCCGCTTCGAGCCGCCGCCAGGCCGGCAGGCGCTCCACCGGGCGACCGCGCATCAGGATGCGCCCTTCGCTCGGCGACTGGCTGCCGGCAAGGCAATCGAAAAGGGTCGTCTTGCCCGCGCCGTTAGGCCCGATCAGGCCGAGGATCTCGCCCCGACGGAGCGCAAAGGACACGCCGTCCACCGCCGCAACGCCACCGAAGCGCTTGACGATTCCCTCGGCCACGAGCAGCGGCTCTCCTTCCGGGCGCGAACTGTCCGCGCCACGTTCCACCTGCATTCTTGTCCCTGTCCGCCTGTCGCGGTTGGTCCGTGGCTGTTGTTCCGCCGGAGCAACTCTGGTCAAACTTTGCGCTGCACATTAAGAGGGCGATGGCTCGCCCGCAACATCGCGGGTGGCCGCAGTCACAGGCTGCAAGCGGGGAACGGTTCGGTGTCAGGCCCAATGACAGGTTCGGGGATCGACGACAGCTTCGAACTCTTCGATCTCCGGGTCGAGGCGATCGTGCCGGAGAGCGGCCCAATCTATTGCGGCGCCAGACCCGGCGATCATTTCGAGCTGCATGGCGAGATGCTTTCGATGCCACCGGGCCAGGGATTCTCGATCTATTCCATCGCCGCAGTGCTGCCGCTGCTGGCCGCCAAGCAGCGCGAAACCCACCGTAACGACTGGATGACCAGCGACACGGAGATCGCCTGCCCCGACCCCAACTGCGCCAGCCGCCTGCGCATCGTCCGCACCGGCAAGCGCCGCTTCCATCACCACGAGACGACAGCCGAGCCGCTGCCCGACGCGCCCAAGCCCGAAAGCCAAGCCGAATGAACGCTCCCGAACGCCTGACGCTTGCCCCCGGCTACGAGATCTCGCGCGTGATCCGCGGCGGCTGGCAGCTTGCCGGCGGCCACGGCGCGATCGATCGCGCGACAGCGTTGGATGACCTTCTGGCCGCCTATGACGCGGGGATCACCACGTTCGACTGCGCCGACATCTACACCGGCGTGGAGGAGCTTTACGGCGCGTTCCGCCAGCGGCTTCTGGCCGAGCGGGGTGCGGAAGCGCTCGGCCGCATCAGGATCCACACGAAGATGGTGCCGGATCTGGCGCGACTCGGAACCGTCGACCGCGCCTATATCGCCGGGCTGATCGACACCTCCCTGCAGCGGCTGGGCATGGAGCGGCTCGACGCGGTGCAGTTCCACTGGTGGGACTACGAGGTCGCCAACGATCTCGACGTGGCGCTCTGGCTGGACGACCTTCGGCAGGCGGGCAAGATCGACAAGGTGAGCGGCACCAATTTCGACGTGCCGCATATCCGCACGATGCTGGAAGCGGGCATTCCCCTCTTCAGCATGCAGACGCAATATTCCGTGCTCGACGCGCGGCCGGAGAACGGCCTCGTGCAACTGGCGGGGGAGAACGGCATCAACCTCTTCTGCTACGGCACGGTCGCCGGCGGCTTTCTCGGCGAGCGCTGGCTCGGCGCGCCGGAGCCGGAGCATCCGCTGGAGAACCGCTCGCTCACCAAGTACAAGCTGATCATCGACGATTTCGGCGGCTGGGATCTCTTCCAGCGACTGCTCCGAACGCTGAAGGCGGTCGGAGAGCGGCACGGCGCCGATATTGGCACCATCGCCAGCCGCTATGTGCTGGAGCGGCCGGGCGTGGCCGCCGTTATCGTCGGCGCGCGAAACCGCGCCCACCTCGCCTCCAACGTGCAGGTCGGCACGATCCTTCTCACCGAACGCGACCATGCCGAAATCGGCGCGGTCCTCAGCGAGCGGCAGGGGCCGGAAGGCGACACCTACACGCTTGAACGCGATCGCACCGGCCGGCATGGCGCGATCATGAAATACAATCTCAATGCCGAGCCGTCCTGAGGGGGACCCGATGCGCACAACATTTCTTCACCTGACGACCGCCTTGGGCTGCACGCTTGCCGCACTCGCCGTCTCCGGCACGGCCAACGCCGCCGATTGTTCGGTCAAGGTCGGGCTCGTCATGGAGCTGACGGGGCCTGCCGGCGAATACGGCCAGGCCGGCGCGAAATCCGTCGAGATGGCCTTCCGCGACATCAACGATGCGGGAGGCGTCAGGGGCTGCAAGCTCGTGACCGACACGCGCGACAGCCAGAGCCAGGGAAATGTCGCGGTCGACGCGGCCAACCAGCTCGTTCAGGTCGGCAAGGTGCCGGTGATCATCGGCGGCATCATCTCCTCGGTCACGATCCCGATCCTCACCTCCGTGACCGCGCCGGCCAAGGTCGTGCAGGTCTCCCCCGCCTCCTCCTCGCCGACGCTGACCGAGCTCGGGCGGCAGGGCAAGACCAACGGCATCTTCTTCCGCACCATCACGTCCGATGCGCTGCAGGGCACGGCCGCCGCGAAATATGCGCTGGATCAGGGCTTCAAGAAAATCGCGATCATTCACGTCAACAACGACTTCGGCGTGAACATGGTGACGGAGTTCAAGAAGGCGTACGAGGCGCTCGGCGGCAAGATCGTTGGCACGGTGCCCTATAACGAGAACCAGTCGAGCTATCAGTCGGAAGCCACCAAGGCGATGGACGGCGATCCGGACGGGCTCTATCTCGTTTCCACGCCGGTGGATGGTGCCACCATCGCGCGGGCCTGGATTTCCGGCGGCGGCCCGGCCAAGTTCCTGCTGAACGACGGCATGAACAGCCCGGACTTCGTGAAGAGCGTCGGCGCCAAGTATCTGAACGAGGCCTACGGCACCTCGTCCGGCACGAGCCCCACCGCGTCGACGGAATATTTCAACGCCAATTACGAAAAGTTCTCCGGCATTGCGCCAAGCAACCCGGCGGCCGACCGCTCCTATGACGCGGGCGCCATCGTCGGCCTTGCCATCGCCGCCGCCAAGGACACGAGCTCCCTCGCCATTCGCGATGCGATCTACAAGATCGAAGATCCGAACGGCACGGTGATCCATGCCGGCAAGGAAGAGTTCGCCAAGGCGCTCGATCTCATCAAGCAGGGCAAGCCGATCCGCTACGAAGGCGTCATCGGCCCCGTCGCCTTCGACAAGTTCGGCGACATCACCGGGCCGTTCCGCCTGTGGAAGATCGACAATGGCGAGGTGAAGACCACCGGCGAGATCTCCGTCGACGACGTGAACGCCATCAAGGCGAAGATCGGCGGCTAAGCCTCTTTCATTCCAGAACAAAGGCGGCGGCTTCCGCGCGAGCGGGGCCGCCGGATTCATCATGACGACGCGTCCGGATCGTTTCGAACTGGCCCCCGGCCTTTCCATCAGCCGCATGGTCACCGGCCTCTGGCAGGTCGCCGACATGGAGCGCGGCGGCACGCTGCTCGATCCCTTCGAGGCGGCAGGTTCCATGGCCGCCTATTCGGGGGCGGGCTTCAACAGCTTCGACATGGCCGACCATTACGGCAGCGCCGAAGTGATCACCGGCGAGTTGCTGGCGGGCGAACGCGCCGGCGGCGGCACGCGGTCCACCGCCTTCACCAAATGGTGCCCGGAGCCGGGCCCCATGACGGCTGAAACCGTCAGGTCCGGCGTCGAGCGCAGCCTGAAGCGGATGCGCCTGGAGACAATCGACCTCCTGCAGTTCCACTGGTGGACGTTCGAGCATCCGGGTTATCTCGACGCGCTGCGCGGACTGGCGAAGCTGCGCGAAGAAGGGCTGATCCGGCAGATCGGCGTCACCAACTTCGATACCGACCATCTTCGCGTGCTTGTCGGCGAAGGGATTCCGGTCGTCTCCAACCAGGTGTCCTTCTCCGTGCTCGACCGGCGCGCGGCGGAAGAGATGAGCGCCTTCTGCCTCGGGAACGGCATCCGGCTTCTCGCCTACGGCACGCTCGCCGGCGGTCTCCTGTCCGAACGCTGGCTCGGCCAGCCGGAGCCGGATGCGATCGCCGACTGGAGCAAGATGAAGTACAAGCGCTTCGTCGACACGATCGGCGGCTGGGGCATTTTCCAGGCGATCCTCGCCGCGCTGAAGACCGTGGCGGACCGACACAACGCCTCGGTCGCCAATGTCGCGACGCGCTGGATCCTCGACCAGCCGGCCGTGGCCGCCGTCATCGTGGGTGCCCGTCTCGGCGAGCGCGAGCATCGCGAGGACAATCTCCGCGTCTTCGATCTCAAGCTCGACCAAGCCGACCGCGCCACGCTGGAAACGGCCTTCGCACAGTCGCGCCGCATTCCCGGCGATTGCGGCGACGAGTATCGCAAGCCGCCGTTCCTGACGGCTTCCGGCGATCTCAGCCATCATCTCGATCAGGTGCAGAAGGTCTACAAGGCCGTGCCCGTGGAAGGCCGTCCGAGCCGCCTTCGCGTCGATACGGGCAGCGTCTGGGAAGCCATCTGCGGCTACAGCCGCGCGGTGAAGATCGGCGACCGAATCCTCGTCAGCGGCACCACGGCGACGGACGCGGCGGGCAACGTCGTCTGCCCGGACGATCCCGCCGGTCAGGCGGTCTTTATTCTCGACAAGATCGCCGCCAGCCTGTCCGCGCTGGGCGCCGGCATGGCGGATGTCGTCCGCACCCGCGTGTACCTGAAGAACGCCGATGACTGGGAGCCGGTCTCCCGCGTCCACGGCCACGTCTTCGGCGAGGTTCGCCCCGCCAACACGCTGCTGGAGATCTCCCGCCTCGTCGGTCCCTATCTCGTGGAAATCGAGGCCGAGGCGATCCTCGACGGAGAGGCTTAGCCCTCGCTTCGACGCAAGACGACGAGCAGGCAGGAGGAAGCGGACTTTGAGCGGAGAAACATTTGCCATCGTCGGCTGCGTGAACCGGGAGGCCCCGCATTTCCAGCAAGCGCGCGGCACCGGTATCGCCGTGTTCCGGTTCGACGAGAACACCGGCCGCCTGGAACTCGCCAGCGAGACCTCGGGAATCGACAACCCGACCTTCCTCTCGATCCACCCCGAGAACGGCTGCATCTATGCCAATTCCGAGGTTTTCGGCTGGCATGAAGGAACGGTGAGCGCCTACAGGCTGGACCCGGCGGGCGGCAGGCTCGTCTACATCAACAAGCAGCCGACCCTCGGCAGCATCGCCGCCTTCAATGAAGCCGACCGAACGGGCCGCTTCCTGGCCCTGGTGAACTACGCAATGTTCGCCCCCACGCAGGCGCCGAACCAGGCGCTTGTGGTGTTCCCGATCCGCCCGGACGGAAGCCTCGGCGCGTCCGCCTCGAGCGTCGGATATTCCGGCAGCGGACCGGATGCGGAACGGCAGGACAGATCGCATCCGCACTGCGTGCAGGCGAGCCCCGACAACCGCTTTCTCGTCGTGGCCGATCTCGGCAGCGACCGGCTCCTCGCCTTCCCCTTCGATGCGGCCACCGGGCAGGTGGGCGCGCCGCCGGTGGAAAGCCCCCTGCCGCCCGGCTCCGGCCCGCGCCATTTCCGCTTCCACGGCAACGGGCGCAACGCCTATGTCATCAACGAGCTCGCCTCGACCGTCTCGGTCCTTGGCTTCGATCGGGCCAGCGGCTCTTTCGACCTCCTGCAAACCGTATCCACGGTGCCGGACGGCGTGGCGGAGAATTATTGCGCCGAGCTTCTGCTGAGCCCGGACTGCCGGTTCCTCTATGGCGCCAACCGGGGACATGACAGCATCGCGAGCTTCCGGGTCGATCCCGAAACGGGCCTTATCGAGCCGACCGGTCATCACCCGAGCGGCGGGCGGTTTCCGCGGAACTTCACGATCTCCCGGAGCGGTCGCTTCATGCTGGTCGCCAACCAGAACAGCGACAGCATCGTCACGCTGGCGATCGACGGAGAAACCGGCACGCTGGGCGATACCGGCGAAAAGGCGAGCATCGGCACGCCCGTCTGCATCCGCCTGACCTGAACGACCTTGCGGCGGGAGACTTGCCCGCCGCCCTTCCCGGCGGTCAGACCTCGACGATCGCCTTCACCACCCCTGCAGCCGGATCCAGCAGACCGGCGAACTGCGCCGGCACGTCGGAAAGGCTCATCCTGTGCGTGTTGATGGCCTCGCAGGGGATCTGCCCGGCCCGCATGGCCGTCAGCACCGTCTCGAAATCCTCTACCGTCGCGTTGCGGCTGCCCAGCAGCGTGGTTTCCCGCTTGTGGAATTCCGGGTCCGAAAACGTGATGTCGGCGCTGACGATAGACACCAGCACGTAGCTTCCGCCATGTGCGACGAAGCCGAAGCCGCGCTCCATGGCCTTCGAATTACCGGTCGCGTCGAACACCACGTCGAAGAAATCACCGTCCGTGAGTTCGGCAAGCCTCGTCTGGTCATCCGGCCCGATCCGGACGGAATTGGCGATGCCCAGGTGCGTTTCGCAGAAGGCGAGCCGGTCGGCGCGCATGTCGAGCATGGTCACCGTTGCTCCCCGAAGCTTCGCGAAAAGCGCCACGGACATGCCGATGGGGCCGGCCCCGACGACGAGGACCTTCTGACCTTCCTTCACGCCACCACGGCGAACCGCGTGGGCGCCGATCGCCATGAATTCGACCATCGCGGCTTGGTCGAGGCTCACCCCCTCCGCCTTGCGCACGAATGGCTCCGGCAGGCTCAGCCACTCCGTCATGCCGCCGTCGCGATGGACGCCGAGCACCTGCAGGTCGCGGCAGGCATTGTTTTTGCCCGCGCGGCAGGCGTTGCAGCGGCCGCAGGAGAGATAGGGGATGATGTAGACGACATCGCCCACGGAAAGCGAGCTGCCGGATGGAGCCTCCTCCACCAATCCCGCCAGTTCATGGCCCATGACGCGCGGATAGCTGAGATAAGGCTGGTTGCCGGAGAAGATGTGCAGGTCGGTCCCGCAGACGCCGACGCGCCGGATACGCACCAGCACCTCGTCTGGCTGGCGCGAGGGCTTGTCGCGCTCGATCTGGGTCAGCTTGCCGGGTTCGTCGCAGATTACCGCCAACATGTCAGTCACCATCCCATGTGCCCGGTTGCTACGGGCTTAACCTTGCTGCTTAGCGGCAAGCCAGGACCGGGGCCAGTGCCGGAAGGATTGCGCGGCCGGTAAGTCTTTCCGTTTCCGGCCGACATGCTCGCCGCCGATGACGGGTTGCCGGAACCTGATATCGCTCATGGCGCCACATAGCCTGCCGAGCCAGATCCCTAAATCCATCAAGTTAGTTGACTGACTCGTGTTGGACCTTCTAACTCTGACTCCGGATCGGGATGAAGGGCGCCATCGCCTCCTTTTCCTCGCGATCCAGCTCTGTGGTGAGGTGTCCAGACATGCAGAAACATCTGAGACCGCAGCATGCAGGTTCGGCCTGGGGTCAACCGCGGCGGCCGCGCGCGGCCGCTTTCCTGATGGGAACGGCTTTCGCCGTGATTCTCCTGGCCCTCGCGCTAAGCGCCGCCCTCGGCGCCTGACGTATCGATCACCCCCGGGCCATGTCCTGAACTCCTCGCCGCAGCACTCACCGGCGTGAAACGGCGGGCACCCTCGCCGGGCACCCGCCGCATCGTGGTTCTCAGGCGGCCAGCGTCGCGTTGTCGATGACGAACCGGTATTTCACGTCGCTCCGCTGCATCCGGTCGTAGGCCTTGTCGATCTCGTCCATCCGGATCATCTCGATGTCGGCCACGACGCCGTGCTCGGCACAGAAGTCGAGCATCTCCTGCGTCTCGGCGATGCCGCCGATCAGCGATCCCGCAATGCTGCGGCGCTTGAAGATCAGCGCGGATACGTCCGGCGAGGGATGCGGATGTTCGGGCACGCCGACCAGCGTCATGGTCCCGTCCCGCTTCAGGAGCGTGGCGAAGGCATCGAGGCTGTGGCTTGCCGCCACGGTATTGAGGATGAAGTCGAAGCTGTTGGCGTGCGCGCCCATTTCCTCGGTGTTGCGCGAATTGATCACCTCGTCGGCGCCGAGCGCCCGCGCATCCTCGCGCTTGCTCTCCGACGTGGTGAAGGCCACCACATGTGCGCCCATCGCATGGGCGAGCTTCACGCCCATGTGGCCCAGGCCGCCGATGCCGACGATGCCGACCTTCTTGCCCGGTCCGGCCTTCCAGTGGCGGAGCGGCGAGTAGGTGGTGATGCCTGCGCAAAGCAGCGGCGCGACGGCCGCGAGCTGCTCGGCGGAATGCCTGATTTTGAGGACGAACCTGTCGTCCACCACGATGCGCTGCGAGTAGCCGCCGAGCGTATAGCCGGGTGCGTCCGGCGTCGCGGCGTTATAGGTGCCGGTAAACCCGTTTTCGCAGAACTGCTCCAGCCCTTCCGCGCAGGAATCGCAATGCTGGCAGCTGTCCACCATGCAGCCGACGCCGACGACATCGCCCACCTTGAACGCGGTGACATCGCCGCCGACCGCGCTGACATGGCCCACGATCTCGTGGCCGGGGATGCAGGGATAGACCGTGCCGCCCCACTCGGAGCGGACCGTGTGGAGGTCGGAGTGGCAGACGCCGCAAAAGGCGATGTCGATCTGGACGTCGCGCGCGCCGGGTTCGCGGCGCTCGATGTTCATGGATTCCAGCGGCTTGTCGGCCGCGGTCGCGCCATAGGCCTTGATCGTCATGATGATCTCCTGGGAGGGCAGCGCCGTTGGCGCCGGGACGAGCAGGAGATAACGACGGTCAGGTACCGGGGTTAGCCGTCGCGTCGTCCATGGAGCGATGAGCCGAATTCAACGTGGCCTCGCTCAGAGGCCAAGAGGCCGAAGCTCCCGGATCAGTTCCACAAGGAGACGGAGGCCTGTCGGCACCTGTCGGCGGCTGGGATAGTAGAGGTGATAGCCCGGCCCCATGGTCGACCAGTCCTCCAGCACCATGCGCAGCGTTCCGGCGCGGAGATAGGGCGCGAACACCTGTTCCACGCCGTATGTCAGCCCCGCGTCGTGCAACGCCATGGACAGCATGACGCCCGTATCGTTGCCGAGGATCCGGCTCGGAACGCCGATGGAGAACTCTCCGTCGGGTCCCTCGAATTCCCAACGATAGACCCGGTCGTCGCCCTGCCGGAAGCCGAGACAGCGATGACCCAGCAGGTCCTCCGGGCGCTCCGGCGTGCCGAACCGCTCCAGATAGGCCGGTGAGGCCACGACGACCCAGCGCAGGTCGGCGGACAGGCGCTGGGCGATCATGTCTTCCGGTACGGTGCCGCCATGGCGGATGCCGGCATCGAACCCGTCGGCCACGACATCGACCATCCGATTGCTGGCGACGATATCGACCTGGATATCGGGGTAGCGTTCGGAAAAGACGGGCAGCACCGGCCCGAGCAGCAGGGAGGCAGCATCCGCCACGACGTTCAGCCGGATGCGCCCGGCCGGGGCATCGCGGAAGCGGTTCAGGTTTTCGACCGCCTGCCCCACCGCCTCGAACGGCTGGGTGATCGCGGCGCGCAGTTCTTCGCCCGCCGCCGTCAACGTGACCGAGCGGTTGGTGCGGTTCAGCAGTCGGACCCCAAGCCGGTCCTCCAGTCCCTTGAGCGCGTGGCTGAGCGCCGAGGCGCTGACGCCCACCTCCAGCCCGGCAAGCCGGAAGCTGCGGTGTCTGGCAATCGCTAGGAAGTAGGTGAAATCCGCAAGATCGGAACGGCGTACCGGCATGAGAGCTATGTGCGCCGTTCAGGGGCTCGTGGCAATCGGACCTCCTGCCCCATGATCAGCGGATGCCGCCGCAGCCGACCGCGCATACCCGAACTCACGCCCGGCGGCCTCAGGCCCGATAATGGTCGTCGTCGACCGGCTCGAGCCAGTCCACGTTCTTCCCGTCGCTGAACTCGGTCACGGCGATATGGGTCATGCCGGTGGTAGCGGTCGCGCCGTGCCAATGCTTCTCACCGGCCGCGAAGAAAACGGTATCGCCCGGATTGATCTCCTCGATCGCCCCGCCCTCGCGCTGAGCCCAGCCACGGCCCGCGGTGACGATGATCGTCTGGCCGGCCGGATGCGTATGCCACACGGTGCGAGAGCCCGGCGCGAAGGTGACGCTGGAGGTGCTGACCCGGCTCGGCTCCTCGCCCCGCACCATGTTGTCGATGCGGACGCTGCCGGTAAAGTGGCCCGGAGTCGGGCCCGGCATGGAGGGAGAAGAAGCGTTGCGGGTGATCTTCATGGTCGTTCTCCAGGCTTGAGGCACCGGCGTGATCCCCGAGGTGGCCACGCCGCTCCGTCTCAAGTAGTGCCATCGCTGCCGGATTGAACCCGGCACTGCCTGCGCCTCGGTGAGCGTTCCTCAGGACCCCGGCGCAAGCCGCGCGGAACGGTCAGGCGCTGGCCCGGCAGACGACCGCGAAACCGGTGTCGACGACGGTTTCCGCTGCGGCCTCGCCCGCCGCCCGGTTCAGGACCAGCGTCACCGCCTGCCACCCCATGTCGTGTGCATTCGGCTGCACGGTCGTGAGCCCGGGCGTAATCTCCGATGCGATCTCGTAATCGCCCCAGCCGGCGACCGCCAATCGCTCCGGCACGGCCCAGCCCCGTCGGCCGCATTCGAAGACGACGCCCGCCGCCACGATATCGGTGGGGCAAAGGACGACCTCGATGGCGGGATCGAGCCGGTGCAGCGCCTCCAGGGCGCTCGGGCCCGCCCCGAACCCGTCCGCTTCGTCCACGAGATGCACGAGGTCCGGCCGCAAACCGGCGGTCTCCATGCTTTCCCGGAACGCCGGCAGCCGCTCGGTGAAGCGCCGCGAGACCTCCCCGGCATAGCCGACAAAGCCGATCCGGCGGAGCCCTCGCGACAACACCGTCTCCACCAGCGCCCGGGTGGCGGCCGCCACGCAATAGCCCACGGCCATGTCGATGGGATCGTGGATCACCCATGTCTCGACGATCGGCACGCTGGTCTTGCGCAGGAGGTCGATCGTCGCCGGCTCGTGCTCGTTGCCGACGAGGATGATGCCGGCAACGCGAAGCCCAAGAAAAGTCGCCACCGCGACATGCTCCTGCACGGTTGTGTCGGCCAGCGTCAGGATCAATTCGTAGCCATGCGCCGCCACCGCGTCCTGCATGCCCCGGACATACCGATAGAAGCTGGAATTCTTGATGGAGGGAATGACCGCGCCTATGACCCGGCTCTGCCCCGATGCGAGATCGCCCGCCGCCCGATTGGGGACATAGCCATGGTCCGCCGCCACTTGCAGCACGCGGAGCCGCGTCTCCTCCTGCACCCGCTCCGGATGGCGGAACGAGTTCGACACCGTCATCGGCGAGACCCCGGCGGCCTTCGCGACGAATTGCATCGTGATCCGGGGTGCGCTGCGATGCTCTCTGGTCATCTCCCACCTGCCATTGGCGGATCGAGCCATGTACGCCCAAAAAGCAGGCAAGCTCCCAAGCCGGGCAAAATCCACCTGTCTGCTTGACAGATTTCCTCAGCGAGAGAATTGTAGCGCTACAAGACAGAAGAAGCGAAGCCCTTTCTACATGACTCCTTCTCGTGTGCCACGCAACGACGACCAGCCCCGGGATCTCGACGATGGCAGCTCGAGAGCGCCGGCGGCCGCCGAACTCGTGCTGGCGGGGGTGCGGAAATCCTATGGCGCGAACGTAGCCGTACGCGATCTCGATCTTCATCTTGAGGCCGGCGAGCTTCTGGCTCTGCTCGGCCCTTCCGGCTGTGGCAAGACGACGACGCTCCGCATGGTCGCCGGGTTCGAGCGGCCGGATACCGGCACGATCAGCATCGGCGGCAAGGATGTCACCGATCTCTCGCCGCACCGGCGCGATCTCGGCATGGTGTTCCAGAACTACAGCCTCTTCCCGCATCGGACGGTCGCGGAGAACATCGCTTTCGGCCTGCGCATGGCAGGGATAGGACGCGCCGAGCGCGACCGGAAGGTGATGGAGATGCTGGACCTCATCCAGCTTCCCGGCCGTGGCGACATGTATCCGCACCAGCTTTCCGGCGGACAGCAGCAGCGCGTCGCGCTCGGCCGGTCGCTGGTGGTAAACCCCAAGGTTCTGCTGCTGGACGAGCCGCTCGGCGCGCTCGACAAGTCGCTTCGGGAAAGCATGCAATTCGAGATCCGCGGCATGCAGCAGCGGCTCAGCATCACGACGCTGTTGGTCACGCATGACCAGGAGGAAGCGCTTTCCATGGCGGACCGCGTCGCCGTCATGAACGGCGGGCGCATCCTGCAGGTCGGCGCTCCCAGCGAGATCTACGACCGCCCGGAAAGCCGCTTCGTCGCGGAGTTTCTCGGCACGTCGAACATCTTCGAGGGCGAGGTCTCCGAGGATGGCGCCGGGCTGAAGCTGCCGCCGGGAGCCGCACCGATATCGGTCCCCCTCGCCGTCCGGCACCGTCCGGGCGAAACGCTGACGCTCTCGGTGCGACCGGAGCGGATGGCGCTCGGGCCGGAGGCGGAAAGCCTCGCCGCACGGTTCGAGGCCCGCGTGACCGGCGCGATCTTCCGTGGCACCTATGCCGCGTATCAGCTCCACGCCCCCGCGCTGGGGCGCGATCTCTTTGTCTACCGAATGGCCGACGGGCCGCTCGGCTCTGTTTCCTTCCGGCTGGGCGAGGTGCTGAGCCTCGGCTGGGCGCCGGAAGACGCCGTCATCGTGCGGTCGGAATAAGGATTTGAAAACAATGAAGGAAGGCGGCGCCCGGATCGGGATCGACGTCGGCGGCACGTTCACCGATTTCGTGCTTTCCCATCCCAGCGATGGAAGTCTCACCTATTACAAGGAGCCGTCCACGCCGGACGAGCCCTCGCGCGCGCTGATCGAGGGGTTGCGTTCGCTGCTTCGGATCGCCGGCCTCACGCCGGCCGATGTGTCCGTCCTGATGCACGGCACGACGATCGGCCTGAATGCGATCATCCAGCGTCGCGGCGCTACCATCGCGCTGGTGGTCAGCGAAGGCTATCGCGATATCCTGGAGATCGCGCGAAGCCGCATGCCGTCCTCCTTCGATTTCCATGCCGCCAAGGAAGAGCCGCTGGTGCCGCGCTTCCGCGTCGTGGAGATCGCCGCCCGGCTTTCCGCCTCCGGCGAGGTCACGTCGAGGCCGGACGATGCCGAGATCGACCGCGTTGCGGGCGAACTGAAGGCGCTCGGCGTCGATGCCGCCGCCATGGTGCTGATCAACGGCTACACGTCGCCGGAAGTGGAAACCGAACTCGCCGCGCGGCTTTCCGAGCGCGCGGGCGGGCTTTCGATCACCTCCGCCGCCGCGATCTGGCCGGAGATCCGCGAATACGAGCGCACGCTGGTCGCCTGCCTCAACGCCTATATCCAGCCGCTGATGCAGCGCTATTTCAACGGTCTGGCCGAAGGACTGGCCAAGGACGGCGTCACCGCGCCGATCCTCGTCACCGCTTCCAACGGCGGCTCGCTGAGCCTCGCCTCGGCGGCGGCCCGGCCGGTGGAAACCATCCTCTCCGGCCCTGCTTCCGGCGTCATGGCCGCCGCGCGGCTGGCCGAAGCGGCCGATGTCAGCGCCATCATCACCTTCGACATGGGCGGCACCTCATCCGACATCGCGGTCGCCAGCGGCGGCACGGCGGAACTGGCCACACGCACAGATATCGGCGGCCTGCCGCTGGTGTTGCCCGTGGTGGACGTTTCCGCCATCGGCGCCGGTGGCGGCTCGATCGTCTGGGTTGATGCCCACGGCGTGATGAAGGTCGGACCGCAGAGCGCCGGCGCAATGCCGGGCCCGGTTTCCTACGGCCGTGGCGGCACGGAGCCGGCGGTCACCGACTGCTACCTGGCGCTCGGCTATATCGATCCGAACGGTTTCCTCGGCGGCCGCATGCGGCTCGACATCGAGGCGGCCACGGCCGCTCTGTGCGGCATCGGCGGGCGCATCGGCATGAGCGGCGAGAACGCCGCGCAGAAGGCGGCCGAAGGGGCCCTGGCCGTGACCACCGCCGGGATGGCGACGGAACTCTACAAGACGCTGGCCTCGCGCGGGCTGGATCCCGCCACCTTCGCGCTGGTTCCCTTCGGAGGCGCCGGGCCGACGCACGCGAACCTGCTGGCGGAAGAAACCGGCATCGGGCATGTCGTGATCCCGCCAGCGGCCGGCACCTTCTGCGCGATGGGCGCCGCCGCCGCGGACCTTCGCCGCGATTTCGTCCGCAGCCTTCGCCGCCCGCTGGACGAAGACACCGCCGCCTTGCTCTGGCGGACTTTCGACATGCTGGGCGAAGAGGGCGCGGACTGGCTCGACCGCGAAGGCGAGCAGACGCTGGAGCGCCGCTTCGAGCGTGGCGTCGACATGCGCTATGCCGGTCAGGCCTACGAGTTGCGTGTCTCGCTGGCGGAGGATCTCAAGGACCCGAAAGCCATCGCCGAGGCTTTTCACCGCGAGCACGAGCGGCTTTACGGCTTCCGCGACACCGGTGCGGAGATCGAACTGGGCACCGCCCGCCTCGCGGTGATCGGCGCCACCGCCAATCTCGCTCAGGCGGAAATCGCCGCGGGCACCGGCAACCCGGAACGCAAGGGCGCACGGCCACTCTTCCGCAAGGGCGCGTGGCTCGATGCCGGCGTCTACTCCCGGTCCGCGCTCGGCGCGGGCGACCGCATCATCGGACCGGCGATCATCGAACAGGACGATACGACGACGGTGGTTTTGCCCGGCTGGTCCGCCCGCGCGGACAGGGCCGGCAACCTCCATCTTGAGAGGCAGGCGCAATGAAGCTCGATTCCGTCACGCTCGCGATCCTGGGCAACAAGCTTGCCGCGGTCAGCGAGGAAATGTGCCTGACGCTTCAGCGCACGGGACGCACGCTCTACGTCAAGGAAACCGCCGATTTCGCCTGCGCTCTGGCAGGGCTGGACGGCCGGTTCTTCGCCTATCCGCGCTCCATCGGCGTCTCTGGTTTCGTCGGGCTGGAATGCGCGCCGGCCATTGCCGCCGTCGGGCCGCTGGAGCCGGGCGACGTGATCCTCACCAACGACCCCTACCGGTCGGAAGGTCTGGCGACCCACCTGCCCGACCTTCACATGATCGAGCCCTATTTCCACGACGGGCGGATTGTCGCCTATGGCTGGTGCTTCGTGCACTGCTCCGATGTCGGCGGTCGCGTGCCCTCCAGCATCTCGCCCACCAACACCGAGATCTTCCAGGAAGGCCTGCGCATTCCGCCGGTCAAGCTGATGAAGCGCGGCGAGATGAACCCGGACGTGAAGCTGTTCCTGGACGCGAACAGCCGCACGCCGGATGCCAATATGGGCGACATCCGCGCCATGCTGGCGGCATTGACCGCCGGCCGGCGACGGCTGGAACAGACGATCGGGCAGCACGGCGCCGAGACGGTGTCGCAGGCGGCCGAGGATCTCGTGTCATATGCCGCCGAGAAGGCGCGGGCCGTGATCGACCGCGTGCCGGCAGGAACTTACGCCTTCTCCGACTATCTCGACGACGATGCTGTGACGAAGCTGCCGGTGCGCCTGTCGCTCGCCGCGACGTTCGGCAACGGCGAGGTGCATCTGGATTTCACCGGCACGGACCCGCAGGTCGCGACCGCGATGAACATTCCGTCGCGCGGCAGGCCCCATGCCTGGCTGACGCTGCGCGTGCTGGCGCTGGTCAGCACGCTCGATCCGACGGCGCCGCTGAATGTCGGGCTGCTCGGCCCCGTCCGCATCACCGCGCCCGAGGGGTCGCTGGTAAACCCGCAGGAACCGGCTGCCACCGGCGTGCGCCATGCCGCCGCGATTCGCGTCAACGACGTGCTTAACGGCGCCTTCGGCAAGGCCCTGCCCCATGTCATGCCCGCCGCTTCCTCCGGCTCGGTCATCCCCGTCGTCATGGCGGAACCGGACGGCCAGGGCGGCAAGCGGGTGCAGGTGATCGAGCCGATGATCGGCGGCACGGGCGCGCGCTCCGGCAGCGATGGCGTCGATGGGCGCGACAGCGGTATCTCCAATCTTTCCAACAATCCGGTGGAGACCGTCGAGGCCGAAATGGCCGTCGAGATCCTGCGCTACGGGCTGCGGCCGGATTCCGGCGGGGTCGGCCAATGGCGCGGCGGCTGCGGCATGGAACTGACCTTTCGCGTGCTGGCCGGCGGCACCAACGTGCTTGGCCGCGGCATGGAGCGTCTGCTCTTCCGGCCCTGGGGATCCAATGGCGGCGGCCCCGGCATGCCGGCCCAGTTGATCGTCAACAAGGGCCGCGCCGATGAGCGGCATCTCGGCAAGATCGACATTCTCGAGGTGAATGCCGGCGACACTGTAACCTTCCTGACGCCGGGCGCCGGCGGCTGGGGTCCGGCTTCGCTTCGCGATCCGCAGGCCGTCGCCGGCGACGTGCGGAACGGCTTCGTGACGGCCGAGGGCGCGCGCGCCGGCTACGGCGTGGTCATCGCCCATGGCGAAGTGGACGAGGCAGCGACCGCGGGGCTGCGGAAGACCTTCGCGGTCAGCAATAATCCGAACGACCAGGGGCCGGAGCGCGAGCGCTGGAACTCGGTCTTCGATGGCGACGTCATGGACCAGCTTAACCAGAAGCTCGTCGCGCTTCCCGCCGCCTCCCGTCAGCGTCGCCGGCGCGATATCCTGGAGCGGGTATTGGCCGGTCTGCCCCAGAACTTCCCGAGGGTCGACGCGGACCATGGCGCGATCCAGATTGCACGCCAGCAGCTTGAAGCCGCGCTCAGCGACCTTTGAGCCATCAACCCAACCGCCTTCCAGGAGACCTGCCGATGACCAACTTGACGAGACGCACCTTTCTCGGCGCTGGGACGGCGCTCGGCACGAGCTTCGTAACAGGCGGCCTGATCACCGGCGGCCTGTCGCGGACAGCCTACGCGCAGTCGGCCGAAATCACCGTCACCGCGTTCGGCGGCGTCTGGGAAAAGGCCGTGCGCGATTGTTTCGTCGCCCCGTTCGAGGCGAAGACGCATGACAAGGCGAATGTCTCGCTGGGCGATCCGGCGCAGTGGCTGGCGCAGGTGGAGGCCAATCCCGCCAGGCCGCCTCTCGACGTGCTGATCATGACGCCGGACCTCGCCCTTTCCGCCGCGAAGGCCGGGCTGGTGGACGACTTCACCGTCGACAAGCTGCCGAACCTCGCCAAGATCCCCAAGGAGCTGACAGACTCCGTGATGGGCAAGGGCACGATCTTCGATTACGGCGTGGGTGGCATCACCTACAACAAGAAGACCGTTTCCAATCCGCCGAAGTCCTTCGCCGAGTTCGTGGACCGCGTCTCCTCCGGCGAGTTCGTCGCCTCCGTTCCCTCCATCAGCTATGCCGTGACCCCGATCATGCTGATCTGGGCCATGGCCAAGGCGCTTGGCGGCGGCGTCGACAATGTCGATCCGTTCTTCAAGGCCATGGCGAAGATGAAGGACAACCTCGTGTTCTGGGGTTCGCCGAACGACTTCTTCAACCAGCTGTCCTCCGGCGAGGCCGATCTCGGCGTCTATTTCGACGGCCGCACCTGGAACCACTACGACAGCGGCGCGACGTGGATCGACTTCCTCAATCCCGAGGAAGGCGGCGCGCTGAACGGCGTGGCCGTGCAGAAGCCGAAGAACGCCAATCCGGCCGCCTGGGCCTACCTCAACGAGATCCTGGACGCCGGAAACCAGGCCAAGTTCGCGGAGATCCTGAACTACGGCGTGACCAACACGGACGTGGTCTACAGCGACAAGCTCAAGCCGCGCGTGACGCCGTGGCAGAAGACCTCGTTCCCGCCCTACGAGCAGATCGCCAAGGTGCGCAACGAGTGGGTCGATCGCTGGAACCGTGAAATCGGCCGGTAAGACAGTCTGGCCGCGTCGCCCAAAAGGCGACGCGGCTCCCGCAGGAATGGCGACGGAAACCCCATGACCGATTTCGTTCTGCCGACGGCCAGACGACGCCCGGGACGATCGATGAAGCGCCCGGCGCTTCTCGTGCTTCCGGCCGCGCTCTTCCTGCTCGCCTTCTTCGTCATCCCGCTGATCGACAACGGGATGCGAAGCTTTGAGGACGGCGATGGCGGCCTCACGCTCTCGCGCTACGTCCAGCTGATGACGGACCGCTTTTATCTCCGCGTCATCGGCGAAACGGTGCTGCTTTCCGCAGGCGTTACCGTCATCTCGGCGCTGATCGGTTATCCCGTCGCCTACTTCCTCGTGCGCAAGGCCGGCAAGTGGTCGGGCTTCGTGATCTTCCTGCTGATCGCACCGCTGATGACCTCGATCATCATGCGCACCTTCGGCTGGCAGGTGCTCTTTGCCCGCAAGGGGCTGGTGAACAATCTCCTGATCGACCAGCTCGGGCTGATTACCCGGCCGCTCCGCGTGCTCAACACGCCGGAGCTCGTCATCGCGGCGCTGGTCCATGTCCTCGTGCCCTTCATGGTGCTGTCTATCAGCTCGGTGCTGCAGGGCGTGGATCGCCGGCTGGAGGAATCCGCGCAGATGCTGGGCGCCGGACCCTTCCGCACCTTCTGGGAAGTGACGTTTCCGCTGACGCTGGACGGCATCGGCACCGGCGCGATCCTCGTCTTCATGATTGCCAACGGCAGCTTCGTGACGCTGATCCTGCTCGGCGGCGGGCTGCAGACGCTGCCGCTCCTGATCTACCAGCAGTTCAACACGACGCGCGACTTCGGCATGGCGAGCGCCATGAGCACGATCCTGCTCGTTATCGCCGTATTCTGCCTGTGGCTCCAGCTGCGCCTCGTGCGCCGGAGGGGAGCATGAGCATGGTCCGCCGGATCGACTGGAGCTTCTTCGCCCTCCTCGCTTTCGTGGTCGTCTTCTTCGTCTTCATGCTGGCGCCGATCCTCGTCGTGGTGATCGTGTCGTTCACCTCGGCGGGCTTCATCGCGTTCCCCGTGCCGGGCTGGTCGACCAAGTGGTTCGCCCACATCTTCCAGTACAAGCCGTTCGTGGACGCGCTGATCGTCAGCATCGAGATCGCCATCGGGGCGACGATCCTCGCCGGGCTGCTCGGCGTGCCGGCCTGTCTCTTCCTCGCCCGCTCCCGGTCGCGCTGGGCGGGCGCGGTGATGACCTTCCTGCTGTCGCCGCTGTCCATGCCGATGATCGTGATCGGCTTCGCCTCGCTGTTCTTTCTGTCGTTTCTCGGGTTCGGCGTATCCTTCGCGGCGCTTCTGATCACCCATACGGTTGTCTGCCTGCCCTATCTCGTGCGCACCGTGGCGGGCGTCTATGCCGGCCTTCCCCGCTCCTATGAGGAATCCGCTTCCATCCTCGGCGCCGGGCCACTCCGTGTCTTCTGGCACGTGACGCTGCCGCTGATCCGGCCGGGGATCATGGCGGGCTCGCTCTTCTCCTTCCTGACCTCGTTCGACAATCTGCCGATCAGCTACTTCTTCGGCAGCGCCAGCACGAACACGCTGCCGGTGGTCATGCTGAGCTACATGGAGAACCAGTTCGACCCGACGATCGCGGCGCTCAGCACCCTGCAGATGGCGCTGGCTGTGGTCGGCCTGATCGTCGTCGACCGCATCTACGGCATCGACAAGATGACCGTCGCCGCATGACGATGCGCCTGCCCATCGATCACGTCGTCGTGCTGGTGCCGGATCTGGCGGCCGCAGGTGCGGCATTCGAGGCGGCGGGCTTTCAAGTGACGCCGGAGGCGCGGCACAGCCCGCAGATGGGAACGGCCAATCGCTGCGTCATGCTGGCCGGCAGCTACATCGAGATCATGGGCGTCGTCGAGCCGACGGCCGTCAATGCCGGCTGGCGCGAGCTTCTGGCCGCCGGCATCGGCATTCGTGGCCTCGCCTTCCGCAGCACCGACATCCGGGCAACGGTGGAGCGGCTGCAGGCGAACGGGATCGCGGCGGAAGCGGTCCGCGAATTCTCGCGCAGCACTCCCGACGGCCAGCTTCGTTTTTCCATCGCCCGCATCGCGCGGGAGGAAACGCCGGGGCTGCAATGCCTCTTCTGCCAACACCATACGCCACAGCTTCTCTGGCGACCGAACATGCTGGTTCACCCCAACGGCGCGAGTGGTCTTGAGTCGGTCGGGCTGCCGTCGCCGGACGGCCTCCAATGCTTCGGCCAGGATGGCGAGCCGGGCATCGCCGTCAGCCGGGGCGCGGATCGCCTGGTGATCCGGGGCGAAGCGGAAGCTCACCACGACCTCCGGGCTACCTGCGGGATCGAGATCAGGACCGTTCGGCCGTGAGATCCTGGCCAACCGATCCGCCGTCGCCGCTCTGGACCGCGCTCTCCCGCGAACGCTTTCGCGGCGAGGCTCTGCGCGGTGACCTGGAGGCGGACGTCGTCGTCGTGGGTGGCGGGCTCTCCGGGCTCGCCGCCGCGATCGAACTCGCCCGGCGGGGGCATCGGACCGTGCTCCTCGAAGCCGCCACCATCGGGGCCGGAGCATCCGGCCGTGCGAACGGACAGGTGATCGCCGCCCTCACTCGCCACGGCCCCAATGCGATCCGGGCACTCTGGCCGGGCGAACGGGGCGAGCGCTTCCTCGCCATGGTCGCGGGCGCGGCGGATGTGCTCTTCGAACTCGTGGATCGCTACGGCATCGACTGCGATGCGCGGCGAAATGGCTGGCTGCAGCCCGCGCATAGCCCCGGCCGGCTCCGCCGCGTTGCCGGGCTGGCGGAGCAATGGGCCGCGCTCGGAGCGCCGACCGGCGTTCTTTCCGCCGGGGAAATGAGCCGGCGACTTGGCACGTTCGTCTATGTCGGCGGCTGGGAGCATCGCGGCGGCGGCCACATCAACCCCTTCGCGTTCACGCAGGGGCTTGCCCGCGCCGCCGGACAGGAGGGCGTTTCCGTTTTCGAGAAGAGCCCGGCGCTGTCGCTCAAGCGAGACCGAGATTGCTGGCTGGTTGCCACGCCAGCCGGCAGCGTGCGCGCGCCGCGCGTGGCGCTGGCAACGGCCGCCTATACCGGCGATCTCTGGCCGGAGATCCGGCGCACGATCGTTCCCGTCACCTCCTATCAGGCGGCAACCGACCCGCTCGGCTCTCTGGCGGAACGTATCCTGCCCGGTGACGAAGCCGCGTCCGATACCCGGATGGATCTGCGATATCTCCGCAAGGACCGTGAAGGCAGGCTGGTTTCCGGCGGCGCGCTTGCCCTGCAAGTGAGCGCTTCCCACCGCCTGCCCCGTTTGGTCGGGCAGCGTCTCCACGAAATGTTCCCGGACCTGCCGCCCGATCCGATGCGCAGCTTCTGGGGCGGGCGGATCGCCATGACAGTGGATCGCCTCCCCCGCCTCTTCCGGCGATCCGACGGGCTTTCCGCCTGGATCGGCTGCAACGGCCGGGGGCTGGCGCTCGGCTGCGCCATGGGGCCCGTCATGGCCGATGCGGTCGAAGGCGTTGCCGACGACCGGCTCGCATTGCGACCCACCGATCCGCATGCCGTGCCGATCCACCCCGTCGCGATCAGGACGGCCCGCTTCATCCTGCCCTGGTACCGCTTCAAGGACCGTCGCGAAGTCTAGGGCGCATTACCCCCAAAGGAGAGCGCGGGCGAGGCTCGCGCGGAGACGACATGACGTTTTCACTGAACGCGCTGGACCGCGAAACCGGGATGTTCGGCATTGCCGTCGCCAGTTCCTCGATCGCCGTCGGCAACCGCTGCCCGTGGGCACGGGCCGGCGCGGGCGCGGTTTCCACCCAGCATCGCACCGATATCCGCTGCGGACCGCTCGGCCTCGACCTGCTGGCGCAGGGGTTCACGGCCAGCGAAGTCGTCGCGCTGCTTGTCGCCGGCAGCGACCAGCCGGACCTCCGCCAGTTCGCGGCGGTGGATCGCGAGGGCGGCACGGCTTTCTTCAACGGTCCCGGGATCGAGTCCATCAACACCGCGCATCAGGGCGACGCCTGCGTGTCGGTCGGCAATTTCATGGTCAACGAGACCGTCACCGCCGAGATGATCCGGGGTTACGAGGCCTCGGGGGCCTCGCTTTTCGCCGAGCGCCTGCTGGACGGGCTCGACGCGGGCGTGACCGCCGGCGGGGAAACGCAGCCGGCCATGGCGGCGGCGCTGCTGATCGTCGACCGGCATGCGTGGCCCCTCGTTGACCTCCGCGTCGATTTCGAACTCAATCCCGCCACGAAACTGCGCAAGCTCTGGACAGCCTACGAGCCGCTGGTGGAACGTTTCATCACGCAGGTGCTTCGGCCGGCCGAGCTGAAACCGTTGATCAACTCCGCCTTGCAGGTCTGACCGGCGGCTTGCCAGGCCGCCAGACGGGAAACGTGCCCATGAACGAGATCGCGAAGCCCACGGTCGACACTCTCGACGCGTGGGCGTGGAACAACGGGGCGGTGGCGCTGATCGAGGCGGATCAGCACCGCTCCGCCGACACGCATCTCCTGAAGCTCGATCTCGACCTCGGCGGCGTCGACATCTACCTCAAGGACGAATCGACCCACCCGACCGGCAGCCTGAAGCATCGCCTCGCGCGCTCGCTGTTCCTCTACGCGCTCTGCAACAGGAAGATCGGCAAGGGAGCGCCGGTGGTCGAGGCCTCCTCCGGCTCCACCGCCGTGTCGGAGGCCTATTTTGCCCGCATGATCGGCGTGCCCTTCTACGCGGTGATGCCGGAGACGACGTCGCAGGACAAGGTCCGCGCCATCGAGCACTATGGCGGCCGCTGCCACCTCATCAAGCCGGGCATCTCGCTCTACGAGGAAGCCGCGGCGCTCGCCCAGCGCATCGGCGGCTATTACCTCGACCAGTTCACCTTCGCCGAACGCGCGACGGACTGGCGCGGCAACAACAACATCGCCGAATCCATCTTCGAGCAGATGCGGATCGAGCGTCATCCGCTGCCGCGCTGGATCGTGATGAGCGCCGGCACCGGCGGCACCACCGCCACGATCGGGCGCTACATCCATTACAAACGCCTGCCGACAAAGCTCCTTGGCGTCGATCCCGAACATTCCGCCTTCTTCGAGAGCTTCAAGCGGGGCGACCGCGGCGTCACCTGCCCGCGCCCGTCGCGCATCGAGGGCATCGGCCGGCCGCGTGTCGAGCCCTCCTTCGTGGCCGAAGTGATCGACGAGATGGTGCGCGTTCCCGACTGCAACGCCATCGGTGCGATGCGGGCGCTTTCCTGCCATCTCGGCCGCCGCGTCGGCGGCTCGACCGGCACCAATTTCTTCGCGCTCTGCTGGAAGGCGGCCTCGATGATCCGCGCCAACGAGATGGGCTCGCTGGTGTCGCTGATCTGCGACGCAGGCGAGCGCTATTCCTGCTCCTATTACGCCGAGGACTGGCTTGCCACGCAGGGCATCGACTGCTCGGAAACGGAGCGGCTGATCGAAGACTTCCTCGCAACGGGCCGTCTGGACTGCGACCTGGAGGTCGCCTGATCCGCCTTCACGGTCGCCGGCGATATCACCGCCGGCCCGGCAAGTCTTTCACCTCAGCCATGTCGGCGGCGGGGTGCCTCCCTCAGACCACCACGACACGCGGCGGTCCCGCTTCCGCGGTGCCGATCCGGGCGACTAGCGGATAGCCGGCAGCCCGGATGCGCTCGACCAGCGCGTCCGCCGCGTCGGCCGCGCAGGCAACCAGCAATCCACCCGAGGTCTGTGGATCGGTGAGGAGCATCCGCTGCCAGTCCGGGCAATCCTCCGGCAGCACGATACCCGAGCCGTAGCTGTCCCAGTTGCGTGGCGAGGCGCCGGTGACGAAGCCTTCCCGGGCGAGCGCCTGCGCATGCGTCAGCAGCGGCACCGCATCCTGCCGGATCGTCAGGCTCAGACCCGATCCCCGCGCCATCTCCAGCGAGTGCCCGAGAAGGCCGAAGCCCGTCACGTCGGTAATACCGTGCACGGCGGGATCGGAGGCCAGTTCCGAGCCGACCCGGTTCAGGAGCGTCGTGGAGGCGATCATCTCGTCATAGGCGCCTTCCGGCAGGGCGCCGCGCTTGATCGCGGCGGAATAGATGCCGACGCCGATGCCCTTGGTCAGGATCAGCGCGTCGCCGGCTTGCGCGCCGGCATTGCGGCGGACCTGGTCGGGGCGGATGAGCCCGATCACCGCGAGGCCGTAGATCGGCTCCGGCGCGTCGATGGAATGGCCGCCGGCCACCGGAATGCCCGCCTCCGCGCAGATGGACGCGCCACCCTGCAGGATCTGCCGCACGACCGCCGGCTCGAGTTTGCTCACCGGAACGCCGAGGATCGCCAGCGCCATGATCGGTCGGCCGCCCATGGCATAGATGTCGGAAATGGCGTTGGTCGCGGCGATCCGCCCGAAGTCATGGGGATCGTCCACCATCGGCATGAAAAAGTCGGTGGTGGCGATGATGGCCAGATTGTCGTCGACCTGCCAGACCGCGGCGTCGTCCGATGTCTCGGCCCCGACCAGGAGCTGGCTGAAGGTGCCCATCATCGGCTGGTCGGCAAGCAGGCTCTGCAGGACGGAGGGAGCCAGCTTGCAGCCGCAGCCGCCTCCATGCGCGAGTTCGGTCAGGCGGGGCGAAGATGCTGGCATGATGGGGTCCGTTTCGATCGGTTCCTTTCGGAGATAGATCCCGGGCACGTGGAAATGCAACGCGCGAGACGATTTTTCGCAGGCAGAAGCTTCGGCGCGTATCGCGAGTGCAGTAGATGGAGACCCTGTCCCTGCCGGATCGGGACGCGTGCAGCTTTCCAGGCATCGAAATCACGAGGGGGCGGGCGACCGCCTCAGCTCGGGCCGCACGAAGGTCTCGGGCTCGTGCCGGGGCGCTGAGCGGCGGCCGCCTCCCCTCGAATCAGACCGTGAGCGCTTCCGCCTTCTCGTGGCGCGCGTAATTGCCGACCTGTGGCGCGGTCATGTCCAGCACCACGCGGCCTTCGATCTTTCCCGCCTTCAGGTCGGCGAAGATGCTGTTGATCTCTTCCAGCGGCGCCTTCCGGATCTGGGATTTCACCTTGCCCTCGGCGGCAAAGGCGAGAGCCTCCTCAAGGTCGCGACGCGTGCCGACGATGAAGCCGCGCACCGTGATACGCTTGAGGGCGACGTCGAAGATGGGCGTCGGAAACTCGCCCGGCGGCAGGCCGACGAGTGCTTACCGTGCCCTTGCGACGCACGATCTGCAGGGCCTGGTTGAAGGCCGGCGGCGAGACCGCTGCGACGAGCACGCCATGCGCGCCGCGGCCGGTCGCCTTGAGACTCTGGTCCACCGCATCGGGCGCACGCGCGTCGACGGCGATGTCCGCGCCGGCATCCCGCGCCAGCTGAAGCTTCCCGGGTGCTATGTCGAGCGCCGCCACACTCGCCGGGTTTGGCGTCGGTTTCCTTCAGACCTTTGTAAGTGGTCAAGCCCGCGCAAAGGATCGGCGCGATTTCCGCGACATCCACCCCGGCCGGCAGACGCCCGACGAAGGGCGCGGATGCGATCACGTATTCGGCAAAGCGCCATTACAGCTGTAGCCGGTATCGTGCTGGTGCTCGCAAAGGAATTCCCAGCCCGTCTCGCAATACTCGCAGCGCATGCAGGCGTCATGGAGCCAGGCGACGCCGACCATGTTGCCTTGCCTCAGCTCCGTCACGCCGGGGCCGAGCTGGATCCCCACGCCGGCGACCTCATGGCCGGGAATGAAAGGCGGGCTCGGCTTCACCGGCCAGTCGCCGTCGGCGGCATGCAGGTCGGTGTGGCAGACGCCGCTGGCGAGAACCTTGACGAGCACCTCGCCGGGACCGGGAACAGGAACGGGGACGTCCTCGATCAGGAGGGGTGCCGAATTCATGAACCACAGCGGTCCGCATCATCTGCACCATCGTGTCCCCTTTCCGGTGAGCCAGCGAACCGGCTGGCAGAGAATACTCATCGCCGACGTCTCTGCATTGATCACACGCAGAAACATCGCCGCAGACGATTGCATGGTCATGCACGATCGTGCACGTTTCTCTCAGATTCGGGACCAGAATCGGTGACGAGCGCAGCAACATCCCTTCCCGACGAGCGGCAGGAGCGAATCCGCCAGGAATTGTCGCGCCGAGGCCGCGTGCTGGCGGTGGATCTCGCGCGGCAGTACGGCGTTTCCGATGATACGATCCGGCGGGACCTGCGGGAGCTTGCCGCTTCCGGCTTATGCCGCCGTGTTTATGGGGGCGCGCTTTCGCTTGCCCCGGCAACCCCGCCCATCGACCAGCGCATCGCCGACCAGCCCCTCCGGAAGTCGGCGCTTGGCGCATGCGGCGCACGACTGATCGCCGAGACCTGTCGCAAAGGCGGTGTCCTCTTCCTCGACGGTGGCTCGACCAATCTTGCGATCGCCCGCGCTCTTCCGGCCGGCCTCGATCTGACCGTGGTGACCAATGCGCCTGCGATTGCCGCCGCACTGATGACACTTCCGGATATCCGGCTCGTCGTGATCGGCGGCCGGATCGATCCCCGTCTCGGGGCCGCCCTAGGTGCGCGAGCGCTGCGCGACCTCGGGGCGATCCGGCTGGACATGGCTTTTCTCGGCACATGCGCGCTCGACCCGGAGGGCGGCATCACCGCCACCGATTTCGAGGATGCGGAACTGAAGCACGCAGTCGTCGAGATGGCGTCGATGATTGCGACCGCCGTCACCAACGACAAGCTCGGCACTTCCGCGCCGTTCGAGGTGGGGCCCGCTTCGCTGCTGACGCATCTGGTCGTGGAAGCGGACGCGGCGGAACCCGCGCTTGCCCCCTTTCGCGAACTCGGGACAGCGGTGCGCATGGCCGAGCCCGCGTTGTCACGCTGATAATCACCACATACGGACCGAGTTCACCCCGATGACATCGCTCGACGCCGCCTCCCGACACCTTCCCGGCAGAGCGGAGCAGTTCGCCACGCGGACGGTCTTCTTCATCCCGGGTTTTGCCGGTGCCGCCTGGGCCGCGCTCGTGCCCTTCGCCAAGGCGCGGCTCGGCATCAGCGACGGAACGCTCGGCCTGCTGCTCCTCTGCCTCGGCGCCGGCTCGGTCGTGACGATGCCGCTGGCCGGTGCGATGGCCGGCCGTTTCGGTTGCCGGCGCGTGTTGACGGTCGCCGCCATCGCCGCGGCCATCACGCTGCCCCTCCTGGCCACCGTCTCCTCCATCGCGCCTTTCGTTTTGACGCTGCTGCTCTTCGGCGCCAGCATCGGCACGATGGATGTCGTCATCAACATCCAGGCGATCATCGTGGAGCGCGCCAGCGGCCGGTCCATGATGTCGGGGTTCCACGGCATGTTCAGCGTGGGCGGTATTCTGGGCGCGGGCGGAATGGCCCTTCTTCTCAGCCTCGGCACCTCGCCGCTCGCCGCCAGCCTCTGCATCGCCGGGCTGATGCTCCTTGCCCTCGCGATTTCCGCCAACAAGCTCCTGCCCTATGGCAGCGAGAGCGGCGGGCCTGCCTTCGCGGTGCCGCACGGCGTGGTGCTCCTGATCGGCGTTCTCTGCTGCGTGTGCTTCCTGGCGGAGGGCGCGGTCCTCGATTGGAGCGCCGTCTTCCTGACGCAGGTTCATCGGATCCCGACTTCCTATGCGGGCCTCGGCTACGCCGCCTTCGCCACGACCATGACGTTCGGGCGCCTGACCGGCGACCGCGTCGTCGAGCGCCTCGGCGGGCGACACGTCATGATGGTCGGCGGTGTTCTGGCCGCGCTCGGCTTTGCGCTGGGCACGTTCATTCCGTCATGGGAAGTGGCCCTGCTCGGCTACGCGCTGGTCGGCGCCGGCTGCTCCAACATCGTGCCCGTGCTTTTCAGCGCGGTCGGCCGGCAGAACGTGATGCCGGAACGGATCGCGGTCCCCGCGGTCACGACGCTCGGCTATGCCGGCATCCTGGCGGGACCGGCGGGCATCGGCTTCATCGCCCACCTCTCCAGCCTGCCCGTCGCCTTTCTGGTGATCGCGGCCATGATGCTCGGCCTCGGCTTCAGCGGCAGCTTGCTGCAGACCGGTAAAACCAACTCCCCCACCTGAGGGGCCTTCAGGCCGCAGCTTTCGGGCTGCCGACCCACGCTTCGCCCGTCACCTCGTTCATCCGCGAGATCTCAGGCGCGCTGGTCCGGCTCCGTCTCCCTGAGGCAGACGCCGGGGCCGACGCCTTCCACATCGACGAAGACCACGCCCGCATCCTCGCAGGCGCGGCGGATCTGCGCCGCGCTGGCGCGGTGGAGGTCGTGCCGTCCGCTTTCGAAGTCCCGGATGGTGCTGCGCGAGACTTCGGCCCGATCCGCAAGCTCCGCCTGCGTCCAGTCGAGCAGTGCGCGCGCGGCCCGGCACTGGGGAGGGTTCAAGGGCAACATCGATCTCCTTGAAGCTGCCTTAGTGTTCAACCATATTGGTTGATACTGAGCAAATAGCTCAATTCCGCTTTCCGTCCAGCCCTCGCTAGGAGACCTGATGCCGCATGGTACCCCACTGATCTCGACGATCGTTGCCGGCCTCGTGCTGGCGTTCATCCTGGGTGCCATCGCAAACCGTTTCCGATTGCCGCCGCTGGTCGGCTACCTCATAGCCGGCGTTCTCGTCGGACCGCACACACCCGGCTTCGTGGCGGACCAGACGCTGGCCCCGGAACTGGCGGAAATCGGCGTCATCCTGCTGATGTTCGGCGTCGGGCTGCACTTCTCGCTCCGGGATCTCCTCGCCGTGCGGGGCATCTCCGTGCCGGGGGCCGTCGTGCAGATCGGCTGCGCCACGCTGCTCGGCTGGGGCTTCGGCTGGCTGATGGGCTGGCCCACCGGCGGCAGCCTCGTTTTCGGCCTCGCGCTGTCGGTCGCCTCCACCGTGGTGCTTCTGAAGGCCCTGCAGGAACGTCGGCTTTTGGAGAGCGAGCGTGGCAAGATCGCCATCGGCTGGCTGATCGTGGAAGACCTCTTCATGGTCGTCGCGCTGGTGCTCATCCCCGCACTGGCCAGCATCGGCAGCAGCGAGCACGCGACCGGCGACTCGCTCAGCCTGATCCTCAGCCATGTGGCCGGCCGCGACCTCGGCGTGCCCGGCCTTGTCGGCGCGACGCTTCTGGAGATCGTCGCCTTCGTGCTGGTCATGCTCCTGCTCGGTCGCCGGGCGATCCCATGGATCCTGCACCGGATCGCCCACACCGGCTCGCGCGAGCTGTTCCGGCTGGGCGTGCTGGCCATCGCGCTCGGCGTCGCATTCGGCTCCTCTCAGCTCTTCGGCGTGTCGCTGGCGCTGGGCGCCTTCTTCGCCGGCATGATCCTGTCGGAAAGCGAGCTCAGCCACCGCGCCGCCCAGGAGAGCCTGCCGCTTCGAGACGCCTTCGCCGTGCTGTTCTTCGTCTCGGTCGGCATGCTGTTCGATCCCGGCATCCTGATCCGCGAGCCGTTGCCGGTGCTGGCGACGCTGTTCATCATCGTGGTCGGCAAGTCGATCGCCTCCTTCCTGATCGTGCTCCTGTTCCGGCGCCCGGTCGGCACGGCGCTGACGATTTCCGCGAGCCTGGCGCAGATCGGCGAGTTTTCCTTCATCCTTGCCGAGCTCGGGGTCGGGCTGAAGCTGCTGCCGGCAGAGGCGCGGGATCTCATCCTGGCCGGCGCGATTCTGTCGATCATCCTCAATCCCCTCGTCTTCTTCGCGGCCGGTCGGCTTCGACTGGCCTGGGAGCGCCGGCTTGCGGCCCGAGTTGCGGAGCCTGCGCCGGGGCCCATCGCTCCCGAAGCCGCATCTCCCAACGAGCCGGGCACGGCGGAAACCGTTGCCGTCACCGCGGCGCCCAGCGAAAACCCGGACGCACTCGCCGTGCCGACCGCGCTGGCGGACCACACGATCCTTGTCGGCTTCGGTCGCGTCGGCAGCATCGTTGCGGAGGAACTGGCCGACCGCGCGGAGCCCTTCCTGCTGATCGAGGATGCCGAAGACCGCATCCTTCGAGCGACCGGGGACGGCATCGAGGTGATCTCCGGCAACGCGGCGAGCCGGCATGTGCTGGTGCTTGCCAACCTGCTCGGTGCGCGCAACATCGTCATCGCCATTCCGAACGCCTTCGAGGCGGCGCACATCGCCGAGCAGGCACGCGCGGCAAACCCGCTGATCCTGATCATTGCCCGCGCCCATTCCGACGCGGAGGTCGAGCACCTCAAGCGCCACGACGCCGACGTGATCATCATGGGAGAGCGGGAGATCGCGCGCGGCATGCTGCACCAGATCACCCGGCACCGGGAAGCCGCCCCACCCGAAGCTTCCGGCGAGCGGAACGCCTTCACTCCGGATGAACCTCCGCCGCCATCAGACACGCAGCAGGGCGAACCGCCCTACGCCCGGGCGAGCTGATCGCCCGCCCCTATCCGATTTCGTTTCACAACCTCAAGGGAGACCTTAGACCCAATGGCCGCTCACGGCTCAAAGCTGGTGATTTTCGCAGCGCTGACAGGCAACGCAGCAATCGCCGTCACGAAATTCGGTGCCGCCGCCTATACCGGCAGCGCGGCCATGCTCAGCGAGGCGGTTCACTCGTTGGTCGACACCGGAAACCAGGGCCTGCTGCTCTTCGGCATGCGGCGCGCCAAGCGACCAGCCACCGAGAACCATCCCTTCGGACATGGTCTCGAACTCTATTTCTGGGCCTTCGTGGTCGCCGTCCTCATCTTCGGCCTGGGCGCCGGCGTCTCCATTCTGGAAGGGCTGGAGAAAATCCGCTCGCCGCATCCGGTCGAGGCGCCCTGGGTCAATTACCTCGTGCTGGGTTTCGCCATCCTGTTCGAGGGCAGCGTCTGGTTCATCGCGCTCCGCGCGTTCCGCTCCGCCAAGGGCAAGCGTGGCTGGATTCAGGCGGTCCGGCTCAGCAAGGACCCCACCATCTTCACAGTTCTCTTCGAGGATACAGCCGCGCTGGCCGGGCTCTTCGTGGCGCTCGCAGGTCTCATCCTCTCGCAATGGCTAGACATGCCGGCGCTGGACGGCATGGCGTCCGTGGTGATCGGCCTCATCCTCGCCGGCACGGCCGTCTTCCTTGCCTATGAATGCCAGAGCCTGCTGACCGGCGAAAGCGTGGCGCCGGAAACGAAGGCGGCGCTGCGGGAAGTCGCGCTGCGCCAGCACGGCGTGGAGCGCATCAACGAGTTCCTCACCATGCATTTCGGCCCGGACGACGTGCTGGTCGCCATGAGCCTGGACTTCCGCGACCGGCTGACCGCCGGCGAAGTCGAAGCCGCCGTCACCAGCATCGAACGGCAGATCAAGGCGCTCCGGCCGGAAGTGACGCGCGTCTTCGTGGAAGCGCAGAGCTTCGATGCGCACCGGCGCAATCTTGAGGAAAGCGCCGCCGTGGCGGAGACCTGATCCGGCAGGCCGGGCCGGGCCAGGACGAGCCTTCCGGAGAGAGAGAGAAAATCGCCCGAGGGGGTTCCGCCGGTTCTGCCGGGGCGCTCCCGCTCACGCCATGGGAAATCCGGGAAGCCCCTTTTCCCATGGCGGTTCCTTCCCGAAGCGGTTCACGAGGAAATCCACGAAGGCCCTGATCTTGGCGGGCGGTCGCCGGTGCGGGGCGAACAAGGCGAAGATTCCGAGGCTCGCCACCAAGTCCTGATCCAGCGCGATCGGCACGAGTTGCCCGGACCTGACGGCATCGGCGACGAGGAAGGTGGGCTGGTAGGTGATCCCCGCCCCGCCGATCGCCAGCGCGACTAGCGCGTCCCCGTTATTGGCGCGGAAATGCGCGTCGATCGGCTGCCGGATGCGTCCGTCCGCGCCGAAAGACCACTCGGTGGCGCCGATCGTCGGCGAAAGCGTGTAGCCGAGGCAATCATGCTCCCCGAGATCGGCCACGGTGCGCGGCGTGCCATGGCGGCGGAGATAGTCGGGCGCTGCCACGAGAAGCAGGCGGCAGGGCGCGAGCTTGCGGACGATCATAGAGGAATCGCGCAATTGCCCGACCCGGATCGCCACGTCCCAGCCCTCCTCGACGAGATCGACCACGCGATCGGAAAGCCCCATCTCGATTTTCAGCGCGGGATAGAGTTCGCGCAATTCCGGCATCAGCGGCGCGATCACGCGGAAGCCGAAGGACAGCGGCACGTTGATGCGGAGCAGCCCGCCGACCTCCACCCGCTCGGCCGAAGCGACCGTTTCCGCTTCGTGAAATTCGGCGAGGATCCGCTCCGCGCTTTCCAGAAACTGCCGCCCGGCTTCCGTCAGCGTCAGCCGCCGCGTGGTCCGGTGCAGCAACTGGACGCCGAGCTGCTCCTCCAGCGATGCCAGGTGCTTGGTCGCCATGGTGGCGGAGATCTGCATCGAGCGGGCCGCCGCGGAGATGCTGCCGAGGCCCGCGATCCTCGCGAAGACCTGCATTCCGGTCAGGCGGTCCAGCACGGCTTCACTCTCTCAGTGTGAGATGACATGCAAGGATCATATATTATCTCGCTTATGAGGAAAGATTACATTGACCGGTATCCTGAGCCGACGGAGCCTTTCATGCAGACCGCAACCTCGAATGTGTCCCTTCCAGACACGGTTCCTGTCGATGATCTCGGCTCGCCGGTTCTGGCCGCCGCGCCTCACCGGATCGGCGGCGTCACCATCGCGGTCCACGACCTTCCGCGGGTCTCCGCCTTCTATCAGGAGGTCGTCGGCCTCACGCTGCGGGACGAGAGCGCGAACACCGTGGTGCTGGGCTCCCCCAGCGCCGGGCTCCTGCGCCTCCAGGGCGAACCCGCTGCCCGCGCCCACGACCGGCGGGATGCCGGGCTCTTCCACACGGCGTTCCTGCTGCCGTCGCGCGGGCATCTCGGCGCATGGCTCAGCCACGCGGCTGCCAGGCGCTTTCCCCTGCTCGGAGCCAGCGATCACAGCGTTTCGGAAGCGGTGTATCTGAGCGATCCCGAGGGCAACGGGGTCGAGATCTATGCCGACCGGCCGCGCTCGACCTGGAAGGTGACGGACGGGGCAATCGAGATGACGACCGGCCCGCTCGACTTCGCCGACCTGATGGAGGCCGGACAAGAAGTGGACTGGAGCGGCTGGCCCGCCGGCGCGATCGTAGGCCACATGCACCTGCAGACCGGCAACCTGCCATCGGCGGAAGCCTTCTATTCCGGCCTGCTGGGCTTTGACGTGACCTGCCGTTATCCCGGCGCGGTTTTCTACGGATCCGGCGGCTACCATCATCAGATCGCGACCAACATCTGGAACAGCCGCGCCGCCGCCCCGCTGGACGGCACGAGCACGGGCCTGCGCTCCTACGAACTGATCGCCCGGGACGCGGAGACCATCGAGGTCGCCCGCGATCGCCTGTCCGCCTCCGCCGTCCCGTTCAGCGAGGTCGGGAACGGCATCTCGCTCCGCGATCCCGCCGGAATCGGCATCGTGCTGAAAACCGGCTGAGAACCTCGATCATGCTTCGAAACGGAAAATGGGTGGCGGATTGGCAGCCGGTCCAGGCGAAGGACGCCAAAGGCGGCTTCGTGCGCCAAACCTCGAGCTTCCGCAATTTCGTGACGACTGACGGCAGCGCCGGGCCGAGCGGCGACGGCGGTTTTGAGGCCGAGTCGGGCCGATATCACCTCTATGTCGCGCTGATCTGCCCCTGGGCGTCCCGAACGCTGATCGCGCGTGCGCTCAAGGGATTGAAGCAGGCGGTGTCCGTCTCCATCGTCGAGCCGGAACTCTCCGATCAGGGCTGGCGCTTCGATCCCGCGACGTCGCCGGACCCGGTCAACGGCAGCAGCTACTTGCACGAGATCTACAGCCGCGCCGATTCCGACTTCACGGGCCGCGCGACGGTCCCGGTTCTCTGGGACCGAAAACGCCGGGCCATCGTCAACAACGAATCCGCCGATATCCTGCGCATGTTCAACAGCGGCTTCGGGACGCTGGCGAGCGGGCCGGATCTTTATCTGGAAGATCTCCGGCCCGATATCGACGCGCTGAACGACGCGATCTATCCCGCGCTCAACAACGGCGTCTATCGCGCCGGCTTCGCGACCACGCAGGTGGCCTACGAGGAAGCCTACCGCGACGTCTTCGCGATGCTCGACGAGCTGGAAGCGCGGCTCTCCGACGGCCGGGCCTTCCTCTTCGGCGAGCGGCTGACCGAAACAGACATCCGCCTTTTCGTGACGCTGGTCCGCTTCGACGCGGCCTACTACGCGCTCTTCAAGTGCAACCGGCGCAGGGTCGCGGATTATCCCGCGCTTTCGGCTTTGCTGGAGCGGATGCTCCAGATCCCGGAAATCGCGTCAACGGTGAGCATCGAGCACATCAAGCGCGGCTATTACTCGATCAAGGCCCTCAATCCCGGCGGCTTCGTGCCAGTGGGCCCAAACCTGCCTTTCGAGCGCATGCTGGTCCCGCTGGATCCCTGATCAGCACTCCTGATCTTCCTGCCGGCAAGATATTCCGGGCTGCTTGACAGGGCAGATCTCCGGGGGTCACCTTCCGCCCAACAAGCGTCCAAAGAAACGACGGCGCGACAAGGGGGATATCTTGCCGGAACCGCATCCAATTCAGGAATATACCTGGATACATCTTACGAAAAGCGCCTCACTGTCCGCGACGGGAGACTTCTCGTGGCGGTAACCGTGTCCCAGCAGACATCCATGGATGCGACCGTCCGCTATCTGGTGGGCAAGTACAATCCGGGCGGCAACCGGATCGGCTGGCTGATGATGGCCTCGATCCTGGTGGAAGCGTGGGACCTCTATTCCATCGCCTTCGTGCTGGTCTACATCCGCCAGCTCTATCATCCCGACCCGCTGATCCTCGGCCTCGCCGCGGCGGGAACGCAGGGCGGCGCGCTGATCGGGGCGATGCTCGGCGGGTGGCTTTCCGACAAGCTCGGCCGCCGCGTCATGTTCCTGGCCACCATGGTCATGTTCATCATCTTCGCGCTGCTGCAGGGCGTGGTGCCGAATATCGGCTGGCTGGTCGTGGTCCGCTTCATTCTGGGCCTGCCGCTCGGCAGCGACATCTCCAACGGCTACACCTACATCATGGAATCCATGCCCAAGGGCGCGCGCGAGGTCATGGGCAATCGCTGGCAGTTCATGTTCGCCGTCGGCCAGGTGCTCACGCTGGCGGTGATCGCGATCTTCATGGTGGTGAACCTGCCGCCGGAATGGATCTGGCGCGTCACGCTGGCCCTGGGCGCCGTTCCGGCGCTGATCATCCTGGTTCTCCGCCATGACCTGCCGGAAACGGCGGTGTGGCTGATCCGGCACGGCCGGTTCCGGGAAGCGCGCGAGGTGGTTGCCTCCATGTACGGCGACCGGCTCGACATGCTGCCGGAGGCCGACGTCACCGTGCCGAAACCGCAGCTGATGAACTTCCTGACTGACCTGCGCAAGGATCCGATCCGCTGGCGGGCGACGCTCTTCGGCTACATCGCCTGCTTCTGCCAGGGTTCGGAGTTCTCGACCTTCGCCTTCTACCTGCCCACCCTCTTCGTCTCGCTGGGCGTGAGCACGGTGCTGGGCACGAACCTCGTGACAATGGGGCTCTATGTCATTGCCGCGATTTCCGGCTGGGTCGGACCGTTGCTGACACCACGCATCGGCCATCGCGGGATCAGCATCTGGGGCTTCGGCATCGTCCTCGTCTCGCTCCTCGTTGCCGCCTGGGCGATCTGGACCGGACACAAGGTGCTGCTTCCCTTCGTGGCGGGCGCGATGCTCTGGGGCCATTACTGGGACGCCTCGAACTGCATGACGATCCCGACGCTGGTGGCGCGGCCGCAATATCGAGGCACGGCCAGCGGCTTCGCCTACATGTTCGTGAAGCTTCCGTCCTTCCTCGCGATCTTCCTGTTCCCGAGCCTCTTCACGGCCATCGGCCAGGCGGGGGCCACGCTCTTCGTCGCCATCTTCCCGCTGGTGGGGCTGCTTTCGGCAATCTTCATCCTGCCGGAAGTCTACGGCTACGAGAGCGACTGATCCCGGAAACGCGGGGGCGACTGACCGGCGATCCGACGACGCAAGGTCGCGCCGGAGATCGCCGGGAGGGGAACGTTCTACGGCGCCGCGCTTTCTTTCAGGCGCGACGCCGAAGGGCACCGACCTTTTCATGAAGAAGCGCCTGATTGCCGACAGACCTTGGTGGATTAACTCCGTCTTCAGGCGGCGTGACAGATCATTCGGTCTTGTCCGCTCGATCGGAACGTGACGGCGCTTTCGCATAATGAGCTTCAAACGCCATTTCTCGATGTTGGGTGTCCAGACGGAACGGGACCTCCATGTCTATGTCGCCAAGACAGCCTGCTTCTGCGTGGGGGCGGCGCTGGCGGTGGATGTTGCCAACCAGCTGATCTTTTTCAATAACTGGACGGAGGCCCTGCGTTCCTGGGCGATCACCGTCATTGCGTGCACGGCCATCTCGCTGCCGGTGCTCTACAGCATCGGCCGTGCCAATCTCCGGCTCTATCGCACGAAAGCCGAGGTCGAGCAGCTCAGCCTGACCGATCCGCTGACGGGACTGCCGAACCGCCGGGCTCTCTTCAACTATGCCGAGGAAGCGGCCGGCATGACGCTGGTCCTGCTGATCTTCGACGTCGACCGCTTCAAGGCCGTCAACGATGCCTTCGGTCACCGGATCGGCGACGCCGTTCTCGTCTCCATCGGACGCCGAATGCAGGAGCACCTCGACAAGTTCGGCCTTGTCGGCCGGCTGGGGGGCGAGGAATTCGCCTTTCTCTCGCGCGATTCCGATCCTCACCCGGCGCTGGATAACGTCGAGGCGTTCTGCCAACAGCTCGCCGGGATTCCCATCGTGGCGGACGGGCACAGCGTCAGCGTGACCGTCTCGGCTGGCGCGGCGATGGGCATCTCCATCGACGAGCTTTATTCGCAGGCCGACCGGGCGCTTTATGCCGCCAAGAATGCCGGACGAAACCGGATCTGCCTCGCGCCGGACCTGCAGAAGCTGATCGGCGGCGCGGCGGCCATCACCGCAGGCGAATAGGTCACTCCCCCGGGAGCGGTCGGCCCGACGCTGCACAAAGTGTCGCCATCCTGCTTGCCATGAATGCTGGCGAGCGGCCATACCAAGCCAGTTCGGCAGCAGTGGTGGGCAGAGCATGTCCGGTTTCGACCTTGTCATCTTCGATTGCGATGGCGTTCTCGTAGATAGCGAGGTGCTGAGTTGCACCTCGCTCGCCGGCGTGCTCACCCGCCACGGCCTGCCGATCACGGTGGACGAGATCGTCTCGCGCTTTCTCGGCCGCAGCGTCGCCGCCGTCCACGAGCATTACGTCGCCACGACCGGGCGCAGCGTGCCGGAAAGCTTTCCCGCCGATCTCCAGGCCACGGTGGAGGAAGCGTTTCAGGGTTCGCTGCGGCCGATCCCCGGCATAGCGGACCTGCTGGCAGCGCTGCGCACTCCCTTTTGCCTCGCCTCCTCCAGCAGCCCGGAGCGGATCAAGCTGTCACTGCGGCTGACCGGCCTCTCCGGCTTCTTCGGGGAGCGCGTCTTCAGTTCAAGCATGGTGAAGAACGGCAAGCCCGCGCCCGACCTCTTCCTCCATGCCGCGCGCGAAATGGGCATGGAGCCCGCCCGCTGCGTGGTGATCGAGGACAGTCCCAACGGCGTGCTGGCCGGCAAGCGCGCGGGCATGACGGTGTGGGGCTTCACGGGCGGCAGCCATTATGCCAGCTTGGACGGCCGGAAGGGACTGCTGGACGCCGGCGCCGACCGTGTCTTCGCATCCATGGCCGATATCCCCCTGACGCAGGCGATCCATGCCGAGCCCTGATGCCGACAGTTCCCGCCTCGACGACGCCGCCCGCGCCGGCTGGCTTTACTTCATCGCGGGCAACACGCAGGACGAGATCGCGCGCAAGCTCAACGTGTCTCGCGCGACCGCGCAGCGCCTGGTTTCCCTGTCGCGCTCGGAACGGCTGATCACCTTTCGGCTGGAACACCCGATCGCGGCCTGCATGGAGCTTTCGCAGCGGCTGCAGGATCGCTACGCGTTGAAGCACTGCGACGTGGTGCCGACCGACCCCGCGAGCGCCAGCAACCTCGTCGGCATCGCGGAAGCGGCCGGCTCGTTCCTGGAGCAGCGGTTGCGCAGCGACGAGCCGACCATCTTCGCGCTCGGCACCGGCCGCAGCCTGCGCGCGGCGGTCGACCACATTCCGCCGATGAACTGCCCGAGCCACACGCTGGTCTCGCTGGTCGGCAACATATCTCCCGACGGTTCGGCCAGTTTCTTCGACGTGCTGACGCGTCTCGGCGATCTCACCCGTGCCAAGCACTATCCGATGCCCCTGCCCGTGGTGGCGCCTTCCCGCAGCGAGCGCGACCAGTTCCTCAGCCTCGCCCCCGTCCGGAAGGTCAGGTCGCTGGCGGAAAAGGCGGACGTCACATTGGTGGGGGTCGGCCAGCTGGACGATACGGCACCCCTCTTCGTGGACGGGTTCATCACCCGGAAGGATCTGGATGACCTCCGCAAGATGGGCGCCGTCGGCGATGTGGCAGGCTGGGTTTTCGACGAAAATGGACGCATCGTGGAAGGCAGCACGAACGAACGGGTGACCAGCGTCCCGCCGCAACCCGACTCGCCCCGGCTCGTCATCGGCGTCGCCATGGGCGCCAGCAAGGTGGCGGCCGTCGAGGCGGCGTTGAAGGGCCGCCTGATCAACGGCCTGATCACCAACGAGAAGACGGCCGCGGCCATCCTCGGGTCCTGAGCTCCCGCCGCTGCGGTGCAGCGAAGCTTGGTGCGGCGCGGCAACGAATTCGCGTTGACAGTTTCGTGAGTTCGCATGAGCATATGCCCATTGTCGGAGCATATGCTCACGGCATCCGGGAGGAATAACAATGAAGCCTTTGTACGCTGCCCTCTTGGGCGCGGCGTCGCTTGTCGCGGTTTCCCAGGCCTCGGCACAGACGACCCTCACGATCGCTACCGTCAATAACGGCGACATGGTCCGCATGCAGGGCCTGACCGACGATTTCACCAAGAAGAACCCCGACATCAACGTGAAATGGGTCACGCTGGAAGAGAACGTTCTTCGCCAGCGCGTGACCACCGACATCGCCACCAAGGGCGGCCAGTTCGATGTGCTCACCATCGGCACCTACGAAATCCCGATCTGGGCGAAGCAGAGCTGGCTGGTGCCGCTCGACAAGCTGCCGGCGGACTATGACGTCAACGACATCCTGCCGAAGATCCGCGCCGCGGTGAGTTACAAGGACACGCTCTACGCCGCGCCGTTCTACGGCGAGAGCTCGATGACCATGTACCGCAAGGACCTGTTCGAGAAGGCCGGCCTGACGATGCCGGAGCAGCCGACCTGGGACTTCATCTTCGACGCGGCCAAGAAGATCACGGACAAGTCCACCGAGACCTACGGCATCTGCCTGCGCGGCAAGGCCGGCTGGGGCGAGAACATGGCGTTCCTGACGGCCATGTCGAACTCCTACGGCGCGCGCTGGTTCGACGAGAAGTGGCAGCCCCAGTTCAACACGCCGGAGTGGAAGGCGACGCTCACCGACTACGTGAAGGTCATGAAGGAAGCCGGCCCTCCCGGTGCCTCGTCCAACGGCTTCAACGAGAACCTGGCCCTGTTCGATGCCGGCAAGTGCGGCATCTGGATCGACGCGACGGTCGCCGCCTCCTTCATTTCCGATCCCAAGCAGTCCAAGGTGGCCGACAAGGTCGGCTTCGCCCCCGCCCCGACCAAGGGCCTCGGCAAGACCGCTGCATGGCTCTGGGCCTGGAACCTGGCCATCCCCGCCGGCTCCAAGAAGGTCGACGCCGCCGAGAAGTTCATCGCCTGGGCAACCAGCAAGGACTACCTGAAGCTCGTCGCCGACAAGGAAGGCTGGGCCAACGTTCCTCCGGGCACGCGCACCTCGCTCTACAACAATCCGGAATACCAGAAGGCCGCTCCGTTCGCCGCTCAGACGCTGCAGGCGATCAACTCGGCCGACCCGGATCATCCGACGGTGAAGCCGGTCCCCTACACCGGTGTGCAGTACGCTGCCATTCCTGAGTTCCAGGGCATCGGCACCACCGTCGGCCAGCAGTTCTCCGCGGCGCTCTCGGGCTCCAAGTCGGTGGACGCGGCGCTCGAGGCCGCCCAGGCCTCCACCGAGCGCGAGATGAAGCGTTCCGGCTACCCGAAGTAAGCTCCAGCTAGCCGAATTGCGGACGCAGGCACGGCCTGCGTCCGTCATCTGCCCCTCCCTCCCAAGAGAGGCGAGGCGAAACGATTATGCTTCGGGAGGAAGGGCATGGCGACGCGTCAGACGCACATGCTGGGGCGCATTCTCATAGCTCCGTCTGTCTTGCTGCTTTTTATCTGGATGATCGTCCCGCTGGTGATGACCATCTATTTCTCGGTGCTGCACTATGATCTGCTGAACCCCGGCGTTCACGATTTCATCGGCTTCGAGAACTACTATTACTTCCTCACCGATCCCGCTTTCCTCGCCTCCCTGAAGAACACGCTGGTCCTGGTCGGATCGGTCCTGATCATCACCGTGGTGCTGGGCACGCTTGTCGCCCTTCTGATGGACCAGCCGGTCATCGGCCGGAACTTCGTGCGGCTGATGGTGATCGCGCCCTTCTTCGTCATGCCGACGGTGAGCGCGCTGGTCTGGAAGAACCTGCTGATGCATCCGGTGTCCGGGTTCTTCGCCTGGATCGCGACCTCGCTGGGCTTCCGTCCCATCGACTGGTTCGCTCAGGCGCCGCTCTTCTCCATCATCCTGATCGTCGCGTGGCAATGGCTGCCCTTCGCGACGCTGATCCTGCTGACAGCGCTCCAGTCCCTGGACGAGGAGCAGAAGGAAGCCGCCGAGATGGACGGCGCGCATGCCTTCTCCACCTTCTTCTATATCACCCTGCCCCACCTCGCCCGACCGATCACCGTGGTGATCCTGATCGAGACGATCTTCCTGCTCAGCGTCTTCGCCGAGATCTTCGTCACGACCGGCGGCGGCCCGGGCCTGCAGACTACCAATATCGCCTTCCTGATCTACTCGCAGGCGCTGATCCAGTACGACGTGGGTGGCGCTTCCGCCGGCGGCCTCGTGGCCGTGGTGATCGCCAACATCGTCGCCATCATCCTCGTCCGCCTGGTCGGCAAGAACCTGGAGACCTGATCATGGCGCGCAAGAGAACAACCACGCGGATCGTCGTCAGCACCGTCAGTGCCTGGGTCGTCGGGTTTATCTTCTTCTTCCCGATCCTCTGGATGATCCTGACGAGCTTCAAGACCGAGCTCGACGCCTTCTCAATCCCGCCGAAGTTCCTGTTCTTCCACTGGACGACGGAGAACTACGCGACGGTTCAGGAGCGCAGCAACTACGTCCACCATGCGCTGAACTCGGTGATCCTGGCCGGCGGCTCGACGCTGATCGCGCTGCTGATCGCCGTTCCCGCCGCCTACGCGATGGCGTTCTCGCCGACCAAGCGGACGCGCGGCACGCTCATGTGGATGCTTTCAACCAAGATGATGCCACCGGTGGGCGTTCTCGTGCCGATCTACCTGCTGTTCCGGGACTTCAATCTCCTTGATTCCCGCATCGGACTGATCGCCGTGCTTTGCCTGGGCAACCTGCCGATCGTGATCTGGATGCTGTTCACGTATTTCAAGGAAATCCCGAAGGACATCCTTGAAGCGGCGCGGATGGACGGTGCCACAATCGGCAAGGAGATGGTCTACATCCTGATGCCCATGGCGGTGCCGGGCATCGCCTCGACCCTGTTGCTGAACGTCATCCTCGCCTGGAACGAGGCGTTCTGGACGCTGAACCTGACCACTTCGACGGCCGCGCCGCTGACGGTCTTCATCGCTTCCTATTCCAGTCCGGAAGGTCTGTTCTGGGCGAAGCTGTCGGCCGCCTCGACGCTCGCCATCGCCCCCATCCTCATCATCGGCTGGTTCAGTCAGAAGCAGCTCGTCCGCGGTCTCACCTTCGGCGCCGTCAAGTAGGCGTCGGGACAAGGTATCCACCCATGGGTAGCATTCAACTCCAGGACGTCCGCAAGTCCTTCGGCAACATCGACGTCATTCCCGGCGCGAGCCTGAAGATCGAGGACGGCGAGTTCGTCGTCTTCGTCGGCCCCTCCGGCTGCGGCAAGTCCACGCTGCTGCGGCTCATCGCGGGCCTGGAAGACGTCACCGGGGGTCACATCCTGATCGACGGCGTCGATGTCGTGGACACCCCGCCGGCCAAGCGCGGCCTGTCCATGGTGTTCCAGTCCTATGCGCTTTATCCGCATATGAGCGTGCGCGGGAACATCGCCTTCGGCCTGAAGATGGCCCGGATGCCAAAGGCCGAGATCGACCGCAAGGTCAACGAGGCGGCAGGCGTGCTGAACCTCACCTCCTATCTCGAGCGCAAGCCGCGCGAACTCTCCGGCGGCCAGCGCCAGCGTGTCGCGATCGGCCGCGCGATCGTGCGCGAACCCAAGGCGTTTCTGTTCGACGAGCCGCTCTCCAACCTCGACGCCGCGCTGCGCGTCAACATGCGGCTGGAGATTGCCCGCCTTCAGAAGGAGCTCGGCACGACGGCGGTCTACGTCACGCACGACCAGGTCGAAGCGATGACCATGGCCGACCGGATCGTCGTCCTGCATGCCGGGCGGATCGAGCAGTTCGGCTCGCCGCTGGAACTGTACGAGCGACCGGCGAACCTTTTCGTCGCCGGGTTCATCGGCTCGCCGCGGATGAATTTCGTCGAGGGACCCGATGCGGAACGCCTCGGCGCCAGGACGATCGGCGTGCGGCCTGAGCACATCACCGTGTCGCGCTCCGGCGACGGCTGGAAGGGCATGGTCTCAGTCGCCGAGCATCTCGGCAGCGACACCTTCCTTTACGTCGAGGTGCCGGGCATCGGCACCCTCACCGTCAGAACACCGGGCGAACTCGGGCTGCGCGAGGGCGACACCGCCGTTCTCACGCCCGATCCGGCACGGATACACCGCTTCGATGCCAACGGGCAGGCGATCGCGTCCTGAACCAGAGGATTTCCTTTGACTGAACTCTCTCAAAAGACCCTCGCCGAACTCGGCTCTTCCGTCGCCCTGCCCGGCTACGATCGGTCGGCCCTGCGTGCGGGCATCGTGCATTTCGGCGTCGGAAACTTCCATCGCGTGCATCTGGCGGTTTATGTCGACCGCTGCCTTGCCGAGCCGGGCAGCGAGGCTTGGGGAATCTGTGGCGTCGAGCTCATCGACAACCCGGGCACCAGGGCCAAGGCCGAGGCTTACCGCGCGCAGGACAATCTCTACACCGTGACGGAATCCGCCCCGGATGGCAGCTCGCACGCGCGGGTCATCGGCGCGATGATCGAGTACCTGCACGCGCCCGCCGATCCCGAGGCCGTGCTGCGGCGGCTGGCCGATCCAGCCACCCACATCGCGTCCCTGACCATCACCGAGGGCGGCTACAACCTCGACGAGGCGACCGGCGAGTTCAATCTCGAGCAGTCAGATGTCCAAGGCGACCTCTCGGGCGCGCCGCTGCGAACGGTGTTCGCCTACATCGTCGAAGGCCTGCGGCGCCGCCGGGATGCCGGCCTGCCCGCCTTCACGGTGATGTCCTGCGACAACCTCCGCCACAATGGCGATACCGCCCGCAAAGCGATTACCGGTTATGCCCGGGCCATGGACGGCGAGCTTGCCGAGTGGATCGACAGGAACGCCGCCTTCCCCAACAGCATGGTCGACCGCATCGCTCCCCAGGTGCCCGAGGCCGTGCGGATCCGCCTCAACGAGCACAGCGGCGTGGACGACCGGGTGCCCGCGCTGGGCGAAGACTTCATGCAGTTCGTGCTGGAGGACATCTTCAGCGACGGCCGCCCGGATTTCGGTTCGGTCGGGGTCGAGTTGCGCAGCGACGTTGCCGTCTTCGAGGTGATGAAGCAGCGCATCCTGAATGCCTCGCACATGATGCTCGGCTATCCCGGCCTGCTGATCGGACAGCGCATCGTGCATGAGGCGATGCGGGACGAGCGTCTCTTCCGCCTGCTCGACACATTCTGCGACCGCGACGTGATCCCCAACCTGCAGGCGCCCGAGGGCGTGTCGCTACCGGCCTACAAGGCGAAGGTGCTGGAGCGCTTCGCCAACCCGGCCATCAACGATCAGCTGCAGCGCCTCTCCATGCTCGGCTGGTCCAAGTTCCCGATCTACCACGGCAAGATCCTGGAGGCGCTGCTCGCCAGGGGCATGGACACGCGGCGCGAGGCGTTTTTCCTCGCCTGCATCGAGCGCTATCTCGCAGGGGTGGACGACAAGGGCGAGAGCTTCACGGTCGACGAGCCGCAGATCACGCCCGAGGACTGGGCTATGATCCGGAGCGACGATCCCGTCGGCTTCCTGCGCGGCGGCCCCTTCGCGCCGCTGGGCCTGGCCGATCATCCGACGTTCCGCGAGCAATATCTGGGCTTCAAGCGGCAACTCGCCGACGAGGGCTGCGCCGCAACGCTTGACGGGCTGCTCGCAGCCACGGCTTGAGGGCACACCATGCCCGACACGAACACCGATCGCCAGACCCGGCCACTCCCTCGCGGAGTGACCGCCGCGAAAGGCGTTCGTGAATTCTACGTGGGCGTCGACGTCGGCACGGGCAGCGCGCGCGCCGGCCTGTTCGATGGGTCCGGGCAGATGGTTTCGGCCGCCCGCCAACCCATCGAGACCTGGCACGATCCAGGCGACATCGCCGAGCAATCGTCGGAGGATATCTGGGCGGCCTGCGTGCGCGCGGTGCGCGAGGCTATGGCCGAGGCCGGCATTTCGCGGGGAGACGTCAGGGGCATCGGCTTCGACGCGACATGCTCGCTGGTCGTGCTCGACGGTGAGGCCCGGCCGCTTTCCGTGAGCCGGTCCGGCGACCCCCGGCGCAACATCGTCGTCTGGATGGACCACCGGGCGCTCGAGCAGGCCGATCGCATCAATGCGACCGGTCACGAGGTTCTTCGCTATGTCGGCGGCATCATCTCGCCGGAGATGGAAACGCCGAAGATCCTGTGGCTGAAGGAGAACCTGCCCGATACCTACCAAAGGGCCGAGCATTTCCTCGATCTGGCGGATTTCCTGACCTTTCGTGCGACGGGCAGCACCGCCCGCTCGCTCTGCACCACCGCCTGCAAGTGGACGTATCTTGCCCATGAAAGCCGCTGGAGCGCCGACTATTTCGACGAGATCGGCCTTTCCGAGCTGAAGCAGGACGACTTCCGCCGCATCGGTCAGGAGATCGTGGAGCCCGGTGCCGCGCTCGGGAGGGGGCTGACGGAGGAAGCCGCGGCGCAACTCGGGCTTGCCGAGGGAACGCCTGTCGCGGCCGGCCTGATCGACGCCCATGCCGGTGGCGTCGGCACGCTCGGCGGCAGCGATCCCTCCGGCTCGGTCGCGGACGCGCGCCGACGGATCGGCTACATCATGGGCACCTCGGCCTGCATCATGGCGACGACCGACGACCCCGCTTTCGTGCCGGGCGTCTGGGGTCCCTATTTCTCCGCGATGTTTCCGGGCTTCTGGCTGAACGAAGGCGGGCAATCCGCGTCCGGCGCCGCGCTCGACCATCTTATCCGCTCGCATCCTGCCCATGCGGACGCCAATGCCGCCGCGCAGGCTGGCGGGATCAGCCTGCTGGAATTTCTTGAGGGCAGGATTGCGTCCCGTGTGCCCGGCATGGCGGAGGCGGCGCGTCTGGCCCGCGACATCCACGTGCTGCCGGAATATCTCGGCAATCGCTCGCCCCATGCAGATCCGCATGCCCGCGCGGTCATTGCCGGGCTGGCCATCGAGGACGATCTGGAAAGCCTGGAAAGCCTGTTCGTCGCCGGGATCTGCGGGCTCGCTTATGGCCTGGCCGACGTGATCGACGCGCTGAAGGCAAAGGGCATCCCTTGCGAATTGCTGGTGATCAGCGGCGGCGCGAGCCGCAGCGCCCTTACCCGCCAGATCCTGGCGGATGCGACCGGCGTGCCCGTCGCGCTCGCGGCCACGCCCGAACCCGTCCTCCTCGGCGCCGCCATGCTGGGCGCGGTCGCCGCCGGCGCGCACCCCACCCTTGGCGATGCCGCCGCCGCCATGTCGCGGCTCGGCCAGACCACGGCAGCGACGTCGCCGGATCTCGCAAGCTTCCACGCAGCGAAGCGGAAGGTGCATCGTGCCATGCAGGCGTTCGAGCGGAACAGCCGCGAGATCATGGCCGGGCTTTCGGCCTCCCCCCACTAGCAGCATCGAGACGGGCGACAGCCCTGGCGTTTGTTTAGGCACGCCTCAAAGCCCGGAAGGGCTGATTTCGGACCAACGCCGGGGCTGATTCTTCAGTCCTGCTCATCGGCACGGCAGCCGACGACAATCTTTGCGCATCACCGCTATTGCCAACCTGTCATGACGTTGTGACGATATGGCATGTTCACAGACGAAAAGCTTCAGGACGGGCCCGTCCCGCTCTGGTTCCAGATCGCCGAGCGGCTGCGGCGCGCGATCGCCGATGGCGAGTTCCGCGTCGGCGACAAGCTTCCCTCCGAGGCAGACCTCAACCGCGTCTTCGGCGTCAGCCGCACCACGGCGCGCGCGGCGCTGGACCAGCTGGAGCATGAGGGGCTCATCGCCCGCAGGTCCGGCAAGGGCTCCATCGTCCTGCCGCCGCGCGTCGACCAGCCGCTGAACCTGCTTGCCGGTTTCGGCGAGGACATGCGCGCCCGCGGGCTCAACCCGAACTACCGAACGCGCTTTGTCGGCCACGAGGCGGCCAGCTCCGAGGTTTCCGCAGCGCTGGAGATCGACACCGGTCAGCCGGTGGTCCGGATCAACCGCCTTCTCTGCACCGACGACCAGCCCGTCGCCTTTTCCACCTCCTGGATCGCGCCTAACCTCACCAGCGACAGGCGCATCCCGAACGTCGAGGAACTCGACCGGGGTTCCCTTTACGAGTGGCTGAAGGGCGTCTGCGGCGCCACGATCGCCGGCGGTTACGAGTTCATCGAAGCGGCAAATGCGAGTTCGGAACTCGCGGGGCCGCTTGAAATACAGCCCGGGGCCGCTGTCCTGGTGGCGCGCCGCGTCACCCGGGGGCTGGACGGGCGGCCGGTCGAATATGCCGTTCTCCATTACCGTCCCGACCGCTATCGTTTCCGCATCGAGCTGGGGCGGCCATGAGCGATCCCGGCCCGCTCTTCATCGACCCGCTCTTTATCGGCTCCCTCTTTATCGGGCCCCTCTTCATCGGGGACGTCAGCTGGGACCTGACTTTCGCGGTCTCGCATGTTCCCGCGCCTGACGAAAAGGTCCATGCCGGCGCGCTCTTCGCCTCCGCCGGTGGTGTGGTGGTGAACGCGGCGGTCGCGGCAAGCTGCGCGGGAGCGCGTCCGACAACCTTGCTCCGGCTGGGCGACGATGCGACCGGGCGGCTCGTGGAAGCCGATCTCGGTGCCAAGGGCGTGCGCGTTCGCTCCACCAGCGTTGCCGGCGCGACCTGCCACGTCGTGATCATGATCGAGCCGCATGGCGAAAAGCGCATGGTGCTTTATCCCGGCGTTTCCATGTACCCCGCCGACGAGCTGATCGTCGCGACCGACTTCAGCGCGGCCCCCTGGGTCCACACCTCCGTCTACGACCGCCAGGCGGCGTCGCTCGTCGTCGGCAAGTGTCGCGAGCACGGCGTACGCTGGTCGCTCGATCTCGAACCCGCGACCTTCCCGGACGGCATCGAGACGCTTTCCGACCATCTGGACGGCGCCGAGCTGGTCTTCTGCAACGCCCGGTCCGCGGCGCAACTTGGCGGCGATCCCGTTGAAATCCTGCAGGGCCTCGGTGTCCGCAACGTCGTCCTGACGCTCGGGCCGGATGGCGCGGCATGGCACGGGCGGCAGGGTACGTTCTCCGTCGCGGCTCCGCACGGGAAGGTCGTCGATACGACGGGCGCCGGCGATTGCCTCGCGGGCTGGCTCATCGCCGAACTGCTCGCCGACACCGCGCCCGAAATCGCGCTCCGCAACGCCGTCGCCGCCGCGACGCTCAGCTGCGGCATTGCCGGCGCCCAAGCCTCCTATCCCACCCGTGCGCAGGTCGAGGAGACCGTCGCGCGCAGCGCCTGAGGGCGCCCTTGAACGAAGAGGAATTAGCATGACCGCACCCAAGGTGCTGCCGCCCAAGCCGTCCGCGCTGGAGGAACTGTTCGCGGTGAAGAAGCCGATCATCGGCGTCATTCACCTGCGGGCCCTGCCCGGCGCTCCCCGCTATGACGGCACCCCCGTGCGCGAGATCTACGCCGACGCCGTGCGCGACGCGCATACGCTGGCCGATGGCGGCGTCGACGGCATCATCGTGGAAAATGCCGGCGACATGCCGTTCTCGCGGCCCGAGGATATCGGCCCGGAGACGGTCGCGGGCCTGACCGCCGCGTGCCTCGCCGTGCGCGACGCGGTAGATACGCCGATCGGCATCACCTGCGTCGCCAACGCCGTCATTCCGGCACTGGGCGTCGCCAAGGCCGTCGGCGCGCGCTGGGTCCGGGCCAATCAATGGGTCAATGCCTATGTCGCCAATGAAGGCTTCCTGAACGGCCCCGCCCCCCGCGCCCTCCGCTACCGTGCCGCCATCGGCGCGCAGGACGTGCGGATCTTCGCCGACGTGCATGTGAAGTTCGGCGCCCATGCGATCACCGCCGACCGCTCCATCGACGAGCAGGCGACGGACGCGGAATGGTTCGACGCCGACGTGCTGATCGCCACCGGCACCCGCACGGGATCGCCGACGCAGCCGGCCGAGGTCGAGGAGGTGCGCAAGGGCACGAACCTGCCGCTGATCGTCGGCTCCGGCCTGTCGCCGGAACAGGTGCCGAGCCTCTTCAACGTCGCTGACGGCGCGATCATCGGGCAGTGGCTGAAGGTCGACGGCCGCTGGTGGAATCCCGTCGATCCCAAGCGCGTCGAGCAGCTGATGAACGCCGTTTCCAAGGTGCGGAGCGCGGGATGACGCTGCTCACCGAAGAAACGGAAGTCTTCTCAGCCGCCGACGGCAGCCGCTGCTGCGTCATCTTCCTGGCCAAGCGCCAGCCGGGGCTTTCCGGCGAGGCGCTCCGCCAGACGTGGTCGACGATCGAGACCGTGTTGCAGCGCTTTGCCGGCGAAGGCTGGCAGCTTTCGATCAGCAACATGGTCGACCCGGCGATCCCGGACGTGCCGACCGCCTACGAGACCGGCGCTGGCCACGACGTGGACATCGCCGGTGTCTTCGAGGCGCCGAGCATCTCGGCCGCCGTGGCAGGCACCGTCGCGCTGGAAGCGGCCGGGTGGGACCGCCTCTTCGCCACGGAATGGCTGATCGGTCCGCGCGAGTTCGCGCCGGTAAAATCCACCGATGCGACGCTTACCCGCGACTGGGGCTTCCTCGCGCTGTGGGAGTGGAACGACGCCTGGTCGGCGGCCACGCCCGAGGAACGGCGCGAATACGACCTGGAATGCGACGTGGCCTTCGCCTTCGACGTGGCATCCGGCGTCAACATCGCCGGCCGTCACCGCCTAGACCTCGCCAGCCGCTGGCATCACCTCGGCTTCTGGGAAGCGCAGTCCTTCGAGGTCGTCGACGCCGCCATGCGCGAGCACGAGCGCGTCGCCGATTTCAAGTTCACGACCTCCCGCCACTATCTCGGCCGCCGCCGGCCGCTCGCCGAACTCATCGGAGCTTCCCATGGCTGACTACATCTGGATCAACTATTCGCGCCCCCGCCCGCATTGGTACGAAGAAAGCCAGGAAAGCCGCGACGCTCTGGAGGCGAAGTGGTCGGAGATCGCCGCCGCCTCGCGCGAAAAGGGCGGCGAGCCGCTGGGCCGCTACCACATCCGCGGCCAGAGCGACTTCAAGAGCGTCGAGATCTGGCGCTTCGGCTCGGCTGAGGAAGCGTTCGATCACTGGACCCGCCTGACAGGCGCCGCGTTCGGCCAATGGTTCGCCTTCTCCAACAATATCGGCCTGCGGGAGAACGCAGGGTGAGTGGAACCCCGCTTCTGGAAGCACGCGGAATCGTCCGTCGCTTCGGCCATGTACAGGCCCTCGGCGGAGCGGATTTCAGCGTCTATCCCGGCGAGATATGCGCCCTGATCGGCGACAATGGCGCGGGTAAATCCACCCTCGTCCGCATCCTCTCCGGCGCGGACCGACCCGACGCCGGGGAGATCCTGCTGGAAGGCAAGCCGGTGGACCTCGCCTCCCCCGGCACGGCGCAGCAGATGGGGATCGCCACCGTTTATCAGGATCTGGCGCTCGCGCCAGATCTCTCGCCCGCCGACAACCTCTATCTCGGCCGCGAATTGCTGAGGCCCGGATTTCTGGGCTCCCTCGGCTTCGTCGATCGCCGCCGGATGCGGCGCAACGCGACAGAGCAGTTCTCCCGCCTCGGCGTGAAGCTGCGCTCGCCGCGCGTGGCCGTCGCCACATTGTCCGGCGGCCAACGCCAGTCCGTCGCGATCACCCGCGCCGCCATGTGGGCGGACAAGCTGATCTTCATGGACGAGCCCACGGCCGCGCTCGGCGTCATCCAGACGGAGCGCGTGCTGAACCTCATCAAGCAGGTGCGCGACCAGGGCATCGCCGTCGTCCTGATCAGCCACAACATGCCGCAAGTTCTGGAAGTCGCCGACCGGGTGGAAGTGCTTCGCCTCGGCCAGCGCGTCGCGCAGCTCCCGACGCTGGGAAGCAGCGTGGAGCAGCTGGTGGCGGCCATGACCAGCGGCACCCTCGCCAAGGAGCCCGCCTCATGAGCATGACGACCTCCGACCCGGACACCGATCACTCCGACCGGCACACCCTCGGCGAAATCCTCGGCCGCGCGCTTGGCGGCGGCTGGATCTTCATCCTGCTGATCGTGCTGATCGCGATCTTCGCGGCAATGCGGCCGACGCAGTTCGCCTCCAGCTACAACCTTTCGACGCTGGCGATCAACGCGGCCATCCTGCTGGTGCTCGCCATCGGCCAGACCTTCGTGATCATCACCGCCGGCATCGATCTCGCCGTCGGCTCCGTGCTGGTCTTTTCCTCCGTCGCCGCCGCGTCCACCATGCTGGCGCTGTCGGGCAGCGCGGGCAGCAGCTACGGCACGACGGACGCGAGCTGGGGCGTCATCGCTATCGGTACGCTGGTCGGGGTCGGCACCGGCGCTGCATGGGGCCTGCTGAACGGGCTGCTCGTCGCCTTTGCCCGCATCCCGGCGCTGATCGTGACGCTCGGCACGTTCGGCATGTCGCTGGGCTTCGCGCAGATCGTCACCGGCGGGCAGGACGTCCGCGCCGTGCCCGAACGCCTCGTGGACGTCATCGGATCCGGCAGCGTGGCGGGGGTTCCCTCGCTGGTGCTGATCGCCGTCGCCGTCGCGATCGTCGCCGGGATAGCGCTGCACCTCACGCGCTTCGGCATGCGCACCTTCGCGATCGGCTCCAACGCCGAGGGCGCACGCCGCGCCGGCATCGCGGTACGCAAGCAGACGCTCAAGGTCTACATGCTGGCGGGCGCGCTGTCCGGTCTTGCCGGCATCATGTCCATCGCCCGCTTCGCCACCACGACGATCGGCGGCCATGCCGGCGACAATCTCGCGACCATCTCCGCCGTCGTGCTCGGGGGAACGAGCCTCTTCGGCGGCGTGGGAACGATCGTGGGGACGGTGATCGGCGTCTTCATCCCGGTCGTCCTGCTGAACGGCTTCGTCATCCTCGGCATCCCGCCCTTCTGGCAGACGGTGACCATGGGGGCCGTGCTGATCCTGGCGGTCTGGATCGACCAGCTCAAACGCCGCGCAAGAGAACGCGGCTGAGACAATCCGAGTGGAACCAAGAAGTGGAGAGAGAAATGTTTGCAAGAGCATGGACGAAAACATGGATCGCCGGCGCGAGCCTTGTGGCGCTTGCCGCCGCGAGCACCGGAGCGCAGGCCGCCGGCAAGGATGTGTCGCTGGTCCTCGGCGTGAAGGGCAGCCCCTTCTATGATGCGCTGGCCTGCGGCGCGAAGGACGAGGCGAAGAAGCTCGGCCTCGACCTGACGGTCTCCGCGCCCGACCAGTTCGCGGCGGATTCGCAGATCCCGGTCATCGACGCCGTGACGGCGCGCGGCCCGGCCGCCGCCGTGGTCGTGCCCACCGACACGCAGGCGCTGATCCGCCCGATGGCGCAGCTCGCCAAGCGTGGCGCGAAGGTGCTGACGGTCGACCAGACCATCGCCGACACCTCGTTCATCCAGACGCAGATCGTCACGGACAACGAGCAGGGCGGACGTCTTGCCGCCGACGCCATGAACGAGCTGCTTGGCGGTAAGGGCAGCGTCATGATGATCACCCAGCCGCCGGGGTCCGCCGGGCAGGACGCGCGCGCCAAGGGCTTCGAGGAAGAGCTGAAGAAGTATTCGGGCATCACCTATCTGGGTCCGCAGTACCAGAGCGACGATCCGCAGAAGGCGGCCGAGATCGTGACGTCCGCCCTCTCCGCGCATCCCGATCTTGCCGGCGTGTTCTCCACCAACGACCAGGGCGCTATCGGCGGCATCACCGGCCTGAAGCAGGCGGCCGCCACGGGCAAGGTGAAGTTCGTCGCCTATGACTCAGCCACGGCCGAAGTCGCGGCGTTCAAGAACGGCGCCATCTCCGTCCTGATCGCGCAGAACCCGAAGCAGGAAGGCGAAGTCGCCATGCAGTCGGTGAAGAGGGTTCTCGACGGCGGGAAGCTGGAGAAGACGACACTGACCGAGATCGCCGTGATCAAGCCGGGCGAGAACGCCAAGGCGGACCAGTACGAGTACAAGGGCAACTGCGCGCAGTAAGCTTCGCCTCTATCGCGTGAAAGACCAAGCGGCTCGCCCTTTTCCGGGGCGGGCCGTTCTTCTTCCGGCGTTCAGGCACCCGGCCCCGTCTTGCCGTGCCTCAGGCCATCCAGTTGCCCGCGTCCGAACTGGCCTGCAAGGCGCGCCGTCCGCTTCAGCCGCCAGGGCAGCGTCGTTTCCGTGGAATAGGAACGGAGCCAGAAGGCCTTCTGCCGGGAGGCCTCGTCGGCCGCCCGCTTCTCCGGATCGTCGTAGAAGGCCGCCATCTTGTGCGCGCCCATGCCCGCCGTCGCCAGCCATGCCGGGACATGCACCGAGCAAAGCTGCAGCACGTCGGTGAAGACCTTGTTCACACCCGACCCCGCCGCCGGACAGGAGGTCGCGAAGGCATCCCCGACCAGGACGATGCCGGGTTGCCGATATCCCTCCACCACGTAGAGATCGACCGGACGTATCCGGGCCGGGCCGGCATGGGCCGCTCCGGTCAGCCGGCGCAGCCGGGGCAGGCCAGTGAAAAGCGCGTCCGTCGCGTCGCGGCGGAACTCTGCAAGCCAGGGATCGTCCAATGGGCGATACAGAAAGAGGTTGGCCCGCGTGGTATCGCCGAGCGGAAAGAGCGTCAGATAGGCCATCCGGTCCGCTGGCCGGTCGGCATTGCAGGTCAGCGCCCGGAAGCCGAAGCGCATCTGTCCAGCGGGAGCGAGATCGAAGCCGATGCTGACCGAATGCGCCTTGCTCACGACCGTTCGACGAATACCGAGGCTGTCGGACAGGCCGGGATTGAGGCCCGTCGCCATGACGACGAGGCGCGCGCTGATGTCCCCGCCGCCCGCCAGCCGCACGCGCTGCCGCTCCGGCCCCGTCTCCACGGCGGCAACCTTGTCCTGCAAAAGGGTAACCGCTGGAGGGATCGCGCCGCGCACCGCATCGACGAGATCGGGATAGAGGATGCCGAACTGGCGCAACAGTCGCGTTTCCACGATGCGCCCGAAGCGCGCGACCTGCACATGAGTGACCTCGGTGCCCGCGCTCCTGAGCACCGGCGCGATGCCGATCCTTTCCGCCAGATCGAGCTGGGAACTGTCGAGCTTCTCGCAGCGAAAGTCCGGCGGCGCCTCGAGCCGGGGATCGATCAGGGCGCAGGAGATTCCGCGGCTGGCCAGCATGAACGCTGCCGTGCAGCCGGCCAATCCGGCCCCGACGATGGCCACATCGACCTGATCTCCGTCGAACGCCCCGGCCGCCACGACGAACCAGCCCTTTCCATGCCGCGGCAGGATGGGCGGCATGGAGGCAAACCATAGACCGGCTTCCTGATCGTATCGTTACCGGTGAACGGGAGAAACCGTCCTCAAGCGGGATGGCCGAGCAGGTGCAGCAATCCCGGACCGGCCAGTGAGATCCCGGAAAGGCAGAGCAGCACGAAGATCACGTGCCGCATGATTTCCGGCGCGACCGGCGGCGGCCAGCGCCTCGCCGCGAAGGTGAAGACCATCACCGACGGAAGCGCCAGCAGGCAGATCCAGACGCGCGCGGGCGGCAGGTTTCCGGCTCCCGCCACGACGATCAGGCGGAACAGCGCGTTGAAGCCAAAGATCGCGACCAGCGTCTCCCGGATCGTTACGGCGGGCATCGGCTGGCGGTAGAGGTGATAGACGAGCGGCGGGCCGGAAGTGGAGAACAGTCCGCCCATGATTCCGGCGACCGCGCCGAAGAACAGGAACGACCCGTCCGAGGAGCGGCGACCCAGCGCATGCGGCCGTGCCGCGAGCTGGAGCGCGGACAGGATGATGATGATGCCGAGCAGCAGCCGCACCGCGTCCATCCGCGTGCCCGCCAGCCATTCCAGCATCCAGTAACCCAGGATCAGCGCCGGAATCCCGGAGAGGATCACCAGCCGGAGATCGCGCCAGGCGACATCCCGCCAGCCTTTCAGCAGGACCTGCCCGGCGTTGACCAGCGTCATCACGCTGACGAGCACGGCGGCATAGGTCAGCGGGATAGCTCCGCCCAGCGCCACCCCGCCCATCGTGATCAGCCCGAGGCCAAAACCGGTGAGCGACTGGACATACGCCGCGATCCCGGCGAGCAGCACGAAATACAGGATGTCGAAAACACTCACCCCACCCGCCTTCCCGGCAAAGCGTTGTTCACTGCTGCTCGTTTTTCCATGGTCCTGCCCGTTGCCCCCGGCTCGACATGAACCACGGACGTCGCGGATGCAACCGATAGAGGAAGGTCCCCAGCGAGCGTCGGACCGTGCTCGACGGCGCTTCCGGGCGCGGGTCAGTGCTTTTTTTGCTTGGTCCGGTGACGGCGTATCGCAGGACCGGATCAACCCTGTCCCGGCGGAGTCTGAGCCGCGGAATTCCGGGCATTCTCGCCCGATGAGCGGGACCGTCAGCAAGCACCTTAAATTAGAACGTAGTTCCTGAACTCAGGTCAAATTAGGGCGAAATTGGCGGCCAACTGTAGACATTCTGACCATTCGCCGGTATGGTCGGCCTAAATCAACGACGCACAGGCGCATTCGCCAATCGTATCCGGCCTGCGGACAAAGACATTGTCCGTATGACTGATCGCGATCGGGCGTCTATTTTCCATGGCGCAGACTCTTCTGGTCGCACGCGCCGACATATCAGATCGAAAGACGACATACTGGATGGATCGCGAAACGGCGAGCAGTATAGGCGAAGACACGCAGCCCGAAGTAAAGATCAGCGTTGATCGCGTTTTCAAGATCTTCGGCGACCGATCCGACACCGCCATGCGCATGGTCCGCGAGGGACGCGGCAAGGAAGAGATCCACGCCGAGACCGGCTGCACGCTGGGCGTCAACGATGCGAGCTTCGACATCCATGCCGGCGAGATCTTCGTCATCATGGGCCTGTCCGGGTCAGGCAAGTCCACCCTCCTCCGCCTCATCAACCGCCTGATCGAGCCGACCAGCGGCGCGATCCGCGTGGACGGGCAGGACATCACGAAGATGTCGAAGCGCGAGCTGATCGAGCTGCGCCGCCGCGACATGAGCATGGTGTTCCAGTCCTTCGCGCTCTTGCCCAACCTGACCGTTCTCGAAAACGCCGCCTTCGGGCTGGAAGTAGCCGGCGTTCCGGCGGCCGAGCGGCAGGCCAAGGCCCTGGCCGCGCTGGAAGGCGTCGGCCTCGGCGCCTATGCGGCCAGCCGTCCGGACCAGCTTTCCGGCGGCATGAAGCAGCGCGTCGGCCTCGCCCGGGCGCTGGCCAGCGAGCCGACGGTGCTCCTGATGGACGAAGCGTTCTCCGCGCTCGACCCGCTGATCCGCACGGAAATGCAGGATGAGCTCCTCCGCCTGCAATCGGAGCACAGCCGCACCATCATCTTCGTCAGCCACGATCTCGACGAAGCCATGCGCATTGGCGACCGCATCGCCATCATGCAGCACGGCAACGTCGTGCAGGTCGGCACGCCGGACGAGATCGTGATGAACCCGGCCAACGACTACGTGCGGTCGTTCTTCCGCAACGTCGACGTTTCCAACGTCTTCAAGGCCGGCGATATCGCGCGCGAGACGCAGGTGACCCTGATCGAGCGCAAGGGCGTTGCCGTTGCCGCCGCGCTGGAGCGGATGCGCCGGCATGATCGCGAAGTCGCCATCGTGGTGGGCCGCGACAAGCGCTACCACGGGATGGTGAGCGCCGAGTCCCTCGCGCAGGCCGCCCGCGCCGGCGAGGCCGATCCCTATCACAAGGCCTTCCTCACCGAGGTCGAGCCTATCGAGGCGGCCGAGCCGCTTTCCAATGTCATGGGTCGCGTCGCGGAAAGCCGCTGGCCCGTTCCGGTGGTCGACGAACGGCAGCGCTACGTGGGGTCGATCAGCAAATCGGCCCTGCTGATGACGCTCGACCGCACGACGACCTGACCCCAAGCCACGGACGCAGCATGCATTTCGATCTTCATATTGGCGAAGGCGCCAATGCGGTCGTGAACTATATTCTCGACCACTTCACTCCCGCGCTGAACTTCATCGCGACCGTCATCGGCTTCGTGACCGACACGATCAAGGCGGCCCTGACCGGCATTCCGATGCCCGTCGCGGTAATCGTCATCGTGGCGCTCGCGCTCTGGCGCGTCAGCTGGAAATTCGCGCTGTTTTCGCTGCTGGCATTGCTGGTGATCGTCGACATGGGCCTTTGGGAGCGCACCATGGAAACGCTGTCGCTGGTGCTCGCGGCAACGGTGATCGCCATCGTCGTCGGCATCCCGCTCGGCATCGCCATGGCCAAGAGCCGCATCGTCACGGTGCTCGTGCGGCCCGTCCTCGACCTGATGCAGACCATGCCGGCCTTCGTCTATCTCATCCCGGCCGCCATGTTCTTCGGCCTCGGCGCGGTGCCCGGCACGATCGCCACGGTGATCTTCGCCATGCCGCCCGTGGTGCGCCTCACCAATCTGGGGATCAGGCAGGTCAACGGCGAATTCATCGAAGCGGGTCTCGCTTTCGGCTGCACCGCGCGCCAGCTCCTGCTCAAGGTGCAGATGCCGAACGCCCTGCCCTCCATCATGGCGGGCATCAACCAGACCATCATGCTGTCGCTGTCCATGGTGGTCATCGCCTCCATGATCGGCGCGGGCGGTCTCGGCAATATCGTGCTGACCGGCATCCAGCGGCTGGACGTGGGCACCGGCTTCGAGGGCGGCCTCGCCGTCACCGTGCTGGCCGTCATCCTCGACCGCATCACCCAGAGCCTCGGGCAGCGCAACACGGCCTTCAGTTTCGGCCGGTTCTTCGGTGCCCGCGCAAATCGCGGCGAGGTTCCGTCCAGCGCCACGCCCCCCGCGAAGACCTGATCTTCGATCCACACAACCATCCACCCCAACGAAAGGAGCAGCTTTTGCTGAAATCCCTACGACAACTCGGACTTGCGGCTGCCATGGTGGCGGGCCTTACCGGCTTTGCCAACGCGCAGGACTCAAAGCCGGTGAAAATCGGCTGGACCGCCTGGGCCGACGCGGAGTTCGTCACCAAGCTTGCCGCCAAGCTGATTACCGACAAGCTCAACACCAAGGTGGAGCTGGTGCAGACGGATGTCGCGCCGCTCTACCAGGGCGTGGCCCGAGGCGATCTCGATGCCATGATGATGGCCTGGCTGCCGCAGACGCACGCCGATTACTGGAAGCGCGTGCAGGACAAGGTCGCCGTGCTCGGCGTGCTCTATACCGACGCGAAGCTCGGCTGGGTCGTGCCGGACTACATTCCGGAAGACCAGATCTCCTCCATCGCCGACCTGAAGAAGGACGAGATCAAGAGCAAGCTCGGCGGCGAGGTGCAGGGCATCGATCCCGGCGCCGGGCTGACCCGGCTCTCCCACAAGGCGGTCGAGGATTATGGCCTCGACTACAAGCTCGTTGAATCCAGCGAGGCTGCCATGATGACCACGATCGACCGCGACATGCGGAGCAAGAAGTGGTTCGTGGCAACGTCGTGGAGCCCCCACTGGATGTTCGGCAAGTACAAGCTGCGCTATATCGCGGACCCCAAGGGCTCGCTCGGCGGTGTGGAACGCGTCTACGCGATCTCCCGGAAGGGCTTCCAGAACGATCATCCGGATGTCGCGCAGTTCCTGATGCGCATGAACCTGCCGCTGAAGGAACTGGAGTCCGCCATGGCCGACGCCCAGGACACCTCCTATGAGCAGGCGGTCGACAAGTACATCGCCAGCCATCAGGCCCGCGTGAACTACTGGCTGACCGGCGAAATCGGCGAGCAGGGCTGAGGCGCACTCCGCCCTGTTTAAACAAACGCAGCGGCCGGGCTCACGCCCGGCCGTTTTCGTATCCACCCCCTTGCCGCGCTTTGCTAATGCGTATACTTTGCACTACAGAGTTACGGAGCGGCGCGATGCGCGATCTCGACAAAGCCTTGGCGGACATCGTCGAAATTCGCAGCCAGCTGGCATACAGCACGGCGTTTCAGGGTTTCGGCCCCACCGCGCTGGGGGCAACGTCCGTGCTGGCCCTCGTGACCGCTTCCGTGCAGTCCTTCTGGATGCCCGACCCGAACGCGGCGCCACTCCTCTATTTCACCGGCTGGATCGTCACGGCATTGGTCTGCGTCGCCATTATCGGCGCCGAGATGCTGGCGCGCACGCGGCGGCGCCATTCCGGGCTTGCCGACGCCATGATCGTCAATGCCGTGCAGCAGTTCGTGCCGGCGGGCGTGGCGGGCGCGTTCCTCGCGCTTGTGGTTCTGCGGTTCGCGCCGGAACCGGCCTGGATGCTGCCCGGCATCTGGCAGGTGCTGGTCAGCCTCGGCATTTTCGCCTCCGCCCGCACCCTGCCCCGCGCGGTGACGCTCGGCGGCGCCTGGTATTTCGTCGCCGGCTTTGCCGTGCTGATGATCTGCGGCGGCAGCCACACCGTCTCGCCCTGGGCGATGGGAATTCCCTTTGCCGGCGGGCAGCTGCTGCTCGCCGCGATCCTGTACTTCTCCTCCGGAGAGCATCATGGCCAAGCCTGATCCCGCCGCGGCTCCCTTTTCCTATGACGGGCTCGACCGCGTCATTCATGAGAAGGCCCGGCTGGGCGTCCTGACCTCGCTGATCGGCCACCCCAAGGGCCTGGCCTTCGCCGACCTGAAGCAGCTCTGCGGTCTGACCGACGGCAATCTCAGCCGGCATCTGCAGGTGCTGCAGGAAGCGGGGCTGGTCGACATCATCAAGGGCTACGAGGGCAACCGGCCGCATACGAGTTGCAAGCTCACCGCCGAAGGTCGCCGTCGCTTCGTGGAGTACCTCTCCGTGCTGGAGCAGGTCGTGCGCGACGCCGCCAAGGCCGCCGAGGGGGAAGAACTGCCGCCGTCCCGCTTGCGCCTCTTTCCGACCTGACAGGCGAAATCCGTTTTTATTTGCGAGGAGACTTTACAGTGCAAACCTCTTTTCTTTCCAAACTGCACGTCGGCGTCATCATGGACGGCAACGGGCGCTGGGCGACGCAGCAGGGCCTGCCGCGCGGGCTTGGCCACGAGGCCGGGGTGGACGCCACCCGGCGTGTGATGGAAGCGGCACCCGGCATGGGAGTGGGTACGCTGACGCTCTTCGCATTCTCCAGCGACAACTGGCGCCGCCCGGACGAGGAGGTCGCCACGCTGATGCACCTCCTGGAGATCTATCTCCGCTCCGAGACGCACCAACTCGTGGAGAAAGGCATCAGACTGAACCTGATCGGTCGGCGTGACCGGCTTCCCCCGGGCCTGCGGGAGGAGATCGACCGCGCCGAAGCGATGACGGCGGCGGGCGATCGTCTGCACGTGCGCCTGGCCGTCGACTATTCCGCCCGCGACGCGATCCTCGCTGCCGCCGCACGGATCAGCGCCGGCGAGGATCTCACCCGGCCCGGCTTCTCGCGCCTGGTCAGCGGCGACATCGTCCGCGACGTGGATCTGGTGATCCGCACCAGCGGCGAACAGCGGCTTTCCGACTTCATGCTTTGGGAGAGCGCCTACGCGGAGCTGTTCTTCACGCAGCGCATGTGGCCGGACTTCACCGGCGAGGATCTCGCCGAGGCTCTTGCCGCCTTCGGCGGGCGCCAGCGGCGCTTCGGCACCACTCCGTCGCAGGCGGCGCTCAAGGTCGCGGCGGCACACACGATGCCCGCGCAGCCCGTCGCCGCCTGACGAACGAACCCCCTTCAGGGGCTGCGTGCTTTCACTTGACGGGAGCTTCGCCTCGCGTCCTCATGCCGGGATGATCTTTCGGGGACATCTCGGGACGCGGCGGCTGGCGGCCGTGCTCCTGGTGCTTGCGCTCGTCGCGGCCGGAATCGGCCGTGCCTGCGCCGGGGTCCCCGCGTCCCCGCCGCTTCCCCAGCAACTCGGCGGCTTCCCCGTCGAGCTCTGTCATTCGGAGCCCACGGGGGCGCCGGATCATCGGGGCTCGCCATCGCATCCGATGGATTGCTGCGGAGACGGCTGTCTCTGCGCCCCGGCTATCCTGCCCTCGCCCCTGAGCCTCGCCCGGCTGGCTTCGCCTGCTCCGCTGGCCGCTGCCGCCGTCAGCACCTGGAAACTTCGGTTCGCGCAGCTGCGTTCGCCTCGCCAGTCACAGGGACCTCCTGCCGCCTGACCGGAACCGACAGGCAATTTCCGTGCGCCGTCCGTTTCTCGACGGCGGCTCTCGCCCGGTACAGGATAAACCATGGCTCTTTTTCTTCGCGCCGGCTTTGCCGCCGGCCTCCTCCTTGCTTCCGCCGTCGCGAGCTCCGCGCGGGCTGAAGACTTTAACCTCGGCGATCTTGCCGTGCAGCATCCCTGGACTCGGGCGACGCCGCCCGGAGCTCAGGTTGCGGCGGGTTACATCACGATCCGCAACAATGGCAGCACGGCGGACCGCCTCGTCGGCGGCTCGCTGGAAGCGGCCTCCGGCTTCGAATTGCACGACATGTCGATGAAGGACGGGGTGATGCGGATGCGGCCCGCCGCTCCGGTCGAGATCCCGCCCGGCGGCTCCGTGACGCTTTCGCCTTCCGGCACGCACGCGATGTTCACCGGGCTGAAGCACGTCCTGACGAAAGGCAGTGCCATCGCCGGCACGCTGGTCTTCGACCATGCGGGTACGCTCCCCGTCCGCTTCTCCGTGGAAGCGATCGGCGCGAAAGCCCCGGCTTCGGCAGCCATGCCCGGCATGAAGATGAACTGAGCCGCCGGCCCACGACCTGCAGTTCACGGCCCACCGGTAAGCCCTGGGACCGCTTCGCCTCGCGGAAATCCGCGCCCCATCACCACAAAGGAATTCCCATGACCATCATCGCCCGCACGATCGTGGCCGCCGCCGCGATCGGCCTAGGCCTTTCCTCCACGGCCTTTGCCCATGCTCATCTGAAGACGACCGTGCCCGCCGCCGAAAGCACGGTTTCCACCTCACCGGCCGAACTCGACCTCGGTTTCTCCGAAGGTCTCGACGTCGCCTTCTCAAGGGCTGCGCTCAAGGGCGCCGACGGAAAGCTCGTCGAAACCGGCAAAGCCGCGCTCAAGGCAGGCGACGGCAGGACGCTGGTGGTGCCGCTCATGGCGCCGCTCCAGCCCGGTTACTACACCGTGGACTGGCAGGCCCTTTCCACCGACGGTCACAAGACCACCGGCAGCTACGGCTTCACGTTCAAGCCATGATCACGCCGGGCGCCGCGCTGACGGGCTGTCGTTTCCTGCACGATGCATTCGCGATGCTCGTGTGGGGATCGGCGTTCTTCGTCGCGGCGCTCGTCCCTCGATCGCTGCGGGTCGATACGGCCCGCAGCCTCCGCCTCGTGTGCGGCATCGCGGTCGCGATCATTCTCATCACGGCTCTCGCGGCGCTGCCGATCCAGGCCGCCGGTCTTGGCGACGGCTGGACGGACGCACTCAGAGGCGAGATCCTCCGCGCAGTGGTCACCCGGACCAGCGCCGGTTCAGCATGGGTTCTTCAGGCCGCCTCGGCGCTCCTCCTCTGCGCCGCCCTCGCCGCCCAGCCCGGATTGCGCCCTGCCGCGATCGCGGCAGCAGCAGCCATCGTCCTCGGCGGCCTTACCGCCTCCGGCCACGCGGCAATGCATGGCGGCTGGCTGGGCGTTGCTCACCGCGCCAACGACGCCATTCATCTGCTCTCCGGCGGGTTCTGGTTCGGCGCGCTGATCCCGCTTTTTCCCGTTCTTCGCGCGCTCGACCGGCCGGAGGCGCAGCACGCCGCCGCAGTCGCGCTCCGCCGTTTTTCCAGCCTCGGCCATCTCGCCGTCGCGCTCGTGGTTCTGACCGGAGCCGTCAGCACGGCGCTGGTTTTGGGGCGCCTGCCGACCGACCTGAAATCACCCTATCAGGCGCTGCTTCTCGGGAAGATTTCGCTCGTGACGGTCATGAGCGGGCTCGCGATCGTGAACCGCTATGTCGTGGTGCCGCGCATGGCTAGCGATCGCCGGGATGCCCTTGCCGCGCTCCGCACCGGCATCCGGGCCGAGATCCTGCTCGGCTTTGTCGTCATCGGACTGGTGGCCGCGTTCGGCATGATGGACCCGGCCTGACCTCGACGGACCGGTCGGAACCCCTCGCCACAAACAAAACCGGAGCCGCCCAGGGCAGCTCCGGTTTTCTCTCTATGCAATCTGAAATCAGCGCGGCAGCGAGACGATTGAACCCGTCGAACCGGCGGCAGCTGCGGTTGCCGCAGTGTTCGTCTGGAGCGCCGCCGGGATCACCGGAGCGGTCTCGTTTTCGGGAGTGGAGTTCTTGCCGATCAGGCGAGCGAAGAGGCTCCGATGCTTCGGCTGTTCGCTCTCGGCATAGGCGGTCGCGCCAACCGGAGGCTCCGCACCAAAGTCCGAAGCAGGCGCTGCGGCAGGTTCCCTGGCCGCAAGCATCGGCTGCGATACGGCGACGGGAGCGGCCTTCGCCTTGGCAGTGGCCGGCACTGCCGCCGGGGCCTTCTGGATCGAGCCGGTATGGATGGGGTCCACGGCCTTCTGCGCCGAAGCAGCCACGGCCGGGGTAAGTTGCGCAACAGCGGTGGGCGCCGGAGCCGCCGGAGTGCTCAGTTTGGTGGCTTCCGCGGCCTTGGGCGCCCCGAAAATCGAGGCCAGCATGGTCGGATGAGGGTTGAGCTTGTCCTGCTCGCGTCTCTCGGACTTGATCTGGTCCTGCTGAAGCTGCGCCAGCACGATCTGCGTCTTGGCGTCGTCCTGCGCTTCCTTCTGCGCGACGGCGACACGAAGCGGCTCCGGCACGGTCATCACCGGGCATGCACCCGTCGGGTTGAAGGCGATGCCGTTCTGCGAATTGGAGTTGAAGACATACTGCCCGGAGCAGACGTCGACCTTCGGCTCCTGATGCGTCACCTCGAAATGGTCGTAGCCGACCTTCAGCATTTTCCAGAACGGCATGTTCGGGTCGCCGTAATGCTTGGCCATGTTTTCCGGCGTCATGCGGAAGGGATAGGCCTGCACCTGAAAGGCGCGCTGACCACCCTCGAAGGCCGTGCGTGCAAAGGTCCAGATTTCCTGCATCTGGTCGTCGTTCATGGCGTAGCAGCCGGCCGACGAGCAGATGCCATGCACCATCAGCGCCACCCCCGTGCGGCTGTGCGCACGGTCATAGGCGTTGGGGAAACCGATATTGAAGGAGAGGTAATAGGCCGACTTGGGATTCATCTGGCCGGGATAGATCGTATAGAAGCCTTCCGGCGACTGCCGGTCGCCTTCCTTGACCTTGGGCCCGAGCCCGCCGGACCACTTGCAGATCTGGTAGCTCTTGACCAGCGCGAACCGACCGGTGGTCTTCTGCTGCTTCCAGACCTCGAAGCTGGAATCTTCCTTGAAGATCCGAACCAGGATCGGCGACTTCTCGTCCATGTCGTTCTTGACGAGGAGCGCCCTGGTTTCCGAGGAGAAGGGCCGGACCTGCTTCGGCAACTGGGCCACGTCCGTGCAGGAGGCCAGCACCAGGGCCGCCATCGCGCCGACCAGGAAAGCGCCAACGCGCCCAAACCGCCTGATGCTCAGCATCGCCAATCCCATCTTCCGGATGCACCAGGCACCGATACGACCGGATATGCGCGCCCAGGGTTAACGAACCCTTAAGCGGCGGACGGCCTTAAAGTGCCTGAATGTCTAGCCCCGGCGCGATACTTAGCACAGCTGTGGTTAATCAGGAAAGAGTGCGCCCGATATCGAGGAACTTCTGCCGGCGGCTCCGCACCAAATCTTCCGGAGAAAGGACTGAAAGCTCCGAAAGGGTGCGCTCGATCACGTCCCCCGTGCGGGCGATCACCTCGTCCGGCGCGCGATGGGCGCCGCCGAGAGGCTCGGGAATGATGCCGTCGATCACCTTGAGACCCTGAAGATCGGCCGCCGTGATCTTCATCGCGGTCGCCGCATCCTGCGCGCGGGTCGAATCACGCCAGAGAATCGAAGCGGCGCCTTCCGGCGAGATGACGCTGTAGACCGCATGTTCGAGCATGAAGACGCGGTTGGCGGTGGCGATGGCGATGGCGCCACCGGAGCCGCCCTCGCCAAGCACGATCGCGACATTCGGAACGCGGAGATTGAGGCAGGCCTCGGTGGAACGGGCGATCGCCTCGGCCTGCCCGCGCTCCTCGGCATTGACGCCGGGATAGGCGCCCGCCGTATCGACCAGCGAGATCACCGGCAACTTGAAGCGCTGGGCCAGCTCCATGATGCGGACGGCCTTGCGATAGCCCTCCGGGCGGGCCATGCCGAAATTGTGCTGCAGGCGGGTCTGCGTGTCCGCGCCCTTTTCCTGGGCAAGAACCGCGACCGGCTGCCCCTTGAAGCGGCCGAAGCCGGCGATCAGCGCCTGATCCTCGGAGAACTTCCGGTCACCTGCCAGCGGCGTGAACTCGTCGATCAGGCCGGCAATGTAGTGGACCGCATGCGGGCGGTCGGGGTGGCGCGCCACCTGCGTCTTCTGCCACGGGGTCAGGCGGGAATAGGCGACCTTGAGCGCCTCGCGCGCCTTCTCCTCCAGGGTGGCGATCTCGTCGGAGACGGAAACGCCATCCTCTCCGTTCTGCAGTCGCCGCAACTCCTGGATCTGCCCCATCAGATCGGCAACCGGCTTTTCGAAATCGAGGAACGTCCGCATACTCACCTGCACTGAACACGGGGGTCTGGCGCATGGCGCCGGTCCGGATTGGGCCGCAACCTGACGATGAGGGAGCGTTCAGTCAAGCAGTCCCCTCGCCTTCGAGCGAGCGGGCGAGCGGATGATGGTCCTGGACGAGCTGCCTCAGGCGCTCGTCCAGCACATGCGTGTAGATCTGCGTGGTCGATATGTCGGCGTGCCCGAGCAGGGTCTGAACGACGCGAAGATCCGCCCCGCCGGACAGGAGATGCGTGGCGAAGGCATGCCGCAGGACGTGGGGAGAAAGGCGCGAGGGCGAGATCCCGGCGCGCACCGCGACATCCTTGAGATCGCGCGCGAAGGACTGGCGGGTGATATGCCCGCTCTCGCTTTGCGCCGGGAACATCCAGTCGCTCTTGGCCCCGCGTGCGAGCCGGTAGGCCTCCACGGCCGCGATGGCCGATGGGTTCAGCGGGACAAGGCGCTCACGCCCGCCCTTGCCACGGACGGTGATGAACTCCCGGCCGGCCTTGCCGGCGGAGGCCGGAAGCGCGATCAGCTCGGAAATGCGCAGCCCCGTTGCGTAAAGAAGTTCGAGGATGGCCAGCGTGCGCAGCGCGGCCACGCGCCTGGACGGGCTCGCCTCCGGCGCCTCGGCGGCGTCACGGGCCGCGTGTAGCAGCCGGTCGACCTCGTCCACGGTCAGCACGGCGGGCAAGGCGCGGCGCGGCTTGGGGCTCTCGGCCGTGGCGGTCGGGTCGTCCTCCCGCTCGCCCTCCTCCATGAGAAAGCGGAAGAACTGCCGGAGCGCGGAAAGACGACGCGCCTGCGACGTTGCGGCGAAGCCACGCGCATGCAGATCCTGCAGATAGTCGCGAATATCGCTCGCGGTGGCGGAAGCAAGCCCGCCGGCGTTCAGCCGGAAATCGTCGAGGTCGCGGCGATAGGCGTCGAGCGTGTTGGCGCTGGCGCCGCGTTCGGCCGAGAGCATTTCCAGAAAGGCTTCCTGCAGGAGCCCGTCCCCGGAACTCGGCCTGCCCTTTTCAGCCGGCCCGCCGGCGTTCATTGATTGAAGCGATCGGAGGGGATGCGGACCGTGATCTCGTGCGGCTCCGGATTGACGTAGTGTACAAGGGCGATCATGCCCCCGAACACGAGACCGGCAAGGATCAGGAGAAGCACGATCAGACGGATGAGTGTCGGCATCGACCAGGTTGCTTTCGTTGTGTGCCTTATTGTCTGTACCCTGCCCATCCTGAATGAAAGATGGTTAAAGTGATATTCAAGGCTTCGTTGTTTCTCGCCGCATCGGCGGCCGTCCGGCATTCCGCCGGATCGGGGCGTTCCGCTTGAGCTTGACAGGGGAAGCGACTGCGTCGCACGAAAGCGCGCAGGAGGGAGCCATGCAGGCCGAGGAGATTCTGGCGGGCGAGGAGCGCAGGGCGCGGATCGTCGCCGGGCTTGGATCGCGCAACATCGTACTGGTCGGCCTGATGGGCGCGGGCAAGACGAGCGTCGGGCGTCGGCTGGCTCTCGCACTGGGCCTGTCCTTTGTCGATGCGGACGTGGAAATCGAGGCCGCCGCCAACCAGACCATCGCTGAAATCTTCAGTGCCTATGGCGAAGAGGCGTTTCGCGCCGGGGAACGTCGCGTCATATCGCGGCTTCTCGCCGAAGGACCCAAGGTGGTTGCAACCGGCGGAGGCGCCTTCATGAGCGAGGAGACCCGCCAGCGCATTCGCGGGAACGGCATCTCCGTCTGGCTCAAGGCCGACGTGCGGGTGCTGCTGGAGCGGGTGCGGCGCAAGTCGCATCGGCCCTTGCTGCAATCCGATCCCGAGGGCACGCTCCGCCGACTGCAGAACGAACGCGGCCCGACCTATGCGACGGCCGACCTTACCGTGAATTCCCATGAAGGGCCGTTCCACCTGACCATCGCGGAACTGCTCGACCGTCTCGAAACCTATCTGGCGCAAGAGAACAAAGCGTGACGTCACAGACCATCCGCGTCGAACTCGGCACGCGCAGCTACGACATCCTCATCGGCGAAGGCCTGCTCGCCCAGGCGGGCGAGCGCATCGCCGCCGTGCTGCCGGGTGCCCGCGTGGCGCTGGTCACCGACGAGAACGTCGCCCGCATCCACCTTGAGACGGTAAGCGCCTCGCTCGAGCGTGCCGGCATCGGCGTCACGACGGTGGTGGTGCCCGCCGGCGAGGCCTCCAAGAAGTTCGACCGGCTGCAGGAGGTGGTGGAAACCGTGGTCGGGGCACGGCTGGAGCGCGGCGACGCGGTCGTGGCGCTCGGCGGCGGCGTCATCGGCGACCTCGCAGGCTTCGCCGCCGCGATCGTGCGACGCGGCATGCGCTTCGTGCAGATCCCGACCACGCTTCTGGCGCAGGTGGATTCCAGCGTCGGCGGCAAGACGGGCATCAACTCGCGGCACGGCAAGAACCTCGTCGGCGCTTTCTACCAGCCGCAGCTGGTGCTGGCCGCGACGGATGCTCTGGACACCCTGCCCCGGCGCGAGTTCGCCGCCGGCTATGCGGAAGTCGCGAAATATGGACTGATCGGCGACGCGGCCTTTTTCGCCTGGCTGGAAGCGAACTGGCAGGACGTCTTCTCCGGCGGCCCGGCGCGCACCGAGGCCATCGCGCGGAGTTGCCAGGCCAAGGCGGACACGGTCGCCGCCGACGAGCGCGAGACGGGCGAGCGCGCCCTGCTCAATCTCGGCCACACCTTCGGCCACGCGCTGGAAGCCGCCTGCGGCTACGATGCGGACCGTCTCGTGCACGGCGAAGGGGTCGCGATCGGCACCGCGCTGGCGCATCGCTTCTCCGTCGAGCTCGGCCTTTGCCCCGCCGAGGATGCGGAGCGCGTGGAGCGCCATCTCCAGGCTGTGGGATTGCCCACGCGGATTTCGGATATTCCGGGCGGACCCCTTTCCGCGGACGAGTTGATGACCCACATTGGGCAGGACAAGAAAGTCAAACGCGGGCGGCTCACCTTTATCCTGACCCATGGCATCGGCCGGTCCTTCATTGCCGACGATGTCTCGCCCGAGCGTGTGCGTGACTTTCTCCAAAGGGAGCTTTCGACCTAAGCCATGTGGCTCTGGGCCTTCATCGCCATCATCGTCGTCCTCGTCCTGGTATCCGCATTTTTCTCCGGGTCGGAGACGGCCCTCACGGCTTCATCCCGCGCGCGAATGCACCAGTTGCAGAAGTCCGGCGACGAGCGCGCCGGTATCGTGGAACAGTTGCTGAACTCCAAGGAGCGGCTGATCGGCGCGCTGCTTCTCGGCAACAACCTCGCCAACATCCTGTCGTCAGCTCTGGCGACCTCGGTGCTGATCCAGATCTTCGGCCAGACCGGCGTGGTCTATGCGACCATCGGGATGACGGCGCTGCTGCTGGTCTTCGCCGAAGTGCTGCCCAAGACCTGGGCGATCACGGTGCCGGACCGCTTTTCGCTGGCGGTCGCCCCGATCGTCCGCTGGGTCGTGCTCATTTTCAGCCCCGTCGTGCGCACGGTGGAATGGATCGTCGCGATCGTTCTGCGCGCCTGCGGCCTGAATGCGCAGGCGAATTCGCTGATCTCGGCCGAAGACGAACTCCGCGGCGCGGTCGATCTCCTGCACATGCAGGGCAGCGTGCTGAAGGGCCAGCGCGACATGCTGGGCGGGCTGCTCGACCTCAGCGAACTCGATGTGTCCGACGTCATGGTGCACCGGACCGCGATGCAGGGGGTGAACGCCGACGAGCCGATCGACAAGATCGTCGATATCGCGCTCTCCAGCCCCTACACGCGGCTGCCGCTCTGGCGCGACGAGGCCGACAACATCGTCGGCATCCTGCACGGCAAGGACCTGCTGCGGGCGCTCCGGCATACCCGCGGCGACTTCTCCAAGATCGACATCGATTCCGTGGCCTCGCCGCCCTGGTTCGTGCTCGACAGCACGCCGCTTCGCGTCCAGCTCAGCGAGTTCCTGCGCCGCAAGTCGCACTTCGCGCTGGTCGTGGACGAGTATGGCGAGGTGATGGGGCTGGTCACGCTGGAGGACATCATCGAGGAGATCGTCGGCAACATTTCCGACGAGCACGATGTCGCCATGCAGGGCGTGCGTCCGCAGCTGGACGGCACGATTCTCGTCGATGGCTCCGTGCCGATTCGCGATCTCAACCGCGCGCTGGACTGGTCGCTGCCGGATGAGGAAGCGACCACCATCGCGGGGCTCGTCATCCACGAGGCGCATACGATTCCCGAAGCGGGCCAGGAATTCACCTTCCATAATTACCGCTTCAAGGTTCTGCGGAAATCCCGCAACCGCATTACGCAGTTGCGGGTTTCCCCGCTTGTTGCGACGCTGCCCGCGGCGGCAAAGGCCTGACGGGCAGCGAAGGCCGGTCGCATCCGCGACCGGTTCGCACGGTCAGCTCGGGCGGCCGGCCGGTCTCGCCTCCTCGCCCGGCGCGGAGGGGTGCACGGCCAGCGCGTGCACCCCTCCGGCCAGTTCCTCGGCCAGGATGCGGTTGACGGTGCGGTGGCGCTCCAGCCGGGATTGCCCGGCAAAGGTGGTGGAAACGATATTGACCCGGAAGTGGGTTTCGCCTCCGGGACGGTGGCCTGCGTGGCCGGCATGCAGATGTGACTCGTCGATCACATCCAGCTGCTCGGGCGCCAGGGCATCGGCGAGTTTGGCCTCGATACGGGCCTTGATTGACATGATTGCGACCTCCTGATGGGCTGTCCCGCCTTGAGGGCGAGGGAGCGGATGGGCATATTGCACTTATGAAGCTGGAATCTGCTTATTTCGACAAGATCCGGATGCGGACCACCGAGGCGGCCGAGCCGAAGGCGCATGCGCACAGCTGCGACGCACCTGGCTGCGCGCAGGGCGGCGAATTCCGCGCGCCCAAGGGGCGGAATTCGGAAGGCGAATATTACTGGTTCTGCCTCGATCACGTGCGCGCCTACAACAAGTCCTACAACTTCTTTTCCGGGATGAAGGACGAGGCCATCGAGGCCTACCAGAAGGACGCGACCTTCGGTCACCGGCCGACCTGGAAGATGGGCGTCAACGCCAAGGCGGCCGACCAGCCGCCGCCGACCGGCCGCACCAAGACCCAGTGGCCGGGCCGCAAGAACCCGTTTCACACCTTCAGCGCCGAGCAGGGTCCGCGCCGCGCCGCGCCGGAGCCGAGGCGCCGGGCCCATAACATGGAGCGAAAATCCCTCGCCGTGCTGGGCCTCGGCGACCGGGCGACGGCCCAGGAGGTAAAGACCCGCTACAAGCTGCTGGTGAAGCAGAACCATCCGGATGCCAATGGCGGCGACCGATCCTACGAGGACCGCTTCCGCGAGATCATCCAGGCCTACAATTACCTCAAGAGCGTCGGCTACGTCTGATATCCCCGCCAGTGACATAGCCGGACAAGTGATTCCGAAGGATTTTGACATGAGTGAAACGGCTGAAAACCTCCACGCCGTGCCGGACATGACGGTGTCGGTGCGACAGGTCTTCGGGATCGATTCCGACCTTGAGGTGCCCGCCTTCTCGCAGGCCAACGAGCATGTCCCGGATCTCGACCCGGACTACCTCTTCGACCGCACGACCACGCTCGCCATTCTCGCCGGCTTTGCCCGCAACCGCCGCGTCATGGTGACCGGCTATCACGGCACCGGCAAGTCGACCCACATCGAGCAGGTAGCCGCGCGCCTGAACTGGCCCTGCGTGCGCGTCAACCTCGACAGCCACATCAGCCGTATCGACCTCGTCGGCAAGGACGCCATCGTCGTGCGTGACGGCCATCAGGTGACGGAATTCCGCGACGGTATCCTGCCGTGGGCGCTGCAGACGAATACGGCGCTGGTCTTCGACGAATACGACGCGGGACGGCCGGACGTGATGTTCGTGATCCAGCGCGTGCTGGAACTTTCCGGCCGGCTGACGCTGCTCGACCAGAACCGGGTGATCCGCCCCCACCCCGCCTTCCGGCTCTTCGCGACTACCAACACGATCGGCCTCGGCGATACGTCCGGGCTCTATCACGGCACGCAGCAGATCAATCAGGGCCAGATGGACCGGTGGTCCATCGTCACCACGCTGAACTACCTGCCGCACGACAACGAGGTGGACATCGTCACGGCCAAGGTGAAGTCGCTGTCGAGCCCCAAGGGCCGCGAACAGGCCAGCCGCATGGTCCGCGTGGCCGATTTGACGCGCAACGCCTTCATGAACGGCGACCTCTCCACCGTGATGAGCCCGCGGACCGTGATCACCTGGGGTGAGAACGCGGAGATCTTCGGCGATCTCGGCTTCGCCTTCCGCGTGACCTTCCTCAACAAGTGCGACGAACTCGAACGCCCGCTGGTGGCCGAATTCTACCAGCGCGCCTTCGGCAAGGAACTGCCGGAATCCAGCGTCAACGTCGCCCTGAGCTGAGTTCGCCCCGCCGAAACAGAACGCCGAAACGAAGCGCCGAGAAGAAGCGCCGAAACCGAAAGCTGATCCATGTCATCCGGCAGCAAGCACGACAATCCGGTCGATCCGTTCAAGCAGGCCGTGGCCGCCTGCGTTCGGGCCGTTTCCGGCGAGCGTGAACTGGAGGTCACCTTTGCGGCCGACCGTCCCCTGCTTGCCGGCAACAACGCCCGCCTGCCGGAACCGCCGCGCCGCCTGACCGCTCGCGACGCGGCGATCACCCGCGGGCTGGGCGACGCCATGGCGCTGCGCCTCGCCTGTCACGATACCGGCGTGCACCGCCGCTTCGCGCCCCAGGGGACGCAGGGGCGCGCGATCTACGACGCGGTGGAGCAGGCGCGCTGCGAAGCGATCGGCTCGCGGCGGATGGAGGGGGTCAAGGCGAACCTCTCCGCCATGCTGGAAGAGAAATACCATCGTTCCGAATACCAGGACGTCCACGATCGGGCGGACGCGCCGATGGAGGATGCGATCGCGCTGATGGTGCGCGAGCGGCTGTCCGGCTCGCCACCCCCGGAAACGGCGCGGCAGATCGTCGAGGTCTGGCGCGAGCATATCGAGGAGAAGGCGGGATCCGACCTCGACGGGCTGGTGGGCAGCATCGAGAACCAGAACGCCTTCGCCGAAGCCGTGCGGCGGCTTCTCACCTCGCTCGACATGGGCGAGGACAGCGGCGCCCCCTCCGAGGACGAGGATCAGGACCAGGGCGACGATGGCCAGGGCAACCCGGAGAACGGCGAGGCGCAGAACGGCGAGTCGGACGACGACCTGCAGGACAAGTCCCCGGAGAGCCAGCAGACCGAGGTGACCGGCGACGAGGACGAGACCGGCGAGGCCGAGGATTCCGAGACGGCGTCGGAGGACATGCAGGACGATGACGCGGAAGCGGAGACGGAGCCCTCCGGCGAGTCGCGCCGGCCGGACCCTTCGTCCCGAAACGAACCGCAGTCCGACTACAAGGTGTACTCCACGCGCCACGACGAGATCGTCACGGCCGAGGAACTCTGCACCGGTGAGGAACTGGAGCGGCTCCGCGCCTTCCTCGATAAGCAGCTCTCAACCTTGCAGGGTGCCGTCGCCCGGCTGGCGAACCGGCTGCAGCGCAAGCTGCTGGCCCAGCAGAACCGCTCCTGGGACTTCGACCTGGAAGAAGGGCTGCTCGATCCCGCGCGGCTTTCCCGCGTCGTCACCGATCCCACCGCGCCGCTTTCCTTCAAGCAGGAACGCGATACGGAATTCCGCGACACGGTCGTGACGCTGCTTCTCGACAATTCCGGGTCCATGCGCGGCCGGCCGATCACGGTGGCGGCGACCTGCGCCGATATCCTGGCGCGCACGCTGGAGCGTTGCGGCGTGAAAGTCGAGATCCTCGGCTTCACGACCCGGGCGTGGAAGGGCGGACAGGCGCGCGAGGAGTGGCTGCGCGCCGGCAAGCCCGTCGCGCCCGGCCGCCTCAACGATCTCCGCCACATCATCTACAAGAGTGCGGATGCGCCCTGGCGACGTGCGCGACGCAATCTCGGCCTGATGATGCGCGAAGGGTTGCTCAAGGAGAATATCGACGGCGAGGCTCTGGAATGGGCCTACAAGCGCCTGATGGGCCGCCCGGAGCAGCGCCGCATCCTGATGGTGATTTCCGACGGTGCGCCGGTGGACGACTCCACCCTCTCTGTGAACAACGGCAACTACCTGGAGCGCCATCTCCGCTTCATCATCGATGAGATCGAGAATCGCTCCCCGGTGGAGTTGATCGCGATCGGCATCGGCCATGACGTCACGCGCTACTACAAGCGTGCGGTGACCATCGTCGACGCCGAGGAACTGGCGGGCGCCATGACCGACAAGCTCGCCGAGCTCTTCGACGACAAGCCCCCACGTCCCGAAGTCGCCCACGGCCGCCGCAGGCGCGCCGCTTGAGGCGGTCCCTTACGGCGGCGCTGCTTCTTGGCGCCGCCTTCCTGTCGCCGCTAGCCGGCCGGGCCTCCGCCGACCCGGTGGAGATCACCGCGCGCAGGATCGAGCATTTCGGCATTGCCGGCCTGACGGAGCGTTTCGGCCGCCTGACATTCCTCGGCGGCCTCGATCTTGTCGGTCACGACCGGCGCTTCGGCGGGTGGTCCGGCATCGCCGTCTCCGACGATGGCGCTGGCGTATTGATGATCAGCGACAACGGCTATTATCTCACCGGCACGATGGAGCACGAGGCTGGCCGCCTGACCGGCTTCGGCCATGCCGACATGGGAACGCTGTTTCCCGGCGGCCCTGAGTCGAAGCAGAACAGCGACGCGGAGGATGTCGCCCTCGATCCGAAGCGGCCGGGCTGCGGCCTGATCTCGCTGGAACGGCGGTCGACGCCGCTGCTCTCCTTCTGCATGAAGAACGGGCGGACGGACGGCTTCAAGCCCGTGCCGGTGCCGCCGGATGTCCTGAAGCTTCGCTTCAACCGCAGCCTCGAAAGCGTTGCCTATGCTCCGCCGACCTCTCCGGCGGCGGGTCGCGTCGTGATCATCGGAGAGAGCCCGTTCACGCGCGAGGGAAAGACCATGCGCGGCTGGATCCTGGGCAGCGGCTCCTTCGAGATCGTGCGGCACGATGATTACGACATCAGCAGCGCCCGGTTCATGCCGAACGGCGACCTGATGCTGCTGGAACGCCGCTTCACCCCGGCCACCGGAATCCGCATGCGGCTGGTGCTGATTCCCGGTGAAACCATCAAGCCCGGCGCGACCGTGGACGGCGAGATGCTGCTGGATGTCGGCATGGCGACCCAGATCGACAACATGGAAGGTCTGGATATTCATCGCCTGCCGGATGGCCGCACCGTCGTGACGCTGGTTTCCGACGACAACACGAATATCCTGGAGCGCACGCTGCTGCTGCAGTTCAGGCTGGACTGAGGAAACACGGAGACCCGGGGTCTGCCGGTGAACGCGTCAGGCGACCGATTGCCGGCGCGGCAGGATGCTGCCGATGATTACGCGGTAAGGCACCAGCGCGAGCACGTCGATCAACACTTTGACCGAAAAATCGCCGAGCGCCCAGGAAATCCAGCGAGGCGCGCTGACCGGGTAGACCCCGAAGAGCGGCGCGCTTTCCGCCGCGAAGGTATCGTTCGCGCCCAGCACGAAGAACACCGGGGCGAAGGCGAGCGAGAAGAAGACGACCGTGTCGACCAGCGAGCCGGCAAGGCTGGATGCGGCCGGAGCCTTCCACCAGCGCGTCTGGCGCAGGCGGTTGAACAGGCCGATATCCGTCAACTGCCCTGCGAGAAAGCCGCAGCCGGAGGCGATGGCCACCCGCGGCGCCGAGACGAAGACCGACAGCACGACCGCGACGGCAAAACCGACATAGACCACGCGACGCGCAGCCTTCGGACCGTAGATCCGGTTCGTCAGGTCGTTGACGAGAAAGGCCAGCGGATAGCTGAAGGCGCCCCAGGTCAGGATACCGGCAAGGTCGATCCGCCCCAGCCTGGCATGCAGCGGGTGCTGGACCAGGATATTGGAGAGAACGACAACGATCGCCATGGCCACGATGGCCACGGCGATCCCAGACTTCTTATCGGACATGGAGGCTGACGAAGGCCCGAGCTGCTTACGCGGCTTCGGTAACCGTCTCGCTCTGCTTCTTCAGCACTTCGCGACGCAGCAGGCTGACGCGCGGCGAAAGCTCCTCGTCCTTAGCCTTCACGAGGAAAGCATCGAGACCACCGCGGTGTTCGACGGTGCGCAGAGCCGCAGCGGAGACGCGAAGGTGCACGGTGCGCTCGAGGACTTCGCTCATCAGCGAGACGTTGCAGAGATTCGGCAGGAAGCGACGGCGCGACTTGTTGTTCGCGTGGCTCACATTGTTGCCCGTCAGCACAGCCTTGCCGGTCAGTTCGCAGCGGCGCGCCATGGTAAACCTCATTCTTTCAAGGATCGACCTGAATGCTTGCACGCGCGGCACGCGGCAACGGCCTGATCGGATATGTTTTCAGATGCGCTCGCTATAGTGATCCGGCCCCGCCCCGTCAAGAACCGAGGCAAGCAGAACCAACCGGAAAGCCTTTCCGGAAGCCAGTCTCCACCCAATATAGGGACGAGATCGAACAGAGAAGTCCCCGGTGGCGAAAAGCTTGCACTTTTTCCTTCCCCGCGCCTGGTGCGCGACCCTCCTTCTGCTTGCGGGAATCGCCCTGCCCGCATGGTCCGCGCCGGCATCGGCAGAAGGCGTGACCGTGCAATACGGCCTTCGCTTCATCGGCCTGCCGATCGGCACGGCCAGCCTGAAGCTCCAAACAGAGGGCTCCCGCTATACGGTGGAGGGCAAGGGCAAGGTCGGCGGGCTGATGAGCCTGATCTCCGATGGCAAGGGCACGGCCAACGTCCATGGCGCGGTTTTGCCGGGCAGGCTCGCCCCCGCAGCCTTCAGCGAGGACAGGATCGAGGACGGCCAGCACGAGCGGACGTCCTTCGACCTCGACGGTACGACGGCGACCAATGTGAAGGTCGATCCAATGCCGAAGTTCAAGGCAGACCGCGTGCCAATGACGGATGCGAACCGGCTGGGCGTCATCGATCCGCTGACCGCGCTGGTCGTTCCCGGCAAGGGCACCGACGCCTGCAACCGCACGCAGCCGGTCTTCTATGCCACGGAGCGCTTCGACATGGTGCTGAGCTACGACCACACGGAAACGGTGAGAGGCGGCTCGCGCGGCTACAACGGCCCGGCCGTCGTCTGCGCGGTCCGCTATCGCCCGATCGCCGGCCACCGTCCCAACAAGCGGACCACGAAGTTCATGATCGCCACCAAGGATATCGCGATCTGGCTCGCGCCCGTTCCCGGAACGGATCTCAACGTCCCCGTCAGGATCCACGTCGCGACCATGTCGGGTCCCGTCAACGTCGTCGCCACCGGCTTCATCCCGGAAACGCCGGAATAGAACGCCGCGCCGACAAGCTCTCCCGAAATCAGCAACCGCCACAACCTGCGATTATCTGTTTCCGCCCGGCCCCGGCCTCGTGCTAAGGCACGAGCGCGAGCGGCATTCGCAACGGCCAGGAATCCGAGCCTCTGATCTCTTGATGAATCCTACCCAATCTCGCGCCGGACGCTGGGACTCCCGAAACGTCACGGCCGTGCTCGGCCCGACCAACACCGGCAAGACCCACCTGGCGATCGAACGCATGCTCGGCCACGAGACCGGCGTGATCGGCCTGCCGCTGCGACTCCTCGCGCGCGAGGTCTATACGCGCGTCGCCGAGCGGGCCGGTGCCCATAACGTCGCGCTGATCACCGGCGAGGAGAAGATCCTGCCGCCGAATCCGCGTTACTGGGTTTCCACCGTGGAAGCCATGCCGCGCGAGACGGACGCCGCCTTCGTCGCCATCGACGAGGTGCAGCTCGCGGCCGACCTGGAGCGCGGTCACGTCTTTACCGACCGCATCCTGAATCTTCGTGGCAGCCAGGAAACCCTGCTGCTCGGCGCCGCCACCATGCGCGGCATCATCGAGCAGCTCCTCCCGGGCGTCCACGTCGTCACGCGCCCGCGCATGTCCGTGCTGGCCTATGCCGGGCAGAAGAAGATCACCCGCCTGCCCGAGCGCTCGGCCGTCGTCACCTTTTCCGCCGACGAGGTCTATGCCGTCGCCGAGCTGATCCGCCGCCAGCGGGGCGGTGCCGCCGTTGTGCTGGGCGCTCTCTCCCCGCGCACGCGCAACAAGCAGGTCGAGCTCTACCAGAACGGCGACGTGGATTTCCTCGTCGCCACCGATGCGATCGGCATGGGGCTCAATCTCGATCTCGACCATGTCGCCTTCGCCGCGGATTCCAAGTTCGACGGTCACCAGTTTCGCGAATTGACGGCCGCTGAGCTGGCGCAGATCGCGGGCCGAGCTGGCCGGCACATGCGCGACGGCACTTTCGGTGTCACCGGCCGCGTGGCGCCCTTTCCGGACCCGCTGGTGGAAGCGATCGAGAGCCACCGCTTCGAGCCGGTGAAGACGCTGCAATGGCGCAACGGCGAACTCGACTTTTCCAGCCTCGCGGCGCTGAAAGAGAGCCTCGAGCGACCGGCCAGCGTTGCCGGTCTCAGCAAGGCGCCACCGACCGACGACCAGGTCACGCTGGAAATGCTCGCCCGCGATGGCGAGATTCGCGATCGGGCCCAGGGCAAGACCGCCGTGCGGCGCCTGTGGGATGTTTGCCGCCTGCCCGATTATCGCCGCATCGCTCCCGCGCAACACGCGCAGATCGTCGGCGATATCTTTACCTTCTTGTCCGATGGCGGTGTGGTGCCGGATGACTGGATCGCTTCGCAGATCCGCCATGCGAACCACACGGAGGGGGATATCGATACCCTTTCCAGCCGCATCGCGCATATCCGCACATGGACCTTCGTCGCCAACCAGCCGGATTGGCTCGGTGACGCAGTCCATTGGCGAGAAGAAGCAAGGGCTGTAGAAGACGCCCTTTCCGATGCCCTTCACGAACGGCTGACGAAACGCTTTGTCGACCGGCGCACGAGTGTTCTGATGCGCCGGCTCAGGGAGAATACGATGCTTGAAGCCGAGATCACCGTCTCGGGCGAGGTGCTGGTCGAGGGTCAGCACGTCGGAGTCCTGCAGGGCTTCCGTTTTACGCCGGATGTGCAGGCCGAAGGCGCGGAGGCGAAAGCCCTTCGAGCGGCGGCCCAGAAGGCGCTGGCGACCGCGATCGTCGATCGCGCCGAACGCCTGGCCAAGGCGGCGGATTCGGAAATTATCCTGTCCTCGGACGGTAATTTGCGCTGGCGCGGCGAGCCCATCGGCCGTCTGCTCGCGACAGAGGATGCGCTGAAGCCCCGGATCCTGATCCTGGCCGACGAGCAGTTGACGGGGCCGGCACGCGACATGGTCGAGGCCCGCCTGCAATCGTGGCTCACCACCCATATCGGCACGCTGCTGCAGCCGCTGATGACGCTTGCCACCGACCAGACGCTGACGGGCATCGCCCGGGGCGTCGCGTTCCGGCTGGTGGAGAATTACGGAGTTCTCGACCGCCGCGACGTGGCGGAGGAGATCCGTTCGCTGGATCAGGAAGCCCGCGCGCAGCTGCGTCGATTCGGTGTCCGCTTCGGCTCGCACCACATCTACCTGCCGGCCCTGCTGAAGCCCGCGCCGAGCACCCTCCTCGCCCAGCTCTGGGCGCTGAAGGAGAAGGATCTCGAGATCCCGGGCCTCGCCGAGCTGCCCGCCGTCTCCAGTTCCGGCCGGACCTCGGTCAACGTCGAGACCGATTTCGATCCGGCGGTGTATCGCCGCTTCGGCTTCCGCGTCTATGGACGTCGCGCCATCCGCATCGACATCCTTGAGCGCCTCGCAGACCTGATCCGTCCGGCGCTGAGCTGGAATGCCGGCAGCGAAGGCGAGCGTCCGGACGGTGCCGTGGACGGTCAGCGCGGCTTCGTCGTCACACAGGCGATGACGTCGCTGCTCGGCGCCTCCGGCGAGGACATGGCCGTGATCCTGAAGGGTCTGGGCTATCGCATGGACCGGCGCCCCAAGCCGCAGCCCGTCGCAGCCGAGACGCAGCCGGCCGAACCGGTCGTTCCGGCAAACGAGACCGAAGAAGCTCCGGCCGCGTCCACGATCGCCGAATCGGTGCCCGATGCTGAGGTGACTCCCGCCGCTGAAATCGCGCCCGAGACCGCGGTGACGGATGAGCAGGCCGGGCTGGAAGCCGAAACCCAGGAAGCTTCCGCCCCCGAGGAGACGGCTCCGGCCCTCGACGCACATGGCGAGCCCGAACAGGTCGAGGAAGTCGCCGAGCCCGAACAGGCCGTCCATGAGGATGAGATCGCCGGCGCAGCCGCTCAGGAGCAGGAAGTCGCCGAAGCCGAGCCGGCCAGCGTGGCGTCAGAGGCTTCCGCTTCCGATGGCAGCGTAACCGAAGATACGGCTGCGAGCGCTGAGCCGGACACCATCGAAGTCTGGCAGCCGGCTCCGCATGGCGGCCGTGGGCGTGGCCAGGGTGGTCGTCCCAATCGCCAGAACGCCCGCGGCGGCCAGACCGACGAAGGCGAACAGCGGACCGGTGGGCGCGAACGGCGCGGGGGCCAAAATCGGGGTGGCCAGAATCGAGGTGGTCAGAACCGGGCTAGCGAGAACCGCGGTGAGCAGCGCGGGGAAGGCCCGAACCGGGGCGAAACCCGCGCCCCGCAAGAGGGTCGCACCCAGGAGCCGCGCGAGGGGCAGCGTCAGGGACGCCGTCCCGATCAGCGTCCCGACAATCGCTCCGACCAGCGCGGCGAGCAGCGTCGCGATCGGCCGGATCGGGGTCCGCGCAAGCCCGACCAGAACCGCTTCCAGGATCGCAACCCGCGTCCGCCGCGTGATCGCCCGGTCGACCCGGACAATCCGTTCGCGGCTCTGGCAGCTCTGAAGTCGAGCCTGGAGAAAAGCGGCCCGAAGTGACCGAAGGTAGCCCACAGCGAATCGACAAGTGGCTCTGGCACGCCCGTTTCGTGAAGACACGGACGGGCGCGCAGAAACTGGCTGTGTCGGGCGATGTGCGCGTGAACCGGGAAAAGGTATCATCCGCCAGCCGGCTCGTTCACGCCGGTGACGTGCTGACCATCGCGACGGACCAGGCCGTGCGGGTGATCCACATTCTCGGTATCTCAGAGCGGCGCGGCCCTTTCGATGAGGCGCGCCTGCTCTACCGGGACGCGTCCACGCCCGGGCGGGAGGCGAGTTCGGAGCCTCTGGAACAACCTTAGAAAAACATTCTCAACCGAACCGGCCGTGCGGCGGTGCGTCCCTTGCCCGGCCCACCGAAACCCGGTACTCCGCGCCGGTTCATTCTCGGAGACAGCCATGACCTATGTGGTCACCGATAATTGCGTCCGCTGCAAATACATGGACTGCGTGGAAGTCTGTCCCGTCGACTGCTTCTATGAAGGCGAGAACATGCTCGTCATTCATCCCGACGAGTGCATTGACTGCGGCGTCTGCGAACCCGAATGCCCGGCCGATGCGATCCGCCCCGATACGGAGCCGGGGCTCGACAAGTGGCTGACGATCAACGCGGATTATGCCGACAAGTGGCCGAACATCACGATCAAGCGCGACGCGCTTCCGGATGCCAAGGAAATGGACGGCCAGGAAGGCAAGTTCGAGAAGTATTTCTCGGCGGAGCCGGGCCAGGGCGACTGATCGCGCCCGCTGATCCACAGAAATCTTAACCGACTGGCTTCATACGACTCGCCGGGACCATGGCCCCGGCAGCAAATCATTGATTTCCTGCGGATTTTGCTCTATATATCAAATCTCTGACTGATCAACCCCCGAGATGGGAAATCCAGCGACAGCTGGATCGAGGTGAGCGTGGCCCCGCAGGGATCGCGCGTTCTGGTTCGCGCATGTCTCAGGCATGAATCCGGCCTTCTCCCGCAACCGTCTTGAAAAGGGTGTGATGTGGCAGCGTTGGGCTGCGGAGACGAGCAGGAGTTCGAAGCGTATGACGATAAAGAAGGCGGTTACGCGTCACGGTTTCAAGACGGGTGAAAGCATCGTCTATCCCGCTCACGGCGTCGGCAGGATCATCGACATCGAAGAGCAGCAGGTCGCGGGCATGCAGCTCGAGCTTTTCGTCATTACCTTCGAAAAAGACAAGATGACGCTGCGGGTCCCGATCGCCAAGGCTGCGTCCGTGGGGATGCGCAAGCTGGCGGACGAAGAGACCATCGGCAAGGCTCTGGAACTTGTCCGGGGCCGGCCGCGCGTCAAGCGCACCATGTGGAGCCGTCGTGCGCAGGAATACGAAGCCAAGATCAATTCCGGCGACCTGATCTCGATTTCGGAAGTCGTGCGCGATCTCTATCGCTCCGAGAGCCAGCCCGAGCCGTCCTATTCCGAGCGCCAGCTTTACGAGCAGGCAATCGACCGGATGTCCCGCGAGGTTGCCTCGATCGAGAACACGACGGAAGCCGAGGCGGTGAGCAAGATCGAGAAGTCGATCGAGAGCAGCCCGAAGCGCAAGCGCGCTGCCGGGGCCGACGAACAGGTCCAGGAAGAAGCCGCCTGATCCAGGTAGCCAATCTCGATAAAAAGCCCCGAAGCAAGCTTCGGGGCTTTCTTATTGGGAATGCCGGGGCGTTGTGGGGCGGACATGTCCGCCCCTTCCGGCCGACCGAGCAAGCCTGATGGCCTAGTTGCGCGTCGTGGTGTTTCCGGTCGTCGTGCCTGTCATACCCGTACCGGTCGTGGAACCGCTCACCGTGGACGTGCCCGTCACGTTGCGGTTCTGCGTGTTGGCGGAAGACGCACCGGTGCCGGAAGTCCCTCCAAAGTCGGAGCGATCAGAACCGAACTGGTTCTCGTCCTGCTCGACGCGCAGATTGTTCTGCACGTGCGTCACGCCGCTCACCTGCTCGGCGATATCCTCGGCATGGCGCTTGGAGAATCGGTTGTTGACCGTGCCATCCAGCGTAACTTCCGAGTCCGATACCTTCACGTCGATGTTAGAGGCGTCGATGCGCCAGTCGTCGGTCAGGCGGTCCGAGACGTCCTCGCGAATTCGGTCGTCCGACCGTCGATAGCCTTTCGGACCACGGCCGCGAAACTCGTCCTGCTGGCGACGGCGTTCGGCATCCTCATCGCCGAACCAGGACGAGACCTCGTCGCTGGCGCGATCCCAGAAGCCGCGCTCCTCGCCGCGACCGTAATTGCGGCCGGAACCGCGGCCGAACTGATTGCCGTAAGACTCGGAGCCGTAGTCGGACCCCCGGCCCTGCTCGCCATACCCACGGTAGCTACCGGCGCCGAACTGACCACCGCGATTGAATCCACCCGAGTGGTTCCAGTCGCTGCGCCCCTGTCCGCTCCCGAAGCCGCGCTGCTCGCCACGGTCGTAGCCGCCTCGATCCCAGTTTCCCCGGGCAGCGTCGCGGCCGGAGTCACGGGAGTAATCCTCACGGCCATAGCCGGCACCGGATTCGCCGGAGTCGGAATAACCGCCGCGCGACCCGCGATCGCCGTCAAAGCCACCGCGGCCGGATCGCATTCCGCCGAAATCGCCGGAATAGCCGCCATCGCGGCCATAGTTCTGACCGTAGTCGCCGCCATAGCTGCGCTGCTCCTCGCGATTGTAGCCGCCGCCATAGCCCCGGGATTCCTGGGTACGGCCGCGACCGTAGTCCTGATACCCATAGTCGTTTCGGCTCCGGTCGTCCTCGCGGTCGCGATCGATCTCGGAGTTGTTCCTCCAACGGTTCTGGTCTGCCATGGTATTTCTCCATTGCTGAGCTTGGTTACCGTTTTTCAACGGTTGCCATCACAACGGGCAGACGCGGAGGGTCGTTCCGAGAGTTCTCATTTCGGGACAGGAGGCGGCTCCAGCTCTCGGCAAGCAGATGCAGAGGCTTCGTTTAAAGCCGGTCTGTCGGCGTCGCCGCGTCGATGATGCGCAGCTGCGCCCGCGGGGTGCCGCCCCAGTGGTCGAGACAAAGCGTTCCGGCGAGATGCAAAGGGCGTCCACGGGAAGCGAGCAGCAATTCGCCCAGCGGCGTCTCGGCTGCACGAAACGCCATGGCCTTCAGGCCCGGCCCCTGCCCGCCCGAGACGGTCAACCGGACATGGCCGCTGCCGACCACCTCCACATAATTCAACCGGTGCGCCGGCAAGGCGAAGATCGGCGAAGGGTGGCCCGAACCGAACGGCCCCACCTTCTCCAGCGACTGGATGAAATCGACATGGGCGCCGGCGTCGGAGATCGCGCTGTCGATGAGGAGCGATCGATCGCGTCGCCCCTCTTCCACCTGCCCGGCAAGCCTTTCTTCCAGAAAGGCCTGGAGTTCGCCCAGCCGGTGCTGGGACACCGTGAGGCCGGCCGCCATCGCATGGCCGCCGCCCTTGGCCAGAATTCCCGCCTCGACCGCCGCCCGGATCGCCTCCCCGAGATCGACGCCGGAAATGGAGCGCCCGGAGCCGGTCCCGAAGCCGTTCTCTCCAAGAGCGATAGCCAGCGCCGGCCGCTCGAATCGTTCCTTCAGCCGCGATGCGACCAGGCCGACCACGCCCGGATGCCATTCCGGACGGCTGACCACGAGGACAGCGGGCTCGCGACCACTCGCGATCAGCGCCTCGACCTCGGCTGTGGCCTCGCTGACCGCCTCCACTTCGATCGCCTGCCGCTCCGCGTTCAATTGATCGAGAATCCCGGCGATCCGTTCCGCTTCGGCCGGCTCGCGCGTCGTCAGCAATTGCGCGCCCAGCGACGCATTGCCGATGCGCCCGCCCGCATTGATCCGAGGACCCAGCAGAAAACCGAGACGGCCGGCATCCAATGGCCCCTTGAGCCGCGACACGGCGGCGAGGGCCGAGAGGCCGGGATACCCGCCCCCGCGCATGCCGATCAGCCCCTTGATGACGAAGGCGCGGTTGACGCCCTTGAGGGGGACCATGTCGCAGACGGTGCCGAGCGCCACGAGATTGACCAGCCCGAGCAGATCCGGCTCCTTGCGGGCCGCGAAGAAACCGCGGCGCCTGAGTTCGCGCTGCAGGCCGACCGCCGCCAGGAAGGTGACGCCGACGGCCGCGAGATGCCCCTGGCCGGAAAGGCAGTCCTGCCGGTTCGGATTCACGACCGCGACCGCGGCCGGGAGACTCGGGCCCATCTGGTGATGATCGATAACGAGCACGTCCACGCCACGCTCGCGTGCGTGATCCAGCGCCTCGAAGCTCGTGGATCCGCAATCGACGCAGACGATCAGGCTGGCACCCTCGTCCACCAGGGTATCGATGGCGCCGGCATTCGGGCCGTAACCTTCGAAGATGCGGTCCGGGATGTAGATGCGAGGCGTCAGGCCGAGATCGGCCAGCGCGCGGTGCAGAAGCGCGGAGGATGTCGCGCCATCCACGTCGTAGTCGCCGAAGATCGCAACCGCTTCGCCTCGCTCCACCGCGTCGGCCAGGCGAGCCGCGGCCGCTTCCATGTCGGTCAGCGTCGCGGGATCGGGAAGGTCGCCGCGCAACGAGGGGACCAGAAAGGCCGCAGCCTTCTCGGCATCCACCCCACGCCCCGCCAGCACACGGGCGAGGATCTCGTCCAGCCCGTGCCGCTGGCTCATGGTGAGCGCGGCGGCCTCGCCGGCTCCGTCCAGCCGGGCGCGCCAGGCGCGTCCGGAGACAGAGCGGCTCACGCCAAGGAAGTCACGATCAGGCGTTGATTCGGCGAAACCCCACATGCCTGCAGTCTATCAGCCGGCAGCAATGGCGTCGAATGACGTGCCGTCGCGGCGGAGTTTCAGAATTCTTCGATCCGGATCAGTTGCGGCCGCCCGTGAACGTCCCCTTCCGCCTCGAACTGGGCCAGGACGCCGCGCACCGCCTCTTCCGTCGTCTCATGCGTGATGATCACCACGGACTGGACGAGGTCGAGTTCGCTCCTCGGAGCCGCACCGGCGGGGCGGTTGCGCTGGACGATGGACGCCAGCGAGATCCCGGCATCGGCCATGCGGCGCGCGATGGACGCGAAAGCGCCGGGGCGATCCGGCAGGTTCAGGCGGAGATAATAGCCCCCGGCATGCTTCTGGATCTTGGCCCGGACATAGGGCTCCATCGAGGATGTCGGCCGCCCGAGCGGCGGCGTCCGCGCCCCGCGCGCGAGATCCACGATGTCGCCGACCACGGCGGAAGCGGTCGCGTTGCCGCCGGCACCCGGTCCCGACAACATCAGGCTGCCAATGAAATCGCCGTCGATCGCCACGGCGTTGGTCACGCCCTTGATGCGGGCGATGTCGCAATCCTTCGGCACCATGGCCGGGTGGACGCGCTGCTCGATTCCACTCTCGGCACGCTTGGCGACGCCGATCAGCTTGATGCGATAGCCCAGTTCCTCGGCGGCGGCGAAATCCACCGGCTCGATGGAGGAAATGCCCTCGATGAAGATGGAATCGCGGTCGATCCGGGTGCCGAAGGCAATGCTGGTCAGGATCGAAAGCTTGTGGGCGGCATCATAGCCTTCCACGTCGAAGGTCGGATCGGCCTCGGCATAGCCCAGCGCCTGCGCGTCGCGCAGGCAATCGCCGAAGCTGATTCCCTCCGCCTCCATCCGACTGAGGATGTAGTTGCAGGTGCCGTTCAGGATACCGTAGACGCGCGAAACGCGATTGCCGCCAAGGGCCTCGCGCAAGGTCTTGATCACCGGAATGCCGCCGCCGACCGCCGCTTCGAAAGCCAGCGCACCGCCGTGTTCTTCCGAAAGCTGTGCCAGCCGGTTGCCATGCTTGGCCAGCAGCGCCTTGTTGGCGGTCACGACGCTCTTGCCGTGCTCCAGCGCTGTCGTGACGCTTTGAAGCGCCACGCCGTCCTCGCCGCCCATCAACTCGACGAACACATCCGTCGCGTCGGAGCGGGCGAGCGCGACCGGGTCATCGAACCATTCGATCCCGGTCGTGGAGAAGTCGCGGGAGCGACTGCGATCACGGGCACTGATTCCCGTGACACGGACCGGTCTCCCGATCCGTGCAGCGAGATCATCGCCGTGTTGCTCTATGAGGCGGGCGACCGAAGAACCGACAGTCCCCAGCCCCGCCAAGCCGAGACGAAGCGGCTCCTGCATGCGTCAAACCCGTCCGAAAAGAGAGATCAGCGTCCTGCGCTGATCGGGACGACGTTGTGCAATGTTTTGTCGGCGGTGGCAAGGAAGCGACCGATATTGCGGGCCGCCTGCCTGATCCGCTGCTCGTTCTCCACAAGAGCGATACGGACGTATTGGTCGCCGTTCTCGCCAAAGCCGATGCCGGGAGCGACCGCGACATCCGCCTTCTCGATCAGAAGCTTGGAGAACTCCAGGCTGCCGAGCCCGCGCATCTGCTCGGGGATCGGCGCCCAGGCGAACATGCTCGCATTCGGCGCCGGGATCTCCCACCCGGCGCGAGCGAACGATTCCACCATCACGTCGCGGCGCTTGCGATAGATGGAACGCATCTCCTGGATGCAGTCGTCCGGCCCGTTCAGCGCGGCGCTGGCCGCCACCTGGATGGGGGTATAGGCGCCGTAGTCGAGATAGGACTTAACGCGCGCGAGCGCCGCGATCAGCCGTTCGTTGCCGACGGCGAAGCCCATGCGCAGGCCCGCCATGGAGAACGTCTTCGACATGGAGGTGAACTCCACCGTCACGTCCATCGCGCCCGGCACCTGCAGCACCGAGGGCGGCGGATTGCGGTCGTCGAAATAAACCTCGGCATAAGCGAGATCCGACAGGATGAAGATTTCGTGCTTCTTCGCGAAGGCCACCACGTCGCGATAGAAGTCGAGATCGGCGACATAGGCGGTCGGGTTCGCGGGATAGCAGAGAATCACCGCGATCGGCTTCGGCACGGAATGCAGCACCGCGCGCTCCAGCGCGTGGAAGAACTCCGGGCTCGGCTCCGCCGGAATGTAGCGCAGCGCGCCGCCGACCATCAGGAAGCCGAAGGCATGGATGGGGTAGCTCGGATTGGGCACCAGCACCACGTCGCCCGGCGCCGTGATCGCCTGCGCCATGTTGGCGAAGCCTTCCTTGGAACCGAGCGTGGCGACCACCTGGCGATCCGGATCGAGCCGGACGCCGAAGCGGCGCGCATAATAGGCGGCCTGCGCCTTGCGCAGACCCGGCACGCCGCGAGAAGCCGAATAGCGGTTGGTGCGCGGCTTGGAGACCGCGTCGACCAGCTTTTCCAGAATGTGCGGAGGCGTCGGCAGATCGGGGTTGCCCATGCCGAGATCCACGATATCGGCGCCACCGGCTCGCGCCTTTGCCTTAAGCCGGTTGACCTGCTCGAAGACATAGGGCGGCAAGCGCCTGATCTTGTGAAACTCTTCCATCGCTCTTTCCCGACGGCCCGTTTGAATCAGGAGGGCTTAATCCTGTTGAAGATAGCGGTAAATCGGCAATCCGTCTTCATTGTGTCGCAGCCGGCGTGCCGTCCGTATTCTGCTGGCTCAGGTTCTGCAGGTCCTGCGCGGATTGCTGCTGTTGCTGTTTGCCGAGGCGCAGCAGTTCGTCCTGGTCGCTCTTCAGCCGGGCTTCCTCGCCCGTACCGATGCGCTTTCCCTGCTGCTGCTGCGCGCTTCTGTCGAGCCGCTTCTTCGCCGCGTCAACCGTGTCCACGGACTTCATCCTCGGATCGGCGGGCCCGAAGGTACGGAACGCTCCGGGATAGGGCTGGTTCGGATCGGCACTTGCAGCCGCGCGCTGGCGCATCTCGGTGACCGCCTTCACCTGCGCGGCCGCCTTGTCGGGCGCGAGCTTCGGATCGGGAGCGGGTGCGGTCGGAGCGAGCTGTGCGGCCGTCGGCCCGAACGCCTCCTGCCCGAAGCAACCGGACAAAGCGAGGCTCATGCCAGCCAGAACCACGCCAAGCGCCGCCTTGCGCTTCGCAAATCCAAGCTTCGGGGCGTTCTCCACTCGCAAGCACCTTTCCGACTGCATTATGACCTTCCCGGCTTTGCCGCGGGACAATGATCGCTACGAAGCTTTAAGCGCAATCCCTATCTGAATCGAGCCCGTGTATAATACGCGTCGCGTCGGCAGCAGAAGCGACACAAGCTTCATTACGAACCGGCGGTGAGGAGGATCATGACCCGCAAGCCCAGGAGCGACACCGCGCCCTCCCGGCCCGATCAGGCGTCGGCAGCCAGCCCCGACGGGCGCGCCGATCCGGACCTCCTCGCGCGCAATCTTTCCGCCGCGATGGAGGTGGGGATGCGCGTTTTCTCCGCCCTCCTCTCCCGGTCCGGGCCGGATGGCGACCAGCCGGGCGCGATGAGCTCGCATCTGGGTGTCGCCCTGCGCGCGCTCTCGCCGGTGATCGGCTACTGGACCGCAAATCCCGAGCGGCAGAGCGTGGCCCAGGCACGCCTTCTCGCGCAGTTCGCCGCGATCTTCACGACGGCGGCGCTGAAGGCGCGCGGCGAGACGCCGGAAGGCACGATGCAGCCGGGGGCGCGCGACCGCCGTTTTTCCGCGCCGGAATGGACCGAGAACCCGCTCCTCGATTCGCTGAAGCAGGTGTATCTGGCCGGGGGTCGCTGGGCGCGGCAACTCGTCGACGAGACGGAGGGGCTGGACGAGGACGAGCGCCTGAAAGCCCGGTTCTTCCTGACGCAAATCGTCAGCGCGATGGCCCCCACCAACTTCCCCGCCCTCAATCCGGAAGTCTTGCAGGAGGCGAAGGCCAGCGATGGCGAAAGCCTGCTGCGCGGCATGCGGTTTCTGGACGAGGACGTGCAGGCGCCCGGCGGCGGGATCCGGCTCCGCCAGTCCGATCCCCGCCCTTTCGAGCTCGGGCGGGACCTTGCGTCGACGCCGGGCAAGGTCGTCGCCCAGAACGACCTCTGCCAGATCATCCAGTACGCGCCCGCGACCGGAAAGGTCCTGAAGCGGCCGCTGCTGATCGTGCCGCCCTGGATCAACAAGTTCTACGTGCTCGATCTCGGCCCCGACAAATCCTTCATCCGGTGGGCGGTCGAACAGGGCCACACCGTGTTCCTGATCTCCTGGGTCAATCCGGACGAGCGCCACGCAACGAAGGATTTCGCGGCCTATGTGCGGGAGGGCATCTTTGCCGCGCTCGACGTCGTGGAAGCCATCACGGGCGAGCGGCAAACCAATGTCATCGGCTATTGCATCGGCGGTACGCTGCTGGCCATGGCGCTCGCCCGCCTGGCGGCGCTCGGCGAGGACCGCATCGCCACCGCCACCATGATGACCGCGCAGGTGGATTTCCGGAATGCCGGCGACCTCAGGGTCTTCGTCGACGAGGAACAGATCGCGGCGCTTGAAAAGGACATGGCGGCGACGGGTTTCCTCCCGGGCGCGCAGATGGCCAACGTCTTCAACATGCTGAGGCCGGACGACCTGATCTGGCCTTACGTCATCGACACCTACTACAAGGGCAAGGAGCCCCGCCCCTTCGACATCCTGCACTGGAATGCCGATTCCACGCGCCTGCCGGCGGCCAATCACTCCTTCTATCTTCGCAACTGCTACCTGGAGAACAATCTCGCGCGCGGGCTGATGGAGATCGAGGGAGAGAAGGTGGAGCTCGGGCGCGTCCGCGTTCCCCTCTACCACCTGGCGGCGGAGGGCGACCATATCTCGCCCGCCCGCTCGATCTTCGCCGGAGCGCGGCTCTTCGGCGGCCCCGCGCGTTTCGTGCTTGCCGGCTCCGGTCACATCGCCGGGGTCATCAATCCGCCATCGCGCGGCAAGTACCATTTCCGGGCCGGCGAAACCGACGCGGCGACGCTGGAGGAATGGCAGGCGAAAGCCGAGCTGCGACCCGGCTCCTGGTGGCCGGACTGGCACGATTGGGTGAGCCGCGCGGATGACCGAAAGGTCGGGGCACGCCAGCCCGGAAGCCGCGACTTTCCCCCGATCGAGGATGCGCCCGGCTCCTATGTTCGCGTCAGCGGCTGAGGCCGGGCCGACGCTCGTAAACCCTTTGGCTGATCTCTTCAGCCTTCCACTTGCCTACACGATGGCGCATCGCCAAGATCGTTTCAACCAATCGGAGAACCTCATGTCCCTGCATCGCAGAATGGCTGCTTTCGCGGCAGCCACTGCCCTCGCATCGTCCCTGTCCGTCCTCGTGGCGGCTCCTGCGCACGCCATAGAGCCTAAGGACGCGGCTAAGGCGCTCGGCGTCGCCATGGCCGATGGCGACGAGTCCAAGGTCACATTCGAACAGGCGACGATGGACGGCGCCAATGTGGTCGTGACCGGCCTGAGCTTCGCGCAGGGCGAAACCAGCCAGGGCACTCTTCGCTTCGACAAGACCGTGATACAGGCGCCGGTGGACGGCACCGGCGACGTCGCCTTCACCTCGCCGAAGGTGGATTTCACGGGCGGCACCATTGCCGGCAATGCGATCGGCAGCGTGGAAAGCGCGGCACTCACCGATCTGCGCGTGATGCGGCAGGATGCGATAACCGGCAAGAAGATCGCCGAAGGCGCCGTCTTTTCGTCCGGCGAGGCCCACAACATCCACTTCCGCCCGTCCTCGCAGCAGGACGAGATGACGGTGGACCAGTTCGTCGTCCACTCCGGCGACATCGTCGACAACGTGCCTCAGCAGAGCAGCGGCAAGGCCGACCACATCATCGTGCCGGCCACCTGGTTCGCGCAGGCCAACGTGACGCCGAAGACGCTGGGCTACGACCGGCTCGATTTCGCGCTGAACTGGGACGGCGCGCGCGATCCGAAGACGCAGCTCGTCACCCTGAACGACTTCACGCTGGACCTGAAGGACGGCGGCACACTGAAGCTGACCGGCCAGGTCGGCAACGTGCCGGTCGGCGCGGCGGCTCCCGATTCGCCCGGTGCCATCGCCAGCCAGGCCGTTATCCACAATCTGAAGCTTCGCTACGAGGATCACTCGCTCGCGTCCCGCATCCTCAAGGCGCAGTCCGAGCAGCAGGGCGTGTCGCCGGACCAGTATGCCCAGCAGCTCGGCATGGCCCTGCCCTTCCTGCTCTCCGCGATCGGCAACCAGAAATTCGCTTCCGAGGTCTCCGGGGCGGTTTCCACCTTCCTCAAGAACCCGCAGTCCTTGACGGTCACGCTGGCTCCGAACCCGCCGGTTTCCGGAGCGGAGATCGTGCAACTCGTGCAGACTGCCCCCGACACGGCTCCGGACCGGCTGAACGCACATGTGACGGCGAACAGTTCGCAATAATGAACTCTGTCGCCAATTAACGAGATCGTCGGGGGGCGAAATGCCGCAAAAGTTAGTTCTTCACGCGCTGCTGCTGGCATCCGTTTCCGGGCCGGTCCTTATGGGGACGGCCCGGGCCGACGGGCAGAGCGAAGCGCTCGTCAAGGGCTTCATCGCAGCGGTGGGGCTGTCCAGGGACTGGTCCGCCAACGCCGCATCGGTGCGCTCGGAAGGAGCGGACACGATCGCGGAAAACGTGCTGATCTCCAACGGCGGCCAGCAGTTCAGCGTTAAGATCGGGCGGCTTCGGCTGCGTGACCTCCACGCGGCGACCGGTGGAGGCTTCGCGGCGTCCGAAGCGGAGCTCTCCGGCGTGCAGCTCCGCACGCCGAGCGAGGACGAGGATGTCTCGTCCATCAAGATCGCCTCACCGCTGATCGGCAACCTCGGCGCCATCCGCGTCGATGTCAGCAATCCGGCTTCCCTCTCCGGAGCGGCCTACGAGGCTATGTCAAAGTCCTCTTTCGGCTCTCTCGACGTGCAGTCCGTGACCTCGACCGTCAAGGAGAAGGCGCAGGATTCCGACCAGCTGACCCCGACGGCCCGGATGTCGATGGACAGCCTGCACCTGGACGAATTGAAGGACGGCGTGATCGCCAGCTTCAACTCCGGGCCGATACGCTCCGACATGCAACCCGCCGGCAAGATGCCGGGTTGGACGCTCTCGGGAGCGGCACTGACCGGCGCCCATCTCGATGTCGGGGCGGCCGCTCATGTCTACCAGCCATCGGCCTACGTCGACGGCAAGGGCGATGCCCAGTGGCGAACGGTCCTCCGGCAGGCCGCCATGAAGGACGTGACGAGCAAGCGTCTGGACGATGATCGTTTCAGCGCCCATCTCGGAAACATCAGTCTCGAAGATTTCCAGATGCGCCAGCCCGCGAAACCGTTCGGCGCGGATGTCGGCTGGCTGATGAACCACCGTCCGAATGGACCGCTCGACCCGAACAGCGTCGAACATCTCGCCAACGTGACCAGCGCCTATCGCCTCGGACGCATGGTGCTGTCCGATTTCGCCGCGACGGACGGCACGGCGGATGCTCCTGTGGAGGCGACGTTCGATGAAGTCAGCTTCGAGGGCTTCGACATCGACGGCTTGGAAGCATTCGCCTTGCGGGACCTCAAGATCTCCAGTCCCGAAGCCCGTGGCGGCTTGCAATCGCTCCAGTTCGGTGGCCTCCGATTGCCGCCTCGCGAGTACTTCAAGGCCCTTCTCGAAGCCGAGAACGCTCACGACCAACCCGCCATCACGCTCGCGGCGCGCAAGATGGTCCCAGGGTTGGAGCGGTTCCATCTCGATCATTTCGCTTTCGGCACTTCGCCTCAGAAGACGATGACGTTGAAGGCGCTGGATGTCCATGCGACGCCGGGCGCAACTTTCGATGCCCCCGCGTCTGCCGAGGATGTCACTCTCGATACGCTGGTCGTTCCAGCAGAGCTGATCCGAAGCGACGAAAACGCCGAGATCCTGGATGCTCTCGGCTATAGCCAGTTCGTCCTGGACGGTACGGGCAAGGGTACCTATGAGGCGTCCGCCGGCCGGTTCGACGGCAGCACGACGCTCACCTTGAAGGATGCCGGCGCGTTCACGCTGTCCGCCGATCTTTCTGGCATGACGCAGCAATGGTTCGAGGCCTTCGAAAAGGTGCAGGCCCGCGCCGGCAGGGACGTGGAGAGCCTCGCTGCCCAGCAGGCCGTTCTCGCCGCATTTGGCAAGCTTACCCTCAACGGAGCATCAGTCCGCGTCAGCGACCGTTCGATCGTCGGTCGCGCGTTCGCCCTGGCGGCGGAGAAGAAGGGCCAGACCGGCCCGGAGATGCAGCAGCAGACGGTTGCGGCGTTGCCCTTCCTGCTGCAAAGCGGGTTGAAGAACCCGGGACTGGTCAAGACCCTGACCGGCCCGCTGCAGGAGTTCCTGGGCGGCGGCAAGACGCTGGTTCTGACGCTGGCGCCGAAATCGCCCGTTCCGCTCGAGGAGGTCGCCAGCGCCGCACAGAGCGACCCGCAATCCATCCCGCAGATCCTGAACCTTCAGGCAGCCTCGCAAGCCAACCCACCTGCCCGGACGCAACCCTGAGCAGGACGCAGGCTGCAACGAAAAAGGGCGCGGAGCCGAAGCTCCGCGCCCTTTCTGTGTCCGCAGACCGGATCAGGCCTTCGGCGCTGTCCGGATGTGCAGCTCGCGCAGCTGCTTGGGCGTCGCTTCCGAGGGAGCACCCATCAGAAGATCCTCGGCCTGCTGGTTCATCGGGAACATGGTGATCTCGCGCAGGTTCTTGGCCCCGCACAGAAGCATCACGATGCGATCGAGACCGGCCGCCATGCCGCCATGCGGCGGTGCGCCGAACTGCAGCGCGCGCAGCATGCCGCCGAAGCGCTCTTCCAGCACCTCCTCGCCATAGCCCGCGATACCGAAGGCCTTCTTCATGATCTCGGCCTTGTGGTTGCGGATGGCGCCCGAGACGATCTCGAAGCCGTTGCAGACCGCGTCATACTGGAAGGCGTCGATGGTCAGCGGATCCTTGCTTTCCAGCGCCTCCAGCCCGCCCTGCGGCATGGAGAAGGGATTGTGCGAGAAGTCGACCTTCTTGTCCTCGTCGTTCCACTCGAACATGGGGAAGTCGACGATCCAGGCGAGCGCGAAGCGGTTCTCGTCGATCAGGCCGAGCTCCTGCCCGACGCGCGTGCGGGCGGAGCCGGCGAAATCGAAGAAGTTCTTCGGCTGACCCGCCACGAAGAACACGGCATCGCCGGTCTTCAGGCCGAGCTGCGACTGGATCGCGGCCGTGCGCTCCGGCCCGATGTTCTTGGCGACCGGACCCGCGCCGCCGTCTTCGCCCTCGCGGAAGAAGATGTAGCCGAGGCCGGGCTGGCCGGAACTCTGCGCCCAGGAGTTCATGCGGTCGCAGAAGGCGCGATTGCCGCCACCGGGAGCCGGGATCGCCCAGACCTGAACGTTGGGATCGGCCTCGATCATCCGTGCGAAGACCTTGAAGTCGGACCCGGCGAAATGCTCGGTAACCTCGGCCATCTTGATCGGATTGCGGAGATCCGGCTTGTCGCTGCCGTACCAGCGGATGGAATCGGCATAGCGGATGCGCGGGAACTCGGCGGTGACCGGCTTGCCTTCGGCGAACGCCTCGAAGATGCCGCGGATCACCGGCTCCATCGTGGAGAGCACGTCTTCCTGCGTGACGAAGCTCATCTCGATGTCGAGCTGGTAGAACTCGCCCGGCAGGCGGTCGGCGCGCGGATCCTCGTCGCGGAAGCAGGGAGCGATCTGGAAATAGCGGTCGAAGCCCGCCATCATGATCAGCTGCTTGAACTGCTGCGGCGCCTGCGGCAGGGCGTAGAACGTGCCGGGATGGATGCGCGAGGGCACCAGGAAGTCGCGCGCGCCTTCCGGCGAGGAAGCCGTCAGGATCGGCGTCTGGAATTCGTTGAAGCCCTGCTCCCGCATCAGCTCACGCATCTTCGCGACGACCGCCACGCGGCGCATGATGTTGCGGTGAAGCGTCTCGCGGCGCAGGTCCAGGAAACGATACTTGAGGCGCGTGTCCTCGGGATAGTCGGGTTCGCCGAAGACCGGCACCGGCAGTTCCGGCGCTTCCGACAGCACCTCGATCTCGCTGGCATGCACCTCGATGGCACCGGTGGCGAGGTTGGGGTTCGCCGTCTCCGGCGAGCGCGCCTTCACCTTGCCGTCGATGCGCAGGCACCATTCCGAACGGACCGTCTCCGCTGTCGCGAAAGCGGCCGAATCCGGATCGACGACGATCTGGGTCAGTCCGTAATGGTCGCGAAGATCGATGAACAGCAGTCCACCATGGTCGCGGACGCGGTGGACCCATCCGGAGAGCCGAACCTCGGCGCCGGCGTCGTCCTGCCGGAGCGCGCCGCAGGTATGTGTTCTATAGCGATGCATGATGGCCCGCAGTGTTGCCGATTTGTTGAATTCCGGCGCGAAAAGCGCAGATGGCGGTTGTGGTGTCAAGGCCGGTGGAAATGCGGCGATTTTCCGTTTGCGGATCGCGACGAATGCCTTTTTGATGGCCCGCGCATGACAGACTCCGCAGAATTCACGGTCTTTACCGATCCCACCGAGGTTGCCGCGCTTTGCGGTCGGCTTAAGCATTCACCCTTTGTCACGGTCGACACGGAGTTCATCCGCGAGAGCACCTATTGGGCGCAGCTCTGCCTGATCCAGATCGCGAGCCCCGACGAGGTCGCCATCATCGACCCGCTCGCGCCCGGCATGGACCTCGCGCCCTTCTTCGCCCTGATGGCGGACGAGACGGTGCTGAAGGTGTTCCACGCCGCCCGCCAGGACATCGAGATCTTCGTGAAGCTCTCCGATGCCGTGCCGCGCCCCCTGTTCGATACGCAGGTGGCCGCCATGGTCTGCGGCTTCGGCGACCAGGTAAGCTACGACCAGCTCGTCCAGCGCCTCGCGGGCAAACAGATCGACAAGTCGTCCCGCTTCACCGACTGGGCCCGCCGTCCGCTGACGGGCAAGCAGCTCGCCTACGCCGCCGCCGACGTCATCTATCTCCGCGACGTCTATGCCGGCCTGCAGGCCGATCTGGAGGAACGCGGGCGCACGCAGTGGGTGTCGGAGGAAATGGCGATCCTCGCCGATCCCGCGACCTACCGCACCCATCCCGAAGATGCGTGGGAGCGGCTGAAGATGCGGGTCAAGAAACCCCGCCAGCTTGCCGCCCTCCAGGCCCTTGCCGCCTGGCGCGAACGGGAGGCGCAGCAGCGCGACCAGCCGCGCGGGCGCGTGCTCAAGGACGACGCGATCTATGAGCTGGCGATCCAGCAGCCGCGCGATGCCGAGGCGTTGGCCCAGCTCCGCAGCCTTCCGCGCGGGTTCGAACGCTCCAGCGCCGGGCGGGGCATCCTCGAAGCGATCGCTTCCGCGCTGGCCCTGCCGGAAGCCGACCTGCCGCATCTGCCGCGCCAGCGTCCCGCGCCGGAACATGCGAGCGCCGCCGCCGACCTCCTGAAGGTGCTGCTCAAGATGGTGTCCGAGCAGCACCGGGTCGCCTCCCGCGTCATCGCGACTTCGGAAGACCTGGAGCAGATCGCCGTCAATGACGAGCCGGACGTGCCGGCCATGCATGGCTGGCGGCGCGAACTCTTCGGCGAACTGGCGCTTTCCCTGAAACGCGGCGATCTCGCCCTGGCCCTGTCGCGACGCGGCATCGTGGCCATGGACACCACGAAGGAGGCCGCGGCCGCCGAATAGCGGCCGCTTCTTTCGCGCAGTTCTGGAGCGCCGCCCGATCGACCGACCGGGCGGCGTTTCAGTCTGCGATCCTGATCCTGGAAGCAAAGCCGCCGATCGCGGCGAGCTGCTTCACGCGGGTCGCCAGCCGCGCTCCCGCGAGATCGGCGAGATCCGCCGGCAGGACAAGCTCGATCGTCTTGCCGTTCCGACGCAGCTGCGTCCGGGGAATGACGCCCGGCATAGAAGCGGACACCAGATAGGCCACGCGGAACGCCGCCGCGAGCGCCCTCGCCCGCTCCCGGTAGCGCATCGGCGCGATCTCGCGGATGCCGCTGCCGAGCTCATCGTCGGACAGCCCGGCGTGCCGGTAATAGACCGCGAGCGCCAGATAGGCGCGGCCAGGATGGTCGACCGCGATGAAGGATGCGTTGGCGATGACGTTGAAGCTCTGCTCGCCGCGATAGTCCGGATGCGCACGCCAGCCGATATCCGCGAGATGGCAGGCGGCGGCGCGGAGCCGGCGCTCTTCAGGTCGCTCGCCGATGCTAAGGACGTCCATCGCCATCTCGGTCCAGTCGACCAGCTCGTCGCCATGTTCGGGCGAGCGGGAGCGCCAGACTGACAGTTCGCGCGCGGCGAGAATGAGCGGATCCTCAGCCTGTTCCCGTGGCGGGATCTTTTCGAAGAGATGGCCTTCGCGCAGGCCCAGTGCCGAAATCATCACCGACTTCGGCTTGCCGATCCGCAGCACCTCCGCGAGCACCGTGGCGCCGAAGGGCAGCAGCGTCTGGCGGAGCTTCGAGACGGCCTCGATCCCGGGAATGCCCTCCGGCTCGCGGCGGAGCAGGGTTTCCAGGAAGACCTGCAACTCATCCACAGCGATCCGGTAGCCGTGCATCACATGCAGCGGATAGCCGGTCTGGTGCATGTGGAGCCGCGCCATCGCGCGCCAGGTGCCGCCGATGGCGTAGAAGGTCCGGTCCTTGAGGTTCGGCAGCACGGAAGAGCCGGAGAGCGCCTTGCGGGCAATCTCCTGCGCCGTCTTGAGCGAGCCCTTGGAGCCGCTCTGCAACCGCAGGCCGCCGAGCAGCAGGCTGTCGCCCTTGCCCACCCGGCTGCCGTTCACGTCGATCAGTTCCAGGCTGCCGCCACCGAGATCGCCGGCGATGCCGTCGGGATCGGAAAAGCCCGAAACGATGCCGAGCGCCGAGACCCGCGCCTCGTCGGGACCGCTCAGCAGCGTGACCGGCACGCCGCAGATTTTTTCCACCTCGGCAAGGAAGGCCGGGCCGTTCGCCGCCTCGCGGGCCGCGGCGGTGGCAAGCACATCGAGTTCGCCGACGCGCATCTGCTTGGCCAGAGCGGCAAACCGCCTGAGGCCGTTCAGCGTCTTTTCGACCGCGTCCTCGGCGAGGCGGCCGGTTTCCGCGACACCCGCGCCGAGACCGGCCATGATCTTCTCGTTGAAGAGCGGGGTGGGCGCGCGCTCCAGCCTTTCGTAGACGACCAGGCGCACGGAGTTGGAACCGATGTCGATGACGCCGATCGGGGACGATTCCGATGTGCGCTCGCGAATGGGGAGATGATCAGACACTGTCTTCCGGTACGAATGCTCTGGGCGAGGACGATTTCAACGACTTGCCACGGCCGGAAAGACTGGGGTTCGTCATGAAATATTGATGGGCGTTGAAGGGTTCCTCTCCCTCCTCGGGATGGATCCGGCGAGACGTTCCGTCCGGCAGCACGGTCCAGCTCTGCTCGTTGTCCTTCAGGTTCGCGACCATGATCTGGTCGAGGATCTGCCTGTGAACGGTCGGATTGTCGATGGGCACCATCGCCTCGACACGGCGGTCGAGATTGCGCGGCATCAGGTCGGCGGAGCCGATATAGACCACCGCCTGGTCGGACGGCAGGCCCTGGCCGTTGCCGAAGCACAGAATGCGGGAATGCTCCAGGAAACGGCCGACGATGGACTTGACCCGGATGTTCTCGGACAGACCCGGGATGCCCGGTCGCAGGCAGCAGATACCGCGCACGATGAGGTCCACCGAGACGCCCTGCTGGCTCGCCACATAGAGGTGATCGATGATCTCGCGGTCCACCAGCGAATTCATCTTCATCCAGATCTGTGCCGGCCGGCCCGCCCGCGCATGCTCTGTCTCGGTGGCGATGTGTTCGAGGATTCGGGCGCGCAGCGTGTAGGGAGAAATCGCGATCCGCTTCATCTCCTGCGGCGGCGCATAGCCGGTGATGAAGTTGAACATCCGCGCCACGTCGCGCGCGATCACGGGATCGGCCGTGAAATAGCTGAGATCGGTATAGATGCGGGCGGTGATCGGGTGATAGTTGCCCGTGCCGATATGGACGTAGCTCGCCAGCCCGCCGGCCTCGCGCCGCACCACCTGCGAGAGCTTGGCGTGCGTCTTCAGTTCCAGGAAGCCGTAGACGACCTGTGCGCCGGCGCGCTCCAGATCCTTCGCCCAGCGGATATTGGCTTCCTCGTCGAAACGCGCCTTGAGTTCGACCAGCGCCGTCACCGACTTGCCCGCCTCGGCGGCCTCGGTCAGCGCCTTGACGATGGGCGAGTCCTTCGAGGTCCGGTAAAGCGTCTGCTTGATCGCGACCACATCCGGGTCGGAGGCCGCCTGCCGGAGGAACTGCACCACCACGTCGAACGATTCGTAGGGGTGGTGGACGACGATATCCTTCTGGCGGATCGCGGCGAAGCAATCGCCGCCATGCTCGCGGATGCGCTCGGGGAACCGCGCCGTATAGGGCGTGAACTTGAGTTCGGGGCGGTCGAGCCCCACCAGCTGCGAGACGCTGTGGATGCCGAGCATGCCCGGCATGATCTGAACTTCGCTGTCCTCCACGGCGAGCGCGTTCTGCACCACCGCCTTCAGCGCGTCCGGCATGCCTTCGCTGACTTCCAGCCGGATCACCGAGCCGCGACGGCGCTGCTTCAGCGCGCGCTCGAAGAGCCGCACGAGGTCTTCCGCCTCTTCCTCGATCTCGATGTCGGAATCGCGGATGACGCGGAACGCGCCGCGCCCGTTCACGGTGTAGCCGGGGAACAGGCGGGGAATGAAGAGCCCGACCACTTCCTCCAGCGCGATGAAACGCATCGGCTCCGAGGAATCGGTGCGCGGCAGGGCGATGAAGCGATCCAGCGTGGCGGGCATGCGGATCAGCGCCGTCATGGCCCGCCGGTCGGCCGAGTTCAGCTGCAACGCCAGCGAGAAGCCGAGATTGGGGATGAACGGGAAAGGATGCGCCGGGTCGATCGCCAGCGGCGTCAGCACCGGGAAGATCGCGTCCAGGAAGAAGTCGTCCAGCCAGTGGAGATCGTCCCCGCCCAGATCGCCGGAATCGAGGACCACGATGCCGTTTTCGGCCATCTCGCCATGCAACGCCTGCCACTGGGCCTGCTGCACGTCGACCAGCGCCATGACCTTGCGGCCGATCTCGACCAGCTGCTCGCTGGGGGTCAGGCCATCGTCGCTGAGCGGCGCGATCCCTTCCCTCGCCTGCCCGCGAAGGCCGGCGACGCGCACCATCACGAACTCGTCGAGATTGCTGCCGGAAATAGAGAGAAAGCGCAGCCGCTCCAGCAGCGGATGATTGGGGTTGCAGGATTCCTCCAGCACCCTTCGATTGAATTCGAGCCAGGAGATCTCGCGATTGATGAACCGCTTCGGACTGGTCGCAAGCTCATGGTCGATGCTGACCGGCACGGCGACCTCGGCCGGTTCGATGCTGCCGAGATCGGAAATCGCTTCAGACATTCGTATCACCCGGATTACACGCCGGGATCGTCTTTCGCGTCCATGTCTGACAGCCGGATGACAGTGCCGTCTTCATCTCTCGCAACCTATTCGAATCGAGCCAGAACCTGCGCCGCCAATGCCCGGGTGATCCCGCGCCGCTCGGTGAGCGCTTCCCGGTCCAGTGTCTCGACAACCCTAACGGCAGAAGCGAGGGATCTTTCCATTCGCGCCAGCAAAAAGTCGACGACGCTTTTCTCCACGATGATCTGCCGGTCGGCGAAGAGCTTCACCAGCACCTGCCGGAGCAGGGTCTCGTCCGGCTGCGGCAGGTCGAGGGCCGCCGCCATGCGGAGCCGGGAAAGCAGGTCCGGCAGCGCGACCCGCCAATCCGCCACCGGCTGGCGGGAAACGAGCAGGACGGAGCCCCTGAGTTCGCGCGCCGCGTTCAGGAGATGGAACAGCGCCCGCTCCGGAACAGCGCCGGGACGCAAACCGTCCACCACGACGGCTCCCGTGGCGAAAGCCGCGCCGGGCTGATCCTCGTCGAGTTGATCCGGGCGAAGAAAGATTGCCTCGCTCCGCTCCGCCCAGATATGGGCCAGATGCGTTTTCCCGGCGCCCAGCGGCCCGGTCAGCACCAGCGTCGGCGCCGGCCAGTTCGGCCAAAGGTCGATCAGCTTCAACGCGGGAGCGTTGGTGGGCGTCACAACGTAGCTGTCCCGGCTGAATTCCGGATCGTGGGGCAAGCCCAAGGGCAATTGTCGAGGCGCTTCAATCATCTGTCTGGCGATCACACTTCGGGACCGGGGTCGCTCAGGTCGATTTCGACGGCTCCCCGATAAATCGAGCTCTGCTCGTAGCGTTCGATGGCGAACCGCACCAGTACGCCGAGCGCGGCAGCCACAGGAACGGCGAGCAGCATGCCGACGAAGCCGAAAAGGCTCGCGGCCACGAACAGCGCGAACATCAGCCAGACCGGATGCACACCGACGCTGCCGCCGACCAGCCGGGGCTGCAGGATGTTGCCTTCCACGAACTGCCCGAACAGGAAGATGCCGGCGACCGCGAGCACCCAGGGCCATTCCGGCCAGAACTGGAACAGTGCCACGCTGACCGCCAGCACGAAACCGGTGACGGAGCCGACATAGGGGATGAAGCTGATGATGCCGGCGGCCGCCCCGATCAGCAGCGCGAAGTTCAGCTTCACCATGGTCAGCGCGAAGGCGTAATAGACACCGAGGATCAGGCAGAGGCCACCCTGCCCGCGAATGAACCCGGCCATGGCGCGGTCGATCCGTCGGCACAGCAGGCGGACGGTTTCCACATGGTCGCGCGGCAGCAGGCTGTCCACGCGGTCCAGCATCCGGTCCCAGTCGTAGAGCATGTAGAAGGCGACCACCGGCGTCACGATGACGAGGCTGCCGATGTTGATCACGGCCTGTCCGCCCGCCCAGATCGAGGTGATAACCGTACCCAGCCAGCTCGTCGCCTGGCCCGCCAGTTGCTCGATCGTGGCGCGGGAATTCGGCATGCCGAGATATTCGCCGACGCGGGACTTGGAGAGTTCGTCCACCAGATCCTGCACCCGCGCGGCGAAGGCCGGCACGAAGGCAACCAGCGCCATGAGCTGGTCGTAGAGCAGCGGGATCAGGATCAGCATCGCCGCGCCGAACAGGAGCACCGAGATGAGCAGGATCGAGACAGTGGACCAGAGCCGGCTGAGGCCGAGCTTCTCGAAGCGGTCCGCGATGGGGTCCAGCGCATAGGCCAGCGCCATTCCCAGCACGAATGGCAGCAGCACGCCGCGCACCATCCAGAGAAATAGCACGACGAAGACGAGAGAGACGATCCAGAAGACCGGTTGGCGCCTCAGGGTCACGCTCCGGGTTCCTTTGATTGCTCGTCCACTCCAGCCATATGCCTTACCCAGTCGACGAGGTAGGCGCCGGCCGACCCGACCGTCAGACCCGCCACCACGATCACAAGTGACTGTACCACAGGCGCAAGGTCGTGAGTGCCTGCTTTCAAGGCAAGGCTGGTCGCCACCAGAACGATCTGGGCGGCGGTATTGAACTTGGAAACCCAGAGCGGCTTCATCTTGATCGGACGGCCGAGTATCGACGCCAGCACCACCGCGCCGACGATGAGGATATCGCGGCTGACCACCAGAACGATGAGCCACGCCGGAATCGCGCCCCGGGTGCCCAGCGACAGGAACACGGAAACCAGAAGCGCCTTGTCGGCGATCGGATCGAGATAGGAGCCGAGGACGGAGGACCAGCCGAACTGCTTGGCGAGAAAGCCGTCCAGCGCGTCGGAGATCCCGGCCAGGATGAACAGCACGAGGCAGGCGGTATAGCGCTCTTCGATCACCAGCCAGACGATCAGCGGCACAGCCAGAAGGCGCGCGATCGTGATGAAATTCGGCAGCGTCAAAGGGTCACCGGGAGGAACGATGTAGATCGCCAGTCAATGGGGGCTGGCGAGCTTCCTTGCAAGCCTGCCGGATCGCTTCGCCTCGTGCCGGATAACGCCGCCCCGCTGGTCCCGACCGCCCCGCTGTTACGCCCGCTGCAGGGGAACCCGGATGCCCTGCGTGCGCAGCGCGCCGGCGTTCCACACGACCGTCGTCAGTAAGAGGAGCGCGACGGCCTGATGGGTCAGCGCGAGGTGAACGGGAACGACGAGAAGCAGCGTTGCGATGCCGAGCGCCACCTGCAGGAAGACCACCGCGACCATCAACGCAGCGCGGCGGCGGCCGTCAGCTTCCCCCTGCCGCCAGAGAGCGCCGGCATGGATAATCACCGCGACCAGTACGGCGTAGGCCCAGACGCGATGATCGAACTGGATGGTCGGGATGTTGTCGACGAAGTTCATCCAGAACGGCCGCATCATCCCCATGCCCGCAGGCACGAGGTGCCCGTCCATCAGCGGCCAGGTATTGTAGGTGAGGCCGGCATGATGTCCGGCGACCAGCGCCCCCAGCGCGATCTGCACGAAGACCATGGCGACCAGCAGCCGGGCGCCCCACCGCATGCCGGAGGAAACCGGCTGACGGTTCGGCCCCAGGCGGACGAACATCGCGACCACGGCAGAGAAGAACATGCAGGCAAGCGTCAGGTGCAAGGCGAGCTTCACCGGCTCCACCGCCGTCATGCCCGGCTTCAGGCCCGAGGCCACCATGATCCAGCCGACGAGCCCCTGCGTGCCCAGCAGAAACAGGAGACCGACGAGACCGATCGCGATGCGACGCGTCATCGTGCGCATCACGGCGAACCAGACGATACCGGCAAGGAAGACCAGCCCGATGAACCGACCGAGCTGGCGATGCGACCATTCCCACCAGAAGATACCCTTGAACTGCGAGAGCGTCATGCCCTCGTTCAGGATCTCGTACTGCGAGCTCTGCTGGTAGTTCGCGAATTCGGCCTGCCACGCCTGATCCGTCAGCGGCGGGATCGCGCCGCTGATCGGATTCCACTGCGTGATCGACAGGCCGGAACCGGTGAGCCGCGTCGCGCCGCCCACCAGCACCATCGCGAAGACGAGCACCGCGATGACGGCCAGCCAGGCACGAAGAGGCCTCAGGCTGCGCCGGCGGGCCGTATTGGCCGCCCTGGGGGAACGATCGAGAGTCGTGACGGACATGCGAATACCTCTGCCCCCCCGAATACTCCCTGCCCCGGCCCGTCACAAGAACCGGATGCCGGCGCGACACGCCGCCGCGAATGCGGCAGCGTGGACGCTGGATTCATGTAGAATGGGCGCAAGGAACGACGGGGAAGGATCGATGCGGCAACGGATTCGCAAGCTGACGGGGGCAGCCGCCCTGCTCGTCCTCGTCGTCTGCTACGCGCTGGTGGTGATGACCATAGCCGTGACGCGAATACCGGATGCGTCGAAGCTCGGGCAGCTCGTCTTCTATATCGTCGCCGGCTTTCTGTGGGTGCTCCCGGCGGGCGCCCTGATCAGCTGGATGTCGAAGCCGGACCAAACGGCCCGGCGCGGCTGAGGGGTCAGGCCGCTGCGCTGGCGCTCTCCCGCGCTCCGTCGCGGCTGGTGTAGCGGACGATCAGGGCATTGCGCGCGCCGAGCTCCAGCGCCTTCTCGTGCAGGTCCAGCCGCCGGTCCATGTCCAGTTCGGGATTGCAGACCAGCACGACGAGATCGGCCTTGATGTGGCTGTTCGGCCAATCCGCGAGCGTATCCGCCAGGACGATCACGCGGTCGTAGCTATGGCTGAGGGCACCGACGACCAGCGAAAGGCGCTGCATCGGCGGGTCCTTCTGCATCGCGCCCATCGGCATCACGTCGATGCCGGCCGCCTCGTTGCGATGGATCACGTCGCCGAAAGCCACTTCGCCGGAGAGGAGATCGCCAAGACCGGGCTGGTCCGCGCTGCCCAGGCCGGACTGCGGATGCAGGCCGACATCGACCAGGATAATCCTGAGCTGCCGCAGGGCGGCAAGCCGGGCGCTGGCAACGGCGATCTCGCCCACCCGCTCGCTTCCATCGGCACCGGCGAACACCACCGTTCGCAGCCCATCCTCGGCCAGCACGTCGGCCAGTTCGCCCGTGCCCGGGCGGTCATCGAGCGTCGGCGCGGCCGGGGTCACCGCCACCAGTTCGCGAGACGGTGTGACGGCCGGTTCGGGCGCGGCCGTGAGAGCCGGCGCCGGCGCGAAGTCGACGTAGCGGAAAGCGCGCCCGGAGGTGAACTCGCGCAGGAGCAGGATCGCGCCGGCAAGCAGCAGCATCACCACCGCCGCGAGGATCGACATCATGGTCTTCTTCGGGAAGGACGGCTTCTGCGGCGCGACGGCGCGGGAGATGATGCGCGCGTCCGCCGGTAGATAGGTCGTGTCCGTCCGGGCTACCGCCTCGCGATAGCGTCCGAGCAGCGTCTGCAGGAGATCGCGCTGCGCCGCCGCTTCGCGTTCCAGCGCCCGGAGCTCGATGGACTGATCGTCGGAACTGGCCGATGCTGCCTTGGCCTGGTTGAGGGTCGCCTGGGCCGACTGTTCACGCGCGGCGGAGATCCGCGACGCGGCCTCCATCGACTGCAGGATCTTCTGCGCTTCCTGCCGGATCTGCCGCTCCAGTCCCTGGAGCTGGCTATTCAACGAGCGCATCTGCGGATGGGCGGGCAGCAGGGTGGTGGAAAGATCCGCGATCTGCCCCCGCAGCGCCACTTCGCGCTCGCGCAAACGCTGGATCAGCGGTGAATTCAGGACCTCTTCAGCACTGTCGAGGCTGCCGCCGCCGGACAGCACGGAGCGGATCAGCTGGGCCCGGGATTCGGCCTGGGCGTGATCGGCCTTGGCGCGCGCCAGTTCGGCGTTGAGGTCGTTGAGCTGCTGCGTCTGCAAGTCGCCGTTCTGCGTGCCGACATCGAAGAGCCCGTGGCTCGCGCGATAATCCGACACCTTCTGTTCGGCCTGCTGCACCTTGCCGCGCAGCGACTCGATTTCCTGCTGCAACCACTGGGTCGCCGCGACCGTCGCGTCCTGCTTGGACTTCTGCTGCTGCGAGACGAACTCGTCGGCGATCGCATTCACGACGTCGGCCGCAAGCTGCGGATTGGAGCCTTCGAACTCCGCCGCCAGAACCCGCGACGTGTTGACGGGGTAGACCGAGAGCCGGCTGTAATAGGTATCCATCACCCGGTCGCGAACGCTGGATTCCGCCGGGTTCTTGCCGATGCCGATCGAAATCAGGAAGGATTTCAGGGCCGAGGGCCGAGCATTCGGATCGAATTCGGGACGGTGCGTCAGGTCCAGCTTGTCGATCACCGCGGAAGCGATCTCGCGGGAGCGCAGCACTTCCACCTGGCTGGCGATGGCGGATGCGTCGTAATCGGTGGAGGAAGGATTGCCCGTCGCGTCGCGCGGCTTGGTAAGCGGCGATTCCCGATCCTCGATGAGAATGCGGGTGTCCGCCGTATAAAGCGGCCTGACGAAGCCGAGCGCGACATAGGTAACGATCGCGGCGAGCAGTGCCAGCACGATCAGCAGCCACAGCTTTCGCAGCAATGCCGACCCGAGCGCTGCCACATCCAGTTCCGCTTCCCGGACCTGCTCCATTCCCGCCCACTCCCTCGCTTTCCCGAACCGTCGCACAGTCATGGTAAGCGCGAGGTTAATACTGCAACCGAACCGGGAAACGGATTTAGCCTTGCGTTAACCATGATCTGTCAAGCATCGGCCGAATAGTTCGAGGCCAGCCCGATGCTCCGGATCCGACATATCCTTCTTCTTCCGTGTCTTGCCGCGACGCTGGCGGGATGCGCGACCAACGACCGGCCCCTGCCCCCGATGGCGGTGATGCAGAACCCCTATCGACTGGATTCCGGCGACGAGCTTCGCATCACGGTTTTCGGCCAGACGGATCTTTCCAATACTTACCGCGTGGATCAGTCCGGCAGCATCACGATGCCGTTGATCGGCTCGATACCCGCGCGCGGCGCGACTACGGTGGAGATGCAGCAGCGGATCGCCACGAAGCTCTCGCAGTCGTTCCTGCGCAATCCCAACGTCACGGTGGAAGTCGCGGCCAACCGGCCCTTCTTCGTGCTGGGCGAGGTTACCCAGCCCGGGCAATACGCCTATGTGCCCGGAATGACGGCGGAAATGGCGATCGCCGTCTCCGGCGGCTTCTCGCCGCGCGCCAATATGGGTCTCGTACGCGTCTCCCGTACGGTCAACGGCGTCCGTTACGAGGGGAAGATCTCGGTCGACGAGCAGATCAGGCCGGGCGACACGATTTACGTCTCGGAAAGACTGTTTTGAACAGACCTGCGGTAGTAACGTAACAAGAAGACACCACCTGTATCCCGAGCCGGGCCGCAGCGTTTCGCGGCGGTGGGGCAACGGGACAAGCGATGAGTTTAAGCGAACAGCACGCTCAGAATTCCGACTATCCCGCAGCCGAGCGTGCCAGCGAGTTCATAGCGGACGGCGCCCTCAGCGAGGCGGCTCTGCAGGTCGCCCGCAACCTCAAGCGGCGGGTCCTCTCCCCGTCCCTTCTCGCCCTTCTCGTCCGGCTGACGGATTTCCTCGCGCTGACGCTTTGCGGCGCGATCGTCTGCGCGGTCTACGTCGCCAGCAGCGATGGATTCGATGCGGCCTACATCGCCGCCTTCCTGATACTGCCGCTGATCACCGTGGGCCTCATCGGGCTCTTCGGCGGCTATACCTTTGCCGCCTATCGCCGCAGCATTCCGGAAATCGGCCGCGGCGGCGGGCTCTGGGCGGCTGTTCTCGGCTGCTTCACGCTGGTGATCTTCTTCCTGAAAGCCGGCCACGAATTCTCCCGCGTCTGGGCGGCGACATGGTTCCTCGCGGGCTTTGCGGTCCTCACCGTCGATCGCCTGATCTTTGCCCGGCTCGTGCAGAGCTGGATTCGCACCGGCGTCCTGGAACGGCGCAGCGTGCTGGTCGGCGGCGGGCCGGAAGGCGTGGAGCTCCTGAAGGCGCTGGAGAACGAGCCGCTCAGCGATATCAGGCTGCTCGGCATCTTCGACGACCGGGAGGACGCACGCGTTCCGGCGCTGGCATCCGGGCTGCCCAAGCTCGGCCGCATCAACGATCTCGTCGAATTCGGGCGCCACGCGGAAATCGACGCGGTCATCATCGCCCTGCCGCTGGCGGCGGAGCAGCGCCTCGTGCAGCTCCTGCGCACGCTATGGGTGCTGCCGGTCGACATCAAGGTTTCCGCGCAGAGCATGAAGCTCCGGCTCCGGCCGCGTTCCTATTCCTATATCGGCTCGGTGCCGTTTCTCGACGTCTTCGACAAGCCCATCGTCGGCTGGGACTCGGTCGCCAAGCGGATCTTCGATGTGGTGATGGCCTCGCTCGCGCTGATCGTGATCTCGCCGATCCTGCTCGGCGCCATGCTGGCGGTGAAACTCGATTCGTCCGGCCCGGTGTTCTTCCGGCAGCGGCGCTACGGCTTCAACAACGAGCCGATCGAAGTGCTGAAGCTCCGCTCGATGTACCACCACATGTCGGACCCGGCGGCGCGGCAGATGGTGCAGCGTGGCGATCCGCGCGTCACGCGCGTGGGCCGCTTCATCCGCCGCACCTCCATCGACGAGCTGCCGCAGCTCATCAACGTGCTGCGGGGCCAGCTGTCGCTGGTCGGGCCGCGCCCGCATGCGCTCGGCGCCCACACGCACGACCAGCTCTACGAGCAGATCGTCGACGGCTACTTCGCGCGCCATCGCGTCAAGCCGGGCGTCACCGGCTGGGCGCAGATCAACGGCCTGCGCGGCGAGGTGGAAAGCGAGGAGGAGATCCGCGATCGCGTGGAGCACGACCTCTACTACATCGAGAACTGGTCGGTGCTCTTCGACCTCTACATCCTGTTCCTGACGCCCTTCCGCATCATCAGCACGGACCAGGCCTTTTGAGCACGACGCATCCGATCCCGCTGGACCGGCCGAGCGGCATTCCCCTCAGCCGGCTATCGGACGCGGCGCTCTGGCTCGCCGTGTTTCTAGGGGGCTTCGTGATCGTCGAGCCGGCGCCCTACGAAGCATTCCTGGGGTTGCTGATTCCCCTCTGGCTGCTTGGCGGCCTGCGCATCCCGCGAGCCATCGGGCCATTGATCCTGCTGATGGTGACCTTCATGGTCGGCGGCCTCATCGCCTCCACGCAGATGAAGTACAGCTACCCGACCTATTACCCGATCACCGGCTTCCTGGCCCTCAGCGCCTGCTTCTTCGCCTGCGTCGTTGCCGACCACCCCCGCCGCCTGCCGGCGATCGTGAACGCCTGGCTGGCCGCCGCAATCGTCACCACGGCGCTCGGCGTCGTGGGCTATGCCGGTCTCACGCCGGAAGGCCTCTTCACCCGCTACGGGCGCGCCGATGGGGGTTTCCAGGACCCCAACGTCTTCGGTCCCTTCCTCGTCTTTCCCTATGCCGTGTTTCTCCAGCGCGCGCTGACCCGCTCCTTCCGCTCGCTGCTGCTGAACGGCCTCGGCGCCCTCTTCGTGCTTCTCGGCGTATTCCTGTCCTTCTCCCGCGGTGCGTGGGGCCTTGCCGTCTTCGCCACGTTGATGGTGATCGTGATGCTCTACGCGACCGAGAGGCGGTCGCTGGTGCGGGCACGCTATGTGGCGCTGGCCATCGGCGGGCTCGTGCTCGCAGGCCTGCTCTTCGCCGTCATCCTGTCGATTCCCGCCATCGCCAAGCTCTTCGCGGAGCGTGCGCATGTCGTGCAGAATTACGACGCGCAGCATTTCGGCCGATTCGACCGACACGTGATCGGCTTCAACATGATGCTGAGCCGGCCCCTCGGAATAGGCGCGCTGCAGTTCGGGCATCTGTTCGGCGAAGACGAACACGATATCTGGCTGAAGACGCTGACCACTTATGGTTGGTTCGGCTTCTTCTCCTACCTGATCCTGGTCATCTGGACGCTGATCGCCAGCTTTCCCCTGCTCTTCCGCTCCGGCCCGAACCAGAAGACCGCACAGGTCGCCTATTTCGTCTTCTTCGGGCACATCGTTCTGGCGACGGTGATCGACATAGACCATTGGCGGCACGTGTACCTGCTGTTCGGCATTCTCTGGGGACTGATCGCGATCGAACGACGGCGGCGCAACGGGCTTGCCCGCGAGGCTGCCTTCGCCGGCGTTCATCCACGGGAAAAGTTCAGGGAGATTGCGGTTTCTCCGCAGGTGGGATTGCGCTGACAAAATCCGCTGGTATATTCCGCGCCAATCGGAACATGGCTCCGACGCGGATCACCGGGTTTCATCTGGATGGTCGGTCAGAACCATGCCGTCGCTGAACTCGGTTCAGGCTCGACGGGCAGTAGCGCAGCCTGGTAGCGCACTTGACTGGGGGTCAAGGGGTCGTCAGTTCGAATCTGGCCTGCCCGATATTTATGCCTGAGCCACTGCTCAGCGACGCCGTACGAGGCCAGGATCTCCGGATCCTGGCCTTTTTCTTTGCGCGACAGCCTGAACGGCCCGATTCTGCGCAAAAAAAAAGCCCTGCGGTTGCAGGGCTTCGGTTGGGGCTTCAGCCCAGGATTTCCAGGACGATCTTCCGGAGTTCTTCGCGGGAGAGTTCCCGCGGCTTCCGGGCTTCCTGTCTTGCTTCAATATTCGGCTTCGAGGCCCGCTCATGAAGCGGCGAGCCATTCATTCTATCGATCATTCGTTCCTATTTTTTCTTGATATGCCCTCGACCGGTCCGACGCTCTGGACATGCCTGCTGGCCTGGACGGGAGGGGTCGTTGGTCGCCTCGGCGACAGCAGCGGACAATACCGCCACGAAAGAGAAATGGGGCGCCTGGCCGGGAATTCAAGGCCCGACGGAAAAATACCTTAGCGGCTCTGGTCCAGCAGCTGCTTGGCTTCCGCCAGAAGGGTCAGCGCCGCTTCAAGCTGGTGGCGGCTCGCCGGGGAAAGGCCTCCGGTGGCCACGGAGGCAGCCAGAGGCGCGACCTCCTCGTCCCCGTAAAACGCGTCCATGTCGTCCGAGGGCGGCTCGCCACGGGCCGGCAGCGGCTGGCGCTCGTAGCCGCTGAGTTCACCCTCGCTCGCCCTCTCGTCCATGAAGACCGCGGCGCCCGCGTGCGTGCTCATGGCGGGCTCGATCTGGCGAGCATTCACCGTCTGCACCGAGCCGCTCTGCCCGGCACCGGCCACGAAGCCCACGCCCTTCTCCTTGAGAAGTCGCTGCACGCCCTTGATGGTGAAGCCTTCGCCGTAAAGCAGCAGGCGGATGCCCTTCAGGAGGTCCACGTCCTCCGGGCGGTAGTAGCGCCGCCCGCCTCCGCGCTTCAGCGGCTTGATCTGCGGAAAGCGCGTTTCCCAGAAGCGCAGCACATGCTGCGGCAGGTCGAGGTCTTCTGCGACTTCGCTGATGGTGCGGAAAGCGTCGGGGCTCTTCATCGGATGTACCGGGCGCTCAATCGGCCTCGGTCTCAACGGGCGCCGGCGCGTCGGCCAGTCCCTCATTGATCCGCTGCTTCATGATGTTGCTCGGCTTGAACACCGTCACCCGACGCGGCGGGATCGGCACTTCATGTCCGGTCTTGGGATTACGCCCCACGCGCAGGCCCTTGTCGCGCACGACGAAGGAGCCGAAGGACGACAGCTTCACCGTGTCCCCCTCCACGATCGCGTCGCAGATCTCCTGCAGCACCATTTCGACCATATCGGCCGATTCGGTACGCGACAGGCCCAAGCGCCGGTACACGGCCTCGGCCAGATCGGCGCGGGTGATGGTCTTGCCCCCCATTCAGAACTCTCGGAAGTGATTGAACGAAGATACGGTCAGTCAGCGTAAGCTGCTGAGAAATATGGGTCAACCGCCGTCATGAGCGACAGCGATCACCAGCGCACGAGCGCCGAGCCCCAGGTGAAGCCGCCGCCCATGGCTTCCAGAAGCACGAGGTCGCCCTCCTGGATCCGGCCATCCTTTCGGGCAACGTCGAGCGCCAGGGGAATGGAGGCCGCGGACGTGTTGCCGTGGTACTTCACGGTGCTGACCACCTTGCTCTCGGCGATCTCCAGCTTCCGGGCGCTGGCATCGATGATGCGCTGGTTGGCCTGATGCGGAACGAACCAGTCGATATCGTCCGGCCCCGTTCCGGTCGCGGCGAAGGCGGCCATGATGACGTCGGTGATCATGCCGACCGCATACTTGAAGACCTCCCGGCCCTCCATGCGGAGGTGGCCGGCCGTTCGCGTGGAAGACACGCCGCCGTCCACGAAAAGCTTGTTCTTGTGGCGACCGTCGGAGCGGAGATGCGAGGTCAGCACGCCACGATCATCGTTGCCGCCGGGCTGTTCCTGCGCTTCCAGCACGACCGCACCGGCGCCGTCGCCGAAGAGCACGCACGTGGTGCGGTCGTTCCAGTCGAGGATGCGGGAGAAGGTTTCCGCGCCGATCACCAGCGCCCGCTTGCCATTGCCGGCGCGCAGCAGCGCATCCGCCGTGGAAAGTGCGTAGACGAAACCCGTGCAGACGGCCTGAACGTCGAAGGCGGCGCCCTGATGGATGCCGAGTTTTTCCTGCACGATCACCGCCGTGGCGGGAAAGGTGTAGTCCGGCGTCGCCGTCGCCACGATGATGAGGTCGATGTCGTCCGGCCCGAAGCCGGCATCGGCGAGCGCCCGGGTGGCTGCTTCCACTGCCAGATCGGATGTGAACTGGCCTTCCGCCGCGATGTGGCGCTCTGAAATGCCGGTCCGCTGGACGATCCACTCGTCCGACGTCTCGACCATCGTTGCCAGTTCGGAATTCGTGAGAAGTTTCTCGGGCAAGTAGCTTCCGGTGCCGCGCACCACGGAACGGATCATACCGGAATGACCTCTTTTATGTTTGTTTCGGCCAAGGCGGCCCGCTCGGCCTCTCCCGCGACCGTATCGCGGGCGATACGCTCCAGCAGATTGCTATGCACCATTTCGCGAGCAAGTTCGATGGCGCTGGCGAGCCCCTCCGCGTCCGTCCCGCCATGGCTCTTGATCACCATGCCGTTCAGGCCGAGGAACACCCCGCCATTGACCTTGCGGGGGTCCATCTTGTCGCGAACCATGTTGAAAGCCGGGCGCGCGAACAGATAGCCGATCTTCGAAAGAAGGCTGCGACTCATCGCGGAGCGGAGATATTGCGCAATCTGCCGGGCGGTGCCTTCCGCCGTTTTGAGCGCGATGTTGCCGGCAAATCCCTCCGTCACCACCACGTCGACCACGCCGCGGCCGATGTCGTCGCCTTCCACGAAGCCGTGATAGGCGAAGCCCGGATGATTGATCTCGCGCAGGATGCGGCCGGCCTCGCGGACTTCCTCCACGCCCTTGATCTCTTCCACGCCGACATTCAGCAGTCCGACATTCGGGCGTTCCAGATCGAAGACGCATTGCGCCATCGCCGCGCCCATGATCGCGAACTGGGTCAGGAGTTGCGCGTCGGCACCGATCGTGGCGCCGACGTCCAGCACGATGCTCTCGCCGCGCAAGGTCGGCCAGATCGCCGCGATGGCCGGCCGCTGGATGCCCGGCAGCATCTTGAGGCAGAAGCTCGACATCGCCATCAGTGCGCCGGTATTGCCGGCGGACACCGCCACGTCGGCCTCGCCGTCGCGCACGGCCTGGATCGCGCGCCACATGCTCGACTTGTAGCGTCCTTTGCGAAGCGCCTGGCTAGGCTTGTCGTTCATGCCGACCGCGACTTCGCAATGCTGGAATGTGGAGACGGCCTTCAGCTTGGGATGCTGCTGGAGCAACGGTTCGACCGCGGCTGCGTCGCCATAGAGGAGGAAGGAAAGGTCCGGCCGCCGACCGAGCGCCACTTCCGCTCCGGCAAGGGCGACGGTCGGGCCGGCATCCCCTCCCATGGCGTCAAGCGCGATCCTTATTCCCTGTGACATCTAACCCCGACCATCCTTCGCAGCGGACTGCGGAAAATACCTTTTGCCGCCGCTGTGGCAAGGCTGACGAACCATTTGCTACCGCGACCTTAGCTCTCAGTGCTCTTCAGCCGGGCAAGCGCCCCGAACGCCGACTCCTCGGCATCTTCCTGATCTTCGATATGGCCGGAGAAATCCACCCCCTCCGCCCGGGGATAGGGATCGAGCCCGAGAGCCAGATGTTCGGCGAGAATCGTTCCGAGGTCGATGCGGCCGTTCTGGAAGAGCTCCGACGTGTCGGTTTCCATCGCGTCGACCAGCACGTCCTTGGCCTGGTATTCCGCCCCGGCCACCTCGGCGGGCAGCAGCGTCAGGTCGATAGTCTCGTCCATGTGCTGGATGGCGGGACCGAGGCTGACGACGCAGGTTTGCACCACTTCCGCCTTCAACCGGCCGCGGAGCCGGAAGGACCGGCCGCGGACGGGCCGGATCTCGATTTGCGCGGTGAGCGAGCGGACCTCGGGAATATTCAGATCGGCGGCGATGGCCCGGCATTCGTCCGCGTCGGCCTCGACCTTGTAGATCCGCCCGGAGGCAGGCACGTCGCGAGCGGAAACGGTATAGGAGAAAGGAGCGCTCACGGCTGCTGGTCCTCTTGGAAATGGATGGAGGGGAACGGGGCCGAACCCTGCCGGAGATCTTGAAGCCCGGTCCGATCGAAGGCCTCGACCGCTCCCTTGAGATAGGTAGCCAGACGGCCCGCCGCAAAATGCGGATCGCCGTCGACATAGACATTTCTCGCGACCGCGTTGGTCAGGGCGGCGGAATCACCGGTCGCGATGGCGTGGCTGTAGGCATCGATCCTGCCGGCAAAGAGGCCGAACAGCCCCTTCATGCGCTTCGGCACCTTGCGATCGCTGATTCCCATCTCGCGCAGCGCGTCGTCCATGTGCTCCACGAACACCTCGGAGAGGACACGGGCGAATTCCGGATCGCCGTCCGGGCGCTGCAACCGATGGATCACCGGCAGGAGATGCAGCGTCAGCGCCTCGAAACGGCCTTCGACCGTATCCGGCACGGAGAACTCCAGAAAGAGCTCCGGCCGCCTCGCCGCCGCGACGGTCCGGGCATAAAGCGCCTCGGCGGCGGTGCGCGTTTCGCGCCTGGATTTGGAAAACAGGATCATGATCGCTCCTGCTCTAGCAGATCCCGCCATCTTCTCAAATTATCGGCAGAACCGCCGCCCTTTGCCCCCCGCCCATTGCAAAGCGCTGAGGACCCGGTTAGCTACGCGACAAAGGAAGGATCGATATGAAGAGCAGCCTTCACCGGAGTGCAGCGGCGTTGGTCGTTCTGGCGGCAGCGGCCGGCTTGTCCGCCTGCGCCAGCCAGACATTCGAGCGCGGCTATCTTCCATCGCAAATGGCCCTTCAGCAGATCTCGGTCGGCGCCAGCCGCGACCAGGTTCTCCTTGCGCTGGGCACACCTTCCACGACGGCCGATTTCGGCGGCGAGACCTTCTACTACATCTCCCAGAAGGCCGTGCGTCCGGTGGCCTTCATGAACCCGCATGTGGTCGACCAGCGCGTTCTGGCAGTGCATTTCGATGCCAGCCAGAAGGTCACCAGCATCAACGATTACGGCCTGAAGGATGGCCGGGTCTTCAACTTCACGCGGAATGTCACGCCGACGTCGGGCCAGGAAGTGTCCTTCCTCAGCCAGCTTCTCGCGGCGACCGGCCGCCTGAAAATGTAGCGCGGAGCTTCCACAACAGCGACTTCCCGATCGCCCTACGCTCCTAAGCGCGGGGCGATCTGCTTTTCGGGGTCAGGTTCGGCCGTGATCGTAGGAGCGTCGGGCGAGATCCATCGGCCGCCCGCCGCGCAGGACTTCCACCGCTCCCGCCTCTTCGACCAATTCGCCAATGCGGGTCACGGCGATTCCGGCTCGCGCTGCCATGAAGCGGAACCTCTCTTCGTCTTCGGGCGGAACAGCGGCCAGGATCTCGTAGTCGTCGCCACCCGTCAGCAGCGCGGCCAGCACCGAATCGTCCTTCGCGACGGTGACGAGATCGGGATCGAGCGGCACCGAATCGGCATGGATCACCGCGCCGCAGCCGCTCGCGGCGACCAGTTTGTCGCAATCGCCGATCAAGCCGTCCGAGACATCCATGGCAGCCGAGGCGCAAGCGCGGACGGCTTCAGCAAGAGCTGTTCTCGGCTGGGGAACCCGGTAGCGGCCGATGAGTCTTTGCCGCGCCGCTGGCGGAAGCGGCCCAAGGATAGTCTCGCCCAGGAGCAATCGAAGGCCCGCCGCACCGCAGCCGATTTCGCCGGACACGTAGAGCCGGTCGCCGGGACGGCCGCCGAATCGATGCACCATCTCTCCCGCCGGCACCTTTCCGAAAGCGGTGATCGAGACTGTCAGCCCCGAGGCGATGCCGATCGTATCGCCGCCGAGAAGCCGGGTGTCGAACTCCCGCTGATCCTCGGCGAGGCCACGGCAGAACTCCGCGATCCAGCCTTCCTCCACGTCGCGGGGGAAAGCCACGGTCATGATATAGCCCGCAGGCTTCGCGCCCTTGGAGGCGACGTCGGAAAGGTTCACCCGCAGCGCCTTGCGGGCGATGGTGTCGGCGGGATCGTCGGGGAGGAAGTGAACGCCGGCGGCCACCATGTCCGCCGTGACAACCAGTTCCTCGCCGGGCCCGAGCTGAAGGATCGCGGCATCGTCGGTGAGATCGAAGGCGCCCTCGCCCGCGAGCGGCCGGAAATAGCGCCGGATCAGGTCGAACTCGCCGATCGCCATCTGCCTGTCTTACCGCGCCGCGACGGCCGTGAACTCTTCCGGTCGGCGCTCCCGCGCGACGTGGTCGAGCACGCCGTTGACGAGCGCCGGCTCGTCGGCCTCGAAGAAGGCGCGTGCCACGTCCATGTATTCCGAGATCACGACCTTTGCCGGAACGTCGCGACGTTCCATCAACTCGAACACGCCGCAGCGGAGAATGGCGCGCAGCGTCAGGTCGATGCGCGTCAGCGGCCAGGTCGGCGGCAGCGCCTGATGGATCACCGGATCGATCCGGCGCTGCAGGTCCACGACGCCGCCCACCAGCCCCTTGAAGAAGGCCGGATCGGCGGGGCGAAGCTGCTCGCCCTCCAATTCCTTGCCAAGGCGATGCAGCTCGAATTCGGCAACGATCTCAGGCAGGCGGGTACCGCTGACATCCATCTGATAGAGCGCCTGCACCGCTGCCAGCCGCGCGGCACCGCGCTGGTTGGCACCGCGGGTCGCCGCCGGTTGTTTGGCATCCTCACTCATCGACAAGACCGAACTGCTCGCGGAGGACCGCCATGTCGAACGCCGCCGCAGCCGCGCCCGCACCCTTGTTCTTGTCGTCCACCTTGGCGCGCCGCCAGGCCTGCTCGCCGTTTTCGACGGTCAGGATGCCGTTCCCGACGGCCAGCCCCTCGTCCGTCGCCATGGTCATGATGGCGCGCGCGGACTCGTTGGCCACGATGTCGTAATGGCTGGTCTCGCCGCGGATCACGCAGCCGAGCAGCACGTAGCCAGCATATTTCGCCTCGGCTTCCTGCGAAATGAGCGCCATGGAAAGCGCCGACGGAATCTCGAGCACGCCCGGAACGGAAACGCGGTCGTAGGTAGCGCTGCGCCGGTCGAGTTCGGCCGTTGCGCCCCTCACCAGCTCGTCGGCGAGGTCACCGTAGAAGCGGGCGTCGATAATCAGGAAATGACGGCTCATTATGTGCTTTCCGGAAAACAACCGGCCGGCTCACGCCGGACGGCTTCCTATCAAACGTTCGAGATAGCGCGCGAACTGGTCAACCTCCAGATTGACCGTGTCGCCCGCCTTGCGATCTCCCCAGGTCGTCACCGCCAGCGTGTGCGGGATGACCATGATGGTGAAGCGGTTGCCTTCGACGGAATTCACCGTCAGCGACGTTCCGTCGAGCGCGACCGATCCCTTTTCGGCGATGTAGCGGGCGAGCGTGCCGGGCACCTCGAAGGTGAAGCGCGCCATGCCGCCCTCCTCCTCGCGCGCCACGATCCGCGCCACGCCATCCACATGGCCGCTGACGATATGGCCGCCGAGTTCATCGCCGGCCTTGAGCGCGCGCTCAAGGTTCAGCTTGCGGCCGACCGTCCACTCGCCCATCGTCGTGCGGGCAAGCGTCTCGGTAGAAGCCTCCACCTCGAACCAGCCCGCAACATTGTTACGGCCCGTGGCGACGGCCGTGAGACAGGGGCCGGAGCAGGCGATGGACGCGCCGAGAACAATCGAATCCGGGTCGTATGCCGTCTGTATCCGCAGGCTGACGCCGGATTCCAGCGGCCTGACAGACAGCACTTCACCGACGTCGGAAACGATTCCCGTAAACATGCGCGCCCTCGAATAGCGAGGACATGGGATAGGCCGCCACGAATGCCGGCGCAAGCCGCTGCGCTGCAATGCTGCCCGAACGCTGCGTCAACGATCGCGGCGGGTTCCCGGCCCGGTGTCCCGGTCAACCGTCCCTGTCAGAGGCCCCTGTCAGACGCCCCTGTCAGGCGTCTTCATCGGCTCCGACCAGTCCGCGCCCGGTCAGCTCCCCGCTGGCAAGCTCGCCGATAAAGGCCTGGAAGTCCTTGGCTTCGCGGAAGTCGCGATAGACGGACGCGAAGCGGACGTAGGCTACGTCATCGAGACCCTTGAGGGCTTCCATGACGAGCAGGCCGATCTCGCCGGAGGGAATATCCTCCTCGCCGCGGCTTTCCAGCTGCCGCACGATGCCGGAGATCATCCGCTCCACGCGCTCCTCGTCGACCTGCCGCTTGCGCAGCGCGATTTCGACGGAGCGCTCCAGCTTGTCGCGGTCGAACGGAACGCGGCGGCCGGACTTCTTCACCACCCAGAGCTCGCGCAGTTGAACGCGCTCGAACGTCGTGAAACGACCGCCGCAATCCACGCAGATGCGCCGCCGCCGGATCGAGGCCGAGTCTTCGGTCGGCCGCGAGTCCTTCACCTGGGTGTTGTCGGCACCGCAATAGGGGCAACGCATGGGGCTTCCGCCGTCTTACTGATAGATCGGGAAGCGGTCGGTGAGTGCCCGCACCCGGACACCGACCTGCGCCTCGACCTCGCCGTTGCCCTCGGCACCGTTGCGCGAAAGGCCATTCAGCACCTCGATGATGAGCTCGCCGATCTCCTGGAACTCCGCGACACCGAAGCCGCGCGTGGTGCCGGCCGGCGTGCCCAGACGGATGCCCGACGTGATCGTCGGCTTTTCCGGATCGTCGGGAACGCCGTTCTTGTTGCAGGTGATGGCAGCACGGCCGAGCGCCTGCTCCGTAAGCTTGCCCGTCAGCTTCTTGGGGCGAAGATCCACCAGCATGAGATGGTTGTCCGTGCCGCCGGAGACGATGTCCACACCGCCGCGCTGAAGCGTTTCCGCAAGCGCCTTGGCGTTTTCGACCACATTCTTCGCGTAAAGCTTGAACTCCGGACGCAGCGCCTCGGCGAAAGCCACCGCCTTGCCCGCGATGACATGCATCAACGGACCGCCCTGCAGGCCCGGGAAGATCGCGGAATTGATCTTCTTGGCGAGCGCCTCGTCATTGGTGAGGATCAGGCCGCCACGCGGGCCGCGCAGCGTCTTGTGCGTGGTCGACGTCGCGACATGGGCATGCGGGAACGGGCTCGGATGCTGGCCCGCGGCAACGAGGCCGGCGAAATGCGCCATGTCCACAAAGAGATAGGCGCCGACGGAATCGGCGATCTCGCGGAAGCGGGCGAAATCGATGTGCCGGCTGTAGGCGGAACCACCGGCGATGATGACCTTCGGCTTATGGGTGGCGGCGAGGTCGGCGACCTGATCGATGTCGATGCGGCCGTCCTGCTTGCGGACCCCGTACTGCACCGCGTTGAACCACTTGCCGGACATGTTGGGCGCCGCGCCATGGGTCAGGTGACCGCCCGCGTCGAGGCTCATGCCGAGAATCGTGTCGCCCGGCTTCGCCAGCGCCATGAACACGGCCTGGTTCGCCTGGCTGCCGGAATTCGGCTGCACGTTGGCGAAGCCGCAGCCGAAGAGCCGGGTCACGCGGTCGATCGCAAGCTGCTCGACCACGTCGACGAACTCGCAGCCGCCGTAGTAGCGGCGTCCCGGGTAGCCCTCGGCGTATTTGTTGGTGAGAATGGAGCCCTGCGCTTCGAGAACCGCGCGCGACACGATGTTCTCCGAGGCGATCAGCTCGATTTCGTGCTGCTGACGACCAAGCTCCTGACCGATGGCTTTCGCAATTTCGGGATCGACGGACTGCAGCGACGCGGAAAAGAACGCGCTCTGGTCGGTCGCCTGACGAGCTGAATCGGTCATCGACATGGGCCTACCTCTGAAAAGAAAAGCTCTCGGCAGGGCTGGCCCCGCCGAGTCAAGGGGGCACTATCACAAGCGCCCCATCGGGAAAAGCGTGCGCGTGGCACGGCCGGGCTTTCTACCCGGCCAGCCTTGCCCGTCGCCCCGGCCGGCTGACGGACTTACTCGGTATCGGGCGAGCCGATCATCGACGGGTTCTGGTTCAGCGCGACGGCGTTCGAGCTCTGGTCCATCTTGTAGATGTCGTCGCGGAAGTGAACGACGCCGTCGCTGGAAGCCCAGGCCGAGATATAGACGGTGAACAGCGCCGGGGCGTTGGCGACCTTCACGTCGAGGCGGTTGCCGGAGCGGATCTCCTCGTCGACGCGACCGCTGTCATAGCCGTTGTCGCGCAGGATCCAGGTCACGAGTTCGCGCACGTTCTGCACGCGCATGCAGCCCGACGACTCGAACCGGTAGTTCGAGCCGAAGAACCCCTTCTCCGGGGTATCGTGCAGGTAGACCGAATACGGATTGGAGAAGTTGATCTTCACATGGCCGAGCGAATTGTGCTCGCCCGGGTCCTGCCTGAAGAGATAATGCGTCGCCTCGTCGGAATTCCAGTTCACCTGGGAGGAGTCCACTTCCTGACCCGACTGGGTGTAGATGTGGATCTCGGACTCCTTCAGGTAGTTCGGATCCTTCTGCATGCGCGGGATCAGATCCTTGACGATCAGCGACGGCGGCACATGCCAGTAGGGATTGAAGTTGATTTCGGTCAGGCGACTGGAGAGAAGCGGCGTCTGCCGGTCGATGCGGCCGACCGTGGCGGTGTGGCGCTGGACGAGCTGGCCGTTTTCGACGACCTCGATCTGCGCCGCCGGAATGTCCACCAGAACATAGCGACCTTCGGGCGAACCCATGGCGCCGATGCGCTGGATGTTGACCTGCAGCTGGTTCAGACGGAAATCGGCAGGAATGTTCATCGCCGCCAGCGTTTCCTTGCCGACGGAGCCATCGGCGAAGATACCGTAACGGACCTGGAAGCGGCGGACGGCGGCCTGGACGTAGGAATCGAAAGCCTGCGGGTCGCCACTCGCGGCGTTGAGGTCGCCCTCGGCCATCAGGCGCTCACGCAGGGCGGCGATGGCCGGCTCGCGCATGCCGAGCTTCAGCGGGTGATCGGCAGGAACGTTCGGCCACCCACCGCGCGAGACGATGTCCTGGTAGCGGGCGATTGCCTGCTGCATGGCGGGCACGGTGCCGGGCGACAGGATGGGCTCGCGCGTCATGACGGCAGAAGAACCGCCGGCCTGACCAACGAAATTGTCGCCCCACTCCGACTGCTGCACATTCTGCAGCACGGCGGCCATGGTTTCCTGGGCGTGGGCCACTCCGGCGAGAAGGCCGAAGGTCAGCGCCGCCAATCCAATTTGCTTGATCGGGTTCATCCGTCCACGTGGTCCCAACCGGCTGCCGCCGGATCGTGTTGCTGCACTCGCCCAAGGGCGCCCCCACCAGGGAGGCAAAGGCCTTCGGACTCGTCTCTGGATCGAGGGTGCGGCAGAAAACCTACGTCACGGTTAACAGAACCGAAAAGGCCGCTACCTTCGGGGATCGCAAGCTATAAACGCTTTGTGGCCAATCCATGTCGGGACGAAGCGGCGGCTGGGGGTGAAGAACACCCCCGCGCCTCATAGGCGATACAGGATCTGGTCCGTCCAGAAGCGCTCCAGCCGCTGCAATCCCTTGTTCAGGATCACGAAATCGTCGCCGGAGAGCCCGCCGACCTTTTCGATCGACTGGATGTGCCGGTTGTAGAGGTCGTTCACGATTCTCGCGACCTCGAGTCCCGATTCCGTGAGCGACACCCGCACGGATCTCCGATCCGTGCGCGAGCGCTGGTGTCGGATATAGCCCGAATCCACCAGCTTCTTCAGATTGTAGGACACGTTCGAGCCGAGATAATAGCCGCGCGTACGCAGCTCCCCCGCGGTGAGTTCGGCATTACCGATATTGAACAGCAGCAACGCCTGCACGCTGTTCACATCGGACCGACCCATCCGATCGAACTCGTCTTTGATCACGTCCAGAAGACGACGATGCAGACGCTCCACCAACGTCAGCGCATCGAGGTAGAGCGCCTTCATATCGTCCTGTGCACTCTCCCCGGCTTCATACCGGGCGGCTGCCTGCTCGGACATCAGCATTCCAAACCCCGTCTGCAAATACGATCTAGGACCTTATGATGGACGGTATCGTCTCGTTTTGAAGATGAACTTAAACGAAAGGCTTAATCAATTGTTTCTCGAATTGCCAGCGGAAACGAACGTTCGCGATGGTGAAGGTAAACATAACGGGGTGATGAAAGGACGATTTCAAGCCGTGTCGCCTGTTTGTCTGAGCGAAGGTCCGGTATGATTATCAGCGTAATTACATAAAGCTTTACACAGTCAATTTTTATACAATTTATACATCTTCTCTGGCCTGCTCCGCCATTTCAGGTAGAAGATCGCGAGGAACCCGGCGAAGGCTGCAAGGTGAACCGCAATCTTCACGGGAGCGGTGCCGAAGAGATCCGCGAAAGCCGTGTACATAGCCAGTTCCACAAGGATGGCGACGCCCCAGAGGACCGGTCCCCAGGTGGCGCCGATCCAGAGGCCCACGGCGGCGAAGAGATCGATCAGCACCAGCGTGACGAGCCCGGCGCGCCATGCCGGCGACATGGTCATGAGGTTGTCCCCGGCAGGCGTGATGCCTAGGATCAGGCAGGCCCGCACGAGGCCCACCACGAGAAAGCCGAGGCCGACCAGGCGCAGATAGATGCCGACCCAGTCGCGGCGCTCCTCCGCCTTCCTGATCGGCGCGCCCAGAACGTCCTCATCCATTTCGTCTCTCCTGTGTCCCGCATGTGCTCGTGTCGGCGGGATCGCCGCGCATGCGACAGCGATGACCGCCCGTCCGGTTGGATCGCCCTGCCGCGGGTGCTATCTGAAAGGCAATGACCTCCCAATCCGATCCGCAGGACTAGCATGACCGCGCCGTTCAACCACTCCGCTCCCGATATCGATCGCATCACCGGCCGCCGCCGCCTTCGCCGCAACCGCCGCACGGACTGGTCGCGCCGCCTGATGCGGGAGCATACGCTGACCGTCGACGACCTGATCTGGCCGGTCTTCGTGGTGGACGGGGAGAATGTGCGCACGCCCGTCCCCTCCATGCCCGGCGTGGAACGCCTTTCGGTGGACCAGATCGTCGTGGAGGCCAGGCGCGCGGCCGCGCTCGGCATCCCCGTGATGGCGCTCTTCCCCTACACCGACCCCGCCAGGCGCGACGAGCACGGGACGGAGGCGCTGAGCCCATCCAACCTCGTCTGCGAAGCCTGCCGCGCCATCAAGGCGGAAGTACCCAACCTCGGCGTGATGATCGACGTCGCCCTCGACCCCTATACCAGCCACGGCCATGACGGACTGATGCAGGGTGAGGAGATCGTGAACGACATCACCGTCCAGCAGCTGATCCGGCAGGCGCTAAACGAGGCGGAAGCGGGCTGCGATATCATCTCGCCCTCCGACATGATGGACGGCCGCATCGGCGCCATCCGGGAGGCTCTCGACGATGCCGGCTTCGGCCATGTGCAGATCATGGCCTACAGCGCCAAGTACGCCTCGGCCTATTACGGTCCGTTCCGCGAAGCGGTCGGCACCTCCGCCACGCTGGTCGGCGACAAGCGCACCTACCAGATGGACCCGGCCAACACCGACGAGGCGCTGCGCGAGGCGGAACTGGACGTGGCGGAAGGCGCCGACATGCTGATGGTGAAGCCCGGCATCGCCTATCTCGACATCCTCTACCGGGTGAAGGAAGCCTTCGGCATGCCGACCTACGCCTACCAGGTCTCCGGCGAGTACGCGATGATCATGGCCGCGGCGCAGAACGGCTGGGTCGACGAGGAAAGGATCATCATGGAAACGCTGCTCGCCTTCAAGCGCGCCGGAGCGGACGGCATCCTCACCTATTTCGCACCGCGCGTGGCGGAGAAGCTGAAGGCCGGGCATTAGCCGCGGCTGCCATTCGGCACCCCTGCCCGCGATTGCTTGAAGATGGCCGGGGCGGTCCCCATTTTTCCCTGGAAAGAGGAGACCGCCGATGAGCGACGCCACCATCACGCTGGATGCCGGGGGAATGGCCATGGATCCGGCCTTCCATCCGGAGCTTTACGACGGCGTTCGCAGCCGTCGCATCATGGCGTTCCTGCTGGATGCTTTGGCGATCCTGATGCTGATGCTGCTGGCCTCCGCGGTCATCGCGGTGCTGGGCGTTTTCACCTTCGGTCTCGGCTGGCTTCTGTTTCCGCTGGTCTGGCCCTTCGTGGCGATCATCTATTCGATCTTCACGCTGGGAGGGCTGAGTTCCGCCACGCCGGGCATGCGCTTCTGTGGCATAGAAATGCGGACGATGAACGGCGGGCGCATGAATGTCGGGCTCGCGCTGATCAGCTCGATCGCCTTCTGGGCCTCTGTCTACTTCCTGACGCCGCTGATCCTGCTGGTCGCCTTGCTGACGCGGCGCAAGCGCCTCCTGCATGACATGGCGACCGATACGGTCGTCGTTCGCTCGCGCTTCTGGTAGGCGCGAGCGGGTTCCGAACCCGGGTGCCCGATCGGGGGGTCTTGATACCGCCCCCGTCGGGAGCGACATTCCGGAAATCGCGGCCGAAGCGGGACTCGTTCCCGCCCCACGGCGCATCGAGGCGTTCATGACTAAAGTCACGCAGGATCATCATCAGTTCTACCTGACGGCCCCGACGCCCTGCCCGTATCTGCCCGGCCTGAAAGAACGCAAGGTTTTCACCCATCTCGTCGGCTCGCATGCCGGCGCGCTCAACGAAGTTCTGTCGCAGGGCGGCTTCCGGCGTAGCCAGTCCATAGCCTATCGCCCCGCCTGCGACGGCTGTTCCGCCTGCATCTCCGTCCGCATCGTCGTGGACGAGTTCAAGCCCAGCCAGAACATGCGCCGCGTGCTCCGCCACAATACAGATCTCGTCGGCCGGCACCGCGCCGCCGAAGCCAGCAGCGAGCAATACAGCCTGTTCCGCCATTATCTGGAAAGCCGCCACGCGGAGGGCGGCATGGCGCAGATGTCCGTGCTGGACTACGCCCTGATGGTCGAGGACAGCCATGTCGAGACCATGCTGGTGGAGTATCGTCGGCGCGGCCCCGACAGCGCCTTCAGCGAAAAGAGCGACGGCGATCTCGTCGGTTGCGCGCTGACCGATGTGCTCTCCGACGGTCTCTCGATGGTCTATTCGTTCTACGATCCGGGCGAGACAGCCCGTTCCATGGGCACCTTGATGATCCTGGAGCATGTCGAGCGGGCGCGCCGCATGGGCAAGCCGTATGTCTATCTCGGCTACTGGGTCGATGGGTCAGGCAAGATGGGCTACAAGGCCCGCTTCCTGCCGCAGGAGCGGCTGCTGCCGCAGGGCTGGACCCGCTTCGACTGACGCCCCCCGGGAGGCCCTCCCGCCAAAGCCCCCGCCCAGAGCCCCGCCGGGCATCTGCCATGCGGCCCCGGCACTGGACGCGTTCTCCTCCGTCGGTTAATCAGCCAACCTGCCTTTTTTCTCCGAAGCGGTCCCCACGTGAGCCATACACCCGACAACATGCCCGATCATGCGGGCCTGTCGCGCTCGCTCGTCACCGTCATGGCGGTCGCCTGCGGCGCCATCGTCGCGAACATCTACTACGCCCAGCCGCTTGTCGGGCTGATCGCCCCTTCCATCCGGCTCGACCAGAACGTCGCGAGTTTCGTGGTGACCCTGACGCAGCTCGGGTATTGCGTGGGGCTGATCCTGCTGGTGCCGCTTGGCGATCTCCTGGAGAACCGGAAGGCGATCGTGGTCACCTTGCTGGCTGCCGTCGTTGCCCTTCTTGCGGCCATGTTCGCCCCTTCCGCCGGCATCTTCCTGGCTGCCGCGCTGGCGATCGGCATCACCTCGGTCGCCGTGCAGATGCTGGTGCCGCTCGCCGCGCACATGGCGCCGGAGGAAACGCGCGGACGGGTCGTCGGCAATGTGATGGGCGGCCTGATCGCCGGCATCCTGCTGGCGCGACCGGTGGCGAGCCTGATCGCCGACTCGTTCGGCTGGCGCGCCGTCTTCGGCTTCTCCGCCGTCGTCACGATTCTGTTCACGATCCTGCTCGCCGCCAAGCTGCCGCGGCGCCAGCCGGCGCACGAGCTCTCCTATGCGGGCGCGCTCCGCTCGCTCTGGGGGATCTTCCGGGATACGCCGATCCTGCGCCGCCGGGCCGCATATCAGGCGGCCGTGTTCGCCAGCTTCGCCTTGTTCTGGACCGCCGCGCCGCTCGAACTCGCCGGACCGAACTTCAACATGACGCAGCGCGGCATCGCACTTTTCGCGCTGGCCGGCGCTGCCGGAGCGTTCGCCGCACCCATCGGCGGCCGCATCGCGGATCGCGGCTGGAGCAAGCCGGCGACCGCGCTGGCGCTGCTCCTCGTCGCGGCATCCTTCCTGCTCGCGCGGCTCGGCTCTTCCGGTTCGCTTGCGGCCATGGTGATCGCGGGCATCCTGCTCGACAGCGGCGTGCAGGCCAACCAGGTGATGGGCCAGCGCGAGATCTACTCGCTCCACCCCCATCTCCGCAGCCGCCTCAACGCGGTCTACATGGCCATCGTCTTCCTCGGTGGCTCGCTGGGCTCGGCGGTCGCCAGCGTCAGCTACACGCATGGCGGCTGGGGAACGGTGTGCTGGGTCGGTATCGCCTTTCCGCTGGCCGCACTCGCGTTCTATATGACGGAGCTCTTCGACTGACCCGGGTTTCCGCTTCATGCACAAGGTCTTCGGCATCGGCCTGAACAAGACGGGCACCAGCACACTGGGCGAATGCCTGATGACGCTGGGCTATCGCCACGTCTCCTTCCGCAGCGACATGCTGGGACATTGGACACGCCGGCACTTCACGCCGATCCTGGACGAAACCGAGAAATTCGATTCCTTCGAGGACTGGCCCTGGCCGCTGCTCTTCAAGGAATTCTACTGGCGCTACGGAGATCGCGCCCGCTTCGTGCTGACGCGCCGGTCGTCGCCGGAGGTCTGGGTGGAGAGCCTCAAGAAGCACTCGCTGAACACCCATCCAGACCGCCCGATGCGGCCCGTCATCTACGGCTACAAGTACCCGCACGGACGCGAGCGGGAGCACGTCGCCTTCTACGAGCGACACAATGCGGAGGCGCGCGCCTTCTTCGCCCGCGAGGCGCCGCACCTCCTGCTGGAGCTCTGCTGGGAAGATGGCGACCGCTGGGACAAGCTTTGCGCCTTTCTCGGCCATCCCGTGCCTGACGCGCCGTTCCCGCACATCAAGCCGCGCAGCACCGGCGTCGATCCCCGCATCCGCGACGCCAACGCCCGCAACATCGAGGCGCAGCTTGCGGCGATCGAGCGGGAAGGCTCATAGGTTGTCATGCACGAGGAATTGGTGGCGAACATGGCACTGACCACTCAGCAGCAAGACTTTGAGCTCGCGAAGGCGGCTCACGAACGTCATGGCAACACCGTGATCTCGCTTCTGCAGCACACGATCAGCTTGGGACTGGTGGCTCTAAGCGCCCCATTGGTGATAAATGGTGGAGCGCTCGCAGCGTTGCTGCACGTCCTTACTGAAGCACCCAATGCTCTCCAGTATCATCAAGGCCGCCTCAGTCTTGTGTTCGGCTATCTTCTTAGCGGCTTGATTGCCCCCGGCCTTGCAGCTGGAGCGGCGTACTTCTCCCAAGCGCTCTTCACAGAAGATTGGGGCTGCGCCGAATTTTGCTTCGAGAGACCATTCGTAAGGCATCGGAGAGGCCGCAAGTACTTCTGTGCGTGCGTGTTAAAGTGGGTGTCCGTTGCCCTGGTCGCCTCGAGCTACATTTCACTCGCGTTAGGATGCAACCAGTTCTGGCGCCTCCTGCTCAAGCTCGCAGCCTCCTAGCAGTTTAAACTCCCTCGACGCCGAATTTGTTGGATTTCGGCACGCCCTGCGGCGCGAGGCGGCCGGACTGGGCCCGGTCACCGATCCAGTCGCGGAGGTCGGTGATGGAACGCTGGTGCAAGCGCGCCGCGCCATCCGTCCAGGTCAGGCCGATCCCGGCGTCAAACACCCGCACATCGGAAATCTCGCCGTCCTTGTAGCGTTGCAGGCGGACGCCCTTGCCCCGGTTCATTTCAGGCAGCTGGCTTGCGGGGAAGACCAGCATCTTGCGGTTCGTGCCGATGACGGCGACCTGATCGCCGGTCGCCACGACACAGATCTTCGCTTCCTCCCCGGCGGAAACATTCAACACCTGCTTGCCCTTGCGGGTGTTTGCTACCAGCTCGCTTTCAGCGATCGTGAAGCCATAGCCGGAGGTCGAGGCCAGGAGCAGCTTGCGCGCCGGATCGTGCGCGAACAGCGTGACGACGTCCTGGTCCTTGTCCATGTCGACCATGATGCGCACCGGCTCGCCATGACCGCGCCCGCCCGGCAGCTTCGACGCATCCAGCGTGAAGAATTTGCCGCCGGTGGAGAAGAGCAGGATCTTGTCCGTCGTCTGGCAGTGGAAGGCGCGTTTCAGCCGGTCGCCCTCCTTGAAGGTGAGGCCGCCCAGATCCTGCAGGTGACCGCGCAGCGAGCGGATCCAGCCCTTCTCGGAGAGGACGATAGTGACCGGCTCCTTCTCGATCATGGCCTGGTGGATGTCGCCGAGGTCGATCACCGGCGCGTCCGCGAAGGTCGTGCGGCGGCGGCCGACCGGAGTATCCGGGCCGAAGGTCTTGCGAACCTCGCCGATTTCGAAGGCGATGACCTTCCACTGCTTTGCCTCGGAGGCGAGCAAGGCTTCGATCCCGGCCTTCTCCTTGGTAAGCTGATCGTGCTCCGTGCGGATCTCGAGTTCCTCCAGCTTGTGGAGGGCACGCAGCCGCATGTTGAGGATCGCCTCGACCTGCACGTCGGTCAGGCCGAACTTCGCGATCATCACCGCCTTCGGATCGTCCTCGAAGCGGATGATGCGGATCACCTCGTCGAGGTTCAGGAAGGCGATGAGATAGCCGGCCAGAACTTCCAGCCGGTGCTCGATCTTGCCGAGCCGATGCCTGGAACGGCGGACGAGGACGACCTGACGGTGGTCCAGCCATTCGACCAGCACGTCCTTCAGCGACAGGACATTCGGCACCTGGCCGCGCGACAGCACGTTCATGTTCATGGAGAACCGCGCTTCGAGGTCGCTCAGCTTGAACAGCGATTCCATAAGGAGCTCGGGATCGACGGTCCGGCTCTTCGGCTCGATCACGACGCGCACGACGTCCGTGCTTTCATCGCGGATATCGTTAACCAGCGGCAGCTTGCGCGTTTCGATCAGCCCGGCGATCTGTTCGATCAGGCGGCTTTTCTGCACCTGGTACGGGATCTCGGTGATGACCACCGACCACATGCCGCGGCCCGCATCTTCCTTCTCCCAGCGGGCGCGCATCTTGAAGCCGCCACGGCCGGTCCGGTAGGTTTCAGCGATCTCGGCGCGCGGCGAGACGACGATGCCGCCGGTCGGGAAATCCGGGCCCGGCACGAATTGCAGGAGATCGTCGACGCTGGCGTTCCGGTTGCCGATCAGATGCAGCGCGGCGTCGCAGAGTTCGGCGGCATTATGCGGCGGGATATTGGTCGCCATGCCGACCGCGATGCCGGAGGACCCGTTGGCGAGAAGGTTCGGGAAGGCACCGGGCAGCACCACCGGTTCCTCGTCCTCGCCGTCATAGGTCGGGCGGAAATCGACAGCGTCCTCGTCGATGCCGCGCAGGAGAAGCTCGGCGACATCGGTCATCCGCGCTTCGGTGTAGCGCATGGCCGCCGCGCTATCGCCGTCGATGTTGCCGAAATTGCCCTGCCCGTCGACCAGCGGATAGCGGACCGCAAAATCCTGCGCCAGACGCACCAGCGCATCGTAGATCGCCTGATCGCCATGGGGGTGGAAGTTACCCATGACTTCGCCGACGACCTTGGCGGACTTCTTGTAGCCGCCGGCCGGCAGCAGCCGCATCTCGCGCATGCCGTAGAGGATGCGTCGGTGAACCGGCTTCAGCCCGTCGCGAACGTCGGGCAACGCCCGGTTCATGATGGTAGACAGCGCGTAGGCGAGATAGCGCTCTTCCAGCGCCTCCCGCAGGTTGACGGGAAGGACTTGCCCGCCCTTTTCGTCGTCGCCGCCCGGAGGTGTGATGCTCTTGCCCATGCCGCACTCATACGACGCCGGGGCCGGGGCGACAATGTTCTATATATGTGCTAGTCGCGGGAAATGGCCGCTCCCCCCGCAGATATCCAACTCGAAGACCTCATCCAGCACCTCGCGCCGGGCACGCGCCTGCTCGGGCTGGACCTGGGCACCAAGACGATCGGGCTGGCGATCTCCGATCTCGGCTACCGCATCGCGACGCCATTCCACACCATCCGCCGGGTGAAGTTCACCAAGGACGCGGAAGAGCTGCTGGCGATCTGCGGCAAGGAGAAGGTCGCGGGCATGGTGCTGGGCCTGCCCATCAACATGAACGGCACGGAAGGCCCGCGCGTGCAGGCGACGCGCGCCTTCATCCGCTCCATGAAGCCGCTGACCGATATTCCCTTCGTCCTGTGGGACGAACGACTTTCGACCGCCGCCGCGGAACGCGCGATGATCGAGGCCGACATGTCGCGGCGAAAGCGGGCGGAAAAGATCGACGCGGCGGCCGCCGGGTTCATCCTCCAAGGCGCGCTGGACCGACTTTCGCAACTGCGCTCGCAACAGGCCCGCAACGCCCTCTAGGCTGCAGACACGAAAAAGGCCCGGCTGATGCCGGGCCTTTCCGAACGGCCGCAGATTAGTCCGGGCAGTTCGTCTTGGTCTTGGTCTCGGTACCGCTCATGTCCGATTTGGTCGTCTTCTCGGTCGAGCAACCCTCATCGCCGGGAGGCGGCGGGGGCGGAGGAGCATCGGCATCCGGGCCGGGCGGAGGCGGCGGAGGGGGCGGCGGCGGCTGATCGGTGGTGATCGTTGTCGTGCTGCTGCTCTGGGCGAACGCAACGGCCGGCAGCGAGGCGCTGAGGGCGCCGGCCGCGATCATCGCAAGCAGTCCTGCCTTGATCTTCATCGGACGCAGTCTCCTTCTCCTGATGGAGACCTTTAAACGGCTTTGTACCGCCCGCGTTCCCAAAAAGGTGAACCGACGGACGGTCTACCTGCTCCGGGGGACGGTCATGCCGGACAGAGATAATCCAGGAGCGCCCGGCAATCGTACCGCGCATCCATCATGCCGTAGGTCGAGCGCCACGGACGCCCCAGCCGCGTTTCGATGAAGGCATCCGCGATGGCGGCGGGATGGTCGCGGCGAAGCGCGGCCGCGGCGGCGGTCAGCGCCAGCTGCTCGGCCAGCATCCGGGCCGCTCCCTCATCCTCCAGCGCAACGGCGGCGGCGGCGGACAGCACGTCCACGGCGGCCCGCGCGCCCTGCCCCAGTTCCTCGCGGATCGTGCCGAGCACGAGTTGCAGCGTTTCGTCGTCGCGCCGCATGGCCCGCAGCATCTCCTGCGCCAGGAGGTTGCCCGGCGTTTCCCAGAGCGCGAAGGCCGGCGCATCGCGATAGGCGCGTGCGACCGTGCTGCTCTCGGAGAAGGCATTACCGCCGACGCATTCCATGGCTTCCGCCAGCAGCGCGGGCGCGCTTTTCGTGGTCCAGTATTTCACGACCGGCGCCATGAGGCGGACATAGGCGGCCTCCGCCGGCTGGTTTCCGGCCATGTCGAAGGCTTCCGCCAGCCTCAGCGACAAAGCCGTCGCGCCGGCGACGTCGAGCGCCATGTCGGCCAGCACCCGCTGCATCAGCGTGCGGTCGATCAGCGGGACGCCGAAATTGGCGCGGTGGCGCGCATGATGCACCGCCTCGGCAAAGCCGCCGCGCATTAAGCCGGCAGCGACGGCCCCGCAGTCCAGCCGGAGATAGGTCATGGTGTCGGCCATCACCGCCGGTCCCAGTCCGGGCTCGCCGATCAGGTAGCCGAACGCGCCGTCGAACTCGATCTCGGCCGCCGCATCCGCGCGCGTGCCCAGCTTGTCCTTCAGCCGCTCCAGCCGAATCGCGTTGACCCAGCCGTCGGGCATGTGACGGGGCACCAGGAAACAGCCGACTTCGCCATCGGCCAGCCGTACCAGCATCAGGATCGCGTCGGACATCGGCGCGGAAACGAACCATTTCTGCCCGGTGATGGCATAGAGCCCGTCGCCGCGACGCTCGGCCCGCGCCAGCAACGCACGAGGGTCGGAGCCGTTCTGCCGCTCGGCAACGGCCAGCGACACGGTGGCGCCCCGCTTTTCTCCGAGCGACCGGAAAGCGCGGTCGTAGGTGCGCGACAGGATCTGCGGCGCCCATTCCGCGACCACGCTTGAGGAATGCCTGAGGCTCGCCAGCGATGCGTTGGTCGTCGTCATGGCGGAGAGGTGGCCGCATTCCGTCTGGGCGGCCATGATGAGCCGCATGGCACGCGCCCGGTTGCGCACCCCCTGCTCGGCGCTCTCGCCTTCCCAGGGCGACGCATGCAGACCGGCGCCGATCGAATGCCGCATCAAGGCATGGTAAGCGGGGTGGAAGCTCACCTGATCCGAGCGCTCGCCCCGCGCGTCGTAGCGCTCCAGCTCCGGCAGATGGCGGTTCGCCAGCCGTGCCAGTTCGCGAGCATCGAAGGAGCCCCAGAAGCGGCCGAACTGGTCCAGGTTCTCGCGCACCGCATCTGGAAAGCCGGAAGCGCCACCCTCCAGAATCGGATTCGTCTGGAACAGGTTCACTCCGCCGTAAAGCGGCGGCTGGTTGAACAGGTTGGAAGTGGCCGGAGGCTCGTGCTGCGATGTCATCCCGCCCCGCATAGCACAGATCCGCGGGCTTCGGAGACCAAGCGGCGCGCTCTGCCGGGCCCCTCCACAGCCCATCCTGCGGATCATGACCGTTGCCGCTGCGGCGACGCTTGCCGTGCTGCCCGCGAAAGCCTATACGCCGGGCTTTAATGACCCAGTTCCAGCACCGTCACCTGCTCGGCATCGAGGGGCTTTCGCCGCTCGATATCCAATTCCTTCTCGATTCCGCGGCAGCTGCCGTCGATGTGAGCCGCCAGGCGGAGAAGAAGAAGGCCACCCTCCGGGGTCGCACCCAGATCAATCTCTTCTTCGAGGCGTCGACGCGCACGCAGTCCTCGTTCGAGCTGGCCGGCAAGCGGCTTGGCGCCGACGTGATGAACATGGCGGTCGCGCAGTCCTCGGTGAAGAAGGGCGAGACGCTGATCGACACGGCGATGACGCTGAACGCCATGCGGCCGGATCTCCTGGTCGTCCGCCATCATGCCGCCGGCGCGGTCGCGCTCCTGGCCCAGAAGGTGGAATGCTCTGTCATCAATGCCGGCGACGGCGCGCATGAGCATCCCACCCAGGCGCTGCTCGATGCGCTCACGATCCGGCGCCACAAGGGCAAGCTCGCGGGCCTCGTCGTGGCGATCTGCGGCGATGTCAGACACTCCCGCGTGGCGCGATCGAATATCCTGCTCCTGAACGCCATGGGCGCGCAGGTCCGCGTCGTCGCCCCGACAACGCTGCTTCCCTCCGCGATCGAGGAACTCGGCGTAACCGTCTTTACCGACATGCGAAAAGGGTTGGCGGATGCGGACGTCGTCATGATGCTTCGCCTCCAGCGCGAGCGGATGGCGGCCGCCTATGTGCCGAGCGTGCGCGAATATTTCCGCTTCTTCGGGCTGGACCGGGAGAAGCTCTCCCACGCCAAGCCGGACGCCATCGTGATGCATCCGGGCCCGATGAACCGCGGCGTCGAGATCGATCCGCTGATCGCCGACGGCGTGCAGAGCGTGATCCGCGAGCAGGTCGAGATGGGCGTCGCCGTCCGCATGGCCGTGCTGGAAGCGCTCGGCCAGCATCTTTCGTCAACACCGGTCCAGAACTGAGGCGCCGACATGCAGAACTCTTCGGCTCCTCGCCCGCTTCTCCTGCAGAACTGCCGCGTCGTCGATCCTTCTCGACGGCTCGATGCGCGCGGCTCCGTCCTCGTCGCCGACGGCGTGATCCAGGCCGCTGGGCCGGATGCGCTGAACCAGGGTGCGCCCGAGGGCGCCGAGATCGTGGAATGCCGGGGCAAGACCGTGATTCCCGGCCTTGTCGACATGCGCGTCTTCGTGGGCGAGCCCGGCGCTGAGCATCGCGAGACGCTGGAAAGCGCGAGCCGGGCGGCGGCGGCCGGCGGCGTCACCACCATCACCACCATGCCGGACACCGATCCGGTGATCGACGATCCGGCGCTCGTGGATTTCATCCTCCGCCGCGCCCGCGATACGGCGATTGTGCGGGTCCACCCCATGGCGGCCCTGACGCATGGGCTGAAGGGCGAGGAGATCGCCGAGTTCGGCCTGCTCAAGGAGGCGGGAGCCGTCGCCTTCACGCAAGGCCGGCATTCGCTGCGCAATTCGCAGGTGATGCGCAACGCCCTCACCTATGCGCGCGATTTCGACGCCCTCGTCGTCCACCACACCGAGGACCCGGACCTCGCCGGCTCCGGCGTGATGAATGCCGGCGAGAGGGCGACACGGCTCGGACTTTCCGGCATTCCGCGCGAAGCCGAATCGATCATGCTGGACCGCGATCTCCGCCTCGCCCGGCTGACGCGCGCCCGCTACCATGCCGCCCAGCTTTCCTGCGCGCAGTCGCTCTGGTCCATGCGGCAGGCCAAGGCCGATGGCGTTCCCGCGACCGCCGGCGCGGCCATCGCCCATCTCACGCTGAACGAGTTCGACGTCGGCGCCTACCGGACCTTCTTCAAGATGTCGCCGCCGCTCCGCTCCGAGGACGATCGCCGCGCCATGGTGGAAGCCTTGGCCGACGGCACGCTGGACGTGATCTGTTCGGCGCACGACCCGCAGGACGTGGAAGGCAAGCGCCAGCCTTTCGCCGATGCCGCCGACGGCGCCGTTGGGCTGGAAACGCTGCTCGCGGCGGGCCTCCGCCTCGTCCACAACGAGGACGTCTCGCTGCTTCGCCTGATCGATGCGATGAGCACGCGTCCGGCCGCCCTGCTCGGCCTTTCCTCCGGCACGCTGCAGCCCGGCGCGGCGGCTGACCTGGCCCTGGTCGATCTCGACCAGCCCTGGGTGGTGACGGAGGATCAGCTTCATTCCCGCGCTCTGAACACGGCCTTCGAGGGCGCGCGAATGGCAGGACGCGTGCAGCGGACGCTTGTTGCCGGGCACACGGTCTACCAATACGGTTGAGCCGCTAGGGGGGCGGGTTCATGACGGAATTTTCAGGCTGGGCGGACGCCTGGCCCTATTACCTTGGCGCGCTTGTCATCGGCTATCTGCTTGGCTCGATACCGTTCGGCCTGATCTTCACGCGCATGGCGGGTCTCGGCGACATCCGCGCGATCGGCTCCGGCAATATCGGCGCGACCAACGTCCTGCGCACCGGAAACAAGAAGCTCGCCGCCGCCACCCTTCTCTGCGACGCGCTGAAGGGCATGGCGGCCGTTCTCATCGTGTCGCTCTGGGTCGGACGTCACGCGCCCGCGCTCGTCGGACCCGCCGATGCCGCGACCGGCCTCGTCGCGATCGGCCCGGCCGCCCTGGCGGCTCTTGGAGCCTTTCTCGGTCATTGCTTCCCCATCTGGCTCGGCTTTCGCGGCGGCAAGGGCGTGGCGACATTCCTCGGCCTGCTGCTCGCTTTGCACTGGCCCACCTTCCTGGCCGTCGCGGTGGTCTGGATCGTCGTGGCCTTCCTCACGCGCTACTCCTCGCTTTCCGCGCTGATGGGCAGCGCAGCCGCGCCGATCATCCTGTTCCTGTTCGGACGGGTGGAGCTTTCGGAAGTCTTCCTCGTCCTGACACTGATCCTCTGGTGGCGCCACCGGACCAATATCCGTCGCCTGGTTTCCGGTGAGGAAAGCCGGATCGGCAGGAAATAATGGCCATTTCGCCCCGGGATCCGGATCAGCAGACCTTTCCGCTCAGCGACGAGCAACGGCTGGCATGGCTGCGGCTAATTCGCAGCGAGAATGTCGGCCCGGCGACCTTCAAAAATCTCATCGGCCATTTCGGCTCGGCGCAGAGGGCCATCGAAGCGGCCCCCAACCTGTCCCGCCGCGGCGGTCGGGCGATCCGCATCGCCAGCCGACCGGACGCGGAGCGCGAACTCGAAGCCGCCACGCGCGCCGGCATCCGGTTCGTGGGCATGGGCGAGCCGGATTACCCGCCATGGCTGCGCCATGCCGATGCGCCGCCGCCGCTCCTCTCCGTGCGCGGCTCGGTGGCGGGATTGACGCGTCCCGCGGTCGCCATCGTCGGGGCGCGGAACGCTTCGGTCGCCGGACGCAAGATGGCCTTCATGCTGGCGCGCGATCTCGGGGAAGCCGGGCTCCTGGTCGTGTCCGGCCTGGCACGCGGCATCGATTCGTCCGCGCATGAGGCTTCTATCCGCACAGGCACGGTCGCGGTATTCGCCGGCGGTGCAGACGTACTCTATCCGCCGGAGAACGCGGGGCTCCTCGCAGCCATCCTCGAGCATGACGGAGCCGCGATCAGCGAGATGCCGATCGGCTGGGAGCCTCGGGCGCGGGATTTCCCAAGGCGCAACCGCATCATTGCGGGCATGACGCTGGCCACGGTGGTCGTGGAGGCCGCCGAGCGTTCAGGCTCCCTCATCACGGCGCGGCTGGCGCTGGAGCAGAACCGGGAGGTCATGGCCGTGCCGGGTTCGCCGATCGACCCGCGCGCCGGCGGCTCCAACGGATTATTGAAGCAGGGTGCGCGGCTCGTGACCGAGGCACGCGACGTCACGGAGGCCCTGGCGCCCCTGCTCGGCCGATTTTCCGAGCCGGCATCCGCGACCGGAGAGTTCTCGGCCCCGGACATCCAGGATTTCGAGCCGGCGGATACGGACCGCGACCGCCTGTACGAGGCGCTCGGACCCACACCCGTCGGTCTCGACGATATCATCCGGTTTACCGGGCTGGCACCGCGCACTGTCCAGGTCCTGCTGCTGGAGCTCGACCTGGCCGGGCGCGTCGAACGCCACCCGGGATCGCTGATCTCCCTGCGCTAGAAAGGGACAGGAAGCCTTTCAGCCCCGCGCGACTTCTTCCTCGCGGCTCGCTTCCCGCCATGCCTCGAGCACCACCATCTCGGCAAGGTAGGAAACCAGCGGAAGATGCTGCGCCCTGGCCATCCGCGAGAGCTGCGCCGCCGTCACGGCGATGTGTTCCGCAGCGCGCAAGCGTCCTTCGTGCCTCCCGATAATCCCATCCTCCCCGTTGTTGCCATTCTGCATTCTCTAGGTCTCGCCCAACACCCGATATTCCTATACTCTCCTTACAGTTGTGGGGTCTGCAACCATTTTCTCCAACCCGGCCGGGACATTTGCAGTTGCCCTTACGGTCCCTTCCCCTTGACCGGAGCTTCAAGGCAATCCAATTGACGCTCCGACAGACGAACACCGCGCCCTCTCGCGGACGGAGCATTTCATGGACCTCGTGATTGTCGAGTCGCCGGCCAAGGCGAAGACGATCAACAAGTATCTCGGCTCGAACTATCAGGTTCTGGCGTCCTACGGGCATGTCCGCGATCTGCCTTCCAAGGACGGTTCCGTTCGCCCCGACGACGACTTCTCGATGGACTGGGAGCTGGATGCCAAGGGCAAGAAGCGGATGGCCGACATCACCGCCGCCGCCCGGGACGCCGATAGGCTGATCCTCGCCACCGATCCGGATCGCGAGGGCGAGGCGATCTCGTGGCACGTGCTGCAGATCCTGCGGGAGAAGAAGGCGCTGCGCGACAAGCCGGTCGAGCGCGTCGTGTTCAACGCCATCACCAAGAACGCGATCCTGGATGCGATGAAGCATCCGCGCATGATCGACGAGGCGCTGGTCGACGCCTATCTGGCCCGCCGCGCACTCGATTATCTCGTGGGCTTCAACCTTTCGCCCGTGCTGTGGCGCAAGCTGCCGGGCGCGCGCTCGGCGGGACGCGTGCAGTCCGTGGCGCTTCGCCTCGTCTGCGACCGCGAATCCGAGATCGAGCGCTTCCGCCCGCAGGAATACTGGTCGGTCCTGGCGCAGCTTGCGACGCCGAAGGATCTTCCCGTACAGGCACGGCTGGTCGGGCTGGACGGTCGGAAGATCGAGCGCCTGACCATCGGCGAAGGCGACGAAGCCAACGCGGTGAAGGCGCGGCTTGAATCGGCTACCTTTTCCGTCACCGGCGTCGAATCGCGGCCGCAGAAGCGCAATCCGCAGCCGCCCTTCACGACCTCCACCCTGCAGCAGGAAGCGCAGCGCAAGCTCGGCTTCAATGCCAGCCGCACCATGCAGGTGGCGCAGCGGCTCTACGAGGGCATCGAGCTCGGCGGCGAGACGGTGGGCCTCATCACCTACATGCGGACCGACGGCGTCGACATGGCGCCGGAAGCCCTTGCCGCGACGCGCGACGTGATCGGCTCGGAATATGGCGCACGCTATCTGCCGCAGAGCCCGCGCCAGTATCACGCCAAGGCAAAGAACGCGCAGGAAGCGCACGAAGCGATCCGCCCGACGGAGCTTTCGCGCCTGCCCAAGGACGTCTCCCGCTATCTTGACCGCGACCAGGAGCGGCTCTACGAGCTGATCTGGAAGCGCACCATCGCCAGCCAGATGGCGTCGGCGGAGATGGAGCGCACCACCGTCGATATCCTCGCGAAAGACCCGAAAGGTCAGGCCGAGCTTCGCGCCACCGGCACCGTCGTCCGCTTCGACGGCTTCCTGACGCTTTACCAGGAAGGCCGCGACGACGACGACGACGACGACGGCGGTCGCCTGCCCGCCATGTCGGCCGGCGATGCGCTGGGCCGCAAGACCATCGAGGCCACGCAGCACTTCACAGAGCCGCCGCCGCGCTACACCGAAGCGTCGCTGATCAAGAAGATGGAAGAGCTCGGCATCGGCCGGCCCTCCACCTATGCCGCGACCATGGGCGTGCTGCGCGAGCGCGGCTATGTCCGCGACGACAAGAAGCGCCTCGTCCCGGAGGACAAGGGCCGGCTCGTCACGTCGTTCCTGGAGAATTTCTTCCGCCGCTACGTGGAATACGACTTCACGGCGGACCTTGAGGAAAAGCTCGACGGCATCTCCGCCGGCATCCTCGCCTGGAAGGACGTGCTCCGAGACTTCTGGCGCGACTTCAACGCCAATATCGGAGAGACCAAGGAACTCCGCGTTTCCGATGTGCTCGATGCGCTGAACGACGCGCTGGGCGACTTCATCTTCCCCGCCCGGGAAGACGGGAGCGATCCGCGCACCTGCCCCGTCTGCGACAGCGGCAGGTTGTCGCTGAAGCTCGGCAAGTTCGGTTCGTTCATCGGCTGCTCCAACTACCCGGAATGCCGATACACCCGCCAGTTCTCCGATCCGAACGGCGAGGCCGGCGGCAACGCGACGATCAGCGCGGAAGGCACCGTGCTCGGTCAGGATCCGGACACCGCGGTGCCCGTGGTGCTGAAGTCCGGCCGGTTCGGCCCCTATGTTCAACTCGGTTCCGACGAGGCCGGCGATAAGCCGAAACGCGCCAGCCTTCCGCGCGGCTGGACGGTCGAGCAGCTCGATCTGGAAGCCGCGCTGAAGCTTCTCTCCCTGCCTCGTCCGGTCGGAGTGCATCCGGAGACGGGCAAGGAAATCGTTGCCGGCATCGGACGTTACGGGCCGTTCATCCAGCACGATGGCAAGTACGCCAACCTGGAGAACGTGGACGAGGTCTTCACCGTCGGCGCCAACCGCGCCATCACGCTTCTCGCGGAAAAACAGAGCCGTGGCAGCTCGCGCACGGCGGCCGCGCCGCTCAAGGAGCTCGGCGAGCATCCGGCGCTCGGCGGGCCGGTGACGGTTCACGAGGGCCGCTACGGTCCCTATATCAAGCATGGCAAGGTGAATGCCACGCTGCCGAAATCCGTGCCGCCGCAGGACGTGACAATGGATCAGGCGGTGGCGCTGATCGCGGAGAAGGCGGGCAAGACGCCGGTTAAGCCGACCCGCGCCAAGGCGAAGGCAAGCCCCAAGAAGGATGCCGACACGGAAAAGGCGCCTGCCAAGAAGAAGGCTCCGGCCAAAGCCAAGGCTCCCGCCAACGCGAAGGCTCCGGCCAAAACCAAGGCCGTCGAACCGGCGGCCGAATAGACAGAAGCGAGACATTGGCCAAGGCACGCAAGGGCGAAACCCCACAGATCCTGCCCAGCCGGGAAGACATCCTGGCCTTCATCGCCCAAGCGCCGGGCAAAGTGGGCAAGCGGGAAATCGCGCGTGCCTTCGGCATCTCGGGCGGTGACAAGATCGGGCTGAAGCGCGTGCTCCGCGAGATGTCGGATGACGGCGCGATCAGCGGTCCGCGCACCAAGCTTCGCCGGCCGGGCGACCTGCCTTCCGTGACCGTCCTCATGATCGAGGCCATCGACGATCAGGGCGATCCCGTCGGCCGCCCCGTCGAGTGGGACGAGGAATGGGGCGAGGCGCCTCGCATCAGGGTCCCGGCCGATCGCGCGAAGGGCCGTGCCCGCGCCATGACCGCTCCCGGCATCGGCGACCGCGTGCTGGCCCGACTGGTGCCTGAAGATGGCGGCCAGGGCTATGTCGGCCGCGTGATCAAGATGCTTGAGCGGAAGCCGCCGGCCATGCTCGGCATTTTCCGCATGATCGACGGCCAGCGCCGCATCGTCCCCGTGGACCGCAAGGGCACGGAATACGTCGTGCCGCCGGATGGCGACAAGGACGCCGAGGACGGCGAACTCGTCTCCGTCGAGGTGATGCGCGGCCGCAGCTTCGGCCTGCCCGCCGCGCGCGTGAAGGAGCGGATCGGCGACGTCTCCTCGGAAAAGGCGATCAGCCTGATCGCGCTGGAAGAACACGGCATTCCCTATGTCTTCCCGCAGTCGGTTCTGGACGAGGCGGAAGGCGCCGAGCCGGCGAGCATGTCGCACCGCGAGGATTGGCGCGGCCTGCCGCTGATCACCATAGACCCCGTCGATGCGCGCGACCATGACGACGCCGTCTATGCCGAGCCCGATCCGGACAGCCCCGGCGGCTTCGTGGTGACCGTAGCCATCGCCGATGTCGCCTATTACGTCCGCCCCGACAATGCGCTCGACCGCGAAGCGGTGAAGCGCGGCAACTCCGTCTATTTCCCCGGCCGCGTCGTACCCATGCTGCCGGAGCGGATCTCCAACGACCTCTGTTCGCTGCGCGAAGGCGAGGACCGGCCGGCCATGGCGGTCCGCATGCACTTCAACGCCGATGGCCGGAAGACCGCGCACCGCTTCCATCGCGTGATGATGCGGTCGTCTGCCAAGCTTTCCTACCAGCAGGCGCAGGCGGCGATCGAAGGCCGTACGGACGAGAAGACCGGCCCGCTGCTGGAACCCGTGCTGAAGCCCCTATGGCAAGCCTATGGTGTGCTGGCCAAGGGGCGCGACGCGCGCGAGCCGCTGGCGATCGACCTGCCGGAGCGCAAGGTGATCCTGGCCGAGAACGGCTCGGTGGATCGCATCGTGGTGCCGCCGCGCCTGGAGGCGCACCGCCTGATCGAGGAATTCATGATCCAGGCGAACGTCGCGGCGGCGGAAACGCTGGAAGCGCGGCATGCGCCTGTGGTCTACCGCATCCACGACGAGCCCTCCTTCGAGAAGCTCGACGCGCTCCGGGACTTCCTCGGCACGCTGGACATGAGCCTGCCCAAGGCCGGCAACATCCGGCCAAGCCAGTTGAACAACATCCTCGGCCGCGTCGAGGAGACGCCGAACGCTATCCTCGTCAACGAGGTGATGCTGCGCTCGCAGAGCCAGGCCGTCTATTCCATCGAGAATATCGGCCATTTCGGCCTGAACCTGCGCCGCTACGCCCATTTCACCTCGCCGATCCGCCGCTATGCCGACCTGCTGGTCCACCGCTCGCTGATCTCCGCGCTGGGGCTCGGCGAAGGCGGCCTGCGGGCAGCGGATGAGAAGGCTCTCGACAATATCGCCGGCGAGATCTCCACCGCCGAGCGCCGCGCCATGGCGGCCGAGCGCGACACGGTCGACCGGCTGATCGCGACCTGGCTTGCCGATCGCGTGGGCGCGACCTTCACCGGCCGCGTGCGGGGCGTCACCCGGTCGGGCCTTTTCGTCGAGCTCGCCGACAGCGGCGCCGACGGGTTCATCCCGATCTCCACCATCGGAGACGACTTCTACGAATTCCACGAGGCGCATCATCGGCTGGTCGGGCGAAACTCCGGCGAAACGTTCCAGCTGGGCGATGCTGTCGAAGTCCGGCTGGCGGAGGCGCTGCCCTTTGCCGGCAGCCTTCGCTTCGAACTGGTCGGCGAAGGCCGGACCGGCCGCCCCTCGTCCCGCCGCAAGCCGGAGGGCAAGCGGTTCTCAGGCAAGCCGGCACGGACCCCTCCCGCGGCGGCACGCGAACCACGCAGCCGCAAGCCTAGCTCCCGCAAGCCGGGTGGCGACGACAATGGTTCCAGGAAGGGACCGCGCCCCTCCCGACGCGAGCGGGGCCGGTGAGTTTCATCGAGCGGGTCCCGCCGCGCGAACAGCGCAATGCCTGGGAAGCCACGCTCAAGGGCGCCAGGGGACGCTGCCCCCGCTGCGGCAAGGGCGCCCTCTTCAACGGTTATCTCAAGGTGGCCGACACCTGCCCGGTCTGCGGCGAGGAACTGTTTCACCACCGCGCCGACGATGCGCCGCCCTACCTCACCATCACGATCGTGGGCCACATCCTTGTCGCCCTGGTGCTCTGGGTGGAGGTGGAATACTCCCCGCCGCTCTGGCTGCACCTTGCCTTGTGGTTTCCGCTCACCATCCTGCTCTCCCTCGTGATCCTTCCGATCGCCAAGGGCGCGATCGTCGGGCTGCAATGGGGATTCGGGATGCACGGCTTCGGGGATGAGACTCCGGAACCGACGGGAGATTCGGAGCTTGTCGCCCCGGCGGCCGTCGGGCCCGGTGTGAGCGCACCGCCGGATGGGTCGGGAAACAAGGATGCGTCATGATGCCCGTCACATCTCCGCCAATTCAGTGGAGCATTGTGAGTTGTTGAGGCGCGTGCCCGTGCCTGAGCCCTTTCCGCTTGGCAGTCATGCCACGGGAGGGTTACCGGTCTTTCTGGAAAGGGCGGATGAAAGCCGTGGAACGATGAGTTTCAACCCGCCTCAAGTTCCGAAGCATTAGCGGTCAGGAATGTCTGTGCAAGATCTCACGCGCCCGGAAGCATCGCGCGCGCTTCAAGAAACCGGATCGGAATCGGAGCAGGGCGAACGCCCCGGCGTGCATACGCGGCTAGGTCTGTCGGCCGGCGCGCTCGCGGCTATCGCTACCATCGCCGCCGTCGGCATGGCGGTCAGCCTGCTGCCGCCGCTCCTTTCGTTCACGCTGTCCGCCCGCGGCATCTCGGAGCGGACGATCGGCATCCTTGTCGGCACGATCGCCCTTTCCGCGTTGTGCGTGACGCCCTTCGTGTCGCGGATCGCGCACCGATTCGGCACGGCCTCCGTCATCGCGGCGCTGACCCCCCTGATGGCGGCCATGGTGCCGCTCGCCTATTATATCCAGAACCTGGTCCTGCTGTTTCCCATCGCCTTCATCTATGGCGGCGCGATCTGCCTCTGCTTCACGCTGTCTGAGTTCTGGATCAATGCGGCCACCCCGCCCGGACGCCGCGGGCTGGCCATGGGCATCTATGCCTCGGTGCTGGCGATCGGCATGGCCATCGGGCCTGGCATCATCGCGATCACGGGCATCGATTCGATCACACCGTTTCTCGTCGGCAGCGGGCTGATGCTCCTGGCGACCATACCCGCCCTGCTCGCCCGCCGCGTCTCGCCCGAATTCGAGGAGGCGCCGCATCATGGCTTCACCTCCTTCATCTTCGCGGTGCCGATCGCCACGCTGGCGGCCTTCGTGTTCGCCATGGCGGAATCCAGCAGCTTCACATTCCTGCCGCTCTGGGGCCGTCATATCGGACTTTCGGGCAGCGTCGCTCCCTTGCTCTCCTCCGCCATGACGCTGGGCAGCGTCGCGCTGCAAATCCCGCTGGGACTTTGCGCCGACCGTGTCGACCGCCGCCTCGTGCTGCTGGGGCTTGGGGTGGTCGGAATCGCCGGCATGTTCGGCGCCTGGTTCCTGTCGGATCATACGGCGCTGCTGATGGCCGTGTTGTTCATATGGGGCGGTTCCACGGCCGGTCTCTACACGGTCGGCCTCGCCTATCTGTCCTCGCATTTCGCCGGGCCGTCGCTGGCGAGCGCCAACGCCGCCTTCGTCTTCTGCTATGCGCTGGGCATGCTCACCGGCCCCTTCCTCGTGGGGGACAGCATGCAGCGCTTCCCCGGCATCGGCTTCCCGCTCGTACTCGGCATCGCCTTCGGTCTCTACTCGCTGCTGGTGCTCTGGCGGCTTGTGTTTCGGCGCAAGTTTGCTTGACTTCCGGGCCGCGAAGCGTCATTTGAGCCTCAATCCCGATTTCGACCAAGGACAAGTCCGATGGCCAAGGCCGCCACTATCAAGATTCGCCTCGTCAGCGAGGAAGGCACCGGCTTCTTCTACGTGACCGAGAAGAACAGCCGCACCATGACCGACAAGATGCAGATGAAGAAGTACGATCCCGTGGCGAAGAAGCACGTGATGTTCAAGGAAGCCAAGATCAAGTAAGCGGCTTTCCATCTCGCAGCTCAGGGCGCCCTCGGGCGCCTTTTCTGTTTTTGGGCTCCGAAGAAGCGGGAAGCGCGACGGTTCGCCCGCAGCATCACGGGATGCACGGTCGGCGAATCGACACGACTGAGCAGGTTAAGGCCGGAGGATCAGGCCGCCGCTTCGACGACGCGGTTTCGACCGCCCCGCTTGGCGGAATAGAGCGCCTGGTCGGCGCGGCGGACGAGCGTTTCTATCGTATCGCCCTGCCCTAGGTGCTCCGCAACGCCGATGCTGACCGTGACCGGGATCTGGTCGCCCGTTCGCGTGGCGAAAGGTGCCCGGTCGATATCGCGGCGAAGCCGGTCGGCGATGAAGGCGGCGACATGGGCGTCCGTTTCCGGCATCGCCACCACGAATTCCTCGCCCCCGAATCGCGCGACGAGGTCGATGCCGCGCACGCCCTTGCGCATGCGGGTCGCGAATTCGCGCAGCACGTCATCGCCGGCGTCGTGGCCGTAGCGATCGTTGATGCCCTTGAAGAAATCGATATCGAAGATCAGCAGCGAAAGCGGCTTGCCCGTTTCTTCCGCGATGGCGACCATGGAGCGAAGCTGCGTGTCGAGATGCCTGCGGTTGTAGAGCCCGGTCAGCGGATCGGTGATCGACAGCTCCATCGCGCTGGACACCATATCGGTCAGCCGGTCGGAGAATTTCTTGCGGCGAAGCTGGGTCCTGACGCGGGCCCGCATCTCGTTCGCGTCCACCGGGCGGACGATGTAATCGTTCACGCCAAGGTCCAGCGCCCGCAGAAGCCGTGCGTTCTCGTCGGGATCGGTGATCAGCAGCACGGGCGTGTAGCGCGCGCGGTCGATCGTGCGAAACTGCGAGCAGAGGCGGAGCCCGTCGGCGCCCTCCAGCGAGAGGCTGACGACCAGCAGGTCGTAATCGTGCTCGATCGCGCGGGAGAGCGCGTCGGCCGCATCGTTGGCGCGTTCCAGCGTAAAGGCGCTGGAGAGCGCCTGCTGGATCTTCCGTGAAGAGGTCTCGCGATCGTCGACCATCAGGATGCGGCCGCCGAGATCGGCAAGGCGCATGAAATCGCGATGGTTGCCGTGCACGGAGGTGGCGCGCAGCGACAGTTCGTCGGCGACGGTCTTGAGACGCAGGAGGCTGCGGACGCGCGTCAGCAGCGCCACGTCGCCCACCGGCTTGGTCAGGAAATCGTCGGCCCCGGATTCCAGGCCCTTCACCCGGTCCTCGATGCCGTCCAGCGCAGTCACCATGATGACGGGGACGTCCGCCGTCGCGCTTTCCTGCTTGAGCCGGCGACAGACCTCGAAGCCCGTCATGTCGGGCATCATCACATCGAGCAGCACCAGATCCAGCCGCTCGCGCCTCGCGATCTCCAGCGCGTCGGTACCGTTCAGCGCGGTACGGACCTCGTAATATTCCGCGCGCAGACGCGCTTCCAGCAACCGTACATTGGCCGGAACGTCATCGACGACGAGGATACGCGCGGTCACCGGCTGGCTCTCGCCATGTCAGGGCGCACCCACAAAGGTTTTCACCGTCTCGATGAAAGTGGCAACCGAGATCGGCTTGGAGAGATAACCCTCGCAGCCGCCCTGCCGGATCCGCTCCTCGTCGCCCTTCATCGCGAAGGCGGTGACGGCGATCACCGGAATGTGGCGGATGGTTTCGTTCGCCTTGATACGGCGCGTCACTTCCAGCCCGGAGATCTCCGGCAGCTGGATATCCATGATGATCAGATCCGGATGTCGCGTTTCAAGAGCTTCAAGGGCCTCATGGCCGTTGCGCATGGGCATGGTGTCATAGCCGTGCGCGCGCAGCAGATCGTTGAAGAGCTTCATGTTGAGCTCATTGTCTTCGACGATCATGACCGTCTTCGGCATCCGATTGCTTCCTTCGCGGCCTGGCGATCAAGGTCGATGCAAACGTTTCCGCGCAATGGTAAATTGAACCATCTCACTTAAGGAATGGCAAATGGCCTGTGCCTGGAACGGCCGTATCCGGCGCGTATCCGGAAAATTCGGGTTTCGCCTGGGTTCGATGCGCCGACTCGTCGCGCCCGGTGCCCGGAAAGCCGCCGGCAGATGCGGCGCGGCGACGGATTGGCATTGCTGCTGATGGCCGGGACCGCCCTCCTCTGCCGCTCCTGCCTGCGCCGCTCCGAAGGCGCGACGTATCGCTGCCCGGCCTGCGGCAGCCCGCGAATCGTGCGGCACGAAGAACTGTTCTCGCTCACCATCGCGCATATCGACTGCGACGCCTTCTATGCCTCCGTGGAGAAGCGCGACGATCCCTCGCTGCACGACAAGCCGCTGATCATCGGCGGCGGCAGGCGCGGCGTGGTATCGACGGCCTGCTACAACGCCCGCACCTTCGGCGTGCACTCGGCCATGCCGATGTTCAAGGCGCTTCAGGCGTGCCCGCAGGCCGTGGTGATCAGGCCGGACATGGCGAAATATGTTGCCGTCTCGCGCGAGGTTCGCCGCCTCATGCTGGAGCTGACGCCGGCGGTCGAGCCGCTTTCCATCGACGAGGCGTTTCTGGATCTCACCGGCACGGAGCGCCTGCACAAGGCGAGCGCGGCGGAAGTGCTCGCCCGCTTGCAGAAACGGATCGAGGCGGAGATCGGGATCACTGTTTCCGTCGGGCTCAGCCATAACAAGTTTCTCGCCAAGATTGCTTCAGACCTGGACAAGCCCCGCGGGTTCGCGGTGATCGGCCGGGCGGAGACGAAGACATTTCTCGCGGAGAAGCCGGTTTCGCTGATCTGGGGCGTCGGCGCGGCCAGCCAGAAGCGACTGGCGAGCGACGGAATCACGCGCATCGGACAGCTTCAGGTGATGGACGAATCGCTGCTGGCGAAGCGCTATGGCGCGATGGGGCTGAGGCTTGCCCGGCTGTCGCGAGGCGAGGATGTCCGCAGCATCACGCCGGACCGGGAGGCGAAGAGCATCTCCGCCGAGACGACCTTCGAGGATGACCGTATCGAAGCCGGCGAGCTTCTGCCGGTGCTGCGTGGGCTGGCGGAGAAGGTGTCCGGCCGGCTGAAGCAGCAGGAACTGGCAGGCCGCACCGTGACACTGAAGCTGAAATCGTCGGATTTCCGCCTTCGCACCCGAAGCGCGCAACTTGGTGAACCCACCCAGCTCGCCGACCGGATCTTTCGGCTGGGCCGCGACCTGCTGATGCCGGAGATCGCCGATCCGCGCGAGCGCTTCCGGCTGATCGGGATCGGCGTCAGTCATCTCACCTCGGCCGATAACGCCGATCCCGTGGACCTCCTCGACCCGGGCGCCGAGCAGCGGGCCAGGATCGAAGCCGCGATGGATAGGGTGCGCGGCCGCTTCGGCACGGACGGGATCCGGCTCGGCCTCACCCTGCCCGCCCGCAAGACCGATCGCCCGCGAGGCGGATAACCTTTTCCGAACGCCCGCCCGAACCGGACGCTAGTATTCGTCGCCGAGGAGCCTCGCCCGCGCCGCCATGACGGGATCCGGATGCGCCGCCTGGGCCGCAGCCACCCGCGCTTCCACAGAGACGACATTCGCCTGTGGGTTGCCGTCCGCATTCACGGCATTTATGGCGCCGGCATAGCGGCGAAAGCGATCGCGAGCTTCGTCGGCAACGGACAGATCGGCCGCGAGACAGTCGCCGCGCTGCGCGCTTTCCACCCGGAGACGCAGCCTCGTTCCCTGTTTGTCTTCAACAAGTTCTGCATGAAGAACACGGGCGGGAGCGCCCGGCATATCGACGTCCATCGCGTCCTCGCCATTCCCTGAATGAACGCAGGGTGATTGGAGAGGACGCCGTTGTCAATCGGAGGTTGTGAATATATTCCCCTAGTGGTTGCAGGCGGCGGGCGGGAGCGCCTCCAGCTTTTCCAGCTTGCCGGAGAGAGAATAGTCTCCGTAATCCAGGATCAGATCCTTGCTCACGCCATTCTCATAGAGCTTGAAGCTCGTCTGGTAGCTGGGTGTCTGCTCGCCCGGCAGCTTGGTCTTGTCGTCGGTCGTCTTCGCCTTGTCGTGGTCGAAATAGGCGACGGACACGGGCCAGAAGCGGAGCCCCTTGGTCATGTCGTCGTCCTGCCCCACCCGCGAGGCGCCGATCACGGCCGAGGCGGTGTCGGGCGCGGTCCCCGTCCCCGACCCTTCATAGGTATGGGTGGAAAAGAACTTCTGCCCGGCTTTGGCGGCGTCGACGATCGACTGCAGATGCTGGCCGGGGAAGATAACCTTGTCGCTCACGTTGATCTGCTTTGCCTCCGGCTCCTCCAGCTCGATGGAGAGCCCGTCCGGCGTCTTCTCCGCAAAGCCCTTGAGACTGTCGGTCGGCTGGTCGTCGACCAGCGTGCGCGAGGAAAAGCGGTAGGTCGCGCCGTTGCCGGGTTCGAAGCTGGTCGCCTGGAAGTCGAGCTTGCGATCGTCCTGCTCGGAGCGGCCGATCTGGACCACGAGACGCTGCGTGGTGGTGAAACCGGCGCATGAGCTGCCCTTCACCTCGTACACCATCTCGCCCGACGCACCGGTGACGCCCGCATTGGGCGCCACATGGGCGAGGTCGATCTTGTAGGTCGCCCGGTGTGGGACCGGAATGGTCGTCGGCTTCACCCCCGGCCCGGGCACGGCCTGCGCGAAAGCGGTGCCGGTCAGGATGAAAGTTGCGACGAGGGGAAGCGAAAGGCGATAAGGAGGTGTCATGGGCTGAGTTTGAGTCCCGGACTGCGGCGAAAGCACGGCGCGGAGCATAGCGCAAACTTGACCCAAGGCCATTGAAGCGCGCGGCTTTCTGCGCCATGTGTCCCCGCGCTAGCGGACAAGGGCACGGAGACAGAATCATGATCGACCAGCGATTGCGCGAACTCGGCATCACGCTTCCCCAGGCTTCCGCCCCGGCCGCGAACTACCTGCCCTATGCGATCCACGGCGATCTCCTCTATATCTCCGGGCAGCTGCCGACCAATGCCGCGGGCGAACTGACGCGCGGCAAGCTTGGCGCGACCCACGATGTCGCGGCCGGCCAGGAAGCGGCGCGCCTTTGCACGATCAACATCCTGGCTCAGGCGCGCAACGCGCTGGGCGGCGATCTCGAGCGCATCCGCCAGGTCGTGAAGATCACCGGCTTCGTGGCGTCCACGCCCGATTTCGTCGAGCAGCATCTGGTGGTGAACGGCGCCTCAAACCTCCTGGTCGAAGTGCTGGGCGAACGCGGTCGCCATGCGCGCGCGGCGGTCGGCATGGCGGCGTTGCCACTGGATGCGGCCGTCGAGGTCGAAGCCATCATCGCGATCGGTTGAGCCTTGGCCACGAAGCTCCCCTGGCTGGTTGAACGGCCGCTCGCCCATCGCGGCCTCCACGCTCTGGAACAGGGCCGGCCGGAAAACAGCCTTGCCGCCTTCGAGGCGGCGGTCGAGGCTGGTTATGCCATCGAGTGCGACGTGCATCTCGCCGCCGATGGTGTTCCGGTCGTCTTTCACGACGACGAACTGGAGCGCCTCACGGAAGGCACCGGCCATGTTCGGGACCTGACCTCGACCGAGTTGGCGGAACTTGCGATCGCCGGCACGCGCGAGCGCATTCCGACGCTGGCTCAGCTGCTTTCGCTGGTCGCCGGCCGGGTGCCGCTGGTGATCGAGCTGAAATCGATCCCCGGCCGGGATACCGGGCTTGCCCCCGCGGTCGTGGATCTCCTGAAATCCTATCGCGGCGATGTCGCGGTGATGTCCTTCGATGCCGGCCTTCTGGCCGATGTGACCGTCCTGCTTCCCGATCTGGCGCGCGGGCTGACCGCCGAGGGCGGCGCCGGAACGGTGAAGGAGCAGCTGAAGACGATCCGCCGCCTGAAGCTCGATTTCGTCTCCTATTCCGTCGACGACCTGCCGCACTGGGCGCCCTTCCTGATGCGCACCTTCTTCGGCATGCCGGTGATCTGCTGGACGGTGCGCAATGCGCAACAGCGGCGCAAGGCGAAGTTCTGGGCCGACCAGATCACCTTCGAGGGCTTCTACGCCTGAGCGCGGGGGCGAAAGACGGCGCGGGCCTGCCGCCTGAGGCGAGATGCCCGCGCCCGCCCCATTGCGCGTCCGGCCGGCCGGCCTAACTTGTGGGCATGACCGATCAAAAGCCGGCCGGCGTGCCAGTCACCGTTAGCGTTCTTTCCGACCTTTCCGACCTCGACCGAGCCGTCTGGGACGCCTGCGCCAATCCGGGCTGGACAAGCGAGGGCCGCCCCGATGGCAGCGGTTCGGGCGACGGCGAGCGCGACGCGTACAATCCCTTTCTCTCCTGGGACTTCCTGCAAGCACTGGAAGAAGCCGGCTGCGTGAGCGCCCGGACCGGCTGGCAGCCGAGCCATCTGGTGATGGAGGACGGGGCGGAGAACGTCGTTGGCGTCATGCCCTGCTACGTGAAATCGCACAGCCAGGGCGAATATGTCTTCGACTGGGGATGGGCCGACGCCTTCGAGCGTGCGGGCGGCGAGTATTATCCGAAGCTGCAGGTCAGCGTTCCCTTCACCCCGGTGACGGGCCGGAAGTTCCTGATCGCGCCGGGCGGCAATCCCGGCCAGCGGCGCGCCGGGCTCGCTTCCGCCCTCGTCCAGCTTTGCGACCGGTACGGCGCGTCCTCCGCCCACCTCACCTTCATGCCGGAAGGCGAATGGAGCTTCGCCGGCGACCTCGGCTTCCTCCAGCGCACGGACCAGCAGTTCCACTGGACCGACGACGGCTACGGCAATTTCGAAGGCTTTCTGGAAGCGCTCGCTTCACGCAAGCGCAAGGGGTTGAGGAAGGAACGCCGCGATGCGCTGGCCGACGGCATCGAGGTGGAGTGGGTGACCGGCGCCGATCTGACCGAAGCCCATTGGGACGCGTTCTTCCGCTTCTACACCGACACCGGCTCGCGCAAATGGGGTCGCCCCTACCTCAACCGCCGCTTCTTCTCGCTCTTGGGCGAGCGCATGGCAGACCGGGTTCTGCTGATCCTCGCAAGGCGGGAGGGTCGCTATATCGCGGGTGCGCTGAATCTCATCGGCTCCGACACGCTCTACGGTCGCTACTGGGGCTGTACCGAGCACCACCCCTTCCTGCATTTCGAGGTCTGCTACTACCAGGCGATCGACTATGCGCTGGCGAACGGGCTGAAGCGCGTGGAAGCCGGGGCGCAGGGCGAGCACAAGCTGGCGCGCGGCTACGTGCCTGTGGCCACTTATTCGGCGCACTACATCGCCAATGCGGGCTTCCGGGAGGCCATCGACCAGTATCTCACGCGCGAGCGCGTCCATATGGAGGAGGAGCGACAGCTCCTTGCCGAACACGCGCCCTTCCGCAAGCCGAACGAAGGCGGGACGCCGGCCTACCCGGATGATGCCGGCCGACTTGACGACGACGAGCCCGCCTGAGACAGAGACGCGACGCTCTGGAGAACACGATGACCGCGCCGGCTTACGATGACCAGAACATCTTCGCGAAGATTCTTCGCGGAGAAATCCCGTCCATCAAGGTCTATGACGACGAGCATACGATCGCTTTCATGGATGTGATGCCGCAGGCCGAAGGCCACGTGCTGGTGCTTCCCAAGGCGGCGTCGCGCAACATCCTGGACATCTCGACGCACGATCTCCTGCATGTCTCGGAGACCGTGCAGAAGATCGCGCGCGCCGTGGTGAAGGCCTTCGACGCCGAGGGTGTCAACGTGATCCATTATGGCGAGCCGGCGGGCGGGCAAACCGTCTTCCACACCCATGTCCACGTCATCCCCCGCTTCGAGGGTATCCCGCTGAAGCCCCATACGGGCGGCATGGCGGACAGCGACGCACTTCAGGTGCAGGCCGACAAGATCATCGCCGCGCTGGGCAACTGAGCCGCGGCGACCGCAGGCACCGAACGGCTGCTATCGGGCTGTCGAGGAAGCGCTCCGCCACGGCTGGCGCTTCTCAACCAACCCCGGTGAGACGCCCGTGGCCGTCTGGATCAAGTCCGAGCGGCTGGTCCATGCATCCGGCCCTCATCCGACGGCTGCTCATATCGGATGCAAGGGCGACAGGACGCGCTCGGGAAGCAGTCCGTCCAGATCCGCCGCGGCGGATCATGAAGATCTCAAGATCCGGCGTGGCCATGAGAGCCGGGTTCCACGTCCAGGAGAAATCCTCCGAACAGGCGATGATGTCGGGTCCTGCTCCAGGTCTGGTCGGCTTCATTGGACCGTTCTCACAGACTGTAGATGGCCTCGGTTGACCCCGGATCTCTGCCCGGCATCACGATGCGCCGGTCGGCAAGACGAAGCTCACTCATCTTTTCCGTTTTGCCCAGCACACCTTCGCCCACATAGTTGCCGAGCGTGAGCAGACTCACCGCAACGATCGAAACCGCCAACCGCGACACGATCCAGCGAACCGGCGGCAGGAAGGACCAGAGTGCAAGGCCTGCTGACGGGGCATCCCCGCATGGCCAAGAGCCTCCTTCCATCTCTGCTGCCCCGAATTCGGCAGGAGCCATGCGGAACAGATGCCGACCAGCCACGGCAGCAGCAGCACGAAGCCGAGGACGATCAGTCCGACCTGCAGGATCTTGAGTACTGGCAGGAGGTGCCACCCCGCCGCCGCATGCCGGGCCAGCGATAGGCGGCATCCGTTTCATGCCCCAAAGTGGTCCTCCAAAAAGAAAAGCCGGTGGCGATAGCGCCACCGGCTTTTCTTGTTTCAGAACCTCGGGATTGTCTGGACAACCCCGGTCAGTCGCCGATCAGGCGTCGACAGGCACACGATCCTCGGCATCGTCCGCGTCACCGTCGCCTTCGTTGGCCTCGACCTTCGCGGCTGCCTTGCGGCGGCTAGAGCCCGGAGCCGGCTTGGCGTTCGCGTTCTCGTCCGGGATCGAGTCCAGCTTCAGGCGGGTGCCGCCTTCAGGATCGTCCTCGACGCTGACCTTGACGATGCCGCCCTTCTGCAGCTTGCCGAAGAGCAGTTCCTCGGCGAGCGGCTTCTTGATGACGTCCTGGATCACGCGGCCCAGCGGACGGGCGCCCATGCGCTCGTCGTAGCCGCGCGTGGCGAGCCAGTTCGTTGCCGCCTCGTCCAGTTCGAAGGTGACCCCACGGTCGGCGAGCTGGGCTTCCAACTGCAACACGAACTTGGCGACGACCTGATTGACCACTTCCTGCGGCAGCGGGCCGAAGGGAATGACCGCGTCCAGACGGTTGCGGAACTCGGGCGAGAACAGGCGGTTGATCGCCTCCTCGTCCTCGCCGCTGCGCCGGCTGTGGCCGAAGCCGATGGCGGAACGCGCCATCTCCGCCGCGCCCGCATTTGTCGTCATGATCAGCACGACGTTGCGGAAGTCGATCTGCTTGCCGTTGTGGTCGGTGAGCTTGCCGTGATCCATGACCTGCAACAGGATGTTGAAGAGGTCCGGATGGGCCTTCTCGATCTCGTCGAGCAGCAGCACGCAATGCGGGTGCTGGTCCACGCCATCGGTGAGCAGGCCGCCCTGATCGAAGCCGACATAGCCCGGAGGGGCGCCGATCAGCCGCGAGATCGTGTGCCGTTCCATGTATTCCGACATGTCGAAGCGAAGCAGCGGCACGCCGAGAATGTCGGCGAGCTGGCGCGACACTTCCGTCTTGCCGACGCCCGTGGGACCGGAGAACAGATAGTTGCCGATCGGCTTTTCCGGTTCGCGCAGGCCGGCGCGGGCGAGCTTGATCGCCGAGGACAACGCCTCGATCGCGCGATCCTGACCAAAGACGACGCGCTTCAGGTTCGACTGGAGATGCGCCAGCACCTCCGCATCGTCCTTGGACACGGACTTCGGCGGGATGCGGGCCATGGTGGCGATGGTCGCCTCGATGTCCTTCACGCCGATCGTCTTCTTGCGCTGGTTCTCCGGCAGGAGCTTCTGCGACGCGCCGGTCTCGTCGATCACGTCGATCGCCTTGTCCGGCAGCTTGCGGTCGTTGATGTAGCGGGCCGAAAGCTCCACCGCCGACTTGATGGCGTCGTTGGTGTAGCGGACCTTGTGGTGATCCTCGAAATACGGCTTCAGCCCCTTGAGGATCTCGATAGCATCCGGCACCGAAGGCTCGTTCACGTCGATCTTCTGGAAGCGACGGACGAGTGCCCGGTCCTTCTCGAAGAACTGGCGATATTCCTTGTACGTGGTCGAGCCGATGCAGCGCAGGGAACCGGCCGCGAGTGCCGGCTTCAACAGGTTCGACGCATCCATCGCGCCGCCGGAGGTCGCGCCCGCGCCGATGATGGTATGGATCTCGTCGATGAACATGATCGCGCCCTCATGGGCCTCGATCTCCTTCATCACCTGCTTCAGGCGTTCCTCGAAGTCGCCCCGATAGCGGGTGCCGGCGAGCAGCGCGCCCATGTCGAGCGAGAAGATCGTGGCGTCGTGCAGCACGTCCGGCACTTCGCCGTCCACGATGCGCTTGGCCAATCCCTCGGCGATGGCGGTCTTGCCTACGCCGGGATCGCCGACATAGAGCGGGTTGTTCTTGGAGCGACGGCAAAGCACCTGGATCGTGCGGCGCAACTCCGCGTCGCGGCCGATCAGGGGATCGATCTTGCCGGCCTTGGCCTTCGCATTCAGATTGATGCACCAGGCGTCCAGAGCACTCTCCTTCCGCGAGGACTCTTCCCCGTCTTCAGACTCGTGTCCGTCCTCGCGAGAGCCGCGAACCGGACGAGCTTCCTCGGCTCCGGGCCGCTTGGCAATGCCATGCGAAATATAATTTATCGCGTCATAGCGGGTCATGTCCTGCTCCTGCAGGAAATAGGCCGCATGGCTTTCCCGTTCCGCGAAAATCGCGACGAGGACATTCGCCCCCGTCACTTCCTCGCGACCGGACGACTGGACGTGGATCACGGCGCGCTGGATGACGCGCTGGAAGCCGGCCGTCGGCTTGGCGTCCTCTCCGTCGGTGCCGACGAGATTGCCGAGCTCGGTGTCGACATATTCCGTCACGTCGGAGCGCAGCCGATCCATATCGACATTGCAGGCCCGCATGACGGAGGCCGCATCCTTGTCGTCGATCAGGGCCAGGAGCAGATGCTCCAGGGTCGCGAATTCCTGATCGCGTTCATTGGCGAAACCGAGGGCTTTGTGAAGCACCAGTTCCAGAGAGCGTGAGAATGATGGCACTGGGGGTACCTCTCTGATTATTTCTTTTCCATCACGCATTGCAGCGGATGTTGATGCTTGCGGGCGGCATCCATCACCTGGGTCACCTTGGTCTCGGCAACCTCGTACGTGTAGACGCCGCACTCACCCACACCGTTCGTATGCACGTGAAGCATGATCCGGGTCGCATCCTCCTGGCTCTTCTGGAAGAACCTCATCAGGACGTGCACGACGAATTCCATCGGCGTGTAATCGTCGTTGAGGATAAGGACGCGATACATGTTTGGCCGCTTTGTGGCGGTCCTTGTCTTGGTGACGACCGCGGTTCCGCTATCGCCACCATTGGGGTCGCTTTTCCGGGTGTCCTTTGCCATGCCGCTTCCGTCAGATGCCCGGTGGGAGGATCCGGGCTGTTCGTTATGTAGGTACGCCGCGCGGGATTGTCAGGGCTGATGCCGGACGATTTGCCGCTCGTCTCTGATGCTCAGGATAATCGAATTTCGCGGGAAGGCGATCCCATCCTTGAACCCGCTCGCGCAGCGGCCGTCCGGTATCCTTTCGTTTACCTTGCCGCCGCCGTCTTCAAAAGGTAGGCGTACCTTTACCGAATGGTAACGACGATCTTGTTAGCTGACGCCAAGTGGCCGTCGCGCATCAGCGGCCCGACTGGTTTTGCCGGCTCGACCTTGGGAGTTTGTCGTGAAAAGAGGTAACGCGTTGCGTACACCCGGTTCCTCAACGAAGGGTTTCGGCAAGGTCCTTTTCGCGGCGGCTCTCGTGGCCCTCGGAGGCCTTCCCGTTCAGCAGGCCTTCGCCGCGACCAAGGAAGCGGCCTATGTGGTCGACGCCAAGACCGGCGAGACCCTTTACGAAAGCCATGGCGACGAAGCGCGCTATCCCGCGTCGCTGACCAAGATGATGACCCTCTACATCCTCTTCGAGGAACTGCAGGCCGGTCATCTCAGCCTGGACAGCCAGCTCAAGGTTTCCGCCTACGCGGCCTCTCAGTCGCCGACCAAGCTGGGCCTGCGCCCCGGCCAGACCGTCCGCGTGGAAGATGCGATCAAGGGGATCTGCGTCCATTCCGCCAACGACGCCGCCGTGGTCATCGCTGAAAACATCGAGGGCTCCGCTTCCGCCTTTGCGGCCCGCATGACGCGCACCGCCCGCGCGCTCGGCATGACCAACACGGTCTTCTACAATCCGAACGGCCTGCCCGACATGCGCCAGCACACGACGGCGCATGACCTGAGCCGCCTCGGCCGCGCGCTGAACGATCGCTTCCCGCGCTATTTCGCGTTCTTCAACACCCCGACCTTCACCTGGGGCAGCCGAACCTACCGCAACACCGACCACCTGCTCGGCAGCCTCAAGGGTCCGGGCAGCGTCGCGGGCGTGGACGGCATCAAGACCGGCTATACCAACGCATCCGGCTACAATCTCGTGACCTCGGCCCGCTCCGGCAACCGGCATATCATCGCCGTGGTCATGGGCGGCGCCACGTGGGGCTCGCGCGATGCCAAGATGCGAGAGCTCGTCCGCCGCTACCTGCCGCAGGCGACGCCCGCCGGCACCACGTCCGATCCGGTCGTGATGGCCCGCATCGACACCGGTGCGAGCGCGCCGCAGCCGAAGCTCCGCCCCATCCTCGCTTCGGCCCAGGCCGAGGACGATGTCGCGGCCCAGCCGAAGGTCGCCTCCCTCACCGTCGAGGATGCCGCTCCGGTCGCCGTCGCTTCCGCGCCGAAGCCGCGCCTGAAGGCCAGCGCCGACCCGATCGCCGCCCGCATCAGCGAGGCGACTGCCGTCGCCGAGCTCGCCTATGCCAACTCGGATGCGCATGAAGAAGACCCGATCCGCCGCCTCGCCGAGCTCGCTCGCGACAAGGCCAGCGCCGGCTCTGAGAAGAAGACGCGCTCCTATGCCGAGCTGAAGGCCAAGGCGAGCCGCGAGGGCGCCGCCAGCGTGCCGCGCGGCTGGTACGTGCAGATCGGCACCTCGCATTCCGAGGAAGGCGCGCATGGTCTGATCGACAGCGCCAAGTCCGTCGGCGGCCGCGCCCTTGCCAGCGCCGATTCCTTCACCCAGCCGATCAATGTGCGCGGCGTGAAGGTCTATCGGGCCCGGTTCGCAGGCTTCAAGGACAAGGATGCGGCTCGCGACGCCTGCGATTCGCTCAAGTCCAAGAAGATCAGCTGCCTTGCCGTGGCCGACTGAGGGGGCGAACGATGCTGACGGACTCTCAGACTTTCGGCTTCTCCCCGGCGATCGAATACGCGTCCGATGACGCTGCCGGGGCACGAGCTCCCAAGGGTCGCACCCTTTCCGCGGATTTCCGCCTCGCCGGCCTCCGCCTGACCGCGCGCGAACTGATCGGCTATGTCCGTGTCCATGCGACGCGCGCCCGCCGCCGGGCCCTGCCGGCCGCGCAGATCTCGCTTGAGGTGCGCACTCCCGAAGGCGCCCCGGCGCTGCAGATCCTTTTCGATCTCTAGAACAATCGTGACCGGCGGCGAGCCGCCGGTCTTTCTCCCGCACTGGCGCGTTGCCAGTCAGTTCTCCTGCCTCAGAGTAGGCCCAGATCCGCGAGTTGCCGGCGAAGCTCCGCCGGCAGGGCCGAGCCGCCCTCGCCCATAGCGCCGACATCGAGTGGCGCCTCCTCCGGCTTCAGATAACGCCAGCCCTGGAACGCACGGCGCGGCTGCCATTCCGTCGCCACCAGTTCCGGCTTCAGCACGAGGCGACAGCGGGATACTCCATCCGTGTCGCGGAACGGCCTGACGTCGAGGATCTGTTGGCGTACCTGCACGTTGCCGCGGATCACCCAATAGAGCGAGCCGCCGTCCAGCAGGTCGGAAACCTGCTTCGGCACCATCCGCGTCGTATGGAACTGCTCGGGCACTTCGCCCGCCCGTTTCTGGGCGGCAAGCCGCTCCGCGATCCAGAACTGGAGATCCTCCACAGCATCGACGCCGACGCAGAGTTTCAGAAGATGAAGCATGACGCGGCTCTTAAGACCTGCGTCGCGGCATCACAACGCTCCCGTGCGGGCATCTGCGTTCCGGAGGCGCGAACGACAGGGTTAAAGGCTAAAATTGACTGTTAATAGGGAAAGCTCCGCTTAGGCAGCCTGACCGGATACGATTGCATCCGAAGGCGGGGAAGCGGACACAAGCCCCATGAACGCAGCAGAGATCACCCCGGCCCTCATGACAAGGCAGCCTCCGTCTACGAACCCGGAAATCCGGCGTACCGGTCGCGCGGTCTTCGCGCTCGCGATTGCCACCTGCAGCATGAGCATGGCCATCGTCACGGCGCTCGCCATCCTTCTTCAGCATTAAACATTTCATTCTGATCAGAATGGTCACCCAACCTTACGACAACACGGAAACTTGATCGTTTCCAACCGCGTCGGGCGATTGTGGAAAGAGGGATTTTTCCGCATCTTGAGAGTGCGAAGCCGGAAACGGATTTGCATCCCTCCTCCTCCAGTGGGGCGATTCTCAGGGATCGCCCCGCCCCTTTCCACCTCGCGGTGATGTGGGACCGGTTGCTCCGGAAGGCCCGCGCCCTTATCCTTGGATGAGGTTGATCCAGGCGGGTTCATGGCACTCCAGAACAGTCGAGAGTTTGAGGCGGAGACAGGTGTCGCGGACCGGTCGCAACGGCTCGTCGAAGAGGCCGGCATGGCGTCCTGGAACTTCGATACCGCGACCGGCACCATCCCGCTTTCTCCCGAGCTGTCCGCGCTTGTCGACATCCCGGTCGAGCAGGCGACCGATCTCCTTTCGGCGCTCGACAGCAAGGACGGGGCGCGCCTGCGTGCCGAACTGACCGAAGCGGCTGCGGCCGGGCGTTCGGTCCGGCTGCGCTTTTCGCTCTCGCGCGAGCCCGGCACCATCGCATCCGAAGAGGAGGATGCCCCGCTCGATCTTCGCTGGTGGGAACTGCGCGGCGGCGGCACCGGCGATGGACGGCTGCGGGGCCTCTGTCTCGAAATCACCGACGGCGTGAAAGAGGAAACCGACCGGATAGCGGCCGTTCGCCATGAAGAGTCGCACCGGATGGGCAATCTCTTCTCGATGGTGCTCGCGATCTTCAGGCAAACGGCTCACGGCGCCACGAGCATCGAGGAGCTTTCCCGTAAATTCGGCGACCGCATCAACGCCGTTTCCAAGGCCCATAGCGCGCATGGCACGAAGTCGGTCCACGAACTCGTCGCCGCTGCCCTTTCCGGTCACAGCGATCGTGTCGCGATCACCGGCCCGGACGCGCGGCTCGATCCGGAGCCGTCGTTTCATTTCAGCATGGCGCTGCACGAACTCTCCACCAACGCCGCCGACCATGGCTGCTTCACCTCCGGCCGCGGCACGCTCGCCGTGACCACGGACGTGGTTCTGGCCGAGAATGCAGACCGCGACGCTACGTCATCCGCTGACAGCGAGCCGAAACCGCTTCTTCGGCTTGTCTGGAAGGAGAGCGGTACGCTACCCTCCGAAAGAGGACCGGAGGGATTCGGAAACCGCATGATCGCGCAGGTGGTCGAGCGCCAGTTGCATGGCCGGCTTGAGCGAGAGATGGAGCGGGACGGCCTGAAGGTCACGATCGAATTGCCCCTGTGATGCCGGCCCGGAGGCCGGACGCGCCAGTTAACTCCGTCCGGACCCGTCGATGCCCGATCTGAATGCCCCGGTGATCGTCCTCTTTCGGGATGATCTGCGCCTGGGTGACAACCCTGCCCTTCATGTCGCCACCAGCACCAACGCGCCGGTCATTCCGGTCTTCGTGCTGGACGAGGAAAGCGGCGGCCTGCGCCCGAGAGGTGCCGCATGGCGCTGGTGGCTGCACCAGTCGCTGTTGGCCCTTTCGGCCGATCTCGCGAATTTCGGCAGCACGCTGATCCTGCGGCGCGGCGCCATGGCGGACGTGGTGCCGGAGATCGTCCGGCAGACCGGCGCGGCCGCCGTCTTCTGGAACAGGCGCTACGAGGCGGCCAGCCAAGCGGCCGACGAGGAGGCGCTGAAATCGGCCGGCGTTCCCGTTCGCACCTATAATGCGAACCTGCTGAATGAGCCCTGGGAGATCAAGACCCGGGAGGGGCGTCCCTTCCGCGTCTATACGGCCTATTGGCGGGCATGCCTCGCCCGGGGCCTGCAGAACGCCCCCCTGCCGCGTCCCTCCGCGATCACCTACTACAGCGGCCCGGCGATCGAGAGCGACTCTCTCGACCGTTGGGGCCTGCTCCCCACCCGGCCGGACTGGGCGGGCGGGATGCGCGAGACCTGGACACCCGGGGAAGGCGGCGCGTACGAGCGACTTTACGAGTTCGTCGATCACAAGCTTTCCGGCTATGCCGCGCATCGCGACGAGCCGCAGACGGACATCACCGCGCGGCTTTCGCCCCACCTCAGCCACGGCGAGATCAGCCCGCGGCAGATCTGGGCGATGCTCGACCATCCGGAACTGGCGGCCCATCAGGCGAGCATCTCGAAGTTCCTGGGCGAACTCGGCTGGCGCGAATTCGCCTATCACTTCCTCAACCAGCATCCGGATCTCGCCACCCGCAACGTCCAGACCCGTTTCGACGAGTTCGGCTGGATGTCTTCGGAAGGCATGCTCAGGGCCTGGCAGACGGGGCAGACCGGCTATCCCATCGTCGACGCTGCCATGCGCGAGCTCTGGCAGACCGGCTGGATGCACAATCGCCTGCGGCTGATCGTGGGCTCGTTCCTGGTCAAGCACCTGCTGATCGACTGGCGCCTCGGCGAGCAGTGGTTCTGGGACACGCTGGTGGATTCCGATCCCGCCAACAATGCCCTCAACTGGCAGTGGGTGGCCGGGACGGGTGCCGATTCCGCACCCTATTTCCGCATCTTCAATCCCGTCCTCCAAGGGCAGCGCTTCGATCCGGAGGGCGAATATATCCGCCGCTTCGTGCCGGAACTGGCCGAGCTTCCCGGTCGCTACGTCCACGAGCCGTGGCGCGCGCCGGAGCGCATCCTCAAGGCGGCGGGCGTGGTGTTGAAGGAAACCTATCCACGCCCGATCGTGGATCACCAGCTTGCCCGCAATCGCGCCCTCTCCGCCTTCCATGCCCTGCGCAATGTCGACCCGGAGGCCGAAGGCGCTGCCGCGACGGACGATTCGCTGCCGCTCTGAGGGGAATGGAACAGGCCCGGAGCTCCGTCGGGCTTGAGGCGAAAGTTGTTCCGGAGATAACGCCTTGTTGGAGCCTGCATGCCTTGCCGCGGGCAGGCCACCGTCTTAGCCTTGCGACAAGCTCGTCATAACCCGGAAAGCAGACCCGGACTCATGCAGGTCGCACCTTCAGTTCTCGACACTATCGGTAACACACCCCTTATCCGCCTCAACCGCGCCTCCGAACTTACGGGCTGCGAGATTCTCGGCAAGGCCGAGTTCCTGAATCCCGGTCAGTCGGTCAAGGATCGTGCGGCGCTCTGGATCGTGCGGCAGGCGGAACGGGACGGCTCGCTCCGGCCCGGCGGCACCATCGTGGAAGGCACCGCCGGCAACACTGGCATCGGCATCACGCTGGTCGCGATGGCGCGCGGCTATCGTTCCGTCATCGTCATGCCGGACACGCAGTCCGAAGAGAAGAAGCAGGCGCTTCGGCTGGGCGGCGCCGACCTCATCGAGGTCCCGGCCGTGCCCTACAAGAATCCCAACAACTACGTGCGCGTGTCCGAGCGCCTCGCCCGCCATCTGGCGGCGAAGGATCCGAATGGCGCGATCTGGGCCAACCAGTTCGACAACACCGCCAACCGCGAAGCGCATATCGAGACCACCGGACCGGAGATCTGGGAACAGACCGACGGCAGGATCGACGGTTTCATCTGCTCGGTGGGCACCGGCGGGACGCTGGCCGGCAACGCGATCTATCTGAAGGGGCAGAATCCCGCGATCAAGATTGGCGTGGCCGATCCGCCGGGCTCCGCGATCTACAACTGGTACGCCCATGGAAACCTGAAGGCGGAGGGCTCCTCCGTGACGGAAGGCATCGGCCAGGGCCGCATCACCGCGAACCTCGAAGGCGCACCGGTCGACCTCGCCTATGAGATCCCGGACAGCGAGTCGATCCCGCTGATCTTCGATCTGCTGCGCGAGGAAGGCCTGTCGGTCGGCGGCTCGACCGGGGTTAATGTCGCCGGCGCGATCCGCATGGCGCGCGATCTCGGCCCCGGCCACACGATCGTGACCATCCTCTGCGACTATGGCACGCGCTACGCCTCCAAGCTCTTCAATCCCGAGTTCCTCCGATCCAAGGACCTGCTCGTGCCGGACTGGCTCGATCGCCGGCCGGACATCGAGATCCCCTTCGAGCCGGCGGAGTGACGCGGATGACGACCGAACTTCTTTTCCGGGACGATGCCTATGCGGAGGATTGCGAGGCGGTCGTCGTCTCCGCCGAGGGCAACCGGGTCGTGCTCGACCGCACCGTCTTCTATGCCAATGCCGGCGGACAGGCGGGTGACAGCGGTCGTCTGATCGTGCTCGGCAAGGGGATTCTTCCCGTCGAGAACGCGGTCTACAGCGAAGACAAAAGCGACGTCGTCCACCTGCTGCCGGTGGGCGCGGAATTGCCGGAAGTCGGCTCGGTCGTGCGCGCCGAAGTGGACTGGGACCGGCGGCACCGCCACATGCGCATGCACACGGCGCTCCATCTCCTCTGCTCGCTGATCCCGTTCCCCGTCACCGGCGGCTCGATCGGCAGCGAGGAAAGCCGGCTGGACTTCGATATCTCCGATGCGGATGCGGTGGAGCGCGAAGCTCTCACGGTCGCACTGAACCGTCTCGTCTCGGAGGACCATCCCGTGACCACGCGCTGGATCAGCGACGAGGAGCTGGAAGCCAATCCCTCCCTGGTGCGAACCATGAGCGTCAAGCCGCCGATGGGCAGCGGCCGGATCAGGCTGGTCGCGATCGGCGCGGACGAAGGCGTCGACCTCCAGCCCTGCGGCGGCACGCACGTCCGCTCCACCGGCGAGATCGGGCCAGTCGTGATCTCCAAGATAGACAAGAAGGGCCGCCAGAACCGTCGCATTCGCGTTCGTTTCGCAGAAGAAGGCGCCCCGGAAGGAACCACAGCATGAACAACGTGACCGTCTCCGCCGCCTGGCTTTCCGATCATCTGGGCGATGCCGGTCTGCGCATCGTGGATGCTTCCTGGTACATGCCGGCGCAGAATCGGAACGCCCGGGCCGAGTTCGAGCAGGCGCATATTCCGGGCGCGGTCTTCTTCGACATCGACGCTACATCCGACGGGACTTCCTCCCTGCCCCACATGCTGCCGGACGAGGCGACCTTCGCGGCGACCGCCGGTGCGCTCGGCATCGCGGAGAACGACCGCGTCGTCGTCTATGACGGGGCAGGCTTGTTCTCCGCCGCCCGCGCCTGGTGGACCTTCCGCGTCTTCGGTGCCCGCGATGTGGTGGTGCTGGATGGCGGCCTGCCAGCCTGGCGCGAGGCCGGCCTGCCGCTGGAGCAAGGCCCGGCCTCCCCCGTGCCCGCGCGATTCGATGCGCGACTCGACCGGGAGGCAGTCGCGAACTACGAAAACGTGCTCGATATCCTGCAAAGCGGGGCCGCGCAGGTCGTCGATGCGCGCGCCGCCGATCGCTTCACGGGAGCCACTCCGGAGCCCCGCGCGGGGCTGAAATCCGGCCACATGCCGGGCGCGCGCAACCTTCCCTTCAACCGGCTCGTGACGCCGGAGGGCACGCTCGCCGCGCCCGAGGCGATCCGCGCCAGCTTCCAGGGGGCGGGTGTCGATCTTTCCCGGCCCGTCGTCACCAGCTGCGGCTCGGGCGTCACGGCGGCCGTCCTGTCTCTGGCGCTGGCGCAGATCGGCAAGGAAGACGTGCGTCTCTATGACGGCTCGTGGACGGAATGGGGCGGCAAGGCCGGTGCACCCGTGGTGACGGGCGAACCATGAACGACGACTCTTCGCTGGTCAGCACCGTCATCACCTATCTGGAGATGACGGCGCCACCTGCCCGGCTGCCGACGATGCCTTCGGGTATCCGGTTGGCTCTGATGAAGGCGGAGCAGATCCCGGTTCATTTCTACCGTTACCTCTACGACCGGGTCGGTCGCGAATGGCTGTGGGCCGAGCGGCTGCGTCTCAGCGACGAGATGCTGGGCGCGCAACTGCGCCGCGAGGGGACGGAAGTCTATGTGCTCTACGCCAATGGCTGCCCGGCCGGTTACTTCGAGCTCGCCTTTCGAAACGGCAGCTGCAACATTGTGTATTTCGGCCTGATGCCGGAATGGATCGGCAGGCGGATCGGACCCTGGTTCCTTGGAACGGCCGTTTCCACGGCATTCTCACGCAAGATCGCGCGGCTCACCGTCAACACGTGCACGCTCGATCATCCCTCGGCGCTCGGCACCTACCAGCGGATGGGCTTTGTGCCGACCGGGCGCGAGGAGCGGAGCTTCCATCTGCCGCCCGGCTTCCAGCGGGGCTGATCTCTCCCCGCCCACCCGAAGTCGGCTGCGGAACATAGGTCCGGCTTTGCAGTTTGCCTGATGGGTGGGCAGTCGCATCTTGCTTGAGCAAGGGCGCATCAGGAGAGAAATCGCATATGAGTCTACGTTCTTTGCTGCTGGCCGGCACCGTGCTGCCGCTGGCTCTTGGAGGCGTCGCTTACGCCGGCCAGGCAACCGCCACCACGGCCGGAAAGATCATTGTAGCCCAGGCAGATACGGGCGGCGATCAGGATCAAGATCAGCAGCGCAAGCGCCATCGTCATGGCGAGGATCAGCAGCGCGGACAGGATCCGGCTGGCCAGGGTGAAGCCGGTCAAGGTGCTGGCGGCCAAGGTGCTGGCGGCAAGGGTGCAAACGGAGGCGAAGAGCAGAACAACCGTCATCAGCGGCGTGATCAGCCCGAGGGCGGCACCTCGGGCCAGCAGGGCGCGCGATCCGGCGACCAGGGCGGAACGGCAGGTGGCGGCGAAGCCCAGCCCGAGCGACGTAAGCACGACCAGCAGGCGCAGCCCTCCAACGAGGCCCAGCCGCAGCAGGGTGGCGAACAGGCATCCCCGACTCAGGGTCAGGGCCAGAACAAGAACGAGCGACAGCAGCGTAACCGCAAGGACAATGCGGCGCCCGCGCCCAGCGAGCAGAACGCACCCCAATCGGCGCCCAAGTCGGCTCCCGATACAGCTTCCCAGACGCGCGAGCATCAGCAGGCCGCGCCCGCTGACGAGCAGAACCAGTCCTCCACGCCTGCCCAGAAGGACCAGCCGCGCGGCAAGCACCAACCGAAGGGACAGGATCGCGAGCAGCCGGGTCAGAACGGCGCCGAGCCGAACGCACAGTCCGCGCCTTCCGCTCAGCCGGCCGAACGTCAGCAGCGCAATGGCGTGCCGGAAATCAAGGCACCGGCCGAGCAGAACGCTCCCGCCACGACACCGACAGAGCGCAACACGCAGCAGCGCTCCGCACCGGACGCCGGCGCGCCCAATTCCAATAAGGCGCAGCCGCAGTCCGGCAACCAGCCGAATGCCGTCCCCCGCCAGCAGCGTAACGCCACGGGCACCCCGAACGCTGAAGCCCCCGCGAATGGGGCCGCCCCCGGCCAGCCGGGCGCGCAGCCCAATGACGGCCAGCGCCATCCGCAAAACGGTGCAGCCCCGAACGGGCAGGCTCCGGCGAATGGGGCCGCCCCGGGTCAGCCGGACGGGCAGCAGAACGGGCAGCAGAACGGCCGGCCCGCTCCGGGTCAGCCCGGCAGCGGCGCGCCGAACGGACAGCCCGGCGCGCAGAACGGCAATCAGCCGAATGGCGCCCGGCCCGGCGGCAACGAGGCACCTCCGCCGCCCACGGCCCAGCAAAGCCAGTCTCCGGCCGAGCTGCAGCTGCAGTCGCAGGGCAAGGGCCAGCAGGCCGACCAGATGCGCGATCTCCGCCAGAAGCTGCAGACGCAGATGGGTCAGGGTCCCAACGGAGACCGTGGCGGCAATCGCGGCCCCGGCCCGAATGGCGGCCCGAACGGTGGTCCCGGCGGCCCGGGCTGGGCGGACGATCGGCCCGGCGCGGATCGCGACGGCGGTCGTGTCGTGCAGCAATATGGCGATCGCGTAATCATCCAGCGAGGCGACACCTACTACATCCGTCCCGACGAGGCGCATGAGAACGACCGCTTCCTCTACGGTGCGCGGGACGCTCGCGTGGAGCATATGAAGGGCGGTATGGTCAGCACGACCATCATCCGCGAGGATGGCACGCGCATCGTGACCGTGCGCGACCGCGACGGCGACATCGTCCGCCGCAGCCGCATCGATCGCGGCGGCCGGGAAGACGTGTTCTTCGACGAAACGCGCCATGCGGATCGTCCCTATGAGGACTTCGACCGCACGCTGCCGCCGATCCGTGTCCAGATCCCCGAGGAGCAATATATCGTCGAATCGGACGAAGCCTCCGAAGACCAGATCGAGGAAGCGCTGACGGCCCCGCCGGTGGAGCGCCTGAGCCGCGCCTATACGCTGGACGAAATCCGCAACAGCCAGCGGCTGCGCGCCACCGTGCGTCGGGTCGACGTGGACACGATCACCTTCGAGACCGGCAGTTCCAACATCGCGACGGACCAGGTGTCGCGGCTGAACACGCTCGGCAACGCGCTGAAGGCGGCCATCGACAAGAACCCGCGCTCGGTGTTCCTCGTCGAGGGTCATACGGATGCCGTCGGCAGCGACATCGCCAATCTCGCGCTCTCCGACCGTCGCGCCGAAGCCGTGGCCGTCGTGCTCCAGGACAATTTCGGTGTCCCGCCGGAGAACCTGGTCACGCAGGGCTACGGCGAGCAGGATCTGAAGGTGAATACGCAGTCCGCCGAACGGGCCAACCGTCGCGTCACGCTGCGCAACATCACCCCGCTGGTGAACGCACAGCGTTAAACGTCCGCGACAGCGGACAAAAAGAAAGCCCGAGCTCGCGCCCGGGCTTTTTCGTTCGAAGCGGTGGCAGGCCCTATTTCAGGATCTGCGAGAGGAAGAGCTTGGTGCGCTCGTGCTGCGGGTTGGTGAAGAACTCGTGCGGCTCGTTCTGCTCGATGATCTGGCCCGCATCCATGAAGATCACGCGGTCGGCGACCTGCCGCGCGAAGCCCATTTCGTGGGTCACGCAGATCATGGTCATGCCCTCTTCCGCCAGCCCGACCATGACGTCGAGCACTTCCTTGATCATTTCCGGATCCAGCGCGGAGGTGGGCTCGTCGAAGAGCATGATGCGCGGGTTCATGCAGAGCGCCCGGGCGATCGCGACGCGCTGCTGCTGGCCGCCGGAGAGCTGCCCGGGGAATTTGTTCGCCTGCTCCGGGATCTTGACGCGCTTCAAGTAGTGCATCGCGACCTCTTCGGCCTTCTTCTTCGGCATCTTGCGAACCCAGATCGGCGCGAGCGTCAGATTCTGCAGGATCGTGAGGTGCGGGAAGAGGTTGAAGTGCTGGAACACCATGCCGACCTCGCGGCGGATCTCGTCGATCCGCTTAAGATCGTTGGTGAGTTCCGTCCCCTCCACGATGATCTGGCCCTTCTGGTGCTCTTCCAGTCGGTTGATGCAGCGGATCATCGTGGACTTGCCGGAGCCGGAAGGCCCACAGACCACGATGCGCTCGCCGGTGAGCACCTTGAGGTTGATGTCGCGCAGGACGTGGAATTCGCCGTACCATTTGTTGACGCCGACCATCTCGACGGCGGTAGTGGCCTTTGTACGGGTCGTTGCCGTGGCGTCGGGGGCGATGGCGGCTGTGGCGTGCATTTCTGACATGGATCGGTCCTAACGCTTGCGACCGGTATTCAGCCGGCGTTCGACATATTGCGAGTAACGGGACATGGCGAAGCAGAACACCCAATAGACGGCTGCCGCGAAGACGAGGCCGGTTGCGGGGGTTTCGGGGCTTGCCCAGTTGGGATCGGCGAAGTTCGTCCGCACGATGCCCAGGAGATCGAAGAGCCCGATGATGTAGACCAGGCTCGTATCCTTGAAGAGCGCGATGAAGATGCCCACGATGCCGGGGATCACCAGCTTCAGAGCCTGCGGCAGGATGATCAGCCGCATCATCGGCCAGTAGCTGAGGCCGACGGCCTTGGCGCCCTCGTACTGCCCCTTCGGCACCGCCTGCATGCCGCCGCGCACCGTTTCGGCCATATACACAGAGGCGAACAGCGCGACACCGATCAGCGCGCGCAGCAGCTTGTCGAAATTGACGCCCTGCGGAAGAAAGAGCGGCAGCATCACGCTCGACATGAAGAGCACCGTGATCAGCGGAATGCCGCGAACGATCTCGATGAACGCCGTGCACACGAAGCGTACCGCCGGCATGGCCGACCGGCGCCCGAGCGCCAGCAGGATACCTGCCGGCAGCGAGAAGACGATGCCGACATAGGAGACGACCACCGTCAGCATCAGCCCGCCCCAGAGCGGCGTCTCGACCACGGAAAGGCCGAAGCCGCCGGTCAGCAGGTAGTAGCTGACCACCGGGAAGACGATGAAGAGGTAGAGCACGTTCAGCCGCTTGAACGGCGCCGACGGAATACTCATCGGCACGAGGCCGAGCAGGAGAAGCGCGAACATCACGTTCACCCGCCAGCGCTCCGCATCCGGATAGCGGCCGTAGATGAACTGCGCGAACTCCGCCTTCACGAAGGCCCAGCAGGCGCCGCTGCCTTCGGCGATACAGGCAGTACGGTCGGTGCCCGTCCAGACCGCATTGATGAAGGCCCAGTTGATGATCGGCGGCACGATCAGGACGATCAGGGCGATGCCGATGATCGTCAGGATCGAATTGCCGGGCGTGGAGAACAGGTTTCGCTTCACCCAGGCCGCGGGACCCACCGTCATGGCGGGCGGCGCTTCCTGGGTCGCGAGTTCGCGACGGACGAAGAAGAGGTCGGTCTGTGCTTGCAGGTCGGACATGATGCCCCTAGCGCTCCACCAGAGCCATCTTGCGGTTGTACCAGTTCATCAGCACGGCCATGATCAGGCTGAGGCCGAGATAGACCAGCATCCAGATCAGCACGACTTCGACGGACTGGCCCGTCTGGTTCAGGATCGAGCCGCCGACGGCGACCAGATCCGCAAAGCCGATGGCGACCGCCAGCGACGTGTTCTTCATCAGGTTCAGGTATTCGCTGGTGAGCGGCGGAATCACCACGCGCAGCGCCTGCGGCAGGATGATCTTCCGCATGGTCGGGCCGACCTTCAGCCCCAGCGAATAGGCCGCTTCCGTCTGGCCGTGGCTCACCGAAAGGATGCCGGCGCGCACGATCTCGGCGATGAAGGACGCGGTATAGATCGCCAGCGCCAGCAGGAGCGAAACCAGTTCGGGCCCGAGTTGCGAGCCGCCATTCAGGTTGAAGCGGGTCTTCACCGGTATGTCGAAATGCAGGGGAGCGCCGGTGGCCGCGAAGCTCGCGGCGCCGAGAACGACGATGACCGCCAACCCTGCCCAGAAACTCGGGAACTGCTGGCCGGTGCGCATCTGCCGGGCGGTGGCCCAGCGCGACAGGGCCCAGGCCGCGACGATGCCGACGAGTATCGCGATCCCCACATAGAGCGCGCCGTGCTCGAAGATCGGCTTCGGCGTGAACAGTCCGCGATTGCTGAGGCTGAAGCCCAGGCCGAGATTGATGGCGTCGCGCGGATTGGGCAGCACCGCCAGCACGCCGAAATACCAGAAGAAGATGACGAGCAGCGGCGGGATGTTGCGGAAGAGTTCCACGTAGACCGTCGCCAGTTGCCGGATCAGCCAGTTGGACGACAGCCTTCCCACACCGACCAGCACGCCGACGATCGTGGCGATGACGATGCCGAGGATCGCGACCTCGATCGTATTGATGATGCCGACGAGCAGCGCATAGCCATAGCTGCGATCACCCGAATAGGGGATCAGCGACTGGCCGATGTTGAAGCCCGCGCGCTCGTTCAGGAAACCAAAACCGGAGGCGATGTGCAGCCGCTGGAGATTCTGGGCGGTATTATGGCCGAGCCACCAGATGAAGGCGACGACCAGGACCAGCAGGACGGCCTGGATGATATAGCCGCGCTTGTCGGGATCGTTGAGAAAGGAGCTTCTGGCCGGACGCTCGACGCGGGGCGCACTGGGCGACGTTGCTTGGATGGTCATTGGCTCTCTCAGAGATGCGCCGGGCCCGGCGAACCGGACCCGGCAGGGACCTTAGAGGATCGGCATGCCGTATTGGAGGCCGCCCTTGTTCCAGAGCGCGTTCTCGCCGCGCTGGATCTTCAGCGGCGACGACTGGCCGAGATCCTTCTCGAAGAGCTCGCCGTAATTGCCGACACCCTTCACGATCTTGTAGGCCCAGTCGTTGCTCAGACCGATGCCCTGGCCGAAATTGCCCTGGACGCCCAGCAGGCGCTTGATGTCCGGATTGTCGGAAGACTTCATCTGGTCCGCGTTCTGCTGCGTCACGCCGAGTTCTTCGGCATCCAAGAGCGCGTAGTGCGTCCACTTGACGACGTTGAACCATACGTCGTCACCCTGGCGGACCACCGGGCCGAGCGGCTCCTTGGAGATGATCTCCGGCAGAACGATCGTGTCGTCCGGCTTCTGCAGCTGCAGGCGCGTGGCGTAGAGGCCAGACTGGTCGGTGGTGTAGGCGTCGCAGCGGCCGCTGTCATAAGCGGAGTTCGCTTCCGAGACCTTCTCGAACACGACCGGGTTGTACTGCATGTTGTGCGACTTGAAGTAGTCGGCGAGGTTCAGCTCGGTATCCGTACCGCTCTGCACGCAGATGGAGGCGCCGGAGAGCTCGTTGACGGACTTCACGCCGAGGCTCTTCTTCACCATGAAGCCCTGGCCGTCATAATAGTTGACGCCGGCGAACTTCAGGCCGAGCGAGGTGTCGCGCGACATGGTCCAGGTCGTGTTGCGGATGAGCACATCGACTTCACCGGACTGCAGCGCCGTGAAGCGTTCCTTGGCGTCCAGCGGGGTGAACTTCACCTTCGTGGGATCGCCGAAGACGGCGGAGGCGATCGCGCGGCAATAATCCACGTCGAAGCCGGTCCACTCGCCCTTTTCGTTTGGGTTGCCGAAGCCCGGCAGGCCGGTGTTCACGCCGCACTGGAGGAAGCCCTTTTGCTTCACGGTGTCCAACGTCGCGGCGCCCGCGAAGGACGCGGAAAGAGCGAGGGCAGCGCCGGCGAGAGCCGGCAGAAAAGTGCGTTTCATGGCTGTGCGATATCCCTGTTCCACTCACCGTGGTTCGGGAAGCCGTCATGGCGCCGGGAGGAACAACCCACCCGACACCGCCTGAGCCCCCAACCCACGCTTGCACCCATCACAAGCTAAATAATCGCCATGGTCAAGGGCGCGTCACTTGGCTGGGGATGGAAGCTGGCGTATCGCAGGGGTAGCGACGCGGACAGAAGGAGATGCCGGAATGGACGAGCGCAAGGACCGCGGCAGGACGCCCGGCATAGACACTACGCTGACCCATGCCGGCCTCGATCCCTTTGCCTACCACGGCTTCGTCAATCCGCCGCTCGTGCGTGCATCCACCGTCCTCTTTCCCGACGTCGACACGATGCTGGGTCGCACGTCGCAACGCTATTCTTACGGGCTGACAAATACACCCACGGTAGAGGCGCTGACCAAGGCCCTTGATGCCCTGGAGGGCTCGGCCGGAACGGTGCTCGTTCCCTCGGGACTTGCGGCGGTCACGACCGCTATCCTGGCGGCTGCCCGGCCGGGCAGCCGCATCCTCGTCCCCGACAACGTGTATGGCCCGACCCGCCGCTTCTGCGACGAAAGCCTGCCGAGCCTCGGCATGACGGCAAGCTACTACGACCCAACGATCGGCGCCGGCATCGCCGAGCTGATGCAGGACGTTTCGATCGTCTTCCTCGAGGCCCCGGGCTCGACCACCTTCGAGATGCCCGACCTCGACGCCATCGTCGCCGTGGCGAAGGCTGCCGGCGCGGTCACGATGATCGACAACACCTGGGCCACTCCGCTGATCTACCGGCCGCTGGAGCATGGGATCGATTTCGCGATCTATGCCGGCACCAAGTACTTCGCCGGCCATTCCGACCTGCTGATCGGCTCGATTTCAGCCAATGAGCGGATGTGGCCCGCGCTGCAGCGCTTCCACAAGAATTTCGGCATTCAGGCCGGCACCGAGGAAATCTGGCTGACCCTGCGCGGCCTGCGCACCATGAGCATTCGGCTGGAGCGGCACGACCGCAGCGGCATGGAAGTAGCGCGGTGGCTGCAAGGCCGCCCTGAAGTGTCGCGCGTGCTGCATCCCGCACTGCCGGAAGATCCGGGCCACGAGCTCTGGAAGCGCGATTTCGGCCGCTCGTGCGGTCTCTTCGCCTTCGTGCTGAACGGCTCGGAGGAGCAGGCGAAGAGCTTCCTGAACGCGCTGAGGCTTTTCGGCCTCGGCTACTCCTGGGGCGGGTTCGAAAGCCTCGCCGTGCTGGGCGAAACCGAGCATTCCCGAACGGCGCGGCCGTGGACTGACGGACCGGTGATCCGCCTCCATATCGGACTGGAGGACGTAGCCGACATCATCGCCGATCTGGAAGCGGGATTCGCGGTGACCGGGGCGAAATAGCCTCGGTCACCCGGCGTTCTGCATCGGGGAACGCTTCTCGCGGAAGATAAGCCAGAGATTTCGGGCATAGATCACGAGGCCGAGCCCCTGCCCCGCGATGAACACCGGATCGTGCCGCGACAGCGAGTAGATAAAGAGAAGAAAGCCGCCGATCACCGAGAAGAACCAGAAGGAGACCGGCACGACCGAACGGCCGGCCCGCTCGCTGGCCAGCCATTGCAGCAGGAACCGCATCATGAAAAGGAGCTGGGCGACGAAACCCAGCGCCACCCAGAAGCTGAACTGCTGGATGAAGACGTGGTGAAACCAGCCCCCGACGCTACTCATTCAGTCTCTCCTCCCGCGCGCGCGGAATGACCCGTCGCCGTTTGGTCAGCCACCATACGCCGAAGAGATCGGCGATACCGACCCACAGGCGATCGAAAATTCCGTATTTGGAAGACCCGAAGCGTCGTGGGCGGTCGACCACATCCACCGCCGTCACCGCATACCCCTCGCGCTTCACGAGCGCAGGCATGAAGCGATGCCATCCGTCGAAATAGGGAAGCAGCAGGAAGACCTCGCGACGGATCGCCTTGAGGCCGCAGCCGGTGTCGCGGGAATCGTCGTTCAGCAGCGCCCGGCGCACCTTGTTGGCCAGCCGCGATCCATGGCGCTTGGCAAAGCTCGCCTTGCGACCCACGCGCTGACCGCCTGCCAGCGCCGTGCCCGCCCCCGCCGTTGCCAGCGCCGAAAGCAGCGCGGGAATGTACTGCGGATCGTTCTGGCCGTCGCCATCGATGGTGACCACCACATCGCCGCGCGCCGCGAGCATGCCGGTGCGCACCGCCGCGCTCTGGCCGGATGAGCGGTCGTGCCGGATCAGGCGCACCTGTCCTTCCTGGCTCGACGCTGCGGCCGCCACGGCCCCGTCCGTTCCGTCGTCGGATCCATCGTCCACGACGATGATCTCATGCGCAACGGCACGCAGGGCCGCCGCGATCTCGTGGATCAGCGGACCGATATTTTCCCGCTCGTTCTTGCAGGGAAGCACGACTGAGACCGGCAATGAAACGTCCGCATTCATGCAGGGACCGAAGCTCCGAAGCGATCACGTCCGACGCCCCGTCGGGGGACGGAGACGCCGGTGGCGAAAGGCATTACTTGCGCCCGCCGAGAAAACAACCGCCATTCGCGACCGATGCGCCTTCCGGTCACGGATTTTCTGCCGCATGATCGCCCGAGGGGGGCCTCCGATGAACCTTGCCCGACAACTCCATCGTTTTGTGGACAGCCTGGATCGGCGATATCGCCCCACGATCCGACGTTCCCGACGAGCCGAAGCCTGGTGGATCGGGCTGCTCGACGGCGTGGTCTCCCTGCAGTCCGACCGGCTCTATCTCCGCCGCGCGATCGTGCCGGCGATCATCGGTTCCGGCGCGCGGCAGATCCTCTTCATCGGCGTGCGCGGTTATACTCGCGCCGTCGTCGATGCGATGGGGCGGCACGGACTGGAAGTCTGGACCTCGGACATCGACCCGGAAGCCGCGCCGCATGGCGCTCCCGCACGGCACCGAACCGGCGACGTCTGCGAAATCGACGCACTCTTCCCGGAGGTCCGTTTCGACCTGGTGATTCTGAACGGCGTGCTCGGCTGGGGCGTCGACAGCCCGGAGGATATCGAGCGGGCGCTGGAAGGCGTCATGCGCATCCTGCGTCCCGGAGGCGTCCTGCTTCTTGGCTGGAACCGGGGCAGGATCCCCGATCCGCCCACGATTCCCGCCTTGATGACGCGCTTCGAGCCCTGTTCATTCGAATCGCTGCCGCAAAGAAAAGACTTCCCCGGCGCCACTCATCTATATGCTTGGTACGGTCGGCGCGGCTGATCTGCCCGGAGATTGCGGGCCGGAAAAAAGATTTTTCAACTTTCGCTTGCCAAAAGCGGCTTTCAGGCCACTTATGCCAGAAGATCTTCGATCGGCCGCCCGCGATGCGTCCTGCGCGTCGCCCTTTTCGCCGTTCGGAATTCAGCTCACGCGAGTTCGCAAGCGTCTGGCCTCGGTCGCCGGACGCCAACTCGTTCCGATGCGGCATTCGCCGACATCGCAACCGAAAGGAATTTCATTTGCAGGTGATCGTCCGCGACAACAATGTCGAACAGGCCATCAAGGTTCTCAAGAAGAAGATGCAGCGTGAAGGCGTTTTCCGCGAGATGAAGCGCCGTTCGGCTTTCGAGAAGCCTTCCGAGCGTCGGGTCCGCGAAAAGGCCGAAGGCATGCGTCGCGCCCGCAAGCAGGCGAAGAAGAAGGCCCAGCGCGAGGGTCTCCTGCCCGCGCCGAAGCCGCGGGTCGCTGCCCGAGGCGGCGCCCGTCGCTAAGCGTCGGACACGTTATATCGCAGCTCCGCGCTTGTCGCGGGAGCGCCGAAGCACCGCCCCTCACCGGGCGGTGTTTTCGTTTCCGGCCTTGCGCGCCTTGAGGCACACCAAGCAACCATGACGGAGTTCACGCCGTTTCCCCTGTCTCGCGAGGGGTGATGCATGGCCGAACGACCGTCGAAGCAGAGCTCCAGCTTTCCCAAGCATGGAAGCATGTGCCTGCCGCTGGCTGAGGTCCTCAGCTACAATCTGGAAATCGAGGAAGGCGACGGCTTCATCGGCGACCAGGCCAGCAAGTCTGCGCTGCTCGACATCATCCAGGGCCTGCGCGACCTCCTTCCGGAAAACGCCGATCCACTGGGCGACGATCCGATGGAGGAGTTCGGCAAGGACCGCCTCGACACTTTGCTGACCGAAGGCGACTTCGCCGCCGCCGGGCTCCTCCATGCCGCGATTGAGGAATTCTCCGGGCGGCTGGAAAAGATCATCCGCCGCTTCCTGCGCCTGAAGGCGTGGCGGGAAACGGAGCGCATCGTGATCGGCGGCGGCGTGCGGCAGAGCCGGATGGGCCAGATCGCCATCGGGCGCACCGCCACCCTCCTTCGCAAGGGCGGCATCGATATCCGACCCGTGCGCCACCATCCTGACGAGGCGGGCCTCATCGGCGCCGTCCACCTCGCGCCTTCCTGGATTTTCGCGGGCCACGACAGCATCCTCGCGCTCGATATCGGCGGCTCCAACATTCGCGCCGGTGTCGTGCGGCTCGATATCGGGAAGCATCCTGACCTGACGGGCGTCGAGGTCTGGCAGTCGGAGCTCTGGAGCCATTCCGACGAGGATCCGAAGCGCGACGAAGCGGTCGACCGCACGGCCGAGATGCTGCAGCGCCTGCTCCGCAAGGCCGACAAGGAAGGCCTCCACCTCGCGCCCTTCATCGGCGTCGGCTGCCCCGGCGTGATCGGCGAGGATGGTTCCATCGATCGCGGCGCGCAGAACCTGCCCGGCAATTGGGAAAGCAAGGGCTTCAACCTGCCGGACGAGCTACGCGACCGCGTGCCCAGGATCGGCGATCACGAGACGCTGGTCCTGGTGCACAACGATGCCGTGGTTCAGGGGCTGAGCGAGGCGCCGTTCTGCCGCGATGTCGGTCACTGGGCGGCGCTGACCATCGGCACGGGGCTCGGCAACGCGAGCTACGCCACGCGAGATGCCGAAGACGAGTGACGCCGCTCCGGCCGTTCGCGGCTTGGGTGCCTGGGGTTTGCGCATAGGCTGGCGGTTTTTTATGCTGGCACAGGCAAAGCGTTCGGGCATAGACAGGTGTTTTCGCCCGCTTGCCCCTTGCGGCAGGTCAAGCTCTTGAACGCCGGGTGGCCGGCCCGGAGACCTCATTGAACGCCATCGCGCCTGCCCTTTCCGTCAAGAACGTCCAGAAATCGTTTGGTCCGCTGCAGGTGCTCAAGGGCATTTCGGTGGATGCGCATGAGGGCGATGTGATCTCGATCCTGGGTTCGAGCGGCTCGGGCAAGAGCACGTTCCTGCGCTGCATCAATCTCTTGGAGACGCCCGACGAGGGCGAGATCAGCGTCGCGGGCGAGAAGATCGACATGCGCAAGCGGCCGAGCGGACGGCTGGAGCCGTCCGACCGCCGCCAGGTCGACCGCATCCGTTCCGAGCTCGGCATGGTGTTTCAGGGCTTCAATCTCTGGTCCCACATGACGGTGCTGGAAAACCTCATCGAGGCTCCCGTCCATGTCCAGAAGCGCAAGCGCGCGGAGTGCATAGGGGAAGCCGAATCGCTTCTGGAGCGGGTGGGCCTGGCCGACAAGCGCAACCATTACCCGGCCCATCTGTCCGGCGGCCAGCAGCAGCGCGCGGCGATCGCCCGCGCCCTCGCCATGCGGCCCAAGGTCATGCTCTTCGACGAGCCCACCTCGGCGCTCGATCCTGAACTCGTCGGCGAGGTCCTGCGCGTGATGCGGACGCTCGCGGAAGAGGGCCGCACGATGCTTGTCGTGACCCACGAGATGGGCTTCGCGCGCAACGTCTCCAACCGGGTGCTCTACCTGCACCAGGGGCGCGTCGAGGCGGACGGCACGCCGGACGAGCTGTTCAACCAGGGCAAGTCCGAGCGCTTCAGCCAGTTCATCACGGGCTTCGGCCAGGCGGCCTGAAAACAAGCCGCATGAGAACGAGCGGCCCGAGGCTGCTTGAGGCTTCGCGGCGCAGGCTTTAGGGAAGGCGCGGCCATTCCGGCCGGCAGCGGCGAGCTTCCCGATGGGCAATTTTCTCGGCATCGATATCGGCACCTCCGGGGTGAAGACCGTTCTCGTCGATGGCGACGAGAACGTCCTCGCCGAGGCCGAGATCGCGCTGACCGTCGAGCGCCCTCACCCGCTCTGGTCGGAGCAGGATCCGGAAAGCTGGTGGGAGGCGGTCTGCGCCACCCTGCAATCGATCCGTGCCGCCACGCCCGTGGGTTTGCTCGCGGTGGAGGCCATCGGCCTTTCCGGCCAGATGCATGCGGCCGTGCTGCTTGGTGCCGGCCATGAGGTGCTCCGCCCGGCGATCCTCTGGAACGACGGGCGCAGCCAGGCCGAATGCGCGGAACTCGAATCCGCCGTACCGGATCTGGGCACCATTGCCGGCGTGAAGGCGATGCCGGGCTTCACGGCTCCCAAGCTCATCTGGTTGAAACGCCACGAACCCGAGGTTTTCGCGCGTGTCGCGCATGTCGTTCTGCCCAAGGACTTCATCCGGCTCAGGCTCACGGGCGAACTCGCGACCGACATGTGCGACGCGGCCGGCACCTTGCTGCTGGACGAGGCGCGGCGCGACTGGTCGGACAAGCTCGTCGCCGCAAGCGGCCTGTCGCGCGAAACGCTGCCCCGCCTCTGCGAGGGACCGGAGGTCACCGGTACGCTTTCGCCTGAAGTCGCCCGGCATTGGGGCTTTTCAAACTCCGTTCCCGTGGTCGCCGGTGCGGGCGACGCCGCGGCCGGAGCGATCGGCATCGGGGCCGTCTCGGAGGGCGACGCCTTCATCTCGCTCGGCACCTCCGCGCAATATTTCTTGGTGACAGAAAGCTACCGTCCCCGCCCGGAAAACCTGCTCCACACCTTTGCGCATGGCCTGCCCGGCCGCTGGTTCCAGATGGCCGCCCTCCTGAACGGCGCGAGCTGCCTCGCCTTCGCGGCGCGGCTGGTCGGCGAGAGCGACATCGGTCGCCTGATGGGGAGACTGGAAGCGATCGTCCCGCCCGCGACCGACCTCCTCTTCCTGCCCTATCTCAGCGGCGAGCGGACGCCGCATAACGATCCCCATGCCCGCGGCGTGTTCTTCGGTCTGACCGGAGCGACGACGCCGGAAGAACTGATCGTTTCGGTGCTGCAGGGCGTCGCCTATTCCCTGCGGGATGCCCAGGAATGTCTGGCGGAGGCCGGATCCTCCCCCGGGCAGATCGCCGTGATCGGCGGCGGCGCACGCAGCGATCTCTGGATGCAGATCCTGGCCGATGTGCTGGACCGGCCAGTTCTGCGTTATCGCGGCGGCGCCAAGGGTCCGGCCTTCGGTGCCGCGCGCCTCGCCCGCCTCGCCCGCACCGGTGAACGGATCGAGGAGGTTTGTCGCCGCCCCGCCGTGGAAAGCATGCTCCAGCCCCGCGCAGACCGGCTAAACTTTCACCACGTTCAATTCAGCCGCTTCAAATCTCTCTATCGCGCCCTGAAGCCCGAGTTTCAGCGTTTCTGACTGCCGTTATTGTGCAGGCGCAGCATGAATCCCGCTGCTCTGCAGCGATTCATTCCGTTGACACCTAACCGCCGCCGACGATTACTCCCATCAAATTGAAGAAATAAGGGCAAAAGCCCGACGGGAGGAAGCTTGGTTCGGTCGACGGCCGGGCGCGGCACCAATTCGGTGCAGCTGCGCCGCTACAATGAGCGCCTGATCCTGCAGATCCTTCGCCGCGCCGGCGAAGCGTCGAAGGCCGAGCTCGCGCGCGCCTGCGACCTCACGCATTCCGCCGTGGCGGTCATCATCGACCGCCTGGAGGAAGCCGGCCTGGTGACGGAGACAGGTCGCCGCCAGGACGGCAGCCGCGGCCAGCCCGCAGCCCTTTACCGGCTTGATCCCAAGGGCGCTTTCGGCATCGGCGTCCGTCTGGACCGGCGCGCCATGGAAACCGTGCTGGTGGATCTCGCGGGCACGCTGATCGCCCGCCGCTCGCACGACCACCTGCTTCCCGGGCCGCAGGAGGCGCTGGCAATCGTGGCTTCCGACGTGCGGGAACTCCTCGCGCTCCTGAACGACGACAACCGCGAGCGGCTGGCGGGAATCGGCGTGGCGCAGCCCTACAATCTGGGATCGTGGCTGGCGGAACTGGAACTGGCGGACCAGAGCCTCGGCGTCTGGGACGCGGTCGACTTTCCCACGCTGCTGGAAGCGGAAATCGGGCTGCCCGTCTCCGGCGAGAACGACGGGACCGCGGCGGCGATCGCCGAACTCTTCTGGGGGCTGGGGCGCTCGATCGACGATTTTCTCTATCTCTTTATCGGCGCGGCGATCGGCGGCGGCATCGTGCTCGACGGCGATTGCCGGCGCGGCGCGACGGGCAATGCCGGCGATATCGCGGTGTTCGCCGTCACGCACAGCCATCTGCCGTCGGCACCACCGCGCGGAGCACAGCGCGATATCCTGCTGACGCGCGCCTCCCTCAATTCGCTGATCCGCCACCTCCGCTTCAACGACCAGGAAGCGTCGAGCCGTTGGGCCCTGGAGCAGCGAATTCGGGAAGGGCAGCCGGCCGTCTCGGAATGGCTCGACGACTGCGTCGAGGCCCTCGCCTCGGTGATCTGGCCCGCCACCCTGCTTCTCGACTTTGCGACTGTCGTCATCGACTCGGACGTGGATGGAGGAATGATCAACGAACTGAACCATCGGCTCGCATCATCATTGATGGAGCAAGCGCCGGAAGGCTGCCGTCCTCCCCGCCTGATGCATGGAACCTTCGGGTTCAATGCCGGGGCAATGGGGGCGGCGAGCCTGCCGATGTTCTTCAACTTCTCGCCCCGCGCATCGATTCTGACGCGTGGGGCCAACGCCGGAGCCCGCAATCATGCAGCAGCAGACTGAGCCTCGGCCGGTGCAGACGCCGCTTCTGGAGATGCGCCACATCTCCAAGACATTCCCCGGCGTCCGCGCCCTCAGCAACGTCGATCTTGCCATCTATCCCGGCGAGATCCACTCGCTGATGGGCGAGAACGGCGCCGGCAAGTCGACTCTGATGAAGGTGCTGTCCGGCGCCTACCAGGCCGATCCCGGCGGCGAGATCCTGCTGGAAGGCAAGCCGATCGCCCTGAACGGGCCCCTTTCGGCCAAGCAGCACGGTATCGCCGTCATCTACCAGGAGCTCAGCCTTTCGCCGAACCTGACGGTGGCGGAGAACATCTATCTCGGCCGCGAAAAGAAGACCGGCTTTTTCGTTGATCGCTCCGGCATGATCGAGGGCTGTCGTGAGCTCCTGAAGCGGCTCGGCGCCACCTTCGGCCCGACGACCCATGTGGAGACGCTCTCCATCGCGGAGCGGCAGCTGGTGGAGATCGCCCGCGCGATCCACGCCGATGCCCGCATCCTGATCATGGACGAGCCGACCACCGCGCTTTCCGCCCGCGAGACGGATGGACTTTTCGAGCTGATCCGCAAGCTCAAGGCGGACGGTCTGGCCATCGTCTATATCAGTCACCGCATGGCCGAGATCTACGATCTGTCCGACCGTGTCTCTGTCCTGCGCGACGGCAGCTATGTGGGCTCGCTGATGCGCGACGAGCTTTCGGCCGACGTACTGGTCAAGATGATGGTCGGGCGCGATCTGGCCGGCTTCTACACCAAGAGCCACGACGCGCATGGCAGCCGTGGGCATGTCATCCTGTCCGTCCGCGATTTCAGCGATCGCACCCGCGTGCGCGGCTGCGGCTTCGACCTGCACCAGGGCGAGGTGCTGGGCATCGCCGGGCTGGTCGGCTCCGGCCGCACCGAATTCGCCCGCCTGATCTTCGGCGCCGATCCCAAGGTGAGCGGCACGGTGGAGCTGGAAGGCAAGCGGATCGACATCTCCTCCCCGCGCGAAGCGCTGGACCACGGCATCGTCTACCTGACCGAAGACCGCAAGGCGCAGGGCCTGTTCCTAGACATGAGCGTGGAATCCAACGTCAATCTTGTGGTCTACGGCCGCGATGCCAAGGCTGGCGGCATCCTCGATCTCGGCAAGGCGCGGGCGCGGGCACTGGAAGCGATCCGGTCGCTTTCCATCCGCGTCGCCAACCAGAACATCGAGGTCGGCTCGCTCTCGGGCGGCAACCAGCAGAAGGTGCTGCTGTCGCGCCTGATGGAGATCAAGCCGCGCGTTCTGATCCTCGACGAGCCCACGCGCGGCGTGGATATCGGAGCGAAATCCGAGATCTACCGCGTCATCGACGGGCTGGCGAAGGCTGGCACCGGCGTCGTCGTCATCTCATCCGAACTGCCGGAGGTGATCGGCATCTGCGACCGCGTGCTCGTGATGCGCGAGGGCGTCATCGAAGGCGAAGTCGGCGGACCGGACGGAGCGCCGGTCACGCAGGAAAATATCATGACATTTGCAACGGGTTTGAAGCCCACGGGTGCCGAAGAGCGTCGGGAGACTGTCCATGGTTGAGGAAATCAACGCCACGGCGCCGGCAACGGCGTCCACCGAGCAGAAGCGCCGGGCCGAGCGGCACCTGAGAATGCAGGGCATGGTTCGCACCCTCGGAATGCTGCCGGTGCTGATCCTGCTTTGCATCGCCTTCTACCTGATGACCTCGCGCTTCGGCTCGCTGCAGAACGTATCCATCATCGCGCAGCAGGCGGCGATCAACACCGTTCTGGCCGCCGGCATGACCTTCGTCATCCTGACCGGCGGCATCGACCTTTCCGTGGGCTCGATCCTCGCGGCCTCCGCCATGGCTGCCGTCATAGCCTCGCTGATCCCGGATATCGGCCTCATCGGCATCCCGGCGGCGCTCGTCTGCGGCCTGATCTTCGGCCTCATCAACGGCAGCCTGATCGCGTTCATGCGATTGCCGCCCTTTATCGTGACGCTGGGCTCGCTGACGGCGGTACGTGGCGTGGCGCGATTGATGGGCCACGACACGACCGTCTTCAACGCCAACCTGCCTTTCGCCTTCCTCGGCAATGCCTCGCTCTTCGGCATTCCGTGGCTGGTGATCATCGCCTTCCTGGTGATCGTGGCCTCCTGGTTCGTGCTGAAACGCACGGTGCTCGGCGTCCACATCTATTCCGTCGGCGGCAACCCCGATGCAGCCCGGCTTTCCGGCATCAAGGTCTGGCGCGTCCTGCTCTTCGTCTACGGCACCTCCGGCCTGCTCGCCGGTCTCGGCGGCGCCATGTCGGCGGCCCGGCTCTACGCGGCCAACGGCGTGCAGCTCGGCCAGTCCTACGAACTGGACGCGATCGCGGCGGTCATCCTTGGTGGAACGTCGTTCGTCGGCGGCATCGGCTCTGTCTGGGGAACGCTGGTCGGCGCGCTGATCATCGCCGTCCTCTCCAACGGCCTGATCCTGACCGGCGTGCCGGACGTCTGGCAGTACATCATCAAGGGCCTGATCATCATCGTCGCCGTCGCGCTCGACCGGCTGCGCACCAAGGGCTCCGCGCGGACCTGATCCGCAAACTCTCTCGGGGGCGGACGCGCTGGTCACCCGTCCCCGCCGATAGTTGTGACCAGGGAGGACAAACTATGTTGAAGAAACTTCTGCTCGCCGGCGTGGCGATCACCATGGTCGCCGGTGTCGCGCAGGCCAAGGATTTGAACAAGATCGGCGTGTCGCTGGGGTCGATGGGCAATCCCTTCTTCGTCGCGCTGGCGAACGGCGCCACGGCTCAGGCCAAGGAAAGCAACCCGAAGGCCGAAGTCACCGCGCTCGGCTACGACTACGATCTCGGCAAGCAGTTCACCCAGATCGACAACTTCATCGCCGCCGGCGACGACCTGATCCTGCTCAATCCGGGCGACCCCGTCGCCATCGCCCCCGCGATCAAGCGCGCCCAGGCGGCCGGCGTTCCGGTCGTGGCGGTCGATACCGCCGCCCAGGGCGCCGATGCGACGGTCACCACCGACAACGTCAAGGCCGGTGAGCTCGCCTGCCAGTATCTCGTCGACAAGCTCGGCGGCAAAGGCAACGTCGTCATCGTCAACGGCCCGCACGTGTCCGCCGTCATCGACCGCGTGAAAGGCTGCCACAACGTTCTGGACAAGCAGTCCGGCATCAAGATCCTGTCCGACGACCAGGACGCCCATGGCTCGCGCGACGGTGGCCTCGCCGTCATGCAGGGCCTGCTGACCCGCTTCGACAAGATCGACGGCGTCTTCGGCATCAACGACCCGACCTCCATCGGCGCCGACCTTGCCGCCAAGCAGCTGAACCGCAAGGAGATGATCATCACCTCCGTGGACGGCGCTCCGGATATCGTCGCCGCTCTGGAGGGGGACACGCTGATCCAGGCTTCCGCCGCGCAGGATCCCTTCGGCATGGCGAAGAAGGCGACAGAAGTCGGCATAGGTATCATCAACGGCAAGAAGCCGGAGCAGGACCCGATCCTGATTCCGCCGACGCTGGTGACCCGCGACAACGTCAAGGACTACAAGGGTTGGACCGGCCACTGAGCCGATCAACCCGGCCTCGTCCCAATCTGATACAGGAACCCCGGAGCGATCCGGGGTTCTTTCGTTTCAACCGAAAGGGACCGACAGGTAAAATTTAACCGTTCTCAGGCGGAATGCTTGCAACGAAGCATTCCACGATTCGGTGTCCAGTCGGTCCATGTCGAACGTCATTCCATTCCCGGTGCGGGCACAGCCCGAAGCAGAAGAATTCGAAATCGACCTCATGACCGCTGTCGATGTCGCGATTCGAGATCTCCGCGATATTGCCCGCCGTTGCGACGAGGCCACCCGCCTGCAAGCGGACGAGTGCCGCGACATGCTGGAACGGGCTTTCGGCGCGGCCCTTCAGGGCTGATCAGGCGCCGGGCACAATGCAGCCCGGCGTGACGCACCCCTTTCGACGGGCCGGAATTGAACCGGTCCGATAGCCGCCAAGGCTCGCCTGTGCCGTTCCGGCCCCCTCCAGCCCAAGCCATTGGGTCTACCCGGCACCGGTTTTCCACAGTTCCTCCCCCGTTCATGCCCGGAACAGCGGCCGCCCATCGCTTGGGCGGTTGCTGACCAGAATTCCCGCTTGCGCATCATCATCGGTTAGTTAAGCTTCCTAACCGTAGATCGGGTGATGCGCTTGGCAGGCATGATTGCAGTCGGAATCGACATAGGCGGAACGAAGACGGAGTTCGCCGCGGCGAATGCCGGGGCCTCCCTCGGTGCTTACCGGGTTGCGACGGACGATTGGCGCATCCGCGTTCCGCAGACCGACGCCCACGTGCTGATCCGGGTCACGCGCGACTTCGTGGGCGGGGTCGATCCCGCGATGATCGTCGTCGGCGCTCATGGCTGCGACAGCGCGGAAGATTGCGAGGCATTCCAGGCTCACCTTGCCGAGCACACGGCGGCGAGCGTGCTGGTCCTCAACGATTCCGAACTCCTGCTTCCCGCGGCCGGCGTCGAAGCGGGCATTTCCGTCATCGCCGGGACCGGCTCCATCGCCGTCGCCCGGCGACCGGACGCGACCATGATGAGCGCCGGCGGCTGGGGCTGGTTCCTCGGCGACGAAGGGAGCGCCAGCGGTCTCGTGCGCGATGCGGCGAAGGCTCTCCGCTCGGCGATGGACAAGGGCGAAACGTCCGATCCTCTGGGGAGCGCCCTTCTCGCCTCCCTCGGCATCACGGATCCGCTGACGATCGGCCGCGCCATCATGAACGAAGGCAGCGCCAGCAAGGTCGGCCGGCACGTGCACGCGGTTTTCGCCGCCGCCCAGCAGGGCTCCGGTCTCGCAGCCTCCGTGATCCGCGATGGGGGCGAGGCGCTCGCCTTGCTGGTCGACCGGCTGATCGGACGCGGCGCGGTCGGCGGCCATGTTGTTGCAGGCGGGGGCGTCATCGCCCGCCAGCCGGGCCTGATGGAAGCGTTCCGGCAGGCCGTGGAACGGGTTCACCCCGACTGGACAGTGACGCTCCTGACCGCGCCGCCGGTGGAGGGAGCGCTTTCCCTCGCAACCCGCCTCCTGCGCGGCGAAACGATCCCGAACCTGCCGTCCCCGACCGCCGGCAAGCTCTCCGCGCGCGTTGGCGGAACCGCACGGCAGGCGGCGATCGAACACGCAATCCCGGCAACGGACAGGAGGAACGGATGATCGCGGATACAGCAACGTCGGCGCATTCGGCACCGCCGGCTTCCCCGGCTTCGGCCCACGCGCCGGCACCCAGGGTCGTTCCCGCCCGCTACTGGGGCCAGTGGATCGCGGCAGTGGTCCTGCTGGTCTTCGTGCTCGGCTTCGTCGGGCTGATCGCCAGCAGCAAGAACGTCCAATGGAGCGCGATCCCGCGATACCTCTTCGACCCCACGATCCTGGACGGCATTCGCCTGACGCTCGTCTTCACCGTGCTGTCCATGCTGATCAGCACCGTGGCCGGTGTCGTGCTTGCCACCCTGCGCATGGCGCACAACCCGGTCCTGTCGGGCTTCTCCCACCTTTACATCTGGTTCTTCCGGGGCACGCCGCTGCTGGTCCAGATCATCTTCTGGTTCAACATCCAGCTCTTTATCCCAAGCCTCGGCATCGGCTCCTTCCACGTCGAGACAAACACGCTGATCTCCGCCTTTACCGCCGCCCTTCTCGCCCTCAGTCTGAACGAAGCCGCCTATATGGCTGAAATCGTTCGCGGCGGCCTGCTTGCGGTGGACAAGGGACAGGCGGAAGCGGCGACGGCGCTGGGATATACGCCGTTCCAGACGCTGACGCGGATCGTGCTGCCGCAGGCCCTCCGGGTGATCGTGCCGCCTGTCGGCAACCAGACGATCTCGATGCTGAAGACGACCTCCCTCGTCTCGGTCGTGGCGGCGCAGGACCTGCTCACCCGCGTGCAGAACATCTACGCCACCAACTTCCTGATCATCGAACTCCTGCTGGTCGCGAGCATCTGGTACCTCGTGATGACGACGGTTGCCTCGCTCCTGCAGTCATGGCTGGAGCGGCGCCTCGGCCAGTCTGTCTCCGAGCCGCCCTTGGTCATGCGGCTGATGCGCAACCTGATGAGCGCCGTGGGGAGCAAGGGCTGATGAGCGACATCCTCAACCTGCAATCCCCCGCGTCGCTCGGGCCCAGCACGTTTCCGGGCAGCGACAGGCCGATGGTCGAGGCGCACGGCGTCCGCAAGACCTTCGGCAGCCTGGAAGTGCTCTCCGGGATCGACATGACGGTGAGCCGCGGCGAAGTCGCCTGCATTCTCGGCCCTTCCGGCAGCGGCAAGTCGACGTTCCTGCGCTGCATCAACCATCTGGAGAAGCTCTCAGCCGGGCGCATCCTCGTCGATGGCGAGCTGATCGGCTACCGCGAGAAGAACGGCCGGCTTCACGAGATGAAGAAGCCCCAGCTCGCGCTGCAGCGGCGCGAAATCGGCATGGTCTTCCAGCGCTTCAACCTGTTTCCGCATCTGACCGTGCTCGGCAACATCATCCAGGCGCCGATGCTGATCCGGGGCGAAAAGCGCGAGGGCGCCGTGCGGCGTGCCCATGCCCTGCTCGATATGGTGGACCTTCGCCAGAAGGCCGACGCCTATCCGCAGCAGCTTTCGGGCGGCCAGCAGCAGCGCGTCGCGATCGCCCGGGCGCTGGCGATGAACCCCAAGCTGATGCTCTTCGACGAGCCGACCTCGGCGCTCGATCCCGAGCTCGTGGGCGAGGTTCTGGCGGTGATGAAGCGGCTCGCCAACGAGGGGATGACGATGATCGTCGTCACCCACGAGATGGGTTTCGCCCGGGAAGTCGCCGACCGCGTGATCTTCATGGATGGCGGCGTGGTCGTGGAGGAAGGACCGCCCGCGGAGGTGCTGGATCGCCCCCGCCACGAACGCACGAGGACCTTTCTCCGACGCGTGCGCTAACCCCGGAACACCGGGCACACCCGTCGGAAAAACCGCAGGACGATCCTGCCGAAAGAGGGGAAAGAACATGAAGGCGAAGAAGGTTCTGCTTGCCGCAGCCGCGGTTTTTCTTTTCGCGGGCGCCTGCTCGGCGCAGGCCGCCGGAGTCGACCAGAAGCTTCGCGGCATGTTGCCGGAGAAGTTTCAGAAGGCGACGGAAATCAAGGTCGGCACCGACCCGCACCAGCCGCCCTATGACTATTACGACACCGACAACAAGACGCTGATGGGCCTCGAACAGGACCTGATGAAGGGGATGTCCGAGCGTCTCGGCGTCAAGTTCGTCTCTTATCCCGCCCAGTTCGCCAGCATCATCCCGGCGATTCAGGCCGAGCGCTTCGATGTCGGCATTTCCGCCTTCGGCGACTTCAGCGAGCGCGAGAAGATCCTCGACGTCCTGGACTACACGCTGGAAGGCACGGGCATCATCGTGCTGAAGGGCAACCCGCACGGCATCGAGAAGCTCAGCGATAGCTGCGGCCTTCGCGCGGCTGCCGTCCAGGGCTCCATCCCCCTGCAGCTCCTCGACAAGCAGAAGGGCCTCTGCCCCGCCGACAAGCCGCTGACGGTGATGCAGTTCCCCTCCAGCGACCAGGCGGAAGCGGCGATCAAGAGCGGCCGCGCCGATCTGTCCATGGATACGGTGGGCGTCGCGGCCTATGCGCTGGCTCACCAGCCGACGGCTGGCAAGCAGCTGGAGCTCGTCTCGGCCTCGAAATACGCCGTCGGTTACCAGGGTATCCTCGTCAGCAAGAAGAACCCGGAGCTGCGCGACGCCATCCAGGCGACGCTGCAGACCATGATCGACGACGGCACCTACAGCAAGATCTTCGCCAAGTACGGGCTGACCCAGAACGAGGTGAAGACCATCACGCTCAACGATGCGGCCCGGTGGGCCGATTACATGAAGCTCGACTAAGCCACTGGCGCACCTCCCGGAGGAAGAGAGACGAATGGAAGACAGAGTCACATATCGCGAGGCGATCGCCCTGCAGCCGCAAGCGCTGGAGGCGAGCCGCAAGGCCGTATCCGTTGCATTGGACGGAGCGGACCTCGCTCCGCTGAAGACCGGCTCGGTGGCGCTGGTCGGCATCGGCGCAAGCCTCTATGCCGCTTATGCCGGCGCCGCCCAGATGCGCACGCAGGGGCTTCGTGCCTTTGCCATGCCGGGAACGGAGCTTTACGACCCCGCGATCGACCTCGCCGATTCCTACATCGCCCTCTCTGCCTCCGGGCGGAGCGTCGAGCCGGCGAAGGTGCTGGAGCTCCGCCCGCATGCCGCGACCTTCGGCATCGCGACCACGGCCGACAGCCCGCTCGGCCGGATCGCCCGTACGGTGATCGGAACCGCCAGCGGCGTCGACAGCGGACCGAACGCGACGAGCTATGTCGGTTCGTTGCAGGCGGTCGGCCTTCTCGCGGACCGGGTCGGCAAGCCGGGCGGCGCGCGCTGGGAAGCGCTGCCGGAATACGCGGAGAAGCTTCTGGAAAGCTGCAAGGCTCCGGTGGAGCGTGCGGCTGCCCTTTTCGGGGATCGCATTTCGATCGACTGCGTCGGCCAGGGTGTCGCCTATGGCACGGCCGGTTACATCTCGCTGATGATCCGCGAAGCCGCCCGCGTGCCCGCGCAGAACTGGGATACGCTTAACTTCCTGCACGGCCCGATGGAGCCGAACGACAGCCGTACCGGCGTGATCCTCTTCGGTGATGGCCGCGAGGTGAAGCTGGCGCAGGATCTGGCGGGCTTCGGCATTCCGACCGTGCTGGTGACCGGCGCGGACGTCGCGGAGAAGGACAACCTCGTCGTCATTCCCGTGCCTTCGACCGGCTCGGGCCTGACCGACGCGATCCTGCATTCCATTCCCGGCCAGTTGCTCAGCGCCGACCTCGCGGAGGCGGCGGGGCTGCCGAAATGCGAGTTCCGCTACCGCCAGACGGACACCAAGCGCGACACCTGATCCGCCTCATCCGAAAAGAAGAACGGCCGGGCATGCTCCGGCCGTTTTCATTTGGGGGTTCCTTCAGCGCAGGTGCGTTCCACCAGCCACGTCCTCGGGATCGGACACCACGAACGCCGGATGTCGCTCCTCGCCCAGCAGCGACGCCAGGCTGAAGTCCGCCGCGAGCTGCAACGCCCCCAGAACGGTGCCGCGGCTGGTCAGCTCGCTGATCGCGATCTCCGTCGCCCAGGTGAGTTCCGCCACCGTCTTGCGCACGCCTTCCACCAGCATCGCGTTCTGCCCGACCCCGCCGCCGAGCACCACGAAGCCGGGATCGAGGATGCCGACGCAGGCCGCAACCAGCCTTCCGATATCGGCGGCGTGACGATCGACGCAACCCCTCGCATGCGGGGAGCTGACCGCCCGGGCGAAGATCTCCTCCGGCGAGGTGGGAGCCGGACCTTCGCTTTCCGGCCAGTCTCGGGCACAGCGGGCGACGAACTCGGTGGACCCCAGGTAATGCTCCAGCCCCTCGTAGCGCGGCGCCTCGGCGGCGCTCCACGGGAACGGCAGGCGGCCCACCTCGCCCGCGGCCCCGCCCACACCCCGAAGCAGCCGACCGTCCATGACGATGCCAAGGCCGATCTTCACGCCGACCTGCAGATAGATGAAGAACGGACGCCCCCGCGCCGCTCCGACATGCCTCTCCGCCAGAGCCGCACAGTTGACGTTGTTTTCCAGCAGGACCGGCGCATGGAAGCGCCGCGGCAAGGCCTTCGCCACGGCCATCAGAGCCTCGTGCCGGGTGGCGGCGCCGGGCGCGCTGGAGACGATGGTGGGAAGCGCGACCGTGACCGCCCTCACCGGCCCGGCCGCCTCCGGCAAGCCGCGCTGAAGGCTGTCGGCGATCTCGTCGATCATCCGCGAACCGAGGCCGATGCCGCCGGCGTCGCGCCCGTCCAGGGGCTGTTCGACCTCGGTGAGGATCCGCCCGTCCAGCGTCGCCGCGATAGCGCGAACGCGCGTGGTGCCGGCGTCGATGCCGATGACATGGCCGGCCTGCCGACCCAGCCCATACGTCACCGCCGTGCGGCCGCTCGCGCCCTTGGAGATGCCGTGGGAAGCGACGAGGCCATAGGCCTCGAGCTCACCCACCGCCGCCGACATGGTCGGCTTGGAAAAGGACAGCAACTCGCCCATCACCGGCCGGGTATTGGGACCGGAGGTCGCGAGCGTCTTGAACACCGCCCGGGCGCTTTCGGTCAGTTCGGGAACTTCCCCGACGGCGAGCGCGCGGACGCTCCTGGATCTCGATTTCATGATTGCACGAGACGGGAAATCGGCAGCGGACTCAAGGACGCGGAAGCCTCAACCCCACAGGGAGAAGCCGGAAGAAGCGTCGGGCCGGTGACGCTGGCGCTCCGCCCCCTCTTCACGATATCCAGCGCCTTGGATGCGCGGCTGTCGCTCAGCCGAAGCTCAGGGTCTGGCATTCGGACAGGAACTGCCGCTGCATCTCGGCATCGTCGCGCAAGCTGCCGAAATAGCAGGTGCTCACCATCCGCCCCTTGTGGCTGGACCGGACGCCGCGATGCGTCTTGCACATATGCACGGCACTGATGCGAACCGCGAGACCGCGCGGCTTGGTCAGCTTCTCGATATAGTCGCCGATCTGCATCGTCAGCTCTTCCTGGATCTGCAGTCGGGAGCCGAAATATTCCACGATACGGTCGTACTTGGAGAGGCCGATGATCTTGCCGTCCTTCTCCGGCAGGATCCCGATCATCACCTCGCCGTAAATCGGCATCATGTGGTGCGCGCAGGTGGAGCGCAGATCGATGGGTCCCGTTACGATAAGCTGGTCGAACCGGGTCGCATTGTCGAACTCGGTGATAGCCGGAGGCTCGTCGTAGCGTCCGGCCATGGTTTCATAGACGAACATCTTCGACACACGCTCCGGCGTGTCGCGCGTATTATGGTCGTTGCGGTAATCGATCTTCAGGATGTCGAACAGCTCGGCGATCTTTCGCGCCGCGGCCTTTGTCATCGCCGCGCGCTCATCTGAATCAGGCGTCGGACTCAACGATTCATTGCAAAGCCTGGCGTCTTGAACGCCTTCAACATCCCGATTCATCTGCAACTCTTCTTGAAACGGCATGTCGTAATCCCGCGTGGAATCCCTTGTCAAGGATTTGGAAACCATAGGTGGCAACGCCCGCACTGCCCGGGGATAAATCGGGCCGTTTGGATATTCTCGTGAAAGAAGAAGGTCTTACCTTCACGAACCGTTTATTTTCCGAAGGCACCCTGTCACCGTCGCACGATTCGTTTTAAGCTGGGAAATTGCATGAAGATCAACCTGCGCGTGCCCGATGCGATGCTCCTGATCGCGCTCTGCGTGTCCTGCACGCAGATGCCCGCCCGGGCAGCGACGCTGCTGGCCCAGAACGATCCCTCCCCGCCCGCGACCGCTGCCGTGCCGATGGACAAACCGATCCTGACGATCTCGGGCAACATCACGGCCGATGGTGGGAGCGCAAGCTTCAGCCGCAAGCAATTGGAGGCGATCGGCCTCGTAAAGATCACGACCAAGACGCCCTGGTATCCCCGCGTCTCCACCTTCGAGGGAGTGCCGCTCAAGAAGCTGCTGGATTCGGTGGGAGCGCATGGCACGACGCTTACGGCCGTCGCGTTGAACGATTATTCCAGCGATATCCCGCTGTCCGACATCGAGCAGTACCCGGTGATCCTGGCGATGAAGCGGGACGGCGACTTCATGCCCGTTTCCGACAAGGGGCCGCTTTTCGTGATGTATCCCTTCGACAGCCGTCCCGAATTGCAGGACCAGAAATATTACGGACGCGCGGTCTGGCAGATCAGCAAGCTCGTGGTTCACTAAAGGAACATGATCCACATCGCGGCTTCCAGCCGGCCCGGAGGCCCCTGAATGTTCAGGCTGCAACGGATCCAGGTCCTTCTCGTGGCGGTGATCGTGGTCTTCGTCATGGCCGCGATCTACATTTCCGCGCTCGTCCTGGAGCGACAGAAGGTGCTGAGCCAGGCTTCCCGCTACAGCGTGGTCTGGCCGACGAGCCAGGCGACTTCCGAGTTCGCGCGGCTGGAGCAGCGGATCAGCGCCTTCGGACGCGGCAACGCCGAACCGGAGGAAGTGCAGCTTCGCTTCGACATCATAGTCAACCGCTTCGGCGTGCTGCAGGGCGGCGATCTCCGGGAGTTCATCGCCTCGTCGCCTTACGCACAAAAGGTGATGGCCGACTTTCGCCGGACCGTTGAAGCGGCCCGACCGCTGATCGCCGGCATCGGGCCCGGCACCGATCTCGACGCGCTCCTGAGCATCCTGACACCCATGGATTCGGAGATCGCGCGTCTTGCGGCTCTGGCCAATGAATGGGATGCCGCGCGCATCAGCACCGACCGCGACCAGCTCCTGCGGCTGCACTGGACGTTTTCGGCGATTTCCATCGGGCTGATCTTCTGCGGCATGGCGCTGATCGGCCTGCTGCTCTGGCAGAACAAGTCGCTCCAGCAAGCGCAGCGGGCGCTGCAAGCCCTGACGACCGATCTTCAGGCCACCTCGGACGAGCTCACCTCGACCAACGCAGCCCTCCGCACGCAGAACGCGCGGTTCGACGCCGCGCTGAACAACATGATCCAGGCCCTCTGCATGGTGGATGCGGAGAATCGGCTGATCGTCTGCAACAATCGCTACGTCGAGCTGTTCGGGCTGGACCCGAACGCGCTGCGCCCCGGCACGTCGATCATGGAACTGGCGGAAAGAAGCTCGCTGGGCCAGAGCGCGGGCGGGTCGGTTCTGTCGGAGATCCTGCGACGGCAGCTCTTCCTGTTCCGCGCCAAGCCGCTCGACAGCTATTCGGAAAACCTTTCCGACGGACGCACCATCGCGATCTCGCACCGGCCGATGGCCGATGGCGGCTGGGTCGCCACGTATCAGGATGTCACGGAGCGTCGGCGCGCCGAAGATCGCATCCATCACATGGCGCACCATGACGGGCTGACCGATCTGCCGAACCGGCTTCTCCTGCGGCAGAAGATGGAGGAAGGACTGTCGCGTCTCCAGCGCTACAACCAGCCTTTCGCCATCCTGTGCCTGGACCTGAACCGCTTCAAGATCATCAACGACACGCTCGGCCACGGCGTCGGCGACGCGCTGCTTCAGGCCGTGGCCAAGCGGCTGCAGGACACTGTCCGGGAGACTGACGTCGTGGCGCGTCTGGGCGGCGACGAATTCGCGATCCTGCAGCTCGATGCCGACCAGCCCCGGAGCTCCGATGCCTTGGCGCGAAGGATCGTCGAGGTGCTGGACGCGCCCTACCTGCTGGAAGGCCACCAGATCCTGGTCAGCACGAGCATCGGCATCGCGATCGCGCCCACGGATGGCCGCCACGCCGACCAGTTGCTGCGCAACGCCGATATCGCACTCTACCGGGTCAAGGGAGACGGCCGCACCGGCCACCGCTTCTTCGAACAGGAGATGGACGCGCAGCTTCAGTCGCGCCGGCATCTGGAGCAGGATCTCATCCAGGCACTGAAAGCCGGCGAGTTCGCCCTGCATTACCAGCCGCTGGTCGATCTCGCGAGCAATCAGATCAGTGAGTGCGAAGCGCTTTTGCGCTGGCATCATCCCGAGCGGGGCATGGTGCCGCCGGGCGAGTTCATCCGCGTGGCCGAAGAGATCGGCCTCATCATCCAGCTCGGCGAATGGGTGCTGCAGCAGGCCTGCCGCGAAGCGGTGAGCTGGCCTATTCCGGCGCGGGTGAAGGTCAATCTCTCCCCCATTCAGTTCGTGGACCAGAACCTGGTGCGAACGGTGAAGCGGGCCTTGGAAGAATCCGGCCTGCCTTCCTCCCGGCTGGGCGTCGAGATCACCGAATCCGTCCTTCTGCAGAACAACGAGGCGACGCTTGCCACGCTGCACGAACTGCGCCAGCTGGGCATCTCCATCGCCATGGACGATTTCGGCACGGGCTACTCGTCGCTCAGCTATCTGCGCAGCTTCCCCTTCGACCAGATCAAGATCGACCAGTCGTTCATCCGCGATCTCATGCTGCGGAACGATTGCCGCGCCATCGTGGATTCCATCATCAGCCTCGGCCATAGTCTCGGCATGACGACGACGGCCGAAGGCGTGGAATTGCCGGAGCAGGTCACCGAGCTCCGCAAGCTCGGCTGCGACTTCGCGCAGGGATACCTTTTCGGACGTCCGCAGCCGCTTCACTCCGTGCAGGAAATGCTGGCGGCGCCGCGCCCACCGCTCGACGACGCGGCCTGACCCGCGGCTGCCGGACTAAAACGCCTTCCCCTCCATCGCAGGACCGCTTTCTTGACCATCGCGCACGATCTCGCCGACGCCATTCTGATCACGGGAGCGGGTCGCCGCGTGGGCCTGCATCTGGCCAGGCGGCTGCTGGCCGCGGGCCATCCCGTGATCGCGCATTTCCACACGGAGACCGACGAGACCCGCGCCCTGGAGCGGGACGGCGCGCTTTGCCTTCAGGCGGACCTGACGAAGGAGAGCGACGTCCGGACGCTGGCGGCCCGGATATCGGCGGCTGCCCCAAGCCTGCGCGCCATCATTCACAACGCCTCAGCCTTCGAGATCACGTCACCGGATCTCGAGGCGGCGCTGGCGCAGATGGATCGGATGTTCGCCATCCACGTGCGGGCGCCCTTCATCCTGAATTCGGAGCTCGCGCCACGGCTGCTCGCCACCACGCGCCCGCATGCCGACATCATCCACATCACCGACATCTACGCCGACAATCCCAACCCGGTCTTCGACGTCTATTGCGCGAGCAAGGCGGCGCTGCAGAACCTCTCGCTGTCCTTCGCCAAAAAGCTGGCGCCCAAGGTGAAGGTCAACGTGATCCAGCCCGGGCCGATCCTCTTCAAGGAATGGCACGGGGAGGCCATCCGGGCGAAGGTGCTGGCGGAGACGCTACTCGGCACGGAAGGCGGCGTGGAGGCCATCGCGCTCGCCGCCGAGGCGATCCTCGCCAACCACTACCAGACAGCCGCGATCATCGCGGTCGATGGTGGCCGGCGCGTCGGGTAGTTTCCGCAGCAGGCAGAGCCTCTCGCCCGCTGCGGGAACGTCGTCACCTTTCAGAAGGGCCAGCAACTCGCGGGTCGGCTGCAACAGATAATCTGCTCCGGCGACATCCCGTGGGTCCGGATTCCGCGACGGCAGGCGCAGCAGCAGATCGATATCGGCCGGCCGGTCGGAGACCTTGCAGTCCGGCGCGCTGCGGTCGCGCCCCAGCGCCGCTTCGATCGCGACACAGACGCTCTTGCACGCCTCCGGCGCAAGCTCGGTGCGGATCACCGCGCAGAAGTTGACGAAGCGGCGGTCAGAGACCATGCCGCTCGGCGTGGTGTAGTAAAGCCGGCTCACCAATACGGGGCCGAATTTTTCGATCAGCCGCGCCAGGATGCGAATGGAATTCGCTTCCGGATCGATGTTGCTGCCGATGCCGAGCACGTAGCCGCCACGGCAATCATTCCACTCGCTTGTGTCACTCATCACGTCGGACCGTCTCTGCCGCCGCGACTTTCGCGCGGCTCCTCCCTGAACTGCCGGCGAATCGTCCGGTTGTTCAGGGAGGAGCAAAGCTCAGGACGGCGTGCGAGGCCAAGCGAAGAACATACGCGATGGCTTCCATCCCCGCCCAAAGAGGGATGCGGCTCAGCCGGATGCGCTGGCAGCATGCCCGATAACCTGCTGGCCGGACGTTGTAGTCCCATGTCATTGGTTCCACAGGCGGAGGCACCACCCCATGCCGATGATCTCCGAGCGGCTCGGAATGGCCTTCTTCCCGATCCCGAAGAATGCCGGCACCAGCGTGCGGTACGCGATGTTCGAACTGGAGAACGGCAGGGGCTTCAAGCCGGAATCCCTTCCCGACGGCAGGCTCTCCGCCCTGTTCATGACCTGTCCGGCCCTGCCGTTCGAGCAAATCGCCCAGGGGCCGGTGGCGGGGCTCACCAGGTTTGCCGTGGTTCGCGATCCTCTCGAGCGGGTCGTTTCCGCCTACAAGAACCGCGTGCTCTTCTACCGCGAGCTCGAAACGGCTGATTACACCCGGTACAACCTGCCCGACTGGCTTCCGCGGTCGCCCGACATCAACACCTTCATTTCGCTTCTCGACTATTACCGGAAGATGCCCGTGATGGCGCATCACACGCGCCATCAGCGCGTCTATCTCGGGCCGGATCTCGCGTTCTTCGACCGGCTATTCCAGATGCACGAACTCCCGGAACTGGCCGATTTCCTTTCCGAACGCTCGGGCAGACCGGTGGCACTCGGCAAATTGCGCAATGACGGGCCGCAGGTCCCGCTCGACACCGTTTCCGATGAGAGCCGACGCAGGCTGCGCCGCTATTACGACATCGATTACGCCCTGCTCGGTGACAGATATTGCCGGCACTAGGCCGCACCGTGCGAGAGGTCAGGAGTGATCTCCCCGGGTCGGGTCGGCGAAAAGCGGCAGCCGCTTCGTGGTTTCCTCTGCCCCAGCGGACTTGAAGAACGCGTAGCCCTGCCCTGGCGACAGCCGAATACCCTGACCTTTCCGCCGACCCTTCGGCCTCGATCCCTGCAGCGACGCCGTTCATCCCAAGTTGCCGCTCCGGGATATCGTGCTTGGCCGGCACGGATAACGCGGCTGGAGAAGACGTCCCCGGACCCTTCGCACCAGATCTTCGCAGATTACCTCGAGTGCCAGCCCGTCCACGCACGAGCGGAGACGCTCCGCCGTCGGAGAAAGAAGCTTTCCCCTCCCGATTCTTCAGGAATATCCCTTCGGATCCTGTCGATCACTCGTCAGTCACCGCCCCTACCCGCGCCAGCCACAGCCCTCTTGCAAGCAGCATTGCCTTAAGGCGAGGAGGCGGTCGAAGGTTCGAGCTGTGCCGATCTTTCGGCCGAAAACCTGTCCTGCGAGCTTGGTCGTCCGGCCGGTCGGGAAACAGGCACACGTCCAAGTCAACGTCTTCACTAACGAGACAGGCGCGTTCGTGGAACACCCGCCTTCGGAGACGGCGTGGCCGACACATGACGATCGGAACCGGTAAGCAGATACCGACCGAAGCAGAATTTAAAGAGAAAGGAGATCGAATGTTTCGTCTCGTAGAGACGTAGTCGCGCACGACGCAAACGCGCAGCGACTTCCGAAAAGCCACTCCATCAAGAGATGGAGTGGCGGGAGTGACGGGGCTCGAACCCGCGACCTCCGGCGTGACAGGCCGGCACTCTAACCAACTGAGCTACACCCCCGCAGCGATCCGAAGCAATGTCCGTCCCGCGGTGTAGGCGGAATAGGACACCCACCCCGCCCTGTCAAGCGGGTCACCAGGAGCATCAAAGTTGTCCACAGCCTCGCGTTTTTTGCCTGCTCACACGCCCCAAAGCGTCCGCCCGATCGCGAGCGCAGCCACGAGCCCGACCATCGAGGCGGCCAGGGACATCACGATGTAGAGCGCCGCGAGACCATAGGCCCCGCGCTCGAACAGCACGACGCTGTCCAGCGAGAAGGTCGAGAAAGTCGTGAAGCCGCCGAGCACCCCCGTCGTGAGAAAAAGCCGGACGGCAGCGGCGTTCCCCATCTTCAGCGCGAAGAACGCCGTCAGCAGCCCCATGGCGCAGGAGCCGACGATATTCACGGCAAGGGTTCCATAGGCGAAGCCGGAGCCCAGAAGGCGCAGGCAGAGCACATTGACACCGTGGCGCAGGGCGCCGCCAATTCCCGCGCCGAGAAAAACAATCAAAGCGTTCATCGCGATCCATTCGAACATTCGGGCCATGGGCGCGGAGCCAGTTCCTGCCCCGTGTTGGCCAGACAATTAAGCATCATGAAAACACAACGGAGCAACAGGAACCGATTTTACCCCCTGAGCGTTGGCGCACGGGAGATATATTGTATGCGCGCATTCTGGAGACCGGCGGGCCGCCGGACATCGTTGTCCGGCCGGATGAAGATCCTTGTGACCCTGCTTTGCCTCTCCATTGTCTGCCTGGAAGCCGGGCAAGGTTGGTCGGATCGGCAAGCGGCTTTCAGGACGGCCGCAAGCTCGGCCGAGAACCTGGCGAGATCGCTGAGCCAGCAGGCGGACGACACGCTGGAGATGGCCGATCTCGACATCTCCGGAGTGATCGACTCACTGGCCAAGAACCAGCATACGCCCGATTTCCTGGCCAGGCTGAGCGACAGCATGGCAAGCGGAATCGACGCGGCTCCGCGCATTCGCGGCCTCTTCGTCTACAATGCTTCCGGGGACTGGATCGCGAGTTCCTTGCGCACCCTGCTGGACCGGGCGAACAACAGCGATCGTGATTATTTCGTTTATCACCGGACGCATGAGGCGGGAGCGATCCTCGTATCTCCGCCCGTTCGCAGCCGATCCGGCGGCCAATGGGTCATCCCGATCAGCAAGCGGATCGACAATCCGGACGGCAGCTTCGGCGGCGTGGTTGTCGCCAGCATCGACGTCGACTATTTCGCCCGTCAATACGGCCGCTTCGACGTGGGCCGGAAAGGCAGCATCGCTCTCCTCGGCACCAACGGACTTTTGTATTCGCGGATCCCGGCGGACCAGAAGCTGATCGGACAGGACCGCTCGTCCGACCCGCTGTTCCGAGACCACCTCCCCCGGTCGGACTCCGGCGCCTATTCCTACGTCTCGCCTATCGACGGCGTGAAGAGGATCGCCGGTTACCGCCGCAGCGCCCGTTTCCCGATCGTTGTCGTGACCGGCCTTGCCGAGAACGATGTCCTTGCCGGCTGGTGGCGGCAGTTTCTGACCCGCATCACGATCGTCGGCCTGCTCACGCTGCTGCTCGGAGTGCTCGGCTTCCGGCTTGCGACCCAGGTGAAGCGCCGCCAGCAGGCGGAGGCACAGCTGGAATATCTCGCGACCACGGATCCGCTCACCGAAATCGCCAATCGTCGCGCTTTCGATCGGGTGCTCCGCAAGGAATGGCTCCGCTCCGCCCGTGAGGGTACGTCGGTTTCGTTGATGTTGCTCGATGTCGATCAGTTCAAGCGCTTCAACGACCTCTACGGGCATCAGGCGGGCGACAGGTGCCTGCGAAGCATCGCCGCCGCGATCTCGGGCGTGGCTCGCCGTCCGGCGGACGTGCCGGCGCGCTATGGCGGCGAGGAGCTTGCGATCATCCTGCCGAACACGCATGCCAAGGGCGCGGCGAACGTCGCGGAAGCCGCCCGGGCCGCCGTCGAGGCGCTGGGCCTGCCGCATCGTGGCAACGAGGCCTTCGGCATCGTGACGGTAAGCATCGGCTGCGCCACGCTGTTTCCGCCGAGGGGCGGCGCCGGCATGGGCGAGGACGCGCTGATCGCAATGGCTGACCGGGCCCTTTATCGCGCCAAGGAAGAAGGCCGCAACAGGGTGGTCCTGAACGAACCCGTCTCGCTGGTTCCGAACCGAGCCTCTGCGTAACCTTGCGCCAGACGCGTTCAATAAATCGAGCGGATGAGACGCCACGTCCGCGATCATTTAAGGCCAAGGAAACAACTTCCGGATGAATGTCTCTCGCGCGTCGCGGTGAGGAGATACATGCGGTTATCGGTTATGCTGTTTATGGCCTGCGCCCTGTCTGCGCCAGGTCTCGCTCGAGCCGAGGACGATGGTCTGGAGCTGCCGCTTCCCACTCCGATCCACGCCCATGACGAGGAAAAGGCGGTCAGGGTCGGCAGCGCGACCCTTTGCGAGCACCACCGCCCGCTCGACGACATGGCCGCCCAACGCAGCTGCATTCACAAGAATGTCGAAGCGTGGCGACAAGTCGTGACTTTGGCGGGAAGCGGGACCGCGTCCATCCTGGCGATGACTCCGCTTCGCCAGTGCGCCGGGATCAGCGACGACGACGCGAGGACGGTCGCGGTCGATTGGCGGCGCGTGCTCGCGTGCTGGCTCAACTGACGAGCTGGACAAGTCCGATGCGCATTCGCGTTGCAACACTCCTCCTCTCGCTTTGCCTGTACCCCGTTGCCGGCGCCACCGGCTGGGGCGCGCAGCCCGCACCTTTCGTTCCGCATCATGCGAAAGCCGACGAGCCGCAGGTGAAAAAGGGGATCGACCTCTTCTGCGAACGCCACCTTTTCAGCGACAACCCTGAGACGAAACGCCGGTGCGTGGATGCGGAGCTCAGCAGCTGGTCCGTCTTGATGACCCTGGCGGGAAGCTCGACCGCCAAGGTCCTGTCGCTTCCCGCACTCCGACGCTGCGCGCAAATACCGGACGAGGACGTCGCAGACTTCGCCGTCGACTGGCGACGCGCCCTCTCCTGCTGGAACGATTAAGCGCCCGCCGGGCGCTGTCTCTCCGGCATGACGCTTTCGCCTGATCATCTCGGCATTAACGCCCCTGCACGGCCGCCTCGGAGATCAGCGCGGCAGCAAGGCGGTGAAGAGAGTACCGGCGGAGAGGATCGCGGGTGAGCTGAGCTCCGATCGACGAAAGCTAGGAAGCTGGCGTGCTCGGCACGACTTCGAGGATCAGGTCCCCGTTTTCAAGGCTGCCGGCCTCTGGTTCCCAGAAGCCGACGATGCGCTCGCCCCGATAGATGCGAAGACCGAGACCGGTGCCGATCGCCGCGAGCGGCTTGCCGACTTCTTTGGAGGTGACACGCCGCTCATGCAGGAAGACCTGCCCCTCGGTCGCCGCCAGATCGGCCATGTAGTCGGCAAGGTGGTGGCCATGGGTGGAGCCGGCCAGCAGCAGCCCCGCGAAGCTGGCAGGATTGATGACGGTGTTCGCGCCCGCCTGCTTCGCGAGCGGCTCGTTGTCTTCCGAGCGGATCACGACGCTGATGGGCACGTCGGGAGCCAGGCGACGCGCCGTCAGCACGATCAGAATGGAAGTGTCGTCGCGACCCGCACAGACGATGATCGCCTTGGCGCGCGCGACCTGCGCGGCTTCCAGCGTCGCGTTCCGGGTCGCATCGTCCTCCAGCACCGTCGCGCCGAGATCCTCCGCGGCGGCGATGGCCGCCGATCTCTGGTCGATGACGACGATTTCCCCCGGCCGGGCACCCCGACGCACCAGTTCGCGAAACGCCTCCGTGCCGCTAGTGCCGAAGCCGGCGATCAGCACGTGGTTGCGCAGATGTTGCTGGATCACCCGCATCTTCCATCTTTCCCATACGCGCTTGAGCACGAAGTCATAGGCGGTCCCCAGAAAGATCAGCCAGACGAAGAGCCTGATCGGGGTGACCACAAAGGTGTCGAACAATCGCGCGTGCTCGGTCACCGGCACGATGTCCCCATAGCCGACCGTCGTAACCGTGATGGTCGTGAAATAAAGGACGTCAACGAAGCTGATCTGGTTGTCGTAATTGTCGTGAAGCTGGTCGCGCTGAACCCAGTGCCCCAGAAGCGCGATGCCGATCAGAAGCAGCGCCAGCAGAAGGCGCACCGATAGCGACATCCACGCAGGCGTGCTGCTGCGACGACGCAAGCTCGGACGTGAACGGCGGGCCGAATGGAGCATGGCGGGAACTTAGCCGGCAGCGCGGCACTCAGGAAGCCCCGCCATGGATCTCCGGGCGAAGCACCCCGCTTTCGCGCCCAGTGCCACAAACACGACAGTTCAGCAGCTATGCGCCACAGGTGGAGGAGCGTTGCGTGAGCGCTCACTCCGTGACAGTTTCGCGGTCATGGAGAGCAATCTCGTGGCGGTCCACTCATCCCCTGGATGGAAACGGCCAGCCAGGAGCGGGAGGAAGAATGTCGGCCGCCTTGAACGAGGGATACCCCGGGTAGGCCGGGTGCGCTTCACGATTCTCGCCATGCTGTGCGTCATCACGGTCATCTGATGCTGATCTATGTCTTCATCGTCGGCAAGATCGAGCGCTTCGTGCTGGTGAACCCGGACGGCGATGGGTCGACAGGCTCCGGGCCGGGGCTGGCGAAACCCCGACGCGCCTGACGGTCGGGAAACCTCTCAAGGTTGACTGGCGGCTTGCCTCGTCTTTCAACCCGACTTACCTGAGGGCGCGAGGCCACGTCCTCCCCCGCATGGGGTCCAAGTCCGGGACGGCCCGGCTCTCTCAGGGAGAGGGTCGCCATGGCCTGGATATCTTTGTTTTTCGCCGGACTTCTCGAAGTCGTCTGGTCCGCCGCGATGAAGCAGTCTGACGGCTTCACACGGCCGGTTCCGTCGCTGGTCACCGCCGCCGCAATGCTCGCAAGCTTCGCGCTCCTGTCGTACTCGATGCGCAGCCTGCCGCTGGGGACGGCCTACACGATCTGGACCGGCATCGGCGCGGTCGGAGCCTTCACAGTCGGTATCATCGCACTCGGCGAGCAGTTCAGCCTCATGCGCGTCGCGGCCGCCCTGCTCATCGTTGCCGGGCTCGTGCTGATGAAGCTCTCATCACAGAGTTGAGGCGGTCGGCAGGCGGCGGGCCCGCACCGCTGGAATCGGCGCCTGCATCGGGGCCTTGATCAGCGCCGCGACCGACGCCGCCTCAGGACAATGTTGCGGAAGAGCCGGATGTAGGTTCGCGCGGCCAGCGGCTTCTGCCCCTCGTTCCAGAGGCGGCGGACCATGTACATCTGCCGCTTGCCCAGCTCCCGCTTGCTCTTGCGGTAGCTGTCGTAGAGCCCGTTGCGCGAGCGCAGGTTCTTGCGGATGAACCGGATATCCGCCTCATCCGGCAGGTACTTGCGGAAGGTCAGGAGTTCCAGGAGCTTCGCGGCCGCGCAGCCGCGGAGATTGGCCCGCTCGGCATCGCTCAATCCGGCGGACGCGAAATCGGCGATCTCCGCCAGCGTGGTCAGCCCCTTCAGGTGCTCCAGCGCGCCGGGGGGAAATTCGATATCCGGCTGGCCGGTCCAGCGGCGGATCGCGGATAGGCCGGCCATCTGCGAATAGACCGCCTGGATTCGGCCCGACTTGATGGAGTTGGCCGAGATGCTGTTCTCATGAACCCGGTAGGAGCCGAGAATCTGCCGGGTGTTGACGAGATTGCCGACGTCGCGCAGCCGCCAGTAGAGATCGGTGTCCTCGGAATGGACCACATGGCGGTAGCCGCCGCCGACCGCGTCCATCGCCGACTTCCGCACCATCAGGAAGGGGTGCGGAAGATAGGGTTCGCGATGCGGCATCAGCACGAAATCGGAATCCGTCGGGTTTTCGTAGACGAAGCCCTCGCCCGTGACGTCGCCGGCCCCGTTGATGTGGAGATGGCCGCCGGAAACCGCGACCACGTCCGGGCTCTCGCGAAGGATGCGGAGCTGCGTCTCGAAGCGGTCGGGACGCGAAAGGTCGTCCGCATCCTGCCGGGCGATGAACTCCGACCGGTTCATCTCCAGCCCGAGATTCAGTGTGTCCACCAATCCGGAATTGGCCTTGTGGACATGCTGGATGCGGCTGTCGCGACGGGCGAAGTCGGCGACGATCTCGGCCGTGCGGTCCGTCGAGCCGTCGTCCAGCACCAGGACGTGAAAGTCCCGATATGTTTGCGCCAGCACGCTTTCCAGCGATTCCGCGATGGTGTCCTGCCCGTTAAAGACCGGCAGGAGGACGGTAATCATCTCCGCCATCACGCAGCTCCCGTGCCGCTGAGGTCGTTCTGCGACGGATCGATCGGCTTGCGGGCGGGTACCGAGATGTTGCTGCGCATGCGCCGGTTGTCGATCAGGTTCACGAACGTCTCGATCAGGTCCATATTGGCCATGCTGTTGGCGAAGCTCGCCGAAGTACCGCCCATCCGCGTGTGATGAAAGGCGAGCTCGCGCTGCAGGATGGTGATCTCGTACCGCGCGAGGAAGCGGTTCAGGAACTCGCGATCCTCGCAGCGGAGGAAGATCGGGTCGAACCCACCGACCTCCTGCGCCGCCCTCCGGTCCAGCAAAACCTGGATCGGGAACAGGTCCTCGGTGCGGGCGGCGAAGGCCGCCGCATTGACGATGCCGCGCGAGGCACTCTGGGGCGGTGCGCCCTCCGTGTGGGAATAGACGATGCCATCCGGCGTGGCGTGCTCGAAGACGCGGCGGAGGTGGCAGGCGCTGCCGCCGACATTCGGGATGAGCTTCGACGTGGTTTCCAGCCGACGCACCATCGCGGCGAGAAAATACGGGTGCCAGCTGTCGTCATCGTCGTGGATCGCCATCAGGTCGCCCTGGCAGGCGCGAAGGCCGACATTCAGCGTTTCCGCCGGTCCGACGCTCTCGGCCAGATGGTGGACGTGGATGTCCAGCGCGTCGCCATGCTCCGCCTTGCCGATCTCGGCCGCATCGCGAGCGCCGCCGTCGTTGACGATATGGACGCAAACCCTGCCCCAGGTCTGCGCCCGGATGGAACGGAGGGCGCGCGCCAGGAAGAGCGGGCGGTCCTTGGTCCTGACGATCACATCGACAAGAAGCGGGCGGCCAGTGGCGTGAGGCAAGCTTGATCCTCGAACGATTGAAGCGTCCGCCCGGTCTAATCGTTACGTTCGGACCCGACAACCACAATGCTCCGGGCATGCCAATTCCGGCTTGGGAAGAGCAACTCCGTCGGGCCGATCTTGCCGGCGCAGGAACGTTCAACCAGATAGCCCTGACTTCGCGCCGGCCGCAGGGTTGAAGAGAAAAAATTCCCGTTGTAGCAAACCGGGACAGCAGCCGAGGAACTCGATTTTGCCCCACGTCGGAAAGAAGCGCGTAGCCGTCCTGATCGGGGATCTCCAGAGTTCCGGGGGCATCCAGCGCGTCGCCGCCAACCTCATGGCCACGCTGAACGACCATTACGAGATGATCCTGCTCAGCGTCGATCCTACGGACCGACCGGTCTTCGTGACGCCGGACATGGATGTGCGCTATCTCGGCTGCGGGCGCCCCTACGGCAAGCGGACGCGCTTCCTGAAGTCGTCGATCAAGTTCGGCCTCGCCCTCCGCCGGTTCGTCAAGGAAAACAGGATCGACGTCGTCCTGGCGATCTGGCCGGACCTCGCCTCCGTGGCGGCCGTCGCCCTACCCCGGGACGTGGTGACGATCGGCTGCGAGCACATCGCCTTCTCCGAGCCGCCGCGTCCGGTCCGCAAGCTTCGCCACCGCACCTACCGCTATCTCGACGCCGTCGCCTCCCTGACTGAAGTCGACGCTCCGCGCTACCGCAAGATTTCGCGCCGGGTGGAAGTCATTCCGAACGCGGTCTCGGCCGTGGAGCGGTCCGCCTTCGAAAGCCGCGAGAAAATGCTGCTGACGATCGGGCACGTGATCTACCGCAAGGGCTACGACCGGCTGCTATGGGCGCTGCAGAAGCCATTGCTGGACCACCCGGACTGGAAGCTCACGATCGTCGGCGGCGGCGAGGTCGGGCACGTCGACTGGGGTTTCCTCGGCCATCTGGTGGACCTGACCAAGGCCCTCGGCCTGGAGGGTCAGGTCCAGTTTCGCCCGTCCACGCCGGACATCAATTCCTTTTACCGGCGCGCTGCCATTTCCGTCATGGGCTCACGCATGGAGGGCCTGCCGATGACGCTGATCGAAGCCAAGGCGCACGGCCTGCCGACGATCTCCTTCGACTGCGAGACCGGCCCGCGCGAAATCATCCGCGACGGCGTCGACGGCTATCTGATCGCCAACAAGACGGAACTCTTCGCCGAGGCCGCGGAGCGGCTGATCGCGGATACGGAACTCCGCCGGCAGATGGGCGTAGCGGCCTACGAGGATGCGAGCGGCCGCTATTCCAACGAAGCTGTCGTGCGGCAGTGGGTGAGCCTCATCGACTCCTGCCTCGCCGCCAAGTCGCACTGAGAAGAAGGCCGGAGCGGCTCTCAGGAGTCGCCGACCATCAGATCATGCCAGCGGGCGGCCTGAACAGAAGCTTCGGCGCCCGGCCGGGCGCCTCGCGAAATGCCATGGATGCCGCCGTTCCTGCCAGTCGCCAGAGATGATGCTGGGCCGCGGTGCGGGCCAGCGCCGAAAGCAGGCGCGAGCGCTGCTTGCGTCCCACACCGAGGAAGCCGTTGCCGGCAGCGCGCACGGCGGCCTCCACTCCGGCCAGGAGCAATTCGTCCGATGTTCCCACGCCAGACGCGATATGCTGCAGCGTAGCGTAGATCATCACCAGTTCCTGCACGGACGGATCGAGGCGCCCGAAGCCGCAATGCGCGGGATCGAGTGCCGGCGGCTCGACCAGGGCGAGCGTCGGATCCGGAGCGCCTGCACGACGACGGCGCGCGGCCAGCACCGACAAATCGTGCGAGAAGCGTTGGCGAAGATCCTTGGCGGAGGAAACCTGCCCGTCATGCCGGCGATAGTCCAGCAGGGCTTCCGGCAGGTTGGCGAGGGCGTGGCTGTCGGCCAGCCGCAGAAAGAGGTCGTAATCCTCGGCGGCCAGAAAAGCCGACCGGTATCCCCCGATTGAAACAAGGGCATCGCGACGCGCCATGATCGTCGGATGCGAGATACAGCATCCCCGCTCCATCAGGGCGGTTTCGACGTCGCCGGGGGCGAGCGGGTAATGCGAGAGATCGCCGGTCAGTCGGCCGGTCGCATCCATATACCGGATCTGGGTCCCGACAAGCGCGACATGCGAATGCTCGCTCAGGAAGGCGAGCTGCCGCTCCAGGCGCTCGGGGGCCGCCAGATCGTCGCCATCCATCCGCGCCACGAAAGCGCCCGTGCTTTGCTGGAGACCGAGGGAAAGCGCGGGCACGAGGCCAAGCCCCGGCTGATGCAGGAGACGGATGCGGCTGTCCTGCCTGGCCAGATCCGCGACGATCGCGGGCGTCCCGTCGACAGACCCGTCATCGACCAGCAAAAGCTCGAAATCGGCGAACGTCTGCCGGCGGATGCTCTCCACCGCCGAGGCTATGAAGGCTTCGCCGTTCCTGACGGGCAGCACGACAGAGATCGTGGCGGACATTCACCTGCACCGCTTCGGTTAGATGAATATCTGGTAACCTGTCCGTGAAGTATCGTCCAGCCGCGGCACCGACGAAAATGCCTCCCTAGGTGGAAATGCCCCCTTTGGGGGTATAGGGTAGCAGACCGCCGCGGGAGAGCCCGCGACGCCGGTCCCCGGATTCAAAGTTCACCTTCCAAGAAGACGAGACGAAGTTGGGAGAGCAGCCATCCTTGCGTGAAGCCGTGCTGCTGCATGAGCTGGAGCGCCTTTCCGCCGATCAGCGCGCCCGGGATGCGGCAAGTGAAGCCGAGTGTCGCCGCCTCAATGACCTGCTCGCCCAGAAAGAGCGGGAGTGGGAGAAGCAAGCCCGCGAACGCGAGCGGGAACACGAACAGGCGCGACAGCAGGAACGTGAAGGCGAGATCGAAAGCCTGCGCCAGGCCCGGGACGAGGCGGAAACGCTCCGAATGGCGCTGGTGCAGGTGACGTCAGAACTCGCGACCCGCGAGCGGCAGATCCATTCCCTCAAGCGATCGTTCTCATGGAAGCTCACCAGGCCCGTGCGGTCGGTGACGAAGCGCGTGGGCCGGCTCTTCGGCCACAAGCCTGAGTTGTTTCCGCCGATCAGTCGGACCCCGGAAGACTTCCGTCTCCCCGTGATCCCGTCCCGACAGTCGGCCGCATTCGAGCTCCCACAATCCACTGCCGCCCCAGCTCGGCAGGCGGAGGACCAGGCCTCCGAGCAACCGCCAAAGATCGATCCCGCGCCGTCCCGCGAGGTACTCCTGATTGGGGAACACTCCGCCGAATGCCGGGCGAAATCGATCGCGAAAGGTCTGGCGACACAGGGCTGGCGTGTCACCGCCGCCTCGGCCGACTTCGCGGACGATATTCTCGCGGGCGGTCCCGGCTCCCCTCGCCTCCTCCGTTCGCCGGAAGAATTCGAGCGCCACCTTGCGGAAGCGGAAGTCTCGCCGGCTTTCGCCATCTGTCTCGATGTGGGGGCGGCAAACGCAACCCTGCCGCTGCTTCGCTGCAGCTTTCCGTCCACGCGGATCGTGCTGGATCTCGTGCCATACGGGCTGCCCGGAAGCGACATTCCCGGGGAGGCTCTGGCTGCCATTCGCTGCGCCGACCTGATCCTGGCCGGGTCGGGCGAACAGCGTCGGGCTCTGCTCGCGATCGCTCCCGAGGCGGTGGTCGACTTGCTGTCCGAGCCGGACAACCAGGATGCCGCGAGCCGGGCCGACTGGCGTCGCGCACTCCGGGACGTGCTGAATGGCTAAGGTCCTCGTCGCCGGCATCTATTTGTCGGACCGGCTCAATTCGGCGGCGCATCTCATCTATGAACTGGCGGGCGCGCGCAAGCATGACGTGACGCAGCGCTGGATCTCGCTCGACCTTGGGAATGCCGGCACCGCACCGCTGCCCGAGACCGTCGAAACAGTCACCGAGCGGACGCCGAAGTTCAAGCTCCTGAACCGCCTGACGGAGGATGCGGCGGATTTCGACTGGGTGCTCCTGACGGACGACGACGTTGAGCTGCCCCCGGATTTTCTGGACCGCCTCATCGAACATGCCGAGCGCTTCGATCTCGCCTTTTCCCAGCCGGCGCGCACGCCCGACAGCTATCTGGAGCACCATATCGTTCGCGTGAATCCCGGCCTCAGCGCGCGGCGAACCCGCTTCGTCGAGATCGGGCCGGTCAACCTGATGCGTCGGGATGTCGTGCCGCTGTTGCTGCCCTTCCGGGACGATATCGGCATGGGCTGGGGTCTCGATTTCGTCTGGCCGCAGCTCCTGGAAGCGGCCGGCCTGCGCATGGGGATCGTCGACGCGACGCCCATCGCGCATCGGATCCGGCAATCCATGACAGCCTACAATTTCGATGCCGCCTACCGGGAGATGTCCTGGACGCTCGCCCGTCATCATCACCTCACCTATGACGAGGCGATGACCGTGCTGGAGGCCTGGGCATGACGGAACTGACGGCCATCCTTGCGGTGCGCGACCGCCCTGACCTCCTCCCGGCGATCCTCGATGCGCTTGCCAAGCAATCGCTGGGCCGCGAGCGGTTCGAAATCCTCATCGTGCTGGACGGGATCGCGGAGACCGCCCTTGGGGATGCCGCCGGGCCCTTCCGCCAAGCTCTTCGGAGCGTCCGCCAGAACAGATCCGGGCTTGCCGCTGCCCGCAATCTCGCGGTCTATCTCGCGAAGGCGCCAGTCCTCGTCTTTCTGTCCGAGCAGGATCTTCCCGGGCCCGATTTGCTTCTCGCCCATCTGGCGGCGCATCTTCAATACACCGGCGAGAACGCCGCGGTGACCGGTCAGGTCGAGCTCCGCGCTTCCCCGGCGACGCCGCTCCTCCGTTATCTGACGGACGTCACCGGCGAACTCTTCCTCTCGAGGACGGCGCGGGAACAAGCCTCGCCGGACAACGAGCCCCTTCGGGAAGGTCGCTTTTCCTGCAAGCGCGCCATGCTCATCGAGCACGGCATCTATCATCCGGCGCTGCATTCCGGAGCGGATCACGAGGAGCTGGAATGGCGGCTGCGTTCCCGGGGGCTCTACGTGGTTCATCAGCCGGAAGCGCGGACCGAGTTCGCGGGCGCGGTCGATCTCGACCGATGGTGTCGCCAGGCCATCCACGAAGGAGGTGCGAAGCTTCGCGCGTCGCGGCTCCACGATTCCGATGAACTGCGGGACAAGCTGGCCGCAGAGCGCCTGATCGACACGTTTCGAGAACGCCGGCTGGACTACGCTTCCCATCTGCGCTGGACGCGGGATCTCGACCGACTCGCGACGGAACGGGCCGCCGGAGGGCTCGACAATTCCAACCGGCTGATCGCCACGCTCCACTCCGCCTACGCCAAAGCCTTCGAACTCTGCCGCGGCAAGGGCGCGTGGGATGCGGCCGAGGAGCCGCGCCTCGCTGCGACCGATCGGCCGGGAAGCCGCCGCCCAGAAAACTACCGGTCGCTCCTGGATTTCGGGGTGCGGTTCGAAACACCGACGATGCCGTAGGCCCGATCGCGCGGACGGCCGCGGAAAGCCGCGCCTCCGGTGCTTGCATCGCCCGATTCATTCCGGCTACCCAGATGCGATCTTCAGGGCCAATCATCGATGTCAGAGCTTCAGAACACCTCCCCCCGGCGCTCGGCGCTGCTCGTCGCAGGCGTTCACCGGAGCGGCACATCGGCCATCACGGGCGTTTCCGAGCTTCTCGGCGCGACGATCCCCAACGACCTGATGATGGGGACGGAGCACAACGAGAAGGGCTATTTCGAATCCTGGTCGGTGGTAGCCTTCCACGATGCCCTGCTCTGGGCACAGGGATCGGCCTGGGAAGATCTCGCCCCCCTCCGGCCCATGGACGGAGAGCAAGTCTCCCGCGCCGGCGCCGAGTTGAGCGGTATCCTGGAACGCGAATATGGCGGGGCGTCGCTGGTCGCGATCAAGGAGCCACGCATGTGCCGGTTCCTGCCGGTGACGCGCGAGGCGCTGCGGATCTCGGGGCGGAATGTTCATGTCGTGATCCCGCTGCGCCACCCCATGGAAGTCGTCGGCTCGCTGAAGAGCCGGGACGGACTGACGGACGCGCATGCAATCCTGCTCTGGCTGCAGCATATCCTTCCGGCCGAGCGGCACACGCGCGACCTGCCGCGATGCACCTTCCGCTACGACGACCTGCTGAGAGACTGGCGCCCCGTCATCGCGCGCATTTCGGGTGAGACCGGCCTGGAATGGCCGAAGTCGCCCGAAAGCGCCGCGGCCGAGATAGACGGCTTCCTGAACGCGGACCTCCGGCACTTCGCACATGGTGACGATGAGTTCCCCGACGATCTCGGCGCACTCGGCCGCCTCGCCGCCGAAGTCTGGCGGGCCATGCTGACGCTGGTGGACGCTCCCCTCCAGCCGGGGGCACTCGCGGCTCTGGACGCGGCCGGGCAGAAACTCGCCTTTGCGACGGACCTCTTCGGCCCCTTCGCCCGGCAGGCGCGGGAGCGCGACAACTGGCGCCGCGAGCGGATCGAATCGGAGGAAAGACGCGCCCGCGAGGCCGAAGACCGATCGCGGGAAAGAGGGGCGGAGATCAACCGGCTCGGGTCCGAACTCCGCGACCGCGAGGCGACGGTGAAGCGCCTGCGCAAGCGCACCCTCAAGTCCCGCCTCGGCGCGCCGATGCGGGAATACCGCCGTCTGATCAAGCGCCTGCGCGGCTAAGGGAACGCCCGCTCTACGCGGGCTATCCTTCAGGTCTCCGCCAAGCCTCCGAGGAGACTCGGCTGGAGAGAAATCACTCCCACTCGATGGTGCCCGGCGGCTTGGAGGTCACGTCGTAGACGACGCGGTTTACGCCGCGGACTTCGTTGATGATGCGGGTCGCGGCGCGGCCGAGGAAGGCCATGTCGAAGTGATAGAAGTCGGCGGTCATGCCGTCGACCGAGGTGACCGCGCGAAGCGCCAGCACGAATTCGTAGGTGCGCGCGTCGCCCATGACGCCGACCGTCTGAACCGGCAGCAGCACCGCGAAGGCCTGCCAGATTGCGTCGTAAAGACCCGCTTTGCGGATCTCGTCGAGATAGATCGCGTCGGCGCGCTGCAGGATGTCGAGCTTTTCGCGCGTCACGCCGCCGGGGCAGCGGATAGCGAGGCCCGGGCCGGGGAACGGATGCCGGCCGACAAAGACCTCGGGCAGGCCCAGTTCGCGGCCAAGCGCCCTCACCTCGTCCTTGAACAGCATGCGCAGCGGCTCCACGAGCTGCATGTTCATGCGCTCCGGCAGGCCACCGACATTGTGATGCGACTTGATAGTCACCGAGGGGCCGCCCGTGAAGGATACGGACTCGATGACATCGGGATAGAGCGTGCCCTGCGCTAGGAAATTCGCGCCACCGATCTTCTTGGCTTCCGCCTCGAACGTCTCAATGAAGAGCCGGCCGATCGTCTTGCGCTTCACCTCCGGGTCGGCCTCGCCTTCCAGCGCGCCGATAAAGGTGTCCGCCGCGTCCACATGGACCAGCGGAATATTGTAATGGTCACGGAAGAGCGTGACGACCTGCTCGGCTTCGTTCAGGCGAAGAAGGCCGTGATCGACAAAGATGCAGGTGAGCTGCTCGCCGATCGCCTCATGGATCAGCACGGCCGCGACGGCCGAGTCGACACCGCCGGAGAGACCGCAGATGACGCGGCCGCTGCCGACCTGCTCGCGAATGCGGGCGATGGCTTCTTCGCGGAACTGCGCCATGGTCCAGTCGCCCTTGAGGCCGGCGATCTTGTGGACGAAGTTGGAGATCAGCTTCGCGCCGTCGGGCGTGTGCGCGACCTCCAGATGGAACTGGACGCCGTAGAAGTGCCGCTCGGGATCGTGGATCGCGGCGAAGGGCGAGCCCTCCGTCACCGCGATCGGGCGGAAGCCTTCGGGAATGGCCGTGACCTTGTCGCCGTGGCTCATCCAGACCTGATGGTTCGTGCCGTTCTCCCAAACGCCATCGAAGAGCGGCGAATCCTCGACCACTTCGACGGTGGCGCGCCCGAATTCGCGGACATGGCCGCCTTCCACCTTGCCGCCGAGGCAGGCGCACATCGCCTGCTCGCCGTAGCAGATGCCGAGGACGGGCACGCCGGCCGCGAACAGCTTCGGCGAAGCTTGCGGGCTTGCGCTCTCATGCACGCTGGCGGGGCCACCGGACAGGATGATCGCGCGCGGCGACAGGCGCTCCAGTGCCTCCTCCACCTTTGAGAACGGGACGACTTCGGAATAGACGCCCGCCTCGCGCACGCGGCGCGCGATGAGCTGCGTCACCTGCGAGCCGAAATCGACGATGAGGACGGTGTCGTGATGGAGGGGTGCGGCCTGGGTCATGCCGGGTTGTTACGGCGAAGCGGGAAGTGCCGCAATGGTCTGCGACGAGCCCTGCGACGATTCTTCCAGAGCCATCGCAAAAACGCGGAACTTTCCCGGATTTCCGGCATGCCGGGCACGCATGACTGCGATGCGACACTCTATATTGCAGCGCAGCATGATCGGCGTAGATAGAGTGCAGAACCGATGGAGATGAGCATGAACAACATGCAAACCGTTCTTGCGATGCCCGCTCGCAAGCGCCCCGCCCGCCAGCATGGCCTTCTGGCCCGCCTCGGCGCCAGCCTCGTCAACGAGAAGGGTCGTGACCCGATGGCCGGCGTCCACCTGCCCGCCCATGTCGAGAAGCGCCTCGCCGCTATCCGTCCCTGGGTCGAGATCTAGGCAGGAAGCCGGTCGCCGCATCCAGCGGTGACTTCTAGCGGCAGACCGGATTTTCCGGATCCAGCTGCCGCACGCCCCAGGTGGTGACCCGATAGCCGGGCCGCTTCCAGAGGTGGAACCAGTTCCCCTCGATGAAATGATCTTCGCCAAGCCCTGCGGGCGGCGGGTTCGTCTTTTGCTTGGCCTTTTCGATGGGCTGGGGGCCATGTTCTCCCGCCTCCCAGACGAGCCAGCAATCCCGGTTTTTCGGACGTGGCGGTCGCCAATCGTCCCTGAGCGAAAGAGCCCTCGCCTCCGGAAATTGGCTGCGCAGGTTGCCGGCGGTGTAGTCGTCCACCCCGATCAGTGTCCCACCCGAAAATCCCAGCGAAATCAGGCCGGGCCTGAGCGCCGCGTATGGCCGCATCGGCCGACAGAGCTTGCCGCAAACCGCATGTTCCGGCGCAAGGAAAGTCACGAGCCGGATCGCCAGCAAGAGCCCGGCGACCGCGGCGATGCTCCACTTGATCCAGTTCAGCCGCTGCGTCTCGACGCCTGCCCTCTCGATCCTGGCAAACATCCAGATGGGCAGCAGCAGGAGGAGCGGATGCATGTGCCGTTCCTTCACATAGGTCGAGCCCACCGCCACGATTCCAACGACCGCCAGCAAAATCGCGATAAGGACCGTTCGCCCGAAAAGCCGCGCAAAGGCTTCGGCCTGGCGTTCGTCCGCGGGAACGGACTCGATCGCGCCTGCCGCGCGAGCCGGCGATAGAAAAGATCGCCAGAAGAGCACCAGCAACAGCGGGACGAGCGCCACGGAGAAGCCGGAGAGGCTAGCTGCCAGCCGGCTCAGGCCGCGAAACGCGCGCGCCATATGTCCGAGCCGCCCATTGTCGGTCATCACCGTCGCGGCGTTGGCGACGAGCGGGCGGTCCCCGAGGATAATCCACAAGGCGAAGGGCGACACCACCACGACCGCGATGACTAGGGCCACGATCAAACCGGACGGGCGGATACGCCGTCGCAGTTCCGGCATGCTGGCGGCCGCCGCAAACATGGCCAGCGGGAACAACGGAAAGCTGAACTTGGCGAGAATTCCCGCTCCGAGCGCCAGACCCAGACAAGCATAGTCCAGCCACCGCCCGTTTCGCAGGCAGCGTGCGAAGGTCCACGCGGTCGCCGCGCAGCAGGTCATCAGCAGGTTGGTCTGCGTGACGCCTTCCAGCATGTTCCAGCCGATCTGGTAGAACAGAGAGTACGAGAGCACGGCCAGCGCCGCGATGCGGGGATCGCGAATGGCGAAGCGCGCGGCGTTGAAGAGGAACACCGCAGTCAGCGTAAGCAGCGAATATTTGACGATCAGCGCGCTCTGGACGGTAGGACCGAAGCCCTGCTGCACGGTCCAGAGCAGCCATTCGTAGAGCGGCGGCTGGCGCAGATGATAACCGAGCTGGAGGGTCTGGACCCAGAGGTTCTCCAGCATGTCGTCGGTGCCGAGCGCCGGCGACGCCCAGACGCGCAGACCGGCATGGACCGCGCCATAGAGGACGACGACCAGGGCGATGCCCCAGGTCGTCGCCAGCCAGTCAGGAAGGAGCCAGCGCGCCCCGCGCGGTCCGGCGGGGGCGCAAGATCCTTCGTTACTCAATGCCGAGCTTGGCCTTCAGCAGGTCGTTGACCGCCTGCGGGGCGGCCTTGCCGCCGCTGGCCTTCATCACCTGCCCGACAAACCAGCCGATCATGGTCGGCTTGGACTTGGCCTGTTCCACCTTGTCGGGGTTGGCGGCGATGATCTCGTCGACCACCTTCTCGATGGCGCCGGTGTCGGTCACCTGCTTCAGGCCCCGCGTTTCCACGATCTCGCGCGGCGAACCGCCCTCGGTGAAGACGATCTCGAAGACGTCCTTGGCGATCTTGCCGGAGATGACGCCTTCCTTCTGCAGGTCGAGCAATTCGCCGAGCTGGTGGGCGGAAACCGGCGACGCCTCGATCGGCTTGCCGGCCTTGTTCAGCGCGCCCAGAAGGTCGTTGATGATCCAGTTCGCGGCCTGCTTCCCGTCCCGTCCGCGCGCCAGCGCCTCGAAGAAGTGTGCGATTTCTCGGTCGGAAACGAGCACGTTGGCATCGTAGGCCGAGAGCCCGAAATCCGACTGGAAGCGCTGGCGTTTCTCGTCCGGCAGTTCCGGCAGGTCCGCCTTCAGCGCCTCGACATACGCATCGTCGAATTCCAGCGGCAGCAGGTCCGGATCAGGGAAATAGCGGTAATCGTGCGCCTCTTCCTTGGAGCGCATGGACCGCGTCTCGCCCCGGCTCGGGTCGAAGAGCCGCGTTTCCTGCGAGATGGAGCCGCCATCCTCCAGAACGGCGATCTGCCGCCGCGCCTCGTACTCGATCGCCTGTCCGGCGAATCGGATGGAGTTGACGTTCTTGATCTCGCAGCGCGTGCCCAGCGGCTCGCCCGGACGGCGGACCGAGACGTTGATGTCGGCGCGCAGATTGCCCTTGTCCATGTCCGCATCCGACGTGCCGAGATAGCGCAGGATGGTGCGGACCTTGGTGAGATAGGCGCGGGCTTCCTCGGAGGAGCGGAGGTCGGGCTTGGAGACGATCTCCATCAACGCCACGCCGGAACGGTTGAGATCGACGTAGCTCATCGTGGGATGTTGGTCGTGCAGCGATTTGCCGGCATCCTGCTCCAGATGCAGGCGCTCCACGCCGATCGAGATCTCCTCGAACTGGCCCTTGTTGTCCGGGCCGACCTCGACGGTGACGATGCCCTCGCCGACGATCGGCTGGTCGTACTGCGAGATCTGGTAGCCCTGCGGCAGGTCGGGATAGAAGTAGTTCTTGCGGGCGAAGACCGAGCGCTTGTGGATCTCGGCGTTGAGCCCGAGCCCGGTGCGAACCGCCTGCCGCACGCATTCCTCGTTGATGACGGGCAGCATGCCGGGCATGGCCGCGTCGACCATGCTGACATGGTCGTTCGGCTCGCCGCCGAAGGCCGTGGAAGCGCCGGAGAAGAGCTTGGACTCGGAGGCGACCTGCGCATGGATTTCCATCCCGATCACGACCTCCCAGTCGCCGGTCGCGCCGGAGATGAAGTTCTTGGGGTTCGCCGTGCGGACGGGCGCGTTCATGCGTGTCTCTCGGATTCAGATTTCGCGTGCGTTTTCACCGGGATATCCGCTCCGCGCGGCCCCTGCAAGAGCAGCCGTGCGGGGCTGGGTTTCGGCACCCGGATGTTTCAGCTGGCCAGCGCCTTCATCAGCATGGCGCGGTAGCCGGCCGTGTCGATCCGCTTCACCACGCGGGCGTTGGCGCCCCTCGCCTGCCCCAGTTCCGGATCGGCTTCCGCCTGGTCGGGCAAAGTCGCGTGAGAGACGCTGGAATAGCCGCGCGTGAGCTCGCCGGCGACTTCCACATCGATCACGCAGTCGGCGCTTTCCAGGACGAGGCTCTCGTCCAGCATGCAAGCGCAGGTGACGGAATCCGGCTGGACGCTGCCGGCCAGGCGGCCGGTCTTCATGCTGAACTCGACCGAGGCGCGGTTCACCTGCGTGAAGAAGCGGGAGAGCGGCGTGTCCATCGCCTCGATCTCGGAAAGGTCCGCCGGGCTCAGCACCGCATCGCGCACCGTCGCCGTCCAGGTGACGACCGAGGTGCGAAATCCCGCATTCAGGACGATCTTCGCCGCTTCCGGGTCGACATAGAAGTTGAACTCCGCCGCCGACGTGACGTTGCCCAGCGCGTTGTCCGTGCCCCCCATGATCCAGAGATGCCGGAGGTTCTCCGCGATGCGCGGTTCCTTGACGTAGGCGGCGGCGATATTCGTCAGCGGCGCCTGGGCCAGAATGGTGATCTCGCCGGGATTTGCCATGACGCGATCAACGATGGCGTCGATCGCGTGCCTGTCGTCCGGCCGCTGCTGCGCCCTGTGGAAGTTCGCATCGCTCATGCCGTCCCGGCCGAAGACGTAGGCGGCGTCGAGCGGCTTGCGAAGCATCGGACGCGGACAGCCGGGATGGACCGGCACCGTGCCGCCGCGACCGGCGACCTCCACCGTGTAGAGCGCGTTTTCCACCTGCTGCTCGAACTGGACGTTGCCGTTGCAGATGGTGATCGCCTCCAGCTTCACCGCCGGATCGCGGAGCGCCAGCAGCAGCGAGAAGCAATCGTCGCCGGCGGTGTCGGTATCGATGATGGGGCGCATGGGCTTTCCGGAAATCACGATGCGACGGGAGAACGACGCCAGGAGCGCGGCAGGCGGAGCGACAGCGCGGCCAGCCCGCCAACGATCAGCAGCATGCCGGCCAGACGCAGCGGGCCGAACGTCTCGCCGAGAAGAAGGGAGGCGGACAGCGCGCCAAAGATCGGCACCAGCAGAGAAAACGGCGCGACCGTCGATGCGGGATAGAGCTTGAAGAGGTGACCCCAGATGGCGAAGCACACCACCGTCGAGATCAGCCCGATATAGAGCACCGCCCCGATGCCGGTCCAGTCGAGACCGGCCCAGGCGCCGGCCCACGCGGCCGGTCCTTCCAGAGCGAGCGACAGCGCGAGAAGCGGCAGCGGCGGGATCAGGCTCAGCCAGCAGATCGTCGCCAGCATGTCGACCTTGCCCGCGCCGCGCAGCATCACGTTGCCGATCGCCCAGCTCACCGCCGCGGCGAGCGTCAGCCCGAACCCGACAGCCGACACCGCACCGGCCGATCCGGTTGCCCCGCCATGGATGCTGGCACCGACAAGCGTCAGCCCGGCGAGCGCGATCGCCGCGCCGACGATCTGCCGCCCTGTCGGCTTCTCCCGCAGAAGGAAGGCGGCGAAGGCCATGGTGAGGAAGGCCTGGATCTGCAGGACGGTGGAAGCGAGGCCCGCGGGCATTCCCTGCGCCATGCCATAGAACAGCAGCGCATACTGCCCGATGAAGAGCGTGGCGCTGGTGAGGACGAGGCGCGACCAGGGAATCGCCGGTCGCGGCAGGACCAGCACGGGCAGCGCGGCGATGACGAACCGAAGGGCCGCCATCAGGATCGGAGGGAAGCTGACGAGCCCAACCCGTATGACCACGAAGTTGAAGCCCCAAAGGGCGGCGATCAGCACCGCCAGTGCAATGTGAAACGGCTTCAAGAGCGTCCGGGTCCCGATCAGAAAGCGCGCAGGCTAGCGGCCGGAACCACTTGCGGCAACCGACCACATCACGCCTTCATGAGGCGGCGCAACATCGGCTTGACGCACTGGGAAAAGAAGTTCAATCAAGCGCTTGCTGGCTCTGCGCGCAGTCCGCCGGCACCCTCACAGGACCCCAACTTCATCATGTCTAGCGACAGTCACAGTCGATTGTTCATGCCGTCACCGGCTGTCGTGGTCTGATCGAAGGATCGGCTCTCCACGCTCAGCCGCTGGCGGCTGACCGGAGGATTTGAGCCGTGGAAAACACGCTTGATTTGATCGAGGACAACCTCGATCCGGCGACGCTCGCCGCCGAACTCACCCACGAGCATGTCGCGGACATCGCCGAGGCCCTGAACGAGCAGGAGCCGGAGACCGCATCCGAGGTCATCGCGCTGCTGCCGCTGGAGCAGGCCGTCGACGTGATGGACCAGCCGGAGCTCGATCTCTCGGCCGAATTCGTCGCGGCACTTCCGGCCGAACGCGTGCTGGCGCTTCTCAGCGGCATGTCGGCCGACCGCGCGGCAACGCTGTTCCGCGAGCTGGAAGAGCCCGCCCGCTCGAACCTTCTCGCCCGGCTGGATCCGGAGACGGCGGCGTCGCTCAAGAAGCTGCTGTCCTATCCCTCCCACAGCGCCGGCAGCATCATGACGACCGAGTTTGTCAGCGTGCCCAGCACCTGGTCCGTGGAGCATACGCTTCGCCACATCCGCCAGGTGGAGCGCACGCGGGAGACGGTCTACGCGATCTACGTGCTCGATCCGGAAAAACGCACGCTGGTGCAGGCCGTCGGCCTTCGCCGGCTGATCTCGGCCGACCTGCACGCGCCGGTGCTTTCCGCCGCGCGCGGCAGCCGCCCCGTCACGGTCTCCCCCTTCACCGACCGCGAGGAAGTCGCGCGGCTGATTTCCAAGTACAATCTTCTCGCCGTCCCCGTCGTGGACGAGATGGGCTACGTGCTCGGCATCGTCACCTTCGACGACGTCATCGACGCGATCCTGGAGGAAAGCACGGAGGACGTGCAGAAGTTCGGCGGCATGGAGGCGCTCGACGAGCCCTACATGGAGATCGGCTTCGGCAAGATGATCAAGAAGCGCGCTGGCTGGCTCTGCGCCCTCTTCGTCAGCGAGATGCTCACGGCCAGCGCCATGCAGCACTTCGAGACGGAGCTTGAAAAGGCTATCGTGTTGACGCTCTTCATCCCGCTGATCATGAGTTCCGGCGGCAATTCCGGGTCGCAGGCGACGTCCTTGCTGATCCGGGCGCTGGCGCTGCGCGAGATCCGCCTCGGCGACTGGTGGCGCGTCGCGCTTCGCGAGCTGCCGACGGGGCTGACGCTCGGCGCCATCCTCGGCGTCGTCGGCGTCCTGCGCATCACGGCATGGCAGTTGCTGGGCTTCTACGATTATGGCGTCCACTGGCCGCTGATCGCGGCGACGGTGGGCGCGGCGCTGGTCGGGATCGTCACCTTCGGCTCGCTGTCGGGCTCGATGCTGCCGTTCCTGCTGCAGCGGATCGGCTTCGATCCCGCCAGCGCCTCGGCGCCTTTCGTGGCGACGCTGGTCGATGTGACCGGCCTCGTCATCTATTTCAGCGTCGCGATCCTGATCCTGCAGGGAACGCTGCTCTGAACGACCCGAGGCCCGCCGAGGCGGGCCTTCCTCGGCAAGATGGCCTGAATACGAAAACGCCCGGCAGCGCCGGGCGTTTTGCTATTCCTCGGTAGGCTCGTCCGGTTCTCCGAGAGAACCGTCGGAGCTGTCAGGCCCCTGCTCTCCCGCGCCGCCCACGTCCGGGACGCCGCCGACGATATCGGGACCGTCGACCGGCGGCTGAGCCTCGGCCGCCTGCACGGCCTCCTCGATCATCTCGTCTTCCTCGCCGGGATCGGAGATGTGCTCGACCGAGACGACCTTCTCGCCCGGCGCCGTGTTCAGCACCGTGACGCCCTGGGTGGAGCGACCGGCCACGCGAATGCCGTCGACCGGCACGCGGATGACCTTGCCGCCATTGGTGACCAGCATGATCTGGTCGGTATGCTCCGCCGGGAAGGATGCGACGAGCGGCCCGTTCCGGCTGTTCACCACCATCGCGACGATGCCCTTACCGCCACGGCCGGTGATCCGGTACTCGAAGGACGAGGTCCGCTTGCCGAAGCCGTTTTCCGAGAGCGTCAGAACGAACTGCTCGGACGCGCTCATCTCGGCATACCGGGTCTGCGAGAGCTCGCCATCGGCGACCTCCTCGGCTTCCGCCTCCGCCTCGACGGGCTCCGCCTCGGCCTCGTTCTCGCCGCGCACGGCACGGCTGAGGCGGAGATAGGCCGCCCGCTCGTCTGGGCTCGCGTCGAAATGACGGAGGATGGTCATCGAGATGATCTTGTCGTCCGTGCCGAGCGAGATGCCGCGCACGCCGGTGGAATCGCGGCCCTTGAAGACGCGCACGTCGGTGACGGCAAAGCGGATGCACTGCCCGTTGGCCGTCGTCATCAGCACGTCGTCGTCGGCCGTGCAGGTTTCCACGCCGGCGATCGCCTCGCCCTCGTAGAGCTTCATGGCGATCTTGCCGTTACGGTTCACGTTGGTGAAGTCCGACAGCGCGTTGCGCCGCACCGTGCCGCCCGTGGTCGCGAACATCAAATGCACGCGCTCGTTGTCGGCGGCGGCCTCCGGCAGCGGCAGGATCGAGGTGATGCGCTCGTCCTTCTCCAGCGGCAGCAGGTTGACCAGCGCCTTGCCGCGCGCTTGCGGCGCGGCCAGCGGCAGACGCCACACCTTCATCTTGTAGGCCATGCCGCGCGAGGAGAAGAACAGCACCTCGGTATGCGTGTTGGCGACGAAGAGCTTGGTGACGAAATCCTCGTCGCGCGTCGCCATGCCGGCGCGGCCCTTGCCGCCGCGACGCTGCGCCCGGTACTCCGAGAGCGCCACGCGCTTGATGTAGCCCGCGTGGCTGACGGTGACGACCATGTCCTCGCGCTGGATCAGATCCTCGTCGTCGAGGTCCGCCCCGCCTTCCACGATCTCGGTCCGGCGCGGCGTGTTGAACTCCTCGCGGATGGCGCGGAGCTCGTCCTTGATGATCGACATGATCCGCTCGCGCGAGGCGAGGATCTCGAGATAGTCGCGGATTTCGTCGGCGAGCTTCTGCAGCTCGTCGCCGATTTCATCACGGCCCAGCGCGGTAAGGCGCTGCAGACGCAAGTCAAGGATCGCCCGGGCCTGCTCTTCCGACAGGCGATATGTGCCTTCTTCGGTGATCAGGTGACGCGGATCGGCGATCAGCGCCACCAGCGGGGCAACATCCTTCGCCGGCCAGTCGCGACTCATCAGACGCTCGCGCGCCGTGGCCGGATCGGGCGACGTCCGGATCATCTGGATCACTTCGTCGATATTGGCGACGGCGATCGCGAGACCCACGAGGACGTGGGCCCGGTCGCGCGCCTTGCCGAGCAGGAACTTGGTCCGCCGGCTCACGACATCCTCGCGGAAGGCGACGAACGCGGCAAGGATGTCCTTGAGGTTCATCTGCTCCGGACGGCCGCCGGTCAGCGCAACCATGTTGACGCCGAAGCTCGATTGCAGCGGCGTGAAGCGGTAGAGCTGGTTCAGCACCACATCGGCAACCGCGTCGCGCTTCAGCTCGATGACGACGCGCACGCCGTCACGGTCCGACTCGTCACGAAGATCGGAGATGCCTTCGATCCGCTTTTCGCGGACTAGATCGGCCATCTTCTCGATCATCGAGGCCTTGTTCACCTGGTACGGAACCTCGGTGATGACGATGATCTCGCGGTCGCGCCGGTTGGTCTCGAAATGCACCTTGCCGCGCATCAGCACGGAACCGCGGCCGCCCTCGTAGGCCGCCCGAATGCCGGCCCGGCCCATGATCAGGCCGCCGGTCGGAAAATCCGGGCCCGGCACGTACTGCATCAGGTCGATCGTATCGAGCGTCGGCTCCTCGATCAGCGCGATCGTGGCATCGATCACCTCGCCCAGATTGTGGGGCGGGATGTTGGTCGCCATGCCGACGGCGATGCCGCCCGCGCCATTGACGAGGAGGTTCGGAAAGCTCGCCGGGAGAACCGTCGGTTCCTGGCTGGAATCGTCGTAGTTGGAGCGAAAATCGACCGTGTTCTTGTCGATGTCGTCGAGCAGCGAGTGCGTGACTTTTTCAAGCCGCACCTCGGTGTACCGCATCGCGGCGGCCGGATCGCCATCCAGCGAGCCGAAATTGCCCTGGCCGTCGATGAGCGGCAGGCGCATGGAAAAGTCCTGCGCCAGACGCACCAGCGCGTCGTAGATCGCGGAATCGCCATGGGGATGATACTTACCCATGACGTCGCCGACGACGCGCGAGGACTTCTTGTAGGCCTTGTTCCAGTCGTAGCCGGCTTCGTTCATCGCATGGAGAATGCGGCGATGGACCGGCTTCAGCCCGTCACGAACGTCCGGGAGAGCGCGGCTGACGATCACGCTCATCGCGTAATCGACGTAGGAGCGCTTCATCTCGTCGACGATGGAGATCGTGCGGATTTCGCCGTCGCGACCGTTCGGGCCCCTGTCAGCCGGGGGCGTCGTTGTTTCGTCTGCCAATGTGGAATCGAATTCTGAACTGTTGTGGAGGCGAGTTTAGCCCATCGGCACCGGAGAATCCAATTCTCCGCCGCCTTCGCTGAGATAAGGTGCCGGGTGGCCGAATCCAATGAGACAGGCCGGGCCTGAAGCGGGTTTTCGCGCGCGGCCGCAGGTGCCGGACGGCAAGGGAGAAACCGGATTGCATGATGCCATTTCATCGCTGGTGACTTTGTTCGTGACCATCGATCCGGCGGGACTTGCGCCGCTCTTCGTCGCGCTGACCGCCGGGATGAGCCGCAGCGAGCAATTGCAGGTGACGCTGCGCGGCTCCATCACCGCTTTCTGCATCCTCGTGGTCTTCGCGCTGGCGGGCACCGCGTTCCTGGAGTTCTTCGGGATCACCATCCACGCCTTCCGCATCGCCGGTGGGCTCCTGCTCTTCACCATAGCCTTCGAGATGATCTTCGAGCGGCGGCAGGAACGGCACGAGAAGAGCGCCAGCAACGTCGACCGGGTGCGCAGCCTTGCCGTGTTCCCGCTGGCCATCCCGCTGATCGCCGGGCCCGGCGCCATCTCCGCCACCATCCTGCTTGCCGGCACCTATGCCCAGCCGGTGCAGCGGGTGGAGCTGATCCTGATCCTGGCGGTCGCCATCGTCATCACCGGCGCGGTGCTGCTGGTCTCCCCGCAGGTGGACCGCTTCCTCGGCTCCACGGGCCGGATCGTGGTCACGCGCCTTCTCGGCCTGATCCTCGCGGCGCTCGCCGTGCAGTTCGTCGCGGACGGCGTCATGGGCTTCGTCAGGCTCTTCACCCGGACCTGATCGGGAACGTTCCCGGCGAGCTTACATTCAATCCCGCGAAGCGACAGGCGGGGACCATGGCGGCGGCAGGCGGCTCTAACAAGGTTATCTATGCGGCACTGAGCGGCAATCTGGCGATTGCCGTGGTGAAGTTCGGGGCGGCGCTGTTTACGGGATCGTCGGCCATGCTGTCGGAAGGCATCCATTCCGTCATCGACACCGGCAACCAGGGGCTGCTGCTCTTCGGCACCTGGCGCGCGAAGCGTCCGCCCGATCGCAGCCACCCCTTCGGCTACAGCGCGGAAATCTATTTCTGGTCGTTCCTCGTCGCGATCATGATCTTCGGCGTGGGCGCGGGCGTCTCGTTCTACCAAGGCGTCCATCGGCTGCAGAACCCGCAGCCGATCGAGAACACCTACCTCAACATGATCGTCCTGGTGGTCTCGTTCTTCTTCGAGGGATTTTCCTGGACGGTCGCCGTGCGCGAACTGAACGCCAAGCGCGGCAAGGAAAGCTTCCTGGCGACCGTGAAGCGCTCCAAGGACCCGAGCGTCTTCACCACCTTCTTCGAGGACAGCGCCGCCCTGCTCGGCCTCGTCGTCGCCTTTGTCGGCATCGCCTGCGCGCACTGGCTGGGCTGGGAGTGGGCCGACCCGGTCGCCTCCATCGTCATCGCGGTCGTGCTCGCCATGACGGCGATCCTGCTGGCGGTCGAGATCAAGGGCCTGCTGACCGGCGAGGCGGCGCTGCCGGAAGTCGTCGGCGTCATTCGGGAAATCGTCGGCAGCCAGGACGGCATCGAGGAGATCAACGAGGTGCGCTCGCTGCAGCTCGGGCCGGACAACATCCTGCTCGCCGTCTCCGCCGACTTCCGCGACACGCTTTCGGCGGCCGACGTGGAGCGGATCATCGCGACCACGGAGGAAGCGCTGCGTCTTCGCTTTCCGCAGATCGGACGGGTGTTCATCGAAGCGCAATCCCGAAAGGATCACGAGCGCTTCGAGCAATGGGCTCGTCAGAAAGAACAAGGGACCGCCTCGGCCTGAGGCAGCCCCCTGTCGCCGAACCCGGACTAGAACGGGATTTCGTCGTCCATGTCGTCGAAGGCCGGCTTGCCACCGCCCTTGCCACCGGCGCCGCCCGCACCGGCTCCGCCGCCGGAGCCGCCGCCATAACCACCGCCGCCACCGGAGCCCGCACCGCCCCCGCCGTAGCCGCCGGAATAACCACCCCGCTCCATCGGGCTGGAGCTGCCGAAATCGGAGCCGCGACCGCCGCGATCCTCCATTTCGCCCCCACCGCCGCCACGGCCGCCGAGCATCGTCAGGGTCGAGTTGAAGCCCTGAAGCACGATCTCGGTGGAATAGTGCGTCTGCCCTTCCTTCTCATAGGAGCGGGTCTGCAGCTGCCCCTCGATATAGACCGTGGAACCCTTGCGCAGATATTGCTCGGCGACCTTGCAGAGACCTTCGTTGAAGATCACCACGCGGTGCCACTCGGTCTTTTCCTTGCGCTCGCCGGAATTGCGGTCGCGCCAGCTTTCCGACGTCGCGAGCCTCAGATTGACGATGGGGCGACCGTCCTGCGTGCGACGGACTTCCGGATCCTGGCCGAGATTTCCGACCAGGATCACCTTGTTAACGCTTCCCGCCATGGCGGCCTCCTGAAACTGATGCCGGCACCATGCCCCAAACCGGCCGCGACCGCAGCTTTCGATTCGCGGAGTTCACAGCTGACCCGCTACGCAGGAGTCGGACACGCGAGGGGCGCAGGCCGCTTGTTCTCTCTCTGTTCTACTGATATGAAGACTCACCGTCAAGCAAGTGCATTGATGGTCGCGTGGGCATTGGTCCGATGGCCTGTCGGAACTAGATAAGGCTGAAGAGGTGGCCTTGGCGCGAGCGAAGGTCGCCGGTTGATCCAGGACGAGCATGACTGATCCGCACAAGACGATCTCGGTTCGCGGCGCGCGCGAGCATAATCTGAAGAATGTCGATGTCGACCTGCCGCGCGACAAGCTTATCGTGATGACGGGCCTCTCCGGCTCGGGCAAGTCGTCGCTCGCTTTCGACACGATCTACGCGGAAGGCCAGCGCCGCTACGTGGAGTCGCTCTCCGCCTATGCGCGCCAGTTCCTCGAGATGATGCAGAAGCCGGACGTCGACCAGATCGACGGCCTGTCCCCGGCGATCTCCATCGAGCAGAAGACGACGTCGAAGAACCCGCGCTCCACCGTCGGCACGGTCACGGAAATCTACGACTACATGCGCCTGCTCTTCGCGCGCGTGGGCGTTCCCTATTCCCCGGTGACGGGCCTGCCGATCGAGAGTCAGACCGTCAGCCAGATGGTCGACCGGGTGCTGGAACTGCCGGAAGGAACGCGCCTCTACCTGCTGGCGCCCGTCGTGCGGGGCCGCAAGGGCGAGTACCGCAAGGACCTCGCGGAGTTCATGAAGAAGGGCTTCCAGCGCGCCAGGATCGACGGCGAATTCTACGAAATCTCCGAAGCGCCGACACTCGACAAGAAGCTGAAGCACGATATCGACCTCGTGATCGACCGCATCGTCGTGCGGCCGGATATCGGCTCGCGCCTGGCGGATTCGCTGGAAACGGCGCTCGGCATGGCCGACGGCATCGCCATCGCGGAGTTCGCCGACGCGCCGGCGGAGGGCGAGGAGCCGCGCCGCGTGGTCTTCTCCGAGAAGTTCGCCTGCCCGGTTTCCGGCTTCACCATCGCCGAGATCGAGCCGCGGCTCTTCTCCTTCAACAATCCCTTCGGCGCCTGCCCGGTCTGCGACGGTCTGGGCACGCAGCGCACCATCGACCCCGACCTCGTCGTGCCGGACACGGCGATGACGCTTCGCGACGGCGCCATCCTGCCCTGGTCCAAGTCGAGCTCGCCCTACTACCTGCAGACGCTGCAGGCGCTTGCCGATCATTACGACTTCAAGGTCACCGACAGCTGGAGCGAGCTTTCCAAGGAGGTCCACAAGGCCATCCTATACGGCACCGGCCGGGAAAAGATCGTCTTCACCTATGATGACGGGCTGCGCTCCTACCAGACCCACAAGACGTTCGAGGGCGTGATCCCGAACCTCGACCGGCGCTGGAAGGAAACGGATTCGGAGATGATCCGCGAGGAGATCGAGCGCTACTTCTCCGCCGCGCCCTGCCCCACGTGCAGCGGCTATCGGCTCAAGCCGGAAGCGCTGGCGGTGAAGATCGCCGCCATGCATATCGGCCAGATCACCGCCATGTCGATCCGCGAGGCGGAGAGCTGGTTTGAGGAACTGCCGGCGAAGCTCACGGAAAAGCAGACCGGTATCGCCTATCGCATCCTCAAGGAGATCCGCGAGCGCCTGCGCTTCCTGAACGACGTGGGCCTCGATTACCTCACCCTCTCCCGCTCCTCCGGCACGCTGTCCGGCGGCGAAAGCCAGCGTATCCGGCTGGCGTCGCAGATCGGGTCGGGTCTGACCGGCGTGCTCTATGTGCTGGACGAGCCGTCGATCGGCTTGCACCAGCGCGACAATGCGCGGCTTCTGGAAACGCTGAAGCACCTGCGCGATCTCGGCAACACCGTCATTGTCGTGGAGCATGACGAGGACGCGATCCTGCTCGCCGACTATGTCGTCGATGTCGGTCCCGGGGCGGGCGTGCATGGCGGCGAGATCATCGCGGAAGGTACGCCGGACGAGATCAAGGCCAACAAGCGCTCGCTGACCGGCCGCTACCTCACCGGCGACCTTGCCGTGGAGATCCCGGCGGAGCGGCGCCTTGTCCAGAAGGGTCGCGAACTCGCCGTCACCGGCGCGCGCGCCAACAATCTGAAGAATGTCAGCGCTTCGATCCCGCTCGGCACCTTCACCTGCGTCACGGGCGTTTCAGGTGGCGGCAAGTCCACGCTGCTGCTGGACACGATCTACAAGGCGGTCGCGAAGCGGCTGAACGGCGCGCGCGAGCATCCGGCCCCGCATGACAGCCTGACCGGGCTGGAGCACCTGGACAAGGTGATCGACATCGACCAGTCGCCGATCGGCCGCACCCCGCGCTCCAATCCCGCCACCTATACCGGCGCCTTCACGCCGATCCGCGAATGGTTTGCCGGCCTGCCGGAGGCGAAGATTCGCGGCTATCAGCCCGGCCGCTTCTCCTTCAACGTCAAGGGCGGCCGTTGCGAGGCCTGCCAGGGCGACGGCGTCATCAAGATCGAGATGCACTTTCTGCCCGACGTCTATGTCACCTGCGACGTCTGCAAGGGCAAGCGCTACAATCGCGAAACGCTGGAAGTGCAGTTCAAGGGCAAGTCGATCGCCGACGTGCTCGACATGACCGTAGACGAAGGCGCCGAGTTCTTCGCCGCCGTGCCGGCCGTGCGGGACAAGATGGCGACGCTGGCGCGGGTCGGCCTCGGCTATATCAAGGTCGGCCAGCAGGCGACGACGCTGTCCGGCGGCGAGGCGCAGCGCGTCAAGCTCGCCAAGGAACTGTCGCGCCGTTCAACCGGGCGCACGCTCTATATCCTGGACGAGCCGACGACCGGCCTGCACTTCCACGATGTGGCGAAGCTCCTCGAAGTTCTTCACGAACTGGTGGACCAGGGCAACACGGTCGCGGTGATCGAGCACAATCTCGAAGTCATCAAGACCGCGGACTGGGTCATCGATATCGGCCCGGAGGGCGGCGACGGCGGCGGCGAGGTCGTGGCGGCGGGAACGCCCGAAGAGATCGTGAAGGTGAAGCGCTCGCATACGGGCACGTTCCTGGCCGAGTTGCTGACCCGGCGACCGCAGCAGCCCCAGACGCGTCACTCGCAGGCGGCCGAGTAGCGCCCGGAGCCGGCCCGAATCATCGGACCGGCCCGTTCGGGCCCGTTCAGGCCCGTTCAGGTAAGACTCGCTTAACCTGAAATGCGAGTCCCGAAGACCAGCCATGCATTCCGCTGCACTGCACAATACCTGCGGGCGAGAGTATATATCGCTCATCGAATTCAAGACAGCGCCGGAACACGACAATGGCCCGCCCCATGAACAACGTCTACGAGAACTACCGCCGCTGGCGGCGTTACCGGACCACCGTCCGGGAGCTGGAGACCCTCACCCCCCGCGATCTGCAGGACCTGGGCATCCGCCGCAACGACATCCAGCGCCTGGCTCGCGAAGCTTCGCGTCTCTAAGCTGCGGCTCCTCCACCCAGCTTACGCAAGGCCGGTGACGTTCAGCGTCGCCGGCCTTTCTGTTTCCGGCGTCTCCCGCCGCTCGTGATCTCCCTGCCCGCCCCGCCGCGCCCCTGAAGGCTCTTCCGGGAACCGGCTCTGCAAGCGGCCGTTAACTCTCCACAAGAGACGGCGGGCAACCAGGAGATCAATCATGGCAAACCTGAACGGAAAGCGCATCGCGATCCTCGCGACGAACGGCTTCGAGCAGGCCGAGCTCGAGGTGCCGCAGACCAAGCTTAGGGAAGCCGGCGCGCAGGTCGATGTCGTCTCGCCGGAAAGCGGCGAGATCCGCGGCTGGGACGAGAAAGATTGGGGCAACAAGGTCAGGGTCGATCGCGCCCTCTCCGATGTCTCCGCCGGCGATTACGACGCGCTGGTCCTGCCCGGCGGCCAGATCAATCCCGATATCCTCCGCGTCAACAAGGAAGCGCTGGCGCTGATCACCGCGTTCTTTGACCAGAAGAAGGTGATCGCCGCGATTTGCCACGCTCCGTGGCTGCTGATCCAAACCGGGCTCGTAAAGGGGCGCAATGTCACCGGCTACAAATCCATCCTGACGGATCTCCGCAATGCCGGTGGCATCGTTCATGACGAGGCGGTGATCACCGACGAAGGCATCATCACCAGCCGGAACCCCGGCGACCTCGACCAGTTCTGCGCCAAGATCGTCGAGGAGATCAACGAAGGCCGGCATACGCAGCGCAAAGCCGCGTAACGATTCGGCATTGAGAGTTCGAGACAGGGCGGCGCTTGCAGGCGTCGCCTTTTTCTTTGCGCGATCGCGCGATGCCTCACCTTGCGGTCGGCCCGTCCTATCAGCCATATGTCCGGAATGAGCGCATCCTCCTCCATTCCGCCCGTCCACGTCATCGGCGCCGGCCTTGCCGGCAGCGAGGCCTCCTGGCAACTCGTCCAGCAGGGCATCCCCGTGATCCTTCACGAGATGCGGCCGGCAACCAATACGGCCGCGCACCACACCGGCGACTTCGCAGAACTCGTCTGCTCGAACTCCTTCCGCTCCGACGATGCGGAGGGCAATGCCGTAGGGGTCCTTCACGCGGAGATGCGGCGAGCGGGTTCGCTTATCATCGCGACGGCCGACCGTCATCAGGTGCCAGCCGGCAGCGCGCTGGCCGTGGACCGCGGCGGCTTTTCGCAGGCGGTGACGGACACGCTGCGCCAGCACCCGCTCGTTACCGTTGAGGAAGGCGAGGTCGTAGGCCTGCCGCCTGCGGAATGGGGCAGCACGATCATCGCGACTGGGCCGCTGACTTCGCCCGCTCTGGCCGGCGCCGTGCAGGACATTACCGGTGAGGAACGCCTCGCCTTCTTCGACGCCATCGCGCCGATCGTCTATCGCGAGTCGGTGGACATGGAGGTCGCCTGGTTCCAGTCGCGCTACGACAAGGTGGGACCGGGCGGCAACGGCAAGGACTACCTGAACTGCCCGATGAACCGGGAAGAGTATGAGGCTTTCGTTGCCGCCCTCCTCTCGGCCGAAACCCTCGACTTCCGCGAGTGGGAAAAGAACACCCCCTATTTCGACGGCTGTCTGCCCGTCGAGGTAATGGCATCGCGCGGCGTGGAAACCCTGCGCCACGGACCGATGAAGCCGATGGGCCTCACCAACGCGCACAAGCCGGAGGAAAAGGCCTATGCCGTCGTGCAGCTCCGGCAGGACAACGCGCTGGGGACGCTTTATAACCTCGTCGGCTTCCAGACAAAGATGAAGTACGGCGACCAGGTTCGCGTTCTCCGGACGATCCCGGGGCTTCAGAACGCGGAGTTCGCCCGCCTCGGCGGCATGCACCGCAACACCTTCCTGAACTCGCCAGTGGTACTCGACGGCACTCTTCGACTGAAGGCGGCCCCGCATATCCGGTTCGCCGGCCAGATCACGGGCTGCGAAGGCTATGTGGAATCGGCGTCCGTCGGCCTGATGGCCGCACGCTTCGCCGCTGCCGAGTTGCGCGGCGAGGAGATCCGTCGGCCGCCCGCGACCAGCGCCCACGGCGCGTTGCTTGCCCACATCACCGGCGGGCATCTCGTGGAAGGCGGCAGCGGTCCCTCCTCGTTCCAGCCGATGAACGTGAATTTCGGGCTGTTCCCGCCGATCGACGAAGCGGTGAAGGGGCCTGACGGCAAGCGCCTGCGCGGGTCGGAGAAGGCGGTCGCACGCAAGAAGCTGATGGCGCACCGCGCGCTTGCCGACTTCGAGGGCTGGCTTCGTGACAGCCCCGAACAGCAGGCCGCCTGAGGCGGCCTTTCAGAGCCTGCGGAACCCGTAGGCCGCAGCCGCCATCCGGCTGAGAATTCGTGCATCCGCTACCGAGACGGTCTCGCCGCCGATCCGTGGACCCAGGCGTTCCACGGCGGCGAGCAGCGGCTCCACCGCAACCAGCGGCAGGAATGCGGACCGCAGGCTCCTGGGCACGCCGGCCGCTCTCGCCTTTTCCAGATGCTCACGCGCCAGCGCCACCGCGTCCTGGACAGACGCCTGCAGTGCCGGCGAGAACGGGACAGCCAGCACCTCCGCCGGCTCCATTCCGTGAGCCCGGAGAATCTCGGCCGGCAGCACCACCCGTCCCCTGGCGCGATGGTGGGCGAAACCGGCAAGTCTGCGCGCCAGCCCATAGGCCACCCCGGCATGGCCGGATGCATCGGCGATCTCGGGCCCCTTGGCGCCGAGGATCAACGAAGCGAGCTGGAACAGCGACGATTCCATCTCGCCCAGCTGCCCTTCCAGATCGGAGGGCGTGACCGGTGGGTCGGAATAAAGGTCGCCGGATCGTGCTTCGATCAGGGCGACGAACGCCGGGACGGGAAGCAGGTATTCGGCGATGGCCGGGCGCAGAGCCGTGATGACTGGGGAGCTTTCCCCCGCTCCGGCATCTGGCTGCTCCAGGGCCTGCCGCCACCATTGCAGGCGAATTTCACCCAGCGTCGGATTGGTCACCCGGTCCGGGATGTCGGCGATCTCGACGGCGAAGGCGTAGAGCGCGGTCAGCGCTTCCCGCTTCTCCGCCGGAGCGAACAGAGTGGAGTAATAACGCGGCCTGTCGCCGTTCCGCACGAGCCCGACGTTGTAATCCGGAACCTGGATTGCGGGCTCGGCCATCTCAGACCGTCAGCGCACGTTCTCGACGGCGATCAGAGCCGCCGCGACGGCCCGCTGCTCCGCCAGAAGCACGTTGTAGGTGCGAACGGCAGCACCGGTGTTCATGATGTCCGGATGCAGGCCGGCGGCATCGAGCGCCGCTTCGACCTCCCGAGTGAGCGGCACATGAGCCGCGCCCGTCCCGATCAACAGGATCTCGATATCGGCGGCTTCCTGGATCAACCGCCCCACCGAGAACCGGTCGATGCCGGAGGCCGTCTCGGCACCCCACGACTCAATCCCGCTCGGGAGCAGAAGGATCGAGCCCCGATGCGACATGTCCGCGAAGCGGAAACCGCTGTTCCCGTAGGCGTCGATGGGAGCACGGCCCGGAAATCGGGCCGGCTGGATCGAAATGCCGCCGGGACGGTCGCTCATGCCGGGACGCCCGTCTTCGGCTTGGCGGACGCCTGCTTGTCGGTAGCCGGCTTGTCCGGCTTCGGCCGCACGTGGAAGAAGATCAGCGTCGGCGAAGCGATGAAGATCGACGAGTAAGTGCCGATCAGAACGCCGAAAATCATCGCTGCGGTGAATGACCGGATAACCTCGCCGCCGAAGAAGAACAGCGCGAGCAGCGCGATCAGAGTCGTGACCGAGGTCAGGATCGTGCGTGCCAGCGTCTGGTTGGTGGACTGGTCGATCACTTCGGAAATCGACAGTGACTTGTAGCGGCGCAGCACCTCGCGCACGCGGTCGAACACGACGACCGTGTCGTTCAGCGAGTATCCGACGATCGTGAGGATTGCCGCGATACTGGTCAGGTTGAACTCGACCCGGGACACCGCGAAGAAGCCGATCGTCAGGATGACGTCGTGCACCAGAGAGGCCACCGCGCCCAGCGCGAACTGCCATTCGAAGCGGATCCAGATATAGGCCATGATCCCGACGATGGTGAGCACGACCGACATGGTGCCGGAATAAGCGAGTTCGCCGGAAACGCGCGGACCCACCACCTCGACCCGGCGGAACGTGTACTGATCCGCGCCCAGAACCGAGCGGATCTTCTGCACCGCCTGCTCCTGCGCGCCTTCCGCCCCGGACTGGGCGGAGACGCGGAGAAGCACGTCGTTCGGCGTGCCGAAGCCCTGCACCTCGACCGCGCCCAGCCCGAGCGAATCGACCTTGGAGCGAATGTCGGCGAGATCGGCGGTCGGCGCCTTGCTCTGCACCTCGATGACGGTGCCGCCCTTGAAGTCGATACCCTCGTTCAGACCCACCGTGAAAAGCAGGACCAATGAAGCGACCATCAGGACGAGCGAGACCGGCAACCCGATCTTCGCGAAGCGCATGAACGGGAAGCGCGTCCCGTCAGGAATGATTCTGAAAGGCATTGTCTCAGACCCCGATCAGATCGGCACGACCTTGGGTCGGCGCGAACGCACCCAGATCGAAACGATCAGACGGGTGACGAGAATGGCAGTGAAGAGCGTGGTGAAGATGCCGACGGCGAGCGTCACGGCAAAACCACGGATGGGACCCGAACCGAGCGCGAAGAGCGCGAAGGCGGCGATCAGGGCCGTGATATGCGCGTCGATGATCGTCGCGAAGGCTCGGCTGAAACCGGCCTCGATCGCGGAGATCGCGGAGCGGCCGAGCTTCTGCTCTTCCCGCATGCGCTCGTAGATCAGCACGTTGGCGTCCACCGCCATGCCCATGGTCAGCACGATGCCCGCGATGCCCGGCAGCGTCAGCGTCGCCTGCAGCAGGACGAGAATGCCCATGATCAGGATGACGTTCACCAGGAGCGCGATATCGGCGAAGACACCGAGAATGCCGTAGAGAGCCACCATGAAGATCGCCACGGCGACGAGGCCGATGATACCGGCGATCTGGCCGGCGCGGATGGAATCCTGCCCCAGGCTCGGGCCGACGGTGCGTTCCTCGACCACGTCGAAGTTCGCGGGAAGCGCGCCGGCGCGAAGCAGGACCGCAAGGTTCTGCGCGCTTTCCACGGTGAAGTTGCCCTCGATCTGGCCGGAGCCGCCCACGATGGCGCCCCGGATGACCGGTGCGGTGATCACCTTGTTGTCGAGGATCACGGCGAAGCGCTTGCCGACATTCTCCTGCGTCAGACGGCCGAAGATGCTGGCACCACGGGAATTGAAGCGGAAGGAAACGATCGGCTGGTTGCTCTGCGAATCGAAGGTCGGCTGAGCGTCGACGAGATCGTCGCCGGAAAGCTCCACATGCGAGTTGATCAGAACCGGCTGCTCGTTCGCCTCGGCCGGTTGCGCGATCTCGCAGCCCGCGGGCGGACGCGATTGCAGCGCCTGCTGCAGCGAACCGTCGGCACATTCCAGATGGAAGGTCATCTTGGCGGTCTGGCCGAGCACTTCCTTGAGCCGCGCCGTATCCTGCAGGCCCGGCACCTCGATCATGATGCGATCGGAGCCTTCGCGCTGGATGCTCGGCTCCACGGTGCCGAGGGCGTTGATGCGGCGGCCGAGCACGCCAAGGCTCTGATCGACGGCGGAGCGAACGCGATGATCGATGCCGTCATCCGTCAGATTGGCGGAAATCTGCCCGTTGTTCTGGCTGAGCGAGACCTCGGAAAGCGTGCCGCCGGACAGCATGCCTGACTGGATCGGCGCGGCGAGCGGCTTGAGCGCCGTCATCACCTTCTCCGCGTCAGCAGGGTCGCGCAGCGTGAACTGCACCGCCTGCCCGCGCGAGGAAAGGTTCTGATAGCCGATATGCTCGTCGCGGAGCTTCTGCCGGACGTCGTCGGTCAGCGTCTGCAGCCGGTCACGAATCAGGCTGGAGCGCTGCACCTGCAAGAGAAGATGGGCGCCGCCACGCAGGTCGAGGCCCAGAACCATCTGCTTCTTCGGCAGGAAGGACGGCCAGTTCGCGACCTGCTCCCGGGTAAAGGCGCTCGGGATGAGCACCACGATGCCGGCGAGAATGACAAGGACGATAAGGGTGATCTTCCACCGGGCGAAGTAAAGCATCAGCGGTTCCGATCAATCAGGCCGCATTGCCGGCGACCGGCTCCGCCTTGGTCCGCACCTCGGTCACCGTGGAGCGCGCGACGCGGACGCGAACGTTCTCGGCGATCTGCACTTCCAGTTCGTTCTCGTCGATCACCTTGGTGACCTTGGCGATGATGCCGCCGCCGGTGATCACCGTGTCGCCGCGCCGGATCGCCTTCAGCAGTTCGTCACGACGCTTCGCCTGCCCCCGCTGCGGACGCAGAATCAGGAAGTACATGATGACGAAGATCAGGATGAACGGAAGGAACGAGACGATCATGTCGCTCGACCCGCCAAAGCCCCCGGTCGCGGTCTGGGCAAATGCAGTAGACACCCACATTGAACGAGTTTGTCCTTTTGACGCAGCTCGACGCGGCTGCCTGAATTTCGGCGGACTATAGCCGCGAACCGCGCCATTGCAACCTTACGAAACCGCAACGGTCCGGCACTTCGCTTCCCCGGGCGAGCGGGCGCGTGTTATGCGCGGCGGTACAGAATGGAGCCGTCATGAGGAACGCATCGCCACCCCTCCACGAAACCCTGCTGCGCATCGCCTCGGCGCTGGAGCGGCTCGCTCCCCCCGCCGAGCACGTGCCCGATTTCACGCAGGCTCAGGCCTTCGTCTGGTCGCCTGAACGGGCGACGCTGCAGGCGGTGCCGAAGGTGAACCGCGTCGACCTGCCCCTGCTGCACGGCATCGACCGTTCGCGTGATACGCTTCTGGAGAACACCCGCCGTTTCGCGCAGGGCCTGCCGGCCAATAACGCCCTGCTCTGGGGCGCGCGGGGAATGGGCAAGAGCTCGCTCGTGAAGGCCGCCCACGCGGACGTGGACGCCGCCCTCCCCCCAGGGCATCCCGGGCTGAAACTGATCGAGATCCACCGGGAAGACATCGACAGCCTGCCCCGCCTGATGACGCTGCTGCGCACCCGGCCGGAGCGGTTCATCCTGTTCTGCGACGACCTTTCCTTCGACTTCGACGACACCTCGTACAAGTCGCTTAAGGCCGCGCTGGACGGCGGCATCGAGGGCCGTCCTGACAATGTCGTGTTTTACGCCACCTCGAACCGCCGGCATCTGTTACCGCGCGACATGATCGAGAACGAGCGCTCGACGGCCATCAATCCTTCGGAGGCGGTGCAGGAGAAGGTGTCGCTGTCGGACCGATTCGGCCTGTGGCTCGGCTTCCACAATTGCAGCCAGGACGAGTTCCTGGCGATGGTGGAAGGCTATCTGAGGCATCATGCCATTCCGGCTGCGACGGACGAATGGCGCCCGCAGGCGCTGGAATGGGCGACGACCCGCGGAAGCAGATCCGGCCGGGTTGCCTGGCAGTTCGTCCAGGACATCGCCGGCCGGAAAGGCGTTGTGCTCGGCTGACGCTCCGGCGCCAGCCGAAAGATCAACCTTCGGAGAGGTGCGGAAGCGGATCCACCGGGGTGGCGCCCTTCCGCAGTTCGAAGTGCACCTGCGGCGTCGTCACGCCACCGGACATGCCGGACAGAGCGACCACTTCGCCGCGATGCACCTGGTCACCGCGCTTCACCTTCAGCGTCTTGTTGTTGGCATAGGCCGACACCCAGCCATTGGCGTGGCGCACCAGGACGAGGTTGCCGTAGCTCTTCAGCTCGCTGCCGGCATAGATCACCGTGCCATCCTCGGCGGCCTTCACCGGCGTGCCTTCCGGCACGGCCAGGTTGATGCCGTCGTTCTTCTCGCCGTTGTCGCTCTTGCCGAAGCTCGCGATCACACGGCCACGCACCGGCCAGCGGAACGCATCGCCGCTGGAGCTTGAGGACGTGGCGACCTCTGCCTGCGGCTCGGCCGAGGCGACCCGGGTCTGCGCGGGAGCGGAAGGAGCCCGGACGGACGGCGCGGAAGCCGGCGCGGCGCTGGCCGAGGCGGCACCGCCGCGCGGCTCCAGCATGCGGCTTTCCTCGTCGTGGGCACCGGTCCTGGGCTCAAGACTCGCCATCTGCATCGGGCGTCCCGACACGGACTGAGCCTGCGCGCCAAGCGTGGTCGGCGGCGCGCCGCGCACCACGGGCAGCGGGGCCGTCCCAGCGGATTCGGCGGACGTCGATGCGGTGCGCGGCGCGGGAGCGGCGCTCGCCATCCGGTTGCCGGCCGACGGAGCGGTGTAGGGCGCCGGGGCGGAATAGGACGGCGCGGGAGCCGGCGGCGCATAGGTGTTCGACGCCACGCGACCCATCGGCGTGGGCAGCCCCTTGGCCGCGTAGGGACGCGGGGCGGACGGCGTGGACGAAGCCTGCGCAACCGGGGCCGGAGCGCCGTAGGACGGGCTGCTGCCGCCATAGCTGGACGGCGGGGTATATCCCGTCGGGGCCGGCAGGCTCGACGATTGGATGGTGGAGCTTTCGGCGCGCGAATAAGCGGGCCGGGCCGGAGGCGGGGGCGCCGCATCCGCGGAGGCGTAGGAATCGGCGTGGCGGTTCGCCTGGCCGGTGAGGATACGCTGCTGGTTGGGCGTGGATCCCGTGAACAGCGGCTCATTCAGCCGCATCGCGTCCGCGCTACACCCTGCACCCAGTCCCGCGAGCACAGCCACGACACTGATCCGGGCCAGTAAAGTTGTTTTTCTTGCCACCGTGAATGCCTCTGAAGGAACAGAACGCATCGATTCGCCCCGCAAAACATGATTTGATGGGACTACAGTTCATTAACGTTGAAAGATGGTTAAAGACTGCTCGCCACACCGCTCTGGGCGGCGGAAAACCGCACGCCACCGAGATCGCGCGTATCGACGCTCTGTCCCATGCGCTGAAAAAGCGTCAAACGTTGGACACCGTCCCCCGGCCCCACCGGCACGACGAGAATCCCGTTATCGGTCAATTGCGAGATCAATCGCGACGGGGCGGCGAGAACAGCGGCGCCGACAAGGATGCGGTCGAATGGCGCCTGCCGCGGCCAGCCCTGCAAGCCATCCGCCGCCACGGCACTGATATTGTTGATCCCGAGCGTCGACCAGCGCGCTTCCGCGTCCCGCACCAGGGTGCGAAACCGGTCTATGGAGGTCACGCGCCGGGCCAGCCGCGCCAGGATCGCGGTCTGATAGCCGGAGCCGGTGCCGATTTCGAGAACGCTGTGGCGGTCGCCGACCTCCAGCGCGGCCGTCATGCGGCCCACGAGCGACGGCGGCATCAGGGTCTGGCCGCAATCGATCGGGATCTCCCGATCCTCGTAAGCGACCGATTGCCACGGCGCAGGAACGAACAAGGCGCGCGGAACGGTCTCCACCGCCTTCAGCACCTTCCGGTCGGTGACGCCGAGGCCGCGCAGCTTCAACATCAGGGCCGCGATGTGAAGGGCCTGGTCGCCTTCACGGCCGCTACCGCCCTGAGCGCCGTCGAGGGCGCTGTCGAGGGCGCCGTCCTGGGTGTGGTCTGTCATGCGGGTCGCGCAGTCCGCCCCGCTGGTGGCCCGATCAGGAAAAGATGCCTGCCAGGCTTTCGCGGGCGCTGTTGTCGGTCAGATCCAGAGCCAATGGGGTAACAGAAATCCGGCGCTCGGCAAGGGCCGCCAGATCCGTGTCCTCCGGCGGCTCCTCATGCTGACGGCCGAAGCCCAGCCAGTAATAAGGCAGGCCGCGCCCGTCGGCACGCTGCTCCACGCGCACCCAGTCGGGCTTGCGCTTGCCCTGCCGGGTCACCGCGACACCCGCCACGGCAGCTGCGGGGCAATCCGGGAAATTGATGTTGTAGAGCCGTCCCTCGTGACGGGGCCCGTCCAGCAGCGAACGGATGATGCGCGGCGCATGGCTTTCGGCATTCGCCCAATGCGGGTTGCCGCGGGTTTCCGGGCCGAAGGCCTGCGACAGCGCCACGGAAGGAATGCCCAGCAGCGTGCCTTCCATCGCACCGGCGATGGTGCCGGAATACGTCACGTCGTCGGCAACGTTCTGGCCGCGATTGACGCCGGAGATCACGAGGTCCGGCTTGCCGCCGAGCACCACCTTGACGCCCATGATCACGCAATCGGTCGGCGTGCCGCGAACGGCGAAACGCGTGTCGCCCAGCTTGCGCAGCCGCAGGGGATCGCTCAGCGTCAGCGAATGCGCCGAGCCCGACTGGTCCGTCTCCGGCGCGACCACCCAGACGTCGTCCGACAGCGAGCGAGCGATTCGCTCGGCCACTTCCAGGCCCGGGGCGTCGATGCCGTCGTCGTTGGTGACCAGGATGCGCATCAGCCGATCCGGTCGAGGCCGCCCATATAGGGGCGCAGCACGTCGGGCACCGTGATCGTGCCGTCGCCGTTCTGGTAGGTTTCCATGACGGCGACCATCGCGCGGCCGACCGCCGTGCCCGAGCCGTTCAGCGTGTGGACGAACTGCGGCGCCGCACCTTCGGCCGGACGATAGCGCGCGCCCATGCGACGAGCCTGGAAGTCGCCGCAGACGGAGCAGCTGGAGATTTCGCGATAGGCGTTCTGGCCGGGCAGCCAGACTTCCAGATCGTAGGTCTTGCGCGAGCCGAAGCCCATGTCGCCGGTGCAGAGCACGACGGCGCGGTATGCCAGCCCCAGCCGCTTCAGCACCTCTTCGGCGCAGGCGGTCATCCGCTCGTGCTCCTCGATGCTCCTGTCGGCCGCGGTGATGGAAACGAGCTCGACCTTCCAGAACTGGTGCAGACGAATCAGCCCGCGCGTATCGCGCCCCGCCGAACCCGCCTCGGAGCGGAAGCTCGGCGTCAGCGCGGTGAAGCGCAGCGGCAGGTCGGCTGCGTTCAGGATCTGCTCGCGCGCCAGATTGGTGAGCGGCACCTCGGCGGTCGGGATCAGCCAGCGGCCCTCGGTCGTCTGGAACAGATCCTCGGCAAATTTCGGCAGCTGCGCGGTGCCGTAGACCGCGTCGTCGCGCACCAGCAGCGGCGGGGAAACCTCGGTATAGCCGTGCTCGGTCGTGTGCAGGTCCAGCATGAACTGGCCGAGCGCGCGCTCCAGCCGGGCAAGCTGCCCCTTGAGGAAAACGAAGCGCGCACCGGAAATCTTGGCGGCGATCTCGAAATCCATCAGCCCGGAGGCTTCGCCGAGCTCGAAGTGCTGGCGCGCACCATTGATGCGGCGCGGCTCGCCGACCCGGCGCACCTCGACATTGGCCGACTCGTCCGGGCCGATCGGCACATCGTCCAGCGGCGGATTGGGCAGGCTGGCCAGAATGCCGTCGAGTTCGGCGCTAAGGCGCTTTTCGTCTTCCTCGCCTTGCCGGATCGCGTCCTTGAGGCCGGCAACCTCGGACATCAGGGTAGCCGCCCTAGCCTCGTCCCTGGCGGCCTTGGCCTGCCCGATCTCCTTGGAGGCCGAGTTGCGGCGCGTCTGCGCATCCTGCAACGTCTGGATCGCGGAGCGCCGGCCGTCGTCCAGCGACAGGAGCTTCGCCGAGACGGGCTCGGCGCCGCGAATGGTCATTGCGCGATCAAGGGATTCGGGGTTTTCCCGAATCCATTTCATATCCAGCATGGAAGCTCCGGCCGACCTCAGACGGCGGCGTCGGCCTCCGCGCGAGCACGTTCCCGCCCCCGCTCGATATACCGCACCGCAAGAATGGAGATCTCGTAGAGAAGGTAGCAGGGGATCGCAAGGCTGCACTGGCTGATCGGGTCCGGCGGCGTGAGCACCGCGCCGGCGATGAAGGACACCACGATCGCGTATTTACGCTTGGAGGCGAGCGACGCGGCGCTCACCAGCCCTGCCCGGCCGAGCAAGGTGATGACCACCGGCAGCTGAAACACGAGGCCGAAGGCGAAGATCAGCGTCATGATCAGGCTGAGATACTCGTTCACCTTCGGCACGAGCTGGATCGACGCCTGGTTCACGCTGCCGGTCTGCTGCATTGACATGAAGAAGGTGAAGGCCAGCGGCATGACGATGAAATAGACAAGTGACGCGCCGAGGATGAAGAGCACCGGCGTCGCGATCAGGAACGGCAGGAATGCCTGCCGTTCGTTCTTGTAAAGCCCGGGCGCCACGAACTTGTAGATCTGCATGGCGATGATCGGGAACGCGCAGAACAGCGCGCCGAACAGCGCCAGCTTCATCTGCGTGAAGAAATATTCCTGCGGCGCCGTGTAGATCAGGTGGATGTTCTGCATGCCGCCGGCTGCGCGCGCATAGGGCACGACCAGCAGGTTGAAGATGTTCTCGGCGAAATAGAAGCAGATCAGGAAGGCGATGAAGATCGCCACCAGCGACTTGATCAGTCGCGAGCGAAGTTCGATCAGATGGTCGAGCAGAGGCGCCTTGGAGGCCTCGATATCGTCTTGGCTCATGCCGCGTTGCTCTCGGCCTTGGAAGAAGCCACCGGCTCCTTCGCGTTTTCAGGGGCCGGTACAGCGGCATGTTCAGGGGTCTGTTCGGAAGAACTCACCGCCGGCGCGGTGGATGCCGCCGGAGTGGAAGGGGCCGAAGCCGCTATGGTGATCTCCGGCTCCGGCGCGGCACTGTCGGGCTGCGCCAGCGGCACGGGCGTCGGTGCGGACGCGGGCTCGGCAGGCGCCTCGGGCTGCCCCGGATGAGCGCTCGCCGCGGCCTGATCGACGCCTTCCGCCCCGGTCTTCACCGGTTCGGCTTCGTGAACGGCGTCCGCGGCCGGAACGGCCGCTTCGGGCTTCGCTTCTACGGGAACGCTGCCGCGCGCCACGGATTCGACATCCTGCCGGATGGAGGCCACCGTCTTGCGCAGGTCGGCGAGATCGGCCTCCTTTTCCGCTTCGCGCAGCGCGTCGTCGAACTGTCGGCGGAAGTCGTTCGCGGTCCGGCGGACCATACCCATGGTCTTGCCGAATGCGCGGAGCGCGCGGGGCAGATCCTTCGGGCCGATCACCACCACGGCCACCACCGCGATGATCAGGATTTCGCTCCAGCCAATATCAAACATCAGCGCTTTCCCGACGCGAACTCACCGCTGCGTCTCATATCGTCTTCATCGGCCGGCGAACAGGCTTGCCTGAAAGGATCTCGCCGCTCTCGTGGTCGATGGTGGTGGGGATCGCGGGCTGGTCCGCGACCGCCTTGCGGAATCCGCGCAGCCCACGCCCGAGGTTGCCCATCATGGGCACGAACCGGCCGCGCCCGAACAGGATCGCCCCGACGGCTGCAAGGACCAGCAGCTTGGTCAAACCAAACGACATTCGATGAACTCCCGTTGCCCGATCAGGCAACATCCTGCGGGACTATGGCAAATTGCCGGATTGGCTTCAATGACGAGACCTCGCCCGGCGCCGGCTTCCTAGTCGCGGGTCGCGTCCCCGTCCGCCTCTTCTTCGCCGGCGGGATCTTCGCCATCCGCGAAGCCGGTCTGGTCGCCCTCGTCCAGCGGATCCTCGTCGGGGTGCAGTTCCTCGTCGTCTCTCGGCTCCGGCGATTGCATTCCGGCCGGAATCGCGGCCTCCAGGAGCCCTGCCCCCTTGAGCTCGGCCAACCCGGGCAGATCGGTAATCGCCTCCAGCCCGAAATGGTCGAGAAAGGCCGGCGTGGTGCCGAAGGTCACCGGCCGGCCCGGTACGCGGCGACGCCCGCGAAGCCGCACCCAACCGGTTTCCAGCAGCACGTCCATGATTCCCTTGGAGGTGCTGACGCCGCGGATCTCCTCGATCTCGGCGCGCGTCACCGGCTGATGGTAGGCGATGATGGAAAGCGTCTCCAGCGCGGCGCGGGAGAGCTTCCGCTGCTCCACCGTCTCGTGCTGAAGGAGAAAACGGAGGTCGTCTGCCGTGCGGAAGGCCCAATGCTCGCCGATCCGACGCAGCGTCACGCCACGCGCGGCATAGACCTGCTGAAGCTCCAGCAACAGCGGCCGGATCTCGATGCCCTCCGGCATGCGGCGGCCGAGCTCGGCTTCCGACAAAGGCTCGCGAGATGCGAAGAGAATCGCTTCCGCCATGCGCAGATGCAGTTTGCGCTCGGGGTTCTGCGCGCGTCCGCCGGACGAATCCCAGAGCGAGACGACGTCAGCCATCGGCGAGATCCGAGCGCGGCTGTTGGCGCCGGCGGGCAAGAAGCGGGGCGAAGGGCTCCGCCTGCTTCAGCTCGATATAGCCCTCGCGCACGAGTTCGAGGCTGGCGGAAAGAGAGCTGGCCCGTGCTGTCGCCCTGAGTTCCGGCACGGCGAGATACTGGATCAGGAACGAATCCAGCGCGGTCCAGTCGTTCATGTCCCCGATGAAGCGCATCAGGTGGTCGCGGGCATCCTGCAAGGAGAAGACCTGCCGGCGCGCGACACGAACGAAGCTGACGAACTGCCGCTGGCGTTGTGCGCCGTAGGCTTCCAGCAGATCGAAAAGACTTGCCTGCCAAGTCAGCGTCCGCGTCGTGGAAAGCGCCTCCGGCAGGCCGCGTCCGAAGACGTCGCGACCGAAAAGACTGCCCTCCATCAACTGCGACGCCGCGCCGCGCATCGCTTCCAGGCGACGCAGACGAAAAGCCAGCCGCGCCGCCAGTTCCTCGCCTGACGGCTCCTCGTCGTCCTGCTTTTCCGGCAGGAGCAGGCGAGACTTGAGATAAGCGAGCCACGCCGCCATCACGAGATAGTCGGCGGCGATCTCCAGCCTGAGCCGGCCGGCTTCCTCGATGAAGGTCAGATACTGCTCGACGAGGGCCAGAACGGAGATCCGGGTGAGATCGACCTTCTGGTCGCGGGCCAGCGAAAGCAGCAGGTCGAGCGGACCTTCGAAGCCCTCGACGTCCACGACCAGCGTTTCTTCCGGCGCCGGCGTCATGAAACGGCGGCCATGCCGAGAAGTTCGTCGAGCCGCGCCTCGGCCGCCTTGCGATCGACGGGCGCCGGTTTGCGGATCGCGACAAGCGCCGCGTCCGTGCGGCGCAGGCCATCGCCGGTCAGTTCCGGCACAGCTTCGGCCACCTCGATCATCTCGGAGAAAACCCCGCTGCAATGCAGGACGAGATCGCAGCCGGCTGCCAGCCCGCGCCGGGCCCGCTCCGTCAGGCTGCCTGAAAGCGCACCCATGTTGAGATCGTCCGTCATCAGGGCGCCATCGTAGCCGATTCGGCCCCGGATGACCTGATCCACCACCTTGCGCGACAGCGTCGCCGGGGCGTCCGGGTCGACAGCGGAGAAGACCACATGGGCGCTCATGGCGAGCGGGATATCCGCGCCGAGCTGACGGAAAGGCTCGAAATCCAGCCGGTCCAGTTCGTCGATGGACGCATCGACGGTCGGCAAAGCCTTGTGGCTGTCCACCCCTGCCCGACCGTGCCCCGGCACATGCTTCATGACCGGCAGGACACCGGCGCTCATCAGGCCATTCACCGCCGCACGACCGAGAGCGGTGACCGCTTCGGGCGTCGTGCCATAGGCTCGGCCGCCGATGACGGCATCGCTGCCGGGCGCGGGCACGTCCAGCACCGGCAGGCAATCGACGTTGACCCCCATGCCGATCAGGTCGAGCCCGATCAGTTGCGCGCCGAGCCGGGCGGCTTCCAGCCCGGCCGGCCGGTCGCGGTCATACAGGTCGCCATAGACGCGGGCGGCGGGATAGGCCCGAAAATGCGGCTGGCCGATCCGCTGGACCCGCCCGCCCTCCTGGTCGATCAGGATCGGCGCATGCTCGTCGCCGAGCGCATCGCGCACGGCGTCGGACAGCTTTCGGACCTGGTCGGGGTTCTCGGTGTTGCGACGGAAATAGATGACGCCCCAAGGCCGCACGGCTGCCAGAAAGGCGCGCTCATCCTCGCCGAGCTGCGTTCCCGACAGCCCGAAAATCACCGCACGTGACGCCACTCGAGATTCCCCGCCTTATCGCGTGATGAAGCAGCTGCCGCCGGCGGCCTTCAGCTTCTCGCAAAGATCCACCGCTCCGTCGCGACCGGAGAACGGCCCGACGCGCACGCGATAGAAGGTGCCCTTGTCGCCGAGATCGGTCCTGGCCACGCTCGTATGCTGCTTGCCGAGCACGGACGCGTAGCGCTTGGACAGCATGGCCATGGCGGATTTGGCATCGGCCTCGACCTTGCGGGAGCTGAGCTGGACGAAGAAGCCGTTCCCCACGGGCGCAGGCGCAGCCTCGGACTGGGCGCGGGCGATGTGCCGGTCGGGCGCCGCCTGTGCGGTGTCCGGCTGGGCCGGCGCGGGCTCCGCCGCATCGGCCTGCGCGTCGGGCGTCGCAGGCTGCGCAAAGGTCGCGGCCGCATCGGGTGCGGGCGCTGCCGTCGCATTTGCCGGCTCGGGCGCAGGGCTCGCGGCCGGAGCCTTGGCGCTCGCAGTCACGATCGTGCCATCCGGGCGCACGGTCACCGTGCGAACCTTGCGAGGTCCGATCGTGTCCGGGTCGGGATTCTGCCCAGACGGAGCATTGCTGGCCGAGATCTCGCCGCCGAGACCGCCGCCATTGGCGTCGCTGGACGCCGCGAGCGCTGCCTGCTCGTTCGGCTCCTCGGCATTGTCGACGATCTTTTCGTTGGTGGGCGGCGCAACACCGGCCACACGGTCGTAGACCGCCTGCCCCGTTGCGTTGTCGGCCTTGGCGTCAGCCTTTTCCGGTTCCACCTTCACCGCGCCGTCCTGCGGCTTGATGATCGGCGGAACGCCGGAGATGGAGGCGACTTCGTCCTTCGCGCCATGAAGGAAGTAGGCGGCCGCACCGACGACCGCGACGAACACGACCGCCGCGGCGATCACCAATCCTGTTGCCGGACGGCGCGCCGCGTGGCGCTCCTGGAACTCCGGGTGGAAAGCCGCCGATTCCTCGGCCGGCATCTCCACCGAATAGTGGTCGGCCTCCGGCGAGAACTGCGCCTCGTCCCCATACTCGTGGGCGTAGCGCTGGTCGTCGTAATAGCCGTCGTCCTCGTAACCATGAACGTCCTGCTCGACCGGATAACGGGCGTCGGCATGCACCTCCTCGCCTTCCGGCGGAAAGTGTGCGTAGGCGACGGCCGGCTCACCGTAATCGTATTCCTGCCCGGCCGGCTCCCGGTCGTCGTACTCGGCCGGACGCGCGGCCTGGTAGTGACCGCCTGCCGCCGTGCGGGCCGCGCCGGTCCGCGCATTCACAGGCCGGGGCGCGTTGCCCTCCAGCGTGTCTTCCATCTCGCGCATGATGTCGCTTTCGAATTCCGGCGAGAACGGTTGCGGCTCGGCCCGGGCCGGGCCGTCCCGGTGAAACCGGCTGGCGATGCCGCGATGGCCGGAGCCGGGCTCGCCGTCGGCCGAAGCGGCCCGACCTGCGAGACCGTTGCCTCGGAATGGATTCAGCTTACCCTCAGCCATGCAGCTGACCTCTCGTTTCGCTGCGGACGCATGCCTGGGTCACAGCGAATCTCAGTGCATCTCATCGGGCGCCTGAACACCCAGTATTTCAAGCCCGGATCGAACGACCGTGCCGAGCGCACTCACCAGTGCCAGGCGCGCCAGAGTTAACTCTCTTTGTTCAGGCTTAATAAAGCGTAATTGCGGCGAGTCCTTGCCGCGGTTCCAATGGGCATGGAAGGCGCTGGCGAGGTCGTAAAGGTAGAATGCTACCCGATGCGGCTCCTGCGCTTCCGCCGAAAGCTGCACCAGACGCGGCCAGTCCGCCATCAGGCGAATCAGTCCGCGCTCGCCCTCGTCTTCCAGAAGGGTCAGGTCGGCCTTCGCCAGTTCCGTCGGGCGGAGATCCAGATCGGATATCTCTTCCTTGGCCTGCCGCCGGACCGAGGCGGTGCGTGCATGGGCATACTGAACGTAGAAGACCGGATTGTCCTTGGACTGTTCCGTCACCGTCTGGAAGTCGAAGTCGAGCGGGGCGTCGGCCTTGCGGAACAGCATCATGAAGCGAACGGCGTCGCGGCCCACTTCCTCCACGACCTCGCTCAGCGTGACGAGATCGCCGGAGCGCTTCGACATGCGCACGGGTTCGCCGGCCCGGAAAAGCTTCACGAGCTGGCAGAGACGGATTTCGAGCTCGGCCTCTCCGCCGCTCATCGCCGTCACGGCCGCCTTCATGCGCTTGACGTAGCCGCCATGGTCGGCGCCCAGGACATCGATCATGTCGCGGAAGCCGCGCAGATACTTGTCGTAGTGATAGGCGATATCGGACGCGAAATAGGTGTAGCTACCATCGGACTTCAGCAGCGGACGGTCCACGTCGTCGCCGAACTCGGTGGAGCGGAACAGCGTCTGCTCGCGGTCTTCCCAATCGTCCGGCAGCTGGCCCTTGGGCGGCGGCAGCGTGCCCTGGTAGACCAGCCCACGATCGCGCAGCGCCTGCACGGCCTGCGCCACGCGGTCATGCCCCTCGGCGCGGAGCGAGCGCTCGGAATAGAACACGTCGTGGCTGACGCCGAGATCGGCGAGATCGTTGCGGATCATCGACATCATGGCCGAGATCGCCCGATCGCGCACCTCCGGCAGCCATTCGGACTCGTCCTGCGCCAGCAGCTTATCGCCGAACTCGTCCTTCAGCGCCTCGCCCACCGGCTTCAGGTAGTCTCCGGGATAGAGGCCGCGCGGGATCTCGCCGATATCCTCGCCCAGCGCCTCGCGGTAGCGGAGGAAGGCGGAGCGGGCGAGCACGTCGACCTGCCCGCCGGCATCGTTGATGTAATATTCGCGCGTCACGGCGTGGCCGGTGGCCGCCAGCAACGAGGCGATAGCGTCGCCCACCACCGCGCCACGGCAATGGCCCACATGCATCGGACCGGTCGGGTTGGCCGAGACGTATTCCACGTTGACCGGCTTTTCGGCGCCCACCTCCGAATGGCCGTAAGCGGTGCCGCTGGTCAGGATCGCCGCGAGCTGGCGCGCCCAGAAGGCATCGGACAGCCGGAGATTGATGAAGCCGGGGCCGGCGATCTCGACGGCCACGACGTCCTCGTCCTTTTCCAGGATCATGCCGAGTTCGACGCCGAGTTCGCGGGGCTTCAGGCCCAGCGGCTTGGAGAGGACCAGCGCCGCGTTGGTGGAGACATCGCCATGGGCGCGATCGCGCGGCGGCTCCACCCCGACGCGGTCGATCAACCCGGCGTCGACCTCCCGGCCTTGCTCGGAGAACAGGGTGTGAAGCGCGGCGCGGACGCGCTGCTCGAAGTCGGAAAAGAGGTTCATGCGTGTTCCCGCCACGCAGCCCGCCTCGGCGGTACCGGAAGCTGGCTGTCGCGGATGCTCTAGAGTCCCCGGAGCGCCTAACCCAGATCGGGAGTCTCGTCAAACAAGCGGCGATGCTCCGCGACGGCGTAACGGTCCGTCATTCCCGCGATATAGTCCGCGACCCGGCGCGCGGTACGGAAACCGTCGCCGTCCAGATTGCGCGACCAATCCTCCGGCATCAGCTCCGGCTCGGCGTGGAACCGCTCGAAGAGATCGGCCACGAGCGCCTCCGCCAGCGGCACCGGACGCATCACCTCGGAGCTGCGATAAAGCTCGCGGTAAAGGCAGGTCTTCAGCTCCGCTTCCGCCGCCGCCATTCCGACGGAAAAGCCGACAAGGGTGCGCCCGGCGGCCCGCACGTCCTCAAGGCTGGCAATGCCCGCATCCGCTATCCGCCGGCCGGTTTCCGCGATCACGTCCTCGATCATCACCGTGATCATGCGGCGTATCAGTTCGTGCGTCGTGCGGGCGGGCTCCAGCCCCGGATATTCCCGCGCGATCGCCGCGAGGATCCGTCCGGTCACCGGCCATCCGTCGAGCTCGCCGAGAGACAGGAGCCCGGCGCGCAGGCCGTCTTCCACGTCGTGGGAATCGTAGGCGATATCGTCGGAGATCGCCGCGACCTGCGCCTCCAGGCTGGAGCAGGAGGCGAGATCGAGATCGTGCCGGGACTGATAGGCGCGGATCGCATAAGGCAGCTCCGCCTCGCCCCGGTGCCTTCCATGCGGCCCCAGCAGCGGACCGTTATGCTTCACCAGCCCTTCCAGCGTTTCCCAGCTGAGGTTCAGCCCGTCGAAAAGCGGATAGCGGCGTTCCAATTGCGTCACGATGCGGAGGCTCTGCGCATTGTGGTCGAAGCCCTCGAAGGCCGCGAGCGAGCGATCCAGCGCGCGCTCGCCGGCATGGCCGAAGGGCGTGTGGCCGAGATCGTGCGAGAGTGCCAGGGCTTCGGCGAGATCCTCGTCCAACCCCATCGGACGGGCCAGCGAGCGGGCGATCTGCGCCACCTCGATCGTGTGGGTCAGGCGCGTGCGGAAATGGTCGCCCTCGTGATGCACGAAGACCTGCGTCTTGTGCTTCAGCCGGCGAAAGGCGTTGGAATGGACGATGCGGTCGCGGTCGCGCTGGAACGGAGAACGCAGGCCGCTGTCGGGCTCGGGAAAAAGCCGGCCGCGCGAATTGCGGGGATCGGCAGCGTAGGGCGCGCGCCAACGCTCTCCATATCTCAGAACATGATCCGGCAGGCTCGTCATCGCAGCCTTCCCGCCCTCCGCTGGACCTCTTGCGCCCGGCGCGATCCGGTAACCCGGTTCCCGCCGATTGACTCGCAGCCTGCCGGTTCTTAGCTATCGTGGGACGTGGGGCCAAGCGGAGATGAGATCATGCAGGTAGAATCCGTGACGCTCTCGGACAGCGCGGTCCGCCGGATTTCGCGCATCCTGAGCAAGGAGCCCGAGGGCACGTCGTTGCGCGTCAGCGTGGAGGGCGGCGGCTGCTCCGGCTTCCAGTACAAATACGACCTGGTGCGCGAAGCCCCGGCCGACGAAGACCTCGTTCTCGCCAGTGGCGAGGCCAAGGTGCTGATCGATTCCATCTCGCTGCAATATCTCGAAGGGTCGCAGATCGACTTCGTGGACGATCTGATGGGCCAGTCCTTCCAGATCCGCAATCCCAACGCGACCGCCTCCTGCGGCTGCGGCACCAGCTTCTCCATCTGACATCCAGCCGATGCGGATCGCCACCTGGAACATCAACGGGGTCAAGGCCCGCATCGAGGCCCTGACCGCGTGGCTCAAGGAGGCGTCCCCGGACGTCGTCTGCCTGCAGGAGATCAAGTCCGTCGACGAGGGTTTCCCCCGCGAGCCGATCAGCGCGCTCGGCTACAACATCGAGACGCACGGCCAGAAGGGTTTCAACGGCGTCGCGATCCTGAGCAAGCGGCCGATGGAAGACGTTCGGCGCGGCCTGCCCGGCGACGAGCCGGACGCGCAGTCCCGCTTCATCGAGGCGCTGGTGCCCGGCGAAAACGGCATGGTGCGGGTCTGCTCGGCCTACATGCCGAACGGCAATCCGATCGGCACGGAAAAGTTCGCCCTCAAGATCGACTGGCACGCCCGCCTGGAAGGCTGGGCCGCCCGGAAGCTCGAGCTGGAAGAGCCGCTGGTGATCGCCGGCGACTACAACATCATCCCTGAGCCGATCGACACGAAATACCCGGAGAACTGGTCGGGCGACGCGCTCTATCAGCCGGAATCGCGCGAAGCTTTCCGCCGTCTCTGCGCGCTGGGGCTGACGGACGCCATCCGCGCCGTCGATGACAGGCCGGGCGTCTTCACCTTCTGGGATTATCAGGCCGGCGCGTTCCAGAAGAACAACGGCATCCGCATCGACCATCTGCTCCTGTCGCCGGAAGCCTCGGATCTCCTGATCCAGGTCGGCATCGACAAGCACGTTCGCGCCTGGGAAAAGCCGTCGGACCACGTCCCGGTCTGGGTCGAACTCGCGGCCTGAGCGCCCTCACCCGCTTATTCGCAGGAACAGCCGTGGTCGGCGCCGTGCCCGCCGATACCGGTTCCGGTTCGACGCTGCAGCCCTACTGGGCGTCGGCGGACTGGTTCTGGTCCTTGTGGGCCATCCAGTCCTCGGCCAGCGCCAGCGCCGTGCGGCGCTCCGTCTCGTCGGCCGCCGAGAAGGCTTCCTCGTGCTTGGACTGGATGGTCGGATCGCCACGGCCCGTGAGCCGCGCGATGGAGAGCCACATCAGGCCCTTGATCGGGTTGCGGGCAACACCCACGCCCTGGAAGAGCAGCATGCCGAGCTGGGCCTGCGCGCCGGCATGGCCCTTTTCCGCCGCAAGCTTGTACCAGCGCGCCGCCTGACGCGGGCTCTTATCGCCGCCGGTGCCGTTCAGGTACATGCAGGCAAGCTGATACTGCGCCTCGGAATCACCGAAATAAGAAGCGGCGTAGAGATAGTAGCGCCGGGCGCGGTCCACGTCGGCCTCGACGGAACCGGGGATGCCGCGCTGATAATAGGTCCCCAGCGCCACGAAGGCGTCGGCCACGAAGGGAGCGTCCGGTCCGTGCGGATTGCCGTCGGCATAATCGTCGGCGACCTGCGAGAACATCTTCAGCGCCTTGGAATCGTCCTTCGTCACGCCGTCGCCGGTGGCATACATCTGCCCGAGCTTCCAAAGCGCGCCGGCATGGCCCTTGGAGGCGGCATAGTTCAGCGCATCGATGGCCTGCGAGGTGTCGCCCTTCTTGTAGGCGGCATAGCCCGTGCGGAAGGCCTCGCTGGGGCTCATGGAGCCGGGATCGAAGGCATGGGCGACGCCGACCAGGGTGGCGCAGGCGAACAGCATCCCGAGAACCCGGCCCGCGCGCTTGCAGCAGCGGACGACCGAGCGGCCGCGCCCCGCCCGAGTCACGGCAGACGACGCGCCAAGATCCGAAGTTCTGTTAACCGAGTTCCTGCTCAACATCTGAGTCTTCATCACGCCCAACAAACGGAACCCGCAGAGCTGGTCTGCCGAATACTCCGCCAACCGTCCATTTTCCGTTACCGAAAGCATGGAAGAGGCTACCGGAGACTCCTTGCAGGCGCTCAATCTCAAGATCTGCACATGCAGAAACATGGTGCTGACCTGCTCCTTGTTTATGGCTGAAAGGCGGCGTTGTTAATATCTTGCCCGCGGATTCCGGCGGGTTTCAGACTCTGTTGCCGGCCAGCAACAGATTTTCCGGCGAAGCTCCTCCGGCCTCTAACGGCGGGAACCTTTTCAGCTTTCACTTACCATCGCACCAGTTCTCGTCGCGCTCGTGTAAATCCGCAACTCGCCCCCCGGGAAAGCTGAAAGCCCGCTGAAAGCTTCGACAGGCTATGCATTGGCGGCATGCGAGCCATGCACCGCAAGAGTGCCTCAACGCACCGCCCCGAGGAAACGAGCGGCTTCCGCTCCCTGGAGAGTTTCATGAAGAAAATGAACGTCCGAACCGTTCTGCCCGCGCTGGCCTTTGTCGCCGCGTTCGGCGCCATGACCCCGGCCCATGCCGCGGACAAGATCACCATCATCGTCGGCGGCATGGAAAAGCAGATCTACCTGCCGGCCGTTCTCTGCGATCGCCTGGGCTTCTTCAAGGAGCAGGGTCTCGACGTCGACCTGATCAACAGCAAGGCGGGCGTCGAGGCGGAGAACGAGCTTCTCGCGGGCGCCGTTCAGGGCGTGGTCGGCTTCTACGACCACACGGTCGACCTGCAGGCCAAGGGCAAGTTCATCCAGTCCATCGTGCAGTTCAGCCAGGCTCCGGGCGAAGTGGAGATGGTCTCCACCAAGGCCGAGGACGTGAAGTCGCCGGCCGACTTCAAGGGCAAGACCCTCGGCGTCACGGGCCTCGGCTCCTCCACCGACTTCCTGACCCAGTACATGGCGTCCCGCGCGGGGCTCAAGGCGGGCGAGTTCACGCTGCTGCCCGTCGGCGCCGGCAACACCTTCATCGCCGCCATGAAGCAGGACGCGATCCAGGCCGGCATGACGACCGAGCCCACCGTCGGCCAGTTGATCAAGTCCAACACGGCCAAGGTGCTCGTCGATCTCCGCACACCGGAATCGACCGAAAAGGCCCTTGGCGGGCCCTACCCGGCGGCTTCCTTCTACGTGCAGACCAATTGGCTCGAGAGCCACCACGACGAGGCGCAGAAGATCGCCAACGCGCTGGTGAAGACCATGCACTGGATCGCCGGCCACAGCGCCGAGGAGATCGCAGACAAGATGCCGAAGGACTATTATGTCGGCGACAAGGACCTCTACGTGAAGGGTCTGGCGGGCGGCAAGGCGATGTTCACGCCGGATGGCCGGATGCCGGAGAAGGGTCCGGAGACGGTGCTGGGCGTCCTGAAGGGCTTCAGCCGCAACGTCCAGGGCAAGGACATCGACCTGTCCAAGACCTACACGACCGAGTTCGTGGACGCCGCCGCCAAGACGCTCGGCTCCAGCCAGTAAGCGGTCGCCCGACCAACCCCCCGGAATGGATCGGGACCGCTCAGGCCCCGATCCGCAACCGGCTCTAAAAGCCGAACAGAGGCATGTCGGTCCGTGGTGGATCGAAACGACGGCGACATGCCCCGCCGGGCGCCCTTTCTCCGGGTGCCCAAATACTTCGGCCAACTTGGGCACTTCGGCCAGCTCGGCCGCTCCAGAGCAGCCCCAAACGTCCATGCCGACCAGCGCCGCCCGAACGCGGCGGGAGTTCAGCACATGCTTCAGACCAGTCCGGCGGCGCAGTCCGCCTCCACCCGAATCGCACCCGCTGCCTCGTCGGATGTGGCGATCGATCTTTCCAACGTCACGCGCCGCTTCGTGACGCCCGACGGCAAGGCCATGACCGCGCTGCGCGATTTCACCATGACGGTGGCGCGCGGCGAATTCGCCTGCGTCGTCGGGCCGACCGGCTGCGGCAAGTCGACGACGCTGAACCTCATCACCGGGCTTGCCCCGCCGACCGCAGGCGAGGTCCGCGTCATGGGCCAGCCGGTCTCCGGCATTCGGCCCGATATCGGCTTTGTTTTCCAGACGGACGCGCTCTTCCCCTGGCGCAGCGTCCTCGACAACGTCGCGGCCGGTCCGATGTATCGCGGCGCGAGCAGGAAACAGGCCTATGAGAAGGCGCGCGACTGGCTGAACCGCGTCGGGCTCAGCCGCTTCGAGAAGCATTATCCTCACCAGCTTTCCGGCGGCATGCGCAAGCGCGTCGCGCTGGCGCAGACCTTCATCAACGAACCCAAGATCCTGCTGATGGACGAGCCCTTCAGCGCGCTCGACATCCAGACGCGCACGCTGATGCAGGACGAGCTTCTGCGGCTCTGGGAGGATTCCGGCGCCTCCGTGGTCTTCGTGACGCACGATCTGGAAGAGGCCGTGGCGCTGGCCGACAAGGTCTATGTGCTGACCGCCGGACCGGCCACCGTGAAGAGCGTCTACCATATCGACCTGCCGCGGCCGCGCGTGATGGAGGACATCCGCTACGACCCGAAGTTCGTCGAAATCGCCCGCGTGATCTGGGAGGACCTCAAGCAGGAGGTTCATATCGGCCAGAAGCGCACCCTCGAATTCGGCCATTGAGCGGAGACGTCATGAACACCCAGATCGACGCCGCCGCAGTCGGCGCTACCCCTCCTTCCAACGAAGCAGCCCTTGCCAATGCCGCGCAGATCCGCGCGCGCCGGCGGCACAGCTTCGTCATCACCATGCGCATCGTGATCCTGGTCGCCGTGCTCGGCCTCTGGGAACTCGGCGCGCGCTTCGGCGTGATCGACCCCTTCTTCTTCGCCAGCCCCTCCGGGATCTTCGACCAGATCTGGATCTGGATGACGGAAGGCACCTCGCAGGGCCCGCTCTGGCAGCAGATCGCCGTCACGCTGGAAGAAACCATCCTCGGCTTCCTCATCGGCGCGGTGGGCGGCGTGTTCTTCGGCATCCTGCTCGGCCGAAACAAGCTGCTCGCCGACATCTTCAGCGTCTACATCAAGGTCGCGAACTCCATCCCGCGCGTGGTGCTGGGCTCCATCTTCATCATCGCGCTCGGCCTCGGCATGGCCTCCAAGGTCGCGCTGGCCGTGGTGATGGTGTTCTTCGTGGTCTTCGCCAACGCCTTCCAGGGCGTTCGCGAGGCCGACCGGGCGATGATCGCCAACGCGCAGATCCTCGGCGCCTCCCGTTCGCAGATCACCCGCACCGTGATCATTCCCTCGGCGATGAGCTGGATCCTCGCCAGCTTGCACGTCAGCTTCGGCTTCGCCCTTGTCGGCGCCGTCGTCGGTGAGTTCCTCGGCGCCAAGAAGGGCGTCGGCCTGATGATCTCCACCGCGCAGGGCACGTTCAACGCCAACGGCGTCTTCGCCGCCATGGTGATCCTCGCCGTGCTGGCGCTTGTCGTGGAGTTCATCATCACGCTGGTGGAAAAGCGCCTGGTGAAGTGGCGGCCGCAGCCCCTCAGCGAGACGGCCTGAGCGAGAGGACCTGACGGTCCGCCTAGTTCGCCTAACGAATCAGGACCTGCCCGCAACTCCGGTTGCGGGCAGTTTTATTTCCACCAGCAGCCCGCCTTCCGGCGCGTCGTCCAGCCGGGCCGTCCCGCCGGTGCTGTCCAGCACTTCACGGACGATGGCGAGGCCCAGGCCGCTGCCTTCGCCGGACGTCCCGAGCACGCGATAGAAGCGCTCGAACACATGCTCCCGCTCGGCCGGAGGAATGCCCGGCCCGCTGTCGCTTACCGCGAGCAGGACCTGATCGCCGGCGCACTCAACCCGAACGGTGACGCTGCCGCCTTCCGGCGTGTAGCGGATCGCGTTGTCGACGAGGTTTACGATCATCTCGCGAATCATCGTGCCGTCTCCGCGTGTTAGCGCGGTGCCTTCAACTGTTTCATCCACTTCAAGACCGAGGTCGATTCGTCTGGCGAGCGCGGCCTGCATCAGGTTTTCCAGCACCTCGCGGGCGGCCTGGGCGAGATCCACGGGCTCGGCCCGCGGTCGGCGGCTGCCCGGCTCGGCACGGGCCAGCGTCAGGAGCTGCGACGCGAGGCGGGCAAGCTGGCGCGTGCTCACCTGCACCGCCTTCAGCGTTTCGGTTCGCTCACCCCCCTCCGTCTGCCGCAGGGCGAACGCGGTCTGCGTGCTCAGCAAGGCGAGCGGGGTGCGGATCTGATGCGCGGCATTGGCGACGAAACGGCGCTGCGCCGCCATCTGCGCCTGCACCCGGCCCATATGGTCGTTCAGCGCGCCGACGAGCGGCCGCAACTCGCTCTGCACGGAACCGACCGAAAGCGGTGACAGATCCTGCCGTCCTCGCCCCCGCACGGCATTGCGAAGGCGCAGCAACGGAGCGAGGCCCCGCTGCAATCCGACCAGCGCGAGAATGCCGGCGGCACAAAGCAGCAGGAGTTGCTGGCCGAAGGAATGGGCCCAGAGCTGCCGCGTCATGGCACGGTGACTGTTCAGCGTCGTCCCGACGACCACCAGAACGCTGGAATCGTCGCCGGACGCATTGGACGGGTGAGAGAAGGCGATGAGATGCACCGCGCCGCCCCGGTAGATCCCGGCATAGGTGACGGGACGGGCTTCGGTCGCGGGCTCGCGCGGCAGCGGCAAATCGGGATAGCCGGTGAGCAGCCGCCCCGCGCCGGTCTGGACGCGATAATAGACGTGATCATGATGCCCGGTATCGAACATCTCCAAGGCCGCCGGGGGAATCGTCGCCTCGATGATGCCGACATCCGCGCGTGTTGCCTCCGCGATGGAGCGGGCCGAGGCCAGCAACAACTGATCGGTGACGAGGTCCGCCGTTCGCCGGGCCGCGCCGTAGCCGATCCAGACATTGAAGCCCATGACGACCGCGAGCGGCAGCAATATCCAGCCGAGAAGCTGGAGACGGAGGCTCTCAATCCGCATTTTGCAGGAGGTAGCCAAGGCCGCGCAGCGTCATGATCTGCACGCCGCTGCCTTCAAGCTTCTTGCGCAGACGGTGCACGTAGATCTCGATGGCGCTGGTATCGGCGGGATTGTCGAAATCGAAGATGCTTTCCGACAACGCCGCCTTGCTGACGGTCTGCCCCATCTTCATCAAAAGCTGTTCCAGCACGGCGTGCTCGCGCGGGGTGAGCGCAAGCGGCTGGTCGCCAAGCCGGAAGAGTCGCGTGTTGCTGTCGAAGGACAGCGCACCGCAGCTGATCTGCGGATCGGCCCGGCGATTGGCGCGGCGAAGCTGGGCGCGAATGCGTGCTTCCAGCTCCTCCATCTCGAAGGGCTTGGCGATATAGTCGTCCGCCCCCTCGTCCAGCCCGGCGATCCGGCCGCTGAGGCTGGCATTGGCGGTCAGGACGATCACCGGCACGAGATCGCCGCGCTGGCGCAACCGCCGGAGCACGGCAAGCCCGTCGAGCTTGGGCAGCGAAAGATCCAGGATCACCAGCGCGTATTCCGTGACGCCCAGCGCGAGATCCGCGTCCTCGCCGTCATGGACGACGTCGACCACGTAATTGGCAAGACGCAGGTTCCGAGCCAGCCAGCCGGCAAGCTCGCGATTGTCCTCCACCAGGAGCAGGCGCATGAACGGGATTCTCCTCAGCCCGAGGCTTAGCGCGTCTTGCCCCTTCCCGTCACCCCGCCGTGATCCCGCCCACATCGGACAGGATCGTGCTAGACGGAGGAAAAGGAGCGGGAATGCAGGTCATCTCTGTAAACGTCGGCAAGGCGACGGAACTCGGGAAGCCACGGGGCACGACGCTGACGGGCATCTTCAAGGAGCCGGTCAGCGGGCCCGTTGGTTTCGAGCCGGAGGGTGTGGCCGGTGATTTCATCGGCTGGCGCAAGGGCCACGGCGCCCCGGCCCGCGCCGCGTATCTCTATCCCCGCGAGCACTATGCCGGTTGGTGCGCTTTCTTCCGCACCGACGGGTTGCCGGACGGCTATCTCGGCGAGAACCTCACAACTGAGGGGCTCACGGAAGCGACGGTCGCCATCGGCGATCGCCTGCGGATCGGCGAGGCGGAACTCCTTGCCACCTGCCCTCGCACGCCCTGCGCCACCTTCACCGCCAGGGTCGGCAACGGCAAGGCCGGTTCGTTCATGATGGATCGGGGCTGGACCGGGATCTATTTCGCCGTGACGAAGCCGGGCCCGATCCGGGCAGGTGACCGCATCGAAGTGCTGGAGCGCGATCCGGCCGGCATCCCCGTCTCGGCGTGCGTCGCCGCGCTGGCGAAACGCGGTACGCCGGACCTTCTTGCGCGGCTGGTTGCCCATCCCGTGCTGCCCGACGATCTCCGCCGCACCCTGAAACGGATGCAGGATCGGGAAAGCATGGCCGGCTGAGCCCTACCAGTGCAGGACGACGCGGCCTTTCAGCTGCTGGTCGAGCAGTGGCGAGGCGAGATCCTGCACATCCTCGAACGGATGCAGATGCATCATGGCGGCCAGATGCTCACGGTCCAGGTCCCGCGCCAACCTCTCCCATGCCCGAAACCGTTCCACCTGGGGTGACATGACGGAATCGATGCCGAGCAGGCTCACCCCGCGCAGGATCAGCGGTGCGACGCTTGCCGGCAAATCCATGGATTGCGCCAGCCCGGTCACGGCGACTGCGCCGCGCCTTTGCAGCATCGAAACGACATTGGCGAGAATCTTGCCGCCCGCCACGTCGATGGCCGCGCGCCACCGCTCCTTGCCGAGCGGTCGGGGGTCGCCTTCCAGCTCAGCCCGATCAAGGATCGCGGAAGCCCCGAGATCGCGAAGATAATCGCCTTCCGCCGGACGCCCGGTCGCGGCGACAACCTCGAAACCGGCCTTGGCAAGAAGCGCCACCGCATGACCGCCGACCCCGCCGGTGGCGCCGGTGACGAGCACCGGCCCCTCGCCCGGCCTGATGCCGAAAGCCTCGAGCGCCTGAACGGCGAGCATCGCCGTGAAACCGGCCGTGCCCGTCGCCATGGCCTCGACTTCCGACAAGCCCTCGGGCAGCCGCACCAGCCATTCCGGCTTCAGCCGCGCAATCTCGGCGAAAGCGCCCCAATGCACCTCGCCGATCGACCAGCCGGTGGCGATTACCTTCTCGCCGGGCAGGAACGTGCCGCTGCGGTCGCTGAGCACGGTCCCGACCATGTCGACACCCGGCACGACCGGGAATTTGCGAAGGATCGGCGAGCGCCCGGTGAGCGCCAGCGCGTCCTTGTAGTTCAATGCGGAGTGGCTGACCCGGAGGGTGACTGGCTCGTCCGGGAAATCGCCTTCAGGGAGGTCCGACCAGTGCCCGTCGTCCTTGCTCTTGAACAGCAACGCCTTCGGCATGGTCGTCCTCCGCCTGAATGGCCGAACTTACCGCCCGGCCAGAGCCACCGCAATCTGCGCGGCAAGCGCCGCATTGTTGCGGATCAGCGCGATATTCGCCCGGAGACTCACGCCTTCGGAAAGCTCGTTGATCCGCTGCAGCAGGAACGGCGTTACTTCCTTGCGCGCGATGCCCTTCTCTTCCGCCTCACGCACCGCGGCCTCGATCGTCGCGTCAATGTCGGCGGAAGCGAGCGCATCGGCCTCTGGGATGGGATTGGCGATCAGCAGCCCCGTGCCGGATCCGAGCTGGCGATGAAGGTGGATGGCACCGGCGATATCGGCGGGGCTGTCGAGGCGATGATCCACCTTCTCGCCGCTCGTGCGGCTGAAGAAGGCCGGGAACTCGTCCGTCGCGTAGCCGATCACCGGCACCCGCTGCGTTTCCAGCACTTCCAGCGTCTTCGGAATGTCGAGGATGGACTTCACGCCGGCGCAGACCACGGCCGTCCCGGTCTGGCCCAGTTCGGTAAGGTCGGCGGAGATGTCGAAGGTACTCTCCGCGCCCCGATGCACGCCGCCGACGCCGCCGGTCGCAAAGATGCGGATGCCGGCAAGTTCCGCGATCCGCATCGTGGCGGAAACGGTGGTGCCGGCCGACTGGCCCCGCACCATCACGGCCGCCAGATCGCGGCTGGAAGCCTTCACCACCTGCTGGTTCTGCGCGAAGCTGTCCAGAAGATCCGCGTCGAGCCCGACGCGGATCTCTCCCGCGATCACCGCGATGGTGGCGGGGATGGCGCCATGGTCGCGCACGACGTCCTCGACCGATCGGGCGGTCGCGAGGTTCTCCGGATAGGGCATGCCATGCGAGATGATGGTGGATTCCAGCGCCACGACAGCCGCGCCACGCGCCAGTGCTTCGCGAACTTCGTCGCTGATCCGCAGAAGGGAAGAGTTCAGTGCTTCGGCCATTTACGCCTCGATTGCCTGGGATTCGGATGAAGGAATGAGAAGGTCGGCCAGCAACCCCGGCGAAAGACCGGGATGCACGCTGGCCTCGGTTTCGGTGGTGAGCGCGGCGAGGCGCGCGCCGATCCGCGCGGCGGAAAAGATGTCGTCGCCGCTGACCAGCCGTTGCAGCGTCCCGGCGATCAAGGCGTCGCCCGCGCCGGTGACATCGACGGGGATTGCCGGGGGTGCGGGAAGATGGCGGATCTCGCCGCCGGCTGCGACGACCAGCCCTTCCGCGCCCATGGTCAGCACCACCGAGCCTGCTCCGGCTGCGCACAGGGCCTGCGCGACCTGCTGGGGCGGGCGGTCGCCTTTGTCTCCCCGTTCCGCCAGATAGGTCTCGGCCTCGTCGCGATTGAGAAACAGCACATCGATTCCGGAAAGATCGGACGGCAGCTTCAGGACCTTGGCGCGGGACACGGCATCGACAGCAAGCCCGAACCGCGCCGACTGTGCGCGGCGGATCAGGTTACGAATCACGTCGGCGGACGGATTGCAGTCCCCGAAGACCCACGCGGAAGCCGCGAGATGCGGCCAGCTCCGCTCCAAATGGGCAGGTTCGAGCGTGTCGAAGATCGCCATGTCCGCCAGCCCGAGAACCAGATCGTGATCCGGCCCCAGCACGGCGACGTATTCCGCAGTTGGCAGGGAAGCATGCGCGAAAACCTGCGAGACATCGGCGCCGAGGTCGCCCAGATGCCGGAGGACGGCGCGACCGTTCTCGTCGTCACCGACCGTGGAGAGAAGGCTCGTGCGGACGCCGAGCCGGACAAGGTTTTCGGCGACGTTGCGGGCCACCCCGCCGAAGCTTCGTCGCGCCTCCACCGGATTGGAGGTTTCGGGAATCAAGGGACGTCGGGCGTGATATTTCCGGTCCACCGTCGCACCGCCGATGCAGGTTACGCGCATCGGCTCCGGCAGCATATAGCCGCGCCCAAGGATGTGGCCCTTCTGGATCAGTTGTACGATGTGGGCCGCCACAGTGGACCGAGCCAAACCCAAGGCCTCGGCAATTTCGCTCTGCCCCATGAACGGGTTGCCTGAGATCGCCGCCAGAACGGCCTTTTCCTGCACGCCTAACTGATCCACCAGCAGCCCTCCTAACATCTGTTTAGTCCGGCAACAGGTGTTTTTACAAGCGACCGACGACGGATTCTCATCTTCACGGAACTTTTTCGCTGCCGCGTTGAACCACTCCGGAACAGAACCGTTCATCCGAATGCCCAGTCGCGGTTTGTAGCGGATGAGCACCCCACACCGGCAGATGAGCGGAGCAGGCAGGATGGATGACCACGGAATGTCGCGGCGCCAACTCGTTCGGGCTGCGATGAAGGCGCCTTACCTCGAACGCGAGGAGGAGCACGATCTCGCCGTGCAGTGGAAGGAGCAGAACGATTCCGAAGCACTGCACCGGCTGACCTCCGCCCATATGCGGCTGGTTATCTCTATCGCCTCCCGCTTCCGGCATTTTGGCCTGTCGATGTCCGACATGATCCAGGAGGGCCATGTCGGGCTCCTGGAGGCCGCGAGCCGTTTCGATCCAGAACGCGAGGTTCGCTTCTCCACCTACGCGACCTGGTGGATCCGCGCCTCGATCCAGGATTACATTCTCCGCAATTGGTCGATCGTGCGCGGCGGCACATCCTCGGCGCAGAAGGCCCTCTTCTTCAATCTGCGCCGCCTGCGTGCCCGTCTCACGGCCGGCGAAGCCGAACCGGACCGCAACCTCTACGACCAGATCGCCCAGACCATCGGCGTCTCGCGCGACGACGTCGCTCTCATGGACGCCCGGCTTTCCGGCCCCGACCTGTCCCTGAATGCGCCGCTGGTGGAGACGGATGGCTCCAGTGCCGACCGGCAGGATTTCATCGCCGACAACCGTCCCTTGCCCGATGAAATCGTCGGCGACGACATCGACCGCGAGCGCCGCGTGATCTGGCTGAACGATGCCTTGCACGCTCTGAACGACCGCGAACTCCGCATCGTGCGGGAACGACGGCTGACGGAGGATGGTGCGACCCTGGAATCGCTCGGGCAGCAACTCGGCATTTCCAAGGAGCGTGTCCGCCAGATCGAGACGCGAGCGCTGGAAAAGCTGAAGCACGAGCTCATCAAGCAGAACCAGGACCATAGCGCCTTCGTCTGAGACGCCGACCCGACGAAAACGCCCCTTTACGAAGAAAGCCCCGCGGCGCGCCGCGGGGCTTTTCCTGTTCAGTATATGCGCCCGCCAATCAGGCGGGCAGGATCCAGCGCTGCACGTCCTCAAGGTCGCTGACCCGCTGCCGGGCCGTCGTCCGCGTGATGTAGTCGATGCCGGTATTGTCGGCATCTTCCCGGCTCACGCGAATGCGCTCCGAGAGGTAATCGGAGGTCATCTGCTCCGCGCCCATTGCCTCGTCGGCCAGGATCGTCAGGCCCGACGCATTGATATCCACAAGCCCGCCGCCCACGAAGAACCGCGTGACGGTACCGGACTGCGCCTTGATCTCGATGACACCCGGACGCAGCGTCGTCATCAGCGGCGCGTGATTGGCCAGCACGGTGAGGTAACCCTCCGTGCCCGGCACCACGACCGACTCAACGATCTCCGAGAAGAGCAGACGCTCAGGAGATACGAGGTCGAACTTCAGCCCGTCGGCCATGCTTCAGTCCCCCTGCCCGATCAAGCCGCCTGAGCGAGCTTGTTGGCCTTCTCAATCGCTTCCTCGATGGTGCCGACCATATAGAAGGCAGCCTCCGGAAGATGATCGTAGTCGCCGTTCACCAGGCCCTTGAAGCCCTTGATGGTGTCGGCGAGGTCGACGAGCTTGCCGGGCGAACCGGTGAAGACTTCGGCGACGAAGAACGGCTGCGACAGGAAGCGCTCGATCCTGCGGGCGCGGGAAACCGTCTGGCGATCTTCCTCCGACAGTTCGTCCATGCCGAGAATGGCAATGATATCCTGCAGTGCCTTGTAGCGCTGCAGCGTGGACTGCACGCGGCGGGCGATCTCGTAATGCTCGTCACCGACGACGCGGGGGTCGAGCATACGCGAGGTGGAGTCCAGCGGATCCACGGCCGGGTAGATACCCTTTTCGGCGATCGAGCGGGACAGAACCGTCGTCGCATCAAGATGGGCGAAGGATGCCGCGGGCGCCGGATCGGTCAGATCGTCGGCGGGCACGTAAATGGCCTGCACCGAGGTGATCGAACCCTTGGTCGTCGTGGTGATGCGTTCCTGCAGTGCGCCCATGTCCGTCGCGAGCGTCGGCTGGTAGCCCACGGCCGAAGGAATACGGCCGAGCAGAGCGGACACTTCCGAACCCGCCTGCGTGAAGCGGAAGATGTTGTCCACGAAGAACAGCACGTCCTGGCCTTCGTCGCGGAAGTGTTCGGCAACCGTCAGGCCGCTGAGCGCGACGCGGGCACGAGCGCCCGGGGGCTCGTTCATCTGACCGTAGACGAGTGCGGCCTTGGAGCCTTCGCCACCGCCGAGCTTGTTCACGCCGGACTCGATCATCTCATGGTAGAGATCGTTGCCCTCGCGGGTGCGCTCGCCGACACCGGCGAACACCGAGTAACCGCCGTGCGCCTTGGCGACGTTGTTGATAAGTTCCATGATCAGCACGGTCTTGCCGACGCCGGCGCCGCCGAACAGGCCGATCTTGCCGCCCTTGGCATAGGGCGCCAAAAGGTCGACGACCTTGATGCCGGTGACGAGGATCTCGGCTTCCGTCGACTGGTCCACATAGGCCGGCGCGGGCTGGTGGATGGCGCGACGCGCGGCCGTGGTCACCGGACCCGCTTCGTCAACAGGCTCGCCGATCACGTTCATGATGCGGCCGAGCGTCTCCAGGCCCACCGGCACCATGATCGGGGAACCGGTGTCGGACACCCGCTGGCCACGAACCAGACCTTCGGTCGTGTCCATGGCGATGGTGCGAACCGTGTTCTCACCGAGGTGCTGAGCGACCTCGAGAACGAGGCGGTTGCCCTGGTTGCTGGTCTCCAGGGCGTTCAGGATTTCCGGCAGGTGGGCATCGAACTGCACGTCGACGACGGCGCCGATAACCTGCACGACCTTGCCAGATCCCTGCATCTCTCCGTTGGCCATAATCTTCCTCACTCGTTCACGGCGCGCGCTCAGAGCGCTTCGGCACCGGAGATAATCTCGATCAGTTCCTTGGTGATCTGCGCCTGACGCTGCCGGTTGTAGGACAGCGAGAGGCGGTTGATCATGTCACCGGCGTTGCGGGTCGCGTTATCCATGGCGCTCATCTGAGCACCGTAGAACGAGGCCGCATTTTCCAGAAGCGCATGGAAGATCTGGATCGCGATGTTACGCGGCAACAGATCCGCCAGAATGTCTTCCTCGCTCGGCTCATACTCGTAGAGCGCCGCTTCCGCGTTTACCGTCGCAGCCGTCGGCAGTTCCGCCGGGATGATCTGCTGGGCGGTCGGGATCTGCGCGATCACCGACTGGAAGTGCGAGAAGAACAGGGTCGCGACATCGAACTCGCCGGCGCCGAACATCTCCAGCACGCGCCGCGCCACCGAACGCGCCTCGCTGTAGGAGATCTGCTTCACACTGCGGAAGCTGACGTTTTCAACGATTTCGTTCGGGAACTCGCGACGCAGCGAGTCGTAGCCCTTCCGGCCGACCGTGAAGATCTTCACGGTCTTGCCCTCGGCCTTGAGCCGGCGGGCATGATCGCGGGCCAGGCGGGCGATCGACGAGTTGAACGCGCCGGCAAGGCCGCGCTCGCCCGTGCAGACGACCAGCAAGTGCACGTCGCTCTTGCCAGTACCCGCGAGCAGCGGAGACGCGTCGGGCGAACCCGCGGTGGACGCCGCGATGTTGGCCAGAACGGCACCCATGCGCTCGGAGTATGGCCGCGCAGCGACCGCAGCCTCCTGTGCGCGGCGGAGCTTGGCCGCCGCGACCATCTGCATGGCCTTGGTGATTTTCTGCGTCGCCTTCACCGAAGCGATGCGATTTCGCAGATCTTTTAGGCTCGGCATCCCGCCTGTCCTTGCGTTAAGGGCGGATTACGCGAAGATCTTCGCGTAATTGTCGATCACCGACTTGAGCTGCGAACGGATGGCGTCGGTCAGCTGACCTTCGGTCCGGATCGAGTCGAGGACGCTCTTGTGCTCGGTACGCAGCAGGCTGAGAAGCCCCTGCTCGAACGCGCCGACCTTGTTGACCGGCAGCGGATCCAGATAGCCGTTCACGCCGGCATAGATCACCGCGACCTGCTCTTCCGTCTTCAGCGGCGAGAACTGCGGCTGCTTCAGGAGTTCCGTCAGGCGCGCGCCACGGTTCAGCAGTCGCTGCGTGGATGCGTCCAGATCGGACCCGAACTGCGCGAAGGCCGCCATTTCGCGGTACTGCGCCAGCTCGCCCTTGATGGAGCCAGCAACCTGCTTCATCGCCTTGATCTGCGCGGCGGAACCGACGCGGGACACCGACAGGCCGACATTCACGGCCGGGCGGATGCCCTGGTAGAAGAGGTCCGTCTCAAGGAAGATCTGGCCGTCGGTGATCGAGATCACGTTGGTCGGGATATAGGCGGACACGTCGTTCGCCTGCGTCTCGATGATCGGCAACGCGGTCAGCGAGCCGGCGCCATGCGCGTCGCTCATCTTGGCCGAACGCTCGAGCAGGCGCGAATGCAGGTAGAACACGTCGCCCGGATAGGCCTCGCGGCCCGGCGGGCGGCGCAGCAGCAGCGACATCTGACGGTAGGCCACGGCCTGCTTGGACAGATCGTCATAAGCGATCAGCGCATGCATGCCGTTGTCGCGGAAATATTCACCCATCGCGCAGCCGGCGAAGGGCGCGAGGTACTGCATCGGCGCCGGATCGGAAGCGGTCGCCGCCACGACGATGGAATATTCCATCGCGCCGCGCTCTTCCAGCGTCTTCACCAGCTGCGCCACGGTGGAGCGCTTCTGCCCGATCGCGACGTAGATGCAGTAGAGCTTGGCGCTTTCGATGTTCTGGTCGAAAGCGGCCTTCTGGTTCAGGAAGGCATCCAGAATGATCGCCGACTTGCCGGTCTGGCGATCGCCGATGACCAGCTCGCGCTGGCCCCGACCGACCGGGATCAGCGCGTCGATCGCCTTGATGCCCGTGGACATGGGCTCGTGGACGGACTTGCGCGGAATGATGCCGGGCGCCTTGACGTCGACGCGGCGAAGCTCGTCGGACACGATCGGGCCCTTGCCGTCGATCGGGTTTCCGAGAGCGTCGACGACGCGGCCCAGCAGACCCTTGCCGACGGGAACTTCAACGATCGCGCCGGTCCGGCGGACGGTGGAGCCCTCGTTGATGCCACGGTCGGGCCCGAAGATCACGACGCCGACATTGTCGGCTTCGAGATTGAGGGCCATGCCACGCACGCCGTCGTCGAACTCGACCATCTCGCCGGCCTGGACATTGTCCAGACCGTAAACGCGCGCAATGCCGTCGCCGACCGACAGGACCTGACCGACCTCGGAGACCTCAGCCTCCTGGCCGAAGTTGCGGATCTGCTCCTTCAGGATGGAGGAGATTTCTGCGGCTCGAATGTCCATCAGCCGACCTCTTTCAGACGGGTTTTCATCATCATCAGTTTACTACGAAGCGACGAGTCGATCATCCGCGATCCCACTTTGACGACGAGGCCACCGAGGATCGCCGGGTTGACCGACAGGTCGAACGCGATTTTCTTGCCGAGCTTCTGGCTCAGGATCGCACGAAGGGATTCCTGCTGCTCCGCGCTCAGCGGATGGGCGGACGTCACCTTTGCCGTCACCTCCCCGCGCGCATCGGCCATCAGCACCTCAAAGGCGGCGATGATTCCCGGCAGCGTGAAAAGCCGGCGGTTGTGTGCCACGAGGCGCACGAAGTTTCCGGTCAGCCCCGTGATCCCCGCGCGATCGGCGATCGCCCCGATTGCCTTCTCCTGCTCCCGCGGAAGAAAGGTCGGGCTCTCGATCAAGCGACGAAGGTCGGCGCTGTCGGCAAGCATGGTGCGGAAGCTCTTGAGGTCAGCCTCGACGCTGTCCAAAGCCGACTGCTCTCGAGCCAAGTCGAAGAGCGCGGAAGCGTAGCGTTCAGCTACACCGGAAACGGAAGAATTTCGATCCGTCACGCGCGGTTTCTCTTCTTTCCGGCCCATGAATGGGCCCGCCTGTTGGTAATACGTAGGCTTTCGCTCGAGCCGTGGCCGAGCGACGCATGCGGTCGTCTAGCACAGCGTTTATCCCCGAGGCAACACGCTCTCGCCGCAATTCCGGGGAGACCCGCCCACCTTGCGCAAACGACTGAAATGCCTCGCCTTATAGTAAGGACGCCGTTGCTTCACAGGAAGCTCATCGGGTCGATGTCGACGGCGACATTGACGCTGCCGCGTGCCCGGGGGGCGGCTTGCAGCCACGCGCGGAGCCAGGAATGCAGCAGCGAGGCCGATTCCGACTGGGCGAGGAGCCGGAAACGGTGACGTCCGCGCAGCACGGCGAACGGCGCCTCAGCCGGACCGAGGAGTGCGACGGCGGGCTCGACCGGAGCCATTCGCGCCATGGCCTGCGCATGCGCCTGGGCGGTCGGCCTGTCTCCGGCACTGACGATGATCGCGGCGAGCCGGCCGAAGGGCGGCAGGCGGCCGCGCCGGCGAATCTCCGTTTCCTGCGCGTAGAACGCCTCGCGGTTGCCGGAAACCAGCGCCGCGATCACGGGATGCTCCGGCGCGTAGGTTTGCAGCAGACCGCGACTGGCCTGCCCCGCCCGCCCCGCGCGTCCCGTCACCTGTGTCAGCAGCTGAAACGTCCGCTCCGCCGCGCGCGGATCGCCGTTCGCGAGTCCCAGATCGGAATCGACCACTCCGACCAGCGACAGGCCGGGGAAATTGTGACCCTTGGCAACGAGCTGCGTGCCGATGACGATGTCCGCCTCGCCCCTGGCGATCGCGTCCAGTTCCAGCCGCAAACGCTGCGCCCCGCCCGGCATGTCGCTTGAGAGCACCAGCGTCCGCGCCTCGGGGAAGCGATGAACCACCTCCTCCTGCAGCCGCTCCACGCCCGGCCCGCACGCCACGAGACTGTCTTCCGCTCCGCAGCTCGGACAGAGCTCCGGCCGCCGCTCCTCATGGCCGCAATGATGGCAGCCCAGGATACGCCGGAAGCGGTGATCGACAAGCCAGGTCGAGCAATTCGGGCAGGCCATGCGATGGCCGCACGTCCGGCAAAGCGTCAGCGGAGCGTAGCCGCGTCGGTTGAGGAAGAGCAGCGACTGCTTCTTCTCGCCGAAAGCCTCGGTCATGGCTTCCACCAGCGGCGGGGCAAGCCAATGCAGCCGCTCCGGCGGATTGGTCCGCAGGTCCACCACGGAGACGGCCGGCGGCGCCGCGCCGCCGAATCGGGCGGGCAGGCGAACATGGGCGTAGCGACCGCGATCGGCGTTCACCCGGGTTTCGACCGAGGGGGTGGCGGAGGCGAGAACCACCGGCGCGTCGGCCAGCCTCCCGCGCACCACCGCCATGTCGCGGGCGTTGTAGGTGACGCCCTCTTCCTGTTTGTAGGCGCCCTCGTGCTCCTCATCGACGACGATCAGCGCGAGATCGCGGAAGGGCAGAAACAGCGCCGAGCGCGCGCCGACGACCACCCGCGCCTCCCCGGATGCCGCATCGCGCCACACGCGCTCGCGCCCCTTCGCGCCGACCTCCGAATGCCATTCGGCCGGCCGCGCACCGAAGCGACGGGCGAAGCGGTCGAGGAACTCGCCGGTAAGCGAAATTTCCGGCAGCAGCACCAGCGCCTGGCGCCCTTCCCGCAGCACCTGCGCCAGCGCCTCGAAGTACACCTCTGTCTTGCCCGAACCTGTGACGCCGTCGAGCAGCGTCGTGGAAAAGCTCCCGGCCTGAACCGAGGCGACCAGGGTTTCGGCGGTCGACGACTGGATTTCGGAAAGACCGGCCGGCTTGTGGTCGGGGTCCAGACCGGCCGAGGGCGAACGCGGCGTCATTTCCACAAGCTCGAGCGTTCCCGCCTGCACGAGACCATCCACCACGCCGGTCGACACCCCGGCGGTGGCGGCCAGCCCGGCCTTGGCCCAGGCAAGACCATCGGCCGCGATCTCGATGACGCGGCGGCGGGCGGGCGTCACCCGGTCCGGCGGCGGGCCGGCGAGCCGCACACCCACCAGAGTGCGCTCCGGCTCCAGCGCATTGGGGGAGCGCAGCACCATCCGCAGCACCATGCCGAGCGGACTGAACGTGTAGTTCGCCAGCCATTCCACGAAGCGGAGCAGCGATTCCGGCAATGGCGGCAGGTCGTAGATGCGCGCGACTTCCCGGAGCTTGCCCTCCGGCACGTCGTCCACCTCCCCCGGCCAGACGCAGCCCAGCACATGGCGCGGCCCGAGCGGCACGACGACGACCGTGCCGGGCGCCAGCGGGCGATCGGCCGCATAGGTATAGGGACGGCCGACCGCTACCGGAACCAGCACGGAAACGGGATGCAGGGTGGTCACGAGATGCTTTTCCGAGCGGGGCAAAAAGGATTCGGCTGACGCGAACGACTCATTCCTTTAGAAAGGCTCCTCAATAACCCAGCCGCAACCCGCCATCAGGAAACGCCATGAAGTTCTTTGTCGATACCGCTGACACCAATGAAATCCAAGACCTCGCCGAAGCCGGTCTCCTGGATGGCGTGACGACCAATCCGTCGCTGATCATGAAAGCCGGCCGCCCCTTCAAGGAAGTGATCGCGGAGATCTGCAAGCTCGTTCCCGGCCCGGTCTCGGCCGAGGTGACGGCGCTGGATGCGGAAACCATGATCGCCGAAGGTCGCCATCTCGCCGAGATCGCGGAGAACGTCGCCGTCAAGGTGCCGCTGACCTGGGACGGGCTGAAGGCCTGCCGCACGCTGTCGAACGAAGGTCACATGGTGAACGTCACGCTCTGCTTCAACGCGACCCAGGCGCTGATGGCCGGCCGTGCGGGCGCGACCTTCGTTTCCCCCTTCATCGGCCGCATCGACGACCTCGGCAATGACGGTATGGAACTGATCTCCGAAATCCGCCAGATCTACGACAACTACGACTACATCGAGACGCAGATCCTCGCCGCCTCGATCCGTACGCCGAACCACGTCAAGATGTCTGCGCTCGCCGGCGCCGATGTCGCGACCGTTCCCCCCGCCGTTCTCCGCTCCCTCGTGAAGCACCCGCTCACCGACAAGGGCATCGAGACCTTTGTCGCGGACTGGGCCAAGACCGGCCAGACCATCCTGTGAGCAACATCCTCGAACACGCGATCCTCGAAGTCCGTCCCGGGCAGATCGCCGAGTTCGAGACCGCTCTCGCCCAGGCGATCCCGCTGATTGCGGCAACGCCCGGGTTTCTCGGGATCTCGGTTCGGCCCTGCGTGGAAAGGCCGAGCCGCTATCTCCTCCTGGTCCGCTGGGAGACGGTGGCGGCCCACGAGGTCGGCTTCCGCCAGTCCGATCGCTACGAGCGCTGGAAGGAACTGCTGCACCGGTTCTACGATCCGGCTCCGACCGTCGAGCATTACGGCCCGCCGATCGTGACGGAAACGGGTAGCTGACCGGGCAGATCGTGCCGCCCTCGCGCTCTTCGGCGGCTGATGCCCGCGCGAGCGTGGCCGGCGCGGTCCCGTCCTCGATCTCAGCCGATCCGCCGCCTCCTTGGAGGCCATTGCCCGGCGACCAGATCGCCACGTAACGTTCCGGCGTGACGTGGTTGCAGATCCGCCCCTCGCAAAGGCCGCCCCGGCCGGACATCATCCAAGCCCCGCCAAATTACCAAAGACGGGATCACGCGCCCCCGGGCCCGCTTTCTTCTCGTCGGACAAAGCACCGTCCGAACCGCCGACGTCTGACAGTCACCAGATCGCTTTCGGGCTCCACGAAGCCGAAGGCCGCCCACCCTGCGCGACCTGCCTCGTCACCTCGGAGACTCCACCGCGGGACAGCATTCAGGAATGCGAAAAGGCCGGACGCGCGGCCCGGCCTTTCCTCCAAATATCGGCAAATCGTCAGACGCTCAGGCCTGCGCGGCGACCTTGGTGTCCCGGCCCTGCCGGTCGTGCTTCAGCCGTTCCGCCACCAGGAAGGCCAGTTCCAGCGCCTGATCGGCGTTGAGGCGCGGATCGCAATGCGTGTGGTAGCGGTCGGAAAGATCCGTCTCCGTCACCGCGCGCGCACCGCCCGTGCATTCCGTGACGTTCTTGCCGGTCATCTCGATATGGATGCCGCCGGCATGCGTGCCCTCGGATGCGTGGATATCGAAGAAGCGGTCGACTTCCCGCAGCACGAGGTCGAAGGGGCGGGTCTTGTAGCCCGTTGCCGCCTTGATCGTGTTGCCGTGCATGGGATCGCACGACCAGACGACCGAACGCCCTTCCCGCTCCACCGCGCGGATCAGCGCCGGCAGCTTGTCGCCGACCTTTTCCGCGCCGAAGCGCGCGATCAGCGTCAGTCGGCCCGCCTCGTTCTTCGGGTTCAGCGCATCGATGAGCTTGAGCAGGTTGTCCGGCTCCAGCGAGGGGCCGCACTTCAGACCCAGAGGGTTCCTCACGCCGCGGCAGAACTCGATGTGGGCGTGGTCGATCTGGCGTGTGCGATCGCCGATCCAGATCATGTGGCCGGAGGTCGCGTACCAGTCGCCGGTCGTGGAATCGACGCGGGTCAGCGCCTGCTCGTAGCCCAGCAGCAACGCCTCGTGGCTGGTGAAAAACTCCGTCTGCCGCAGCGTCGGAGTGGTTTCAGAGTCGAGCCCGATCGCCCGCATGAAGCCGAGCGTTTCGGTGATGCGATCGGCCAGCGCCGTATAGCGCTCGCGCATCGGGCTTTCCGCCACGAAGCCCAGCATCCACTGGTGCACATGCTCAAGGTTGGCGTAGCCGCCCTGCGCGAACGCGCGCAGCAGGTTCAGCGTCGCGGCCGATTGCCGGTAGACCATCTCCTGCCGTGCCGGATCGGGCGTGCGGGATGCCTCGGTGAAGTCGATGCCGTTGATCACGTCGCCGCGGTAGCTCGGCAGCACCACGTCACCCTGCCGCTCGATGTTCTCCGAGCGAGGCTTGGCGAACTGCCCGGCGATCCGGCCGACCTTCACGACAGGCGAGGCCGCGCCAAAGGTCAGCACCACCGCCATCTGCAGGAACAGACGGAACAGGTCGCGGATGTTGTCCGCGCCATGCTCGGCGAAGCTCTCGGCGCAGTCGCCGCCCTGCAGCAGGAAGGCCTCGCCCGCCGCCACATCGGCCAGCTGCTTCTTCAGCTTTCGCGCCTCGCCTGCAAAAACGAGCGGCGGATAGGTGGCGAGACGAGCCTCGACAGCCTCGAGCGCCTCGGCATCCGGATAGTCCGGAACCTGGACGATCGGCTTGTTCCGCCAGCTCATCGGTGTCCACTTCTCACTCATCACTCGCTCCGCTCGGCTTCGCTCGATGCACTCCTGCGTGCCTTGCTTGTTTGGAAAGGATCGGTGAAGCATTCGGCGCTTCACGCGCGCTCCTCATATAGGATCGCGGGCAGTCCGACCAGTGAAATGGCCCGAAACTTGCAAAGTGACCTTCCCCCGGACAGCCCTGCTGATCCCGGCGGTTGTCAGAAGCTGCCGCGACGCGAGGTGAGCAATCCCGTAGCCAGCTCCGCAAGCTCGGCCAGCGTCACCTCGAAGGTGGCCCTGTCGGCACGAAGGACGGCATCGCTGAAGGATCGCTTTCCGTATCCTTCGTCGATCATGTCCCGAGAGCGCCGGGCTTCGACGTCGCTGAAGCGGCGCCCTCGTACCGGATCGAGAATGCCCTCGGCGTCCGCATCCAGCGAAACGCACCAGCATCTCCTGCCGCCTCCGGAAAGCCCCTTCCGGAAAAACGCCCAGTCGCGCGCCCGGAGTGGCCGGGCGACGATCACGAGCGGGACCTCATCCCAGGCGGAAAGGACGTGTTCGATGATCTGCCGCGACACGGTGAGGTTCTGCCCGATCCAGGACTTTCCCTGCTCGCCGAAATCGTCGCCCTCGATGAAGCGACCACCGAGACTTTCCGCAAGCGCGCCGCCGAGGCTCGACTTGCCACTGCCGATCGGGCCGCTCAGGAAGAGGGCGTCACGCATGTGCCGAGTACCCTTCAGTCCGCCAGACGCCGTTTTCCCCGCTTTTATCCCCAGCACGGGCGGAAACTTGCATATCCCGCAACATGCTTTAGAACAAAGTACGAACCTGAATATCATCCCGCGACGTGTCAGACTGACGCTCAGCTTCCAAGCGATTCGCGAACGGGAAATCGACATGGACCGCCCCGACGATCTCTTTGCTCCTCCGGGTGCTTCACCGAGCGCCGCGACGGCGGCGTCGTCTGCCGCCGAAAAGCCCTCTCGCGCCTCCCGCGGCAAGGCGGCTCCGATGGAGATGGCGCAGACCTACACGGCAGCCGACATCGAGGTGCTGGAAGGGCTGGAGCCCGTGCGCCGCCGCCCCGGCATGTATATCGGCGGCACCGACGACAAGGCGCTGCACCACCTCTTCGCCGAGGTGATCGACAATTCCATGGACGAGGCCGTAGCCGGCCACGCTTCGTGGATCGAGGTCGAGCTGGACGCCGACGGCTGTCTCAGCGTCACCGACAACGGCCGCGGCATTCCGATCGACCCGCATCCGAAGTTCAAGGACAAGTCGGCGCTCGAGGTCATCATGACGACGCTGCATGCCGGCGGCAAGTTCGACTCCAAGGTCTACGAGACATCCGGCGGCCTGCATGGCGTCGGCATCTCGGTCGTCAACGCGCTGTCCGACATGCTGGAAGTCGAGGTGGCGCGGGACCGCAAGGTGTATCGCCAGAGTTTTTCCAAGGGCCGCGCCCTCGGGCCGATCGAGCATGTCGGCGATACGCAGAACCGGCGCGGCACGCGCGTGCGCTTTCACCCCGACCCGGAGATCTTCGGAGCGAGCCTGCGCTTCGAGCCGGACCGGCTGTTCCGCATGGCGCGCTCCAAGGCCTATCTCTTCGGCGGAGTCGAAATCCGCTGGTCCTGCGCGGAGAGCCTGATCCCGGAAAAGTCGGAGACGCCGACCAAGGCGGTCTTCCACTTCCCCGGCGGCCTGAAGGACTATCTCGCCGTCTCGCTCACCGGCGAGAACCTCGTGGGCAGCGAACTCTTCGCCGGCAAGACCGACCGGCAGGGCGGCCACGGCTCGGTCGAATGGGCGGTCGCGTGGTTCGCGGGCGAAGGCTTCGTACAGTCCTACTGCAACACGGTGCCGACGCCGGAAGGCGGCACGCACGAAGCGGGTTTGCGCGGCGTGCTGCTGCGCGGTCTCAAGAGCTATGGCGAGCTCGTCAACAACAAGCGCGCCGCGATCATCACCGCCGACGATATCATGACGTCCTGCGCGGCCATGCTCTCCGTCTTCATCCGCGAGCCGGAGTTTGTCGGCCAGACCAAGGACCGTCTGGCATCTGCGGAAGCGACGCGCATCGTCAATTCCGCGCTGCAGGATTCCTTCGACCACTGGCTCGCCGCCTCCCCCAACCAGGCGTCCGAACTGCTGGAATGGGTGGCCGACCGCGCCGACGAGCGGCTTCGCCGCCGCAAGGAAAAGGAAGTCTTCCGCAAGACGCCGACCCGCAAGCTGCGCCTGCCCGGCAAGCTTGCGGATTGCAGCACCAATGCGCGCGAGGACACGGAGCTTTTCATCGTCGAGGGCGATTCGGCCGGCGGCTCCGCCAAGCAGGCCCGCGACCGGCGCACCCAGGCCGTGCTGCCGCTGCGGGGCAAGATCCTGAACGTCGCCAATGCCGGCGCGGAGAAGCTCGCGGCGAACCAGCAGATCTCCGATCTCGTGCAGGCGCTCGGCGCCGGCACCGGCTCGCGCTACCGCGAAGACGATCTCCGCTACGGCAAGATCGTCATCATGACGGACGCCGACGTGGACGGCGCCCACATTGCGTCGCTGCTGATCACCTTCTTCTATCGCGAGATGCCGGAGCTGATCCGCCACGGCCACCTCTACCTCGCCGTGCCGCCCCTCTTCCGCATCACGCAGGGACCGAAGATCCTTTATGCCCGCAACGACGCCCACCGCGACCAGTTGCTGGCGACGGAGTTCGACGGGCGCGGCAAGGTCGAGATCAGCCGCTTCAAGGGGCTGGGCGAGATGCCGATGCAGCAGCTCAAGGACACGACGATGGACCCGAAGAAGCGGACGCTCCTGAAGGTCGACATCGTGGACGACGAGATCGCGCTGACCAAGGACACGGTAAAGCGCCTGATGGGCAACAAGCCCGAAGACCGCTTCGCCTTCATCCAGGAGCGCGCGGAATTCGCGCACGACCTGGATATCTGACCGGCGCGCGTTCAGCGCCGCTCAGCGGTTGAGCTGCATCGTGTAGCTCGGATCGTCCAGGGTTCGGAAGCCGAAGCGCTCGTAGAGGCCGTGGGCGTCTCGGGTCGCCAGCGTCCAGGAAGGCACGTCGCGCAGCTTCGGGTGATCCAGCGCGCAGGCGACAAGCCCGGCCGCAACGCCGCCCCCTCTCGCCGTTTCCGCCACATAGACGTCGGACAGGCGGGCGGAACGGGAATAATCCGTCATGACGCGGGCGAAGCCGACGAGCCGATCGCCAACGAAGGCGCCGATCACCACCGAATGTTCAGCCGCGCGGCGAAAGCGTTCCCAGTCGAGGTCTTTCGCCCAATAACTCCCGGCGATCCATGTCCACGCCTGCCGGAGGTCATCCTCCGAAAGCGCATCCGAGAAATGCAGTCGCTGCTCCATCGCCATCCGCCCTCCTGAACAGAACTCGCCATAGCAGACGAACGAGGGATGCGCATGGCATCGATCCGCCGCCGCCGCTGCGATCCTGCCCCAGGGACAGCCTTCCCGGCAGCAGCTTCGGGCCGCGCTCTTGCGCTTCACACCGGTTTGGGGCATGTTGCTGACAGGGTCTGTGGCGCATTAGCCATTTGACGGTCGAGAATCTGCTTCCGGCCGGCTTTTCCTTGACAGGAACAGCTTCGATCCTATTTTGCAGCCGTATTCCGGACCTGTCTGACGATCCTGGCTTGCCGCGTCGGACCCGAACATTCTGATGAGCTTCGATACACTCGGATTAAGCGACAAGGTTGTAGAGGCCGTAAAAGCGGTCGGCTACACCACCCCCACCCCGATCCAGGAACAGGCGATCCCGCATGTCCTGGAGCGCCGCGACGTTCTCGGAATCGCCCAGACGGGCACCGGGAAGACGGCCTCCTTCACACTGCCCATGCTGACGATCCTGGAGCAGGGTCGCGCCAGGGCACGCATGCCTCGCACCCTGATCCTGGAGCCGACGCGCGAGCTCGCGGCCCAGGTCCAGGAGAACTTCGATCGCTACGGCGTCAACCACAAGCTGACGGTTGCCCTGCTGATCGGTGGCGTCTCCTTCGACGAGCAGGACAAGAAGATCACGCGCGGCGCCGATGTGCTGATCGCGACGCCCGGCCGTCTGCTCGACCATGTCGAACGCGGCAGGCTGTTGCTGACCGGCGTGGAACTGCTCGTGATCGATGAAGCCGACCGCATGCTCGACATGGGATTCATCCCGGACATCGAGCGCATCGCCAAGCTCATCCCGTTCACGCGCCAGACGCTGTTCTTCTCCGCGACCATGCCGCCGGAGATCAGCAAGCTCGCGGACAAGTTCCTGCAGAACCCGGTCCGGGTGGAGACGGCGCGCGCCTCCTCCACCGCCGAGACCGTGACGCAGAAGTTCGTTCCCGCCGGTTCCAAGCCGCACGAGAAGCGCGAGGTCCTCCGTGGCCTGCTGCGCGAGGCGGAGAACCTCAAGAACGCGATCATCTTCTGCAATCGCAAGCGCGATGTCGCGACCCTGTTCCGCTCGCTGGAAAAGCACGGCTTCTCCGTCGGCGCGTTGCACGGCGACATGGACCAGCATTCGCGCCTGAAGATGCTGGAAGGCTTCCGCGACAACCAGATCACGCTTCTCGTCGCCAGCGACGTGGCGGCGCGCGGTCTGGATATCCCGGATGTCAGCCACGTCTTCAACTTCGACGTGCCGATCCATTCGGAAGACTACGTGCATCGTATCGGCCGCACGGGTCGCGCCGGCCGTTCCGGCGAGGCCTACACGCTGGTCACCAAGCCGGAAACGAAATACGCCAAGGCGATCGAGAGCCTGATCGGCAAGTCCATCGAGTGGACCGCTCCCATCGAAAGCGTTGCCGAAACCGGCAACGACGAGGACGAGCGTCCAGCCAAGCGTGGCCGTCGCGGCAAGTCGGCTGAGACCGGCGAAGCCCGTGAGCCTCGGGAAGCCCGTGAGCCGCGCGAAACCCGTGAGCCGCGCGAGGGTCGCACCGGCCGTGAAAGCCGGAGACGCGGAGGCGCCAAGCCGGAGGCTGTGGCCGAAGTGGAAGCCGTTGCGGCGTCCGAGCCTGCCGAGACCGTCGAGGAACGTCCCGCCCGCTCCCGCAGCGAGCGCCCGGAACGGGAACGCTCAGAGCGGCCCGAGCGTCAGGGCGCCGAACGCAACCGTCCGGAACGGGAGCGGTCGGAGCGTGAGCGTCCCGAAAGGGAGCGTCGCGATCGAAACGAACGGTCTGGCCGTTCGGCTCGTCGCAGCGACGATTTCCTGGAGCCGGCGGAGGACTTCTCCACGCCCTTCGGCTCCAGCGAGTACGTGCCCGCCTTCCTGCTTCGGCCCGTTCGGATGCCGAAGCCGATTGCGGCGGAGGAAGAGGCGGCCGAGGAGATCTGAGCCTCCCCGGTTCCTGCTGAATCAAAAAGGCCGCGCCCCTGAGGGCGCGGCCTTTTTCGTTTCAAGTCAGTCAGCGAACCAAAAGGCGCGGCGTGCCGCACCCGATCCAGGCCTCAGGCGCGGATCGCTTCCAGCATCTTGGGATCGGCAGCTTTCAATTCCACGGACTCGCCGCAGCCACAGGCCGAGGTCTCGTTGGGATTGCGGAAGACGAAACCCGTGCGGAGCTTGGTCTGCTCGAAATCCATCTCGGTGCCGAGCAGGAACAGCGTCGCCGAGGGATCGACGAACACCTTGCCGCCCTCGAACTCGATCGCGTCGTCACCGGGCTTTGCCTCGGCCGCGAGATCGATGGTGTATTCCATGCCGGCGCAGCCGCCCTTGCGGATACCGAGCCGGAGCCCCTGGGCCCCGTCACTGGACTCGACGATCTCGCGGACCCGCTCGGCCGCGGCTTCGGTGACGGTCAGGATCTGAAACTTGCGAAGTGCCATGGCATGATTCCCTGGCCCGAAGGCCTCAACTGAATGTCGCCGGCGTTACCACCAGCCGAGCGCGACCTTGGCTTCCTCGGACATGCGCTCCGGCGACCACGGCGGATCGAAGACGAGGTTTGCCTTGACGGCGGAAACGCCGGCTACGCCACCCACGGCGTCTTCCACCCATTGCGGCATCTCGCCGGCGACCGGGCAACCCGGCGCGGTTAGCGTCATGTCCACGGTGACGGAACGGCTGTCGTCGATATCGACCTTGTAGATCAGCCCGAGTTCATAGATGTCGGCCGGGATTTCCGGGTCGTAGACGCTCTTCAGCGCCGAAACGATATCGCCCGAAAGCCGCTCCAGCTCGTCGGCCGGGATCGTGGAAGCCTCGATGGAAGGCACGTTCGGTGCCTCGCCAGCGGTCTCTTCCTCGGTGTTTGCAGCGTTCTCGCTCATCGAAATCCTATTGCCTCAGGCAAAGAAAGAATGGGCCTTCTGGAGGGCGTTCGCAAGAGCGTCCACCTCGGCCATGGTGTTGTAGAGGCCGAACGAGGCACGGCAGGTGGAGGTCACGCCGTAATGCGCGAGCAGCGGCTGCGCGCAATGAGTCCCGGCACGAACGGCCACGCCTTCCCGGTCGATGATGGTGGAAACGTCATGCGCATGCGCTCCCTCCATCTCGAAGGTGACGATGGCGCCCTTCTTCTCGGCATGGCCGAGAATGCGGATCGAGTTGATCGCGGAAAGGCGTTCATGGGCATAGCGGGCAAGCTCGCCCTCATGGGCGGCAATGGCCTCGCGGCCAAGCCCTTTCATGTAGCGGAGCGCCGCGGCCAGGCCGATCGCCTGCACGATCGGCGGGGTGCCGGCCTCGAAGCGCGCGGGAGGCGCTTCGTATGTGATCTCGTCCATCGTGACGGTGCGGATCATCTCGCCGCCGCCGAGGAAGGGCGGCATGCGCTCCAGAAGCTCGCGCTTCGCCCAGAGCACGCCGATGCCGGTGGGACCGTAGGTCTTGTGCCCGGTGAAGACGTAGAAGTCGCAGCCGAGTTCCTGCACGTCCACCGGCAGGTGAACCGCGGACTGGCTGCCGTCGACCAGCACCGGAATGCCGCGCTCGTGCGCGATGCGACATATGTCGCGGATCGGCACGATGGTGCCGGTCACGTTCGACATATGCGTGATCGCGACGATCTTCGTGCGCTCCGTCAGCGCGGCCTTGAAGGCCTCGATGTCGAGCGACCCGTCCTCCAGGATCGGCACCCATTTCAGCACCGCGCCCCGGCGTTCCCGGTGGAAGTGCCACGGCACGATATTGGCGTGATGCTCCAGGATGGAGATGACGATCTCGTCGCCTTCCCCGATCACCAGTCCGCCGAAGGACTGCGCGACCAGGTTGATCGCCTCGGTGGAAGACTTGGTGAAGACGATCTCATCGCCGGACGGCGCGTTCAGGAAGGAACGGACTGCCTCGCGTGCATCCTCGTAGGCGTCCGTCGCGGCATTGGAGAGGTAATGCAGGCCGCGATGGACGTTGGAATAGGTCTCGGTATAGGCGCGCTGGATGGCGTCCAGAACGGCCCGGGGCTTCTGGGCGGAAGCGCCGTTGTCCAGATAGACAAGCGGCTTGCCGTAAACCTGCAGGGAAAGCGCGGGAAAGTCTTCCCGCACCTTCTCCACGTCATAGCCCGAGCCGTTGCCCGCCATCACGTGGCCTCGCCCACCGTGACGGACGCGGGCGCACCCAGCGCGCGGCGGATGCGCTCGTCCAGGCACTCGGCCACCGCCTCATCACCGATCTCGGCGACGACCTCGGAAAGAAACGCCTGGATCAGCAGGCGCTCGGCCTCGCGCTTGTCCAGCCCACGCGAGCGCAGGAAGAACAGCATCTCTTCGTCAATCTGCCCGCAGGTCGCGCCGTGGCCGCAGACCACGTCGTCGGCGAAGATCTCCAGCTCCGGCTTGTTGGCGAACTCCGCCTCCTCCGACAGGAGAAGCGCGCGGCTCATCATCTTGCCGTCGGTCTTCTGGGCGTGCTTGCGCACGATGATCTTGCCCTGGAAGACGCCATGCGCCTCGCCGTCGATGGCGGAGTTGAACTGCTCGCGGCTGGCGCAGTTCGGCACCGCGTGATCGACGACCAGCGTGTTGTCGATCAGCTGCTTGCCCTTGGCGACCGTCGCCCCGCGCAGCGATGCGGAAGAGCCTTCCGCATCGAAGGAAAGCCTCACCTCGTTGCGGGAAACCAGCGAGCCGGACGCGAGCGTGAACGGGTCGAAGGTGACGTCGTCGGCCAGGCGCGGCACGAGAAGGTTCAGGTGGATGGCGCAATCGCCCTCCTCCTGCGCGACGATCCAGCGGACCACGGCCTGAGCCTCGACCTGCACTTCGCTGACCACGTTGGTGTGGTAGGCGACCCCGTCGGGGCCGGAGAAGGTCTGCAGGATCGTGACTTCGGCGCCTTTGCCGACCATCACCTGGTGGCGCATGGTCTGCAGACCCGGTTCGCTGCCGGCAAAGACGGACACGATCTCGAGCGGACGCGCGACCTTGGCGTCCTCCCGGATGCGAAGCGCCGCGCCGTCCCGCACGAACGCGCCGTTCAGCGCGAGGATCGGGCTTTCGGACGCGTCGAGTTGCGAGCGGCTGAGGAAGGAGCCGCCATCGGCCAGGAAACGATTGAGCGAGACGAATTCCACGTCGCCTTCGATCCCCTTGGTGTCGGAGAGAGAGGGCACGAAGAAGCCGTTGACGAAGACGATGCGCGCGGGCGCGAGCGGCGCGAAGACGTCGGCGCGCGCCAGGGCGTCCCGCGAGGCGTCGAACGCGGCCGGCTGGGCCGGAGCGGGCACGTCGCGGACCAGCGCGCGAAGATCGGTGTATTTCCAATCTTCCACGCGGCGATGCGGCAGGCCCTTCTCGAGAAAGGCATCGAAGGCGGCGTTGCGGATCTCGGCGGCGGCATCGTCGCTGGCGAGCGCCGCGAAGTGGTTCGCGAGCGCCTCCTCCGCCTTTGTGCGGATGCGAGTGGCTTCGGCCATGATCAGGCGGCCTCCTCGCTGACGTAGTCGGCGTAGCCCTTGGCTTCCAGCTCCAGTGCCAGCTCCTTGCCGCCGGTGCGCACGATGCGGCCCTTGGACATGACATGCACCACGTCCGGCACGATGTGGTCGAGCAGGCGCTGATAGTGGGTGATGACGAGGAACGACCGCTCGGGCGAACGCAGCGCGTTCACGCCTTCAGAGACGATGCGGAGAGCGTCGATGTCGAGACCGGAATCGGTTTCGTCCAGCACGCAGAGGCTCGGCGTCAGCAGCGCCATCTGCAGGATTTCCATGCGCTTCTTCTCACCGCCGGAGAAACCGACATTGAGCGGACGCTTCAGCATATCTTGAGACACCTTAAGCGTCTGTGCGGCTTCCTTCACGCGGCGCATGAAGTCCGGCGTGGTCAGTTCCGGCTCGCCGCGCGCCTTGCGCTGCGCGTTCATGGCGGTCTTCAGGAAGTTCATGGTCCCCACCCCGGGGATCTCGATCGGATACTGGAAGGCCAGGAACACGCCGGCGGCGGCGCGCGCATCCGGCTCCATTTCCAGGAGGTTCTCGCCGTTGAAGAGGATCTCGCCCTCGGTGATCTCGTAGTCCGACTTGCCGGCGAGGATATAGGAGAGCGTCGACTTGCCGGAACCGTTCGGCCCCATGATGGCGTGGACCTCGCCGTCCCGGATGGTCAGGTCGATGCCGCGGAGGATCTTCTGTCCCTCGACCTCGGCATGCAGGTTCTTGATCTCGAGCATGATTCTTTTCTCTGTCGTGTGGGTCGGACGGCGGGCGATCAGCCCACGCTGCCCTCAAGGCTGATGCCGATCAGACGCTGCGTCTCGGCCATGAATTCCATCGGGAGCTTCTGCAGCACGTCGCGGACAAAGCCGTTGACGATGAGGGCCACCGCCTCTTCCTGGCTCATGCCGCGCTGCAGGCAGTAGAACATCTGGTCGTCGGAGATCTTCGAGGTCGTCGCCTCGTGCTCGAAGACGGCGGACGCGTTCTTGCTCTCGATATAGGGGATCGTGTGGGCGCCGCACTGATCGCCGATCAGCAGAGAGTCGCACTGGGTGAAGTTGCGCGCGCCGCTCGCCCGGCGATTGGCCGAGACCAGGCCGCGATAGGTGTTGTCGGACCGCCCAGCAGCGATGCCCTTGGAGATGATGCGGCTCGACGTGTTCTTGCCGAGGTGGATCATCTTGGTGCCGGAATCGACCTGCTGGCGGCCGTTGGAGATGGCGATGGAGTAGAACTCGCCCTGGCTGTTGTCCCCGCGCAGGATGCAGGACGGGTACTTCCAGGTGATCGCGGAGCCGGTTTCCACCTGCGTCCACGAAATCTTGGAGTTGCGGCCACGGCAATCGCCACGCTTGGTGACGAAGTTGTAGACGCCGCCCTTGCCCTCGGGATCGCCCGGATACCAGTTCTGGACGGTGGAGTACTTGATCTCCGCATCGTCCAGCGCGACCAGCTCGACGACCGCCGCATGCAGCTGGTTCTCGTCGCGCATCGGCGCGGTGCAGCCTTCGAGATAGCTCACGTAGGAGCCCTCGTCGGCGATCACCAGCGTGCGTTCGAACTGGCCCGTGTTCCGCTCGTTGATGCGGAAATAGGTGGACAGCTCCATCGGGCAGCGAACGCCCTTGGGGATGTAGACGAAGGAACCGTCGGAGAAGACCGCGGAATTCAGCGTCGCGAAATAGTTGTCGCTCGCCGGAACGACGGTGCCGAGATACTTGCGGACGAGATCCGGGTACTCGCGGATCGCCTCGGAGATCGGCATGAAAATCACGCCGGCCTTCGCGAGTTCCTTCTTGAAGGTCGTGACCACGGAAACCGAATCGAAGACGGCATCGACGGCCACGCGGCCGGACGCATATTCGCCACCCGGGGCCTCTTCCAGCACGTCGCCGCCATCGGGCTTGCGAATGCCGGCCAGGATCTCCTGCTCCTTGAGCGGAATGCCGAGCTTGGCGTAGGTCTTCAGGATCTCCGGATCGATTTCGTCAAGGCTCGTCGCCGTCGCGCGCAGCTTGGGCGCCGCGTAATAATGCAGATCCTGATAGTCGATCTTGGGATAGTCGACGCGCGCCCAGGTCGGCTCTTCCATGGTCAGCCAGCGGCGGAAGGCGGCAAGGCGCCATTCCAGCATCCAATCCGGCTCGCCCTTCTTGGCGGAGATCAGGCGAACGATGTCCTCGTTCAGGCCCTTCGGCGCCAGATCGGACTCCACGTCCGTGATGAAGCCGTACTTGTACTTGTCCACGTCGAGCAGCTTGACCTGCTCGATTGTCTCCTGAACCGCGGGCATGAACGTCTCCTACTCCTATGCGGCGCGGCCCTGCCGGAGGCGCGGATAGATCTCGCGCCACGCCGCAATAAAACGATGAATATCAGCCCGGCTCGCATCAACGCAGAGGCTGACGCGGATTCCGGACCGTGCGAGGTCGAAGGGAAGACCCATCGCCTCCAGAACGTGGCTGGCCGCCACCTTGCCCGATGAACAGGCCGAACCTGCCGAAACGGCGATGCCCTGCAGGTCGAACGCGATCACGGCCGTTTCGGCTGCAACGCCCGGCACGACAAACAGCGTCGTGTTCGGGAGCCGCGCCAGGTCGCGACCCATGATGCCGATCTCCGGAGAGATCTCGATCAAACCCGCTTCGAGTTCATCACGCAGACGAGCAAGCTCGCCAACGCTGTTTAGATATATTCCAAACAGCTCCGCCGCAATCCCAAACCCGACAATACCAGTCACGTTTTCAGTGCCTGCGCGTTTATAACGCTCCTGTCCACCGCCACGAAGCAGCGACGCCGGCCGAAGGTCTTCGGATGCGGAAACCAGCGCCCCCACGCCCTGTGGCCCACCCAGTTTGTGGGCGGAGAGCGACAGGAAATCCACGCCGAGTTCGTCGATGGAGAACGGAATTCGCCCCGCGGCCTGGACCGCGTCGCAGAAGACAAAGCCGCCGTGCGACTTGACGATCCGCGCCGCCTCCGACACGGGGTTGACGATGCCGGTCTCGTTGTTGGCGAGCATGAGGGCGACGAGTGGCGCGCCGGTCGCGTAATCGTGCGCGGCAAGACGGGCTTCCAGCGTATCCAGATCGATTCGCCCGTCGGCTCGAGCCGGGAGGCGTTCCACATCCTCGGGGGCGAAGCGGCCGCCCGCCAGCACGCAGGGATGCTCCGTCGCGCCGACATACAGCCGGCCGAGCCGCACCGTCTCGGATCCACGGGAGAGCGTCGGAGAGAGCGCCAGCACCGCCGCCTCGGTGGCGCCGCTGGTGAAGGTCACGCCCTCCGTCCGGGCCCCGACAAGCGCCGCGACCTGTCCCCGCGCCCTTTCCACCAGCCCGCGCGCGCGACGGCCTTCGGAATGCACGGACGACGGATTGGAGGCCAGCGACAGCGTCTCGACCAGGGAATCACGCACCTCGCGCAGCAGCGGCGCTCCGGCATTGGCGTCCATGTAGATGCGCTGAGGCATGCGGGCCGACCCCTAAGTCACGGAATCCTTGAAATTCGGCAGGCAGATGGTGTTTAGATCGCGCCCGCTACACTGTCCGGGCCGCGGCCAACTTTTGAACCATTCAAAACTGGTTCTAGGAACGGCCCCGGAAGGTGTCAAGGAACGCGCATACGCCTCAACAGGCCTGTGCAGGAAGACGGGACAGGATTTAATGCCGGAAGTGATTTTTGCCGGACCGGACGGTCGGCTCGAAGGGCGCTATCAGCCTTCGAAGGAGAAGACCGCGCCCATCGCACTGGTCCTGCATCCCCATCCCCGCTTCGGCGGCACGATGAACAACCAGATCGTCTACCGGCTCTTCTACATGTTCCAGGAGCGCGGCTTCACCTGCCTGCGCTTCAATTTCCGGGGCGTCGGCCGCAGCCAGGGCTTCTTCGACCATGGCATGGGCGAGCTTTCCGACGCCGCTTCGGCGCTGGACTGGATCCAGACCCTGCACCCGGATTCGCGCGGCGTGTGGATCGCCGGCTTCTCCTTCGGCGCCTGGATCGGCATGCAGCTCCTGATGCGCCGTCCGGAAGTGGAGGGCTTCATGTCGATCGCCCCGCAGCCGAACCTCTACGACTTCTCGTTCCTCGCCCCCTGCCCCTCCTCCGGCCTGATCGTCAACGGCACGCAGGACAAGGTGGCGCCGCCGGAAGCGGTGCAGGGTCTCGTCGACAAACTGAAGACGCAGAAGGGCATCATCATCGATCACGCCAAGATCGAGGGTGCCAACCACTTCTTCGAAAGCAAGTCGGACGAACTGATCGGCACCTGCTCCGATTACCTCGACATGCGCCTGGCCAAGCTGGACCGTCAGCGCTGAGCTGAAGGCCGACTGATCCGGCCGCCGGTCAGCGGCACCGGTGCGCCCGTCGTGCCGGGAAAGCTGATCGGCTTGCCGTCCGCCGTCCGCGCGGCGAGATAGGCGAAGGCCTGCGCCTCGGTGGCATCGCCATCGAGGCCGACATCCTCGGCGGACCTGAGCCGCCCGCCGGCTTGCGCGACAAGTCCGCCCAGTACGCGCATCAGTTCGCGATTATGCCGGCCGCCGCCGCAGACGACCCAGTCACCCGCCGCTTCCGGGAAATGCTCCGCCGCCCGCGCGATCGACCGTGCGGTGAAGTGCAGCAACGTCGTCGCCCCGTCCGCATCGGAGAGGCCGGCGAGTGCGGCGGATGAGAAAGCGTCGCGGTCCAGCGACTTCGGCGGCGTCACGTCGAAGAAGTCATGCGAGAGAAGCCGGGCCAGCCTTTCCGTCTCCACGGTTCCGGATGCCGCCAGTTCGCCGTCCGCATCGAACGCCCGACCCGTGCGCTCCCGTGTCCAGTCGTCCATCAGCGCGTTTCCGGGCCCGGTGTCGAAGGCCAGGAGGGCATCGTCCCGGCCGATGAAGGTGACGTTGGACACACCCCCGATATTGACGAAGACGGCCGGGGCCGTGAGCCCGGCGGTGGCCATCAGCGCGCGATGGAAGATCGGCACCAGCGGCGCGCCCTGCCCACCGGCGGCCACGTCGTCGGCCCGGAAATCCCAGGCGACCGGGAGCTGGAGCGACTGCGCAAGCGCCTCACCGTCGCCGATCTGCACCGTGAGCTTGCGCGCGGGGTCGTGGAAGACCGTCTGGCCGTGGAAACCCACAAGCGCGACATCCTCCCGCGCGATCCCCCTCTCCGCGAGGAACCGGGTCACCGCCTCGGCGTGGCGGCCGGTGACCAGCTCTTCCGCCGTTCCAAGAACGCCCGGCCGCGCCGCACGGTCGTCCAGCGCCCGAGCCTCGCCAAGCGCCGCACGCAGCGTCTCCCGGTCGGCATCGGTGAAGGGGTAGCTGGCGGAGGGTCCGAATTCCTGTACGGCCTCCCCGTCGGTACGGATCAGCGCCACGTCGATCCCGTCCATCGACGTTCCGCTCATCAGGCCGATCACAGTACGAATGGTCGTCATGGCGTTCATGGCGTGGGATCTCCGATCGGCCCAAATATTCCCACGCGCCGCCGATCTTTGCTAGAGAGGTCCCGCCTGGCATTTGAGGGCCGAATTCCCGGAAAGAATGGATTATGAGCGGTTTCAAGTCGGACTTCCTGCGCGTGCTCGACGAGCGCGGCTTCATTCATCAGATCTCCGATCCGGCGGGTCTGGACGAAGCGGCGGCCAAGGGTCCGATCTCCGGCTATATCGGCTTCGACGCGACCGCCACGAGCCTTCATGCCGGGTCGCTGATCCAGATCATGATGCTGCACTGGATGCAGCAGACCGGCCATCACCCGATCGCGCTGATGGGCGGCGGCACGTCGATGATCGGCGACCCGTCCTTCAAGGACGAGGCGCGCAAGATGCTGACGCTGGAGGACATCGAGCGCAATCTCGTCGGCATCCGCAAGGCGTTCAGCCGCTATCTCGATTTCGACGGTTCGGCGAAGATGCTGAACAACGCGGATTGGCTGACCGGGCTCAACTATCTGGGATTCCTGCGCGACGTCGGCCGGCACTTCTCGGTCAACCGGATGCTGTCCTTCGATAGCGTCAAGCTGCGGCTCGACCGCGAGCAGTCGCTGTCCTTCCTGGAATTCAACTACATGATCCTCCAGGCCTACGATTTCGTGGAGCTGAACGCGCGCCACGGCACCGTGCTGCAGATGGGCGGCTCCGACCAGTGGGGCAACATCGTCAGCGGCATCGATCTCGGCCATCGCATGCGCGACGTGCAGCTCTTCGCGCTGACCTCGCCGCTGCTGACGACCTCCTCGGGCGCCAAGATGGGCAAGACGGCGAACGGCGCCGTCTGGCTGAATGGCGACCTGCTGAGCCCCTACGAGTTCTGGCAGTATTGGCGCAACACCGAGGACGCCGACGTGGAGCGCTTCCTGAAGCTCTACACGACGCTGCCGCTTTCGGACGTGGCGCGGCTGGCGGCGCTTGGAGGCTCGGAGATCAACGAGGCCAAGAAGGTGCTGGCCTCCGAGGTCACCGCCATGCTGCACGGGCGGGAGGCAGCCGAGCAGGCGGCGAAAACCGCGCGCGCCACCTTCGAGGGGGGCGGCGCGGCGGAAGGCCTGCCGACAATCGAGATCCCGGCGGCCGAACTCGCGGAAGGTCTGGGCATTCTCAACGCCTTCGTGCGCGCCGGCCTCGCGCCTTCCAACGGCGAAGCACGCCGGCAGGTGAAGGGCGGCGGCCTCCGCGTCAACGACGAGGTGCTCACCGACGAACGCCTGACGCTGACGCCGGACAGCCTGAATGCCGAGGGCGTGGTCAAGCTCTCGCTCGGGCGCAAGAAGCACGTGCTGCTGAAGGCGGTCTGACCGGCTTTCCCCTCGCCCGCCTTCCTCGTGAACGGCTCGCCTCCCGGCGGGCCGTTTTCCGTTTCAATAGTCGAAGATGCGGCGCAGGATGCCGGGCGCGATGGCGGAAATGGGGTTCATCGCCAGCGTCGGGCTGTCGAGCGGGCCGTAGACCTTGTAGGTGATCCCGACCAATCCCTCGTTGCGTCCGCCGCCCAGGATCGTGCCGAGGATCGGAATAGATCCCGCGATGTTGTTGATGCCGAAGGCCGGCACCAGCGTGCCCGAGATGGCGATCTTGCTGTCGGTCAGGTTGATCGTGCCGCTTCCCGTGCCGCCCAGCACCGGACCCCGCAGATAGGCATCCTGCACGCTGATCGTGCCGCCCGAGCGGTCGAAGGGCACGCGAAGCTTGGAGAAGTTCATCGTTCCCGAGGTCGGAAGCTTCGCCTGCGGGGCCGTCTTGCTGGAACTGACCGCCTTGGCCAGCGCCTCCTCGTTGATGACGTGGAAATCGCGAAGCGTGAGGTCGCCCGAGCCGGTCTGCAATCCGTCGCTGCCCATGAAGTCCATGGTCATCCCACCGCCGGCGATCTTCTGGTAGACGCCGAGGAAGCGGAACACGGTGCCGGCATCGCCGGCCTCCAGATGCACGCGGCGAGCCGAGGCGGGGCCTCCGATCGTGAGATTGACCGGGCTCGCCACGCCGGGGATCCTGCCGGTCAGCGCGGCCGAACGAACGTCGCCGTTGCTGATCACCGCCGAGCCGCTAACGGAACGAAGGAAGGCCCCGTTCAACCCCGTCGCCGAGCTGAGCTTCACGCTGAGGAAGAGGTCGGGACTGGAAGCGCCGCCCTTGGCTGTTCCGCCTTTGACGGAACTTCCGTTGCCGCGAAGCAGGCCGCGCACGTCGAGGGACGCGCCGCTGACCTTGACGTCGTAGCCATTTCCGTGCGGCTTGACGCTGACATCGACATCGTCGCCCTGCCGCAGCGAGACATCGGCCAGGCTGACGTCCGTGAGCTTGCCCTTGCCGTCGAGACTGGCCGAGCCTTTTGCGCCGAAGCCCTCGCCGGACACGGATATGTTGCGGATCTGCGTGCTGCCGTCCGGCAGCTTGGAAAGCTGGAAGCTGGCAGCGGCCGGAACGCCAGCGCCCTTTTCCCAGCCGAGCGCATCGAGGCTGACGGTCGCCTGCTTCAGGTCCAGCGAGATGTCCTGGGGGCTGTTGGCGCCTTCGCCCTGCTTGACGGAAGCCTGCACCGGCCCGTGGATGGTGTCGCCGAGATCCAGCCCGAGCTTCTTGCGCGCGGCCTCGTCCAGCGAAAGCGACACGGCCGACTTGTCGGCGACGCTGCTGCCGGCGACGAGGTCGAGCGTCGCCGCGACGCCGTCGAGCTTCGCCGTGCCCTTGACGGAATAATTGTCGGCCTTGCCTTCCAGCAAGATGTCGGCATCGGCGATCGCATGCCCCTGGAACGGCGTCTGGCTGCTGAAATCCTTCAGCGTCAGCTTGAACTCGGGGCTGATGTTGTCGAGCCCGTTGTCGGTCAGCGGAATGTCGGCGTGGAGCTCCAGATCGCTGTTTCCGGTGAGCTTGCGCGGATCGATCTTCTGGTCCTTGGCGACGGAGAACGGCTTGATGTCGGAAAGCGCGGCCAGCGCTTTGGCTGAGCCCGCCAGATGCAGGCTCAATTCAGCGGTCGGATCGGGACGGCCGAGCTCCGGGATCGCCACCACCGTGCCATCGGCCTGCAGGGTTCCGAAATCCGGCACGTTGATATGCGCGTCCGCGGTGGTGATGGTCGCCGTCGCGTTGGCGAACTCGATGGTGCCTTCCGCTCCGACCAGCGGCGGCAGCCGCCCCAGCGCGGTGAAGCTGCCATCCCGGAAGGGCACGGAGCCGGTCAACCCGTAGCCGGGCAGCACCTTGTCCTTGCCCGCCTCGCCGAGGAACTCCCAAGGCAGTTTAACCTGCACGGCGGCCGGCCCGAGCGTCGCGGCATTGACGTTCTGGTCGAACCAGACCCGCGTCTTCGGCGCGACGAAGGGCGGCCACATCGCGCGGAGCGTGGAGGCCGGCAATTCGCTCGTCGTGATGGACAGCGACAGGCCGGGATTCGGCCCCGCGAAGGTCGCGCCGCCGGTGATCGACGCGTGACCTTCCGGCGCCGCCATATCGAGCGAGGTGATGGTGAGGGCCTGATTGGCGAGATCGACGCGCCCCTTCAGGCCACCCGAGGTCAGCGTCAGCGGCCGCTGGTTGCCTCGACCGATCGGCAGCACGCCCGAGACGAGGTCGGCGGAAACCTCGATCGGCGCCTTTTCGGAGGCGAGGTGAACCGCCCCCTGAAACTCCATCTTGCCGTTCTGCGTCTCCATCAGGATCTGCGGCAACAGGAAGTCGCTGCCGTCCGGCGGCATGTCGAACTCGACGGCCGCGCCGGTCACGCCCGTGGCGTCCTTGTCGGAGAAGGAAAGCTGCCCGCCGCCCGAGCGCAGCGTGCCGTGCAGCCGGCGATAGCCGCCGTCCGACGCCAGCTCGATCCGCGCCTCCAGATTGAAGCTGGTATCGAAGAACGGCCGCAGCTTCGGGTCGGCCATGTCGGGCGCCAGCCACGCCATCGGCATGTCTGCGACGTTCATGTCGACGATGTTGCCGCCGTCGGCCGTGGGCGCATTGGAGAGCATGGCGCTCCAGTCGTGCCCCTGCACCGGCTCGAACTGCACCCACAGATTGCTCCGGCGCGCTCCCAGCGGCTGCCAGCGGATCTCGCGGATCTGCACCAGCGGCTTGGTCGTGACGGCGGGCTGTCCGCTGGCCACCGGCAGGGTCAGGCTGGCGTTGGTGATCTTGACGTCGTTCAGGCCCGCCTTCTGCATCTGGTCGGTGCCGCCGATGATCTGGCGGCCGATTTCCTGCGCGCCCTGGCGGATGAGGTCGGCCTGCGCAGTCGCCGGCATCTGACCGCCGCTGAGCGGCACGGACAGCGCGACATCGTCGATCTGGACGGAGTTGAAGCTGATATTGCCGCGCAGCAGCGAGGACAGGTGCGTGACGGTGGAGATCGTCCCCGCCCGCATGGCGACCGCACCGGGCAGGCCGAGCTGCACGTCGTGCGCATCCAGGACGAGGCCGCGATCGAAGCGGTAGGAGATCGCAGAGCGGCCGACGTGAAGATCCGACCCGGGCGGCAGGCTGCCTTTCAGCGCCGCTTCCAGCCGGGAATTCAGCGCCTTGAAGCCGATCTCCGAGCGCGTCATCTGCACGCCCAGCCCGACGAGGCAGAGCACCAGGACCAGCAGCACATATCCACAGCCGCGGACAACGGTACTGCCACCGCCACTGCTTGGCTCCGGCACGCGGATGGTCCTGTAACTCTCGACGGGCTCGGGTGGCAGCGGTATGTCCTCTCGCCTTGGGAATCGGCTTGCATCGACCAGTCTTAGCCGCAAGACGGCCGAAGCAAATCACCAGATCTGGTTTAGGCATTCTTTTGCGGAAGGAAAATGGCGAGATGACCGACGCACTGAAAGACGGGGACAACGCCCCGGAAATCGACCTTCCTACCGATGGCGGCGCGCACTTCCGGCTGAGCGATCTTCGTGGCTCGCCCGTGGTGCTTTACTTCTACCCGAAGGACGACACGTCGGGTTGCACCAGGGAAGCCATCAACTTTCAGGAAAAGGCGGAAGACTTCAAGGAAATCGGCGCCCGCGTCGTCGGCATTTCGCCGGACAGCCCGACCAGCCACGACAAGTTCAAGGCCAAGCACGGACTGGGCTTCACGCTGGCGTCGGACGCGGAGAAGACGGTCGCCGAGGCCTATGGCGTGTGGGTGGAGAAATCCATGTATGGCCGCAAATATATGGGCGTCGACCGTTCCACCGTGCTGATCGACCGCGATGGCCGCATCGTGAAATTCTGGCGCAAGGTCAAGGTGCCCGGCCATGTCGAGGAGGTGCTCGACGCGGCGCGCCTGCTGGCTCAGTAGGCCAGGTTCAGGCGTCTCCTCTATGGGAGACGCCTGGAAGGGGGGCGGAGCAAAAGCTTGCGTTAACCTTGTTGGCCCATCTTGGACGGCGAGCAACAACGCTTCCGCAGATGGCCAGCCAAGACGCAATCACCCCGCCTGCCCGTCGCGGCCTTCTTGCGCGGCTCCCCCTCTTCCGCCTGCCCCTCCTCCGGTTGGGGCGCGTCGACCGGAGCTTGCCGAAGGTCATCATCGCGCACGGCGACGGGGTCCGCGCGTACACGGTTCGCCCCTGGATGATGGGCGGGGCCGCGGCCATCTTCCTCCTGTTCGGAACCGGCTATATCGGCGCGACCGTCTACCTGATCTCGCGCGACGGATTGCTTGGCGGCCTGCTGCAGCACCAGGTCAGCATGCAGTACAGCTATGAGGACCGCATCGCCGCGCTGCGTGCCGACGTCGAGCGCGTCACCAGCCAGCGCCTCGTCGAATCGCAGAATGTCGGCGATCAGGTCGCCCTCCTCGTGCAGCGGCAGGAGGTGCTGGATCACCGGCAGGACGCGCTGGACGGACTTGTGGCGCAGGCAAGGGATGCCGGCGTGGTCCTCGCCTCGTCCCGTCCGGCGCCACGGCCCCGCTCCCGGCCGATCTTCGCCAGCAAGGACGTGGGGGCCACGGCGGCGATGCCGGCCGTGGCGCAGGGCGATGGGCCCGCCCCGATGCTGGCCTATGCCGAGGCGACGCAATCCCCCGATACGATCATCACCGGCAGCCTGATCCGCCCGGTGCCGTCTTCCGTGCCGGTGCGCAAGGGCGACATGCAGCCGCTCGTGGAGGGACTCCGCGCATCCATCGGCACCGCCGAAGACAACCAGTCCAGGGCGCTCACCGTGATCGACGAAGCCGCAAGCCGCGAGGCCGCGCATCTCGGCGAAGTGGCTGCGAAACTCGGCATCAAGGTCGCGCCGAAGCCTGCCGACGCGCAGGGCGGCCCCTTCGTTCCCGCCACGGACGGAGCCTTGCGCTTCGTCGATCGTATCCGGGACGTGCACGAGACGCTGAAGGAAATCACGGGGCTTCGCGGCAGGTTCGACGCGACGCCTCTCGCCTATCCCATCGCCAATCCGGTGATCAGCTCGACCTTCGGCTACCGCCGCGACCCGTTCCTGGGTCGCCTTGCGCTGCATAGCGGCATCGACTTCGCCGAGCCGATGGGCACCGCGGCCCGTGTCACCGCGCCGGGCAAGGTGGTGTTCGCGGGATGGAGCAATGGCTACGGCCAGATGGTCGAGGTGCAGCATGCCGGCGGCCTCAGCACGCGCTACGGCCATCTCTCCGAGATCGACGTGCGGGCGGGGCAAACGCTGGCGCGCGGCGACGTGATCGGCCGCGTCGGTGAAACCGGTCGCGCCACCGGCCCGCATCTCCATTACGAAACCCGCCGCAACGGCGAAGCGGTCGATCCCGCCTTCTATCTGGAGGTCGGCCGCGAACTTTAGGCGGCGCCATCTCTCGGCAGACGTGAAAACGGCCCGGCGACAGACCGGGCCGTTTCGTTATTCGGCGGTGACCGGCTCGGTCGTGCCGCCGGTGATGCGATGGGCCAGCGAGGCTTCCATGAAGCGATCGAGATCGCCGTCCAGCACGTCGCCGGGCGAGGTGCTTTCCATGCCGGTCCGCAGGTCCTTCACGAGCTGATAGGGCTGCAGCACGTAGGAGCGGATCTGGTGGCCCCAGCCGATATCGGACTTGGAGGCTTCCTGGGCGCTCGCCGCTTCCTCGCGCTTCTTCAGCTCATGCTCGTAGAGGCGCGCGCGCAGCATGGACCAGGCGGTGGCCCGGTTCTTGTGCTGCGAGCGCTCGCTCTGGCACTGCACGACGATGCCGCTCGGCTCGTGCGTGATACGCACGGCGGAATCGGTCGTGTTGATGTGCTGACCGCCCGCACCGGAGGCGCGATAGGTATCCACGCGGCAATCCGACTCGTTCACCTCGATCTCGATGGAATCGTCGATGACCGGATAGATCCACACGCTGGCAAAGCTCGTATGGCGGCGAGCCTGGCTGTCGAACGGCGAGATACGGACAAGGCGATGGACGCCCGATTCCGTCTTCAACCAGCCATAGGCGTTCTGGCCCTTGATCTGCACGGTGGCAGACTTCATGCCGGCTTCTTCACCGTCGTGATATTCCAGCGTCTCGGTCTTGAAGCCGTGCCGCTCCGCCCAGCGCGTGTACATGCGGAAGAGCATGGACGCCCAGTCCTGGCTTTCCGTACCGCCGGCGCCGGCATGGATTTCGATATAGGTGTCGTTGCCATCGGCCTCGCCGGAGAGCAGCGTCTCCACCTGCCGCACAGCCATCTCGTCGCGAAGGGCCGCAATGGCCGCCTCAGCATCGGCGACGACGGTCGCGTCGCCCTCCTCCTCGCCCATCTCGATCAGATCGAGATTGTCGGCAAGCTGGCGCTCCGTGGAGCGGACGGCCGTGATGGCGGTGTCCAGCCGCTGGCGCTCGCGCATCACCGACTGGGCCTCTTCGGAATTGTTCCAGAGGTTCGGGTCCTCGACCCGCGCGTTCAGCTCCAGCAGACGTCGTTCAGCGACATCCCAGTCAAAGATGCCTCCGGATAAGCGTTAACGCATCGCGGATTTCATCAACCAGGGCAGTCGTTTCGGCGCGCATTCTCAAACTCCGGAAAAACGGAAGGGCGCGGGGATGAGCCCGCGCCCCTCACCTCATATCGTGGCCCTTAGTACAGGCCGCCAGTGCCTGCCGCAACCGCCCGGTCCGCCTCCGGCGTCACCGACTCCGACTGCACCTGCTGCTGGCTGTTGCCGATGATGGAGGTGCTGGTCGGCGGCTCCGTACCGGGCTTGAAGGCTTCCAGGATCACGTTCGGGCCCATGCCGGACGTCCGCAGGCCGGTCTTGCGGTCGATCGGGATCAGCGTCATGCCGGCGGGCACCTGGAAGGGCTTGGCCGGCTCGTCGGCCAGCGCCGTCTTCATGAATTCGGTGAAGACGGGTGCGGCCAGCGTGCCGCCGAACTCATGCTTGCCCATCGGCTTCGGCGTGTCGTAGCCCATGAAGACGCCGACCACGAGATCCGGCGAGAAGCCGATGAACCAGGCGTCCTTGTTGTCGTTGGTGGTGCCCGTCTTGCCCGCGATGGGCTTGCCGACCTGCTTCACCACCGTCGCCGTGCCGCGCTGGACCACGCCCTCCATCATGGAGGTGATCTGGTAGGCGGTCATCGGATCGAGCACCTGCTCGCGATTGTCGACCAGCGTCGGCTCGGGCTGGTTGTTCCATTCCTCAGCCTCGCAGCCCTCGCACTTGCGCTTGTCGTGCTGGTAGATCGTCTTGCCGTAGCGGTCCTGGATGCGGTCGATCAGCGTCGGCTCGATCTTGCGGCCGCCATTGGCGATGGTCGCGTAGGCCGTGACCATCCGCATCACGGTGGTCTCGCCCGCGCCGATGGCCATCGGCAGCACCGGCATCAGGCTGTCGTAGACGCCGAAGCGCTTGGCATATTCCACGACCAGCGGCATGCCCATGTCCTGCGCCAGGCGGATGGTCATCACGTTGCGCGAACGCTCGATGCCGGTTCGCAGTGTCGAGGGGCCGAGGAAGTCCTTCTCGTCGTTCTCCGGCCGCCAGATCTTGCCGTTGCCGGCCTTCAGTTCGATCGGCGCGTCCAGCACCACGGAGGACGGGGTGTAGCCATTGTCGAGCGCGGCGGAATAGACGATCGGCTTGAACGAGGAGCCGGGCTGGCGCATCGCCTGCGTGGCGCGGTTGAACTCGCTCTGCCCGAAGGAGAAGCCGCCGGACAACGCGAGAACGCGGCCGGTATAGGGATCCATCGCCACCAGAGCGCCCTGGATTTCAGGCGGCTGGCGCAGGCGATAAACGTTCGTCTCGTCCTTCACCTTCTGCGCATAGACGACGTCGCCGACCTTGAGCACGGCGCTCGCCTTGCGGACGTTGGACTTCGCCCACTTCATCTCGCTCAGCGGGATCGTGCCCTGCGCGCGCTCCTTGGAAAGCGCGCCGGACGGCTCGTGATCCGGCTGCAGTCCGATCGTTGCGGCGGTGTCGCTGACGGAGAGGACCACGGCCAGCTTCCATTCCGGCACATCGGTGAGGCCCGGCATGTCGGAAAGGGTCTTGCCCCAGTCGCCGTCGGTCTCGATCGACTTCACCGGCCCGCGATAACCGCGCTTCTCGTCATAGGAAACGAGCCCGTCCTGCAGCGCGCGCCGAGCGACCCGCTGAAGGTTGGGATCCAGCGTCGTGCGGACGGACAGGCCGCCTTTGTAGAGCTTGTCGGAGCCCACCATGTCGACAAGGTTGCGGCGGGCTTCCTCGGTAAAATATTCCGCCTCGTACTGGTCGCGACCGACCGGGCGATTGGTGATCGTGAGCGGCTCGGCCTTGGCCTTCTCGCCCTCCTCCGCCTTGATGTAGCCGTTCTCCACCAGGCGATCGATCACCCAGTTCCGGCGCTCCACCGCGCGATCGTGGTTGCGGAAGGGATTGTAGTTTTCCGGCCCCTTCGGCAGCGCGCCGAGATAGGCCGCCTGCGCGATGGTGAGATCGTTGACGGACTTGTCGAAATAGTTGAGCGCGGCGGCGGCCACGCCATAGGAGCCCTGCCCGAGATAGATCTCGTTCAGGTAGAGCTCGAGGATCTTGTCCTTGGAATAGGCCTTCTCCATGCGCACGGCGAGAAGGGCTTCCTTGATCTTGCGATCGAAGCTGACCTGATTGGTCAGCAGCATGTTCTTGGCGACCTGCTGGGTGATCGTCGAGGCGCCGACGAGGCGACGCCCGGATCCGCGATTTTCGAGGTTGACCATGATGGCTCGGCCGATGCCGGAGAGATCGACGCCGCCATGCTGGTAGAAGTTCTTGTCCTCGGCCGACAGAAACGAAGCCTTAACCAAGTTCGGAATAGCCTGGATGGGCAGATAGAGGCGCCGCTCGCTGGCATATTCGCCGATCAGGTCACCATCCGCGGCTTCCATGCGGCTCATGACCGGCGGCTCGTACTTGGCGAGCACCTCATAATCCGGCAGATCCTGCTCGTATTTATGGACGATGAGGGCAACGCCACCGGCCACGCACAGGGCGAGGAAAACCCCGACCCCGAAGATGTAGCCGAAAATCCGCATAAGCATGAGTCAGAAAGCCTCGTCTGGCGACCGCGCAGGGCTGCGCGCGCGGGACGTCGTGTCCTGGGATTAAACCTGTCGCTGGTTGGGCACAAATAATGGCGTTCTGAGGACGATATCAAGCGCCGGGCCGGGAACTCTCCCCCGCGCGGCCCTTCTGCCCGAAGCTGTTGCCCTGCTGCCGCAGCGCGCGCCGCTTCGGAGTGCCCCCTCAGGGACCCGCCGCAGCAGGATCGGCCGCTGCGGGATTCGCCGCGGCTGGACTGGTTCCGGCGGGAGCGGCGGCGACTTCCGGCGCGAGGAAGTTCTCGATCGCCCTGGCGATGGCCAGCGCGGTGGCGTGCCGCCATTCTTCCGACTTCAGCAGCGCCTCGTCGTCCTTGTTGGAAAGAAAGCCGAGCTCGACCAGCACCGAGGGCACGTCCGGCGAGCGCAGCACCTGGAAGGAGGCGCGCCGCCACGGCGTCTTGCTGAACTTCAACGGCGAGTCGTCCTCGTCCATCAGCGTCTTGGCGAAACGGACGGAAATATTCTTGGTTTCCCGGCGGGCGAGGTCGAACAGAATGTCGGCCACGTCCTTGGGCTGGTCGTCGATGGCGAGGCCGGCCAGGACGTCAGAGCGGTTTTCCTGCTCGGCCAGCACCGCGGAAAGGCGGTCGGACGCCTTCTCCGAAACGGTATAGACCGTGGAGCCGCTCACATAATCCTCCGGCACCTTGTCGGCATGGATGGAGACGAACAGCGCTGCCTTGTGCGCCTCGGCGAACTTCACCCGCTCCGACAGCGACAGGAAATCGTCCGTGCTCCGCGTCAGGATCGCGTCGACCTTGCCGTCCTGCTTCAGGATGTCGGACAGCATCACACCGAACGGCAGCGTCAGGTTCTTCTCCTTGGTCCCGTCGGCGGCGATGGCGCCGGAGTCGATACCGCCATGGCCGGGGTCGAGCACCACCACCGGCTTGTCACCGGGCTGCGGCGCGGCGGCGGCCTGCGTCTCCGACGGCTTCACGGAGGGATCGAAAGTGGAATCGTGACTGGCCGATTCGCGAAACGCCTGCCGCGTGGTCGGCTCCAGTTCCACGATGAGCCGCGAGGGGGCATCGCCCTTGCCGTCCTCGAAGCTGCTCGCCTTCACCTGGACCGGCTTCTGCAGGTCCAGCACGACGCGCGCCTTGCCGGGCGCGATCAGGCCGTAACGGAAATCCTTGATCAATCCCCTGCCCTTGCCGGGCTCCGGGTCCGAGGAGAATTCCACGTCTGCGAGATCGACCACCAGCCGGTCGGGATCGGTCAGGCGCAGGATGCCGAACTGGGGATGCCCGTCGAGGTCAATCTCCAGCCGGGTGCGATGCGCGTTGCCGGTCACCCGCAATTCCTTGGCGGTGAAGGACGAGGCGGGCGTGGCGAGGAGAACGGAGAGGAGGAAAAGAAGGAGACGTGTCATGTTTTGCCGGTCCCGGCTTTGGCCCAGCACTGCGGCGCCCGCAAGGCGAAAGGCCGGATTGCGACGACACGGGCCCCCGTCCCGATCGCACTGGAGGCAACACGGGGAAAAGTGTGTGCTTGCAATAGTTCGTCGGCGTTCCTAAAAGAAACGTGACGGATTCCCCTGGGCCATGTCGGCGCGAGCGTGATGCGATTTATCGCCAGCCGCATCTGCCGGAACTGCCCCGGACGAAGACGGCCCGCTGCGCTCATTCTGCAGCGTTTGTAGTCATGTGGGACTGTGTCCCTTTCCTGGAAGGTCAGCCGATGCGATTCCGGCAGACGAGACCTGCAATGAAGCGAGCGAGCGCTGCCTCGAATGCGCCGCTTTGCCATTGCCGCTCTCCCAATGCCGGACCTCAGCAGGCGCAACACCTTCCGATCCTCAACGATATTGGATCCGATCAGGCGCGCTGTTTCACGCGCCGGACGGCGGCTTGGCCGCCCGGGTCCGGAGTGAATACCAGATGTCCAACAAGATGCTCATCGATGCGACGCATCGGGAAGAGACCCGCGTCGTTGTCTTGCAGGGAAGCAAGGTAGAAGAGTTCGATTTCGAGGCGGCCAACCGCCAGCAGCTCCGGGGAAACATCTATCTCGCCAAGGTGACGCGGGTCGAACCGTCGCTCCAGGCGGCGTTCGTGGAGTATGGCGGCAATCGCCACGGCTTCCTCGCCTTCTCCGAAATCCATCCCGACTACTACCAGATCCCCCTCGCCGACCGGCAGGCGCTGCTGGCCGAACAGGCAGCCGAGGAAGCCGAGAACGCCAAGGCCGAGTCCGCCGCCATGGGCGACGAGGACGAGCCGGCTCCCCGCCGTCGAGGGTCCCGCTCCCGTCAGGGTGGCACGGGTTCCAGCGAGGCGGATTCCGGGGTTGCCGCATCGGACGATGCCGGCTCTGAGGATCAGTCCCCCGAGGACTCGGGCGAGGCTGCCGAAGGCGACGAGGCCATGGCCGAGCGCGCCCAGGGCGACAGCGTGAGCGCGCCCGCCGAGAACGGCGACGAGGATCATCGTCACTCCGGCGACGTATCCGAGGTCCACGAGAACGAAAACGTGGAAAGCGTCGGCGCCGAAGACGCGATGGAAGAAGTGCCGGAGCGCCGCAAGCCGCGCCCGCGCCAGTACAAGATCCAGGAAGTCATCAAGCGCCGCCAGGTGCTGCTGGTGCAGGTCGTCAAGGAAGAGCGCGGCAACAAGGGCGCTGCTCTCACCACCTACCTGTCGCTGGCCGGCCGCTATTCCGTGCTGATGCCGAACACGGCGCGCGGCGGCGGCATCTCCCGCAAGATCACCAATGCAGCCGACCGCAAGCGGCTGAAGAGCGTCGCTTCCGAGCTGGAGGTGCCGGAGGGCATGGGCGTGATCCTGCGCACGGCCGGCGCCAACCGGACCCGCACGGAGATCAAGCGCGACTTCGAATATCTGCTGCGCCTGTGGGAGAACGTCCGCGAGCTGACGCTGCGCTCCACCGCGCCGACCCTCGTCTACGAGGAAGGCAGCCTCATCAAGCGCTCGATCCGCGACCTCTACAATCGCGACATTGACCAGGTGCTGGTGGCGGGCGACGACGCCTACCGCGAGGCCAAGGACTTCATGCGCATGCTCATGCCGAGCCATGCCAAGAACGTTCAGCCCTACCGCGAGGAAATTCCGATCTTCTCCCGCCAGGGCGTGGAGATGCAGCTAGATGCGATGTTCTCGCCGCAGGTGACTCTGAAGTCCGGCGGCTACATCGTCATCAACCAGACCGAGGCGCTCGTCGCCATCGACGTGAACTCCGGCCGTTCCACCCGTGAGCACTCCATCGAGGACACCGCGCTCAGCACCAACATGGAAGCGGCGGAAGAAATCGCCCGCCAGCTGCGTCTGCGCGACCTTGCCGGGCTGATCGTCATCGACTTCATCGACATGGAGGAGAAGCGCAACAACCGGTCCGTCGAGCGCAAGCTCAAGGACTGCCTGCGCATGGATCGCGCCCGCATCCAGGTCGGCCATATCTCGCATTTCGGCCTGATGGAAATGTCGCGCCAGCGTATGCGCACCGGCGTGCTGGAAAGCTCCAGCGAGCCTTGCGAGCATTGCCATGGCACGGGCCAGGTCCGCTCGATCTCGTCCCTGTCGCTGCGCATCCTGCGCGCGCTGGAAGACCAGCTGATGCGCAACAACGGCCATCACCTCTATGTCCGCACCCGTCCGGACGTGGCGCTCTATGTCCTGAACCAGAAGCGCGCCCATCTGCTGCAGCTGGAGGACCGGTTCGGCCTCTCCATCAGCATCTCCGGCGACGAGCCGCATAACGAGTCCGGTTTCGTGATCGAGCGCGGCGAGCCCGTCCAGGAGCGGCTGATCCGCCCCGCCCCGGTCGCGATGCTGGATGTTCGCGACATCGAGGATATCGACGTCGAGATCGAGGACGAGCCCGAGGCGGAGATCGCCGAAGAGAGCGCCCCGGTCGAGGGTGCCGAGAGCCGCGAGGGCGAAGGCCGTGGCGAGCGTCGTCGGCGTCGTCGTCGCCGGCGCGGTGGCAATGGCGAGAATCGCGAGGGCGAAGGCCAAGCGGAGGCGACCTCCGGGGACGAGACCGCCGACGCCGCAGACGAAAACGACACTGCCGCTGAAGGCGAAGCCGGCGCGGCCGAGTTCGCCGGCGAGGAAGGCGACAGCGAGAGCGATCAGCAGGGCCGCCGCCGCCGTCGTGGCCGTCGGGGTGGCCGCCGTCGTGGTCGTGGTCGCGACGAGAACGAGGCGAATGCCGAGGGCGACGAGGCTGCCGACGCGGACGAAACCGTTCGGGAGTTCGCAGCCGAGGAAGGCTTCGCAGGCGAGCCGGGCGTCAGCGCGGCCGACATGCCGGACGTGCAGCCCGAAGCGCATCCCGCTGCCGTAAACGCGGCCATGGATGCCGGCGCCCAGCCCGAGATCGGCAACCCCGCCGAGCTGGAGAACCGAGCCGAAGCGGCTCCCGAGCAGCCGGTCGCTGCCGAGAACGTCCAGCCTGCCGTCTTCGGCGAGTCCGAGGCGCTGGAGGAATCCGCGCCCGCGTTCAACGAAGCCGAGGACGCTGCACAGGCCGAGCCTCTTTCCGGGTACGCAGAAGCTCCGATGGCCAATTCGGATGCAAGCGCCGACGAGGCTCCGATGGGTGCCTTCGAGCCGACCGGTGCGGAAGACCCGGCTCTGACGCCGGCTGCACGCGGTCACGCTGTCGAGGACGACCGGAGCGTGGACGAGGGATCGTCCTCCGAGGCCATGAACGCTCCGGAACCCTACAATGCCGACGCGGCAACACACGCCGAACCGGCCGTGGCGGAAGCTGCTCCCGAACCCGAGCCCGCCCCGGAGCCCGAGGACACCGGTCCGAAGCGCTCCGGCTGGTGGAACCGGCGCTCCTTTTTCTGAAAGCAAAAAGCCCGGCATCAAGCCGGGCTTTTTATTTGAGGCGGGCGAGCGGGGCCGCCTTGGCGGCCCCGCTTCTCAGGGGAACATCGGCAGCTGCAGGAGACCGCTGGTCTCTTCCAGCCCGAAGGCGACGTTCATGTTCTGCACCGCCTGCCCGGCCGAACCCTTCACGAGATTGTCGATCACGGACACCACGATGGCGCGGCCCTTGATACGATCGTCGAAGACGCCGAACTGCGCGTAGTTGGAGCCGCGGACATTCTGCGTTTGCGGCATGACGCCTTTCTTCGCGACCAGCATGAAGGGCTCGTCGCGATAGGCCGCTTCCAGTGCCGCCCGCAGATCGTCCGGCGTCGCGCCATTCGCAAGCCGGAGATAGGACGTGCAGAGCTCGCCCCGGCTCATCGGAATGAGATGCGGCGTGAAGTTCACCGCGATGGGCTCGCCCGCACCCGCTGCCGCGCCGATCTCCTGCTCGATCTCCGGCGCATGGCGGTGCTTGCCGATGGAATAGGGCGAAATCCCTTCCCCTGCCTCGCAGAACAAGGTGTTCTGCTTCAGCCCGCGACCCGCGCCGGAGACGCCGGACTTGGCGTCGACAATGATCTCGGACGCATCGACCAAGCCGGCTTTCACCAGCGGCACCAGCGACAGCAGCGTCGCCGTCGGATAGCAGCCGGGGCAGGCGATGAGCCGCGCGCCGGCAATTTTGTCGCGGTAATGCTCGGTCAGGCCGTAGACGGCTTCCGCCTGCAGGTCGGGCGCGCGATGCGTGCCGCCATACCATTCGGCATAGGTGTCCATGTCGCGCAGCCGGAAATCGGCCGACATGTCGATGACCTTGATCGCGGGATTGCTGGCAAGCACCTTCGCCGTGATCTCCTGCGTCGTGCCATGCGGCAGACCGCAGAAAACGGCGTCGAGCTTCGACCAGTTCACCTCTTCCCACGTCACGAGGTCCGGCAGCTTCAGCATGGAAAGGTGCGGGAAGACCTCGGCCAGCGGCTTGCCGGCATGGCTGTTGGCGGTGAGCGCCGCGATCTCCACCTGGGGGTGGCGCGCGAGCAGTCGCACCGCGTCGGCTCCGGTGTAACCCGAGGCACCCAGAATGCCGACCCTGATCTTTTCCATCCTACCGCTCCAGTCTTGCAGCCCGGCCCGCAAATAGGGGTTGCCGGGCACGGAGTAAATGTCGCTGTGCCCATGTCGGCTTCACGACGGTCAGGAAAGGCCGATTCCGGTCTCCCGCTGAAAGACGATGAGGTCGAGCGACGGCGCGGCGTCGCGGCCGCCGATCGCCGTCAGCAAAGCGTGGACCTGCCCGCGATGATGGGTCTGGTGATTGAAGAGGTGCGCCAGAGCGGGCGCGAGCGGTTGGGTGATGTCGCGCGGATTGGTAACGGGCTGATAGGTGAAGGTGCCGGCGAGATCCTCCTCAGACAGGCCATCCGCCCACTCGACAATCCGCCGATCCTCTTCGGCGCGCGCGGCGGCCAGCGACGGCAGATCCTCGTGCAGCACCAGGTCGAGCGACGGATAGGTCGGTCCGCTGCCGGTGAAGCGGGAAAGCCAGATCCGGTCGGTGACGAGCAGATGATTCAGCGTGCGGTGGACGGAGCCGAAGAAGGCGCCCCGGTCTGCGCGATAATCGGTGTCGTTCAATTGCCCCGCGGCATCGTAGAGACGGCGGTTCGCCCATTCGTTATAGGCGGCCATCATCCTGAAATGCTCCCGCATGCGCTTCCCCTGCTTCTCTCAACCGTCATTCGGTTCTATCCCTTGAGAGAAACGATCGGCTTAAATCGGGACCGGGAGCAAGGCCATGGGACGCATTCTTTTCGACCTGCGCGGAGGCGATCCGGGCCTTCGGTTCTCGCCCTATTGCTGGCGCGCCAAGATGGCGCTCGCCCACAAGGGCCTCGCGTTCGACACCAATGCGGTGACCTTCACCGAAATCGAGCATGCCACCGACGGCTTCTCCGCGACGGTGCCGGTGCTGCATGATGGCGGCACGCGTATCCGCGATTCCTTCGACATTGCGCTCTATCTCGACCGAACCTATCCGGAGCGGCCGCTCTTCGGAGATCCCGCGATCGTGGCGCTTGCCCGCTTTGTCGAGAACTGGACATTCCTGTCGGTCAACGCGCTCGGCATGAAGATGATCGTCAGCGACATCCATGCGGCGCTGGACGAGAACGACCGGGCCTATTTCCGCCAGAGCCGGGAAGCGCGGCTCGGGCGCTCGCTGGAGGAGGCACAGCTCGGCGTCGCCGCCTGCCGGGGCGACTTGAAAAAGGCGTTGGAGCCGGCGCGGCGGGCGCTTTCCGATTCGGAATGGCTCTCCGGCGCAGAACCGCGCTTTCCCGACTACATCCTGTTCGGCTCGCTGATGTGGATTCACACCATCTCCCGCGATCCGCTCTTCGCGCCGGACGATCCGGTGGGGCATTGGTTCGAGCGTGCCGCGCGTCTCTACCCCGAACTGGGGATCGCTCAGTCTGCAGCGTGACCTTGCAGCGGAATCGCGGCAAGGTTATAGCTCCGGCACAGAGTTTCCCAACGAGAGATTACCCACCCAATGGCTATCGAACGCACCTTCTCGATCATCAAGCCGGACGCGACCGAGCGCAACCTGACGGGCAAGATCATCGACAAGTTCGAGAGCAACGGCCTGCGCGTCGTCGCCTCCAAGCGCGTCAAGCTTACCCGCGACCAGGCGGAAGGCTTCTATGCCGTCCACAAGGAGCGTCCCTTCTTCGGCGAGCTGGTCGAGATGATGCTCTCCGGCCCGGTCGTCCTCCAGGTGCTGGAAGGCGAGAACGCCATCGCGAAGAACCGCGAGATCATGGGCGCCACCAACCCGGCGAATGCCGAGGCCGGCACGATCCGCAAGGAATTCGCCAAGTCCATGGGCGAGAACTCGGTGCATGGCTCCGACGCGCCGGAGACGGCCGCGCAGGAGATCAAGTATTTCTTCAAGGACGAAGAGATCGTCGGCTGACGGCCAGCCCCTTCTCAGTCGAACAGAAGGCCGGCTTGCGCCGGCCTTTTGCATTCTGAAAAGAACAAACAACCTTCCGGAGGCTCGACATGATCAGAGGTGGCTCGACCGAAAAAGCTGTCCACTGGCTCGAAGACTGGGCGAAGAGCCACATCCAGGCGCTCGATGAGGACGAAGAGGTGCAGGCGGAGGCGCTCGCAACCGAGGCACATGCGGCGTCCATCGAAGCCAAGGTCTATCTCGGTTCCGCGCTCCGGGCGCTTGGCTACAAGAACCTGAAGGATTTCATGCTGGACGAGTTGACCAGCCGCGCGGACGACGAGGCGGAACGACTGGAAAACGAAGCCGAAAGCTGAGCCCCGTTCTCCCGACGCACATCGGACCGGACATTCGGGAATTGAAAAAGGCCGGCGCAGTGCGCCGGCCTTCTTGTTCTACCCTGCCCTGCCGCTCAGCGGTTCGGAGCAGCGGCCGCCTGGTCCGGAGCGACCGTGACACCGGCGGGTTCTTCCGCCTTGCCGCTGGTATAGGTCGGATGCGCCAGGTTCTCGTGCGGAGCGGCACGGCCCGGCAGCGGCGGCAACGCCTTCGCCTTCTCCAGGTCGAGGCCGGCCCCCTCCGCGACGCGGCGACCGTAATCCTCGTCCGCATGCCAGAAATGCCAGATCATGCGGAGCGCGAGTTCCTCAGGGCACTGCTTCAGGTCGCCGGAGAGATTGTTGATCAGGTCCTCGCGCTCCCAGTCCTGGAAGGAGCGATAGCGATCGCCGGCCTGCTTGTAGTCGTCCATGGCGCGGCTGGTCTGATACCGGCCGAGATGCCCCTCGATGTACTGGTGGTACTCCTTGGAGGACTTCGGCGCTTCCTTCAGGCCGCGTCCGAGATAGCTGGGCTCGTAGTTGACGTGGTCGCTTTCACCACCCTTGTCGACGTAGAACGCCATCTGGCCGTCGCGCTGGTTGGTCGCGTAGGGGCACTGTACCTGCGGCGCGTTGATCGGCAGCTGCAGATAGTTCGGACCAACGCGGTAGCGTTGCGTGTCGGAGTAGGACAGCGTGCGGCCCTGCAGCATCTTGTCGTCGGAGAAGTCGATGCCGTCGACGAGCACGCCCGTACCGAATGCCGCCTGCTCCACTTCCGCGAAGAAGTTGGACGGCGCGCGATCCAGCACCATGCGGCCGACCGGCAGCAGCGGGAACTGGTCTTCCGGCCAGCGCTTCGTGTCGTCCAGCGGATCGAAGTCGAGCTCGGGATGCTCGCCGTCGCTCATGAGCTGGACGCAGAATTCCCACTCCGGGTAATCGCCGCGCTCGATGGCGTCATAAAGATCGCGCGTGGCGTGGCCGACATCCTTGCCCTGGATCTCCTGCGCCTGCGGCGTGGTGAGATTGCGGACGCCCTGCTTGGGCTGCCAGTGGAACTTGACGAGGTGGGCGACGCCATCGGCGTTCACCAGCTTGTAGGTGTTGACGCCCGAGCCTTCCATCTCCCGGTAGTTCGCCGGAATGCCCCAGGGCGACTTCAGCCAGGTCACCATATGGATCGATTCCGGGTGCGCGGCGATGAAGTCGTAGAAGCGCCAGGCTTCCTGCCGATTGGTGACCGGATCGGGCTTGAAGGCGTGGATCATGTCCGGGAACTTGATGGCGTCCCGGATGAAGAAGACCTTGAGGTTGTTGCCGACGAGGTCCCAGTTGCCTTCCAGCGTCTTGAACTTGACGGCGAAGCCGCGCGGGTCGCGCTCCGTCTCCGGGCTTTCCTTGGCGCCGGCCACGGTGGAGAAGCGAACGAACATGGGCGTCTTGACGCCGGTCTCGTTCAGCACGCGGGCGCGGGTGTACCTGGAAGCCGGCTCGTCGCCGATCTTCCCGTAGGCTTCGAACCAGCCATGCGCGCCGGCGCCGCGCGCGTGGACCACGCGCTCTGGAATGCGCTCGCGGTCGAAATGTGTGATCTTCTCGATGAACTGGTAGTTTTCCAGGGTTGCCGGACCGCGCTCGCCAACCGAGCGCAGGCTCTGGTTGTCGTGGACCGGATGACCCTGCCGGGTCGTCAAAGTGCGGGTTTCATCACTCATCGTGATCTCTCCATGGACGGCTACTGAGCGCTCGCACCGGCATCCGGCGCAAGGAACGACCCTCAGGAAGAGGGCCGTCATGCTGATCGCGAGGCTATGGAGAGCTTATTTTAGAATTAGTCTAAGTCAAGTTCTCGATTCTGATCTTCAGGATTACCCCGCTCCCCTCGGCCAGCTGCCGTTCACAGCCAGTCGGGAGCCTCCGACCGGCAGGGAAACGCGCAGGAGGTCGCGCGGGTTACGTTTGTTCCCGTCTTTTTCGCCCGCGCACCGAAGCGATGTCAGCCGATCCTGTTCAGCGCCTGTTCGAGGTCGGCGATGATGTCCTGCGGGTCTTCCAGTCCCACGGACAGGCGGATCACGTCAGGCCCCGCCCCGGCGGCCGTCTTGATCGCGTCCGGCACCTGCGCATGCGTCGTGGACGCCGGGTGGATGATCAGCGAGCGCGTATCGCCGATATTGGCGAGATGGGAGAGCAACTGGACGTTCTTCACCAGCGAGATGCCCGCCTCGTGTCCGCCCTTGAGGCCGAAGGTAAAGACGGCCCCCGCCCCCTTGGGCGTGTATTTCTGGGCAAGGTTGTAATAGCGGTTGCCGGCCAGGCCGGCATAGCTGACCCACGATACGGCCTCGTGCCGGGACAGCCATTCGGCCACGACCTTGGCGTTGTCGGAATGGCGCTGCATGCGCAGCGGCAGCGTTTCGATTCCCGTCAGGATCAGGAAGGCGTTGAAGGGTGAAATCGCCGGTCCGAGATCGCGAAGGCCGAGCACCCGACAGGCGATCGCGAAGGCGAAGTTGCCGAAAGCTTCGTGCAGCACCACGCCGTTATATTCCGGCCGCGGCTCCGACAGGGCCGGGTAGCGCCGCTCGCGCGACCAGTCGAAGGAACCCGCATCGACGATCGCCCCGCCCAGCGAATTGCCGTGCCCGCCCATGAACTTCGTCAGCGAGTGGATGACGATGTCCGCCCCGTGCTCGATCGGGCGGCAGAGATAGGGGCTCGCCAGCGTGTTATCGACGATGAACGGCACCCCCGCGCGCTTCGCCACCTTCGCGATGGCTTCGAGGTCCGTGATGATGCCGCCGGGATTGGCGATCGATTCCACGAAGATCGCCTTGGTCTTCGGCGTGATCGCCCGCTCGAAGGTGCCGATATCGTCGGTGTCGGCCCAGACGACGTTCCAGCCGAATCCCCTGAAGGCGTTGCCGAGTTGGTTGATCGTCCCGCCATAAAGCTTCTTCGCGGCAACGATTTCGTCGCCGGGCTGCATGAGCGCCTGGAACGCGATGAGCTGCGCCGCGTGGCCGGAGGCCACCGCGAGCGCCGCCGTGCCGCCTTCCAGCGCGGCGATGCGCTCTTCCAGCACCGCCTGTGTGGGGTTCATGATCCGGGTGTAGATATTGCCGAAGCTCTGCAGGCCGAACAGCGAGGCCGCATGTTCGGGATCCTCGAAGACATAGGCCGCCGTCTGGTAGATCGGCGTGATCCGCGCGCCCGTCGTCGGATCCGGCTGGGCTCCGGCATGGATGGCCAGCGTCTCGAAGCTCAGCGTGCGCTCGTCGGACATCTCTCACTCCCTCAGCGAATGCATTCTAGCGGGTTGCGGCGGCCCCGCGCAAAGCAGGTCATTCCTCTTTCCGCGCGATTACGCCACGGTTTTCCCGCGTGTCGATTGGTTCTATAGAATGCTGGTGAACGGCCCGGCGGAATTTCGCCCGGCAAGCTGAATCGGTTCCGCGTCGCGGACAGGAGATCAGACATGTTGAATCGTCGCCGATTTCTTCTCAATGCCGGCGCTGCCTCCCTTGCCGCCCCCCTTGCCAGCATGATGCTGTCCCGAGCTGGAACCGCATTCGCGGCGGAAGCCGGGAAGCCCGGCGAGCCGGGTTGGCGGGCCTTCGAGGTCACCACCAGGGTCGATCTGGCCGACGCCGAGGGCGCCGCACAGCTCTGGTTGCCGGTGATCCAGTCGGCGGAAGGCTACCAGAAGGCTTCCGCCCCGAAATGGTCCACGGCAGCCGACAGCGCGCGTCTCGCCCAGGACCCGACCTATGCCGCCGGCATCCTGCACGTGAACTGGAGCGGCGAGGCCTCCCCGAGCGTGGAGATGAAGCAGATCGTATCGACGCGCGATCGGGACGCCTCGCAAGGGCTGAAGGCGACGGCGGACGAGCTCGCGCTGGAACTGCAGCCCACGCCCAGCATGCCGACCGACGGGATCGTGAAGGCGACGGCGATGAAGATCGTCGGCGATCGTACCCGCCCCGAGGACCGCGCCCGCGCCATCTACGACTGGGTCGTCGACAACACCTTCCGCGACGCCAAGGTTCAGGGCTGCGGCAGCGGCAACGTCCGGCAGATGCTGGAGACCGGCTATTTCGGCGGCAAGTGCGCCGATATCAGCAGCCTCTTCGTGGCGCTGTCCCGTGCCGCCGGCATTCCGGCCCGCGATGTCTTCGGCATCCGCGTCGCCGATTCCGGCACCTTCAAGTGCATCGGCAAGAGCGGCGATATCAGCAAGGCCCAGCATTGCCGCGCGGAGATCTACCTGGAGCCGCAAGGCTGGGTCCCGGTGGATCCCGCCGACGTGCGCAAGGTCGTGCTGGAGGAAAAGCTGCCGCTCGACAATCCCGCGGTGCAGGCCTTCCGCGCGAAATCCTTCGGCAACTGGGAAATGAACTGGGTCGGCTTCAACAGCGCCCGCGACATCGTCCTGCCCGGCGGGCACGAGCGCGAGGATTTCCTGATGTATCCCTGCGCCCTTACCAAGTGGGGCACGCCGGATTGCCTCAATCCCGCGACCTTCGCCTATTCCATCACCTCGCGCGAAATCACCGCCTGAGGCACGCACCCGGCCGGCACCTCCGGCCGGGTCGCTCACGCTTTCGTCCCCGCCCGCTCATCGCACGGGCCCGAAGTGTGTTAGCGCTTCATCACGCGCGGGTAATCGATCTTCGGGCAGCGGTTCATCCCGACCTTGATCCCTTCCGCCTCCGCCCGAGCCGCCGCCTCGTCGTTGCGCACGCCGATCTGCATCCAGATCAATTTCGGCAGTTCAGGCATGGCGAGCACCTCGTCCACCACGCCACCGACCGCATCGGAGTTGCGAAAGACGTCGACCATGTCCACCGCCGGAACGTCGGCGAGCGAGGCATGGACGGTCTGCCCCAGGATGGTCTTGCCGGCAAACCCCGGATTGACGGGGATGACCTCATAACCGCACGCGATCAGGAACTGAATGACGCCGTAGCTCGGCCGCTCCGGCTTCGGGCTCGCGCCCACGACGGCGATCGTCCGGGTCTCGCTGAGGATGTCGCGGAGATAGTCGCTGGTATAGGAATCGTGGTTCATCGTGGCCTGCTCTTTCTCGCCCCATGAGATAGAGGCCGGGGCCGCTTCGGCAAGCTTGTCACAGGTATCCTGATACCTGTGTTCTAAGACACTGTTTTTGCGGGATAATTTCCGCGCCTGGCGGCACTGTCCTGCTTGACAGGAAGCGCCCTCGCCGTTATTTACCGCATCACTCGAGCCCGCTCTCTGCAGAGCGGGCCTTTGTTTGCCTCGATCGGGTTCCGTCGGGGCCCTCCCGAGAGGACAGAATGAAGACCTATTCCGCGAAAGCGTCGGAGATCCAGAAGAAGTGGATCCTGATCGACGCCGAAGGCCTGGTCGTTGGCCGTCTGGCCGCGATCGTCGCCAACCGCCTGCGCGGCAAGCACAAGGCGTCCTTCACGCCGCATGTTGATGACGGCGACAACGTCATCATCATCAACGCCGACAAGGTGGTGCTGACCGGCCGCAAGCTCGACCAGAAGAAGTACTACTGGCACACGGGCCATATCGGCGGCATCAAGGAGCGCACGGCGCGCAAGATCATCGAGGGCCGCTTCCCCGAGCGCGTCGTCGAGAAGGCCGTCGAGCGCATGATTCCGCGTGGCCCCCTCGGCCGCCAGCAGATGAAGAACCTTCGGGTCTATGGCGGTGCCGAGCACCCCCACGAGGCCCAGCAGCCGGAGACGCTCGATGTCGCAGCGCTCCACAAGCGTAATGCACGGAGCGCCTGATCATGGCTCAGTCTTTTGAAGATCTCGGCGCCCTGACGGCCGAAAACGACGACACCGCCCAGGCCTTCGAGGCCCCGGTTCACGTCCAGAAGCTCGACGCCTACGGCCGCGCCTATGCCACCGGCAAGCGCAAGGACGCCGTCGCCCGCGTCTGGATCAAGCCCGGCACCGGCAAGATCGTCGTCAACGACAAGGACTACACGGCCTATTTCGGCCGCCCGGTTCTGCAGATGATCATCGAGCAGCCGATCCGCCTGACCGAGCGCGACGGCCAGTTCGACATCATGGCGACCGTCGCCGGCGGCGGCCTTTCCGGCCAGGCCGGTGCACTCCGTCACGGCATCTCCAAGGCTCTCACTTACTATGAGCCGGGCCTGCGTACCATTCTGAAGAAGAACGGCTTCCTGACCCGCGACTCCCGTACGGTCGAGCGCAAGAAGTACGGCCGCGCCAAGGCTCGCCGGAGCTTCCAGTTCTCCAAGCGCTAACAGTCGCTTTCATTCGATGGGGAAAGGGCGGGCTTCGGTCCGCCCTTTTCTTTTGCGCCTCCTGTCACATCTCCGTGCTGGACGCCGCCTTGTGACCCTCGTCACCCTGAACACCCCCTTCCCGTTTCCCGGATCATCACGATGGATATCCCCGGCAAGCCGCCGATCGACCATGCTTTCCGTGCCAGTGACCTGAAGGGCGGCGCCGCCGACCCGACCTATGCCGGCGTGCTTTCCTTCATGCGCCGCCGCTACAGCCGGGACCTGACCGGCGTGGATCTCGCGGTGCTCGGCATCCCGCTCGACGTGACAGTGACGAACCGCCCCGGCGCCCGCTTCGGGCCGCAGGCGATCCGGCGCGCCTCGGCGATCTTCGACGGCGACCCGCAATATCCGTTCGGGATCGACATCTTCGGCGAACTCGCGGTGGTGGATTACGGCGACATCGCTTTCGACCTTCACGACCCCGCGACCATCCCCGGCGCGATCGAGGCCGAGGCCCGGACGATCCTCGATGCCGGTGCGCATCTCTTCGCGATCGGCGGCGATCATTTCGGCACCTGGCCGCTCCTCAAGGCCCATGCCGAGAAGCACGGACCGCTCGCGCTGGTCCAGTTCGACGCCCATCAGGATACCTGGCCCGACGACGGCAAGAAGCTGTCGCACGGCTCCTTCGTCACGCGCGCGGTTCGCGAGGGCGTCATCGACGCCACACGCTCCATCCAGATCGGCATCCGCACCCAGGCGCCGGATACTTGCGGGCTGGAGATCGTCGACGGCTATTCCGTCCACCGGCTCGGCCCGGATGCGGTGGCCGAACGAATCCGCCAGCGCGTCGGCCCGGCGCCGGCCTACATGACGTTCGATATCGACTGCCTCGATCCGGCCTTCGCCCCGGGCACGGGAACGCCCGTTGCGGGCGGGCTCTCCTCGGCGCAGGCCCTGATGATCCTGACCGGGCTCGGCGAGGTGAACTTCGTGGGAGGCGACGTCGTGGAAGTCTCCCCGCCCTACGACCATTCCGACATCACGGCCATCGCGGCCTCCACCGTGGCACAGCACTATATCGGCCTCTACGCCAAATGGAAAAAGGCAGCCTGATGGCTGCCTTTCACGTCCGTCCCGATTGAAACGGGCTTAGTGGATCAGGGCGACTGTCGTCACCTGGGTTGACGTGCCGCTCGACGAGCCTGTCGTGCTGCCGGTCGTTGTCGTGCCGCCGGTGGAATTCGCGACCGTCGTGACCTTGCCTGACGTGGTGATGCCGCCGGGCGCGGGAGCCGTCTCGAAGTTCCACGTCGTATCGTTGAGCGTCAGCCGGTTGAAGACCATGGTGATGTGGTCGGTCGTCGTCGCCGTGCTGCCGGAGTTGAAGGTGACATTGCGGCTCGGGAGATAGATCAGCCCGGTCAGGTCATGGCCCTGGGAATCATCGAAGATGAAGTCGCTGGTCGACAGGTTGCCCGCCTCGGCGAACAGGATGCCGTTGTAGTCGCCCGAGGTCGGCGCCGAGAGCGTCGCGTTCACCCCGCTGTTGAACTGGATCTTGGAAGTATCCGCGAAATAGAAGGTCACGCCGGAGCCCGTCCAGGTCCCGCCATTCACGTTCCAGCCGCCATTCTTGATGACGTAGACGCCCGGCTGGAAAGTCACCGTCGGTCCGTTGTTGAAGCTGAACCAGCCGCAATAGGTGCCGGGCGACAACGTCACGGAGCCCTTGTCATAATTACCGGCGCTGACGGTGCAATCGGTCGATGTCGGAACCTTGATCGTGCCGGCGAAAGGATCGGCAACGGTCGAGCAGTTCAGCGTGTAGTGGCCTTGGTAGCTCGCATTGTCCGTGACGCTGTTGGACTCGATGCAGATCTTGGAAAAGTTCAGCGAAATACCGGGATTGAAAGTCGCCGCGCGTCCGGAGGTGGACTTGACGTCCATCCGGCAGTTCGGCGCGGTCACGCTCGCGCCGCTGTTGGCGAGAAAAGCCGGCGAGGCAGATTTGTCGAGCAGCAGGACGCAGATGCCACCTGCGCTCGCCGACGAGTCGGTGCTGCTTTCCGTACCCGTGCCGTCGCCGGTCGATGCGCCGCCGGAGGTGGCCTCGTCCGTGGAAGTGCTCGTCACGGTTTTCACGGATGCCGTCGCGCTGGCACTCACGACGTAGGAGCTGCGGCCCATGATGCCGCCGAAAAGCGTCGGGACGGTAACGCTGGCCGAGCCGGTATAGGTGCCGTCGCTCGCCGGGGCGTCCGCGGGGAAGTTCGTCGTCGCGCCGGAGCCGTCCGTGAAATTCGACGAGAAGTAGATCTGTGCCGTGTCGCCGCCTTTGCGCGCGCCCTGGAGCACGGCTTCGTCGACGCTGCTCTGCAGGTTGGCCTGCACGCGGGAGATGTGCGTGTAGTCGGCGGTGAAGCCGGCAGCAACGATCAGCGGCACCGCGCTCAGACCGAAAATCGCCGCCGTAGCGCCGCGCGTATCCGCCAGCCAATTCCGCAGCCCTCCCCGCACGCGGCGCGCTGCACTGCGAAGGACATTGTTCCTGCTCATTGGCTGGAGGCCTGCATTCTTAAGAAACGAAGAAACGTATGATCCTTCTATACTATCCCTTGTTGTTCGTTGCACTGCCGAAGAAGCGAAACGTACAGAAAAGTTAACGGGTGCACGCTTTTCTCGGGCCGAGACGATTGCTGCGGTGCGAAAGCGTCCCGCAGGTGCTTGAATGCAGCGCTCGGGGTGCCTAGAGCATTCCCATGCTTCAGATTTCCGATTTGACATTGCGGGTCGCCGGCCGGCCCCTGATCGAAGGCGCGAGCGTCTCCATCCCAGACGGGGCCAAGGTGGGGCTTGTCGGCCGCAATGGCGCCGGCAAATCCACCCTGTTTCGCGCGGTCAGCGGCGAGATCTCGCCGGATGGCGGCACGCTTTCCCTGCCGAAGGGCATGCGGCTCGGCCGCGTCGAGCAGGAGGTGCCGAGCGGGCCGATCAGCCTGATCGACACCGTTCTGTCCGCCGATCGCGAGCGCACCGCCCTGATGGCGGAGGCGGAGACCGCGACCGATCCTCACCGCATCTCCGAAATCCACACCCGGCTTTTCGACATCGGCGCGCACGAGGCGGAATCCCGCGCCGCTCGCATTCTGCACGGCCTCGGCTTCAGCACGGAAGCGCAGCAGCGGCCCTGCTCGGATTTCTCCGGCGGCTGGCGCATGCGCGTGGCGCTCGCAGGCGTGCTCTTCTCCGAGCCGGATCTGCTGCTCCTGGACGAGCCTACCAACTATCTCGATCTGGAAGGCACGCTCTGGCTGGAGCGCTACATCGCGCGCTATCCGCGCACCGCGCTGATCATCAGCCATGATCGCGACCTCCTGAACAATGCGGTCGATTCCATCATCCACCTCAGCGACCGCAAGCTGACCTTCTGGCGTGGCGGCTACGACCAGTTCGAGCGCCAGTTCCGTGAGCAGCAGCTTCTGCAGGGCAAGCAGAAGGCCAAGCAGGACGCGCAGCGCAAGCACATGGAGGCGTTCGTCGAGCGCTTCCGGGCAACGGCGAGCAAGGCCCGGCAGGCGCAGTCCCGCCTCAAGGCGCTGTCCAAGCTCCAGCCGATCGCTGAAATCTCATCCGATTCCGTGCTGCCCTTCCGCTTCCCCGACCCGGAGCGCAAGGCGGCGCCGCCGATCATCCGCATGGAGAACGTCACCGTCGGCTACGAGCCGGGCAAGGCGATCCTTTCCAAGCTCAACATCCGCATCGACGATGATGACCGCATCGCGCTGCTCGGCACCAACGGCAACGGCAAGTCCACTTTTGCCAAGCTGATCGCCGGTGCGCTCGAACCGCAGGCCGGCGACCTCACGCGCGCCACCAAGCTGAAGATCGGCTTCTTCGCGCAGCATCAGATGGAATCGCTGATCCCCGGCGACAGCGCCGTCGACCATGTGCGCCAGCTGATGAAGGGCTCGTCGGAGGCGCAGGTTCGTGCCCGCGTCTCGCAAATGGGGCTTGCGACGCAGAAGATGGATACCGCGGCGCGCGACCTCTCCGGCGGTGAGAAGGCTCGGCTGATGATGGGCATCGCCGCGTTCGACAGTCCGCATCTGCTGATCCTGGACGAGCCGACCAACCACCTCGATATCGACAGCCGCGAGGCGCTGGTGCATGCGCTCAACGAATACAACGGCGCCGTTATCCTGATCAGCCACGACCGGCATCTGCTGGAAGCCTCGGCCGATCGGCTCTGGCTTGTCGCCAATGGCGGCGTCTCCGCCTATGATGGCGATCTGGAGGATTATCGGCGGCTGATCATCAGCGGCGCCGACGGCAAGGACAGCGGCAAGAGCAAGGGGTCGAAAGGCTCATCGCAACAGGATGCGCGACGCGAGGCGGCAGAAAAGCGCGAGCAGCTGGCGCCGTTGCGCAAGTCGCTCAAGGACCGGGAAACGCAGATGGAGCGGGTCCGCAAGGAGATCGCGAAGCTCGATGGCGAACTCGCCGATCCGACGCTTTACGATCGCAACCCGCACCGCGCGGCGCAGGCCGCGAAACGCCGGGCTTCGCAGGTAAGCCTGCTGGAAGAGATCGAGGCGGAGTGGCTGGAGATCTCCGAGCAGATCGAGAGGGCCGAGGCCGAGCTCACCGCCGCCTGATGCCGGTCAGCCCGCCTTGCGCCAGCGGCCATCCTCGTCCTGCCGCCAGTAGGTGACGTCGCAGCCGACCGCCTTGGCTTCCTTCCAGCTGGTGCGAGCCAGCTGGATGCCTTCCGCATCGCCGCCGTCGAAGAGGAAGACGAAGCGCTCGTAGCCTTCGAAGGCTTCCGGGCGCGCGCCGTCCACGAAGAAGCGCACCTGCGCGGCATTCGGATTGTCGCTGCCGGTCGTCAGCCAGATCGGCTGCAGTTCGGCGTGGCCGTCGGCCGACGTCCCGTGCGGCAGGAAAGAGGAATCGTCAAACGTCCAGAGATGGCCGTCCAGCACCTGCAGACGCTCGTCGGACCCGACCTGGATTCCGACGTTCCATCCCCTCTGCAAACTGCGGGCGAGGAGATCCGGCAGAACGCGCTCCAGCGGAACGCGCTCCAGATGGTAGAACAGCACTTCAGCCATTCAGGCCCCTCCCCGGAACCGGGCGCCTGCCCCGCGAACGGAGCGCCGGTTCGGCGCCCTGCCGCCTCAGCCCTGCTTCTCGAAACGGTCGCGCACATACTGGTCGAGCAGGCGCACGCCGAAGCCCGAGGCCCAGGACGTGTTCACCTCGTCGGCGGGAGAGCCCATCGCCGTACCCGCGATGTCGAGATGCGCCCAGGGCGTTTCGTTCTTGATGAAACGGTGCAGGAACTCCGCCGCCGCGATCGAGCCGCCCCAGCGCGGGCCGACATTCTTCATGTCCGCGAACTTGGAATCGATGAGCTTGTCGTATTCCGGGCCGATCGGCAGGCGCCACAGCTTTTCGCCGGTGATGCGGCCGGCCCTGGCGAGATCTTCCGACAGGGCGTCGTCATTGCTGAACATGCCGGCGTAGAAATTGCCGAGCGCCACGATGATCGCGCCGGTCAGGGTCGCGAGATCGACGATCGCGACCGGCTGGACCACGTCCTGAATGTAATCGAGGATATCGGCCAGCACGAGACGGCCTTCGGCGTCCGTGTTGATGACTTCGATGGTCTGGCCGGAGCGCGAGGTGACGATGTCGCCCGGGCGCTGCGCATTGCCGTCCGGCATGTTCTCCACGAGGCCGACGATGCCGACCGCGTTCACCTTGGCCTTGCGGGCGGCCAGAGCGCGCATGACGCCGGAAACCGCCGCCGCGCCGCCCATGTCGCCCTTCATGTCCTCCATGCCGGCGGCCGGCTTGATGGAGATGCCGCCGGTATCGAAGACGACGCCCTTGCCGACGAAGGCGACCGGCTTTTCGCCGGAAGCGCCGCCGTTCCACCGCATGACGACGACGCGCGCCGGACGGACGGAGCCCTGCGCGACACCCAGCAGCGCGCCCATCTTCTCCTTGGCGAGCGCGTTTTCGTCCAGTACCTCGACCTGCAGCCCGACTTCGGAGAGCGCGGCGAGGCGATCGGCGAATTCCACCGGACCGAGGATGTTGGAGGGCTCGTTGACGAGGTCGCGCGCGAGATAGACGGATCTGGCCATCTCGGCGGAGACCGTCCAGGCGGCGCCCGCCGCATCCGGGTCCGCCAGGGCGATCGTCACCGTGCGCGCGCCGGAGGTTTCGTCCTCGTCCTTTTTCTTCGTCTTGTAGAGGTCGAAGGAATAGGCGCGCATCGCGAAGCCGAGCGCGACTTCCGCCGCCTGTTCCGCCGTGATGGCTTCGCCATCCGGCCGTTCCAGCACCAGCGTCAGATCGCCGGTGGAAAACGTCCCGGCGATGACGCCGCCGAGCTTCAGCCATTCCACCGGCTTGGCGGCCGAGGGCTCACCGATGCCGATTGCCACCAGCCGGTCGATGCCGCCGTCGCCGGGAGCCAGCAGCTGCAGCGTCTTCAGCGCGTTGCCGGTGAATTTGGAGGCGACGGCGGCCCGTTTAACCCGCTCGGCAAGGCCTGCCTGAAGCCCGGACGCACTGTTTGCCAGCGCAAGGTTTCCATTCGTCAAGACGGCGAGCGAGCCCGTGGCGGCACCGCCGAGTTTCACGAATTTGACATCAGGAAGCACGGCCATGTTCTCGCCTCAACGGTCATAGACAGGGATTTTCAAGCACTTACACCAAGGGGATACACTGCCACCCACTCTCTGCGTCAAGGCAATTCCATGCTAGGACGCATTCAGGGAATGTTAGGTATGAGTCCCCATCGTCGCCCCTTCCAGGGAGGCGACGGCCTTCTGAAGCAGGATAGCGGATGTCACTGTTCGAGAGATATGTCTTCAGGCGGGCAACGAGCATCTTCATGCTCACGCTTTGCGCGCTCGTGGGCACGCTCTGGATGACGCAGGTCCTGCGCGAGCTGGACGTTGTCACCGCCAAGGGCCAGACCATCTGGATCTTCCTCGTCATGACGCTGCTCGCCATGCCGGCGATCATCCAGGTCATCGCGCCCATCGCGTTCCTCGTCGCCTCGCTGGTGACCCTCAACGGGCTGAACGGCGACAGCGAGATGGCCGCGATCTCCGCCGCGGGCGCCTCGCGAAAGGTCGTGATCAAGCCGATCGTGACGCTGGCGGTCATCGTGATGATCGGCGTGGCGATCCTTCACCATTTCGTTGCGCCCGGGAGCCTGCAGGGGCTGCGCGGCGTCGTCACGCGCGTTCGCGCCGATCTCATTTCCACGCTCGTGAAGGACGGCGGCTTCCGCACCGTGGAAGAAGGCCTGACGATGCATATCCGCGAAAAGGCGCCGGACGGCAGCTTTCGCGGCATCTTCGTCAGCGACGACCGCAGCCCCGACGAGTCGCTGCAATACACGGCCCAGCAGGGGCTGCTGGTGGAAAACGACGACGGCTCGTTCCTTATCCTGAAGGACGGCGATCTCATTCGCGAAAACCGGCAGACCGGGTCCAACAGCGTGGTCGACTTCCAGACATACGCGCTCGACCTCAGCGAGTTGACGGCCAGCAACTCGGCGACGCAGAGCTACAAGCCGCGCGAGCGCATGACGACCTATCTCCTGCACCCGGATCCGGATGACGCCTATCTGAAGCGCTATCCCGAGCGGTTCGACGCCGAGCTGCACGACCGCATCACGGCGCCGCTCTATACGCTCGCCTTCGCCTTCATCGTTCTGACCTTCTTCAGCCGCCCGCGGACCAACCGGCAGGACCGCAGTCTGGCACTCGCCTCCGCCGTGGTGATCGCGCTGATCCTGCGCGCCATCGGCTTCGCCCTCGTCGCATCCGCGAATTCCTCCACGGCCGTGATCCCGCTGATGTATATCGTGCCGCTCGCAGGCATCGCACTCTCGTTCTTCACCATGGTAAGCGGTCGCGCGATGCCCATGCCGGCCTTCCTCTCCCAGACGCTGGACGCCATCGGGCGCGTCGGTCAGCGGGTTGCAGCGCGGCTCGGCCTGACGCGGCCACGCCTCGCCGGAGAGGGCCGCTGATGCTGCCGGGTATCCTCAATCGCTACATCGCCCGCCGCTTCATCTCGTATCTGCTGCTGGTGGTGATCTCCGTCTACCTCATCATGTTCCTGGTGGATTTCCTGGAGCTGGTCCGCCGGCTCAGCGACAAGCCGAACTTCGGCGCCTTCGAGGCGATCCTGATGTCGTTGATGCGGACGCCGCAGCTTCTGGAGCTGCTGCTGCCCTTTATCTTCCTGTTTTCCTCGATGCTGTGCCTGTTCAGCCTGTCGCGGAAGCTGGAACTCGTGGTGGCCCGGGCAAGCGGCATTTCCGCCTGGGGTTTCCTCGCCGCGCCGTTCATGATCGCCATCGCGGTCGGCCTGTTCTCCAGCCTCGCCCTGAACCCGATCGCGACGACGCTCAAGGATCGGGCCGATGCCATGGAAGCCACCATGGACAATTCCACGGATTCGCCTGACCAGGGCGGCGTCTGGTTCCGGCAGGACGGCTCGGCTGGCCCTTCCATCGTCTATGCCAAGCATTTCGATGCCGACACGCTGACGCTGCAGGGCGTGGTGGTCTTCCTGCTGGAGCGGAGCGGCGCCTTCCGGCAAAAGCTCGTCGCCCCTTCCGCGACCTACGCCGACGGCGCCTGGACGATCCACAACGCCACGGTGAGTTCCGCCTCCGCCGCGCCGACCGGCGTTTCCAGCTTCACCCTGCCGACGAACCTGTCGACCACGGAACTGCAGCACACGCTGTCCGAGCCGGATGTCTACTCCATCTGGTCGCTGCCGGACGCGATTCGAACCGCCCGGCGGACCGGCCTCAACACCGATCGCGTGCGCCTCGCCTTCCACCTTTTGCTGGAGCGGCCGCTCTATCTTCTGGCAATGGTGGGGATAGCCGCGACCGTCAGCCTGAGACTTGTCCGCTACGGCGGGACGGGACGTCTCATTCTCACTGGCGTGGGTGCCGGCTTTCTGCTTTATGTCGCTACGAAGATCGTGAACGATCTGGGGGGGAACGGTATCATCAACCCGGCTCTTGCCGCTTGGTCACCAGCCGTGATCGCGCTTGTCTTCGGCGCAACGGCCCTGCTCCATCAGGAGGACGGATGACCGGCTCAGCACTCCCCGTGAACCGCATTCCCCGGATGACCTCGCGCGTGTTCCGTACCCTTCTCCTGGCCTGCTCCGCGCTGGTCCTCGCCACGGCTCCGCTGCAGGCGCAAAGCCTCGGCCCCTCGCTCGGCGCGCCGAACGTGAAGCCCGGCGAGAAGATGCTGCTGGAAGCCGACCAGCTGGTCTACGATTTCGATCGCAAGCTGGTTTCCGCCGTAGGCTCGGTGGAGATCTATTACGGTCCTTATGTCGTGGATGCCGGCAAGGTCACCTATGACCAGAACAGCGGCGTGCTGATGGCGTCCGACGGCGTGCGCATCACCGATGCGACTGGCAACGTGACCACGGCCCAGACCGCCGACCTGACGGACAACTTCGCCAACGGCTTCATCCAGAGCATCAACGTCGAAACGACGGACCAGGCGCATTTCTCGGCGGCGTCGGGCGAGCGGCGCGACGGTAACCTGATGATTTTCCGCAAGGGCGTCTACACGGCCTGCGACGAATGCCGGAAGAACCCCGCGCGTCCGCCGCTCTGGCAGATCAAGGCGACCCGCATCGTCCAGGACAACAACTCGCATACGATCTATTATCGCAATGCGCGGCTGGAATTCTGGGGCATTCCGGTGGCCTATTTCCCCTACTTCTTCAGCCCCGACAACACGGTGAAGAAGAAGACCGGCTTTCTCGCGCCGACCGTGCATAATTCCAGCTCGCTCGGCTATGGCGTCACCACGCCGTTCTTCTGGAATCTCGCGCCGAACTACGACGTCACCTTCTCGCCCAGCGTCTATTCCAAGCAGGGCGTGATGGGACAGTTCGAGTTCCGCCAGAAGGTCCTGGGCGGCTCCTACATGATCCGGCCGTCCGGCATCATGCAGCAGGACAAGGAAGAGTTCGCGGGCTATAGCGGCGACCGCGATTTCCGTGGCGGCGTGCAGACGAAGGGCGATTTCAACATCACCCCGCGCTGGGCGTTCGGCTGGGATCTCGCCGCCACCACCGACCGGACCTTCACCCGCGACTATCATATCGAGGGCGCGGACACGACGGACCTGACCGAGCAGATCTATCTGACCGGCCGCAGCAACCGCAACAATTTCGCAGCCCGCGCCTACTACTTCAAGGTGCAGCGCGAGAATACGGTCGATACCGTCAACGGGGTTTCCTACGAACATGACGATCAGGCCGAGCAGGCCATCGTTCATCCCGTCATCGACCATAACTATATTCTGAGCCACCCCATCCTGGGCGGCGAGGTTTCTTTCGATTCCAACGTCACGAGCGTGACGCGGGACAAAAGCGATATCCACCACACCACCGACGGCAATTTCGTCAGCGGTGCAGCCGGCAATTTCAATCGCGCCGGTACGGATATCACCTGGAAACGCACTGTGATGGGCCCTGCGGGCCAGGTGTTCACGCCCTTCGCGTACCTGAAGACGGACGTGAACTGGGAGGATTCTTCCGACGACACGACAGGCGTGGGGAACGGGCTCTACCCGCGCGCCATGCCGGCGATCGGACTGGACTACCAGTATCCGTTCCTTGCGACCACGAGCTGGCTTACCCAGACGATCACGCCCCGGGCGCAGATCATTGCGCGGCCTAACGAGCAGCACGTCGGCAAGATCGCCAACGAGGACGCACAAAGCCTCGTCTATGACGACACCACTCTTTTCGAGTGGGACAAGTTCTCCGGCTACGATCGCCAGGAAGGCGGAACCCGGGCCAATCTCGGCCTGTCCTACGACGGCGTTCTCTCGAACGGTTACAGTCTTAACGCTTTGTTCGGACAATCGTTCCAGCTGGCCGGCGCGAATTCCTTCGCGCTGGATGACCAGAACCTAACGGGCATCGATTCAGGCCTCGATACCGACCAGTCCGACTATGTCGGCCGCGTCACGCTCGACAGCGGCCGCGGTGTCTTCCTGACCACGCGCGGCCGGTTCGACCATGAGGACATGGAGATGAACCGTGGTGAAGTCAGCGCCACGGCTGCTTATGGCCGCAGCAACGCAACCATGAGCTACATCTACATGCGCGAGCAGCCGGGTCTCGGCATTCTTGAGGATCGACAGGAAGTGGCGGGGTCGGCCAGCCTGGCCCTCACGAGAAACTGGTCTGTGCTGGGCGGTCTTACCTACGACCTGAAGAACGACGAGCGTGTGAAGCAGTCGTTCGGCGTCGCCTTCAATAATGACTGCCTGGACCTGAAAGCGACATATTCGCAGACTTTGAAAGACTACACCGATCTGGAGGCGGACTCGACGTTCTACCTCCAGCTCAGCCTGCGAACGCTGGGCCAGGTCAGCAGTTCGCAATAAGGCTTGAGCGAAGACGGACATTCAAGAGGTTGAAGATCATGTGGCCGAAGGCCCTGTCAGCAAGAGTTTCGGCGACTTCCCCGAACAGCGTTCGAAACGCCCCCCGCCTGTCGCGCCCGCGGACGTTGCTCGCCTTCGCGCTGGCGGCCTCCGCTCTCGTCGGCATGCATTCCGCTCCGGCGATGGCGCAGTCCGCCATCAAGGTGATCGTGAACAATCAGCCGATCACCAGCTACGACGTGTCCGCCCGCGCCAAGCTCCTGAAGCTGACCAGCCACGGTAAGGCCGGCGAGAAGCAGGCCGTCGATGAACTGATCGACGAGACGCTGCAGATGCAGGAAGCGCAGAAGCGTGGCATCAAGGTCTCCGATCAGGAACTCGCCCAGGCTTTCGGCCAGATCGCGCAACGCACCAAGCTGCCGCCGGAAAAGCTCGAAATGGCGCTCCGGCAGTCCGGCGTCGATCCGCAGTCGCTGAAGAACCGGATCAAGGCCCAACTGCTCTGGAGCCAGGTGGTGCGCGCCCGCTTCCGCGCGACGGTTCAGATCTCCGACCGCGATATCTCCCAGGCTCTCGCCAAGAAAGGCGACGCGGCCGAGGAGAACAAGAAGGAGAGCATCTCCTCCTACGACGTGCAGCCTGTCGTCTTCGTCGTGCCGAAGCAGAACGGCAGCGGCGTCGAGAGCCAGCGGCAGCAGGAGGCGAATAGTTTCCGCGCGCGCTACAAGGGCTGCGACACCGCCCTGGCGGTCGCGAAGGCATTTCCCGGCGCTGTCGTCCGTCCGACCGTTCGCCGCGACGAAACGGAAGTGAACCCGGATACGGCCAAGGAGCTTGCCGCTACCCCCATCGGCGGCGTGACCAAGCCGGTTCGCATCGACACCGGTTTCCAGGTGCTCGGCGTCTGCGCCAAGCGCAGCGTGCCCGGCCAGAGCAAGGCAGCCGACAAGGTCAAGGACGAACTCGCCAACGAACAGGGCGACCTTCTTGCCCGCCGCTACCTCCGCGACCTCCGTGCCGACGCGGTGATCCAGTATCGCTGACGCACACTCGTCCATGGACGCGCTGGAAAAGCTCCCGCCGCTGCGGGAGGTCATAGCGGCTCATGACCTTTCCGCCCGCAAGGCGCTGGGTCAGAACTTCCTTCTCGACATCAACCTGACCCGCCGGATCGCACGATCCGGCGGTCCGCTTTCCGGCGCGCACGTGATCGAGGTCGGTCCCGGCCCCGGCGGTCTCACGCGTGCGCTGCTCCTGGAGGGCGCGTCCCATGTCACCGCCATCGAGCGCGACGCCCGGGCCCTGCCCGCTCTCGCGGAGATCTCGCAAGCGGCCCCGGGCCGGTTGACCGCGATCGAAGGAGACGCGCTGGCGACCGATTACGCGGCGCTGGCAGCCGACAAGCGCGTCCGCATCGTGGCCAACCTCCCCTACAATATCGCAACACCGCTGCTGACGGGCTGGATCACCTCCTCATCCTGGCCGTCCTGGTGGGACAGCCTGACGCTGATGTTCCAGCTTGAAGTGGCGGAGCGGATCGTGGCGACCCCCGGCTCCAAGAACTATGGCCGGCTCGCCATCCTGGCGCAGTGGCGCACGCGACCGCATCTCCTTTTCGAGGTGCCTGCGCGTGCCTTCACGCCGCCGCCCAAGGTCACCTCCGCCATCGTGCGACTGGAGCCGCGCACCGACGCGGTTGCCCTCGTGCCCCGCTCTCTGGAGACCGTCACGGCCGCAGCCTTCGGCCAGCGCCGGAAGATGCTGCGATCCAGCCTGCGCTCCCTCTGGAACGAGCCGGAGCCCGTTCTGGAAAGAGCCGGGATCGATCCGCAGATGCGGGCGGAGCAGGTGCCCGTGGAAGGATTCCTGACGCTGGCCGGGATCTGGGAAGAGCAACTCGGCAAACGCGCCTGACCGCTCCCGCGTCTAGTGCATGACCTCTCGGCGCAGCGGCTCGACATTGTCGATCAGCGCGTAGAGACGCTGACGGACATTTACGTCATCGCCCGCCAGGCGTTTGGTCAGTGACGCCATTTCCAGCCAGATCTTTTCCAGCTCGAGGCAGGAGCGCCGAATCTCGTCGTTCCCCATCTGCTCGCCCATACGGGCGTACCGTGCCGCCATCGCGCGACACCGCTCCGGATCGCTCATGACCGTCCTCATGAAGAGAGTGCGACGGCGCAGGCCAGAGATGCGGCGAACCGCTTCCGGCACCTTGCCGATGCGCGACGGAGTACAGGAGCCGCATGACAGCGCGTTGACAACAAAAAGGCCAGGTCGTGACCTGGCCTTTCGACGTTTCCGGCAGGAAGAGGAACGGTGCCGGGCTCAGCCCTTGCCGCCGGAGATAGGCGGCTGGAAGCTCAGGCCGAGATCCCAGGGGAAATAGATCCAGGTGTCCTGCGAAACCTCGGTCACGAAGGTATCGACGAGCGGGCGCCCCTGCGGCTTGGAGTAGACGGTCGCGAAATGCGCGTTCGGCAGCATCTCGCGGACGAGCCGCGCGGTCTTTCCGGTGTCCACGAGGTCGTCGATGATCAGGACGCCCTTGCCGCCTTCTCCGATTTCTTTGACCTTGGAATCGATCTCCTTGAGAACCGCGCTCGTACCCTGGGTCTTGTACTCGTGGTAGGAGGCGATGCAGACGGTATCGATCAGGCGGACTTCCAGTTCCCGACAGACGATCGCCGCCGGGACCAGACCGCCGCGGGTGATGCAGACGATGGCCTGGAAAGGCCCCTGCCCAGCCAGCCGCCACGCCAGCGCGCGCGCATCCCTGTGGAATTGCTCCCAGGAGACCGGGAAGGCCTTCTCCAGATTTTCCATCACATTCTCCGCCTGATCGGCAAGATGACCATCATCGGTGGCCAACGGTTTCACATGCGCGAACGGCGCGCTCATCTCTGGAATGTCGGAGAGAATGCCGGTTGGCAAGGGATCGAGCCCGCTGTTCCCCGGCATTCAATCGTCCGAACCGGGAAATCAGCAGCCGCTGCCGCCGGCGATCCACTTCTGCAGGTTCTGCGTGATGGTCGGACCTTCCGAGGTGCCGAGCAACGGGCCGTAGGCGCGCACCTGCGTGCCGTTGATGTCCACCACGAGCTTCGGCAGACCCGTCGGGTCCGAGCGCGGCACGATCAGCACGCGCGGATGATTGGCGTACGATTCCGGCGTATAGGACAGGCCGGCGAAGGCCGGGCGATTGCCCTGGAACCAGCAGGCGCGAATGTTCTCGACGACGTTGTCGGTCGGATCGCTGGCGGCCGTATATTCAAGGTAGTCCTTGGCGCCCTGTCCGCCGGCGCCGTGCGGCGACACGCATCCGGCCAGCATTGCAGCCAGGACGGCTGCGGCACCGAGGCCTCGCTTGTGGGTCGAACTGATCACGGCTCACGCTCCATTCTGTTTTGGTCTCGGCGGTTGTTTGTTCCGCGCAGCACTCATCGCGGACGATATCGGCGATATGGCGGCGACGCCCATCCTCAGATGCCGCGCGCCGCCCCCGTCACTGCACCAGCGTGGGGCCGGAGCTGACAATACGCTCGTTGGTGTTGAGGATGCCGAGCCGGCGCGCGACTTCCTGATAACCGGCGAGCACGCGGCCGTTTTCGCGCGAGGCGTCCTTGGAGAACTTCTCGCTGCTGGTCAAATCCCAGAGGCGACAGGAATCGGGGGAGATCTCGTCGGCGATGATGATGCGCATCATCTCGTTTTCATAAAGACGGCCGCATTCCAGGCGGAAGTCGATCAGCCGAATGCCGACGCCGAGGAAGAGGCCTGACAGGAAATCGTTCACCCGGATGGCGAGCGACATGATGTCGTCGATCTCCTGCGGGCTTGCCCAGCCGAACGCGGTGACATGCTCCTCGGAGACCATCGGATCGCCGAGCTCGTTGTTCTTGTAATAGAATTCGATGATGGAGCGCGGCAGCGGCGTGCCTTCTTCGATTCCCAGCCGCTTGGCGAGGGATCCGGCGGCGACATTGCGGACGACCACTTCGAGCGGAATGATCTCGACTTCGCGGATCAACTGCTCGCGCATGTTCAAGGTCCGGATGAAATGGGTCGGGATGCCCATCGCATTCAGGTTGTTGAAAATGTACTCGGAAATCCGGTTGTTGAGAACGCCCTTGCCGTCGACGACTTCGTTCCGGCGCTTGTTCTCTCCGGACGCGTCGTCCTTGAAATGCTGAATCAGGGTGCCGGGCTCGGGCCCTTCGTAAAGGATCTTGGCATTGCCTTCGTAGATGCGACGGCGACGGTTCATAGTGCTCATATCGGATATGTTGGACAGACTCAGCTTGAAGCAAGGCGCGCCGCAGGCTCTCGGAGCGCGGAACCTATAGGAAACCCGCCTTCAACTCAATCGCAGCCGCACGCGCACGCTGCAAGCCTGCCCCGCCCGGCGTGACGCCCCCGGTGAAGAACTCACGGGGACGTCGATTGCGTTCCCGACTGGCCGGATGAACCGGTGGCGCCGACCGACCCACTACCGGGCACGTCCGTGCCGCTCGGAGCGGGCGTGGCACTTCCATTGTTGCTCGTCTGAGACTGCCCGGTTCCTTTCGTATCCTTGTCGAAGGCCGACTGGTTCGTGCCGGTTTGCGGACTGGTGGCGCTGGGCCGGTCGGTATACTGGGCGCTGCCGCCGGTCTTGCCGGCATTGAAGACGGAATAAGCCAAGGCGAGGATCAGGACGACAGCGCAAGCCAGAATGCCGAAAAGCATTCCCTTGCCGCTGGTGACCGGTGGTCGACCACGGGGGGTCGGTGCGGTCGCTGAAGGATCGCTGCTTGCGGAGCGGAGCCCCGGAGCGGCCGGGCCTGGTTGGTTGCGATCGTTCGAGGCCATGTTTCCCCCCATCTTTTCGGGAGAGGAACGAGTCTGGTCCAGGCTTCGTTCCGCGGGTCCGTCAGCCGAGCCCGCCCGGGTCGTGGCGAAAGGGGCCGGCGAACCGGCCCCCATGCATTACGGACTTGCGGCGCCGTTGCCCGCGCCCCCAGTGGTATTCGACGGGGCGTTTTCCGGCGCGGTTTCCCGGTTGCCGGTCGTCGTCCCGGAACCGCCGATCTGTGCCTGACCGCCGGACGATCCTTCCGGGCGCGTAGACGAAAAGTAAAACGCGAAAACGGCAGCTATAACGATCAGGATAACTGCTATCCAGTACAAGCTCGTCCGAGACCTGTTCGGCTCGATCGGCGATGAACTCCCTCTATTGACCATGCTTCCCCTCCTAGATCGACGCCTTAACGATCTCTACACCGTGAAGTTCCTGCCAATAAACTACACGGAAGGGGGGCGTTTCGCCTTAGAGGTTCGACATAAAGCGGGCGAAGACCATTAAGCCTTCCGGCCACGGACCGTGGCCACTCTCCGAATTGATATGCCCGGATTGGCCGGCATCGAGCAGAAAGGCGCCCCAGTCGCGGGCGAGTTCTTCCGCGCGGGGATACTCGCAATAGGGATCGGACTGGCTGGCGACGAGAAAGCATGGAAACGGCATCGGCTCGCGGCTGATCGGCGCGAAGTCGCGGATGCTGTCCGGGATGCGCGCCTCCTCCGTATCAGGCGGGGCGACGAGGAAGCCTCCAACCACATTGCCGGAAGGCAGATGGTCGGCGGCGTCCGTGACGCTGATGCAGCCGAGACTGTGGGCGATCAGCACGACCGGCCGCTCCGCCTGCCCAACCGCCTCGACGATGGCGTCGCGCCATTCCTTCCGGTCTGGCGCATCCCAATCGCGTTGCTGCACCCGGCGGGCACTCGGCAACCGGTTTTCCCAGCGGGTCTGCCAGTGCTCCGAACCCGAGCCGCCGAGCCCGGGCACGATGAGGATATCGACGTCGCGTGTCTTCATGCTGCCCCGTCGCCCCCGAAGACGCGCGCGAAGATCGTGTCCACCTGCCGCGTATGATAGCCGAGATCGAACTTCTCGCGGATCTCGTCCTCGCCCAGCGCCGCGCGCACATCGGGGTCGCCGAGGAGCTCGGTCAGAAAGTCGGCGCCCTGCTCCCACACCTTCATCGCGTTGCGCTGCACGAGACGGTAGGCGTCCTCGCGCGAGATGCCGGCCTGCGTCAGGGCCAGGAGCACACGCTGGGAATGGACCAGGCCGCCCAGCCGGTCGAGATTGCGCTGCATGTTCTCGGGGTAGATCAGGAGCTTGTCGATGACGTTGGCGAGCCGCACCAGCGCGAAATCCAGCGTCACGGTCGCGTCGGGCCCGATCATCCGCTCCACCGAGGAGTGGGAGATATCGCGCTCGTGCCAAAGCGCCACGTTTTCCATGGCGGGCATGGCATAGGAGCGAACCATGCGGGCGAGACCGGTGAGGTTTTCCGTCAGCACCGGATTGCGCTTGTGCGGCATGGCCGAGGAGCCCTTCTGCCCCGGCGAGAAATATTCCTCGACCTCCAGCACTTCCGTGCGCTGGAGGTGACGCACTTCGGTGGCGAGACGCTCGATGGACGACGCGATCACCCCGAGCACGGAGAAATACATGGCGTGGCGGTCGCGCGGGATCACCTGGGTGGAGACCGGCTCGGGCTTGAGGCCGAGCGCGGCCGCGACATGCTCCTCCACGCGGGGATCGATATTTGCGAAGGTGCCGACCGCACCGGAGATGGCGCAGGTCGCGACCTCCTCGCGAGCGAAGACCAGCCGCTGACGCGCCCGTTCGAACTCGGCAAAAGCGCCGGCGAGCTTGACGCCGAAGGTGGTCGGCTCCGCGTGGATGCCGTGCGAACGACCGATCGTCACCGTGTTCCGGTGCTCCAGTGCCCGCCGCTTCAGCGCGGCCAGGAGCAGGTCGAGATCGGCCAGGAGCAGATCGGCGGCACGCACGAGCTGGATGTTGAAGCAGGTATCGAGCACGTCCGAGGACGTCATGCCCTGGTGGATGAAGCGCGCATCCGGGCCGACGAACTCGGAAAGGTGGGTCAGGAAGGCGATCACGTCGTGCTTCACCTCGCGCTCGATCTCGTCGATACGATCGACATCGAACTCGGCGGCGTTGCCCTTCTCCCAGACGGTGGCGGCGGCTTCCTTCGGCACCACTCCGATTTCGGCCAGTGCGTCAAGCGCATGCGCCTCGATCTCGAACCAGATCCGGAACTTCGTTTCCGGCGACCAGATCGAAGCCATCTCCTTGCGGCTGTAACGCGGTATCATCTGTGGCTCCGATTTTGAAACAAGTCCGCGCCATAGCAAGCCCGGCTGCGGGCTTCAACGCCGCCGACGGGCAAAAAGCGCGGAGAACACGACCAGCGACGGAATTCCGAGGGGAAGCAGCAGCCGCGCCTCGATAACGAGAAAGGTATAGACCGCCGTCCCCGCCGATATCAGGCTCCAGTAAAAGAGACCGGTGCGGGTCCAGCGTTCAGGCAAGGCGTCCGGCTGAAGGCCGATCGCCAGGGTCAACCCACAACAGATGATGCAGGCCGAGATCACCGCGAGCAGAACGAACGCCGTAGCAAAGCGAGACGAAAAGGGGCGCGCCGTGGCGTTCGGCACCAGCCATTTCGTCGCGAGAGCCGCCACCAAAGCGCCGACGGCGGCAATTCCCTCGTTCAGCCAAAAGGACGAGGTCGGCGAGCGGCCATCGGTGAACCAGCCGATCGCCAGCGACAGCGAAATCGAAAGAGCAAAGACCGGAACGAGCCAGAAGCGGCGTCCGGCGTCACCCAATCAGGCGCGCTCGCCGCGTTCGAGTTCCGCCACGGCGCGGATCGCCTCGATATTTCCCCTGTAGGCGGACGCGCCGCCCCGGAACACGGCATTGCCGGCAACCAGCACATTCGCCCCGGCGGCAACGACCGAGCCGGCGGTTTCCGCCGTGATGCCGCCATCCACCTCGATATCGACCGGACGGTCGCCGACCAGCGCCTTGACCTGCCGGATCTTCTCCACCATCGCGGGGATGAAGGCCTGGCCGCCGAAGCCGGGATTGACCGTCATCACCAGCACGAGATCGAGGCGATCGATCACATGCTGGATCGCGGAGACCGGGGTCGCCGGGTTGAGCGCCACCCCGGCGCGCTTGCCGAGCTTGCGGATGGCCTGCAGCGAACGGTCGAGATGCGGCCCCGCTTCCGCATGAACGGTGATCGTATCCGCCCCCGCCGCAGCAAAGGCCTCCAGGAACGGATCGGCTGGCGCGATCATCAGGTGGACATCGAAGTGCCGCCTGGAGGCCGGCCGCGCCATCGCGATGACCGGTGCGCCAAAGGTGATGTTCGGGACGAAATGCCCATCCATCACGTCGAGATGGATCCAGTCCGCCCCCGCATCCTCGACGGCTGCGATTTCCTCGCCCAGGCGGCTGAAATCGGCGGACAGAACGGAGGGGGCAATCAGGAGCGGCCGATTCATGCGCCCGTCATGGCAGGAGTCCGGCGTCGCGGCAAGACGGGGGATGCCGCTCTATCATCCCTCAACCCCGACGCTGTAACGATCGCGCCAGGCAGGCAGCCGGTCGCCGGCTGCGGCGCTTGCTTCATAGACACCACGCGCGACGGCCCGAGTCATGGCGGTGACCGCGCCCGTGCACAGATCCGCGAGCGCCGCAGCGGGATCGTCCGGGACGATGCGGCCGGTGGAAAGGACGAAAACCGTGTCCCCATCCATCGGCGTATGTGCCGGGAAGATAGCGAGGGCAAAGCCGTCATGAGCGGCGATCGCCACGCGCTTCGCCTGCGCCTTGCCGATAGCTACATCGGTCGCGATCACGGCGATGGTGGTATTTCCGGCAGCGCGGGCGTTCATCTTGGTGACCGCCGCGGCGGCATCGGGCGGGAACGGCCGGGGATAGCCGAGGCCGCCGAATTCGTCGTCGATCTCGAAAGGCGCCGCACGGAAATGCGCGGTCGAGCCGAGCGTCACCCGCCCCACTGCATTCACCCCGACATGAGCGACGACGCTGCCGCCGCCGGGCAGCATGGCCGAGGCCATGCCGAAGCCGCCCTTCAGATCCGCGATGGTTGCCCCGATGCCCACGCCGGCGGAGCCAAGCTCGACCTCCGCCGAGGCAGCCTCGCAGGCCGCCCGGCCGAGCCCCGCATAGGGCGAATGCGTAGCGGAGCCCATGCCCGGAATGCTTGCCTTGTCGCCGCCGTTCAGGAGATCGAAGAGGATCGCGGCCGGAACGATCGGCACCCGCGCCGGGCCGATGGCGAAGCCCCGCCCCCGGGCGGCGAGCCACGCGGAAACCCCGTCGGCCGCCGCCAGCCCGAAAGCCGAGCCGCCGGAGAGGACGATGGCGTCCACCCGGTCCACAGTGTTTTCCGGCACCAGCAGGTCCGTCTCGCGCGTCCCCGGCGCGCCGCCCGCCACGTGAACGGCGGCCAGCGCCGGTTCGTCCGGCAGGAAGACGGTCGTGCCGGATTTCAACCGTCGGTCGGAGGCGTGACCGATCCGCAGGCCCGGCAGGGTGCGATGTGTCCAGCTCATGGCCTGAACGCGAATTCGGCCGCCGGGATCAGTGCAGGAGGTTCGGGAAGATGCCGAGCACGCCGATGATGATGAGATAGATCGCCACGATGAAGTTGAGGAGGCGCGGCATGACGAGGATCAGCACGCCGGCGATCAGGGCGATGGCGGGCTGGAGCGAGAGATGGGCGCTGATATGCATCGTTGTTTCCTCCTGGGGAACATCGATCTAGCTGATTCCGGCTCCCTCGCCAAAAAGCGGCCGGACAAAAACCCCGGCCGATGGCCGGGGTTCCTGAGCGTTCAAGAAAGCTGGAGAGCCGATCAGCTCTTCGGGTTCAGGTAGTCGTACTTGCCGTCGTGCCACTTGTAGAAGACGTAGCCCGGCAGCGCGACGTCGCCCTTGCTGTCGAACTTCACCGGGCCGATCACGGTTTCGGCCGTGTCGGTGTTCAGGGCATCGACCACCTTGTCGAAGTCCGTGGCGCCGGCCTTCTTCACCGCGTCGACCCACGCCTGGATCGCCGCATAGGTGTAGAGCGTGTAGCCCTCCGGCTCGATCTTCTTGGCGTGGAACTCGTCCACGACCGGCGCGGCGGCGGGGTTCTTGCGCGGATCGGGAGAGAAGGTCATCAGCGTGCCTTCGCCGGCCGGACCGGTGATCGCCCAGTATTCGTCGGTCACGAGCGCGTCGCCGGAGACGATCACGACGTTCATGCCCTGCTCTTTCATCTGGCGGGCCATCAGGCCGGCCTCGGTGTAGTAGCCACCGACATAGAGCACGCCGATGCCCGCCTGCTTCAGCTTGGAAACGAGAGCGGTGTAGTCCTTCTCGCCGGCCGTGTAGGATTCCACGACATCGGGCTTCTTGCCGGCCGCTTCCATCGCCGCCTGCGTCTGGTCGGCAAGCCCCTTACCGTAGGCGCTCTTGTCATTGATGATGGCGATCTTCTTGTCCTTGAACTCGGACGCGAGATAGCCACCCGCGACCTTGCCCTGCTGGTCGTCGCGACCGCAGACGCGGAAGACGCCCTTGCCGGCGCGCTCGTCGGTGAAGGTCGGGTTGGTGGAAGCCGGAGAGATCTGCACGATGTTTTCATCGGCATAGACCGAGGAAGCCGGGATGGACGAACCGGAGCAGAAATGCCCGGCGACCATCTTCACGCCCTTGCTGGCCATGTCGTTGGCAACGGCGACCGCCTGCTTGGGATCGCAGGCATCGTCGCCGACGACCAGCTGCAGCTTCTGCCCGAGCACGCCACCGGCCTTGTTGATGTCTTCGACCGCCTGCTGCGCGCCGTTCTTCATCTGGGCGCCGAAGGAGGCGTACTGACCGGTCATGGGCCCCACGGTCGAGACCAGAATGTCGGCCCAAGCGCTGCCAGCGGCCAGGGTGAAGGTCAGGGCGACGCCTGCCAGCAAAGCTTTCTTCATGATATCTCCTCAGCTCCCCGCCCGACCGTCCCTCAACGACGGGCTCAAAAAGGCGGCAAGCCTAGAAAAGGCTCGCCTGTCGGCATCTAAGACCATATTTCGGTCCTTGAAAATGCCTATTCGCCTCCGGCGCGAGCTGCGCCGGCAGCGTGGTTCACGCGCGTTCGCGCCAGCCGACCGGCCCCGCCTTGTCGTAGGCGAAGCTGTATTGCTCGGCCATCTGCCCGGCGCGGGTAGCCCGGCGCCCAAGCCAGGCCAGCACCATCAGCACGACGAAATCCACCAGCGCGTAGTGCAGCGCGGTCCCGAACGTGGCGGGAGGCAGGAAGAAGCTGCCGCCGAACAGCGCGTAATGGATGAACCGCACAGCCACGGTGAGCAGCACGATATAGACGACCAGCGACGGGAAGGCCCCCCATGAGCGGGCGGTCGCGCGGCCGGCCATCCAGGCGGCACCGCCGCCGAGGATCACCGTGATGATGAGAAAATCCAGAAAGGACACCTGCCAGATCAGGTTCATGGCCTAGTGCCTCCCGCCTTCGAGATAAGCGGCGCGCACTTCCTCGCGCGCCAGCAGCTCCTTGCCCGTCCCCTGCATGGTGATGGCGCCATTGACCATGACATAGGCGTGGTGGGCGAGACGCAGGGCGTGGAAAGCGTTCTGCTCCACGAGGAACACCGTCAGCCCGTCCGTCCGGTTGAGTTCCTGGATCACGTTGAAGATCTGCTTCACGATCAGCGGGGCAAGTCCCAGCGACGGCTCGTCGAGCAGCAGGAGCTTCGGCCGGCTCATTAGCGCGCGGCCGATCGCCAGCATCTGCTGCTCGCCGCCCGACAGGGTACCGCCGCGCTGCGCCTGACGCTCCTTCAGGCGCGGGAACAGGTCGAAGATGCGCCGGAGGTCACCGTCGAACGTGTCCTGCTTGCTGGCCATCGCGCCCATCTGCAGGTTTTCCAGCACCGTCATGCGCGGGAAGATGCGGCGCCCTTCCGGCGACTGGGCGATGTCGCGCGACATGATTTCGTGCGTCGGCAGGCCGGTGATATCCTCGCCGTTATAGATGACGCGGCCCTCTCGCGGCTTCGGGCTGCCGCAGATCGTCATCATCAGCGTGGACTTGCCCGCGCCGTTGGCGCCGATCAGCGTGACGATCTTGCCGCGCGGCACGTCGACATCGACGCCCCTCAGCGCGCAGATCTTGCCGTAATAGGTCTGAACCCCCCTGACCTGCAGGAGCGGCTGTTCGGAAGCTGCCTCGCTCACGCCTGCACCTCCGCTTCCAGAACGGCTTCCACCTGCTCCACCTCGGTATCCTCGACGCCGAGATAGGCGGCGATGACACTGGGGTCGTTGCGCACTTCGAAGGCCGTTCCGTCGGAGATCTTCACCCCGTAATCCAGGACGACGATGTGGTCGGAAATTTCCATCACCACGCCCATGTCATGCTCGATCAGCAGGATGGAGGTGCCGCATTCGCGGCGAATATAGTGCAGGAGATCGTTCAGCTCGGCGGATTCGCGCGGGTTGAGGCCCGCCGCCGGTTCGTCGAGACAAAGGAGATGCGGATCCGTGCACATGGCGCGGGCAATCTCCAGCCGGCGCTGGTCCCCGTAGGGAAGATCCGCGGCCGGATCGTCGGCGCGGTGAAGCAGGTTGACCTGGCGGAGCCAGCCGATCGCCTTTTCCATCGCGGCCTCGCGGGCGCGGCGATAGCCCGGCAGGTTGAAGATGCCGCCGATGGTGAAGCCGGAGGCCACCATCAACCGGTTGTGCTGGGCGACCAGCAGGTTCTCCAGCGTCGTCATGCCGCCGAAGAGGCGGATATTCTGGAAGGTGCGCGCCACCTTGGCATGGTGCGAGATGCGGAAATCCGTCATCCGCTCCAGCAGGAACAGCGCCCCGTCGGCGGACGTGGCCGACTGCCGCCCTCCTCGCGTCAGCGCGGCGATGTCGTCCGCCTTCCCCGCCTTGCCGTGGCGCATGACGATGCGCCCCTCGGTCGGTTTGTAGAAGCCGGTGACGCAGTTGAAGACCGTCGTCTTGCCCGCGCCGTTCGGACCGATCAGCGCGGTGATCTCGCCGCGCCCGACGTTGAAGGAGAGGTCGTTCACGGCGACCAGCCCGCCGAAGCGCATCGTCAGATGCTCGACGGTGAGCACCGGGTCGCGCTCCCATACGGGATAGTGAGACGTATCGCTCATCAATGCCCCTCGCCCTGCGCGACCATGTCCGCGCCGATGCGGGTTTTTCGTTTGTAGATCGCCGTCGGCGAGCGGCTGGAAACCAACCCGCGCGGCTTCCACACCATGATCACCACCATGGCGAGGCCGAAGATCAGCATGCGGTACTGCGTCGGATCGAAGTCGGGGCCGAAGATCGCCTTGAGGAAGGTGAGGTTCCGCAGGAGTTCGATGCCGCCGATCATCACCACGGAGGCGATGACGACGCCGATCTGCGAGCCGAGGCCGCCGAGAACCACGATGGCGAGGATGATCGCCGATTCCAGGAAGGTGAAGCTTTCCGGCGAGATGAAGCCCTGCCGCGTCGCGAAGAACGAGCCGGCGAAGCCGCCGAACATCGCCCCGGTGGCGAAGGCCGTCAGCTTGGTGTTCGTCGTGTTGATGCCGAGCGAGCGGCAGGCGATCTCGTCCTCGCGCAGCGCTTCCCACGCCCGGCCGATCGGCAGGCGGCGCAGACGCAGCGTCACGAAGTTTGTGAGCAGCGCCAATACCAGGATGATGTAGTACAGGAAGATGAAGCGCTGGATCGGGCTGTAGTGAATGCCCAGCAGATCGGCGACGCCGCCCGCCCCGCTCTTGAACTCGTAGCCGAACAGGGTCGGCTTCGGCACGCCGGAAATGCCGTTCGGGCCGCCGGTAAAATTCGACCAGTTCAGCAGGATCACGCGAATGATCTCGCCGAAGGCGAGCGTCACGATGGCGAGATAGTCGCCGCGCAGCCGCAGCACGGGAAAGCCAAGGATCATGCCCCAGCAGGCGGCGAGGATGCCGGCGAGCGGCAGGCAGGTCCAGAAGCCGAGGCCCAGATATTTCGCCAGAAGCGCGAAGGAATAGGCGCCCACCGCGTAGAAGGCGACGTAGCCGAGATCGAGCAGGCCCGCGAGGCCGACCACGATGTTCAGCCCCCAACCCAGCATCACGTAGGTGAGGATCAGGATGGAGAGGTCGATGTACTGGCGGCTCTGCTGCGGCGCGCCCCAGATCATCAGGAAGGGAAAGGCAAGCGCCACGAGGAGAAGAACCGGCGCGATCGCCTTGCTGAAGCGCGCATAGGTTTCGCCCCGCGACGTGGTCGCCTTGGGGGCGCGAGCTTTCGGCGGGGCGGAACGCCGGCGCTTGTAGACGAAGAGGTTGAGCAGCAGGCGGCCGACGAAGACGATCGCCACCGCGATGACGAGGGCGCCCCAGCGCTGGGTGAGGGCAAGGCCCCCTGGCGCGATGTCGCTCCTGAGGCCGATGAAGAAGAAGCCGAGGGCGGCGGCGAGAGCGCCGGCCACCACCGCATCGACGAGGGATGCGGAAAGTTGGCTTTTCGCTCCCCCACGACGGGGGGATATGGCCGGCGGTTCCCCGGACAGGCCGGAGCGGAGGTTCTCCAGTTCGACCTGCTCGCCCGCTCCGTGATTGGAGGAGGCGCTGGCTTGCGGATCGGCCATGTCAGACCTTCTCCACTTCCGGCCGCCCGAGCAGGCCGGAGGGCATGAAGATCAGCACGATCACCAGGATGGAGAAGGCCGCGACGTCCTTGTACTCGACGCTGAAATAGCCGGACCAGAAGGTCTCGATCAGGCCGATCAGCAGGCCGCCGAGCATGGCGCCGGGCAGCGAGCCGATGCCGCCGAGAACGGCCGCGGTAAACGCCTTAACGCCCGCGAGGAAGCCGATATAGAAGTCGATCACGCCGTAATAGAGCAGGAACATCAGGCCGGCGACCGCCGCCAGGGCCGCGCCCATCACGAAGGTGAGCGAGATCGTGCGGTCGACATTGACGCCGAGCAGCGCCGCCATCTTGGAATCCTGCTCGCAGGCGCGCTGCGATCGTCCGAGACGGGTCTTGCTGATCAGCAGCGAAAAGCCCGTCATCAGCAGGAACGTCGTGACGATGATGACGATCTGCATGGTGGAGATCTGCACGGCGTTATGGCCGTTCACGCCGGTCACCAGCGTGAACCCGCCGGTGACGATCGGCGGAAGCGGCTTCACGCGCGCGCCCTGCGTCACCTGAACGAAATTCTGCAGCACGATGGACATGCCGATCGCGGTGATCAGCGGCGCGAGCCGGAACGAGCCGCGCAGCGGCCGATAAGCCAGCCGCTCCACCGTCCAGCCCCAGACGGACGCGAAGACCATCGCCACGATGAGGACCAGCACCAGCGCCAAAAGCAGGAAAGCAAGCCCAGCCGAAGCGGTCAGCCCGAGCGCCACGATCATCATCATCGCGATGAACGAGCCCACCATGAAGATGTCGCCGTGCGCGAAGTTGATCATGCCGATGATGCCGTAGACCATCGTATAGCCGATCGCGATCAGCCCATAGATGGACCCCAGGGTCAGCCCATTGATGAGCTGCTGGAGAAAGTACTCCATTTAAACGTCCCCCTGCGCGGCAGCCGCGCCGCTTTTGCGCGTGTCGTCACGCTGCCGCGTTCAAGGAACGTTAGCAATGCTTTTGTGCGCGCACAATACTTGTGCACTGCACAAGTGACGGTTGCATGGGGAGAGCCGCCTCGATAGCAGCCCGGCCGGATGCGATCCAGACCGGCTCCCAGCTATTCCGACTGGGTGAGAAAATCCATCACGGCCTTGTTGAAGGCTTCCGGCTGCTCGACGTTCAGAAGGTGCGCCGCCTGCAGCGTCCTGCTTTGCGAGCCCGGGATGCGCTGCAGCACCTGCTCGGCCATCTTGGCGGGCGTCACCGGATCGCGGTCGCCGATCAGCACCATGACCGGCGATTCCACCAGCCCGAGCTTGTCGCGCAGGTCCATGTCGCGAAGCGCCCCGGCGGCGTTGCAATAGCCCACGGGATCGTTGGCGGCGACCATGTCGTGGAGGCGGGCGACAATCTCCGGCTGCGCCTGCCGGAACTCAGGCGTGAACCACCGCTCCATGTTTGAGTCAGCTATCGGCTCCAGTCCTTCGTCGCGGATGGTCTGGATGCGCTCGTCCCAGTCTTCCTTCGGCGGCAGGAAGGGCGAGACGCTGGCCAGCACCAGCCGGGTGAACCTTCTGGGATGGTTCATGCCGAGCCAAAGTCCCGTCATGGCGCCCATCGAGATACCGACATAGGAAGCCTGGCTGATGCCGAGTGCGTCCATCAGGTCGAGCACGTCCGCACCCAGCCGCTCGATCGTGTAGTCGCCTTCCGGCGATTCCGACTCGCCGTGCCCCCGCTGGTCGTAGCGAATGACGCGGAAATGCGCGTCGGCGGACTGGAGCTGCGCGTTCCAGAGACGGAGGTCCGTGCCGAGGGAATTGGAGAAGATCAGGACGGGGCCATCCGCGCGGCCGCTTTCCTCATAGCGGATCGCGATGCCGTCGCTGGTCTGAAACTTTGACATGGATACTGCTCCCGGTGCTTTCCCAGAGGCGACCCCGACCGGGGCCTCCCCTATCCCACGTTGCCCGCGCGATCCTTCTCTATACCAGCGGGAGCGCGTAAGGTTCCGCTCCATGAGCGAGTTGCCCCTCCCCCGTTCGGTCGAAGAAACGCAGGCCTTGCTGGCGCGCGGCCACTATGTCGCCGACCGCGCGCTGGCGCTCGTGCTGTTCCTGAGCCTCATCATGGGGCGACCGCTTTTCCTTGAGGGAGAGGCCGGCGTCGGCAAGACGGAGATCGCCAAGGTGCTGGCCAGGGCGCTCGGGCGGCGGCTGATCCGGCTGCAATGCTACGAGGGCCTCGACATATCGAGCGCCGTCTACGAGTGGAACTACGCCGCGCAGATGGTCGGTATCCGGCTGGCGGAAGCGACGGGCGAGCGGGATCGCGAGCGGCTTTCCGCCGATATCTTCTCCGAGCGCTTCCTGATCCGCCGCCCCATCCTGCAGGCGCTTGAGCCCGACATGGCGGGGCCGCCGATCCTGCTGATCGACGAACTCGACCGGGCGGACGAAGCCTTCGAGGCCTTTCTGCTGGAAGTTCTCTCCGAGGCGCAGGTGACGATCCCCGAGCTCGGCACGATCCGCGCCGAACGTGCGCCCATCGTGATCATCACCACCAACCGCACGCGCGAGATCCACGACGCGCTGAAGCGGCGCTGCCTCTATCACTGGGTCGATTATCCCGACGCCGGGCGCGAACGGGAAATCGTGGAGGCGCGCCTGCCCGGCATCGGCGAGCGGCTTGCGGCGGAGGCGGTCGGCTTCGTGCAGCGATTGCGGCGCGAGGATCTTTTCAAGAAGCCGGGCGTGGCGGAAACGCTGGACTGGGCGACGGCCCTCGGCGCGCTCGGCAGTTCCGCCGTCGATCCGGCCTCGGTGGCCGACACGCTGGGCGTCCTCCTGAAATACCAGGACGACATCGCCGCGATGACGCCGGAGCGCATCGCCGCGCTGCTGGCGGAAGAGCCCTCTTCGAACGAGGCAGCCGCAAACGAGACAGCCACCACCGAGATAGCCACCACCGAGACAGCATGAGCGGAGCCGCCGACATCGTGGGCAGGCTCATCGACTTTGCGGGCCTGTTGCGAAAGGCGGCCATGACGGTCGGACCCGCAAGCGTCCTCGACGCGCTCCGCGCGCTGGAGATCGCTGGTCTGGACTCGCGGGAGGATGTGTTCTCGACGCTTCAGGCCGCCATGGTGACCCGGCGCGAGGACCGCGCCGTCTTTGCCGCCGCATTCGATCTTTTCTGGCGGGAAAACCCGGTTTCTGGCGGCTCACCGCGAACCCATCGGGAAAACGGTGCCGAGGCGATCTCCCGCCCTGCCGAGCAGCGCGTGCGGGAGGCGCTGGCCGCGCTCAGCGGCGGTGCGGAAGACGAGTCGCCCTTCGAACGACTGGAGGCACGGCGCACCGCCGCCACCGGGGAGCACCTGAAGCATCGCGATTTCGCCGGCATGAGCGCGGCCGAACTGCGGGAAGCCCGGCGCGCGATCGAGCGGCTGGCCCTGCCCCACGATGAAATCCGGCTGCGACGCCTCAGGCCGTCGCCGCGCGGCAGGATAGATCCGCGACAGACCTTCCGTGCCGCGCTGCGCACCGGCGGCGATTTCGTCGCCCCCTCCTTCCGCGCGCCGGATCGCACTGCTCCTACGATCGTGGCGCTTTGCGATATCTCCGGCTCGATGGGAGCCTATTCCCGCGTGCTGCTCTTCTTCCTCCATGCGATCGCCGCGCGTCGCCCGGTGCAGAGCTTCGTGTTCGGCACGCGGCTCACCAACATCACGCGCTCGCTTCGCACCCGCGATCCGGACGAGGCGCTGGCCGCCTGTGCGGCCGAAGTGCCGGACTGGTCCGGCGGAACGCGGATCGCCCCGGCGCTGCACGCCTTCAATCGAGACTGGTCGCGGCGCGTGCTGGGCCAGAAGGCGACCCTGCTGCTGATCACCGACGGGCTGGAGCGGCAGGTTGATGGGAACGAACGCGGGCCGGACCTTGCCCGCGAGATGGACCGCCTCCATCGTTCCTGCCGGCGGCTGATCTGGCTGAACCCGCTGCTTCGCTTCGACGCATTTCAAGCCAGGGCGTCTGGCATCCGCGCGATGCTTCCCCATGTAGACGAATTCAGGCCGGCGCATTCGCTCGCTTCCGTCGAGCAGCTTGTGGCGGCACTTTCTTCCGGCAAAGACGCGGCCCGTGCGGACCCGCGGAATTATCTCCGGGCTTCGCGAGGATGACGATGAACGACGCGGTTTTGGCGGGCGATGTGCTGGAATATGCCGAGCGCTGGCTTGGCGAGGGCCGCGAGGTGGCGCTTGCCACGGTGGTGGAAACGTGGGGTTCGGCCCCCCGTCCCGTCGGCAGCCATCTGGTGGTGGATGCGGAAGGAAATTTCGAGGGATCCGTTTCCGGCGGCTGCGTCGAGGGCGCGGTGGTCGGCGAGGCTCTCGACGTGATCGGTTCCGGCGCCCCCCGGATGCTCGAATTCGGCGTGGCGGACGAGACGGCGTGGCGAGTGGGCCTTTCGTGCGGCGGCCGCATCCGGGTCTTTGTCGAGAAGATCGCCTGATGGATCGAAATCTCCTGCACGAACTCAATCGCGCCCGTGCGGCGCGCCGGGCCGCCGCGGTCGTCACAGACACGCAGACGGGCGAGCAGCGTCTCGTGCCCGAGCGCGATGCGAGCGGCGATCCTCTGTCGGACGAGTTGCAGCGCCGCTTCCGCTCCGGCCGCTCCGGCCTTCTGGAGGATGGCCGCACCTTTCTCACCGTTTCCGTGCCTCCGCCCCGGCTGGTGGTGATCGGCGCGGTTCATATCAGCCAGGCGCTGGTGCCGCTCGCGGCCGTCGCCGGGCTGGACGTCAGCATAATCGATCCGCGAACCGCCTTCTCCACGCCCGAGCGATTCCCGGGCGTCGAGCTCATCGCGGACTGGCCGGAGGAAGCGCTGCGAGAGCACCCGCTCGACGATTACACCGCACTGGCGGCGCTGACGCACGATCCGAAGATCGACGACGTGCCGCTTGCCGAGGCGCTGAAGGCTGGCTGCTTCTATGTCGGCGCGCTGGGCAGCAGGAAGACGCACGCGAAACGCGTCGAGCGACTGGGCGCGATGGGCTTGGCGCCGGAGCAGATCGCCCGCATCCATGCGCCGATCGGCCTCGACATCGGGGCCCAGTCTCCTGCCGAAATCGCGGTTGCCGTGCTGGCGCAGGTGATTCAAACGCTGCGGAGGGGACGCACCGTCGCCGAACCGGCCGAAGCGAAGACCGCCGCTTGAAGTTCGGCCTCATCTCCGTCGCGCAGGCAGATGGCGCGATCCTCGCGCATTCGATCCGCCTCGCCTCCGGCGTCCTGAGGAAAGGCACCCGGCTGGGCCGCGAGGCCCTGCGCCGCCTCGCGGAAGAGGGCCATACCGAGATCGTCGTCGCCCGCCTCGCCCCCACCGACATTTCCGAAGACGAAGCGGCAGCCGCCATCGCGAACCTGCTCGTGGGGGCCAACGTGCGCCGCGACCTCGCCGGAACGGGCCGCTGCAACCTCTTCGCCGAGCGCGCGGGCGTCTTCCAGGTCGACCGTGCCGCTATCGATGCGCTGAACCGGCTCGATCCCGGCATCACGGTGGCGACCCTGCCGGAGTTCGCTGCGGTCGAAGCCGGCCGCATGATCGCCACCGTGAAGATCATCCCCTTCGCCGTACCGGCAGCCGCCCTCGTCAGTGCGCGGGGCACTCTGGACGACGGCGTGAAGCTGGCGGTGGCGCCGTTCCAGCCTCTCCGCGTCGGACTGGCCGCGACGATACTGCCCGGCCTCAAGCCCACCGTCATGGAGAAGACGCGGAGAGCGCTGGAGGACCGGCTCCGGCCGGCCGGCGCGACGCTGACACGCGAGATCCGCGTGCCGCACGAGCCGGCGGCGCTGGCCTCCGCGCTGCGGAGCCTGCGGGAAGACGGCGCGGATCTTCTCATCGCCTTCGGCGCATCCGCCATCACAGACCAGGCCGACGTCATTCCCGATGCGATCGGGCGAGCGGGCGGCAGCGTCCGGCATTTCGGCATGCCGGTGGATCCCGGCAATCTGCTGCTGGTCGGCGACCTCGCCGGCGCTGTCGTGCTCGGCGCGCCCGGTTGCGCCCGCAGCCCGCGCGAGAACGGTTTCGACTGGGTTCTCAATCGCCTGCTTGCCGGTATTCCCGTTACGTCTCACGATCTGACCGGCATGGGGGTCGGAGGGCTGTTGATGGATATCGTGTCGCGACCGCAGCCGCGCGAGGGCGGACACGCTCCCTCCGGCAAGACAGCCATCGTCATTCTCGCGGCCGGGCAGGCCCGGCGGATGGGCGGCCCCAACAAGCTGCTCGCGACCTTCCAGGGCGTGCCTCTGGTCCGCCGCATCGCCGAGGCGGCGCGGCACTCGTCCGGCCACCCGGTATTCGTGGTGACGGGCCACATGGAGGCGGAGATCCGTGCGACGCTTGCCGGCCTGGACGTGCAGTTCGCGCATAATCCGGACTATGCCGAGGGGCTCGGGACCTCGGTGCGGACCGGCATCGCGGCCCTGCCGGAGGATTGCGACGGCGCGCTCGTCACCCTTGCCGACATGCCGGGCGTCACGACCGAACTAATCGACAGGCTGCTTGCCGCTTTCGGCGAGGCGGACGGGCCGGCGATCGTGCTGCCCACCGTGGACGGGAAACGCGGCAACCCCGTGCTCTGGTCGTCGCATTTCTTCGGCGAGTTGCGACGGCTCACCGGGGACACCGGCGCCCGGCATCTCCTGGCCGAGCACGGCGAGAGCATCGTCCGCATAGAGGTCGGCGAAGCGGCGGCCATCGACGTCGATACGCCGGATGCGCTGCACGCAGCCGGCGGCACCCTGCCCGAAGCGGCGGGCCAGGCCTAAAGCAGCCCCAGGCCGCGGAAGCTCGAGTGCCCGTCGCGTCCCATGATGATGTGATCGTGCACGATGATGCCGAGCGGCTTGCCCACGGAAGCGATGGTCGTGGTCATCTGGATATCCGCCCCGGAGGGGGTCGGGTCGCCGGAGGGATGGTTGTGCACGAGGATCACGGCGCTGGCGGACAGTTCCAGCGCCCGCCGCATGACTTCGCGCGGATAGACGGGCGTGTGGTCCACCGTCCCGGTCTGCTGCACCTCATCGGCTATCAGCGCGTTCTTCTTGTCGAGAAAGAGCACGCGGAACTGCTCGCGCTCCTCATAGGCCATTGCCGTCCGGCAATAAGTCAGCAGCGACGACCACGACGAGAGCACCGTGCGCTCGCGAAGCTCCTCCAGCCCGAGCCGGACGGCGAACGCCTTGACGAGCCGGAATTCGCTGACCACCACGTCGCCCACGCCGGGGATCTCCTTCAGGAGATGCGCCGGGGCGGAAATGACGCTGTTCAGCGTGCCGAAGCGCTTCATCAGCGCCTTGGCGATCGGCTTGGTGTCGCGACGCGGCAGCGCCCGGAACAGCGCCATTTCCAGGAGTTCGTAGTCGGCCAGCGCCGAGGAACCGCCCGCCTGGAAGCGCTGCCTCAGCCGCTCGCGATGGCCGAGATAATGCGCGGCCGGCGCGACCGGCGCCGAAGCGGGAGTTGAATCCGGCGCGTCCTCGCCTTCCGACACGGGCTGCCTCACGCCGCCGCCTCACGCCGCCATTGAAACGGGGCGCATCAGGTCGGCCGGCGAGAGGGTGAAGACTTCCGCGCCGGTCTCGGTGATGCCGATCATGTGCTCGTACTGCGCAGAAAGCGACCGGTCGCGGGTCACCGCCGTCCAGCCGTCGGAGAGGAGCTTCACATAAGGCTTCCCGATATTGATCATCGGCTCGATCGTGAAGATCATGCCGGGCGTCAGAACGTGCCCCTCGCCGGGCCGGCCGTAATGCAGGACGTTCGGCGCCTCGTGGAAGCCCCGGCCGATGCCGTGGCCGCAGAAGTCGCGCACCACCGAGCAGCGCTCGCTTTCCGCGTAGCTCTGGATGGCGTAGCCGATATCGCCGAAATGGTTGCCGGGCCGGGCCGCCGCGATGCCGCGCATCAGCGATTCGTAGGTGACTTCCAGCAGCCGCTCGGCGGAGCGCTTGATCGGCCCGACCGGATACATGCGGCTGGAATCGCCATGCCAGCCGTCGCTGATGAAGGTCACGTCGATGTTGACGACGTCGCCTTCCTTCAGCGGCTTCTCATTGGGAATGCCGTGGCAGACGACGTGGTTGATGGAGGTGCAGACGGTCTTGCGATAGCCGCGATAGTTCAGGTCGGCTGGCAGCGCGTCGTGCTTCAGTCCGAACTCGAAGACGAAATCGTCGATTTCCTGCGTCGTCAGGCCGGGCTTGATCATGGGTACGAGTTCGTCGAGACACAGGGCCGCGATGCGGCCGGCGCGGCGCATGCCCTCGAAAGCCTCGTCGTCGTAGAGGATGATGGATTTCATCTGTCCGAATTCATCTGTTCAAAGGGTTCGGCGGAGCCGATTACCCTCTATGTATCGCATCGCGGCCGCGCTTTTAAGCGGCAATCGCCCTTCCCTCGGCGTCCGGCACGATTGACGGCGGCGGGGAGGTCACCCACATTTGCACCAGAGCCGGACATCGGCGGGAGAACGACGAATGCCCATGCAGGCCCGTGAGATCGAGGAATTGATCAGGGAGGCCCTGCCGGACGCGCAGGTTTCGATTCGCGAACTCGCGGCTGACGGCGATCATTATGCGGCGACCATCGTGGCGGAAGCGTTTCGCGGCAAGACCCGCGTGCAGCAGCACAAGATGGTGTATGACGCACTCAAGGGGAACATGGGTGGCGCACTGCACGCATTGGCGCTGCAGACCAGCGCGCCCGAATGAAACCAGAGCGGCGCGCGCCACGAGGATGGCCGGCCAAGGAGTCAAACGATGAGCGCAATGAACGAGTGGATCGACAGCCAGGTCAAGTCCAACGACGTGGTCCTGTTCATGAAGGGCACGCCGGACTTTCCGCAGTGCGGCTTCTCCGGTCAGGTCGTGCAGATCCTCGATTACCTCAACGTGCCCTATAGCGGCGTCAACGTGCTGGCGGATCCGGAACTGCGCGACGGCATCAAGGAGTATTCCAGCTGGCCGACGATCCCGCAGCTCTACGTCAAGGGCGAGTTCATCGGCGGCTGCGACATTATCCGCGAGATGTTCCAGGCTGGCGAGCTGCAGGGCATGCTGGCCGAAAAGGGCGTTGCCGCGGCGGCCTAAGACGACAGGGGCGCGCCACACCGGCGCGCCCTTTTTCTTTAGCGAGCAGTAATGAACGAGAGCGGAAACAGCATGTCTGCCAGCCCTTCAGCCGCCGTCGAGCGGATCACGCCGGAACGCGCGCGCGAAATGGTGGAAGCGGGCAACGCCGTGCTCGTCGACATCCGCGAGCCGGAGGAACTGCGGCAGACCGGCAAGGCGGAAGGGGCGCTTGCCATTCCGAGCGGCCTCCTCGCGTTCAAGGCCGATCCTGAAGACAGCATGGTCGACCCGAATTTCAGCACGGACAAGCCCGTGATTCTCTACTGCGCCGCCGGCGGCCGCGCGGCGCGGGCGGGCGAGATGCTGAAGGACATGGGATACGTCCACGTCTTCAACATGGGCGGATTCAAGGACTGGGCTGCGGCCGGTCTTCCCGTGGAGCCTGCCGGCGAATAGCCGAGCGGGGCCGCATTCGGGGTCCTCTGCTAGACCTCTTCAGCCATCGCCGCCTGCGGCCAGAGCCCCGCGAAATCGTGGATACCGGGATCCAGCAGATGCGAGGGGCGCGTGTTGGAAAGCGCGCGGAGCATGCTGCGCTTCACGCCCGGCCGCTCCTTGTCCCAGGTTTCCAGCAGGTTCTTGATCCGCACCCGCTCCATGCCGTCCTGCGAGCCGCAGAGATTGCAGGGGATGATCGGAAAGGCCATGGCGTCCGCGAACTTCGCGATGTCCGCCTCGGCCGAGCCCGCGAGCGGGCGCAGCACCAGCAGGTCGCCCTCCTCGTTCAGCAGCTTCGGCGGCATGGAGGCCAGCCGGCCACCGTTCATGAGGTTCATCATGAAGGTTTCCAGCACGTCCTCGCGATGATGCCCGAGCACGACGGCGTCGCAGCCCTCCTCCCGCGCGATGCGATAGAGAATGCCCCGGCGCAGCCGCGAGCAGAGCGAGCAATAGGTGCTGCCCGCCGGCGTCTTCTCCTTGACGATAGAATAGGTGTCGCGCCGCTCGATCCGGTACGGGATGTCGTAGCGGGTCAGGAACTCCGGCAGGATGTGCTCGGGAAACCCCGGCTGCGCCTGGTCGAGATTGCAGGCCAGCAGTTCGACCGGCAGCAGCCCGCGCCATTTCAGATCGAGCAGCAGCGCCAGGAGCGTGTAGGAATCCTTGCCGCCGGAAAGGCAGACCAGCCACTTGGCGCCGGGCTTCACCATGCCATAGACCGACATGGTCTCGCGCGCCTCGCGTAGCAGGCGCTTGCGCAGCTTGCGGAAATTGACGCTGTCCGGCGCGTCCAGGAACAAGGGGTGGCAAGCGCCCTCGTCCAGCGGCTCATGCTCGTCGGACGCCTCTTCGGCCTTGTGGCGGAGGATCAGTTCCATGGTGCTGCCAACCGGGATTTCGTTCGCCTCTAATGTCCCGGTTGCGCCGCGATTACAATGCGGGTCTTCGCGTTCCGCCAAGGCGGCAGGCGGCAGGCGGCGGCAGGCGGCGGCAGGCGGCGGCAAGTGGCGGCAGGGGCAGCCGAAGCAGCCCCCGCCTTCTCCGTTCAGTCGCAGGAATCGGTGTGCGTCGTCGTGGTCGTGGTGCTCACACCGTCGCTCGTGGTGGTCTGCTGGCGGCTGTCGCAGTTGACCACGGGCGGCGGGGGTGCAGGCGTCACGACCACGGCGGGCGGCGCCACCGGAACGGTGGTCACGACGGTGGGAGACGGCGCCGGCACGGCTATCACCGGGGCCGGATCGGTCTGCTGGATAATCGTGGTCTGCGCCGAAGCCAGCGTCGGCAGGACGGCACCGGTGGCCAGGGAAGCTGCAATGGCCGCGATGGAAGCCGCGGTGCGAATCGTGATGGTCTTCATTGAAACTCCCTCCTCAGAAGTCGGGGCATCAACGAAGCATCGCGGGCCGGCGTTCCGGCTGCTTGCGAAAGCCATGGGCGGAAGCTGCGGGCCCGTGGCAAACGCGCAACAAAAAAGCCGCCCGAAGGCGGCCTTTTCGGATCACGAGGATCGGATCAGCGCGAGTAGAACTCGATGACCAGGTTCGGTTCCATCTGCACCGGATACGGCACATCGGCGAAAGCCGGCTGGCGAGCGAAGCGGGCCGTCATCTTGGTGTGATCCGCTTCGATGTATTCCGGCACGTCACGTTCGGCGAGATCGACCGCTTCCAGCACGATCGCGAGCTGGCGCGAACGCTCGCGCACCTCGACCACGTCGCCCACCTTGCAGCGGTAGCTGGAGATGTTCACCCTCGTGCCATTCACGCGGATATGGCCGTGGTTGATGAACTGGCGCGCGGCGAACGGGGTCGGCACGAACTTGGCGCGATAGACGATGGCGTCGAGGCGAGCCTCAAGCAGGCCGATCAGGTTCTCCGAGGTGGAGCCCTTCATGCGCGAAGCTTCGTCGTAGACGCGACGGAACTGCTTTTCGGAAATATTGGCGTAGTAGCCCTTCAGCTTCTGCTTGGCGCGCAGCTGCGTGCCGAAGTCGGAAACCTTGGACTTACGGCGCTGACCGTGCTGGCCGGGGCCGTATTCGCGCTTGTTGACCGGGCTCTTGGGACGGCCCCAGATGTTCTGGCCGAGGCGCCGGTCAATCTTGTACTTCGCCGATTGGCGCTTGCTCATGTGTTGTCCTTACCGTTTCGATCGTCGAAACGCGCCCTCCTCTGCCCGCGCTGACGAAGCACGAGACGACAGGGGTTCCGGCAGAGCTGCCGAAAGTTCCGATCATGAATGTCCGGAAACACCCCACGGGTGCGCAGGCGCATGCGGGTTTCCGCCGCGCCGTGCCTGTGACCTAATGCCTTCGCGTCCGGATGTCAAACCTCGGACGCACGCAAACGACCCCTATCCTGAAGGCGAAATAGAAAAGGCCCGGCGCGGCCGGGCCTTTCGGATCTCGGATGGGGCGTCCCACTCAGGCGGCGGGATGCCAGCCGCCCTCCACTGCCTCGTCGCTCGGAATACGCACCTCGAAGCACGCACCCGGCTGCAGGCGGGAGGTCTGGATGGTGCCGGACAGCTGCCGCACCATCGCCGAGATCAGCCGCGTACCGAGGCTGGAGGTGGAGCGCGAGAGATCGAAGCCGTGCGGCAGTCCCACGCCGCGATCGGAGACGGACATGACGATCGAGCCATCCTCTTCCGTCGCAAGCGACACGCGCACCTGCCCGCCGCCCCCTTCGGGATAAGCGTACTTGAAGGCGTTTGTGACGAGTTCGTTGACGAGAATGCCGATCGGAATCACCCGGTCGGTGCGGATGGATACAGGCTCGCCCTCGAACTGGATCCGGTGTTCCAGCGAGGTTTCCTGCAGCTTGACGCAGAGGCCCTGCAGGAAGCCGGCAAGATCGATGTTGTTGGCATCGTAGCGGCGCCAAAGCTGGTCATGCACCTGCGCGATGGTCTGTACGCGCGTCTGCGCATCCGCGATCGCGCGGCGAACCTCTTCGTTGGCCACCACGCGGCTTTGCAGCCCGAGCAGGCTCGCCACCATCGCCAGGCTGTTCTTGACGCGGTGACTGACCTCCTGGCTCAGCATCTTCTGCCGCTCTTCCGCCTCGCGCTGCTCCGTGATGTCGGTGTTGGTGCCGAACCAGCGAACCACGCGACCGTCGCCGTCCTTGAACGGCATGGCGCGCGACAGGAACCAGCGATAGACGCCATTCGCTCCGCGCAAGGGGAACGTGTCTTCCCAGGGCTCGCCCGTGTCCCACGACTTTTGCAGCCGGGCCGTCACCCGGTCCCGATGCTCCGGATGCAGGAGCTCCATCCAGCCGCCTTCCTTCATGGCGTCGGAATCGCTGCCGGTGAAATCGTACCAGCGCTGATTGAACCAGAAGAGCGAGCCGGCCGCGTCCGCCATCCAGACGAGTTGGGGAATGGAGCCGGCGAGCAGCCTGAACTGGCGCTCGTTTTCCGCCAGCTTCGCGTGGACGCGCTTTTCCTCGATCGCCACGCCCAGCAGATTGGCCATGCTCTGCAGGAAATAGATATCCGGCTCGTCGAACTTGCCGCTGTCGCCGGAATCCGTTTCCAGCACGCCGTAAGGCTGATGTTCGCCCGCGATAAGCACGTTCATCGCGCGCTTGATGCCGTGCTCGGCCAGCATCAGCGGCGTGCGGAATCGGGTCTCCCCCTCCAGATGGTTGGAGATGACCGGCTCACCCGTATGGAAGGCATAACCCGCCGGCGATTCCAGGTCGCCGCCGACGGTGGCGCAGCCGACCAGGCCGGGCCGCCAGCCCACCCCCGCCTTGACGAGGAAACGATTCTCCCCCGGCATGTATTCCAGAACCTTGCAGAACGGCGTCTGCATGGCTTCCGCGCAACTGGCGGAGGCTGCCTGCAGCAGGGCGCCGATATCGTCGCAGCGAAACGCGAACAGGCCGAATTCGGCAAGGATCTGCTGCTGTCGCAGACGCCGCTTCAGCTCTTCGGCGGTGCCGTCGACCTGCAGCGCCGTACTTCTCTGAATCTGGGTAGGCCTGATCACGGGGGTCTTCCGGGTAGATAGCGCTCCCTTGTCTCAAAACCGGGCAAGGAACGCCAGCTTTCTTGCGCACGGCGAGGCAACCGCCGCCTGCGGCATGCTGCACCTGGACGCTTCCGGATCGGGGCCGCTGTCTCGGACGGAAATTCAGGCCGCTTCCATCAGGTGCAGACCATATCCCTCCAGCACATGCATCAAGGGTGCGGAGACGGGCCGGTGCGCCGTGAAGAAGGCCTTCCCGTCAGGAGCGGTGCTACGGCCGAGGATCGGCGGCACCAGCGAACCGACCCGCCGCGCGATGGCAGGCGCGGGATCCAGCCAGCCGACAGGCCAGGGCGCGATCTCGGTCATCAGGTCCACGAGGAAAGGATAATGCGTGCAGGCGAGCACGACGATGTCGCTGCGCCGTCCCTCCATCTCGAAGAAGCAGGGCTCGATCTGGCTCCGCAGGAGATCCCGATCGACGGCCTCGCCGCGCAGATGCGCTTCCGCGAGCGCCGCGAGATCGGGCGAGCCGACCAGTCGAACGTGGCAGGACTGGGCAAAATCGGAAATGAGCTGGCGCGTATAGTCCCGTTTCATGGCACCGGGCGTGCCGAGCACGGCGACGACGCCGCTCTGCGTCTGCTCCGCCGCCGGCTTGATCGCGGGAACTGTGCCGACGAAGGGGATGGCGAAACGCTCCCGCAGGGGTGGCAGGACGATCGTGGAAGCCGTGTTGCAGGCGATCACCAACACCTGCGGGTCGTGCCGCGCGATCAGGCCGCCCATCAGCTCGACGATATGCTGGACGAGCGCGCCCTCCTCCCAGTTGCCATAGGGAAAGGCCGCGTCATCGGCGACATAGACCAGATCCTGCTCCGGCAGCTTGTTGCGGATCGCCCGCAGCACCGAAAGGCCGCCGACGCCGGAATCGAAGATCAGGATCGGCTTCGGCGTATCAGCCATTCGAAGAGCCTCGCGGCCGCTGATGGCGAAGCTCCAGGGCGGCCACGACACCGCGCAGAAGCTTCACTTCCGCCTCGCTGAACCCGGCACGCTGGATCAGCGCCCGCAGGTTCTGCACCATGGCCGGCTTCTTCTGCTCCGTGCGGAAATAACCCGTGGGATCCAGGGCCGTTTCCAGATGCTGCATGAGGCCGAGAATGTTTTCCTTGGCCGCCGGCTCTGTGTCCAGCGGCTGCACCGCGACGCGCGTCGGCAATTCGCCTTCCGCCAGCCCCGAATTCATCCACTCGTAGGACATGAGCAGCACGGCCTGCGCGATGTTCAGCGACGCGAAGGCCGGATTGACCGGAAAAGTCACGATCTCGTCGGCGAGCGCCACCTCCTCGTTGGTGAGCCCCCAGCGCTCGCGGCCGAACAGGATGCCGGTGCCCGCGCCCGGCACGCCCTCGGCGTTCACCCGCTGGCGCAGGAGCTGTACGGCTTCGCGCGGGCCGCGCACCACCTTCTTCACGTCGCGGGTGCGCGCCGTCGTCGCCTGCACCAGGTTCAGGTCGGCTATCGCCTCCGGCAGCGTATCGAAGACCTTCGCGGCCGCGATCACGTGGTCCGCCCGGCTGGCGGCGGCGATCGCGCGCTCGTTCGGCCAGCCATCGCGCGGCGCGACCAGACGGAGATCGGACAGGCCGAAATTCGCCATGGCGCGCGCGGCGGCACCAATGTTTTCGCCCATCTGCGGTTCGACAAGAATGACAGCCGGCCCTTGCGTGGACAGCTGGAGGTCTTCGACGTCCAAGATGCAACCCTTCATGCAGCGCCGCCGAGGTAGCAGTTCTGCGACGTTCCGAACAGTGTGCACAAGATCGGGAGCCCCGCGGGCGCGGCCAAAGCATTGGCCATGCCGGGCGATCTTGCTATAGGGACGGCATTGCCGGCCAGTCCTTCCGATGCCGGCCTCTGTTCAATCAAGGAATTCATCCATGGCGAAGATCAAGGTGGCCAATCCGGTCGTCGAGCTGGACGGCGACGAGATGACCCGGATTATCTGGCAGGAGATCAAGGACAAGCTGATCCACCCCTATCTCGACGTGGATCTCCATTACTACGATCTCAGCGTCGAAAACCGCGACGCCACCGACGACAAGGTCACGGTGGACTCCGCCGAGGCGATCAAGAAGTACGGCGTCGGCGTCAAGTGCGCCACCATCACCCCGGACGAGGCCCGGGTGAAGGAATTCAACCTCAAGAAGATGTGGAAGTCGCCGAACGGCACGATCCGCAACATCCTGGGCGGCGTCATCTTCCGCGAGCCGATCATCTGCCAGAACGTACCGCGCCTGGTGCCGGGCTGGACGCAGCCGATCATCATCGGCCGTCATGCTTTCGGCGATCAGTACCGCGCCACCGATTTCGTGGTGCCCGGCAAGGGCAAGCTGACGATCAAGTTCGTCGGCGAGGACGGCAAGGAAATCGAGCACGAAGTCTTCGATTTCCCCGGTGGCGGCGTCACCATGGCGATGTACAACCTCGACGAGTCGATCCGCGAATTCGCCCGCGCCTCGATGAACTACGGCCTGAACCGTGGCTACCCGGTCTATCTCTCCACCAAGAACACGATCCTGAAGGCCTATGACGGTCGCTTCAAGGACCTGTTCCAGGAAGTCTTCGAGGCCGAGTTCCGCTCTCAGTTCGAAGCCAAGAACATCACCTACGAACACCGCCTGATCGACGACATGGTGGCCTCCGCCCTGAAGTGGTCCGGCGGCTATGTCTGGGCGTGCAAGAACTATGACGGCGACGTGCAGTCCGACACGGTCGCGCAGGGCTTCGGCTCGCTCGGCCTGATGACTTCCGTGCTGATGACGCCGGACGGCAAGACCGTGGAAGCGGAAGCCGCCCACGGCACCGTGACCCGTCACTACCGCCTGCACCAGCAGGGCAAGGAAACCTCGACCAACTCCACGGCCTCGATCTTCGCCTGGACGCGCGGCCTCGCCCATCGCGCCAAGCTTGACGAGAACGCGGAACTCGCCCGCTTCGCGGCCACGCTGGAGAAGATCACGGTCGACACGATCGAGCAGGGTCACATGACAAAGGACCTCGCCCTTCTCGTCGGACCGAACCAGAAGTGGCTCTCCACCTCCGGCTTCCTCGACAAGGTCGACCAGAACCTTCAGGCGGCCATGGCCTGATCGGCCTTCTCCGCTGAAAACACGAAGCCCGGCCATTCGGCCGGGCTTTTCTTTGCGCGATGGTATCAAAGGCCGGTCCGGCGCGATCACGGGCTTCCATATATCCCACCGCTTCGTCTCCACTCCGGCGCACGCCCCGCCCATGGCGGCAAGCCCGACGACGATACCGGACCCGCGCGCTCCGTATGCAGGCTGGAGGATTGGCGCGCTCACGATCGAGCGGGATCACACGGCCGAAAACCCCGCCCAACTGCGACGCGATCCAGAGGGGGTTCTCTACCCCGGCTCTCTCGACATGGTGACCAGCCTCTGCAGGCCGGGGGCAGATCGCCCCCCTCGCCATAAACGAAAAAGCCCGATCATTCGACCGGGCTTTCCTTATCCGTTTCGATGGGAACGATGGTCCGGCGTTTTGACCGAAGCACGGACTGGGTCGGAAACGAGCCGGATCCAGCCCGTTTTCATCCCGTTCCGGCTGAGGCCGCGAGCTGTTCCAGCTTCGCCGCAATGGCCTTCAGCGCGTCTTCCGCCTTGTCGCCATCCGGGCCGCCGGCCTGAGCAAGGTTCGGCTTGCCGCCGCCGCCCGTGCCGCCGAGCGCCTCGGCGCCGACGCGAACGAGATCCACGGCGCTGAACCGCCCGACGAGATCGTCGGTCACGCCGATGACGAGCCCGGCCTTGCCCTCGTTGACTCCGATGATGGCGATAACGCCGGAGCCGACCTGCTGCTTGCCCTGGTCGACGAGCCCGCGCAGATCCTTCGGCGCGACACCTTCAACGGCACGCGCCAGGAAATTGACGCCGCCCACCGCCTGGATGGCGGGGGCCGCGGCACCGCTGCCGCCCATGGCGAGCTTGCGGCGCACATCCGCCAGTTCGCGCTCGAGCTTTTTGCGCTCCTCCAGAACCGTATCCAGACGAGCCAACGCCTCCTCGGGCCGCACCTTCAGCTTTGCTGCCATCTCGCGAACGCGCCGGTCCTGCTCGGCCAGATAATGCCGGGCGGCATTGCCGGTCAGCGCCTCGATGCGGCGCACGCCGGCGGCAACAGCGCCTTCGGACACGACGGCCACCAGACCGATCTCACCAGTCCGCCCCACATGCGTCCCGCCGCAGAGCTCGACCGAATAGGTCTTGCCGGACTTCTCGCCCTGCAGTGCCTTACCCATGGAGACCACGCGGACCTCGTCTCCGTACTTTTCGCCGAAAAGCGCCATGGCACCCGAGGACATCGCCGCTTCCCGGTCCATCAGCCGCGTGTCGACCGGCGAGTCCTGCAGCACGATGGCATTCGCGATCTCCTCGACCTCGACAAGCTCCTCGTCCGAGATGGGCTTGGGATGCGAGAAGTCGAAGCGCAGACGTTCCGGCGCGACACTGGAGCCCTTCTGCGCGACATGCGTGCCGAGCTTCTCGCGAAGCGCTTCGTGCAGCAGGTGCGTCGCGGAATGGTTGGCGCGGATCGCCGCGCGCCGGCTTCCGTTCACGAGAAGGCTGACCGACACGTCCCGCTGGAAGCTGCCGGCCTCGACGACGCCATAATGAACGAAGAGGCCATTGCCCTTCTTAAGCGTATCCGTCACGCGGAAGCGGCTGCCATTCTCCGTCTCGATGATGCCGGTGTCGCCGACCTGACCGCCGGATTCGCCGTAGAACGGCGTCTGGTTCACGACCATCGCACCTTCGTCGCCGCCCTTCAGCATCTCGACCTCGGCGCCGTTCACCACCAGCGCCTGCACGACGCCCTCGGCGGTTTCCGTATCGTAGCCCAGGAACTCGGTCGCCGGGAGGCGGTCGCGCAAGGTCAGCCACACCGTTTCGGTCGCGGATTCGCCCGAGCCTGCCCAACTGGCGCGGGCTTCGGCGCGTTGACGCTCCATGGCGTCCGAGAAGCCGGCGAGATCGACACCGATGCCGCGCGACTTCAGCGCGTCCTGCGTCAGGTCCAGCGGGAAGCCATAGGTGTCGTAGAGCTTGAACGCCGTCTCGCCGTCGAGGATCGCACCGTCACCGAGCGTGCCGGTCGCGTCTTCCAGAAGCGACAAACCGCGGGACAGAGTGCGAATGAAGCGCCCCTCCTCCAGCTTCATCGTTTCTGAGATCAGCGCCTCGGCGCGGCGAAGCTCCGGATAGGCCTGCCCCATCTCGCGCACCAGCGTCGGCACGAGCTTGTAGATGCTGGGCTCCTGCGCGCCGAGAAGATGCGCGTGGCGCATGGCGCGCCGCATGATCCGGCGAAGCACGTAGCCGCGGCCCTCGTTGGAAGGCAGGACGCCATCGGCGATCAGGAAGCTGGATGCGCGAAGATGGTCGGCGATGACGCGGGGGCTCGCGGCCGTCTGGGCGTTGTGCGAGCGGCCGACAGTCTCCTCGACGGCCGCGATCAGCGTCCTGAAGAGGTCGATATCGTAATTGTCGTGAACGCCCTGCAGCACGGCGGCGACGCGCTCGAGGCCCATGCCGGTGTCGATCGACGGACGCGGCAGCGGGACGCGGTCGCCCGGCGCACGTTGCTCGAACTGCATGAACACGAGATTCCAGATCTCGATGAAGCGGTCGCCGTCCTCATCCGGCGAGCCGGGCGGGCCACCGGGGATGTGGTCGCCGTGGTCGTAGAAGATCTCCGAGCACGGACCGCAGGGCCCGGTGTCGCCCATCTGCCAGAAATTGTCGCTGGTCGCGATGCGGATGATCTTGCTTTCCGGCAGGCCCGCGATCTTGCGCCAGAGGCCGAATGCCTCATCGTCATCGGCATAGACGGTGACCAGCAGCTTGTCCTTCGGCAGGGCGAACTCGCGGGTGATCAGGTTCCACGCAAGCTCGATCGCCCGTTCCTTGAAGTAGTCGCCGAACGAGAAGTTGCCGAGCATCTCGAAGAAGGTGTGATGCCGGGCGGTGTAGCCGACATTGTCGAGATCGTTGTGCTTGCCGCCGGCGCGAACGCATTTCTGGGCCGTCGCGGCACGCGGCCAGGGAGATGCCGACTTGCCGGTGAAGTAGTCCTTGAACTGGACCATGCCGGCATTGGTGAACATCAGCGTCGGGTCGTTGCGCGGCACCAGCGGGCTGGACGCCACCGGCTCGTGGCCCTGATCGGCAAAATATTTCAGAAACTGGGCGCGGATGTCGTTGACGCTGGCCATCGGTAAACTCGAGCTTGAAGGACGGCCGGACGGCCGCTTGTGCGGGATTTAGACTGCCGTTCTACCGCTGTCCAGCAAACGGCCGGCCCGAAGGCCGGCCGTTCTGCTTCTCGATGGCTCCGAAGACCCTCCATACCTGCTGGATGGACAGGCCGGACCGCTTCGTCGAGCTTTCCCGAAGGAAGACGGATCAGGCTTCCATCGCCTCGTCGTCGTCTTTGGAGCTTTCCTCACCACCCAGGATCTGGCTGGAGATCAGACCGGCATTCTGGCGAACCGCCGCCTCGATCTGGTTCGCCACGTCCGGGTTGTCGCGAAGGAACTGCTTGGCGTTTTCGCGTCCCTGCCCGAGCCGCTGGCTGTTCCAGGAGAACCACGCGCCCGACTTCTCCACGATGCCCGCCTTGACACCGAGATCGACCAGCTCGCCAAGCTTGGAGATGCCTTCTCCGTACATGATGTCGAACTCGATCTGCTTGAAGGGCGGAGCAAGCTTGTTCTTCACGACCTTCACGCGGGTCTGGTTGCCCGTCACCTCGTCCCGGTCCTTGATCGAGCCGATGCGGCGAATGTCAAGGCGGACCGAGGCATAGAACTTCAGCGCGTTGCCGCCCGTCGTCGTTTCCGGGCTGCCATACATGACGCCGATCTTCATGCGCAGCTGATTGATGAAGATGACCATCGTGTTGGAACGGGAGATCGACGCCGTCAGCTTGCGGAGCGCCTGGCTCATCAGGCGGGCCTGCAGGCCGGGCAGCGACTCGCCCATTTCGCCTTCGAGCTCGGCCTTCGGCGTGAGAGCCGCCACGGAGTCGATCACGAGCACGTCGATCGCGCCGGACCGCACAAGCGTGTCGGTAATCTCAAGCGCCTGCTCGCCGGCATCGGGCTGCGAGATCAGGAGATCGTCCAGATTGACGCCGAGCTTGCGGGCATAGGCCGGGTCGAGCGCGTGTTCCGCATCGATGAAGCCACAGACGCCGCCACGCTTCTGCGCTTCGGCGATGGTGTGCAACGCCAGCGTGGTCTTGCCGGAGGATTCCGGCCCGTAGATCTCCACGATTCGCCCGCGCGGCAGGCCGCCGACACCGAGAGCGATATCGAGCCCGAGCGACCCGGTCGGGATCGTGGCGATCTCCACCACCTGGCCGTCACGACCGAGCTTCATGATCGAGCCCTTGCCGAAGGCGCGCTCGATCTGGCTCAGCGCCGCATCCAGCGCCTTGGACTTGTCCGGTCCGTTCTTGCTTGTATCGACCACCTTGAGCGAATTCGACATGCTGCCCTCCAGGCCCCCTGCGACTGAAACTATTCAGGAAATGTTGGAACGTTCGTACTTCATTTGTTCTCGCCTGTAAACGGCGACAAGCCCCTCCCCGCGAATTTCAGCAGACCCTATCCACCGGACAGGGTCTTCTTCACGGCCGTGGCCAGTTCCTTCAGCGAGAACGGCTTCGGGAGGAAGTGGAAATCCTCATTTTCAGGCATGTGCTTTGCGAACGCCTCCTCTGCGTAGCCGGAGATGAAGATGAACTGCACGTCCGGAAGCGTCTTGCGAATCTCGCGAAGCAGGGTCGGGCCATCCATCTCCGGCATGACCACATCGGAGATGACGAGGTCGAGCTTCACGTCGGTGTTGGCTATGAGTTCCAGCGCCTCGGGGCCGGAGGCCGCCGCATGCACCTCGTAGCCGCGAGCGGCAAGCGCGCGCGAGGCGAAGGCACGCACGGCCTCCTCGTCTTCCACCAGCAGGATACGCTGACTGCCCGTGAGGTCGGCGGAACTCGTCGTCTCCGGCTTCGGCTCCTCCTCGACGATCTCGGACGGCTCCAGCACGTGGCGCGGCAGCAGGATGCGGAACGTCGTGCCGCGTCCGACCTCGCTGTCGACGTAGATATAGCCGCCGGTCTGCTTGACGATTCCGTAGACGGTGGAAAGCCCGAGTCCGGTGCCCTTGCCCACTTCCTTGGTGGAGAAGAACGGCTCGAAGATCTTCTCCAGCACGTCCTGCGGCATGCCCGTGCCGTTATCCACCACCTCGATCATCACGTAGTCGCCGAGGCGGAAGCCCTGCTCCCGAAAGCGGTCGCTCTCCGCCTGCGGCACGTTGCGCGTGCGGATGGTCAGCGCACCACCTTCCGGCATGGCGTCGCGCCCATTCACCGCGAGGTTCACGATCACCTGTTCCAGCTGGTTGAGATCCGCCTTGATCGGCCAGAGATCGCGGCCATGCTCGACATTGAGATGGATCTTCTCGCCCAACAGCCGGTCGAGCAGCACGGACAGGTCCGACAGCGCGTCGCCGAGCTCGATGACGCGCGGACGCAAGGTCTGGCGGCGCGAGAACGCCAGCAGCTGCCGCACCAGGCCGGCGGCCCGGTTGGCGTTCTGCTTGATGTTCATGATGTCCTGGAAGGACGGATCGGTCGGCCGATGGCTCGTGAGCAGCAGGTCGGAGAAGCCGATGATCGCGGTCAGGACATTGTTGAAATCGTGCGCGATGCCGCCGGCAAGCTGGCCGACGGCCTGCATCTTCTGGCTCTGGGCGAACTGCGCCTCCAGCGCGCGCTGTTCCGTCGTCTCGATCGCGTAGATGACGGCGGCGTCCTCGCCGGAATTGCTTTCCAGAATCGGGCTGACGAAGAAGCGAGCGCTGCGGTCCGGCGCTTCCGCGAAGGCTGCGTCCACGGCCTCGATTTCGCTCTGGCCGGCGAGCGCCGCATTGATGGCAGCAGCCAGCGCCCCGCGGTCCGATGGCTGGACGATGTCGACCGGGCGGGCATGCGGCCCCTTGGAGGAGCGGCCGAACAGCATGACGAAGCGGGCGTTGGTGAGGCCCAGCCGCCCTTCGCGGTCGACCGAGGCGATTGCCATCGGCGTGTTATTGAAGAAGCGCGCGAAGCGGATCTCGGCAATGCGGCCCGCTTCTTCGCCGCTGGCGGAGCGGATGTCGAGCACCAGCGTGCGGGATGCGCCGACCGTGCCGTCCGGCGCCACGGGAACGCGATGGATCAGACGCACGGGGACGCGGCGGCCATCGATGCGCACGAGATCCACATCAAGCAGCTCGGACGTCGATTCGGTTTTGTTGGAATAGGCCTGGAGCACGGAAAGGCTCTCGCCGCTGACGAGATCGCGAATGTGGGTCTCGCCCGGCTCGAACTCGGCGAGATCGATGCCGATCCATTCCGCCAGCGTGGCATTGAGATACCGCACCCGGCCGTCCGGCTCGAGCGAGAAGAAGCCGGCCGGCGCGTGATCCAGATAGTCGATCGCGTTCTGCAGCTCCTGGAAGATGTTTTCCTGGTGCTCGCGTTCTCGGGTGATGTCGGCCACGAACCAGCCGACGAGATTGGCGACGGCTCCGTCTCCCGCGATCGGGTTCACCCGCACGCGGTACCAGCGCGCGCCGCTGGCGCGACCGCCGATGCCACCCGGCATCCGGATTTCCTCCGACGCGCGACGGCCCTGCTCGGCCGCGGTGGAAAGCCGGAAGATCGCCTCCGAGGCGTCGGGATTGTCGGAGAACAGCCGCTCGATGGAATGGACCTGATCCTCCCCCCCATCTCCCGCGCTTCTGTCTCCCGCGAGGCGGCGATAAGCGGGATTCGCCCAGAGAGGATGCCCGGCAGAGTTCGCCAGCAAGGCGCCATCGGAGAAGGCTTCGAAAAGCGCGAAAGCCTGAACGGCGTGGTCGCGCGTGGCCTCCCCGGACTGCCGGAGATGGACCATTCCGGTCGCCGCCGCGAACAGGGCCACCACCCCGACGGTCGCGAGGAGCCCGAGGCAGACCAGCACCAGCGCGCTGGCCAGGGTCGCGGGCAGAAAGGCATAGCCAGCAACGGCCGCAACGAGGACGACGCCCACCACGATCACGGGCGCAAATCCCCGATCCGGCCGGACACCGTCCGTCGGATCGGTGTTCCCGCTCCCGGATTGTCCCGTCGGCCGTCTTCCCGGCCCGGCGTCACGTAGCTGCATGTCAGTCACTCCTGGCACTCCAGGCTAAGCGATTCGCCCGACGAGCCGCAGGTCTCGCCGCTCGCGCTTTTCCGACGCGCCGCCGAACTTCACAAGAGTTTCCCGCTCTTGCTTTGAAAAAGTTGACGATTTGTTTATCATCTCCGCAACTTTCGGGAATGGCCGCAGCAACGCGCGTCAGGAGTATGCATGCGCAGTTTTTTGGAAGCTCTCTCGGGACAGCTTGGATCCACGGCCGTGGCCGTGATCGCGGTTGTCGTCGCCCTGGTGGTCCTGGCGCTGATCGTCATGGCCGCCCGGCGTCTGACCGGGGGCGTCTCGGCACAGCCTCGGGGTAAGCGGCCGCGGATCGCAGTGCTTGAGGCGGCGATCGTCGATTCCAAGCGCCGCCTCATCCTGATCAGCCGCGACGAGGTGGAACATCTCGTCATGATCGGCGGCCCCTCCGACGTGGTGATCGAAAGCCGCATCGGCGCGCCGGTCCCGCGTGAAAACGGGGGCTATGCACCCCGCCCGATGCAGCGTGCGCCCGAGCGCGAGGCGCCCCCCCGCGACATGTCCGGCCGTGAGGTTTCCAGCCGTGAGGTTTCCGGGCGCGAAACGCCGATGCGGGACGTGCCCGATGCGCGCGCCGATGCGGATTTCTCCGCCGCGCGTCCGGGGCGCCCGAGCGAAGGCGAGAACGGCCGGAACGATCCGGCGATGCGCCGGGGCACTCCGCCGGCCCTTTCCGCGATCGCCGGCAGCGCCGTGGCGCCTGTCGTGCCGGTTCCCTCCGCGACGTCCCAGCGCGGCGTTTCCCAGCTTCGTGCGGAAGCCCCCACTGCTCCCGCTCCGCGCTCCGAGCGCTCCATTCCCCTCGCGCCAGTGCCGGATCGAGCCGCCTCGCAACCGGAGAACGCTTTGGGCGGTTCCGGACGGGCAACGGGTTCGGCTCCGGAGCGCAACGGCGGCGAGGCCAGGGCTGAGCGCCAGTCACCCCTGACACTTCCATCCTCCCGCGTGCGTGATGCGCTTGCGCGTCGTTCGACCGCGCCGACGGCTTCGCCCGAAGCCGCTCCTGAACCGGCCGTCACCGAGCCTTCCGTCGTGGACGCTCCCGCCAACGTCGAAAACGCCGGGGAAACGGTTCTCGCAGCCGATCGCCGTCCGCAGCCGGCGACGCCATCAACGCAGCCGGTCGTTGCCGCGCCTCTCGGGGAGGACGCGCATAACGTTGCATCGTCGGATACGCCTTCTGCCCCGGAAGAGCATGAGCCTCGCCGTTCCGGGTCTCTGGGCAGCCGCTTCTTCCAGCGAGCGCATCAATCCAGTGCAGAAGCCGGCGCCCCCTCGGCCCCCGATGCCGGCGTCCCGTCCCGCGATAAGGGTCCGGCCGCAGAAGAGCCCGTTGCCCAAGCCCCGACCCAGCCTGAGCCCCAGCCCGCCCCGAAGGCTCCCTCGGCTCCGGAACGCCCTGCTCCTTCTCCCGGCCCGGCTCGCACGTCCCTGCTGCAGCAGTTGCGTGGCGGTGCCCCGGCCCAGCGGGCCGAGCCCGCTCCCGCGCAACCCGAGCCCGCCACTCAGGCAGCCGAGACCGAGACGCTGTCTCAGCCGGAACACCCCGCGACGCCTGACGTGGAGGCCGGCCGGCCGGAAAGCGCCCCGCGCGCAGACCGTCCGCAGCCCACTCCGGCCGCCGGCATGAAGACCCTGGACGATCTGGCTGCGCGGCTGGAAGCCGCTATTGCCGAGCGTTCCGCGAACGAGGCGACCCGTCCGCAGGTTGCCGCACCCGAGGTCTCTCGTCCGGCCGAACGCCGCGCTCCCTCCGTCGAAGCTCCCGCGATGGGCGCATCGAACGCGACTTCGGCGACCGCGCCGATTGTCGAGGCACCCCGCGTTGCGCCCGTGCAGAATGGCGACCTCACCGCCGTGCGTCCCATGGCTCCTTCGCCGGCCGGCGAGCGCTCAGCGCCCGCACCGACCGTGGCTGGCCGCTCCGCTTCCGCTCCGGCGCGCGCCGAGCCGCAGGTGGAACGTCCCGCCCCGAGTAGGCGCGACACCGCCGATTCGCTGGAAGAAGAGATGGCACGCCTTCTCGGCGAACTCAGCACCGAGACAACCCGGCGCTAGCCGCTCGCGCTATTCTGCCCGGTCCGGTTGTGCTACGGAGCAACCGGACCGGTTCCCGGAGTCGGGTGACGGGTTGCCCTCCCGGGCAGAGCCTCAGGCGGACTTCATGCGCATCCTCTTCGTTCATCAGAACTTCCCCGGCCAGTACAAGCACATCGTCGAGGCCCTGGCGCGGGAACCCGGGCACGAGCTGGTCGCGCTGACGATCAACAACCATCCGGTGCCGCAGGCCGTCCGCAAGGTTCTCTACAAGCCTGCCCGGTCGAGCTCGACAGAGATCCACCCCTATGCCGTGGATTACGAAGCGAAGCTGATCCGGGGCGAGGCTGCCGCCCGCGCCGCGATGGATCTCAAGGCCAAGGGCTTCAAACCCGACATCATCTGCGGTCATCCCGGCTGGGGCGAATTGCTGTTCCTGCGCGATATCTGGCCCGACGTTCCGATCCTCAGCTATCTGGAATTCTACTATCGGGCGATCGGTGCGGATCATAATTTCGATCCGGAGTTCGCCGACCAGAGCCTCGAAGGCGCCTGGCGCCTGCGCGCCAAGAATGCCGGTTTCCTGATCGACCTGGAAGCGATGGACTGGGGCGTGAGCCCGACGAAATGGCAGTGGCAGCAACTGCCGGAATTCGCCAAGGCGCGGACAACCGTGCTGCATGACGGCGTGGACACCGACCATGTCCGGCCCAGTCCTGATGCGCGCATCCAGCTTGGTCGCGCCGGCGAGTGTCGGCCGGGCGACGAGATCATCACTTTCGTCAACCGGAACCTGGAGCCCTATCGCGGCTACCATTCCTTTATCCGCGCATTGCCGGAAATCCTGAAACGCCGGCCCAAGGCACGCGCGGTGCTGGTCGGCGGCGATGCGGTGAGCTACGGCAAGAAGGCGCCGGAAGGACAGAGCTGGAAGCAGATCTTCCTGAACGAGGTGAAGGACAGCCTCGATCTCTCCCGCGTCCACTTCGTCGGCAAGATCCCCTACGGCACCTACCTCAACCTGCTGCAGGTTTCGGCCGCGCACGTCTACCTGACCTACCCCTTCGTGCTATCCTGGTCGATGCTGGAATCCATGGCCGCCGGTTGCCTGCTGATCGGCTCGGATACGCCGCCCGTCCGCGAGGTTCTCGATCCCGGCCGGAACGGGCTCCTGGTCGATTTCTTCTCGCCCGGCGACATCGCCGAAACCGTGGTGAAGGCGCTGGAAAATCCGGGGGACTATCGCGACATGCGGCGGGCCGCTCGCGCGACCGTCGTGGAGCAATACGACCTGAAGCGCGTCTGCCTCCCAGGCCACCTCAAGCTTATCCGAGACGTGGCCGCCCACCGGGCTCCCCAGGTCGCAAGCACGTCGGCAACGGTGCCGGCCGCGCAAGCCGAGCGGCTTACCGCCTGAACTAGAGCAAGGCTCCAGCCGCCTGCACGACGCGGCCGACCGGATCCGGGTCGCGGCGCCGATGCAGTTCTGCCGCCGCGTCCAGCGCCGCCGCCTGCATCTGACCGTCTTCCAGAGCGCGTGCGAAGGCGGACGTGAGCTTCGGCGCATCGAGTTGGGGCGGCAGTGGCAGGTGGGTTGCGACCCCGAAAAGCGCGAGGCCGCGAGCGGTCAGCGTGTGCTCCAGATTCACCGGCAGCACGATCTGCGGAATGCCGGCCATCAGTCCAGCGGAGGCCGTTCCCAGACCCGCATGATGGATCAGCACGCCCGATGACGGCAGCACCTTGCCGAAATCGGCGGGACGACGGTGGATGCCGACCGAGCGGCCGGCGCCCTTTGCCATCTCAACGGGATCCGCGCCTTGCACGTAGATTTCCGAACGCCGGCCAAGCGCGCTCAGCGACGCCATTACCTGGCCGAGCGCCGGATGGTTACGCTGGAAATAGGCGAAAGCCGCGGGTCCCTGCCGCTCGGAAAGCGGGCCGCCGCTTTCCACCGCGGGAATGTTGAAGGGCCAGAGCACGGGCGCCTGGCGGCGATCGCCATAGGGGTCGAACTCGGCGATCGTGCAGACAAAGGTTTCCTCGCCTTGGAAGAGATCGGCGAAGTGATCGACGGCCGCGCCCTTCAAGCGGGCCCGCGCCTCGTTGACACCCCCGAGAAGGCGTCCTTCGTGCGCCCGGCTCAACGGCGGGATCACCGTCTCCCAGGGACGCAGCCTCGGCAGCGGCTGGCTTCCCGGCGGCACGGTGTAGCCGTTGCCGACGATAATCGTGGGAATGCGGCCACCGCTCGCCAGCCTCAGGGTGGGCGCGAAATCCGCAACGATGAGGTCCGGCTTCACCTCCGCCAGCAGGGTCAGCCAGCGCTCCGCATTGCCGACCAGTCGCTCCACGTCGTCGAAGCCGAAAAGCCGGATCACGTCGGCGAAGGTGTGGGTCGGTATCTTCCGCGCATTCGCATCGGTTGGCGGCGGCCAGTGGACGCCTTCCCGGATTTCCGCGTCGTCGCCGAAGTCGCGGCGAAGACCCGCCGCAAGGCTCATGTCGGGAAGCGCGAAGACAAGCCGGTGCGAGCCTCTCAGCCTTGCCGCCACAGCGCTCAGCCGATTGAGGTGCCCCAGCCCGGCACCGAACTCATATGCCAGGAGTACCGTCGCCATCCCTTGCCCTCGTCAGGAATCGAGGTCGCGACGAGCGCCGGACCAACATGAAAATGGCGCCGGCCTCAGCCGGCGCCATCGGCGTTTCGGAGTAAAGCGGGCGGTCAGCGCTCGTGACCGGACTGCGAGGTCGTTTCCGTCAGCGACGAGAAGAGATAGCTCAGCACCCGCCTGCGCCCGGTCTGCACATCCACCGTCGCCGTCATGCCCGGCAGCAGCTGAATGTTCCGGCCGTCGATATCCATGGCCTGGTGATCCAGTTCGAGCGTGACGGGATAGACGAGGTTCCGGATCTCCGGCGTCGCCGTGGTGGACGCCTGGTTCTGCGACTTGGTCTGCGTCACGTCGCTGGCACCGCTGTCCCGGCTGTCGACCGCGTCCCGAGAGATCTGCGTGATCTTGCCCTTCAACGTGCCGTAACGGGTAAACGGAAAGGCGTCGATCTTGATCACGGCTTCCTGCCCCACATCGAGGAAGCCGATATCCTCGTTGGGAACCAGGGCCTCCACCTCGATAGGACCTTCGGACGGCACGATGACGAGAAGCGGTTGTCCGCTGCTCACGACCTGGCCGACCGTCGTCACGGCAAGCTGCTGGACCGTGCCGTCGATGGGGGCGGTCATCCGCGTGCGCGCGACCTTGGCGCTGGCTTTCACCAGGTCCTCCGCCCGCTGGTCACGCTTGCGCTGAGCATCGCTCAGCTTCTGCGACTGATCGGCCACGAACTGCGTCTGCAGCTGATCGATGCGCCGGTTCAACGAATTGATCGCCGCGTCCGCCTCGTGGACCTCGCCCTCGTCCGTCGCCTGATAGGTCGCGTATTCGCCAAGATCCTGCTGGGCGTCGATCACCGAGGACAAGGTGCCGGCCTGCTTCTTCCGCAGTTCCTCGCGAATGTTGTAGCGCTGGGTCAACACGCCGAGGAGCTGCCCGCGGGTGGCGATGCTCGCCTCCAGCTTGGACTTGGTCGCCTGCTTCTCATCGCGCTGGGCGAGCAGGCTCTGGCGCGACGCCGTGAACTGGTTCACCTCGGCCTTGAGCACGCCGTCCTCGCGCGCCTTCATGCCGTCGCCGACATTGGCGGGATAGCCGACCACAGGTATCGCCGTCGCGCCGCTCAGGACGGCCGTGATCTCAACCTTGCGGCGCGCGATCTCGGCGTCCAGCGCTTCGACATCGCGCCGCGCCGCGTCACGCTCGGCCGTGGCGTCGGTGCTGTCCATCTCGATCAACAGATCGCCGGCCTTCACGTGGTCGCCGTTGGCGACCAGCACCTGCTTGACCTTGCCCGTTTCAAAAGGCTGGATGAACTTCGATCGGCCGCTCGGCTGGATGCGGCCGGTCGCCGTCGCATAGATGTCCAGCTTGGCGAAAGCGCTCCAGGCGAGCCCCGCCGTGAGCATTCCGCAGATCAGCCAGATCATGGCGACGCTTTTGGGCGAAGCGGGTGTCTGCAGGATTTCCAGCGCGGCGGGCAGGAACTCCTGATCCTCCGCCTTGGCGAACATGGTCTGCGCGCGCGTGCTGATCGCGCCTACCGGATTGAACCTGACGACGTTGGTGCTCACGCTGCAGCCTCCTGCCCGGCCTGCATGCGCCACAGCCGGCCGTAAAGGCTGGAGGAGCGGGCCAGCAGTTCGTTGTGCGAACCATCTTCCACGATCACACCGTCCTGCATCGCGATGATGCGGTCGCAATCGCGCACGGCCATGAGGCGGTGGGCGATGATGATCACGGTGCGTCCGCGCACGATGTGACGCATGTTGTCCTGGATGATCTTCTCGCTCTCATAATCGAGCGCGCTGGTCGCCTCGTCGAAGATGAGGATGCGGGGATTGGTGGCAAGCGCACGCGCGATCGCGAGACGCTGGCGCTGTCCGCCGGACAGGTTCGCGCCGCGTTCCTCGATGCGCGTGTCATAGCCCAGCGGCAGGCGGTTGATGAACTCGTCGGCACCGGCGAGGCGAGCGACCCCGATCACCTGCGCGCGCGACATGCCGGGATTGGCCAGCGCGATGTTGTCGTGGACAGTGCGGTTGAAGAGCAGGTTTTCCTGCAGGACCACGCCGATCTGGCGACGCAACCACGCCGGATCGACCTGACCGATATCGATGCCGTCGACGAGGACCTGACCGCGCTCGGGCGTATAAAGGCGCTGCAGGAGCTTGGTGAAGGTCGACTTGCCCGAGCCGGACGGCCCGACGATACCGATGACCTGCCCGGCGCCCACCTCGACATTGACGTTCTTCAGCACTTCCGGCGTGTCCGGCCGGTAACGGAAGGTGACGCCGCGCACGGTGACCGCGCCGCGGGCCGGCGGCAGATTGGCCTGTCCGAGCGCCCGGCTCTCGGTCGGCGAGTTCAGCACGTCGCCGAGCCGGTCGACAGAGACCTTGACCTGCTGGAAGTCCTGCCACAGCTGCGACAGGCGCAGAATGGGGGCGGTGACCTGGCCCATGATCATGTTGAAGGCGACCAGCGAACCCACGGTCAGGTCGCCGTTGATCACGGCGCGCGCGCCGAAGAACAACACCAGCGCGGAGGCCACCTTGTTGATGTACTGGATCGAGTTCTGCCCGAGGCTCGCAAGCATCACGCTCTCGAACGAGGCGCGGACATAGGAAGCCTGCTTCTCTTCCCACTCGTTGCGCAGGTTCGGCTCGACCGCCATCGCCTTCACGGTCTGGATGCCGACGATCGATTCCACCAGGAACTGGTTGCTGGCCGCGCCCCGGTTGAAACGCTCCTTCACCTTCTCGCGAAGCAGCGGACGAAGCATCATCGCCACGCCCATGTAGCAGGGGATCGAAATCAGCACGATCAGCCCGAGCAGCGTGGAATAGACGAAGAGGATCGCCAGGAAGATGAAGGTGAAGAGCAGGTCGAGGGCGGAGGTCAGCCCCTGCCCGGTCAGGAAATTGCGGATGGTCTCCAGCTCGCGCACGCGTGCCACCGTCTGTCCGGCGGGTCGCGTCTCGAAATAGGCCAGCGGCAGGCGCAGCAGATGGTCGAACAGCTTGCTGCCGAGTTCCACGTCCATGCGCGACGTGGTGTGCGAGAGGATGTAGGTCCTCAGGTATTGCAGTACGATATTGAAGAAGCCGAGCACGAGCAGGCCGACGACAACCAGCGTCAGCGTCGAATAGCCCTTGTGCACCAGCACCTTGTCGATGGTGATCTGGAAGAAGATCGGCGTGATCAGCGCGCAAAGCTGCACGAAGAGAGACGCGATCAGAACGTTGGCGAGCGGCTTGCGGTAGCGCCAGATGGACGGACGAAACCAGCCGATACCGAACTCGCGCGGCGCCTCGTCCATCTTGAGGCGCTTGGTGGAGAGGATGATCGTGCCGTTCCAGCGCTCGACGAAGGCGTCGCCCTTCTCCATTTCCACGCCACGCGTGGCGGGATCGATGATGCGCCATGTGCCGTCATCGTGCCGGCGGCCGAGCACCACGAAGCGCCCGTCCTTGAGCTGCAGCACGGCGGGGAGCGGCACGTTCTCAAGCCGCTGCCGCTTCTGATTGAGCAGCGCGCGGCACTTCAGGCCGAGGAGCTTCGCGCCGCGCACGACATCGGTGACGCCGGCGGCGCGCTGGCCGAGGCCGAGTTCATGGGTGATCTGCGCGGTATCGCAGCGGACCTGGTAAAAGGCCGCGATCAACGCCAGCGCGCTAAGCCCGGAGTCCGGCGTGGGATTCGCATTGGAGGCCGCGTCCGCCGGCTGCGCTGCTGTCGTGATCGTTCCAACTGACAATACGTCACCCTCCGCTTGCGCGCGCTGCTAATCCCGGAGACCGGCTCTACCATAACTTGTCGCGCCGGTCGCTACCAAGCCCGGCTTTCGACACTGGTTTCCGAACCGTCTGTCCGGGATCTGTCCCCTGCCGTGAAACAGGCGAAGCATCATCGGCTCGGGTCAGAGTAAATGACCCGGCCGAATGGCTGAATTGGGGCATGAAGCCGCAGAGTCACGCCTCTTCGGCAGGTTTCGCATTTCCGTTGATCAGCGCATCGGCCTGATCGTGAACGTTCTGCGCGATCTGGTCTGCCATCAGGCGCAGATAGTTGGACACTTCCAGGTTTCCGTGCAGCTCCGCCCAGCGCGCCACCGCGACCGAGGCCATGGTTTCCACAACCGCAGCGGGAGGATAGCCAGTGTCGATCGTGCGGCGGATGACCGAGCCCCACGCTTCCGTCAGCCGGTCGCGGACCTCGCTCGTGTCCTCCATCGGGGAATCCATCTCTCTTGCTCCGCGGCGTTGCTGTTTTCTGCTTCAATCCCGGCAGATAAAGGCTGGCCGCGCCTCGCGAAAGTGCGGGAAACACACAATTCCGAGCAATTGACCTGAAAAGGGCGCGCGGTCCGAAAATAAAGCGGCGTCGAAGCGGGCTCTGTACTTAGAGCTCATCGAAAGCACGACGCGTCTCCCATTCCCGCGCCACGCGCAGCAGATATTCCCCATACCCCGACTTGGCGAGCGGGCGGGCCTGCTCCACTAGGCTTTCGGCGGAAATGAAGCCCTGCCGGAAGGCGATTTCCTCGGGTGCGCAGATCTTGAGGCCCTGGCGCTGCTCGATGATCTGCACGAACTGGCTTGCCTCCAGCAGCGACTGGTGGGTTCCCGTGTCGAGCCAGGCGAAGCCGCGCCCCATGATCTCCACGAAGAGCCGCCCCTCTTCCATATAGGCACGGTTGACGTCGGTGATCTCCAGCTCGCCCCTCGCCGAGGGCTTTACGGCGGCCGCGATATCCAGCACGCGATTGTCGTAGAAATAAAGGCCGGTCACCGCCAGGTTCGACTTCGGCGAGGACGGCTTTTCCTCGATGGAACGCGCCTTGTTTTCCCGATCGAGCTCGACCACGCCATAGCGCTCGGGGTCGTTGACGGTGTAGCCGAAGACGGTGGCGCAGTCGGTGCGCGCGGCGGCGCGGGCGAGAAGCTGCGGCAGGCCATGGCCGAAGAAGATGTTGTCGCCCAGAACCAGCGCGACGGAATCGCCGCCGACGAAATCGCGACCGATGATGAAGGCTTCCGCCAGCCCGCGCGGCGCATCCTGCACGGCATAGGTCAGGCTGATACCGAACCGCGATCCATCGCCCAGGAGCTTGTGAAAAAGCGGCCCGTCATGCGGGGTGGTGATGATGAGGATCTCGCGAATGCCGGCCAGCATTAGGGTCGACAGCGGATAATAGATCATCGGTTTGTCGTAGACCGGCATCAGCTGCTTGGAGACGGCAAGCGTGATCGGATGCAGCCGCGTGCCCGTGCCGCCCGCCAGAATGATGCCCTTCATGCGCCTGCGACTCCCGGTTTTTCGTTGTTGTTTTCGCGACTTGTCCGACAAAGCTCACGCACCACTTCGCCCGTGCGCTCCATCCAGGGAACCGCGCGGAAGCCGAAGACGGAGGCGAAACGGCCGGAATCCAGTTCCGAATTGGCTGGCCGGGCCGCTGCGGTCGGGAACCCGGCGGTGTCGATGGCGTCGACCGCTGGGCGTCGGCCGGTCAGCGGAGCGGCCGCCTCCACGATGGCGCAGGCGAAGCCGTGCCACGTGGTGACGCCGGTGCCGGCGAGATGATAGGTGCCCCACACAGAATCGCCGCTGGCGGCGCGTTCGGCCGCGATCAGAATGCCTTGCGCCAGGTCGATCGAAGCGGTCGGGCAGCCATGCTGGTCGGCGACGACGGTCAGCCGATCGCGCTCGCCGGCCAGCCGCAGCATGGTCTTGAGAAAATTGCCGCCATGGGCGCCATAGACCCAGGATGTCCTGAGGATCAGGTGCCGGTGGAGTTCCGCGCGCACCGCCGATTCGCCCTCGGCCTTGCTGCGGCCGTAGACCGTTTGCGGCGCAATCGGATCGTCCTCGACATAGGCCCCGGTCTTTCGCCCGTCGAAAACATAATCGGTCGAGACATGGATCAGCGGCAGGTTGGCCGCCGCGCAGGCCACGGCCAGAAGACCCGGCGCGCGAGCGTTGATCGCAAAGGCCTTGTCCGGTTCGCTCTCCGCGCGGTCCACGGCGGTATAGGCGGCTGCATTGACCACGACGTCCGGCCGGTGCCGATCCAGCGCCTGCCGGATCGAGGCGGGGTCCACGATATCGCCGTCCGCGTGACCGAGCGAAAGAAGGTCGATCGCGCCGGCCCGCGCCTGGACGACAAGTTCGCGACCAAGTTGACCGCCGCCGCCGAAGACCAGCGCCCGCAAGGTCATCGCGCCGTGCCGAGCCGCTCGCCGCGATAGGCGCCCGAGCGGATGCGCTCCCACCAGTCGCGATTTTGCAGATACCAGCGCACCGTCTTGCGCAACCCGCTCTCGAACGTTTCCCGGGGCGCCCAGCCGAGTTCGCGGTGTATCTTGCCGGCGTCGATGGCATAGCGGAGGTCGTGGCCGGGACGATCTGTCACGAATTCGATCAGCCGCTCGCGCGAGCCGCTGACCGGGTCCGGCGCTTCCTCATCGAGGATGGCGCAGATGGAACGGACCACGTCGATATTTCGCTGCTCCTGCGAACCGCCAATCGCATAGCTCTCGCCGGGGCGGCCGCGCGCCACCACCGCCAAGAGCGCCGCGGCATGATCGTCGACGAAGAGCCAGTCGCGCACGTTCTCGCCCCGGCCGTAGACCGGCAGCTTCCTGCCCTCCAGCCCGTTCAGGATCATCAGGGGAATGAGCTTTTCCGGGAAATGGTAAGGGCCGTAATTGTTGGAACAGTTGGACAGCACCGTCGGCAGGCCGAACGTGTGGTGCCAGGCACGGACGAGGTGATCGGAGGACGCCTTGGAGGCGGAATAGGGCGAGTTCGGACGGTAGGCCGTCTCCTCGTCGAACGCGCCCTCCTCGCCAAGGGTGCCGAAGACCTCGTCGGTTGAAATGTGATGGAAGCGGAAACGCTCCCGGGCCTCCGCGTCGAGCCCGCGCCAGTAGGCAAGCGCGGCCTCCAGCAGCGTGAAGGTGCCGACGATGTTGGTCTGGATGAAAGCGGCCGGCCCGTCGATGGAGCGGTCCACATGCGATTCCGCCGCCAGATGCATCACCCAGTCCGGCCGGAACTCGGCAAGAAGCCGCGCCATCGCCTCGCCGTCGCAGATATCGGCACGCGCGAAGCTGTAGCGGGGATCGTCGGCGACACCGGCCAGCGACTCCAGGTTGCCGGCGTAAGTGAGCTTGTCGACGTTGAGGACGCTGTGCGGCGTTGCCGCGATGATGCGCCGGATGACGGCCGAGCCGATGAAGCCGGCACCACCGGTCACCAGGATGCGCCTGGGGGTTCCGGCGTCGCTCATCGCGAGCGCGCCATCTCGAAGGGCGTCTGGAATTCGGCGAACCCGGGCAGCTTCAGATCCCGGTCGGAGAGGACGGCATCGCTGTCGCCCAGCGGCCAGTCGACCGCGAGGTCCGGGTCGTTCCAGCGGATGCCGGCGTCGTGCTCGCGCGAGTAGCCGTTGTCGACCTTGTAGAGGACCCGCGTTTCCGGCTTCAGCGTACAGAAGCCATGCGCGAAACCGCGCGGGATGAAGAGCTGCTCGCCTTTATCCGCGGTCAGCGTCGCGCCGACCCAGCGGCCGTAGGTGGGCGAACCGCGCCGCAGATCGACCGCCACGTCGAAGATCGAGCCGGACACGACGCGCACCAGCTTGGCCTGATCGAAAGGCGGCGTCTGAAAATGCAGCCCCCTCACCGTGCCCTTGATGATCGAAAGGGATTCGTTGTCCTGCACGAACCCGGCGGCAATCCCCACCTCCTCGTAGCGCTGCCGCGAATAGATTTCGCAGAAGGTGCCGCGATTGTCGCTGAACACCGTGGGCGCGACGAGGATCACGTCGGGAATTGCAAGGCGGGTAAACGCGGACATTGTCTTCCGGACCGGGCTTCTGCGTGGCGCATAGCCCTTTGCTGTTGGCGTGTACAGGCCGCTGTCGCGACCTGGGGTTGAGTGGGAGCTTAGCCGTTCTGACGATAGCGGAAGAGCGAGTGAAGGCGGCTCCGCCGTTCCTCCTGCGTCGGCGCGACGTCCGGCAGGTCCTCCCCTATCTCGTCCCGCAAGTCGTCCGGACGCTCGACAGGTTCGCCCCGGACGCGGACGAGCAGCGGCACGGTCAGCGTCGCCCAATGGCTGACGCCGTGCTCCCAGAGCCCGTCCTCGCCCCAGCAATCCCCATGATCGCCGCAGAGCAGGATCGTGCTTCCCGAGAACGCTTCCAGAAGCGGGGCGAGCAGCCGGTCGGCGAACTCCACGCAGGCGACCTGCCGCGTCCGGCAGTCGGTGGAGCGGTCCTCCGTCTGGAACGGGACGCAGGGATTGTCGTCCTCGCTCCAGGGCGCGCCCTCGAACCAGTAGGGAACATGGGTCTCGCCCACATTGACGAAGGCGAAGACATCCTGCTCCGTCTCCGCGATGCGGGAGTTCACATATTCGATCTGGCGGGCCAGCCCGTGATTGCCGGTAAAGATGAAGTCGTCGAAGCTGTCGCTGAGGTGCTGGCCGGTCATGGTCTCCGGATCGAACCAGCCCATCGCGCCTGCGCCGATCGTGCGGAAGCCCTCGCGCTTGAAGCCGTCGATGATGTTACGGCCGGCGATCTGATAGCCCTCGCCGCCTTTGCCCGGAAAACCCGCGCCGACCAGCTTGAAGAGCTTGCCGGCCTTGGGATTGAGGATCGGCGCCGATGTTCCGGGTACGCCGGGGGTGAAGCCGACGAACATGGCGGAATGCGAGCCATAGGTGAAATAGCTGGGGGCCTGGGCCTTGTGCAGCGGCCCGACCGCCTTCAGCGCCGGGGCATTCGCCTGCGTGAAGCTGTCAAAGCGGCAGGAATCGAGCGTGATGAAGAGAACGCTGTTTTTGCTGACCAACGGATCACCCATGCTGCGCCGTGTGGCGCTTCGGGGCAGAACCTAGGTGAGCCGTGAAGGCATGGCAATCGAGGCTTGAAAGAGCGGCGGCGGCCCGCCGCGACCTCTGCTTCCGTGGAAGGCGGTCAGCTATCCCGCGCGATGCTCAGCCCGTCATCGGCCACCCGGTCGCGGTGATGGCGCTTGGCCGCGTAGAGGGCGCGGTCCGCCCGGCTATAGATATCTTCCACCCGCACGTCCTCTTCGCGCCGCGCGGCGAGGCCGTAGCTGACCCGCAATGCGCCGGGTTCCAGTCCGGGGACCGTGACGGCGGCGACGGAACGCTCGACCCTGCGAGCGATCTCTTCCGCGTCGTCGAGATCGGCCCCGGGCAGCAGCATGCAGAACTCGTCACCCCCCACGCGGGCGACCTGGTCGCCGGCGCGCACGTCGCGCTTCAGCAGTTCGGCAAGCTGCACCAGCGCAGAATCGCCGGTCAGATGGCCGTGAAGGTCGTTGATGGCCTTGAAGTGATCGACATCGAGGATGACCAGCGAAAGGTCCGTTCCGCCCTTGGCCGAGTCCCTGAAGACGCGATCGAACTGCATGTCGAAGAAGCGGCGATTGCCGATCTCCGTCAGCGGATCCATCATCGCCTGGCGGTTCAGTTCCTCCATGGCCTGGTTCAGCCGCAAGAGCGTGCGCTGCACGTTTGCCATGAGGCGCCCGCCCTCGTCGTGATACTGCGTCGGCAGTTCCATCGGCGGCCGACCGGCGACGTATTCTTCAAGCGCCCGGCTGCTGCGATGCAGGGGATAAAGCATCTGCTGGATCGCGAAGATCGTCGCGATCGCCCCGGCGACCGTGCCGAGCAGCGTGACCAGAAACGCCCATCGCGCGACGGGATCGTGCCACCCGCCGCTGACGAGCGTGAAGATCACCAGCGCGAGAAGCGGAATGTGGGTTCCGATGAAGCAGATCAGGAAGATTCTGCCGGAATAGCCGCGCGGCCAGGAAAGCCGCTGCATCAAGCCGTAAAGATCCATCCACCCCTCGACGCCAGCCAATCCAAGTATTGCCGCAGAACACCCGATCCATGCGGCGCACCGTTCCGGGGAGCGGAAGGGAAGCAGTGGCATAATATCGACAGGTGCTGCGCCGCAACTGCGAAGAGAGATAAAGGATATACGCGCGGCCGCGAAGATTTTTGTTTGGGCGCAAACCATCCGGCGGCGCGATGATTCCGGCCACCTTGGAGATAGTGGCATCTCTGCACTTGTCGCGGGTATAACGACATGCCGCCCTCCGCGGCGGTTGCCCTGCTGCAATGCCAGCGGGTATTGTCTCCGGATTCCTGGCTGAGGGCGCTCAGCAGAAACGCCGGTTACCCCGGCACCAGAGACTGAGGTGTTATGAGTTCAGCGTCTCCCGGTCCGCGCCATCGCGCCCGCCACAGGAATTGGCAGAGAGCCGCCTGCGTCACCCTCGCGCTCGCCGTTACGGTCCCGCTTGCGCCCGCCGAAGCCTTCACGTTGTTCGGGCACACCTTTTTCGGCAAGAACCCGAACGACCCGGCCAATGCGCCGGACGCGCAGCCCTACAAGATCGACTTCAATCTGGAAGGCCAGCAGAACAAGCGGCTGAAGCGCGTCCTGCAATCGGCCTCCAACCTCTTCACGCAGCGCCGCCGCCCGCCGGCCGCCGCCGCGGGCCTGATCGCGCGCGCCAAGGGCGATTACGGCCGCATCCTCGCCGCGCTCTACACGCAGGGCTATTACGGCGGCACGATCCGCATCCTGGTCGATGGCCGCGATCCCGCGACGATCGCACCGGACTCGACGCTGCCAAAGCCGTCGCAGGTCACGGTTTCCGTCGATCCGGGCCCCCTCTTCCAGTACGGCACCGTCCAGTTCGACGGCCTGCCCGCGCCCATCCCGATGAAGGACAAGAAGGCGGAGCTCGACCTGCGCGACGCCAAGATCCAGCATGGTGCGGTGGCCCGCTCCGGCGAGATCCTGACGGCGGAAAAGAAGGTCATCGACGTCTGGCGGCAGCGCGGCTACCCCAAGGCGCGGGTGGCAGACCGGAAGGTCGTGGCCGACCATGCGACGAACCAGGTCAACGCGGTCGTGGAGATCGATCACGGTCCGGCGGCCGTTTTCGGGCCCGTTTCCGTCACCGGCACGCAGCGCCTCGACCCGGCTTTTGCCGTCCGGCAGACGGGACTGCATCCCGGCGACCGCTACGATCCCGACGATCTGGCGCGCGCCAAGAAGCGGCTGCAGCGGCTGGATACCCTTTCCAGCATCTCAATCAAGGAGGCCGACGTCGTTCGCGACGGCACCCTGCCGATCACCTTCAACCTGGCCGAGCGCAAGCGTCACCTGGTCGGCGGCGGCGTTTCTTATTCCACGCGCGACGGCGCTGACGTCACCGGCTATTTCGAGTATCGCAACATCTTCGGCCGAGGCGAGAAGTTCCGCCTGGACGCCGAAGTCGGCGGCCTCGGCGCCGATTCCAACACGCGCTTCAAGAGCTCCGTCGGCGACATCGGCAGTAGCTTCGACACGCTGGACTACAAGCTTTCCGGCACCTTCACGCGCCCCGGCACGTTCTCGCCCGATACCGACCTCGTGCTGAACGTCACCGGCCAGCAGGAATATGTCGACACCTATCTCAAGCGCGGCGTGGGCGGCACAGCGACGCTGAAGCAGTATTTCACCGACGAACTGACCGGATCGCTCGGCGTGGAGCTGGAGAAGGAGCGCGTCGAAGATGCGCTCGGCATCAACAACTACCTGATCTTCGGCATTCCCGGGCAGCTCGAGTTCGACAATCGCGATGTCAAGCTGAACCCGACCGAGGGCTTCCATGTCACGGGCGATCTCGAACCCTTCACCGACCTGGAAGGCGGCACGATCGCGCTGAGCAGCAAGATCTCGGCGGCCACCTACAAGAGCCTCGACGCGAACGACCGCTTCATCGTGGCCGGTCGCGTGGCGCTCGGCAGCATCGTCGGCGGTTCCAATCTGGAAGACATTCCGGCGGACCGGCGCTTCTATATCGGCGGCGGCGGTTCCGTTCGCGGCTACGACTACAAGAGCGTCGGCCCGCGCGTAAATGGCGACATCGTCGGCGGCAAATCCTTCTGGGAGGCCTCGCTGGAACTCCGCACCAAGATCACCGAATCGATCGGCATCGTTCCCTTCTTCGATCTCGGCAACGCCTACGAGGATTCCATTCCCGATTTCTCCGGCGGAGTGAAGATGGGCGCCGGCCTCGGCCTTCGCTACAATACCGGCCTCGGCCCGATCCGCCTCGATGTGGCGGTTCCGCTCAACCCGGTGAAGGGCGACGCGAAATACGGGATCTATGTCGGCCTCGGACAGGCTTTCTGATCATGATGCGCCCGATCATCAAATTCGCCCTCGTCCTGGGTCTCGCCGGCTCCGTCTCCGGCGTCGCGCTGGCGCAGAGCGGTTCCGCCGGCAAGTCGCAGATCGCCCGCCTGCTGGAGCGCGTGCTTTCCAGCCCGGACCGGAAAGTCGAGATCAACGGCCTGGAAGGCGCCTTCTCCTCCACGGTTAAGATCGCGAACATCACGGTTTCGGACCGTCAGGGTCCGTGGCTGAAGCTCGACGGCGCGTCCATGACCTGGAGCCGCGCGGCGCTCCTGCGCAAGCGGCTGGATATCCAGAACCTCACCGCCAACGAGATCGACGTGCTGCGCAAGCCGGCGCCGTCGGAGACGACCACGTCCTCGGGCGGCGGTTTCTCGTTGCCGATCGCGGTAAATCTCGACCAGCTTTCCGTTCCGAAAATCGCCATCGGCGAGCCGGTGTTCGGCACCGCGGCGAACCTGTCGCTGGAGGGCTCCGCGCATGTGACGTCCAGCGCCGTGCAGGCCAAGATCGACGGCAAGCGCCTCGACGCTCCGGGCGGCACGCTCTCGCTCGACGTCAATCTCGATCCCAACAAGAACTCGCTGCTGGCCAATGTCCGCTTCGACGAGCCCGCGGGAGGCCTCGTCTCCAAGGCGCTGAAGCTGCCCGGCGAACCCGCCGTCGTCTTCACGCTGCAGGGTCAGGGCCCGCTCGACAACTGGCAGGGCAACGTCGACCTCCAGGAGAATGCCAAGTCCATCCTGGGCGGCAGCATCGGCATCGCCCGCCCCGGCACCGGCTACCGCATCACCTCCGACCTGACGGGTTCGCTCGGCCAGATCGCCCCGGCGAATTACGCCAGCCTTCTGAAGGGCGACAGCCATCTGGCGCTCGACCTCACCAAGAACGACGACGGCTCCATCCTCCTGAACTCGCTCGCCCTGAAGTCGTCGACGGTGGATCTCACCGGCACGGCGCGGGTCGGCTCCGACAAGGTTCCGCAGGCGGCCGACATCCACTTCGTGCTCGGTTCGTCGAGCGGCGACACGGAACTGCCATTCGTGCCGGGCCAGCCGAAGCTCCGCCGGATCGACATGAATGCCTCGCTGCAGGCCGGCTCGCCCTCCCCCTGGCGCGTGAACCTCACGGCCGAGCGTGTGCAGACCACCTACGGGTCGCTCGGTCATCTGCAATTGCAGGGCTCGGGCGAGGCCAGCGACTGGACCTCGGCGACCGATCGCGGCGCGACCTTCACGGCCAACGTCAATGCCGACGGCATCGAGGCGGCCGACCCCGATCTCGCGGCGGCCATCGGCTCGCGCCTGACGGCCTCCACGCAGGGCCGCTGGCATGCCGACCAGCCGGTAAACTTCGCCGATCTTCGGGTGGCGCTCGACCGCGCCAATGCGAGCTTCGTCGGCACGGCGGCACCGGAGCGGATCAACGGCACCTATACGCTGATCGCCGACGACCTTTCCCGCTTCGCCCGCCTCGCCAAGCGCGACATCGGCGGCTCCGCCCAACTGACCGCGACGGGCAGCGTCCGTCCGAAGGGCGGCTATGTCGACCTGAACCTCAAGGGCAGCACGCAGGACCTCCATACCGGTGTCGCCAGCCTCGATCCCATCCTCAAGGGTCAGGTGCAGCTTTCCGGCGAGGCATGGCGCTCCCGCCTGGGCCTGCGGCTCGACAACATGCAGGTCACCGCCCGCACCGCGCAGGCAAGCCTGACGGGCCTCGTCTCCGCGCCGCACATGAACATCGATTTCGACACGCGCGTGCAGGACCTCGCGGTGATCACGCCGCGCGCCAAGGGGGCCGCGCATCTCTCCGGCCATCTCGGCGGTTCACAGGCCGCCCCGGAAGTGGACGTGACCGCGTCCGGCACCGACGTCGTGCTGATGGATCGCCCGCTGAAGGATCCGCGCGCGCATTTCGTCGGGACGATCGCCGGGCCGAACACGCGGGGCGACGCCACGTTGAACGCCACGCTCGGCAACACGCCGATCCAGGGCAGCGGCCATCTCTCCGGCGCGGCCGACGGCAGCCGTCACATCGAGAACCTCGCCTTCAACGTGGGCGACACGAAGCTCGCCGGCGACGTGACCATGCTCGCCAACAATCTGTTCTCCGGCAAGGTCAGCCTGCATTCCCCCGACCTTTCGGTGGTGGGTCCGCTGTTCCTGCAAAACGCCAAGGGCTCGCTCGACGCCGACCTCAACCTCGCCGTCAACGACAACAGCCAGTCGGCGCAGATCACCGGCAAGGCCCGCAACATCGCCGTGGAGAACGTTCGGGTCGGTTCCGCCGACATCCAGGCGCAGGGCGACAAGCTGACGACGCAACCCGCATTGCAGGGCACGTTCGATGTCCGCAACGTCTCGGCCGGCGGCCTTCAGATCGTGCAGGCCAACGGCTCGGCCAGCCGCCAGGGGCAGAACACGGACCTGACGGTGGACGGCAAGCTTGCCGACGGTGCCGCCCATCTCAAGGGCAGCCTGGCTCCGGCAGCCGGCGGTCTTGACGTCTCGCTGGCAGAGCTCCGCTTTCAGCGCGCAGGCGTGAACGTCGCGCTTGCGCGGCCGACGGCGATCCAGGTGCGCAACGGTACGGCAAACCTCCACGGCGCCACGATCAATGTCGGCTCCGGCCGAATCGTCCTCGACGGCCGGGCCGGCCAGCAGATGGCGCTCGACGTCACGCTGAGCAGCCTGCCCGCCGCGCTCGCCAACACCTTCCAGCCGTCGCTGGGCGCGACGGGCACGATTTCCGGCAAGGCCCATGTCACCGGCACGGCGGCGGCCCCCGCCGCGACCTACGATGCCAGCTGGACCGGCGCGTCCGTGCAGGCGGCGCGCAGCCAGGGGGTCGGCCCGCTCAACATCGGCGCCAACGGGCGCTTCAACAACGGCACGCTGGATACGACCGTCAAGGCGACCGGCGCCGGGGGCCTGACCCTGAACGCCCAGGGCAGCGTCGCGGTCAAGGCCGGCAACCGCATCGACATGCGGGTGAATGGTGCCGTTCCGTTGACGCTTGCCAACGCCGCCGTCGCCGATCGCGGCGCGGCATTGAAGGGCATTCTCCGGATAGACGCGACGGTGCGGGGCACGCCGGCCGCGTTGCAATATTCCGGAACGGTGACAGCGGACGGCGCAAGCGTCGTCGATCCCCTCTCCGGCATCACGCTGAACGGCCTGTCGCTGCGCGCCTCCCTCAACAACGACCGGCTCGTTCTGGACCGGCTGACGGCGCGAAGCAGCCCGAACGGCAGCCTTGCCGCCTCCGGCACGATCGGGCTTCGCGGCGACCTCCCCGTCAACATCCGCGCCAACAGTCGGGGCCTTCGATACTCCGACGGTTCGCTCGTCGTCGCTACCTTCGATTCCGACCTGACGCTGACCGGCAGCGTCAAGCGCGGCATGACGGCGGGTGGGCTCGTGCAGCTTCGCCGCGTGGAAGTGACGATACCCGAGCAGTTGCCGGGCGGCTCCGTCGCCGTGCAGATCGAGCACCGCCACACGCCGCCCGATGTGCGCAAGACGATCGCCCGAGCCATGCCCAAGTCCCGGCCCAAGCGGGGCAATTCCGCCGCATCGGCAAGCGTCCCCGTCGCGCTGAACCTGACCGTCGATGCGCCGAGCCAGATCTTCGTGCGCGGCCGCGGCCTCGATGCCGAACTGGGCGGCCGCCTGACGCTTCGCGGCACGACGGCGGCCATCGTCACGGAAGGCCAGTTCGAGTTGCGGCGCGGACGGCTGGATGTGCTGACCCAGCGCATATCGCTGGATCGCGGCACGATCACGTTCCAGGGCGATTTCGACCCGATGCTGGACTTCTCGGCGAGCACGACCGGCAACAATCTGACGGTCACCATCCTGATCACCGGCAACGCTTCCAACCCGGAGGTCAAGTTCACGTCCAGTCCCGAACTGCCGCAGGATGAAGTGCTTGCACAGCTTATCTTCAAGCGCAGCCTCAGCGATCTCTCGCCCTTCCAGGTGGCGCAGCTTGCCGCCGCGGCGGCGCAGTTGGCGGGCGGCAATGGCGGCGGCGGCATTATCGACCAGCTTCGCCAGTCCACCGGTCTCGACGAACTGGACGTGACCACGGACGCACAGGGCAACGCCTCGTTGCGGGCCGGCCGCTATATCAACGAGCGGACCTATCTCGGCGTTCAGCAGAGCGCCGGCGGCGGCAGTGAAGTCACGGTCGACCTCGACATCACCCGCAACATCAAGGCCCGGGCAGGCGCCGGCAACGACGACACCTCCGCCGGCCTGTTCTACGAGAAGGAATACTGAGGGCGGGGATAGCGCCGGGGTGGCTGCGGCATCGGCGCGTTGCCCCCTGTCTGGAACGCTTCCGTCCCACGCAAGTTGTCAGGCGGAGATCCCTGGTGGATCCCGCCTGTCAGTTCAGCATCGGGTAGCGTCATGCATCGCGTCGTGAAGTCGTTCAACGGAGAAGGCCAGCTTCACCTTGCCAGCGGCGATGTCTTGTTTGGGCGTTACCACATCGATGTCTCGTTCGCCCCGGTTCGGAAGGTCTACGAATCGACCGGCACGTTCATCCTGCCGGAACCGCCGGGCTGGGACCGCGTCATCGACGCGCAGCTTGCCGGTCCCGCACGGATCGTCATGACCGATGGCACCGAGATCGAGGTCGAGCTCGGCGGCATCCTGCGCGACGAGATTTCGATCGTCTCAGCGGATGCCATGGGTGCCCGCTGGTGGTCGCGCCAGGTGCCGGCCAGCGGCAGCTTCGTCCAGCCCTACCGGCTGGTGCCGAACGTGCGCTTCGAGATCGCTGCCGAACCGCTCTAAGACCCACGGACGAAAACTCTCATCGCCCCCGTCGAAGGGCATAGCGCCTGCGGCGGCACCGTTTCGAACCGCGAGGCGGACTGGTTCGCGCCGGGTTATCTCACCGGCTACTCACACGTCATGCCGGCAAGTGTCTCGGCCCGTAGCGCGTCCCCGATTTCCCAAGATCATGACTTCGAACGTCGGAAGGTTGCGACCCGGCAGCAACGACCCGAGGCTGACCCTTTCATGCCCTAACAGGGCTGGCGCGGCTACCCAAGCCGCGCCTCGCCTCTCGTCACGACTTGGGCAGCGCGTACGCGATCAGGGAATCGCCCAGCTTGGTGCCGAGCGAACCATGGCCGCCCGCCATCACGACCACGAACTGACGCCCTGAGGCTGCCGACCGGTAGCTCATCGGCGTTGCCTGCGCGCCGGCCGGCAGCCGGTCCTCCCAGAGCTGGCGACCGTCCGTCACGTCATAGGCGCGGATATAATAGTCCAGCGTAGACGTGAGAAACGCGACGCCGCCGCCCGTGATGATCGGTCCGCCAAGGCTCGGGACCCCCATCTTGAAGGGCAGCGGGATCGGCGAGAGATCGCGCACCGTCCCATTCTTGTGCTGATAGACGACCTTGCCCGACCGGAGGTCGACACCCGCAATATAGCCCCATGGCGGCGCCTGGCAGGGAAATCCCAGCGGCGAAAGAAAGGCGTTGAGCTCCACCGAGTAGGGACTTCCGAACATCGGATTGGCGCCGCCTTCCGACGAGCCCTGAACGTCCGAGCCTCCCGCGGGGCGCTGCACGTCCTGATCGTTCCCGCTCTGCGGCTTCTTCTCGCGAGGTACCAGCCGGTCCACGAAGGCCATGTGGTCGGGATTGGCGAAGGCGATCTGCCGGACCGGATCGACCGAAATGCCGCCCCAGTCGATCACGCCGAAATTGCCGGGAAAAACGAGCGAGCCTTTTTCGGACGGCGGCGTGAACATGCCGTCGTAGCGCATGGAGCGGAACTGGATGCGGCATGCGAGCTGATCGAACATCGTCGCGCCCCACATGTCGCGCTCCCGCACCAGCGGATTGCTGAGAAGGGTCAGCGCCGAGAAGGGCTGCGTGGGCGCGGTGTGGTCGCCTTTGCCCGCGCCTTGCGGGACCGGCCGCTCTTCGACCGGCACGATCGGCTGCCCGGTTCGCCGGTCCAGCACATAGAGGTCGCCACGCTTCGTCGCCTGCACCAGCGCCGGAACGCGGCCGTTCGCCGTGTCCAGGTCGATCAGGCTGGGTTGCGCCGGAACGTCCATGTCCCAGAGGTCGTGGTGCACGGTCTGGTAGACCCAGCGAACCTTTCCCGTGTTCACGTCGAGCGCCGTGACGGAGCTGGCGAAGCGCTCCGTGTTCGGGCCGCGATTGCCGCCCCACTGGTCCGGCGTCTGATTGCCGTAGGGGATGTACACAAGGCCAAGCGCCTCATCGACGCTGGAGACGATCCAGCTGTTCGGCGAGTTGAGCGTATAGCTTTGACCCGGTGCGAGGGGCGACGTGGCGTCGGGATTGCCGGTATCGAAGTTCCAGACAAGCGCGCCGGTGTTGACGTCGTAGGCGCGCACCACGCCGGAGGGCTCGTGCGTGGAATAATTGTCGGTCACCTCGCCCGCGACGATGACGAGGTTTCGCGTCACCACCGGCGGAGAGGTCGAGTAATATTCGCCCACGAGACGCTGCGCATCCGGCATGCCGACCATCAGGTCGACGACGCCGTTCTGGCCGAAGCCGGCGCAGGGCTGGCCGGTCTTCGCATCCAGCGCGATCAGCCGGGCATCGGCGGTGGGCAGGAAGATGCGCGCCGGGCATTCGCCGCCCGGCGCCGCGGAGGACGCGGCGCCCACGCCGGTATTCTCGTCATGATAGGAGACGCCCCGGCAGGTCAGATGCTGAAGGTTCTTCCGCTCCGTGATCTTCGGGTCGTATTTCCATTTCTGCTGGCCGGTCTCCGCGTCCAGTGCGATCGCCCAATCGTGCGGTGTGCAGATATAGACCGTGTCGCCGATCTTGATCGGGGTCAGCTCGTACGTCGTCTCGACCGGATCGCTCGGCTGTTTCTGGTCGCCGGTGTGGAAGGTCCAGGCGATCTTGAGCTGCCCCGCATTGTCGGGGGTGATCTGGTTCAGCGGCGAATACTTGTCGCCGAAGGATGAGTGGCCGTAAGCGCGCCAATCATCCCCCTGCCCCTCCGCCGTCAGCGTCGCGGGCGGCGTCGCGCCTGCCTGCGCCGTCGGCAGTCGCCCTTCCCGGTCGTTGTAGGTGGAATTTAACGCGATGATTCCGACGACGGCGCCGATCGCCAGCGACGCGGCCAGCGGCAACGCCGCGCCTCGCCACAAGGAGCGTGGCCGGGCAGTCATTTCGGCGGCCGATGCTGCGGTCCGGCGGAGGGGGATTGCCCGAGCGAGAGGACGGGTGATCCAGGGCATCAGCAGGTAGATGCCGAGAAGGAAGATGATGTCGCCGCGCGGCGCGAGCTGCCACCAGTCGAAGCCGATTTCAGAGATCGCCCAGATGATAGTCCCGATCACCACCAGGGCATAAAGCCAGAGCGCGGCGGACCTGCGGGCCATCAGCAAAGCGCCCGTCACAAGGATGCCGATGCCCGCAATCAGATAATACCAGCTGCCGCCAAGGACGACGAGCCGAACGCCCGCGCCTCCGACAAGCAATCCGATCAGAAGGATGACGAGACCAGAGATCCAGAGCGCAATGCTTGAGATGGTTCGGGCAGCCATGGGCGAAACCTCTCTTCATGTTCCGGATGAACATGGGAGAAACGCAGAAGTGATCCCTCGGTTGTCGTAGGAGGGAACTTTTTTGCTTCGCCGTAAAAGAAGATCTCCAAGTCGTCCGTTTCGCGACAGCGGGCTGACTTGGCCGCCACCTGAACATCGTGTCGAGGAGCGACCGTCCTTGACGGTTACAACGCTATCGACGTGCGAAAACCCGACGGAACTCCGAATGATGTGGGAAAGCCAAAAGGCATGGAGAGAGGCTCGCGGAGCCGCTTTGATTTTTAGCCGACCGGGATCTCTGACCTGCTGCAGGCGGGTCCGGCATTGCGGATAATTCTGAGAAAGCAGGTCAACCCTGAAGCGAAGGCAACCCGGAAGGCGAAGGCTCAGAGATAGAACAGGCCCAGATCCCGGACGATATCCCAGAGCGCATCGACCGCTTGGGGCTGCGCTCGTCCGTCGAGGGCTTCAGCCGCGTCGTGCGGGGAGCCCCCCGCGCGGATCGAGCGCGCCAGCGTCACCGCCGCCCTCCGTCTATAGGGGCAGCTCTCGTTCAGGTTCACGTGTAGCAGCGCGGCAATGTCGGCATCTTGATGCATCGGCTTTTCCTCCTGCCGAAGAGAAAGGATCTTTAGCCGGGGCTGGTTCTCCGATTGACAATTTGTCGCAGATGGAGTGTTGCTCGGACGAAGCCATCGCTTTTGACCGTCGTCCCCGCGCCCTCATCTTCGCCGGCGGATCTGAGATCCAGCGAGCCTTACCGTAACTCCTCGGAAAACGCGAAAAACCGGAAGTCTACCGGACCGTTCTTCCCGTCTCGCAACTCAGCTTTTCTCGCGCCACCATGGAGAGCTGCCGCGGTTGCGGCTCTCTTTCGCCAGCCTCTTGCGCAGGATCTACCGCGCTGGTCGACCGTCCGGGCGGCGCCGATGAAGCAAGCATCCGAGAGACCGGCGACGTCCTCCCACCGCACAGTTGGACATCGCCAAGTCGTGCGCCCTGCCGCCAACCATGCCCCACTGGTCAGCCAGCGTCGGTGGCGCGCATCAGCGGCGTGTCGGGATCGCACGGCCATGCCGCTGACATGGCAGCCGGGCGGCTAGCGCTGCCGCGTATTCAGCTCACGAACGACGCGGATCAGCCGCCATAACTGTGCAGCGCCACTCGCCGGCCATAGGCGCGCACGTCAAGGGCTCGGGATAGGCCATCTAGATTGCTTCTTCCGTTTGGCAATGTAGTAGGTTCTCAGGGCGCTACCGCTCGAACCCCGGCGTGAGGCAAGACTGCATGCACTCTGAGAGACTGAAGGCGTTTACCGACGGCGTCCTGGCGGTGATCATCACCATCATGGTTCTTGAGCTGAAGCCGCCACACGGCGCGACCCCGGAAGCACTCCTGGAGCTCATGCCGGTGTTTCTGAGCTATGTGCTTAGCTTCATCTACGTCGCCATCTACTGGAACAACCATCATCACTTTTTCACGCTGGCACCGAAGGTGAATGGCACAGTTCTGTGGTGCAACCTGCATCTCCTGTTCTGGATCTCTCTCATCCCCTTCACGACAGCATGGATGGGAGAACACGAGTTGCAGCCTTGGCCTACTGCGGTTTACGGCTTCGTTCTTCTCGCCTGCGCCGTCGCCTGGGCCCTCATGCAGGCTTCGATCATTCGCCTGCAGGGGCCGAACTCCGAATTGCGAGAAGCAACCGGCCGCGACTGGAAGGGCAAGGCTTCGCCGATCCTTTACTTGATCGGGATCGCGCTCGCCTTCGTCACACCGATCCTGGCTGACGTCATCTACGCTGCTGTCGCCGGGATGTGGCTGATCCCGGATCGACGCGTGCAGACGGTTGTCCAGCGCAAGCACCAGGACGACTAGCCTCCTGTTCTCAGGCAGGCATCGGCGTGTTGTAGAAAATGTCGGCGCGTCTCGCCCGCTCGAAGATGCCGTCGGCGCTGGACGAGACCATGATTTCGCGCGAGGCGTTCACGTCCAATTTTAGGCGCGCCTTCCCATGCATCTCGTGAGGCTGCACCTCGGCGCGCTCGCGGAGCTTCATGGCATGGATGGTCGTTGTGACATCCTCATCGAACTGACCACGCTGCATCAAAAGTTTGTAGTGGCCAAACCGCTTGAAGAATCCGAGGCGGTATTGGCCGGGGCTTCGAAGTCCTGCATCCGGCATGCAAGCGCTTGCTCGCAAGAGCCGGCTCTCCTCCTGGGGTTCCCGACGCCGGCATAGGCTCCCTGCATCTCGTGCTGGAAGGCTTTCTGCTGCACGCCCATGTCGCTTCTCTCGCTCGTCACCGATGACCTGGCCGCGGGACGGCTGGTCCGCTCGGCCCATTCCGATAATCCGGAAGCGGCGCTTTGGGCGCTATACCCCTCGCGACGATTGCTCAGCGCGCGGGCGTCTGTTTCTCGCATACCTCGTAAAGGCTTTTCCGAAGGGCACGCTCGACGAGATGGCAGCCTTTATCGACGAGAAGCTACCGCCGTCGGGCTTGCTTGCCATCGCTCGCGTTCCGAGAAGATCTCTGCGACCGTCTCCATGTTGTCACTTCCCCAGTTGCAGAGCGGTACCAATGCCTGCGCCAGGCTGTGGCCAAGCGGTGTGAGAGTGTAGTCCACACGCGGCGGAACCTCCTGATAGTCCCTCCGGGTCACGATGCCGTCGGCCTCCAGCTCCCTCAGCTGCTGGATCAGCATCTTGTCGCTGACGCCGCGCACAGCGCGTTTGAGGGCGCCGTAGCGGTTGGAGCCTTGGATCAGGAAGTAGATGATGAGCGGCTTCCACTTGCCCGCGATGACGCGGAGCGTCGCGTCAAGCCCGCAGGTGAAGCCGGTAGCAGGGTCCGAAGGTGCCGCAGTCATTTTTCCATACTTACAAAAAGGTGCATACTTGTTTGTAGGTACGTGAGCCATCAGTTTTGCGCCAGGCCAAAACTGGAGACACGAGCATGAACAGACTGGAGGGCAAGACGGCAGTGGTGACCGGCGGCGGGACGGGCATCGGCTTCGCCACGGCAAAACGCTTCATCAAGGAGGGCGCTTTCGTCTACATCACCGGGCGCCGGCGCGAGCAGCTCGACAAGGCGGTCGCGGAACTGGGCCCGAACGCCCGTGCTGTGCAGGGATCTGTTTCAGATCTCGACGATCTCGCGCGGTTGTTCGAGACGGTGAAGTCGGAACGCGGATCGCTCGACATTCTCTGTGCCAATGCCGGGTTTGGCGAGCTGGTGCCACTGGGGCAGATTACCGAGGAGCAATATGCCCGCGCATTCGACGCGAACGTCAAGGGCGTGCTCTTCACCGTCCAGGCGGCGCTGCCGCTGATGCGGGAGGGCGGATCGATCATCCTCACGGGCTCCACCACGAGCGTGATGGGCACCCCGGCATTCAGCGTCTACAGCGCGACCAAGGCGGCGGTGCGCAACTTCGCGCGGAGCTGGGCGCAGGATCTGCGCGGCACCGGCATCCGCGTGAACGTGCTGTCGCCCGGGCCGACGCTTACCGAGCTGGCCGAAGAAGTTGTTGGTCGCGACGCGATGATCGAGATGGGATCGGGGACGCCGATCGGTCATGTTGGGGCACCGTCCGAGATCGCGGCGGTGGCGGCATTCCTTGCCTCTTCGGACAGCAGCTTCATGACCGGGAGCGAAGTATTCGCGGACGGAGGGCTCGCGCAGATTTGATCGCAGCGGCGGCGACCGGTGCGCTATTCGCGTGCCGGTCGCACGGTGGTACCGGTGGACGTTGCCCCGTCATTCGCTTCTTCAATTTCCATGGGCTAGAAGCCCATTGGGGCTCTTCATGGCCATGGTCGGGCCTGGGTGAAAATCCCACAGGGCGCGCGACACTTGGAAGTCGGGCGTTGATGGCGCAAGCTTTTGAGATGAACTCGTACCCACGGATTGACCTGATGCTCCTGCGCCAGATCGGCTGGGATGAATGGGACCCCATCGGGATCCGCTCCTGGGATGATGACGCATGGAAGACTGTCCGCAGCAGACGAATACGACAACTACATGCAACATCTCGCCTACATGTTGCTGAACGGCAAATCCTCCGAGGAGGCGGTAAAATATCTGGAATGGATCGGCTCCGAGTGGATGGCCCTGGGCTCTCCGACGGATGGATCGCGCGCTGCATCAGAGAAGACAGTCGCCGCTGTCCGCGCTTACCTTCGCGAGATTTCCGAACAGAGTGACGAGCCTGAAAGGCTAAGTCTATTGTGTCGGGGCCGGATGAAACCATGCCGGGCTACTGTTGATGACGTGAAAAGAAAGCTGCAGGCCGATTACGGTCGGAACGCTTCTTCGACCTCCACAGCGAGGAGGCCGGACGCGCGTATAAGGCTCGGCACCGAAGAATAGGCCTTCGGTTTGCAGAGGAAGGGCTACCCCGGCCTCATTTTCCTGCGTGAGATCCAACGCTGGGCGGCTTGCGACGGGAGCCCTGCAGGTCCACGCTCATTCTCAATAAGTCTCAAGCGTCACCCGCAACTCACTGAAGTCGTTGCGCGCGAGGCGAGCCGGATCGATGAACACGTAGAGCGCGCCGACATCGCCCGGCGTCCAGTGCATTGCCCCATCGCTGGCGACCTGAAAGAGCAGGAGTTCACCGGAGATCTCGTCTCCCCGAGCAGGCTGGATAACATCCGGAGTGCCGCCCATCCGGTGTGGACGATTGCCGTCGAGGGTTCGCCAGTCCGGCTCAAGTTCACGCAGGAGATCGGCAGGGATCAGGTCGCGTAGCTTCGGTGACGTGTAATAATCAGCCGCAATCTGGGTCTGCGCCGCGGCGAGGCCATGGCGCGCCAGATCGAGCAGAGATCCGTTTAGTCGACGCGGAGTTCCCACTCCGATTCGGGCCCCCATGAGGAACCAGTACGGTGAGCGGTCGTCGACCAGCTTCTGCCTGAGTTCCGCCCACTCTGCCGATGGCAGCGGCGAATCCAGATCGCGGGATGAAACCCATTTCCGAAGCGCTGCCAAACGCTGTCTGGCGTCCTGCCGCCACGCCAAGTGAGCATCCTGGGATGCCTTCATCGCGTTCTGTACCGCGACGGCGTCTCCGGTTTCCCCAAGGAAGCGTCGCGCAGATTCGAGGTCGCTAATCCTCTCTTCATGCTGCGGGCGGTTCGGAGACTGTTCTGCTTGGCCCCTTAATCGAGCGAGAGCTTGATCCAGCGACGCCGTGGCTTCTCCGATCCAGCCTGGCCGCTTCATGTGGATCCGGTCCTGTTTGGTCATAGGCAGCAGGTTCTCGGCCAGCTTGCGCTCGATGCTGTCGAGGACATACAGGACGCCGCGCCAGCTGAACGGTGCCAGCTCCGTGCGCATCCAGTCCGTCGTCGCGGGGCGAGCAGGCGCGCCGTCATAGAGCGTGCCCGCGAAGTCCTCGGGGATGATCGTTCTCTCGGTCGAGCCTTCCACCGATCGGCTGGGAATCGTCACCAGATCGACCGGCCAGCGACGCCAACGTGTCGGGATGTCGTTTTGACTGCGGACGAACCCGTAATCAGGTCCGCTGAAGGTCTCGTCGGCGACCGGCAAGGTTCCCGGCGGGGGCTCCCGCTCAGGCCCGAGTTCCTCGATAGGGAGAACGTGAACCGCCTTGTTGTTGTCCTCGATGAAGGATTCCTGCCCGTTCAGGAACAGCAACAGCCATCCCTCGCGTGGCCCGAGGCCACCCCAGAGCTCGGCGGGCAGATCGGCACAGGCAATCTGCGCCAGGAAATGCAGCGGCGTCTCGCCGCGATCTGGATGATCGGTGGAGGGTCCGCACGGCCAGACCGCATGGTCCGGCATCCTCGGCAGTCCGCCCAGCCAGGAGCGCGGCTCTTCCCCGAAGCGCACGGGAACCTGCCGCCGAAGAACGACCGAGATAGGCTCGCTGAGCGGAGATCGATCGTCCGGCGGCGATGACTGCCCTGACAATCGACCCGTGTCGGCAGGAGCAGAACGCTGGATAGCCTTGATCGCCCTTCGCCCGTACACCCTGAGGAGGGCGAAGACTGCCATAGCAATCAGAATCCACGGCAGCTTATGAGCCATGACTTCGATCTATCCTTTCGTTCCCGGATACCGGCCAAGCAACGGAACTTCCCGTCGATGCGGACCACTCCGGGCGAAGCGCTCGAAGGTTTGTTAGCGCAGGCAGAAGAGAAAGTGGCGTTCGACTTTCCCAAACGAGGCTCATGCCTCCAGTCTTCGTTCAAACCGACGAAGACTCGTCCTCGCGGGACCGGAATGAAGGTCTCACGCATCCGAGCATCTTGGCCTCCGTCCGCAAACTCTCCCCGCTCCCGGAAAGGGCGGGACGGCGTGCGCGGAACGAAGGGCCTCCCCCTTCCGACGGCGACCCTGCGGGATATCCAGTAGCGCAGCCGGTGCAGCGGTCCGGTTCGCGCTGGGGCTCCCGCTTATGCGAGCCCGGTGATCGCCTTCAGCAGCGTGTCGGGACTGAAATCGGAGGTTGGCCGGTCGGCCACGACCTCACCCAGCCGCAACACCGTAACGCGATCCGTCACCTCCAGCACATGCGGGAGCGTGTGCGAGATGAAGACGACGCCGAGGCCATTCGCCTTCGCCTGCCGGATGACGTTCAGCACCTCGATCGACTGCTGCGCGCCCAGATGGTTAGTCGGCTCGTCCAGCAGGATCACCTTGTTGGCCCAGGCGACGGCACGCCCGATCGCCACCGCCTGACGCTGGCCGCCGGAGAGCTTCGACACGGGCCGCCCGGCGGACGGGACGGTGATGCCGACCCTCGTCAGTTCCTGGCGCGCCTTGTCGCGCATCGCCTTTTCGTCGAGGAACCCGAGGCGTCCAAGGAGCCCCTTGCGCAGAACCTCACGGCCGAGAAAGACGTTGGCGGCGACGGTCAGGTCCGGCGCGATTCCGGCATCCTGGTAGAGCGTCTCCACCCCCGCCTCCAGCGCATCGTGGGGCGAACGCCAGTGACGCGGTTTGCCTTCCAGGATGATCTCGCCCGAATCGGGCGGGTTCACGCCGGACAGGATCCGGACCAGCGTCGACTTGCCGGCTCCGTTGTCGCCGACCAGGCCGACCACCTCGCCCGCGCCGACCGAAAAGTCGACGCCGTTCAGCGCAACAACGCTGCCATAGGACTTGCGGATATCGCGCACGGCATAAAGCGGCTCGGTCATGTTCCTCTCCTCGCGGCGGACGAGAGGCCCTGGATGCCGACCGCTCCCGCGATCAGGCCTGCCACGACGATCTGTTGCCAGTTCGGCTCGACGCCGATCAGGATAAGCCCGGAGAGCACGGACGTCGTGATCAGCGCGCCGATGAATGTGCCGGAAATCTTGCCCGTTCCCCCGAAGAGGCCGATGCCGCCGATGACGCAGGCCGCGACGGCCGAGAGTTCGCCCCCGCGCCCGGAAAGCGGCGAACCGGAGCCCAGACGGAAATAGACGAAGGCGCCGGCGAGCCCCGACAGGATGCCGGAAAGAAGATAGATCTTCGTCAGATGGCGCTTCACGTCGATGCCGGCGCCGCGGGCGGCGAACGGGTTCGAACCGATCGCGTAGGTCCAGCGTCCGAAGCGCGTGAGGCCGAAGAAGGCCCAGGCGATGGCCATGATGACGAGAACGGCGATCACCGGCACGGTGAGGACGCCGAGATAGCGCAGGTTGCCGACATAGATGACCGCCGTCGGCCCGCCGGCCACCTGCACGCCGCGCGTCAGGACCAGGCTGACGCCCGCCGCCGCGCCCAGCGTGGCCAGCGTCGCGATGAAGGGCGTGATGTTGGCGACGTTGATCAGGAAGGCGTTGACCAGCCCGACGACGGCGCCGGTCGCCATCGCGCACAGGACGCCGACCACGATGGTCAGCGCGGGGTCGACGCCCGCCTGGTTCAGCGCCCGGACGGCCAGCGCCATGACAACGCCGGACAGTCCGAGCGTGGAGCCGACGGACAGGTCGATCCCGCGGGACACGATGACGAAGGTCTGGCCGATCGCCATCAGCACGACCGGCGAGAAATCCTGCAGGATGTTGGCGGCCGCCGGCAGCGACAGGAAGCGGGGATTGATCGACGCGAAGACGACGACCATCACGGCGAAGATACCAAGAAGGACGACGTCCTGGCGCAGCAGGAAATCCCGAAGCCCGCCGCCTCGTGGAGAGGCGGCGGGAGCAGTGTTTTTGGTCATTCCGGAGTTCCCTGTTCGATGCGCAGACCTCGGTGCCGTTGCCGGTCCGGCCGGATCACTCCGAGTAGACGTACTTTTCGTTCTCCGAGAGGTTGTCCTTGGTGATCACCACATTCGGGATCACGGCGTTCTTCTGGATCTTGTCGGTGTCCTTGCCCGAGACCTTCGCCAGCGCGAACTCCATGGCCATGTTGGCCTCCTCGCTGGGGCGCTGGGCGACCAGGGCGGTAACGACGCCGTCCTTCAGCGCGTCCACCTCGGCCTGGTAGGCGTCGTAGCCGACAAGCTTGACCTTGCCCGTCTTGCCGGAATTGCGGATCGCCGCGACCGCGCCCTGGGTATTGGTGCCGTCGAGCGCGAAAACGCCGGCGAGGTCGGGCTGGTCGAGAAGAACGGTGTTCACGGCCGAGGTGGCGCGATCGGGCTGGCTCTGGGAGTACTGGATGCCGACGATCTTGATGTCGGGATGGTTCTTCATCTCCTCCTCGAAGCCCTGCCGACGCAACGTGTTCGTGGTGGCCGAGGGCGAGGTCGCCATGATGAAGACCTTGCCCTTGTTGCCGATCTGCTCGGCCAGGGTCTGCGCCGCCTGGCGTCCGCCCGCGACGTTGTCGCCGGTGATGAAGGAGGTGACGGAGGACTGGTCGGTCACGGTCGTATCCACGGTGATGACCGGGATGCCCTGGATCTGCGCCTTGGTGACGCTCGCCTGCATCGAATCCGGGTCGGTCGGGCAGAAGATCAGCACGCTCACATTGTTGGCGAGCATGGCGTCGACGAACGGAAGCTGCTGCTGGGGCGAATATTCGCCGGAGCTTCCCTGCCAGTTCAGCTTCATGCCGAGGCGATCGGCCGCTTGCTGCGCGCCCTTCTTCATCGCCTGGAAGAACGGATCGGACACCGTGCCCGGCACGAAGCCGACGGTGATGTCTGCGGCCTCGGCCTGAGCGGAGACAACAGCGGCGACGCCGAGCGCGAGGGCGACGGCGAGACTGCGAATGGACTTCATCGAAATTTCCTCCCGAGGATGCCGATCCTGGCCTTTTCCGGCTCTTCAAGGCATCGACGACGGGATACTCAGCGGCGGGGCGTATGACTGTCAAGGATCACATGTCCGAATGGCTGTTGCCGCCGTGTCTCGTATTCTTCCGGGAAGGCGCGTTCGGGGAACCGATCCGCGCGGGGGCATCATCCGCTTCTCAGTGCCCCTGCGACACCGCCACGTTCACGGCCAAGGCAACGATCACGGTGTTGAAGAAATAGGACAGGATGCTGTGCACCAGGGTCAGCTTCCTCATGTCGCCGTTCCGCGTCGCCACGTCGGATGTCTGAGCGGTCATCCCGATCGTGAAGGCGTAATAAAGGAAATCCGTCACCAGCGGTTCGTCAGTGCCGGGGAAATCGAGGCCGCGAGTGTCCTGCGTTCCTCGGCGCTCCGGCTGCGCGTCCGCGTAATAGGCGTTGGCGTAGTGGAATGACATGACCGTGTGCAGAGTGCCCCAGCCGAGGGGGACGCTCAGAACAGCGAAGGCAAGGTGGAGAGGATCGGCCGCCTCCGCCTTGTTCAGGTAAAGGACGAAGGACCCGAGGCAGAGCAGGATCGCGCCAAGGGTCACGATCCAGATGACAAGCATTCCTTCGTCGTCGCGGTTCGCGGTCTTTCGGAGATCGTCGGCGGTGAGGGTAAGCGCGAAGGCTGCGGTCAGGATCAGGTAGACCGCGAAGAACACGTCTCCCGCGATCGTCAGCCGGAGCGGGATGTCCATCCCGACACAGGCGACACCGGTCGCCGCGCCGAGCAGGATGCCGGCGTAGAACCGGGTATGGCGGTGAAAGTGGCCCAGGCTGATCATTTCCGGCTCCGATTGCACAAGCACAGGGCTGCCGGCGCTTCGGTGCGCGTGGCCCGTCTCAGCATTCCGCGAGATGCGTGAACGGAGCGTAAGCGCGGCAGCCGACCTGAATTTCCCACCCGCCACGACCGGCAGCGGCGTATGACACCCGTGAATCGTTCCTGACAGGCTGCGGGGCGATCGTGGGGAGATCCGAATGCTGACGCGCGTGGGTTACGGGTGGGGCCTGGGGCTGCTGATCGCCTCGATCTGCATTGGGGCGGCGGCCGCTGCGGAACCCTCCTACGACCGCTACAAGTCCTGGTTCGTCGCCTGCGACAACGGCCTAAGCTGCGAAGCACGAGGCTTCGAGGAGGGCACGAACGAAAACCCGGATCTTCGCTTCACCCGTCCTGCCGGGCCTGCCGCCGAGGCGGCGGTCGTCATCAGCGTCCCCTCCGAGGTCGCGAGGAGCGATCTTCGGATCGACGAAAAGCCGCTGAACCTGCCCTCTCCCGCCTGGACCGTGGAACGACAGGACGGTTTCACCGTATTCTCCACGCAGAACGCGCAGGCCCTCGCCCGGTTTGTCGCCGGCGCGCGGAATGCCGCCAAGCTTCAGGTCGGCGAAGCTACCGTCATTCCGCTGGATGGCATGGCCGCCGCCCTGCTCAGGATGGACGAACGGCAGGGCCGTCTGGGCGGAGTGACGGCGCTGATCAGGAAAGGAAGGGCACCGGCATCCGAGGTTCCCCCGCCGCCGCCGCTGCCGGGCGTTCCGGAATTCAAGCCCGCGCCGCCGCTGGCGGAAGGCCAGGCGCACGCGCTTGTCGAGCGCGCCCGGCAGGCCGAGGCGGAACGCCTGAAGAGCGAGGATTGCCAGGACGACACCCCGCAGGACATCGACTTCACCGCCGCCTACCCGCTCGACGACAGGAACGCGCTCGTCATCCTGTCCTGCGCGATGGGGGCCTATCAGGGCTGGTCTCTGGTCTCCATCGTCCCGCGCGCCGAGGATGGCTCCCCCACGCCGTTCCGGCCGAGCTTTCCCATAAGGCAGGAAATCCCGACGGACTCGCTGACCGAACCGTATTTCGATCCGAAGACGGGCATCCTCATGACGAGCGCCAAGGGACGCGGGCTGGCGGACTGCGGGATGACTGCGGAATGGATCTGGAACGGACAGGAATTCCAGCTGACCAGCGCCAGCTATCAGGCCAATTGCGGCGGCAGCGAGCCCGGAGACTGGCCCGTCGTTTTTCGGTCGAAGTAGGGGCCGAACCGGCGCCGACGAAGGCCCCAATCGCGCGCTGGTGACCTGAAACCGCGCCGCCGTGCGAATGTGCGCCTCGCATGCGCTAACAACCCGGAACGGCACGACGGTGGCGAACATGGCGGACGCACCGGTGCCCGGCGAAAGCTATCCATTCGCGGTCGACAGAGCTTTTCATACTGCGCGGGAAGCGCGATCTGCCGGATGCCGCTGCGATCTGCCTGATGCCGCCTCAGGCCCCCGCCATCGGAACTGAGTTTGGCAGGGAGGCGGCGCGTGGCCACCTCCCCGAAATGCCGATCAGGCGACCGGCATCTGGCAAGCTCACCTCAGGCGGGCTGGCCGCCCTTCTCTTCCTCGAAGGTCACGGCCACGTCGCCATTGGCGGAGAGGCGCACCTTGTTGCCTTCGATGTCGGCCACGAGCGTGGTCGAAACGTAATGATGGTGCCCCTTGTGGGCGCCCTCGCCGCTGTCCTGCTTGGTGAGCTTGATGCGCCCGCCCTCGACGCGGTCGACCGTCCCGACGTGAGCGCCGTCGGCTCCGATGACTTCCATATGTTCCTTGATCGCGCTGGCGTCAGCCATTCCGGTCTCCTGTTCGCAGTGTTGTTTCAGTGTGCCCGCGAGCAACGCCCAAGGAACCGAATTGGATGCACGCGAGGACAGTCGGGAATGTCGCGCCCTCGCACGACCGCTGAAAGATCGCCGTCAGGAAAGGCTTTTCGCAAGCGCATTCCCGGTTCAATTTACGCCCATGAGAATCGCCAGCGACCAGCTTTCCGTCGAGGTCTCCGAACAGGGGGCCGAACTTCGATCCGTCCAGACCGCCGATGGCGCCGACTGGCTTTGGGACGGGGATCCCCAATGGTGGCGGGGCCGAGCGCCGCTGCTCTTCCCGGTCGTCGGCAAGAGCCCGGAGGACACGGTCCGCATCGACGGGCAGAGCTACCCGATGGGTGGTCATGGCTTTGCCCGCAGCAACACGTTCGAAATCGCGGAGCAGAGCGAGGGCCGCGTCGTGCTGCGGCTGCGCGAATCCGAGGCGACGCGGGAGCATTACCCCTTCGCCTTCACGCTCACCGTCTCCTATGAGGTGGATGGCAACCGTCTCGCCAATCGGGTGACGGTGACGAATTCCGACGACCGGCCGTTGCCCTTCTGTTTCGGCTTCCACCCCGCTTTCGTCTGGCCGCTGCCGGGCTGCGAAGGCGAGGCGCACAAGCTCTGGCTGGATCATCCCGGCGAACCGGAGATCCGCATGCTGCGGGAGGACGGGCTGATCAAGACCGAGTTCTTTCCCTCCCCCTTCAACCAAGGGGTGCTGGAGCTCGAGCCGTCGCTCTTCGATGCGGATGCGCTGATCCTCGATCACGATGCCGGCAGTTCCGTCCGCTTCGGCGTGCCCGGCCGGCCGGGACTGGAAGTCGCCTACGAGAACTGCCCGAATCTCGGCATTTGGACCAAGCCGGGCGGCGCTCCCTTCCTCTGCATCGAGCCGTGGCACGGCTTCTCGCCTTTCGTCGGCGGCAGCGACGAGATGGAGAAGCGGCCGGGCGTCATCGTCCTGCCGCCCGGCGAAGAAGCGACGTTCTCGCTGACCGCCGCCTTCGGCGCTCCGATCCCGGCCTGAACCGGCGACCGGCCGTCGCCCCCGTCGCCGGGGGCGGTGGAAAGATCCTTCGCGGGAGGAACGATCGGCAGGGGGGCGGATTGTCGGGAAGACAGTCAGCACCCCAGGAGCACGTCATGGCCGACAAGGATCTCAAGGCCCTTTTTCTGCACCAGATGAAGGACGTCTATTTTGCGGAGAACGCCATCATCAAGGCGCTCCCCAAGATGGCGGAAGCAGCGCAATCCCCTGAGCTCAAGGCCGCCCTCAAGGTCCATCTCGACGAGACGCGCAACCAGGTGAAGCGGCTCGACGAGGCATTCGAACTCCTCGGCGAAAAGGCGCAGGGCGTGGAGTGCAAGGCCATCCAGGGCATCATCGCCGAAGCCGAAGAGGTGATGGACGAGTTCAAGGGCGGCGAAGCGATCGACGCGGGCATCATCTCCGCCGCGCAGGCCGTCGAGCATTACGAGATCACCCGCTACGGCACGCTGTTCGCATGGGCCAACCAGCTCGAGCTGAACGACATCGCGGATCTTCTGGAGGAAACGCTGGTGGAAGAGGAAAACACCGACGACCTCCTGTCCGAGCTTGCCGAGGATTCCATCAACGAGGAAGCCGGATCGGACTGATCCGTTAGGACTTAACGGATCGGGCTTCAGATCAGGGCCGGAATCAGGGCGGCAGCGGGAAACCGCTGACCGCCCTTTTCCTTGAGATCGGGATCGCCTCAGGCGATCTCGACGATTTCCACCTCGCCGCCGGCGATCGTGACCTCGTCGCCGACAGCCTTGCCCGTCAGCGCGCGGGCCAGCGGAGATACGTAGGAGATGCTGCCGCGTGCGGGATCGGCCTCGTCCTCCCCCACGATGCGGAAGACCTGCCGGCGGCCATCCTCCCGGTCGATGGTTACCGTGCTGCCGAAGACGGCGACGTGGTGGCTCGGCGGCGGCCCCACCGGTTCGGCGCTGGCGCGCCGGGCTGTGTAATAGCGAAGATCCCGCGTGGCGCGCGCCATGGCCGTGCGGTCGGAGCTGATCCCCTCCGCGGCCTTTGCCGCCTGATAGGCCGCCCGCGCCTCCGCCAGGGCCGCCTCGAGCTGCGCCAGCCCTTCCGGCGTCACGAGGTTGCGATGCGGCGAGATCGGCCGGTCCGGCAGGTTGGCGGCCGTGGCCTCGACGTCTTCCTCGCGCGTGAAGGCGACGCTCATCGGCCCGGCCCCGATGTCGGGGAGCGGGCGGGAATCGGACGGATCGGAAACGCTGTGGTCATTCCTCAACATCGGGGATGACGGGATCGCCATCAAGTGCCTCGTCGAGAGGCGCCGCCTTGCTGCCGGGCACCATCCACGCGCCATCCTTGCACCGTCGCGCCTCAATATTGTGCATGTGCAGCAATTACCCCGCTTGTGAAGGAAGCCGGCTTGTACGCCGCCGGAAACGGTGAGATATGTTGGCCGTCCAGCAGGCTATGCGGGAGAGACCTCGGCGGTTCGCCGACGAGGCGCCGACGGAGCAACACCCCAGGAAACTCTCAGGCAAAAGGACCGCGTAGCTGGACGATCTGGAGAGAGGCGCTTCGATGCGTCCACCGAAGGGGAAGCCCTCGGCCGCTTGCGGCTCGGGGTAAACTCTCAGGTACCGTGACAGATGGGGACAACCGGACCGGGCTTGCCCGGTTCTGCTCGTCACCATTCACGAAAGAGCGTCCTCGTGCAGACCATTGCCGTCATCGGCGCCGGGATCACCGGCATCACCACAGCCTATGCCCTGGCTGAAAAGGGTTATTCGGTCACCGTCTTCGACCGCAACCGCTACCCCGCCATGGAAACCTCGTTCGCCAATGGCGGCCAGCTTTCCGCCTCCAATGCCGAGGTCTGGAACAACACGGCGACGCTGCTGAAGGGCATCAAGTGGATGCTGAAGAGCGACGCGCCGCTGCTTCTCAATCCCCTGCCCTCGTGGCACAAATATTCCTGGATGGCCGAGTTCGTCGCCAGGATCCCGGAATACCGCGCCAACACGGTGGAGACCACGCGCCTTGCGATCGCATCGCGCCGCTACATGGCGGAAATGGCGGAGCGGGAGAACATCGACTTCCACCTGGAGAAGCGCGGCATTCTCCACATCTATCGCGACAAGACCAGCTTCGACCACGCGATGACGGTGAGCGGCCTCCTGGCCGAAGGCGGCCTCGAGCGCCGCACCGTGACGCCGGACGAGATGCGCGCCATCGAGCCGACGCTGCATGGCGACTATTACGGCGGCTTCTTCACCGAGTCCGATTCCACCGGCGACATCCACAAGTTCACCCGCGGGCTGGCGGAGGCCTGCATGCGCAAGGGCGTCCTCTTCGTGCAGGATGCCGAAGTGCGCCGCCTCAGCCACAAGGGCGACGGCATCGAGGTGCAGTGGCTGCCGACCGAGCAGGAGGAAGGCCAGCGCCTGCGCCATCGGCGGGAAACCGCGCGCTTCGATGGCACGGTGATCTGCGCCGGCGTCGCCAGCCGCCGCTTTGCCGCCATGCTCGGCGACCGCGTCAACATCTATCCGGTGAAGGGCTACTCCATCACCGTCCAGCTCGACGACGAGAAGAGCCAGAAGGGCGCGCCCTGGGTCAGCCTGCTCGACGATGCGACCAAGATCGTCAGCAGCCGCCTCGGCCAGGACCGCTTCCGCGTCGCCGGCACGGCGGAGTTCAACGGCGACAACCGCGACATCCGCCAGGACCGCATCCGCCCGCTGGTGGAGTGGACGCGCCAGCTCTTCCCCGATGTGGACACCGGCAAGGTGCTGCCCTGGGCGGGCCTGCGGCCAATGATGCCGAACATGATGCCGCGCGTCGGCGCCGGCCGGAAGCCGGGCGTGTTCTACAATACCGGGCACGGCCATCTCGGCTGGACCCTCTGCGCGGCAACGGCGGAGATGATCGCCGACGTGGTCGCCCGGCGCGACCGGAAGCCGGCGGCCGTCACGCAGCTTCGGCAGGTCGCCGATCGCGAGCCGGAACGACTGCGCGCCTGATCTTCGGATGCCGATATCGGGCCTTGAAGTTGAGGCCGGCGCGAGAGTGCCGGCCTCCCTGATTTGCCGGGTCATTCCGGCCGGCCTCCATGCTAGCGTGCGGCCCGAGTCGATTGAGGAGCATGCCATTGCCGATGACGGACCCCCTTGCCGCCGATCAGGCGTTCTTTACCGCGCTTCAGGCCGCCGATAGCGACAGTTTGAACGCGCTCCTTTCCGACGATTTCATCCTCGTCGACGTGCTTTCCGGCTCCACCATCCCGAAATCCGTCCTCGTCGGCTTTGTCGGCGCCGGCGATCTCGTCTTCAACGAGATAGAGCGCGATCCGGGCGATCTCATCCAGCGCGACTATGAGGGTCTCACGATCATCATCGGCAGGACGCGGATGAACATGACCTATGAAGGCGAGACCTTCACCGCCGAGAGCCGCTACACGCATGTCCTCATCGAGGATTTCGAGCTCGGCTGGCAGCTCGTCTCCGCGCAGGGCACGCTGATCCCCTCCGGCGCTCCCGACGTGGAAGCCGCCTGATATTCCACTCTCCAGCACGGCCAAGGATGTCCGGATGAACGCAATCACCATCGAATCCGCCATTGCCTCTGCCGGTACGGGCCGTTTCCAGCGACGCCTGATCGGCGTCTTCGGGCTGGTCTGGGCGGCCGACGCCATGCAGGTGCTGGCGGTTGGCTTCACCGCACCCAGCATCGCAAGAAGCTTCGGCCTCTCCGTGCCGCAAGCCCTGCAGACCGGCACCGTCTTCTTTCTGGGCATGCTCTTCGGAGCCTGGGGCTTCGGCCGGCTCGCCGACCGTTTCGGCCGCCGCCGCGTCCTCATCGTGACGGTGCTCCTCGATGCGGTCTTCGGCCTGCTCTCCGGCGTGGCTCCGAGCTTCTCGATCCTGCAGCTTTTCCGCTTCCTCACCGGCCTCGCCGTCGGTGGCACGCTGCCGGTCGACTATGCGATGATGGCGGAGTTCCTTCCGGCGGACCGGCGCGGGCGCTGGCTGGTCGGGCTCGAAGCTTTCTGGGCGTTGGGCACTCTGGTGCTTTCGCTGGTCACCTGGGCGCTCGTGACAGCCGGCGTCGAGGCGCCCTGGCGCTGGGTCTTCGCGATCAATGCCGCACCGGCGCTGATCGGCATCGGGCTTCGCCTGTGGATCCCGGAATCGCCCTTCCACCTGCTCCGCACCGGGCGCGGCGAGGAGGCGAAAACCGTCATCGACCGGGTGGCGCTCGCCAATGGCCGGGCACCGGCAGCGGGAACGCTGATCGCGCGCGTCCAGGGCAGGACCTCGATGAAGGCGCTGTTCGCCGGGGCGCTCGGACGCCGCACGCTGCTGATCCTCGTCGCGTGGCTCCTAGTTTCCGTTGCGTATTACGGCGTCTTCGCCTGGCTGCCCAGCCGGCTCGTCGGCCAGGGCTACGGCTTCGTTCGCGGCCAGGGCTTCCTGGTGCTGGTCGCGCTGGCGCAGTTGCCGGGCTATGCGCTGGCGGCATGGGGCGTGGAAGTCTGGGGCCGCAAGCCGACGCTGATCGCCTTCCTCGGCCTCAGCGCCCTCGGCTGTATCTTCTATGTGCTGGCCGGCACCCCTGCCCTGATCGCCAGCGCCACGCTCACGATGAGCTTCGCGCTGCTCGGTACCTGGGGCGCGCTCTATGCCTTCACGCCGGAGCTCTACCCCACCGCCCTTCGCGCCACCGGGATGGGCGTGGCAGGCGCGGTCGCCCGCTTCGGCGGCCTTCTCGCACCCTCCGCCGTGGGGCTGATCGTGGCCCAGAGTTTCGGCACCGCGATCGCCTTTTTCGCCGTCCTGCTGGCACTTTCGCTGGTCGCCGTCGCCTTCCTCGACGTGGAAACGCGGAAGCAGGCGCTCACATGAACCGGTGCGGCGAAAACACGTTCTTAACGCGACTTAACACCGGTTAAGGATCGTCGCATTTCTGGCGTGGTTGGATGGCATGAATATCCAACCTGCTCCTTGGCAATCGTGAGGAGATCATGTCGATGGTGCCAGAAACCGAAATCCGGAACAGGGTCGCGCTGGCGATCCGGACTGGACAGATCCTCCATGTACCCTATGAAGCCGTGCAGATCGCCTCGCTCTACAATGCCGATGCGAATGCGATTGCGTTGGAACTGACCGAGGCAGGACTGAGAGCCGGGATCAACATGGAACTCGGCAAACCTTCCGAAGCTCGGCCGGCCTAGTCACAGCGGAGAGGCGTTTGATGTCTGAGAACGATCGGCAGCGAAAGATCGAGCAACGGGCTTACGAGATCTGGGAGAGCGAGGGCCAGCCGCACGGCCGTCACGAGGAGCACTGGCTCCGGGCCAGCCACGAGCACGACCAGCCTTTGCATGTTCATACCGGCAGCTTCGAGGGCGACGGCGGGACGATCGTCTCGGCTGGTGCCATCCAGACTGCTTCCCGAACCCGGAAGACGAAGACAGTCGCTGAAGAAACCGGCAAGGCCGAACCGGCCCCCTCTCCGCGCAAGCGAGCCGGCCGCGCTTCCGGCACGGCCGCGATGGAAGCCAGCGCCACGAAGACCGAGACGGAGAGCGCCGCCGGCAAGCCCGCGCGAAAGACAACCGGCAAGCCCGCCACCGAGGTGAAGGGCGGCGGCTGAACGGCCCTGCCGCCCGGATCGTCGGGCGAGTTCACGCTCGCATAGCGGGAACTTGACCGCTCCGTTTACAAATATGCGTTTGCGTTTGCCTGGAAGTTTGGGCACCAAGAAGCACGCTCTGGAGACGGAAGGCTGTTCGCAGCCCCGCCGGGCGTGCCGGACCGTCTGAAGCGGTGCTTGCAGGCTCTTAAAAGGAAGCTGGGACAGTTATGGCAAGGCAGCCCAACTCGGTCGACGCCTATGTCGGAAGCCGAATTCGTGCCCGTCGACGGGTTCTCGACCTCACGCAGGAAGCCATCGGCGACAAGGTCGGGGTCACGTTCCAGCAGATTCAGAAATACGAAACAGGCACCAATCGCGTCGGCGCCAGCCGCTTGGCGCAGCTCGCCCAGGTGATGGACGTGCCGATTTCCTACTTTTTCCCGGACGCGGAAGAAGGTGCTGCCGCTGAGGCGCTGGACGCCCTGCCCGCCGACGACATGGCAAGCCTGTGCCGCGCCTTCTCTTCGATCGACGATCCGAGCCTACGCCGCGAGATCCTGAGCTTCGTGGAAACGCTGTCGGCCAGCCGCCAGTCGCAGGATTCCGGCCGCTAGTCTCGCCGGCCTTTCTCCGGGCCGTCGTAGCGCTCGCAATCCGACCCCGGCGCGCGTAGAACGGCTCGGTTCCTCTTTCGAAGCGCCATGCAGACCTCCTCCAGAAGCCCGGTTCTTGCTCCGCTGGTCGTCGCCGGCTCCTCCTTCATGGAGAACCTCGACGGCACGGTGATCGCGACCGCGCTGCCGCAGATGGCGCATTCCTTCGGAGCGAGCGCCGTTTCGCTCAGCATCGGCGTCACCGCCTATCTTCTCACGGTGGCGGTCTTCATTCCGATCAGCGGCTGGATGGCCGACCGCTTCGGCGCACGCACCGTGTTCGCCAGCGCCATCGCGATCTTCACCCTGGCCTCAGCTCTCTGCGGCTTCAGCAATTCGCTCTGGTCCTTTACCGCCGCACGGATCCTGCAGGGCGTGGGCGGCTCCATGATGCTGCCGGTCGGCCGGATCGTGGTGATGCGAACCGCCGGCAAGCAGGACCTGATGCGCGCCATCGCGACGATCACCTGGCCGGCGCTGATCGCGCCCGTTCTCGGTCCGCCGCTCGGCGGCTTCATCACGACCTACGCGTCCTGGCGCTGGATCTTCTTCCTGAACCTGCCGCTCGGGATCGTCGCACTCACCTTGGTTCTCTTCATCATCCGCAACGAGCGGACGGATGCGCGGAAGCCATTCGATCTCAGGGGCTTCCTGCTGACGGCCGCCGCCCTCGCGCTCATGATGTACGGGCTGGACCTCAGCGGCCGCGCCGCTTCCGGTTGGCTGCTGCCGCTCGCGATCGTCGCCGTGGGGCTCGCGATCGGCATCGTCGCCGTGCGGCATGCGCTCGCCCGGCCGCAGCCCATCGTCTCGCTCCGGCCCGTGCGGATTCAGACGTTCACGATCTCCTCGGTCACGGGGGGAACCCTGTTCCGCGTGACGGTGGGCGCCACACCGGTGCTGCTGCCGCTGATGTTCCAGATTGGCTTCGGCATGGATGCGTTCCGCTCCGGCCTGCTGGTCCTGTTCTATGCCGGCGGCAACCTGGCGATGAAGACCGTGACCACGCGGACGCTGCGACTTTTCGGCTTCCGCAACGTGCTCGTCGTCAACTCCGCGGCGGTGGCGCTGTCGCTGATCGTCTTCGCGTTTTTCAGGCCCGCCTTCCCCGCCGCCCTGATGGCAGTCCTGCTTTTCGCCGGCGGGCTGGCGCGATCCCTGCAATTCACGTCGCTGAACACGCTTGCCTTCGCCGATATCGGCCCCAAGGACACCAGCGACGCCTCAACCCTCTACGCCATGGTGCAGCAGATCGCCTTCGGCATGGGTGCGGCTCTGGCGGCCGTTCTGGTCAACGTCTCGCAGGCCGCGCGCGGCGCAGCCGTGCCCGATTTTTCGGATTTCCGCACGGCATTCCTCGCCTTGGCGCTGATCGTGGCGATCTCGGTGCTGTTCTTCCTGAGGCTCCGGCCGGATGCGGGGTCGGAGGTGAGCAGCCATCGGCCCGCCCGCTCCGTCGCGAGACCTGCCGCCGGGGAGTAGGCGGGCGTCCGCCGGGAACTTCGGCGCATCCTGCCGATTGTTCAGGCAAGCAAACGCTGGAGGCCCTTCCGTGAAGACCTTTACCGCATTCCTGATCTCGGCCACCGTTCTCGGCGGCTCGTCGTTTTCCGTGCAGGCTGGCGCGGCGGAAGCCGGCTCCGCCGCCCGTCTTGCCGCCCCCATCGTCAAGGTTCAGGCCGTCGAGCCTTTCGACGATCTCGGCCGGCCGGACCATGGCCCCGCCGACGCCAATGTCGGGGCGCCGAGCCCCATCGCCGGTCCGCCCCCGAATGACCCACGTGCCAACCAGGTGCCGGACTATTCCGGCGGTGAGGTCGCCGGCGTACCCGGCGCGGTGGAAGCGCCGACGTCCCGGGCGGCTCCTTCGGTCAGGACGGCTCCTTCCGTCAAGATGGCCCCTTCCGCAAAGTGCCGCACCGTCCATGTGAAGAAGCACACGGCATCCGGCACGGTGACCCAGAGCGTCAAACGCTGCGATTGAGCGAGGCGAGCAGGCGCCCGGCATAGAAGACCCGGCGCCGCTCCAGCCTGACCTGCTCCTCGGGCCAGCCGGACAGAGCTCCCGCGGCCATGGCATAGCTGCCGGTCTGGAAGGCCAGGTAACAGGGCCGGAGCAGCCGGAGAAGATCGCGGTCGACCGGCCGCCCGTCGGCTCCCTCGACCTGAGCGATCACGCTCTCCGTCTCTGCTTCCGACATATCGAACTCGATGGCCGCGCCCGCCACGTCCCAGGCGATATCCTGACATCCCACGAGGTCGTGGGCGCGACAATGGTCGCTGCCGTCCGTCTTCAGGACGCGGCCGTCCGGGGTCACCAGCCATTCCCAGGGTTGCAGGCGATTGTCCGTCTGCACGCGGAAAACGCGAGCCTCCAGCGCCGCCAGATCGTCGGCTGGAAGCTGAAGCCGTGGCGCCGTCCCGAAGGTTTCCGCCGCATTGTGGTTGGTCATCTCGACCAGCGCCTCCAGGGAGGCCCCCGGCGAAGACGGAGCTGTGAGATGGCGCGCCCGCCAGCCGAGATAGCGGTTGATATGACGAATGAGCGCCGGGCGGGCGATGCCCGCGTCGGCGAGCGGCCGTGCGTCGTCCAGCCAGCGTGACACGACGAAGCCATGCCTGAAACCCGCGACTTCCGGCCCGAAGCCCGCCTCCTGCATCGCACGCGCAACGTCGAAAGCGCGCTCTCCTTCCCGGCCGAGGCCCGAGAACTTCAGCAGCCACGTGCCGCTCGCGCTCCGCAGCAGGAACTTCAGCCGCTCCTGATGCGCATGCGCCGGCGGCCAAGCAGCCTCGCCGGCATAGGAATGATGCCGCCAGCCGCCGCCGGAGATCTCCTCCAGCGGTGCGACCGCTTCGCCGGTGAGATCCCGCACCCAGCCCGCGAGGTCGTGGGCGGGATCGGCCCCGTTCAAGCACAGCTGGCGGAAGTCCGTCGTCAGGCGCTTTGCCCGACTCCAGCGTTCACGATGACGATCGGATGCCTGCGGACCCAATTCGCCGGAATGGCTTGGGAAGAAAACGGTCCTCTCGGGCGCGACGCCATGATCTTCCAGAAAGTCGGCAACCGACCCGAAGGAACTGCCGGAAAGCCCCGGCCCCTCGTCCACGATCGCGAAGCAGGCTTCCGGGCCGGCCAGCAGGCTGCGCCGGAGCTCCGGCGAAAGAGTGAGTTCGCGCTGGAAGGGATGGCCGCCGGGCCGCACCGTTACGGGTAGCGGCGCGCCAGCGGCCGCGGCGACCACGGCCGAGAGCCCCGCGCCGATGCTGCGGATGCCGATCACGCGGACCCGCTCTCCCCGCAATTCGGCGGCGCTCAGGCAATAGGCCTCGGGATAAAGCGCATAGAAGGCGTGTCCCTCGCCGAGCTTTACATGGATGCTGGCCGGCAGATCCATTTCCGCGAGCCGGCTGAATCTTGCAGCGGGCAGCACGCCCCGGTGGGCGAAACCGCTGTCCCAGGAGCACCGCATCGCTTCCGCCAGTCCTTGCGCGGCGGCGAGCGCGAGATCGGCCGCTTCCGAGCGGCGATCCTCGCCGTCGTCGGACATCGCGTGATCGGCAAGCCCCTGCGCCAGTTCGCCGGTCTCGATCAGCAGCGCCACGAGGTGTTGATGGCGAAGAATGCCCGGCTCCTCCAGCCCCAGTGCGTACAGCCGCTGTCGAAGATCGCCCAGCTTCTCCCGCGTATCCTCGTCCCAGGAAAGGTCGCCATAGACCAGCATCAGGTGGCCCGCCCTTGCGGCGTGCGAAAACGCAGATCGACGGATGAATCGAATTCCATCGCCTCTGAATGCCGAAACTCAGGCTTTGTTCAACCTGTCCGACGGGAGCGCGGCGGGTGGCTTCCGCTCAGAGGCGAGATTCGGTATGTCCCTTGCCTGCCGCAATCCGGCTATAGCTTGTCGCCGACCCGAGTTGATCCTTCCAGACCAAGCATCCCCATCAGCGCGAGAACATCGAATGCCAGCATTGACCCGCCGGGAAACCCTGACCGCTCTTTCGTCGCTCGCGCTTCTCGGCCTGCTGCCGCCTTGGATGAGCAAGGCCTTCGCGGCGGACCCGACCGCGACGCCGGAAAACGCACTCCTGGAGATGAGCGCTCCCGAGCCTTTCTCGTTCGATCTCGTGAAGAAGCAGGCGGCGGATCTCGCGACCAAGCCCTGGGTCGATCCACGCTCGCCCTATTCCGCGATCCTGGAACAGATCGACTACGACGCCTTCCAGAAGATCATCTGGAAGCGCGACCACAGCCTCTTCATCAATGACGGCGAGGCGGATCCGGTCCAGCTCTTCCATCTCGGCCGCTACTTCCAGGAGCCCTGCACGATCTCCCTGGTGGAAGGCGATCAGTCGCGCCGGATCGTCTACCGCAAGGATTATTTCGACATGCCGGACGACCATGTCGCACGGCAGCTGCCCGACAACATCGGTTATTCCGGCTTCCGCGTCATGTCGCAGGACCAGACCACGGACTGGCTGGCCTTCCTCGGCGCCGCCTACTTCCGCGCGTCCGGGGCGCTCGACCAGTACGGCCTTTCCGCGCGCGCCATCGCCATCGACACCGCCATGCCGACGCCCGAGGAATTCCCGCGCTTCACCGCCTTCTGGCTGGAGGCCTCGCCCGACGAGAAGGAACGCGTGATCATCAACGCCCTCGTCGACGGCCCGAGCATCAGCGGCGCCCTCCGCATGGATTGCACCAAGAGCGACCGCGTGGTCATGGACATCGAGTGCGCGCTTTATCCGCGCAAGCCGATCGCGCGGCTGGGCGTCGCCCCGCTCACCAGCATGTTCTGGTTCGACGAACTGAACCACCGGCAGTCGTTGGACTGGCGCCCCGAGATCCACGATTCCGACGGGCTCGCGCTTTGGACGGGCACCGGCGAGCGGCTCTGGCGCCCGCTGAACAATCCTCCGCGCGTGATGACCAACAGCTATATCGACGAGAACCCGAAGGGTTTCGGGCTGCTGCAACGCGACCGGGATTTCGATCACTACCAGGACGATGGCGTCTGGTACGACAAGCGCCCGACCGTCTGGGTCGAGCCCCTTGGCGATTGGGGCAAGGGTTCGGTCCAGCTCGTCGAGATCCCGACGGACGACGAGATTCACGACAACATCGTTCTCTACTGGGTCCCGGAGGGCAATGTCGCGCCGGGCCGGGAGCTGAACTACAAGTACCGGCTGCACTGGGTCAAGGACGAGCCCTATCCCTCGCCCCTCGGCCGCGTCGCGGAGAGCTTCTTCGGTGTGGGCGGCAATCCCGGCCAGCCCCGGCCGGCCAACACGACCAAGTTCGTGGTGGATTTCACCGGAGACAAGCTGGACGGGCTCACCCGCAAGGATCTGGACGCTGTGGTCACGGTATCCCGCGGCACGGTCGCGAACACCGCGGCCTATCCGATCGTCGGCAGGAAGAACGCGATCCGCGCCACGTTCGACGTCGTGGCGGAGGGCTCCGATCCCCTGGATATCCGCATGTATGTGCGGCGCGGCGCCGACGCGATGACGGAAACCTGGACGTCGCAGTTCTTCCCGCCAGCGCCTCCGCTCTGATCCGGTCTGATCGGATCAGATTTAAGAAGGCCAAGGGCGCACCTTCCCGTTCGACCGAATGGACGACCGGGCCGGCGACAAGTCCGGCCCCACCCCGCGCGCCTTGGATGCGCCCCCATGGGGGGATGCGCCCAAGTGCTCTTTCCCGTCTGCCAGACTTGCCTCCCCGTGCCGGCGCGGTCATGGTCGCCGGACGCGCGGGGTGCCGAACCGCCGGATTGATCGGAGCCGCCGGAGAATGACCAAGATTGCCATCCTCGCCAGCGACGCTCCGGATTCCCTGGCCGCGGCGCAAGAGATCCGCGCACGCTACGGCGAGGTGCCCCCCGACCAGGCCGATGTCGTGGTGGCGCTGGGTGGCGACGGCGTGATGCTGCAGGCCCTGCACGCCTTCATGAACACGGGCACTCCGATTTACGGGATGAATCGCGGTTCCGTCGGCTTTCTCATGAACGAGTACAAGCTGGAGGGCCTCTTCGATCGGATCGCCGGGGCGCGGGCGGAATCGATCCATCCGCTCGACATGAACGTGACGACGGTGGACGGCGAACTCTTCACCGCGCGGGCGATCAACGAAGTCCACCTGCTGCGCCAATCCTATCAGGCGGCCAAGCTCCGGATCACCATCGACGGGCATGTGCGGATGGAAGAACTGATCTGCGACGGCATCCTGCTCGCGACGCCCGCCGGGTCGACCGCCTACAATCTTTCCGCGCACGGGCCGATCATCCCGATCAACGCGCCGCTGCTGGCGCTCACCCCGATCAGCCCGTTCCGCCCCCGCCACTGGCGCGGCGCTCTCCTGCCCAACCATGTGACGGTGACGATCACCTCGCTGGAGCACGAGAAGCGCCCGGTCAGCGCGGTTGCCGATCACATAGAGTGCAAGAGCGTGCGGGAGGTGGAGATCAAGCTCGATCGCGCGGTGGAATGCCGGATCATGTTCGACGCCCAGCATTCCTGGGACGAACGCATTCTCGCCGAGCAGTTTCGCTACTGAGCTGCTGCCCGGCTTCTCAGGCGCTTCGAACGGCTCAGGCCGCCCGGATCAGTTGATGGGCGTAATCGCGCGCGGCGGAGCGTTTGGCGTCGCGGGCAAAGCGGCGGAGCAACGCCAGAAGCTCGTCGGCCTCGCGATCCGCCTGCCCCTCGTAGCGCGCCAGCACGGCTTCCACGAGAGCGGTGGCGCGGCGGTAATCGTTGTCGAGCTTGCCGTCCTTGAACGAGCCCAGCACGTCGAATGCGGCGGCCATCGCGGGAAAGACCTTCTGCGGCAACCGCGCCTTTTCCAGGAGCGCCTTGAGCGCACCGTTGCGGCCGGAGCCGATCAGGGCATGCACACGCGCCACCGGCGCGCCGGTCAGGCAGGCGATCGCTTCCTCGAAGAAGCTGACATGGCCGCTCGCCAGAGCGCGCATCAGCAGCGCCGGCGTGAGCTGGTCGGCGGTCACCAGCGATTGCACGAGAGCCGGCATGTCGGACGCGCCGGCGCCGAGCGCCATCTCCACGGTCGCCCTCTCCCGGGCGTCGCGGACGGTTTCGTCCGCGCGTTCCTCGGAGAGCCAATTGCGCTCGACCACGAAGCCGCGAAGCTGCCCGGCGAGGCGGGAAACCAGCGCCTGCCGGATCTCGATCGGCAGGCCGTCATGGGCGAGCAGCGCGTTGCGAATCGCGGGCACGTCGCCGTGCCGTTCCACGATGCGATCGAGCGACGCTCGGGTGAGCCGCGCACCTTCGTTCAGGATCAGTTGCAGGCACGCATCCGCGCCGCCGACCTCGGCCAGGGCGGCCGACAACATGCGGGAAACCACGGGCCGACGGGCAATCGCCTCGCGGAGGGGTTCGCTCTTGCCGCCGATAAGGTCGACCAGTTCACTGTCCAGCAACACGGGCGAACGCGCCGCCACGATGCAGGCGATGCGGGGCTGGTCGCCGGCGAGCGACAGGATGATATGATGCGGCGAGCGATCGGAATCCGCGAGCGCGGTTGCCAGGTTTAGCCGAATCTCCGGCGACGGATCGTCGAGAAGCAGCGTCATCGCGGCTTCCATGCCGTCGCGCTCATTATCGGACAGCGGCGCGTGCAGGAAGGCGCGAGCCATGTCCTGCGCGGCCTCGGAACGCCGACCGACAGACGCGGTCTGGGTCCACTGAAGGAAACGCTCGACGATCATGGACAGCAACTCCCGGCAAAAAATCGCTTTAACGGAAGGTGCACGAGGAGGCTTAAGGATTGGTGCATCCAGCCGTTAAGAGTGGACCGGCCTTGAAGATCGACGCCAAGACGCCCTGCTTCCTTCTCGTCCGGGGAGACGATCCGGACGCTCTCTCGGCCGCGCTTCGCAGCGATGCGGAGGCGCTTGTGTTCGATTTGGCGGGGGTGCCGAGCGAACGAAGGGGAACAGTGCGGCGGGCTGTTCTCGCGGCCCTGCGGGAAGCGCGAAATGGTGGCCGAAGAAGGCTGTTGGCAGTGCGGGTGGGCGGCATTCGGGATCCGCTTTCAGAGGGCGATCTCGACGTCGTGGTGACCGGAGGCCCGGATGCGGTCCTGCTGGCGGCATGCGAAGGCGCAGCGGACCTTCAGCGCCTGTCGGCCCGCCTCTCGGTTCGCGAGGCGCTGCACGATCTGGCGGACGGCAGCACGGCCATCGTCGCGAGCATCGACACGCCTGCGGGCCTGCTGCTTCTTCCCGAGCTTTCCCGGGCGGCCGGGCGGCTCGCCGCGCTCACCTGGAGCGCCGAAGCGCTCGCGGTCCATCTCGGCATTCCGGCAAACGATCCGGGAGACTGGCCGCACCCCCTCCAGCTCGCCCGCAGCCTCGTCGTCTTCGCGGCCTCAAGCTCCGGCGTTGCGGCCCTCGACACCGCCGCCCCGCCCGGCACGGCCCCGGAACCGCTGCGCCGCCTTGCCGAATCGGCTCGGCGCGACGGCTTCGCAGGGATGCTTGCCGCCGGGCCGGACCAGTTCACCGTGCTTCAGGAGGCGTTCGGCACGCCTCCGCTCAGCCGCCGCCACCCGCCGGGCGGTGCATGACGAAAAGGCTCTCCACCGTCGCATAGTCCATGTAGCCGCAGCGGGCGATGGTGCGTGCGGCCGTCATGTCGAACCGGCCATCCACGATGAGGTCGTCGCGGATGAAGCAACCGACGATCTCGCCATAGACGATGATGTTGCTCGAGCGCTGGCCGTCGAGACCGACGAGCACGTCGGATTTCAGGTATCTGCACTCCAGCGCCGCCGCGACGCCGGCGATCCGAGGCGGCTTCACCAACGCGCTCGCCTCCGTTGCGAGCCCCGCCGCGTCGAACTCGCTCTCCCCATGCGCCAGCCCCGCGGAGGTGGCGTTCACCGCTTCCCGCAGGTCGTAGGTGGTCAGGTTGCAGACGAACTCGCCGGTTTCCTCCACGTTGCGGACGCTGTCCTTGCGGCCATAGGAGGAGAACATGACGATCGGCGGCCGGTCGGCGACGAGGTTGAAGAAGCTGTAGGGGGCGAGGTTCAGCCGTCCCTCGCTGTCCTGCGAGGAGATCCAGCCGATAGGCCGTGGCGCCACGATCGCCTTCAGCGGATCGTGCGGCAGGCCGTGGTCGCGTTCGCTTGGATGATAGAACATGCCCCGCTCAGCCCTGCCAGACGGAGATGAGCTTATCCATGTCCGGCCGGTCGCGGTCGGAGGGGCGCATGGTGCGCGTGCCGATATGGATGAAGCCCGCGACCTTTTCGCCGTCCTGAGCTCCCAGATAGCGCGCGGCCACTTCGTCATAGGCATACCAGCCGGTGAGCCAGGTGGAGCCGAAGCCGTGGCTGTTGGCGGCATGCAGCAGGTTCAGGCAGACGGCGCCCACCGAGAGCTGCTGCTCCCATAGCGGGATCTTCGGGTGGTCCATGATCGGGGCGGAAAAGACGCCGACCACCAGCGGCGCTTCCGCGAACTGCTTGGCCTTCTCCTTCAGCAGCGTCCGCTGCTTCTCGTCCTCTTCCGCTTCCGCAAGGTCGGAAAGCGCGGCGACCGCCTTAATTCTGGCATTGCGGTCGTAGATGACGAACCTCCACGGCGCGAGCTTGCCGTGGTCGGGAACGCGCGCCGCGATCGTCAGGATGTCGCGAAGCGTTTCGGCATCCGGGCCGGGCTCCACCAGTTGGGGTGCGCCGACGGAGCGGCGGATGCGCAGGTAATCGAGGATTGGGCTGTCCATTGCGGAGTTCCTTCCGTCTGAAAGCTCACGAGCCGTCTGAAGCATGGGCCGTCTTGAAACCACATGCCGGTCTTGAAACCACATGGCAGCGGGATTACCACGACTGACCGGTGAAAACAGGGGCGCTTTGAACGGGCATCATGGCTGAATGACCAGGCTTTCACGGTTCGTCACGATCCTTCCGCTCCTGCTGACCCCGACAGTGGCCTCGACACTGGCCGCCACGATCGCGTCATCCCCTGCCGCCTCCCAGGAGCGCGGACGCGGTGGCCCGGGCGGCGGTGAAGAGGCTCCGGGGCCCGGCGGACTGAGCGTCGGCGGCAGCATCATGTTTCACCCGCCGCGCGCGGGCGACGCTCCCGCGCCGGAGGATCGCCAGAAGCCGCCACCACCGGATTTCCTTTCCACGCGCCCCCGCGACTACGTGCCCAAGCAGGACGACCAGCTGTCGATCCCCCTGCCCTATGCGCCCTCGCGCAGCGGCACCAGGGAAGCGCAGCCCGTGCTGCCGGAAACGATCCTCGAAGCCCGGCTCGTGCAGGGGGGCAAGCCCGTGCCGCAGGGTCTTGTCTGGCGCGTCTTCGGCTCGCAGCGCGACAAGGACGGCGAACTCCCGCTCGTCACCACCGCCCATGGCGGCACCACCTCCGTCCAGCTCGCGCCCGGCACCTATTTCGTCAACGCCGCGCTGGGACGCGCCAGCGCGACCAAGAAGATTACCGTCGGCCGGGAGGCACATTCCGAATCCATCGTGCTGGATGCCGGCGGCCTGAGGTTGAATGCGGTGGTCGGCGACGACAAGGTCCTCGCCAAGGACAAGGTCGATTTCGAGATCTCCCAGAACGACGATTCGGGCCAGCACGTCGTGGTGCTCCCGCACGCGACGGCGGGGCAGATCCTGGGTCTGGCCGCCGGCACCTACCATGTCGTCTGCCATTACGGGAACCTGAACGCGGTCGTGCGCGCCGACATCGAGGTTAAGGCCGGCAAGCTGACGGAGGCCACCATGCGGCAGGTCGGCGCCGACGTGACGCTGAAGCTCGTGGCGGCCGATGGCGGCGAGGCGCTCGCCAATACGAGCTGGACCGTGCTGACGCCGGACGGCGACACGCTGAGCGAGAATGTCGGCGCCTTCCCTCACATCGTTCTGGCCGAGGGCACCTATACCGTGGTCGCCCGCCACAAGGACCAGGTCTATACCCGCAACTTCGATGTGAAGGCCGGCGGTGACCACGACGTGGAAGTGCATCTGAGCGACGTGGCGCCGGCCCAGGGAGAAGGCCTCCCGGTCGGAGTTCCGCATCCGCTGGCCCCGTCGGCCGACACGCCGATGCCGGGCGCCCAGGCAGCGGCTCCGAATGGCGAAAATCCGGTTTCGCCCGGTGCCGAGTCGGACGGCGACAGCCCGGACGAAGCCGACACCGGCATCAGCACGGAATAAAAAAACCCGGCCGCGAGGCCGGGTTTTTCGTCTCTCGGAGGGAGTGGCCTCAGGCCAGAGCGCCCTCGGCGGTCGAAGCCCTGGCATCGGCCGGCGCTTCGGGTGTCGCGGTTCCGGCCTGCTGGCGACGGAGATCCGGCGCCATGGCTTCCAGCATGATCCGCGCGAAAGCGTCCTCGAGGCCGAGGCTTTCCTGGTTCTGGCTGCCGAGACGGCGGATGGATACCGTCCGCTCCTCCGCCTCGCGACGGCCGACGACCAGCATCAGCGGCACCTTGCCGACCGAGTGCTCGCGGACCTTGTAGTTGATCTTCTCGTTGCGGATATCCGCCTCGGCGCGAATGCCCGCCGCCTTGAAGCGCCCGGCGATCTCCTCGGCATAGGCATCGGCTTCGGAAGTGATCGTGGCCACGACCAGCTGCGTCGGGGCGAGCCAGAGCGGCAGCTTGCCGGCGGAATCCTCGATCAGGATGCCGATGAAGCGCTCGAAGGATCCGAGGACCGCGCGGTGCAGCATGACCGGGCGGTGCTTGGCGCCATCCTCGCCGACATAGGTCGCGCCCAGACGCTCCGGCAACACAAAGTCCACCTGCAGCGTGCCGCACTGCCAGTCGCGGCCGATGGCGTCGGTCAGCACGAATTCCAGCTTCGGCCCGTAGAAGGCGCCCTCGCCCGGATTGAGCTCGACCTCGTAGCCCGCGGCCTTGGTAGCCGACATGAGCGCGCTTTCCGCCTGGTCCCAGACGGCATCGCTGCCCGCCCGCTTCTCCGGACGATCGGAGAACTTGATGCGGAAGGCGGTGAAGCCGAGATCCTCGTAGATGGAGGAAAGCAGCGAGCAGAAGTCCTGCGTTTCCGCCGTGATCTGCGCCTCGGTGCAGAAGATATGCGCGTCGTCCTGCGTGAAGCCGCGCACGCGCATGATGCCGTGCAGCGCGCCGGAGGGCTCGTAGCGGTGGCAGGAGCCGAATTCCGCCATGCGCAGCGGCAGGTCGCGATACGACTTGATGCCCTGGTTGAAGATCTGCACGTGGCCGGGGCAGTTCATCGGCTTCAGCGCCGCGACCTGCTTGTCCGGACCGTCATCGGCCTCGACCTCCGCGACGAACATGTTCTCGCGGAACTTCTCCCAGTGGCCCGAGGCCTCCCAGAGCTTGCGGTCGATGAGCTGCGGCGTCTTCACCTCGGCATAGTCGGCGAGGTCCAGCCGGCGGCGCATATAGGCCTCCAGCGAGCGCCACACGGACCAGCCCTTGGGGTGCCAGAACACCATGCCGGGTGCTTCTTCCTGCAGGTGGAAGAGATCCATCTCGCGGCCGAGACGGCGATGGTCGCGCTTCTCCGCCTCCTCCAGCATGGTGAGATAGGCCTTGAGGTCCTTCTCGTCGCGCCAGGCGGTGCCGTAGATGCGCTGCAGCACCGGATTGTTGCTGTCGCCGCGCCAATAGGCGCCGGCCAGCTTCATCAGCTTGAACGCGTTGCCGATCTTGCCGGTGGACGGCATGTGCGGACCACGGCACAGGTCGAACCACTCGCCCTGATTGTAGATCTTGACCGTCTGGTCCTCGGGGATCGCGTCGACCAGCTCCACCTTGAAGCGCTCGCCCTTTTCCGCGAACACGGCCTTCGCCTGCTCGCGGCTCCAGACCTGCTTGGTGAAGGGCGCGTCGCGGGCGATGATCTCCCGCATCTTCGCCTCGATGGCGGCGAAATCCTCGGTGGAGAACGGCTCCTGCCGGAAGAAGTCGTAATAGAAGCCGTTCTCGATCACCGGGCCGATGGTGACCTGCGTGCCGGGATACAGCGCCTGCACGGCCTCGGCGAGCACGTGGGCGGTATCGTGCCGGATCAGCTCCAGCGCGTCCGCGTCGTCGCGCGTCACGATCGTCACGGTCGCATCCGTGTGGATGGGATCGGCGAGATCGGAAAGCACGCCGTCGACCTTGATCGCCACGGCCTTCTTGGCCAGCGACTTGGAAATCGACTGCGCGACGTCCGTGCCCGTCACCCCTTCCGGATATTCGCGTCGCGCGCCATCGGGGAAAGAGATGCTGATCATGACACTTCGAGGAGCCGGCTTGAGCAGCCGTGCAGCCACGCCTTTATCTGGGGTTATCTGATACGGCAAACGATGCTGCACCGGGCAGCTTGCCGTTTGCATCGCCTATACCAGGGCGCGCAATCAGGCAAGGTTTCGCGCGGCGGGAGCGCTCTTCGCGCCGCTTGCGCCGCCGTGAGCGGCGCAAGCGTGCGGCGCTTCCTTCCCGGGCCCATCCGGCGTGGTGCAGGAGCGCCAGAGACCGTAGCGCCACGGCAGGAACCAGGCGGCATTGCCCGGCAAGCACGTGGGCACCGGATCGAAGCCGTGCGTACCGAAGGGGCGGCAACGCGAAATTCGCGCAAATGTCATCCATCCGCCAGCCCAAAGCCCGAAACGGCGGATAGCCGTTTCCCCGAACTCCGAACAGGTCGGCAGATGCCGGCAGGTTCGCCCGGCAACCGAGGACAGCGTGTAGCGATAGAGGCGGATCAGCAGCAATGCGGCCAATGCGGGGAACCGGGCGGCCAGGCCGACGCTTCCGCCTGCCCGGGCCGGACCACCGACAGGATCAGGATCGAAAGTCATGAACGGAGCCATCTCCCTCATCAGCCGCGCCGCCCATTTCGCCGCGCTCCGGCACACCGGACAGAAAAAGAAAGGCGCGAGCCAGCCGCCCTACATCAATCACCTTACCGAAGTCGCCTGCCTCGTCGCCGAGGCCAACGGGCCGGACGACGCCGAACTGATCGCCGCCGCCTGGCTGCACGATGTCGTGGAAGACGGCCACGCGAGCCTGGCGGAGATCACCGATCGCTTCGGCGAGGATGTCGCCACCCTCGTCGGGGAACTCACGGATGATATGAGCCTGCCCTCCGACGAGCGCAAGCAGCGGCAGGTGGACGAGATCGCCCGAAAGTCGCCACGCGCCCGGCTTTTGAAGCTTGCCGACAAGGTGAGCAACCTCGGTGAAATCGAGCGTGATCCGCCGGAAGACTGGTCGGAGGAGAAGCGGCGCGCCTATGCGGACTGGGGAAAGAAGGTGGTCGATGCGGGATGCCGCAATCTCAACGGCGAACTGGAGGACCGCTTCAATGCGACCTACGCGGCGATCACGCGGCAGTCGCGGGAGAATCGCCCGATCGTGACTGAACGATGAGACCTGGATGACGTTACCTCGGCCGATCGACACGATCGGAGATCGTCATGAAAAAGCTCATTCTTGTGACCGCCGTCGCCCTTCTCACCGGCATCGGCGCAGCCCAGGCCCAATCCAGCTCCACCTACGGGGAGCGCGACCCCGCGATGCGGCCGCCGACCCAGCGTCAGCTCTGGCTCCTGCAGCAGGAGCGTGAGCACATCTGGCAGAAGGATAACAACCAATACTCCCAGAGCAATCACCGGACGCATCGCCAATATTACTGGGCCAGGTGACAGGACCCGAGGCCAGGGGTGGGTGACACGCGCTCGGTGACGCGATCCGGTCACGCCCCGCTGCCTTCCGCCGGATCTTCGCTCTCACGAATAACGCTGTCACGCATTCGTTACATACTAGGTTCCTTCAAGGTATTTAATCTGTAAGGCTAGCTTCCTATCTCAGTTCAGGGAATTGATCCCGTCCGGCTCGCGGTCTTCGTGTCTGTCGCCGGACCTGTTTTTTGAACTGGGAAAGATGGAAATGCGTAACGTCCTTATTGCCTCCGCCACCGTCCTCGCTCTTCTCGGTGGCGTCGCCAATGCCCACCCGGCCGACCGGCATTACGCGGCCGACCAGACTGCCGACCGCCCGACCGCCACGCAGCTTCGCATGCTGAGGGACGAGCAGGACCGGATCTGGCAGAAGGATACCAACCAGTACTCGGCGCCGCTGGCCGACATCCGCTAGGCTTTGTGCCGGGTCCTCATGCTCGGACCCCACGCAAAAACGGCCCGCTTCGAGCGGGCCGTTTTCGTTTCCGGCATACCAGACGGCAGAATGATCGGGACCTCGGTTTTGCGTCAGGCAGCCTGCCCCTCGCCCTTCGCGCTCGCATCCGGTTTTTCGACCGCCTCGATCTGGTTCAACGCATCGACCACCGCGTCGAAGGTCAGCAGCGTCGAGGCATGCCGCGCCTTGTAGTCCCGCACCGGCTCCAGATAGCCAAGATCGGACCAGCGGCCGTCCGGCGGCGTCCCGTTTTCCTTCAGCATACGGATCATGGTTTCGCGCAAGGCCCGCAGTTCCCCCGGGGTGGAGCCGAGAATGGTGCGGGCCATCACGGAGGACGAGGCCTGGCCGAGCGCGCAGGCGCGGACCTCGTGGGCGAAGTCGGCGACCTTTCCGTCTTCCAGCTTCAGATACACCGTCACCGTGGAGCCGCAGAGCCGCGAATGGGCGCGCGCCGAGGCATGCGCGTCCTCAAGCTTGCCGATCCGCGAAATGTTGCCGGCAAATTCGAGGATCTTGGAATTGTAGATGTCGTCCAGCATCCAGATCTCCGGGGAGCGCTCATGCGGATGCTCCGCAGGCTTGGGCGCGTCGTTCCCTCTCTATATAGAGAGGCAAGAGCGAGACTGCATCCCGCAGTAAAGCCGCGGCTGCCCGCCAGTCCCAGTTGAGCAAGAGCCATGACCGAACCCGCAGCGCCGCAACCGGCCAACGCCTCCCTTCTCTCGCTGGAGGAGCGGACGACCTTCGCGCCGCGCTTCGATGCCGACGGTCTGATCCCCTGCATCGCGCTGGACGCGACGAGCGGCGCGATCCTGATGTTCGCCTGGATGAATTCCGAATCCCTGCGTCTCACGCTGGAGACGGGCTTCGCGACTTATTGGAGCCGATCGCGCAAGTCGCTGTGGAAGAAGGGGGAAACCTCGGGCGCGCTGCAGCGGGTCGTCGAACTCCGCACAGACTGCGACCAGGACGCGATCGCCATCCGCGTCGAGGTGGCCCGGCCGGAGGACACCTGCCACACCGGCCGCACGACCTGCTTCTATCGCTCCGTCCCGCTGGGTCCGGGGCCGATCGAGCGCGAGTTCGAGCCCTTCGCCTAGGCCGTCGCGATATAGTCGCGGATCTGGTCGGCTTCGTGCTGGATCTCGGCGATCCGCGCCTTCACCACGTCGCCGATGGAAACGATGCCGGCGAGCCGACCGTTCTCCACCACGGGCAGGTGACGGAAGCGGCCGCGCGTCATGACCTCCATAAGCTCGTTGATCCCGGTTTCCCTGCCGCAGGTCGTGACCTTCGACGTCATGCAATCGCGCGCCGGCCGCCCCAGGGCGGCCGCGCCATCGCGAGCCACCGCGTGGACGAGATCGCGCTCGGACAGGATGCCGAGGATCTTCTCCCCTTCCACGACGACGACCGCGCCGATCCGCTTCTCCGTCAGGAGGCGTGAAACGTCGGCAAGCGGGGTCAGGGGCTCGACGGTGAGCACATCGCCGCCCTTGAGGTTCAGGATATGGGAGACGGACATGAACTTCCTCCATTCCGGTTTCGGGAAACCGCGGCCCTCTGGCGGGGCCATGAATGGAGCTTATCTCCGCGTTTCTCAGGGCGCCAGAGCGTCTTCCGCCGGCGGTTCGCCACGCCGGATCGGATCGAGCAGCGGAAACAGCAGAAGACCCGCGATGAAGCCGCCAATATGGGCCTGCCACGCGACGGGCTGGTCGCTGCCCGGCACAAGGCCGAGCTGCGTGCCGAACAGGATGTTCAGCACGAGCCAGATGATCAGAAACGTCATCGCCTGCCGGTTCACCAGCATCGCCCGGAAGGATGGCGCGGGGTAGCGGTAGGACTCGTCGGATCCGATGCGGAAAAGCGGGCCGCCGGCGGCAAAGGCAAAGCGCGCGGTGGCCGACATCATGCCGGAGATCGCGGCCGACGCGCCCACCACGGGATCGATGCCTTGCGGGAAGGTCAGATAATGCGCGAGCGCCCCGGCCAGCGCGGCCACCGCGCTGAGGATCAGGAACCGCGCCGCGCCGAAGCGCCGGGCGAGCGGACTGCCGAAGCTCGCCATCCAGACGAGGTTCACCGCGATGTGCAGCGTGCCGCCATGCAGGAAGGCATAGGTCAGCGGCGTCCAGATTTCGCCCCAGCCTCCCCCCGGAAGCTCGGATGCCGCCCCCGCGTAACGCACGGGGATGAAGGAGAAGGCGAGCACCACCCACTCGTCCAGACGCTCCGGCAGAAACAGTCGGATCACGTGGATCAGGATCAGGATCGCTCCCAGCGTGACGATCACCGGAGGAAGATTGAAGATGCGCTCGCGCTGGGTCATGGCCGTGTTTGCCAAGTTAAGCGCCCGCTCACAAGCCGAAACCGCGAACCGCCCGCAACCTCCCCGGCCAGCGAATTATTCCCGCAGGGACAGCGAACGAGAAAGGCGGCTTCCTCAAAAGAGTTACCCGCTAACCGTAAGAGTCCGGGCATTTTCTACAGCCGTTCCCGCCTGTTTGTTTTGACAAAACAGAGGTATAGTAAAGAACACAAGCTCGCGCTTAGAGAATGTTAACTAAATCTGAAGATATCTCTAGCGGAGAGAGCCTCTGCTAACCCCTCCTCGGAGCAGGTGAACCATGTCCGCCCTGCCAGATCTGCAGATCGAGGTCGAATCCAATTCCGAGCGGCGTTCGCACCAGCGCGTGAAGATCAGCCTGCTCGGGCGCTGCATGTTTGCGGACAGGCAGGAGTTTCCCTGCACGGTGATCGACGTATCCCCCGGCGGGGCGGCCTTCTACAGCCCCCATCAGGGCGAGGTCGGCGAGCGCATCGTCGCCTATGTCGACCATATCGGTCGCGTCGAGGGAACGATCGTGCGCCAGATCGAGAGCGGCTTCGCGATTGCGTTCACGGCCTCCAGGATCAAGCGCGACAAGCTGGCCGATACCTTGACGTGGCTTGCCAACCGCCATCTGCTGGAAACGCCGGAGGAGCGTCGGCAGCCCCGCCGCGTCCCGCGCAAGACCGACGCTGTGCTCACGCTTTCCGACGGCACCACGCATAGCTGCAGGATCATTGACATGTCGCTGACGGGCGCTGCGCTCGCGACGGATCTCCGCCCTCCCCGCGGCGCGAAGATCATGATCGGCAAGGTCGGCGGCCGGGTGGTTCGCCATTTCGACGATGGCATCGCGATCGAGTTCATGCGCGCCATGTCGGAAGGCAATGCCGAAACTGAGATTCCTAAGGAATTCTTTTGACGACCTTGGGATTTCGCTAACCTAGTTCGTTGCGGAATTCGAAGTGGCCGGTTCATCCTCAGGTAACGGAAGGGTGCCGCGCTGGAACAGTCATCTCCCGGTAACTCTGTCTGTTAGCAAAGCCGAACCAACGCGATGAATCTTCTGTTTCACAAGCCTGCCGATATTGGTTCAGAGCTTTAGCGGGGCCGAAATTCGCCACTGCTAGTCTCTCCATGAATTGGGGAGACGCACATGAAACGAGGCATCTGCAGGGCGGTACTGGCCGCCATTGCGCTCGGCCTTATCGGGTGCTCGGCACAGGCGGGCCAGACCGGCGCCGCCATGACCACCAATGGACAGACAGGCGCTCCCATCGGCCAGATCGGCTTCTGCCAGCGCGAACCCCAGCAGTGCCAGCCGCGCGGCCCTCGCGTCGTGATGCCCAGCAACCAGAACAACTGGCACGAACTCATCGCGGTCAATCTCGGCGTCAACACCGCCATCCAGCCCGCGACCGACCAGGAGATCTACGGCGTCGAGGAATATTGGGCGATCCCCACGAAATACGGCGACTGCGAGGATTACGCGCTGCTGAAGCAGAAGGATTTGCTGGCGCGTGGCTGGCCGAGCTCGGACCTGCTGATCGCCGTGGTCTTCGACGAAGCGGGCGCAGGCCATGCCGTGCTCGTCGTGCGCCTCACCGACGGCGACTACATCCTCGACAACAAGACCGACGACATCAAGGTCTGGACCAAGACCGCCTATCGCTACGTCAAGCGGCAGTCAGAAACCGACCCGCGCCGCTGGGATTCGATTGGCGACTGGCGCTGGAACGAGGTGCTGACCTCCGCTCCGCGCTGACCCCGGTCAGCGCAGCGGCATTCGTTCGCCAAAGTCGGTCATTCGCCGATGCGGCGGAGACCTGAAGCGAAGCGTCGCCAATTGGCGACGTAGCGGGCGGCGGAAGCCCGATTGTTCTCGCCGCCCTCGGGACCAAGGGTCCGAACGATCTTCCCGGGAATGCCGACCACCAGCGAATTTTCCGGAATGACCTTGCCTTCCGGCACCAGAGCCCCTGCCCCGATCAGGCTATTGCGGCCGATCACCGCTCCGTTCAGCACGATCGCGCCCATGCCGACCAGCACGTTGTCCTCGATCGTGCAGCCATGGAGAATCGCGCGGTGGCCGATGGTGCAATCCGCGCCGACGGTGACGGGAAACCCCGGATCGGTGTGAACGACGCAGTGCTCCTGGATGTTCGACCGCGCGCCGACCGCGATCGGTTCGTTGTCGCCCCTCAACGCCGCGCCGAACCAGACGCTGGCATCCACGTCCAGCCTCACTTTGCCCACGACGACCGCGTTCTCCGCGATCCAGTATTCGCCCTCGGCGGGAAGCTCCGGGGAAACGCCATCGAGGCTATAGAGGCTCATTCCGTCACATCCTGATATAGAGGCTCAGCACGAATATACCCGCGCAAACGCTCCACATGCCAGAGACGAGAAAGCCCAGCGCCGCCGCCTGCGGGCGAACCTCCCGGCTGCGGAGACCGGCCAGGATCTTGCGCGAGACGATCACCGGCCCGCCGAACATGCTGAGAAGAATGGAGATCCCGCTGGTGGCCAGGGTCTGGTTGGGGAGCAGGAAATCGGCGGGGCGTCGGGTCAGGAGCTCATAGAAGCTGGCGACCACACCCGCCATGGCGAAACCGATCGCCGCGCAGAAAACGAAGGCTTCAAACTGGGCCATTCCCCTCACCCCTTAACATTTTGTTAAAGTTTAAGGGAAATTACGCCGCACGCAAACGGGCCGCAACCTGAACAACCCAGATTGCAGCCCGATTTTTACAGATCGTTAACGGTGGTCAGGGGTCGAGATCGACGCCGAGGATTGCCATCTGGAAGTTGTAGGAAAGCTCGTCATCCTCATCGTCCAAATAAACCAGGCCGATGAACTCCTCGCCGACGAAGACTTCGGCAGAGTCATCCTTGCGGGGACGGGCCTTCACCTTGATGGTGTTGTTGCCGAAAAGCTTCTGGAAATAGGCTTCCAGCTTCTTCAGATCATCGATCTTCACGTTCTATCCTTCGAATCGGGGCTTTCGCCCCTGTCTGACACATGTCGCGGGCGGCCTCAACCAACCTCCGCGGGGTTTGCGAAGCTGGCCACGAGGCCGCTCTATTTCTCCCCCGCCGCTTCTCGAAGGATCTGGTCCATGTTGCGGGAGGGCTCCGAACAGCCGGCCCTGCCGACCACCTGCGCCGGCACGCCGGCCACGGTTGTGTTCGGCGGCACCGGCTTCAACACGACAGAGCCCGCCGCGATCCGCGAGCAATTGCCAACCTCGATATTGCCAAGGATCTTGGCCCCGGCACCGATGAGCACGCCACGCCGGATCTTGGGATGACGGTCGCCCTTTTCCTTGCCGGTCCCGCCGAGGGTCACGTTCTGCAGGATCGACACGTCGTCGTCGATCACGGCCGTGCTGCCGATCACCACGCCGGTGCCATGATCCATGAAGACGCCCTTTCCGATCGGCACGGCCGGATGAATATCGACCTGGAAGACCTCGGAGACGCGGCTTTGCAGATAGAGCGCGTAGTCGAGACGACCGATGCCGTAGAGCCAGTGGCCGAGGCGCTGGGCCTGGATGGCGTGGAAGCCCTTGAAATAAAGCACCGGCTCGATGAAGCGCTGGCAGGCGGGATCGCGATCGAACACGGCCACCAGATCCACCCGAAGCGCCACCGAAAGCTCGGGGTCGGCCTCGTACATTTCCGCGAAGCTCTGCCGGATCGTCTCCCCGGAAAGGGCAGGATGCGCCAGCCGCTCGGAGACGCGAAAAGCGACCGCATCCTCCAGCCGGTCCTGGCTGAGGATATTGGCGTGTATGAAGCCACGCAGCGCCGGATCGCGCAACGCCGCTTCCGCTTCGCCGCGCAACCTCGTCCAGACGGGATCGACGGCTTCCAGCGCGGAGGCGGCCGAATGTGTGGGTGTCAGGGCCATGAAGGTCTCCTCGTTGCCCCTTATATAGCGCAGGATTTCTGAACTGAGTATGTCCGGCGGGGCCGGGCACACTGCCGCGTGGCGGTCAGGCTTCCGACAGGAACTCCATAACCGCCTTCTTGGCGGTGCGGTCGCCGACCGCCTTCATGTGATCGCGGCCCTGGATATGGAAAATACGCGAATCCGGGATGAGGTCGGCGATGGGCTCCGGCGGCCCGGCGACGTCGTCCGTCGTACCGACAGCGACAAGCACGGGAACCCGGATGGCGCGGAGTTCGTCCTCGGTCATCACCTGCCGGCTGGCGAGGATGCAGGCGGCCAGCGCCTCGCGGTCGCTCCTGGTCTGCTCCGCGAACATCCGGAACATGCGGCCTTGCGGCGTCGTGACATCGTCGATGGACGGGGCGAGCAAAGCGTCGGCGATCGGCTGCGGCGCTCCCACGCCGATCAGCAGTCCCGCGCCAAGCCCGGCCAGAACGGCGCGACGAACGCGCTCGGGATGGTCCAGCGCGAGAAATGCCGTGATGCGGGCGCCCATGGAATAGCCCATCACGTCCGCCCGCTCGATACCCAGATGGTCCAGCAGGCGGCAGGCGTCGGCGGCCATCGCGGGCGTGCCGTAGGCCGCCGGGTCGTGCGGCTTGTCGCTCTGCCCGTGGCCGCGATTGTCCAGCGCGATAACGCGCCGGCCGGCGGCAAGGAGATCGCGCACCCACAACGTGTCCATCCAGTTCACGCGGTGATTGGAGGCGAAGCCGTGGATCAGCAGGATCGGCTCGCCCTCCCCCTGGTCGATGTAGGCGATCTGGAGATTGTCGGAGCGGAAGAACTGAACCATGACCTGTTCCGTCGGGTGATCGGGTGAGCGGCGGCGCACCATAGAGCGGGGTTGCGAGAAAGTCAGTCACCCGATGCGTCGGGCCTGTTCTTGCGCGTTCCGCACGGCTATTGTCCGCCGATCCGGCACCGCCGAACGTCGCAGCTGAATCAGGAGAGCCGAATGGCCGACAGGATCATTCCGCATTTTCACAACACCGCCGGCCTCGAAGCCATCAAGGTCGGCGCCAAGGAATTCATGTGCGTCGGCGCGCTGCCGCCGTTCGACCATCCGCACATCTTCATCGACATGGGCGGAGAGAACGAGGCGATCTGCTCCTATTGCTCCACCGTCTATCGCTATGACCCGACGCTCGGGCCGCGCGAGACCGTGCCGGCCGACTCGCTTTATTCCCCGGCGGACTGACCGGCCGGACATGGCGAGCATCGCCATTGCCGGCGCGGGTATTGCCGGGCTCGCGGCCGCCATCGCCCTTGCCCGCGAGGGACACCGGGTCGACCTGCACGAGCGCGCCGAGGCGCTGACGGAAGTCGGAGCCGGCATTCAGCTCTCGCCGAACGCGATGGCGATCCTCAGGAGCCTGCGGCTCGACGAGGCGGTTCTCGCCCGCGCCTTTCAGCCCGCCTGCGTGGAGATCCACGCCCGCAACGGCCGTGTGCTCAACGAGATCCCGCTCGGCGAGAGGATCCGCGAGCGGTACGGCGCGCCTTACGCGGTGCTGCATCGGGCCGATCTGCAGGCCGTGCTTCTGGAAGAGGCGCGGCAGACGCCCGGCCTCTGCCTCTCCCTGGCAAGCCCCCTCGCCTTTGTCCGGCAGGACGGGACCGAGGTCGTCTATCGCGCCGGCGAGACGGAGCGAACGGCGGATATCCTGATTGCCGCCGACGGGGTGAATTCGCGGGCGCGCGCCGATATCTTCGGACGGGGCGGACCGACGGAGACGGGTTACACCGCATGGCGGGCGGTGATCAGCCGCGACCGCATCCCCTACGGCCTGCGCACCGACGTGACCGGCCTCTGGTTCGGCGAGGCGAGCCACCTCGTCCATTATCCTGTGAAGGGTGGCTCGGAGTTGAACCTCGTGGCCATCGCCCGTTCGTCGCGCGATCCCCGCCCGCCGCTCGACGGTTTCGCCGAGCCGATCAGGGCGCTCAAGGACACCGCTCCCGCGTGGATCGCGTGGCCGCTCCGCGGCATGGATGCCTCCGAGGGATGGGTGCAGAACAGGGTGGCTCTGGCCGGCGACGCGGCGCATGCAATGGTGCCCAGCGCCGCCCAGGGAGGAGCGCAGGCGATCGAGGACGCGGCCGTTCTGACGCGCTGCCTTTCGACCCATGACAACCCGGTTGCGGCACTTGCCGCCTACGATTCGATCCGTCGCCCGCGGGCTACCCGCATCGCTGCGGAGTCGCTCCGTAATCTCCGCATCTATGGTCTGCGCGGGCCTGCCGCCTTGGCGCGCGATACGGTGATCTCCACCCTGCCGGGCCGCACGCATCTGTCGCGTCTGGACTGGCTCTACTCTCCCCAGCCGGGCTGACCCGGCCCGGCAAATCGGGTTTTTCCGGAACGTCCCCGGTCATCGTGCATTTACCAAACAGCATTGCCGACGCCCAAATTTTGGGCGCTTGGCACGCTTTGCAGCACATCACCAAGGGAGACACCGATGACTCGCAAGCTTCTGGCGAGCAGCGCTCTAGTCGCACTTTTGACCGCCGGCACCATGGGGGTCGCCAGCGCTCAGAGCACGACCACCAATGCGCCCGCCAATACGACGGGAACGGCAGCTCCTGCGCGAAATACACCCGTCCCGCTTGGCCATCCCGCCCTCGCGTCGACCCTGATGGGCGCCAGCGTCTACCCGAACGCCGATTCGAACTCGACCAAGATCGGCGACATCAATGACGTCGTCGTGGATCCGCAGGGCACCGTGAACCAGGTCGTGATCGGCGTGGGAGGCTTTCTCGGCATCGGAGAGAAGGACGTCGCCGTTCCCTTCAATCAGATCCAGGTGCTGAACAATAACGGCAGCCTCTGGATCGTCTACAACAAGAGCAAGAACGAGTTGCAGGCCGCGCCGGCCTTTGACAGGGGCTCGCTCCGTCCGCACTCGACTTCCGCGAGCAAGGCCGGCAACACCGGCGATCAGGCAGCCATGACGGCAGCTCCGGCTGCCGGGAGCACGACCGAAACCACGACGACCACGACCACCACCACGGCCGACACGGCCCCGGCGGCGGTTCCGAACTCCGCGTTCCTGACGCAGAGCAACGATCAGCTGCGCGCCAGCAAGGTGATGGGCTCCACGCTCTACGGGCCGGACAACCAGAACATCGGTTCGGTCTCCGACATCATCGTGACGCCGGCCGGCATGGCCCAGTCCGCGATCGTGGACGTCGGCGGCTTCCTCGGCGTCGGCAGCAAGAAGGTCGCGATCCCCTTCGACCAGATCCAGCTGGCGATGCCCGCGGCCGTGACCACGCCGACTCCGAACGCCGCAACCGGCAACGGCACCGCTCCGGGCGCACCCGTGGCCACGAGCCCGGCACCCGCGACGGCGGCACCGACCCCGGCTGACGGTACGACCGCGACGCCCCCGAACGGCACCCCCGCTTCGGTCAATACCAGCGGCACGGCTCCCCGTCTCACGGTCGCCATGACGCAGGACCAGCTGAAGAACGCCCCGGCTTTCGACCAGAACTCGGTCGCCGGCAACAACAACGACAACGGCGCCTCCAAGCCGCAGGCGATCAGCGCCGACAAGTTGCTGGGCACCAAGGTCTATGGCTCCGACAACCAGAATGTCGGCAGCGTCAACGACCTGATCATGGACCAGAAGGGTACGGTTCAGGCCGCCATCGTTGACGTGGGCGGTTTCCTCGGCATCGGCCAGAAGTCGGTCGCGATGCAGTTCGGTTCGCTGAACCTGCAGACCGACAACACCGGCGCGCTGCGCGTCTCCACGGCCGCGACCCAGGACCAGCTGAAGAACGCGCCGACATTCCAGGACAACACGGCCAACAAGTAACGGCTGAAGTCCCGGACCGGAGGTCCGAAGAACGAAGCCCGCCGGAATCCCCGGCGGGCTTTTCGTCGAGCGGAGCCGAGGGGCGCATCGCTCCCCAACCATGGGTGCGGAGCGCTGCCGAGGAGGGACCTATCCTCTGCGCTCTCAGGACGGAGTCCGCAGCCGATTCGCCGTTCAGGACGGCCGTCATATCGCCGACCGATGGCGGCTCGTGCGGTCGACTACGGGGGATTCGCTCCAGAGACGCGCCCGGTTCAGGGCCTTCCCGCAGGGGAAGAGCAACTGGCCCGATGCTGACGGTGGTGGTGGTCCTGGGGGTCTTCTTCCTTTCCTCGTTACACTTGCGCGCAGCCTCGGGCGCGGGCAAAAGGATGCCAACGCGGACGTGGCGAAACCGGTAGACGCAGCAGACTTCTTTGGAGTGCCCGGGGGGAAATCCCCGGAGTAGAACCGCTCAAATTCGGGGAAAGCCAAGGACCACGGTCCGGCCAATCCCGAGCCAAGCCGGGTTCGTCCCGGAAGGTGTAGAGACTAGACGGGCGGCACCTTAGGTCCGGCGAAAGCGGGATGATGGTGAAGGGATAGTCCAGACCACGAACGGCCGGAGCGATCCGGCCGGCGGCGGAAGCCGAAGTGGTACGAAAATCTGTTTCTCGTATGGGAGTGCGGGTTCGAGCCCCGCCGTCCGCACCAGTTATTTTTGAGCAGTCCCCGCGCTCGCGGCTTCGCTGCCCGTTCCCTTTGTGAGTTCCGCCGCCTCATCCAGCAGTTCGGTCACGAAAGCCGGAAGTCCCGTCACGCGCTCGCGCCGGTTTCGTTCGGCCTCCAGGATCGCCTTCACCTTGGCGTAGGAGCGGCCCAGATCGTCATTGACGATGACGTAGTCGTAGCTTTCCCACTCGCGGATCTCGTGCTTCGCGTTCTCCAGCCGCCGCTCGATCGTGCCGGACGAATCCTCCGCCCGTCGCTCCAGCCGCGCCTTCAGCTCGCCAAAGCTTGGCGGGAGGATGAAGATGCGGACGAGATCGGCGGACATCTTCTCCGCGATTTGACGTGTGCCCTGGTAGTCGATGTCGAAGAGGACGTCGCGCCCCTTGGAAAGCGCAGTCTCGACGGCTTCTCGCGGCGTGCCGTAGAAGTTGCCGTGCACCTCTGCCCATTCAAGCAGGTCCTGCCGCTCCGCCATCTGGTGGAAGTGGGCCTCGTCGATGAAGTGGTAATGGTGACCGTCGATCTCGCTGGTCCGGCGCTTCCGCGTGGTGACGGAGACAGAAAGCTCCAGATTCCCGTCATCGCGAAGGAGCTGCTGGGCCAGCGTCGACTTGCCCGCCCCGGAGGGCGAGGAGAGCACGAAAAGCAGACCGCGGCGCGTGAGTTCGACCATTCCGTCCTTCATTCTACGTTCTGTACCTGCTCGCGGAACTGATCGATCACCGCCTTGAGTTCCAGGCCGACATCCGTCAGGCGGCGGTCGAACGACTTGGAGCAGAGGGTGTTGGCTTCGCGGTTGAATTCCTGGGCGAGAAAATCGAGGCGGCGGCCGATGGCGCCGCCGCTGTCCAGCCGCTCGCGCGCGCCGGCGACATGGGCCGTCAGTCGGTCCAGCTCCTCGCGGGGGTCGGCCCGGGTTGCGGCGAGCACCGCTTCCTGGTGCAGGCGATCGGGATCCAGCGAGGAGGTTGCCTCCGTCAACTGGGCGACAGCATCCGCGATGCGCTTCTTCAGCACGGCAGGCGCTTCGCCGGCGATATTCGACGCCAGCCCGGTCAGTCTCTCAACGGTCGAGAGCTGATCCCGCAACACCGCATCGAGCCGGGCCCCCTCTTCCAGCCGCGCTGTCCTCAGCGCTGCCAGTGCGTCGTCCACGCCGTCCAGGATCGCAGAGTCACGCTCGGCAGCGTCGTCGTCTCCCGATTCGCGCGGGGAGGAATCGACGAGAATGCCCGGTAATGCGAGGAGGCCATCGGCGGTGGGCAGGGCTATTCCGAATTCCTCGACCAGCCGCTTCGCGACCACGACGGCGCGGGAGAGCGCTTCCTCGTCCACGCGAAGAGCGCGCCTGGTCTGGCCCTCCTCGGGCGTCACGGAAAGAAAGATGCTGCCGCGAACCAGGGCGTTTCGGCAGCGCTGGCGAAGGTCGCTTTCCAGCGCGTCGAGCCCCGGCCCAAGCCGCAGTCGGATCTCAAGCCCGCGAGCGTTGACGCTCTTCGCCTCGCAAGCGTAGCGCTGGCCGCCGGCTGTAAAGGTCGTGCGGGCGAACCCGGTCATGCTCTGGACGGTCATCTGCCCTTCAACCCACTGCGACTATGCTCGGCCACCACGCCAGCCCCGCCGGATCATTGAGGAGCGGGCTTGGGTATCGGCACAGTTGCCGGGTCGGCGTCCCGACCGACTGCGGGCGTTGCCTCCGGCGTCGGCTTGGCGGCGTTGCCGCCTTGCGCGTCCTGAAGCTTGCGCCAGCGAGCGACGTTCTTGTTGTGCTCGTCCAGGCTGGAGGCGAACACGTGTCCACCTGTCCCGTCGGCCACGAAGTAAAGCTCGTCCGTGCGCGACGGATTGGCGACCGCCTCGATCGCAGCCCGGCCGGGATTGGCGATCGGCGTCGGCGGCAGCCCCTGGATCACATAGGTGTTGTAGGGCGTGGCCTTGGTGATGTCGGACCGCGTCAGGGCGTAGTCCGTCGGCTTACCCTTGCCGCCGAACAGGCCGTAGATGATCGTCGGATCGGACTGCAGCCGCATCTTCTTCTGCAGCCGGTTGATGAACACGGCCGCCACGCGGGGCCGTTCGTCGGCCTTGCCCGTTTCCTTTTCCACGATGGAGGCGAGCGTCACCAGCTGGTCGCGCGAGATCGGCAGGTCCTGCGACTTGCGTTCCCAGATATCGCTGACGGCCCGCTGCTCGGCCCGCTCCATCTCGTCGATGATCTGCTGGCGCGGCGTGCCGATGGTGAACTTGTAGGTTTCCGGCAGGAGCGTGCCTTCGGCAGGGACCCCCTGGATATCGCCGCTCAGCGTATCGTCGGCCTTGAGCCGATCGACGATCTGCTGGCTGGTCAGCCCTTCGGGGAATGTGATCGAATGCAGGATCGAGCGGCCGCTCACCAGCGCGTCCAGCACGTCGCGCATGCTCATGCCGGGCTTGAAGAGGTATTCGCCGGCCTTCAGCTTGTCCTGCGCCTTGTAGATCTTCACGCCGGTGGCGAAGAGGAAGTCGCTGGAAACGACTTGGCTCTGCTTCAGCTGCGACGCGATCCGCTGCAGGTCGGACCCGCGCGCGATCAGCACGGTCTTCGTATCGGTCAGCGGTCCGGGCGCGAGAAAGCGCTGGCGGCCAAAATAGAGCGCCGCGCCACCGCCGATCAGGACCAGCATGACGATCATGATGAAGAAGTTCATCACCACGACGAGCGGGTGATTCGCACGCCGCGAGGGCGTTGGAGGCGGTGCCGCGAGCTCCGGCTGGATCGCCTGGCGCGGGCTGCGCGGGTTGATCCGCCGCCGGCCGCCCTCTCCCCGCCGGGACGGCGCGGAGGTGCGAGGCGCGGTTTCCCCCGCCTCGCCGTTTTCGTTGTTCTCGGTGTGGGACTTCTCGTCGTCCATCGACCCGCCAGTACGCTTACAAACCGCCGGACGCGGATCCGAAGACCCTAGCCCGGATTATGGCGGAACCGGGGATCCCGATCAAACCCGCCGGAAGACCAGCGACGCATTGGTGCCGCCGAACCCGAAGGAGTTCGAGAGCGCCACGTCCACCGTCTTCGACTTGGCCTTGAGCGGCACCAGGTCGATCGCCGTCTCCACCGACGGATTCTCCAGATTGAGCGTCGGGGGAATCATGCCGTCGCGAATCGCGAGCACCGAGAAGATGGCCTCGACCGCACCGGCCGCACCGAGCAGATGCCCGATCGCCGACTTGGTGGAGGACATGGTCAAGCTGGCCGCGGAATCACCCGCCACCCGTTCCAGTGCGCGCAGCTCCAGTTCGTCGCCCATCGGCGTGGAGGTGCCGTGCGCGTTGACGTAATCCACGTCCGCCGCCGTCAGCCCGGCCCGCTTCAGCGCCGCCGTCATGCAGCGATAGGCGCCGTCGCCGTCCGGGGACGGAGCGGTGATGTGGAAGGCGTCACCGGAAAGACCGTAGCCGATCACCTCGGCATAGATCTTGGCTCCGCGCGCGACCGCATGCTCGTATTCCTCGAGCACCACGACGCCGGCCCCCTCTCCCATGACGAAGCCATCGCGATCCTTGTCGTAGGGACGGGATGCGCGGGTGGGCTCGTCATTGAAGCCGGTGGAAAGCGCGCGACAGGCCGCGAAGCCCGCCATGGAGATGCGGCTCACCGGCGATTCGGTACCGCCTGCCACCATGACTTCGGCATCGCCCAGCGCGATCAGGCGCGAGGCATCGCCGATGGCGTGCGAGCCGGTGGAACAGGCGGTCACGACCGCATGGTTCGGCCCCTTCAGCCCGTACTTGATCGAGATCTGGCCAGAAGCCAGGTTGATCAGGCGTCCCGGGATGAAGAACGGCGAGATACGCCGCGGCCCCTTTTCGTGCAGCGTGATGCCGGCGTCCACGATGCCCTCGATGCCGCCGATGCCGGAGCCGATCATGACTCCGGTGCGGATCTGGTCCTCGTAGTCTTCCGGCTTCCAGCCGGAATCGGCAATCGCCTCGTCTGCCGCCGCCATCGCATAGACGATGAAGTCATCGACCTTGCGCTGTTCCTTCGGCTCCATGGCAAGATCGGGATTGAACGTCCCGTTCGTGCCGTCGCCTCGCGGAACCCGGCAGGCGATCTGGCAAGGCAGATCGGAGACCTCGAATTCCGCGATCCGCGCAGCACCGCTCTCGCCGGCAAGCAGGCGGGTCCAGGTGGTAGAGACGCCGCTTCCCAGCGGCGTCACCATACCGAGGCCGGTGATGACAACCCGTCTCATGTTCGATGCGACTGGCAAATCAGGCCGTGCTCTTCTCCAGGAAGCGAACAGCGTCGCCAACTGTCAGGATGGTCTCTGCCGCATCGTCCGGAATCTCGACGCCGAACTCTTCTTCGAAGGCCATGACGAGCTCGACAGTGTCGAGGCTGTCCGCGCCCAGGTCGTCAATGAAGCTGGCGTCCTTGGTGACCTTGTCTTCCTCGACACCGAGGTGCTCGACAACGATCTTCTTAACCCGGGCCTCGATGCTGTTCTCGCTCATCGCTTTTTCCTCAAAATTGGTCTCGACCGACCACAAGCTCAACAGAAATGCCGCTGGCACCAGACAATGCTGATCCCGGATTTCTGAATGGGCAGTCGGGCGTCCCTAACACGTTTCCCTGAGAATGACTAGAATCCGCAACCCGCCGTTTCGCGCCTTTCACAAGGCTTCGGAAACGGCGGCCGCGGCCTCAGATCATCGCCATGCCGCCGTTCACGTGGAGCGTCTGCCCCGTGACGTAGGCGGCCTCGTCGCTGGCGAGATAGACCACCGCCCCGGCGATCTCCGCGCCGGTTCCCAGCCGCGCGGCCGGGATGGTCGGCAGGATCGCCGCGCGCTGCTTTTCGTTGAGCGCATCCGTCATGGCGCTCTCGATAAATCCGGGCGCCACACAGTTCACGGTGATGCCGCGCGTCGCGACTTCCTGCGCCAGCGCCTTGGACATGCCGATCATGCCGGCCTTGGAGGCGGCGTAGTTCGCCTGCCCCGCATTGCCGGTGACGCCGACGATGGACGTTATGCCCACGATACGCCCGAAGCGCTGCTTCATCATGCCTTTGAGCGCCGCGCGCGACAGCCGGAAGGCGGCTTCCAGGTTCACCCGGATGACGAGTTCCCAGTCCTCGTCCTTCATGCGCATGGCGAGGCCGTCACGGGTCAGGCCGGCATTGTTGACGAGAATGTCGAGCCCGCCCATCGCAGCCTCTGCCTGTCCGACAAGGGCGTCGACCGCCGCCGCGTCGGACAGATTCGCCGGGACGACATGCGTGCGCTCGCCGAGTTTGCCCGCGACCGCCTCCAGCGCGTCCTGCCGCGTGCCGGAAAGCGCCACCGTGGCGCCCTGCGCATGCAGCGCTTCCGCGATGGCGCTGCCGATGCCGCCGCTCGCGCCGGTAACCAGTGCGCGCCTGCCTTGAAGCGAAAACATCCTACTCTCCCGATTCCGAATGGGTCTTCAGCCGGGCCGCCACGCTGGCGGCTTCCTCCGGCGTGCCGACATTCACCGCACCGACCGAGGGCGCGATGCGCTTGACGAGGCCGCTCAGGACCTTGCCGGCGCCGATTTCAACAAGCTGGTCGACATTGTTGTCGGCCATCCACAGCACGGATTCGCGCCAGCGCACCGAACCCGTGACCTGCTCCACGAGCCGCTGCCGAATCTCCGCCGGATCCGTGATCGGACCGGCCACGACATTCGCCACGAGCGGCACCACGGGCGCGCGGATCGTCACGGACGCCAGCGCATTGGCCATGATCTCCGCCGCGGGCTCCATCAGCGCGCAATGGAAGGGCGCGCTGACGGGCAGCAGCAGGGCGCGCTTGGCGCCCCGGCTCTTGGCGATTTCCACGGCGCGCTCGATCGCGGCCTTGCTGCCGGACACGACCACCTGGCCGGCCGCATTATCGTTGGCCGCCTCGCAGACGTCGTTGCCGGCCGCTTCCGCCGCAATTTCGCGAACGACATCGATCTCCAGCCCGAGCAGCGCGGCCATGGCGCCCTCGCCCACCGGGACCGCCTTCTGCATGGCGTCCCCACGCGTGCGCAGGAGCCGAGCCGTATCGGCGATGCCTAGGCTGCCGGCAGCCGCCAGCGCGGAATATTCCCCCAGCGAATGGCCAGCCACATAGGCCGCCTGCCCGGCAACGGTGATTCCCTCCGCCTCCAGCGCGCGCAGCGCCGCCATGCTGACCGCCATCAGGGCGGGCTGGGCGTTGCGGGTGAGCGTCAGGTCGCCTTCCGGCCCCTCCCAGATCAGCGCCGAAAGCTTTTCGCCCAGCGCCTCGTCCACTTCCTCGAACACCCGCCGCGCCGCGGGAACCTGCTCGGCCAGGAGCTTGCCCATGCCGACGGCCTGGCTGCCCTGCCCGGGAAATACGAATGCGTTCGCCATCCGATTGTCACTCTGTTCCTGTTGGCGGCAGACATGACAACCGATACGGAGAAGTCAAGCCAAGGCGGCTTTTCCCCGTCGTTCCGGTTGTATTCCCGGCGACAATCCGCTATGTGCAGCGCTTCAACGGTCCGGCTGGGGGCTGAACGGAAAGCGGCATGTGCCGCAGGATCTGAGATGATCCGATTTCCCGTGTCTCCGCTCTCGAAGATGTCAAAGGCCTTTCGCGGTTCGCCGCTTACAGGCTTCGACGAGGCTCCGCGCCGACCGTGGAACACGAAAGGCAGACCATGGCACTTTACGAACATGTGTTTCTCGCCCGACAGGACGTGTCCGCTCAGCGCGTTGACGAGCTGGTCGAACAGTACAAGGGCGTGATCGAAACGGCCGGCGGCAGCGTCGGCAAGACGGAATACTGGGGCCTCAAGAGCCTTACCTTCCGCATCGCGAAGAACCGCAAGGCCCACTACACCCTGATGAACATCGTGGCCCCGCACGAGGCGGTGGACGAGATGGAGCGTCAGATGGGCATCAACGAAGACGTCATCCGCTTCCTGACGGTCCGCGTCGACGAGCTCGAGGACGAGCCTTCGGTGCAGATGCAGAAGAAGGAGCGCGACGAGCGCCGCCGCCGCGACCGTGAACGTCGCCGGGATGACGAGGAGTAGGATCGATGGTCGATATCTCGCAGCTTCCCACGCGCCGCCCCTTCCAGCGCCGCCGCAAGACGTGCCCCTTCTCCGGTGAGGGCGCGCCGAAGATCGACTACAAGGATGTGAAGCTCCTGGAGCGTTACATCTCCGAGCGCGGCAAGATCGTCCCGTCGCGCATCACGGCGGTTTCCGCCAAGAAGCAGCGCGAACTCGCCAAGGCGATCAAGCGCGCCCGCTTCCTCGGCCTCCTGCCCTACGTCATCAAGTAAGGCACGGCCTCAACGCTGGGGCGGCCCGTTCTTCGGAGCGGCCGCTCCTAACCGCATCCTGCGGGACAGCTAGGAGTCAAAGACATGCAGATTATTCTTCTGGAGCGCGTGGCCGGTCTCGGCCAGATGGGCGAGCAGGTCCGCGTCAAGAACGGGTACGCCCGTAACTTCCTCCTGCCGCGCGGCAAGGCCCTTCGCGCCAGCGAAGCCAACCGCAAGCGCTTCGAGCGCGAGCGCGTGCAGCTCGAAGCCCGCAACCTGGAGCTCCGCAAGGAAGCCGAGGGCGTCGCCGGAACGCTGGAAGGCAAGTCCTTCGTCGCGATCCGCCAGGCCGGCGAAACCGGCCAGCTCTACGGTTCGGTGTCCACCCGTGACATCGCCGAGACGCTGCACGAAGGCGGCTTCACAGTCGAGCGCAGCCAGGTTCGTCTGGCCCATCCGATCAAGACGATCGGCATCCACGATGTCCTGATCTCGCTCCATCCGGAAGTCGAGGTCCGCGTTTCGATCAACGTCGCCCGCTCTGCCGACGAGGCGGAGCGTCAGACGCGCGGTGAGGATCTCACCAGCCGCGATCGCTTCGAGGAGCCGGAGGAAGAGGAAGCCCGCGCCGAGGACGAGGCTGAGGCAACCGATGCCGAGGCCGAGACCACGGACGAAGACGCGGCCTGATCGGCCTTCCCCGAAGTATCCAGAAAGGCGCCGCTTGCGGCGCCTTTTTCTTTTTGATCGCGCTCGACCTTTTGGTGTCGCGGCGAAGGAAAGGTCGCCTTACGACCTGGCTGCGCCAATTTTGCCACGGTTTGGACGATCGGTCGCCTTGCGCTCCGAGACGGAGGAGGTCTATTCAGCCAAAAAGCGTGAGATTTCGGCCAAGGGCGTGGCATGAACAAGATTCTCGACAACATCCTCAATCGAGTCATCGTCGCGGGCACGCTGACGGTGACCTGGGCGAAAGGCGAGACGACGCGTTACGGAAGTGGCAACGGCCATTCGGCTCATCTCATCTTTCGTACCGAAGCAGCCGAGAAGGCTGTGATGAAGAACCCGGCCCTTCGCTTCGGCGAAGTCTTCATGGACGGCGGAATCGACTTCGTCGGCGGCCCGATGGGCTTCCTGCTTCTGGTCAACGAAAACTGGAATTCGATTTTCGGTTCGGCCTGGGTCCGGCGTTTTTCCAGGTTGCAGCGGAACTGGAAGAATTTCTGGGAGCGCAACAATCTCAAGCGCGCCCGCCAGAACGTCGCCCACCATTACGATCTGGACGACCGGCTGTACCGCCTCTTCCTGGATTCCGACCGGCAATATTCCTGTGCCTATTTCGAGAGGCCGGAGACGGATCTCGAGGAAGCCCAGTGGGCCAAGAAGCGCCATCTGGCCGCCAAGCTGGAGATCGAACCCGGCCAGAAGGTGCTGGACATCGGTTGCGGCTGGGGCGGGCTCGGCCTGTTCATCGCCGACCAGACCGGGGCTGACGTCACCGGCGTCACCCTTTCCACCGAGCAGCACAAGGTCGCCAACCAGCGCGCCAGCGACAAGGGGCTGTCGAGCCGGACGCGGTTCGAGTTGCGCGACTACCGGTCGCTGGAAACCAAGTTCGACCGTATCGTTTCCGTCGGCATGTTCGAACATGTCGGCACCCGGCATTACCGCGAGTTCTTCCAGCAGGTCGCCCGCCTGCTGAAGGATGACGGCGTGATGGTGCTGCATTCGATCGGGCGTTCCGACGGTCCCGGCTCGACCAATCCATGGATCCTGAAATACATCTTCCCGGGCGGCTATATCCCCGCCCTTTCCGAGGTTCTCCCGGCGATCGAGGAAGCCGGGCTGGTCGTCACCGACATCGAGATCCTGCGCCTGCATTACGCCAAGACCCTGAAGGCGTGGCGCGAACGCTTCCTGGCGCATCGGGAGGAAGCCAAGGCCGTCTATGACGAGCGCTTCTGCCGCATGTGGGAGTTCTATCTCTGCGGTTCGGAAGCGGCCTTCATCAATGGCGGCATGATGAACTTCCAGATCCAGCTGGTGAAGGATCAGAACGTGCTGCCGCTGACGCGCGACTACATGTTCGAGGCCGACCGGGCGATGGATGCCGCCCACAGGCAGATCGAATCGGGCACGCTCGAAGGATTCCGCCTCGCCGGCGAATAGCAAGCGACGGTACCGCCGGGTCACCGGCCGCTGTGATTAAGTTCAATAACGGGGTCGGCCTCTGGCCGGCTCCGTTTCCGTTTGGGCATGGGGCGCCGCCCCGCGCATAATGCCGATCAGGCAGAGCGGGAATCGTCGCCCGCCGCGCCACCTCTTTCGCCGGATCAGGATGCCATGAGCCTCGCCAAGCCGTTTCTCGTCGCCGAAGAGCCGCTACCCCGGCAGAGCCCCCACAACATCGAGGTGGAGCAGGCGCTGATCGGAGCGATTCTGATCAACAACGAAGCGTTCTACCGCGTCTCCGACTTCCTGGAACACACGCACTTCTACGATCCGCTGCATCGCCAGATCTTCGAGCGCATGTCGATGATCATCCGCATGGGCAAGGTCGCCGATCCGCGCACGATCAAAACATTCCTGAAGGAAAACGAGGCGGTCGGCGACATCACCGTCGCGGAATACCTGACGCGACTCGCCTACGAGGCGACCACGATCATCAATGCGGAGGATTACGGCCGCACGATCTACGACCTCGCGCTCCGCCGCCGGCTGATCACCATCGGCGAGGAGATGGTGAACGTCGCCTATGACGCGCCGGTCGACATGCCGCCGGGCGTGCAGATCGAGGACGCGGAAAAGCGTCTCTTCGAGCTTGCCGAAACCGGCCGCTCCGATGGCGGCTTCCAGACCTTCGGCGAGGCGCTGAAGGCGGCTATCGACATGGCCGGCAACGCCTTCAAGCGCGCCGGCCATCTTTCCGGCGTTGCCACGGGCCTCAACGACATGGACAAGCTGATGGGCGGCCTGCAGCCGTCCGACTTGATCGTGCTCGCAGGACGTCCGGCCATGGGCAAGACGTCGCTCGCCACCAATATCGCCTACAACATCGCTCAGGCCTGGAAGGGCGAACTTCAGCCGGACGGCTCGATGAAGACGGTGGACGGCGGCATCGTCGGCTTCTTCTCGCTGGAAATGTCGGCCGAGCAGCTGGCGACGCGTATCCTGGCCGAGCAGGCGAGCGTTTCCTCATCCGACATTCGCCGCGGCTCCATCCACGAGGACCAGTTCGACCGCATCGTCGAGGTGGCGCAGGAGATGCAGCGAATTCCGCTCTACATCGACCAGACCGGCGGCATCTCCATCGGTGCGCTGCGCGCCCGCGCGCGTCGCCTGAAGCGCCAGCGCGGCCTCGATTTCCTGGTCATCGACTACCTCCAGCTGATCCAGGGCTCCAGCAAGAAGTCCTCGGAAAACCGCGTCCAGGAAATCACCGAGATCACGACCAACCTGAAGGCGCTCGCCAAGGAACTGCAAGTGCCGGTGATGGCGCTTTCCCAGCTTTCCCGTCAGGTGGAATCGCGTGAAGACAAGCGGCCGCAGCTTTCCGACCTTCGCGAATCGGGCTCGATCGAGCAGGACGCCGACGTCGTGATCTTCGTGTTCCGCGAGGAATATTACCTCAAGAACAAGAAGCCGAACGAAGGCACGGAAGAGTTCTTCCAGTGGCAGGCGGACATGGAGGCGATCGCCGGCCGCGCCGAAGTAATCGTCGGCAAGCAGCGTCACGGCCCCACGGGAACGGTAAACCTGCAGTTCGACGCCGAGGTCACGCGCTTCTCCGATCTTGCCGAAGAAGACAAGTTGCCCGCGCGATACGAATAGCCGACAAGCCGCTGATGACGGAACGAACCTCCCAGCCTTCCAGCCCCCCAGCTACCGAGGCCCCAGCTTCCGAGGCCCGAGCGTCCGGGCCGCTCGCATCCGGCTTGCGCCTGACGGTCGACCTTACCGCCCTCGGGCGGAACTGGAAGAAGCTCGCGGCGATGGCGGAGGGCGCGGAATGCGCCGGCGTCGTCAAGGCGGACGCATACGGCCTCGGCATCGACCGCGTGGTGCCGGCGCTCTCCGCGGCAGGCTGTCGGACCTTCTTCGTGGCACTGCCGGAGGAAGGCGTGCGCGTGCGCGAATTCGCGCCCGACGCCGCGATCTATGTGCTTTGCGGCTTCCTGTCCGATCTTGTCGTTCATTACAGCGAGGCGAAGCTCCGCCCGGTCCTGGGCTTCCGCGACGAGGTGGAGGCCTGGGCCGGATCCATGCCGGGGGCTCCGTCCGCTCTCCATGTCGATACCGGCATGAACCGCCTTGGAGTCACGCTTGAGGAGGCCGAGGCGCTTTCCGCCGATCCACTCATCGAGCGCGCCGGAGTCGAGCTCGTGATCAGCCATCTCGCCTGCGCCGACGAGCCCGAGCATCCGCTGACGGCCCGCCAGCGCGCCCGTTTCTCCGAGATGCGCGAGCTCTTTCCGGGCAAACGCCTGTCGCTCGCCAATTCCGCCGGGGTGCATCTCGGCCCGCACTATCATTACGACCTCGTCCGCCCCGGCATCGCCGTCTATGGCGGCGCGTCTCATCCCTTCGCGGAAATGGAAACCGTGGTTACCGCGGAAGCGCGGGTGCTGCAGGTGCGTGACGTTCCGGCCGGCGAGGCGGTCGGTTACGGCGCGGTGCAGACCGTTCACCGCGACAGCCGCATCGCCGTACTCGGCGCCGGCTATGCCGACGGCTATCAACGCGCGGCATCGGCGGTCGGGCCGCGCAACGCCCGCGTCCGAATCGGCAACCACATCGCACCGCTGCTCGGGCGCGTCTCCATGGACCTGATGGCAATCGACGTCACCGACCTCCCGGAGGAGGAAGTCCGACCCGGTGTCTGGGCCGAACTCTTCGGCCCGCATGTAGCAGTCGATTCGGTCGCCGCAGCAGCCGGCACGATCGGCTACGAGTTGCTGACCGGGCTGTCGCGCCGCGCCACCCGCATCTACCGGGACGAGACGTCAGGCTGATGGCGAAGGACAAGGCCCAATTCGTCTGCACCAATTGCGGTGCCGTGACCTCGCGTTGGCAGGGTCGCTGCGATTCCTGCGGCGAGTGGAACACGATCGTCCAGGAAGCCGGCCCGAGCGCTCCCGTCGCGATCCGCACCGGACGCGGGCGGCCGGTGGAGCTCGTGGCGCTCGCGGGCGCGACCAGCACGGTGCCGCGCATACTCACCGGCATCGAGGAACTGGACCGCGTCACCGGTGGCGGCTTTGTTGCGGGCTCCGCGCTCCTGGTCGGCGGCGAGCCGGGCATCGGCAAGTCGACGATCCTGATCCAGGCGGCCGCCGCCCTCGCCCGCGCCGGCAAGAGCGTCGTCTACATCTCCGGCGAAGAAGCGGTCGACCAGATCCGCATGCGCGCCGAGCGGCTTGGGCTGCGGGATGCGCCGGTCGGGCTGGCGGCGGAAACCAAGGTGGAGGACATCCTCGCCACGCTTGAAGAGCGCAAGGTCGACCTCGTCATCATCGATTCCATCCAGACCCTCTGGACGGAGCGGGTGGAAAGCGCGCCCGGAACGGTGACGCAGGTCCGCACCTCCGCGCAGGCGCTGATCCGCTACGCCAAGACCAGCGGCGCGACCGTGGTCCTCGTCGGCCACGTCACCAAGGACGGGCAGATCGCCGGCCCGCGCGTGGTCGAGCACATGGTGGACGCCGTCCTCTACTTCGAGGGCGACAGCGGCCATCAGTTCCGCCTGCTGCGCGCCGTGAAGAACCGTTTCGGACCGGCCGCAGAGATCGGCGTCTTCGAGATGACCGGCGTCGGGTTGCAGGAAGTTCGTAACCCGTCCGGCCTGTTCGTCGGCGACCGCGAAGGGCGCAGCCCCGGCGCGGCGGTGTTTGCCGGCATCGAAGGCAGCCGGCCTTTGCTGGTGGAAATCCAGGCCCTCGTGGCCGAAACCAGCCTTGGCACCCCGCGTCGCGCCGTGGTCGGCTGGGACCAGAGCCGAATGGCGATGATCCTCGCGGTGCTGGAGGCGCGCTGCGGTCTCCGCTTCGGGCAGCACGATGTCTATCTCAACGTCGCCGGCGGCCTCCGCCTCGCCGAACCCGCCGCCGATCTCGCGGTCGCGGCCGCTCTTGTTTCCGCCCGCTGCGGCGCTCCGACGCCAAAAGACTCTGTGTATTTCGGCGAAGTCAGTCTATCAGGGGCAGTCCGCCCGGTGTCGCAGACTCCCCTGCGTCTTCGGGAAGCTGAAAAGCTCGGATTCTCTCAGGCCGTGCTGCCCGCGGGCGCCGCCGACGGGGTCCGCACCGGACTTGCGGTTCAGACCGTGACGACCCTGATCGACGTCGTCGCGGATTTCGTGTCTGCGGCCGAATCCTCGTCCGGCAGGCGTATCCGGTAAGCTTGCATGCCGTTCCGGACGGCTCAGGAGACCCAAGCTTCGATGTCTTTCACCCTGCTCGACGGCATCCTCATCGCTGTGACGCTGATCTCCGCGCTGCTCGCCATGATTCGCGGGTTCACGCGGGAGGTGTTCTCGATCATCTCGTGGGTCGCAGCCGCTGCGGCCACCTACATGCTCTATGATCGGGTGCTGCCCTATACCCGCACCTACGTCACGGACAAGAACCTTTCCCTCGGCGTGACCGTTGTCGGCATCTTCTTCATCACGCTGATCGTGGTCTCCTTCATCACGATGCGGATTTCCGACTTTGTGCTGGATTCCAAGGCTGGGCCGCTGGACCGTACGCTGGGCTTCGTCTTCGGCGCCGCGCGCGGCCTCCTGCTGATGATCATCGCCACGCTGTTTCTCAATTTCTTCATCGCGCCCGCCTCGCAGCCCGCCTGGATCGGTCATGCCAAATTCAAGCCCTGGCTCGACCAGCTCGGCAACGATGTCGTGGCCAAGCTGCCGGAAGATCCGGAGACCGGCATCATGAACCGTTTGCATCATGGCAGCGGCGAGAGCGACCAGACCGGCGCGAACGATGCCGCCGCCCAGCCCGGCAACGACGCGGCGGCCCCCGCCGCGCCGGCCGCAGGCAACCAGCAGAGCCAGCAGCCCGACGATCCCGGCGTCAGCAAGTCCGATCAGGACGCGCTCGACCGCGCCATTCGCAACGGCGGACAGTAGATCGCAATCGGAGAGACCGACATGACCGATGAGAAGCCTCTCAAGGACCGCATCGCCGTCGTGACGGGCGCGTCGCGCGGGATCGGTTACTTCACCGCGCGCGCCCTCGCCGAAGCTGGTGCGCATGTCGTGGCGCTCGCTCGCACCGTGGGCGGGCTTGAGGAACTCGACGACGAGATCAAGGCGTTGGGCGGCTCGGCCACCCTCGTTCCCGTGGACGTTACCGATTACGACGCGCTGAACCGGCTCGGAGCCGCCATCTACGAGCGCTGGGGCAAGCTCGACATCCTTGTCGCCAACGCCGGGGCGCTCGGCCAGCTTTCCCCGCTCGGCCATATCCCGCCGGAAACCTGGGACAAGGTCATGGCCGTCAATGTCACGGCCAACTGGCGCCTGATCCGCTCGCTCGATCCGCTCCTGAAGCGCAGCGATGCGGGCCGGGCGATCTTCGTCAGCTCCGCCGCGGCGCAGAAGTGCCGGCCCTTCTGGGGCGTCTATTCCGTTTCAAAGGCGGCGCTGGAAGCCCTCGCCCGGACCTATGCGGGGGAAACGGCCAATACCCCGATCCGCGTCGTCGCGGTCGATCCCGGCCCGATGCGGACCGCGATGCGCGGCCGCGCCATGCCGGGCGAAGATCCGGAAACCCTGCCGCATCCGGCCGAGATCGCGCCGCACATCGTGCGGCTCGCCTCTCCGGATTTCGATCGGACGGACGTGCGCTTCAGCTTCCGAACCGGCGAGATTTCAGCCCTTGGATCCGCCGCCGCCTGAGCCACCCTTGTCGAATGGGTTGGCGCCGCTGCGCAGCATCAGCCGGATTGGCACGCCGTCTAGCTTGAAGTCGGCGCGAAGGCCGTTGACCAGATAACGCTTGTAGGCGTCCGGCAGGGCATCCGGCCGCGAGCACGACAGGAAGAAAGTCGGCGGCCGCGTCTTCGACTGCGTCACGTATTTCAGCTTGATGCGCCGGCCGGAGACGGCCGGTGGCGGATGGTTCTGCGTCACGGCCTGAAGCCAGCGGTTCAGCCCCGCCGTGGAAACGCGCTTGTTCCAGGTCTTGTAGATGGACAGAACCGTTTCCATCAGCCGGTCGAGACCGTTTCCGGTCATTCCGGAAATCGGGATCATCGGCACGCCACGCACCTGGTTCAGCGTTTCCGCCAGATCCGCGCGAATTTCCGTCAGGCGCTTCTGTCGATCTTCGACGAGATCCCATTTATTGAGCGCCAGGATCAGCGCACGCCCTTCGCTCGCAACGAGGTCGGCCAGCTGCAGGTCCTGCTTCTCCAGGGGAGCCGTCGCATCCATGACGAGGATGACCACCTCGGCAAAGCGGATGGTGCGCAGGGCGTCGCCGACGGAGAGTTTCTCCAGCTTTTCCACGACCTTGGCGCGGCGGCGGATGCCGGCGGTATCGACGAGCCGGAACGGCCGGTCGCGCCAGATCCAATCCACGGCGATGGCGTCACGCGTGATGCCGGCCTCGGGACCGGTCAGCAGGCGTTCCTCGCCAAGAAAGCGGTTCACCAGCGTCGACTTGCCCGCATTGGGCTGGCCGATGATCGCGATGTTGAGCGGCTTCTTCGACAATTCCTCGTCGTCGTCGGTCGGCTCGCCCTCTTCGCCCTCGGCGCCAATATCCTCGGCAAGAACCTCTTCAGGTTCCTCCTCGGGCTCGCCGATCACCTCGGAGATCACGTCCGACAGGTCCGGCATGCCGATGCCATGCTCGGCGGAAAGCGGTATCGGCTCGCCGAAGCCAAGGGAATAGGCTTCAAGGAGGCCGGCCTCCGCGGCGCGTCCCTCGCATTTGTTGGCCAGCAACGCCACCGGCTTGCCGGACGTGCGAACCATGGCGGCGAAGTGCTCGTCGGCAGGCGTGATGCCCACGCGGGCGTCGATCATGAAGAGGATCAGGTCGGCGTCGGCGATGGCCTGTTCAGTCTGCTGCCGCATGCGCGCCTGCAGGCTGTCCACCTCGGCTTCCTCAAGCCCGGCGGTGTCGACGATGGTGAAGGTCAGGCCGTGAAGCCGGGCCTCCCCCTCGCGCCGGTCGCGCGTGACGCCGGGGCGATCGTCGACCAGCGCGATCTTGCGGCCGACAAGCCGGTTGAAGAGGGTCGACTTGCCGACATTGGGACGGCCGATGATCGCAACGGTAATGGTCATGGGTAAACGTCGCGCTCCTTAGCGGAACGCGGCGAGGGTGCCGTCGGACTGGAGGACGAGAAGCTCACCGGCAGCGGCGACAGGCTTCATGAAGGCAGGCTTGGAAAGGGTACGCGTGCTGCTGATCGACCCCGTCGAGGGCTCGACGCCCACGAGTTGCCCGTCGTTCGACACCGCCCAGAGGGTTCCGCCGGCAAGCGTCGGGCCCGTCCAGATCGTGTTGAAGCGCTTGGTGTGCTTGCCCGGCAGTTCGGAGCGATAGATGATCTTGCCGCTGCTGCGATCCAGCGCAACCATGAAGCCCTGCAGGTCGACCAGGAACACGGAGTTTCCGGAAACGACGGGAGTGGCGGAACTGCCGACCGCCTGCTCCCAGACGCGACTGCCATCGGACAGCCGGATAGCGACCGTGCGACCGGCGACGCCGCTGGCATAGACCACGCCGTTGTCGATCACCGGGCTCGCGGCGACGTCGGTGATGCCGGAAACGGCCATCGTCCGGGTCGGACGGATCACCGTGTCGGTCCACTTCATCTTGCCGGAGGCCGCCTCGAAGGCGATCACTTCACCGGAGGGATAGGGCACGACCACCGAGCCGCCGGCAACCGCCGGGCTGGCGCTGGAAAGAACACCCGCAACCTCGCCGATGCCCGGCTGGTTCCAGGCTTCCTTGCCGTCGGCCTGGTTGAAGGCATGCACGACGCTGGTACCGCTGACGACGAAGACCTTGCCGTCGGCAGCCGTCGGGGCGGAACGCGCGGGAGCATCGAGATCGACGCTCCAGAGCTTGTTGCCCGACGCCGCATCGAGCGCGATCATCTGGCCAAAGCCGGTCGCCGCGAAGATCCGGTTGCCGGAGGCCGCGATGCCGCCGCCCGGGGCCCTGCCCTCCTTGGCCGGACCGACCGAGGTCGTCCAAAGCTTGCCGCCGCCGGCCGACAGGGCCGTCACGGTGCCGGAAGGATCGTAGACATAAACGTTGCCGCCATAGATCAGCGGCGGGGACGAGGTGCGAACGTCGCGACGACCAAGGCCGCCCAGCGCGCGCACTTCCCAGGCCGAGGCCGAGACGCCGCCGGAAAGACCGACATTGCCCGGATCGTTAGCGGCGTTGCCGCCCGGCTGCGACCATTCGTTCATGGCCGACCGGCCACCGACGGAGGCGCGCCCGCCGGAAACGGTCAATGCGGATCCCGGCATGACCTCATGCCGTTCGCCCGGAAGCGGATCCTTTTTCTCGCCCTTGAAAGGATTGATGCTGCCCAATCCGGCGCAGGCGCTGACGGATCCCGCCATCAAGGCCACGGCTGCGATGGCAGTCAGATGTCGCACGGTCTTCAATCGATCCGCCCCGTCATTGCTTGTATTCCGTTTCATTGCGCGCTGCCCGAAGGTGCGGCTCCGGCCGCCGGACTGGAGTTCTGATCGGCATCCGAATCACCGGATGACGAATCCGTCGGCAGAGTGGCATCCTGCGGCGAGGGTGCAAGCTGGTCCATGGCAGGCGCGGCCGGCGCGTCGACGGGCGCCTGGCCCTGCGCCGCATCCGGCGGGTTCGCGGCGGCCGGAGCCGGCGTGGCTTGGCCGACGGTCGGTTCGCCACCCATCGCACCGGCTGCTGTCGCGTCGCCTGCTGGCGCGGCAATGGCAGCGGCGCCTTCCGGCACCACGGGCGCAGCGGGCTTCTGGCCTTCCACCGGCAACTGGCCGTCGATCAGGGCGACCATCATCGCGGCGCGGCTCTGGAGATCGCGCGGCGCATCGACTTCCTGCTGGATCGAAACGAACTGCTCGCGGGCGCCCTTCAGGTCGCCCTTGGAATAGGCAACGACGCCGAGGATCTCGCGCGCCTGGTTCCGCCAGGGATTTCCCGCCTGGGCAAGATCCTTCACATGCGAGGTAGCAGCGCCGAAATCGCTGTCGTCCAGCGCGACCAGACCGGCGCGGACGCGGGCGAGCTGCTTCAGGTCGTCGGGCGTGGAGCCGCCGGAGGAAATCGCGTCATAGGCGGCGATCGCTTCCTTTTTCTTGCCGGACTGGGCCTGCATGCCGGCAAGCTGGAGCTTGGCCAGCACCGCATAGCCGCGACCGCCATGTTCGGCGATCGACTGGAATGCCTTGGTCGCCTCGTCGGTCTTGCCCTGCTGCATATCCTGCAGCGCGGAATAATACTGGTCGCCCGCCTGTCCGGCCTGGCGGGCTTCCCACCAGGTCCAGCCGCGATAACCCGCGACGACCACGATGACGGCGATGCAGAGCAGCACGAGAATCGGCCCGAACCGACGCCACGCCGCGGAAAGCTGGTCGCGGCGATATTCCTCGTGAACTTCGCGGATGAACTGTTGTGATCGGTGGTCGGGTTCGGCCATCAGGCGGCTACTCGTGCGCTCTTTCTGTTCGGCAGTCGCGTCCCGATCCGGTGCCAGACGCTTGGGCTGCGAAGCGCGCGGACCCTACCCATTTTGAGAAGCTTAGGCAATGTCGCACGAACACGCACGGCTGTGACCCCGAATGGGCGCTGCTGGCCGCGCCGTGCGGCGCAGGATAGCGATGTCGATAAGGAGAATGGAGGCCTCGCCCGGAATCGAACCGGGGTGCACGGATTTGCAGTCCGCTGCGTAACCACTCCGCCACGAGGCCTTGAGCGCTCGTTAGCAGAGCCAATCGACGGCGACAAGCACGATCACGCAAAGGATGCGTGCGCATCGCGTTCCGATGGTTTAGTCCACGCTAAAAAGTGGCAGGACCCGATGCGGCACGGTGGAGATCTCGGACCCGCAACCGAAATCTACGGAATCCGGGAAGATGACTGGCTGGATCTTTCGACCGGGATCAATCCCCGGCCGTGGACGATTCGCCTTTCCGTTGAAGAACTTGCCGCGACCCTGACCCGCCTTCCATCCGCCGCCGAACAGGCGCGCCTGCTTGCGTCCGCGCGTCAGGCCTATGGCGTGCCGGACGGCATCGCGATCGCCGCCGCATCCGGTACGGAAACACTGATTCGGCGCATCGCGGCTCTGGCCCCGCGTGCGGTTGCGGCCGAAACCTCCTACCGGACCTATGCGGAAACCTTTCGCATCGCCGGGCAGTCGCTACCTTTCGCTCCTTCCCTGTCGCTGGGCGAGCTGCCGCGGACGCACTCCCTGCTGATCGTCAACCCTAACAACCCCGACGGGCGCTGCGCAGCCGCCGACCGGCTTCTGGACCTCGCCCGCAAGCGGACCGACCATGCGATCCTCGTAATCGACGAAGCCTATGCCGACAGTGAGATAAACTGCTCCGTCATTCCCGATCTCCGGCCGGACGATCCGGTCCTGGTGTTCCGCTCCTTCGGCAAGTTCTACGGGCTCCCCGGCCTGCGGCTGGGCTTCGCGATCGGCCGCCCCGACCTCGTCGCGCGCCTTTCCGACGAGATCGGCGATTGGCCGGTCTCCGGCCCTGCCATCGCCATCGCCACGCCGGCGCTTCTCGATAAAAGCTGGCGTCAGCAAACGCGGCATTGGCTGGGCAACCAGGCGCAGGCGCTCGACTCGATTCTTTATGGCGCGGGGTTGTCGCTGGTCGGCGGCTGCCGGATGTTTCGTCTGGCAAGCAGCAACGAAGCGCGGCGCGTTCACGAAGGCCTTGCCCATCAGGGCATCTGGACGCGGGTGTTCGATGAGCGGCCCGACGTCATCCGATTGGGTCTGCCCCCGGACGATGCGGGCCTGCAAAGACTGGCCAAGGCGCTCGCGCGGCTATGACGTTTTTCGCAATCCACGCCCTTTTGCTTGCGGCCGCCCTCGCGCTCGACCGCGTGGCCGGGGAACCCGGCTGGCTCTGGTCCCGGCTCCCGCACCCCGTCGTCCTCATGGGCCGGCTGATCGGTTGGGGCGACCGGAGCCTGAACGATCCCGACCGCACGTTCCGGCAGCGAAAACTCCGGGGCACGGCGATGATGGGCGTGCTGGCGATCGGTTTTGCCGTGCTGGGATCCGGCATCTCGCTCGGGCTTCACCACCTCCCCGGCGGCTTCGTGGTGGAAATCCTGATCGCCGCCATCCTGCTTGCGCAGAAGAGCCTCGTCGATCACACGTCCGATGTGGCGGAAGCGCTGGAGAACGGCGGCATCGAGGCCGGCCGGGAGACAGTCGCTCGCATTGTCGGACGGGACGTAAGCGTCCTGGACGAGGACGGCGTTGGACGGGCGGCGATGGAATCGCTGGCGGAGAATTTTTCCGATGCGGTGGTCGCGCCGGCCTTCTGGTTCCTGCTCGCGGGCTTGCCGGGTCTGCTGGTCTTCAAGCTCGCCAGCACGGCCGATTCCATGATCGGGCATCGGAGCCCCCGCCATGAAGCCTTCGGCTGGGCCGGGGCGCGGCTGGATGACGTGCTGAATTTCGTCCCGGCCCGGCTCGCCGCGCTGCTGATCGCCGGCGCCGCCGCCCTGCTCCGGGCAGAACCGGGCAAGGCGCTGCGGGTCGCTTTCAGCGACGCGCCGAAGCATCGCTCTCCCAATGCCGGCTGGCCCGAAGCGGCTCTGGCCGGCGCGCTCCGCCTCGCCTTCGGCGGTCCCAGGCGTTACGGCGACGAGATGGTGGACGGCGCGTGGCTCAATCGTGGCGGTCGCCGGCTGGTCGAGGTCGCCGACATCCGGCGGGCCGTGCATCTGATCGACACGGCGTGGGGCCTGCTGATGGGGCTGGCGATCCTGATCGGGATGGCGGCGCGATTCCTGCACTGATCGGCGGAACGAGCGCATTCACTCCGGGTTCAGCCGGACATGGATTCCACCGCTTCCCTCATCGGCTACGTCGCCGTGTTCTGCACGACCATCTCCTATGTCCCGCAAGTCTGGAAGGCCTGGCGGACGCGCTCCTGCGGCGATCTTTCGATGAAGATGATGATGCTGCTCGATACCGGCGTGGCGCTCTGGATCGCCTATGGCTTCATGAGCGTCGACAGGGTCATCATCATCGGCAATGCGCTGAGCCTCTGCTTCCTGACCGCGCTGATGGTCTTCAAGATCCTGGAAGTCCGAGGCCGGCAGGCGGAACCCCGGCAGGCCTAGCGGCGGCTTGCGAGATCCATGATCGCGTCGAGATCGAGATGCGTGCGCAGGTGTGCGGCCAGCCGGTCGAGCGCCGCCTCGACGCCGTGCTCGTAAGCGGTCGACGAATCCGCCCCGAACCCGGACAGGAAAGCGCGGCGGAAGCCGTCCGTGGCAAAGAGCCCGTGCACATAGGTGCCCCAGACGCGCCCGTCCGGCGAGGTCGCCCCGTCGGTCCTGGCAAAGCCGTCCTCCACCGCATCGAGCACGGGACGGCTGCAATCGGCACCTTCCGTGCGGCCGAGGTGGATTTCGTAACCGGCAACGGCCTCCCCGCTTGGCCGGTGATGGGCCACGACCGGGGCGGTCGTCTTGCCCGCAGTCAGGATCGTCCCGACGTCGAGCAGACCTAGACCGGGCTCGCTGCCCGGCGGCCCTTCGATGCCGTCCGGGTCCGCGATCGTCCTGCCCAGCATCTGGTAGCCGCCGCAAAGCCCGATCACGGTGCCGCCCCGCCTCCGGTGGGCGAGGATGTCGATATCCCAGCCTTCCCGCCGGAGTGCCCGCAGGTCGGCGACCGTGGACTTCGAGCCGGGCAGCAGCACCACGTCGGCATCTCCCGGCAGGGCTTCCCCCGGTGCGACGAGCACGAGGTCCACCGCCGGCTCGGCCCGGAGCGGATCGAGATCGTCGAAATTGGCGATGCGGCCGAGGCGCGGCACGGCGATGCGGATCCTCGCCGTCGGATCGCCGGAGCGGCGACCCCGCATGGATTCCAGCTCCAGCGCATCTTCAGCCGGCAGGCGGATCGCGCCGTCGAAATGCGGAACGATGCCCAGGGACTGCCAGCCGGTTCGCTGCACGATTTCGGTCAGGCCGCCGTCGAACAACGAGGTATCGCCGCGAAAGCGATTGATCAGGAAGGCCTTGATCCGCGCCCGCTCCGCCTCGTTCAAAACGGCATGGGTGCCGACCAGCGAGGCGATGACGCCGCCGCGGTCGATGTCCCCGACGAGGATCACCGGCAGGTCGGCGGCTTCGGCGAAGCCCATGTTCGCGATGTCACCGTGGCGCAGGTTGACCTCCGCCGGCGATCCCGCGCCTTCCACGATGACAAGATCCGCCTCCGCCGAGAGCCGCGCGAAACTGTCGAGCACGAAGGGCAGCAGCTCGCTCTTCCGCGCGCCGTATTCCCGCGCGCGCATGGTGCCGAAACGCTTTCCCTGCACGACGATCTGCGCGCCCGTATCCGTCTCCGGCTTCAGGAGCACCGGATTCATATGCACCGTCGGGGCAACGCGCGCGGCGCGCGCCTGCGTGATCTGCGCCCGGCCGATCTCGCCGCCATCCGCCGTCACGCCCGCATTGTTCGACATGTTCTGCGGTTTGAACGGTCGCACGCGCAGCCCCCGGTCGGCGAAGGCGCGGCAGAGCCCGGCGACGATCAGCGACTTGCCGACATTCGAGCCGGTGCCCTGCACCATGATCGCGGGTGTCACGACTGAAACTCCAGCAGACCGCCGATCAGAATTCGATGCCCTTCTGCGCCTTCACGCCGGAGCGGAAGGGATGCTTCACCTGCTCCATCTCGGTCACGAGGTCGGCGATCTCGATCAACTCGTCCCGGGCGTTGCGGCCGGTGACGATGACGTGTTTCATCGGCGGCCGGTTCGCCAGCACCGGCAGAACCTCGGCGAGGTCCAGATATTCGTAGCGGAGCACGATGTTGAGTTCGTCCAGCACCACCAGCTGGTGCTCGTCGTCGGCGATCAGCGCCTTTGCCTTTTCCCACGCCGCCTTGGCCGCCGCGATATCCCGCTGACGGTCCTGCGTTTCCCAGGTGAAGCCCTCGCCCATCGTGTTGATCGTCACCTGATCGCCGAACTTGTCGAGGGCCACGCGCTCGCCGGTCTCCCATCGCCCCTTCACGAACTGGACGATGCCGACCTTCATGCCATTGCCAAGCGCGCGGAAGACCACCCCGAAAGCGGCCGTGGACTTGCCCTTGCCCTTGCCGGTGTGGACCATCAGGAGGCCCTTCTCCACCGTCTTCGTGGCAAGGATCTTGGCCCGCGCCTCCTTTTTCTTGCGCATCTTGTCGGCGTGGCGGGCGTCGAGTTCGGCTTCGGAAAGACCTTCGGTCTTCATGACTGTGCCCTTTCGGCGAGCGACTTCAATTCGTGATAGGCGCTGTTGCGGCGCGGCGTCCACAGGCCGCGATCGACCGCTTCCGAGAGGCGCCCGGCGATCTCGCGAAGTGCCGGCGCGTTCGCCTCGGCAATGAAACGGCGCACCGTCTCATCCGCGATATAGGCGTCGTAGAGCTGCTCGAAATGGTGGTGGCCCACGGCGTTCGTCGTCGCGGCGAAGGCGAAGAGATAATCCACCGTAGCGACGATCTCGAACGCGCCCTTGTAGCCGTGCCGCATGACGCCTGCGATCCATTTCGGGTTCGCCGCCCGGCCGCGCACGACCCGGGCGATCTCCTGATCAAGCGAGCGGATTACCGGGCGCTCCGGCCGGGAATGGTCGTTGTGGAAAACGCGCGGCGCCTGGCCCTTCAGCGTCTCCACCGATGCGGCGAGCCCGCCCTCGAACTGATAGTAATCGTCGGAATCCAGAAGATCGTGCTCGCGATTGTCCTGATTCTGCACCACGGCGTCGACGGCCGCGAGACGCGTTTCCAGAAGCTGCCGTCCGAGACCGGTCCGGTCGTTTTCCGACCCCGCCTTGCCATAGGCATAGGCCGACCATTCCAGAAAGGCGGCGGCGAGATCCTTGCGCTCCGCCCAGATGCCTTCGTCGATCAGCGCCTGCAGGCCCGCTCCGTAGGCACCGGGCTTGGAGCCGAAAATCCGGTAGGACGCCGCCTCGCGCGCCTCATCGGCGGGGATGCCCGAGGCGGCCATGCTCGCCGCGTCTTCCCGGATCCGCGCCGCCACGGGATTGCCGTCCGCCGGCTCGTCCTCGCGCGCTGCCACGGCTTGCACCGCCTGATGGAAGAGCGTGATCTGCGCCGGAAACGCGTCGCGGAAAAAGCCGGAGATGCGGAGCGTCACGTCCACACGGGGCCGGCGCAACTCCGAAAGCGGAATCACCTCCATGCCGGTGACGCGCCCGGAGCCCGGTTCCCAGACGGGCCGCGCGCCGATCAGCGCCAGCGCCTGGGCGATGTCGTCGCCTCCGGTGCGCATGTTGGACGTACCCCAGACGGTGAGCGCCATGGCGGTCGGCCACTCGCCTTCATCCTGGAAATAGCGCTCCGCCAGAAGATCCGCCGAGCGCTGGCCAAGGTTCCAGGCCGCCCGCGTCGGCACGGAGCGGACGTCGACGGAATAGAAGTTGCGGCCGGTCGGCAGGCAGTCGGACCGCCCTCGCGTCGGCGCGCCGGAAGGACCGGGCGGCACGAAGCGGCCGGCCAGCGCGGCCAGCACCGCAGCACTCTCCGCCGTGCCGGACTCGTCGAGCGAGGGGGCGATCTCGTCGCGAATGGTCTGGAGGACGGCGGCCGTTCCCTCCCATTCCGCGGGGCAGGACCGGCCCTGCACCAGCTCCAGTGAGAGCGCTTCCAGCCGCTCGACCGTATCTCCCGCGATACGCCAGGAATGTCCGGCAAGCCCTTGCAGGACTTCCGGTTTCGGCCCCGACCAGGGCTCGGCGAAATCGCCGGCCAGCGGATCGAAGCCCAGATGCAGGTCGTCGGCCAGCGCGCGGGTCAGCGAGGCGTCACCGGCACGGGAGCCGCGCGGCACCCGCGCCAGCGCGACGAGCGTCTCGGCGCGGAGGCGGCCCTCCGGCGAGGTGCCGAAGACGTGCAAGCCGTCGCGGATCTGCAGTTCCTTGAGATCGCAGATATGCTCGTCGAGCTTGCCGAGCGCCTCGGCCCTGTCGCGCACGTCCAGCCCGAGATCGCGATCGAAGCCATGCCGGGCCGCGAGATCGAAGATCTGGGTCGCCACCGTCTTCGCCCGGCGTTCGTCGGCACTTTGCGCGGCGGCATATTCGTCGATCAGCGCTTCCAGTTCGGCCGCGGCGCCGTGGCTTTCCGCCCGGGCCATCGGCGGCATCAGGTGGTCCACGACGACGGCGGACGTTCGTCGCTTGGCCTGCGCGCCCTCGCCGGGATCGTTGACGATAAAGGGATAAATGACCGGCAGCGGCCCGAGAACGGCTTCTGGGAAACATTCCCCGGAGAGCGCCAGCGCCTTGCCCGGCAGCCATTCGAGATTGCCGTGCTTGCCCATATGGACCAGCGCATCCGCCCCGAACTCTTCGCGCAGCCAGATGTAGAAGGCGAAATAGCCGTGTGGCGGCACGAGGTCGGGATCGTGGTACGTCGCCTTCGGGTCGATGTTATAGCCGCGCGCCGGCTGGATGCCGACCGCCACGTTGCCGAACCGATGCGCCGGCACCAAAAAAGCGCCATCGGCAACGAAGGGATCGTCGGCAGGATCGCCCCAGCGCTCCGTCACCGCGGCCTGAACGGATTCAGGTAACCGGCTGAAATGCCTTCTGTATTCAGCGAGCGAGAGACGCTCGCCGCCGGTTCTTTCCGTGCGGCTCTCCAAGGCGTTTGTCGGCCCGGCCAGAAGCAGCGCCATCAGGGCTTCACCCGTTTCCGGCGCTCCCTCCGTCGCGTAGCCAGCGGCGCGCATGCCCCGCAGCAGGTGCGCCGTGGAGGCCGGGGCATCGAGACCGACGCCGTTGGCGAGGCGACCGTCGCGGTTGGGATAGTTGGAAAGGATCAGCCCGACACGCTTCCGCACGCTGGGCAAACGGCGAAGCGTCGCCCAGCGCGCGGCGAGGTCCGCGACGAAGGCGATGCGGTCTGCCCTCGGCCGATAGCGGACGGGACGGCATTCCGTCAGCGGATCAAGTTCACCCGTTTCCTTGAAGGAAACCGCGCGGCCGATGATGCGGCCGTCGACCTCCGGGAGCACGACATTCATCGTGAGGTCGGTGGGCGACAAGCCCCGCGTCGAGCCGACCCACGCTTCTTCCGAGACGCCTGCGAAGGTGACCTGAAGCACGGGACGATCGCCGCCATCGAGCACGGTGCCGCCGAAGCTCTGGCCGGGCCTGGAGATCGCGAAGGAGGTCGCGTTCAGCACCAGCGCCGCATCCGCCTCCTTGAGCGTCCGCTCGACGAACGCCGCATCGTCAGCCGCCTTCAGGCTGCTGACGAAGATCGGCAACGGAGCGATGCCCCGCGCCTTCAGCGCTTCGCAGAGCGCGTCGACAGGCTCGGTCTGCCCCGCCTGCATCAGCGCACGATAGAAGACAATCCCCGCGACCGGCGTTTCGCCCGACGGCACTCCGTTTCGATAAAGCCCGGCGGTCGACAGTGGCGACGGCTCGGGCGGGCGCTCGCCTTTTCCGATCAGATGCGCGCAAAATCGCAATGCGCCGGTAAAATTCTCCGCCCCGCCCTCGACCAGATAGGACCAGAGCAGCCGCGCGTCGCTCTCGGCGACATTGCCTTCCGCCGCGAGCGCCGCATCCCATGTCGCATCGCCGGGGATGACCACCAGCTTCGTCCCGCAAGCGCGCGATAGCCGTACCGCTTCGTCCAGCCCATAGCGCCAATAGGAGGCGCCGCCGAGCAATCGCACCACGACGAGCTTCGCCCGCGCCAGCACCTGCTCGCCAAAAAGATCGACGGAATAAGGATGCGCGAGTTGCATCCAGTTCGCGAGCCGCAGCGACGGAAAGGCATCGCCCAGTGAACGGCGCGCGGCCGCGAGGCCGGAGACTTCCGTGTCCGCCGCCGTCAGAATGACGATGTCGCCGGGTGTCTGTCCGAGATCGACGGGCTGCGCCGCCTGCTCCAGCCCCCGGGTCTGTCCGTTGAGGATATGCACGGCCGGACAGCCGGATCAGCCGGCGAGAACCGCTTCCACGGCGCTCCGGTCCAGAGCGGCGAGCCCGATCACCACCAGCCCGCGCTGGCGTGACGCATCCGGCACGAACCACGTCTCCACACGCGGGCCGACAGCCTGCACGGCCAGCGGCGCCTCGCGGCCGTCGAGCGAAACCAGCCCCTTGATGCGCAGGACGCCGTCCACCGCCATGGCGCTCCGCACCCGCGCTTCCAGCGTCGCCCGGTCCGGCGCGGTCAGGTCCAGCACGAAGGAATCGAAATCGTCGTGCTCGTGCTCTTCCTCGCCTTCCATCTCGTGGTGGCTCTTGCGGCTCTCCGTATCGTCCTCGGCCGTGGCGCCGAGGCCGAGCAGAATTTCGGATGCCAGAACGCCATTGGCCGTGCGCACGGTCCGCGCCTCCGGCCGCTTGTCCTCGGCGATGGCCTTTTCCACGCGCGCCATCCCCGCTTCGTCGACGAGGTCGGCCTTGGAAATCACCACGAGATCGGCGCAGCGGAGTTGGTCCTCGAAGAGTTCCTCCACCGGATCGTCATGCTCCAGCGACAGGTCCTTCGCCCGTTGCTCCGCAAGCTTCGCCTCGTCCGAGGCAACGCGCCCTTCCGCGACCGCCGAGGCGTCGATCACCGTCACCACGCCATCGACGGTGACGCGGTTCTTCACCGTCGGCCAGGAGAAAGCCTTCACCAGAGGCTGCGGCAGAGCGAGGCCGGAGATTTCGATGACGATGTGATCCGGCGCATTCGGACGGGCGAGGATCGCCTCCATTGCCGGCAGGAAATCGTCGGCGACCGTGCAGCAGATGCAGCCGTTGGAGAGCTCGACGATCTCCTCCTTCGCGCAGGCCGGACTGTCGCAATCGGAGAGCACCGAACCGTCGAAGCCGACGTCGCCGAACTCGTTGACGATCAGCGCGATCTTTCGACCGTTGGCGTTCTGCAGCAGATGGCGGATCAGCGTGGTCTTTCCCGCGCCGAGAAAGCCGGTGACGATGGTGGCCGGGATGCGGCCGGTTGCGAGGGCGGTTCCGATGGCGCTCATAAAGGCGCTCCCTTCAATGTGAGTGGCAGGCCGGCGGCGACGAACGCGACATCCGTCGCGGCAGCCGCCACGGCCTGGTTGAGACGGCCCTGCGCATCGCGAAAGCGGCGGCCAAGGGCGTTATCCGGCACAAGGCCCATGCCGACCTCGTTCGACACGAGGACAACGAGCCCGGGCACCGTGCCGAGGGTCACGCAGAGGCTTTCGGTTCGGGCGACGACGTCCGCTTCCGCGAACATGAGGTTGCTCAGCCAGAGCGTCAGGCAATCGACGAGAATTGCCCGCCCCTCGCCCGCCTCGCGCGACAGAGTGTCCTCCAGCGCCAGCGGCTCCTCGATGGTACGCCAGCCGGCGCGGCGTGCGCGGTGGTGCGCGATCCGCTCCGCCATCTCGTCGTCGCCGGCGGTGGCCGTCGCGAGATAGACCCGCGACAGCCCGCTTTTCTCCACCAGCCGCTCGGCGAAACGGCTCTTGCCGGAGCGCGCCCCTCCCAGGACCAGGACGGTCCGTCCCGCGCTCAAGCGAAGGCGGCGGTGCCGGCGCGCTCTTCCTGCCGGCTGAACATCCGGTAAAACGCGCCGGTCAGCGCGCCCAGGAGCGCCCAGGACACGAAGCTCGTGACCAGGACCGTGACGACGAAGCGATGCGACAAAGCTTCCGGCACCTCCGTGTGCAGGTCCGCCAGTTGCGGCGCGCCGATGAGATGCGGCGCGACGATCAACGCCACCGCGACCACAGCCAAAGCCGGGGTGCGCCGGAAGGCGATGAGACCCAAACCGGCAGCGGTCGCGAGAGCCGTGCCGATCCACCAGATCTGGCGCGGCCCGAGCGGCGCGGCGGGAATGCCCGGCAATTCCGGCGGAAGGCCGAGGCCCGGCGCCAGCATGATGGCCGCAAAGCCGCCGAGGCCCCAGAGGAAGCCCTCGCGCCAGGTCGCGGAACGCCGGAACAGCACGAACGCGCCGTTCAGCAGCAGGCCGAAGCCGATCCAGTCGATGACGTTGAAGGCGGCCGTGAAGGCGTTGCGCTCGAACCCGTCGGCCGGCTCCCAGCCCTCGTCGCCGTGCTCGTGTTCATGCGGAACGGCCGCCGCATCGGAATGGGCGACCGGAGCGGCCTTGTCGGTGGCCTTCTCGTAGATTTCGGCCTGCAGGATCAGCGGCACGGTGCCGAATTGCTGCAGGGCCGTGACCACGATGCCGACGATCAGACCGGACAGGACCGCCGAGAAGACGATCGATCTGAAAACATTCATGCGTCCAACCGTTCCCGCTCAGTGACAGGGAAAGGCATTGGAATGGCGCGTGTCGTGCGCGGCATTGTGCACGGCCTCGATGTGCGAGAAGCCGGCGACACCGATGATGAGCGCACCGAAGAGAATGGCGAACAGCGCCTGCATCGTCGTGCTCGCGGCACGGGTGGCAGGCTTGGAAGCGGCAGGCGAAAGGACATTCGTGGCAGGCATAGGCATCGACGATCTCCCCGATCAAGCGATGGTCAAAAGGAACCGTCGCGGGGAGAATGGGCGAGCCTCAAGATGGAAGCAGCGGTGTGCCGGTCCCTTCTCGCTGCCGTCCAGGACACCCCGCCCCGGTCTGTGCGTGCGATGGCAGGTCTCCTGGCTCACGGGTCGCTGTCTGCGATCGGCCTTCCCGGTTTCCCAGTGGCGCACCCGTTGCCGGGGATCGCGGACTCGCCGCTTACAGTTGCGGGGGCAGCCACGGCGTTGGCCCCTTTTGGGTCGTCCGCACCGTGTTCCCTATTAATCCCCTGGACTTTGCGTCCGTCGGGGAACCATCACGAACCTGACAGTAAAGGAGCCCCTCCAGAGGGTCAATCCGCCTCGACGGCCACGGTCTCCCCGCAATGGGCGAACCGCAGGGCGCGGGCGATATCGCGGCTGGTCAGGTGAAAGTTGCGGTCGCTCGGCATGTCCGTGCGGGTGAGCTTGCTTCGTGCCGCCGCCTGAAAGGCAGCCCGCTCCCGGGCGAAAAAGGTTAGGCAATCCTCCGGCCCGGGCGCGGAGCGCAGCAGCGAGCGGAAGGCTAGCCGGTGGACCATGCAGCGGCCGAGATGCCCGGCGGGCACGAATTCCAGGGCGTCGAGGTCACCTCGCCAGACTGCGTCGGCCTCCCCCGCAGGCCCTGCTCCCTCAGGCATCCAGCTTGGCCGCGAAACGCGGAAAACGGCGGTGAAGCCAGCCCATCAGCCGACGGCGAACGCGCTCGGCCAGCGGAACGTCGGCCGAAAGCACCAGCAATCCGACGGGCACCATCCAGAAGCCGAGGATGGGCAGGAAGCCCAGGAAGCCGCCGGCAACGAGAGCCGATCCCATGCCGACGCGCGCCCAGCGCTGCCTTGGCAGCGGCATCACGCGCCCGAACACGCGGACTTCCCTGACTGCGACCGTCTTTTCCACAGGCATCCCTTTCATTTCCTCTCGGGAAGCGTTTTCCGCAGATAAGTCGTCACAAGCGGGTTGCAATGGCCGGAAGGGGCCGATATATCCCCGCTCACTGATCCCCGATAGCTCAGTTGGTAGAGCATTCGACTGTTAATCGAATTGTCGCAGGTTCGAGCCCTGCTCGGGGAGCCAGCTCCTTTTTTATCTCGTTGCCGCCAACGGCGAATGCTGAAACTTCAGCGTTCCAGCCGCTTTCTCACCAGAGACGCCGCAAGCGAGATGACAGAATCGTGCAATTCTCCGCGTAGAAGCAGCACCGAATGGGCGGGCATCACTCCCGCCTAAGCCATGATCGTTCCTTCTATGCCCACGTGATTCCGTCCCCGATTCGCACCGCCCGGTAGACGTGGCACCGTCAGCTTTCGCCACTCCTGGAACGCTTGCGAAGCAGCGAAAGCGCGCGCGAACCTGATCGGGATTGAATATCTCGACGCAGCCAAGCTGGCAAAGCTCCCTCTCGAACAGCATGCAGGCTGCTGAAGGTAATCTGCGAGGGAGCATCACTCGTTCCCGAACCTCTTCAGCTGATAAGCTGCCTCCTCCCTTGTCGTCTTGGCCTGCCCCCAATCGGTGGCCCGTTTCAAATCTAATGCATTGTTGGCTTGTCGGCCACGCTTGAGGCGGCCGGGGAAGCGGGTTGGGTTGGCGTCGCCGGCCACAGCACGGCGTTGGGTGCGGGCGGCTTGTAACCGAGCGAAGAGTGCGGGCGACGGGTGTTGTAGTGCTGCCTCCAGCCCTCAATGATGATCCGTGCCTCGGCCAGGCTATAGAACAGCTCGCCGTTCAAAAGCTGATCGCGAAGCTTGGAGTTGAAGCTCTCGCAGTAGCCGTTCTCCCAAGGACTACCGGGCTCGATGAAGGCCGTCTTCGCACCGACCGCTGCGATCC
>NZ_FOFG01000013.1 GCF_900110915.1 Faunimonas pinastri
CGCGCATCGCCCAGATTGGCGTCGCAGGAATAGGAGAAGACGCGGCCGATCTCCTGCCCCAGTTCATGCGCCATGCCGCGAAGCTCGGCGGTGAAGGCCAGCGAGCCCCGCCGGACCTCGCCGACATTGCCGGTCCGCATGATCACCGCCTGCCCCGGATCGGCCCAGTTGACGCGGCGAAGCTCGATCGCCGCATTGTCCCAGAGGCCCGCCAGCAGGTCCGCTTCCGTCAGGCTGTCGGAGGAGAGCGCGCCGTCGACCTCCAGATCGTCGACGGAGAGCCCCAGCGAACTCTTCGCCTCGGAAGCCGTGAAGCCGCTCGCCGCCGCGTACGTCACCCCCTCCACCGTGAGATCGCGGTCGTGGTCGGTGAAGCCCAGCACCACCCCATCGGTGCGCACCAGCTTCCAGCACCAGCACAGCGTCGTCGCACCGCCGTCCAGATGCGCCTGCAGGCCCAAAGGCAGCGTCTTCATAACCGGATCTCCACAATGGGAACGCTCGGAGCCTCGCCGGCGGCGAAGCTGGAGAGGTCGATGGACAGGCTGTCGGTGTCGAAGCGGACGGGCACGTCGAAAAGGAAGCCGGCCGTGATCGCGACGCCGTTCGCGGGAGCCGCATCGAAGCTGACGAGGCCGGTGGTCGTCTCGACGGACCAGCCCGCGACCTGTTCGACCCCGCCCAACGCCACGCGGACCGACCCGTCGACCGGCTTGGCGATCGCCCGCATCCAGGGCGCGAAGCTCGCGCCGTAGACCTTGGCGAGCCGGAAGCTCTTCGTCGCTCCATCGCCTGTGCCAAGCGTCTGGTCCGTCGGCTGTGGCTCCTTGTCCGGTGCACAGGACTTCCAGTCCGTCCGGTCGCGCCATCGGAAACCATAAAGCCGACCCCGCCGCTCCTCGAAAAAGGCGGACAGCGTATGCAGGTCGGCCAGCGCATGGACGCCGGTGCCCGCATTGTAGCGGCGGCGGGAATCCGCCCAGCGCGCGTTCCGCTCCTCATAGCCGGAATTCAGCGTGACGATTTCCGTCTGTCGCTCCGGCCCCCCGGTCGAGCCGAAGGCGATCGCCAGGGGGAAGCGTATCTCGTGAAAGTTCGCAGCCATGCCTCAGAGCCCCCGCTGACCGCGCTTCATCGTGCGCACCAGCATGGCCGAGAGATCGGTCTGCGAGCGGCGGAAGCTGTCGGCATCCCTGGTGGTTACGTTGAAGGTGACGTTGGATCCCGTTCCCCCGCCGGCGGTGCGAACGCCGAGGCTGCCATCGGAGCCGCGCGTCAGCGGCATGATCGCTTCCGATCCCGCCTCCCCCATCAGGCCTACGCCAGATCCCATCGGAAAAACCGTGGGCGAGGACACGACGCCGCCCGAGGCGAACTTGCTGACGACACCGCCCTTCGCGAAGGCCGTCCCGGTGATGCCGCCGAGAATGCTCGTGACCGCCGTACTGATGCCGCTGGAAATTGGCTGAAGGGCGGAGGTCAATGCCTTGGAGGAAAGCCGCTCGCCGACCGACTTGACGACGTCGTCGAGCTTCTTGCCTTCGGTGACGGACTGGCTGAACGCCTTCGTCATCGACTTGCCGAACGTATCGGCGACGCCCTGCAACCCGGAAAGCGAGTCCTGCAGCGACTTGGTGTCGACATTCACGCCGACATCGACGCTGTCATCGGCCATGGTTCGTGTCCTTTCGATCAGGGAAGCGCGCGAGAAGCTGGTTCAGTCCCGCCCGTGTGAAGGAGGTGCCCGCAGCGGCCGCATAGGGCCGGACGACGGCCTCGATCTCGCGCGGGGTCATGCTCCAGAAGTCGCTCGGGGCAAGCCGCAGCACCGCGAAGCCCAGCGTCATCAGCTCCTTCCAGGGAAGCAGCTGAGGGGGAGCTTCTAGTATGCGGCCTGCGGCGGCTGAGGGTTTGCGCCGGCCCCGCCCGCCTCCGGGTTGCCGGGATCGGAGAACGTCACGTCGATCAGATCCGCCACGATCCGGGCAAAGCCCGCCGCACCGCCGTCGACGCGCATCGCCGCGACCTCGTCATCGGAGACGGGCTCGCCGGCCCCGCGCAGGGCAGAGCCGATGATGCGGATCATGTCGCGCGCGGAAAGCCGGCCTTCGCCAAAGCGCTGCGCCAGGCCAACGAGGTCGCCGGCGCCGAAGCTCGCCTCCAGTTCAGCCAGCGCGCCCAAGGTCAGGCAGAGCGTACGGCGTTGACCGTCGAGGACGGCATCGATCTCACCGCGTTGCCGGTTCGCCATCAGGCAGCCTCGAAGGCGATCGCACCGGCGGATTCCAGCGCGAGGTCGTAGGTGACTTCGCCGTCATGCTCGCCGGCATATTCCACGCTGGTGAGCTGGAACGGACCGGATACGGTGCCGAAATCCGGGATGACGATCTGCCAGGTGCGGATCGCGCCATCGAAGAAGAGTTCGCGAACGCTCGCATCGGACGAGGCGTCCTTGAAGAGCCCCGAGCCCGATACGCTGGCGCGGCGAACGCCGGCCCCGTCGAGGAGTTCGCGCCAGCGGCCGGCGCTGTCGGAATTGGTGATATCGACCGTCTCGGCATTGAAGGTCAGCTTGCGCGAGCGGATGCCCGCGACGGTATTGAAGGTGCCGTCCTGCTCGAAATCGAGCTTCAGCAGCAGGTCCTTGCCTCTTTGCGCGCCCATGGTTGCTCCTAGGTCTGCGGTTCGGTCACGGCGCGAAAGCGCACCAGCGTGCGCCGTCCCGCCGGCTTTTCCGCCCGCGATGTTTCGGTCTTCGTGTGACGGAGATTGACGAGCCGATGCCCGTCGAGCGGGAGATCCGCCTCGTGCAACAGCTCTACCAGCCGCTCGGCGATGGCGAGGCCGGAGCTGCGGCCGGGATCGCGGGTCCACACGGCGTGCGCGAAGGCGATCTCCGCCCCCTCCTCCGTGCTCGTCGACCAGTCGCTGGCGGTCATTTCGCCCAGATGGACGTAAGGCGCCGCGGCATTGCGCGGGACCTCGTCATAGATCCGGCTGCCGCCGAGCAGCGTCACGAGGAGAGCGTCGCTGGAGAGAGCGGCATAGACGGCCTTCTGCAACGCCAGGCCTGCGAAGGTTCCGCTCATGGCGCGATCCCCCGTTCTTCCCGCGCGAGGCAGACGATGAAGCGCCCGTCCTCGGCCGGATCGGTGATCGCCTCGATCCAGAACAGGCGCTGGCCGAGCCTCAACCGGTCGCCGGCAGCAAGCCGCTGGCCGCCACGCAGCGTGATCTTGTGCGTGATGACGCTGGATGTGCCCTCCCCGACCGCCTGCTCGTCGGAGCCGGTCGGCACGACCTCCGCCCAGAGCTTCGCGACGGTCTTCCAGCTGGACGACCGACCGCCCGCGCCATCGGATACGCCGGATGCTCTTTCAAGGGTGACGCGATGACCGAGCCGCCCCGGCGCGCTTGCGCCCGCCCGGCTCAGCACAGCGCCATCCGGCGATAGGGCGCGACCAGCGGACGGTAGCCTTCCGGCGTGGAAGCCACGCTGTCGCCCAGGATGGTCGCGGAGCGATGCTCGTACCAGTGCGTCACAAGCATTCGCATGGCCTGCCGCAAGGGTTGCGGCACATCGAGCCCGGAGCGGCCGTAGCCGGCGGTGTAGTCGATCTCGAAGCCGCGGCCGTTCAGCGCGATGTCGCCGGGCAGCACGATGCCGGCACTTTCGTCCACTTCGAAGCTCGCCGGATCGAACGCGGTCGTCGTGCCGTCGAATCCGATCTGCCGGACCGCGTCGACCGAGAGCAGCGGCGGCACCGGCAAGAGGATGCCGTGGCGCGGCCAGTGCTCGAAGGCGATCCGCCATCGCTGCGAGATCAGCACGCGGCGGATCTCCGTTTCCACCGCCACGCGGGCGGCGGCGATCAGCGCGCCGACCAGGTCGTCCTCGTCATGGCCGTCGAGGCGGAGATGCGCGTTCATCTCCGGCACCAGCAGCGGCTCGGTCACGGGACCGGACAGGAGCATGCGTTTCATTGTTTCTCTCCGGAAAAGGAGCGGCCCGCCGAAGGGGATCGGCGGGCCGCGTTCAGCACGGTTCACCCCCGGTGGACGAAGGGCGACCGGAGGGAGGAGCGGGAGGGGTCAGACCGTGCCGAAGCGGATGAGCTTGATCGCGTCGAAGTCGAGCACGCCGCCGCCCACGCGCTTGGTCGTGTAGAAAAGGACGTAGGGCTTCTGGCTGTAGGGATCGCGGAGCACCCGCACGCCCAGCCGGTCGACGATCAGGTAGCCGCGGCTGAAGTCGCCGAACGCCACCGACGAACTTCCGGCAGCGAGGTCCGGCATGTCCTCCGCTTCCACGATCGGGAAGTTCATCAGCGTGGCGCGGGCATCGGCGGTGGAGGGCGGCGACCAGAGATAGTTGCCGTCGGCGTCCTTGAGCTTGCGGATCTCCGCCTGCACCTTGCGGTTCATCACCCAATTGGCATTCTGGCGATAACCGGCCTTCAGCGCGTAGATCGCGTCGACCAGCACGTCGGAAGCATTCGACGCGGCGAACTCGCCGGCCGCTCCGGTGGAGATCGTGCCGAGCGAACCCCAGGCCCAGGCGCTTTCGTCCACGGTCGGATAGCTCAGGAAGCCCTTCGGCTTCTTGTTGCCGTCACCGCTGACGAACGCCGCGCCTTCCTGCTCGGCGAAGGCGACATCCACCTCGCTCGCCAGCCACTGGTCGAGATCCACGGCGGAATCGTCGAGCAGCGTCTGGGTCGCCGCCGGCATGGCGTAGAGCTCCATCACCGGGAATTCGAGATCCACCAGCGTCGGAGTGTCGGTCTGCGGGCGGCTTTCCGTCTCGCCGACCCAGCCGACCACCGTGCCGGAGGTGGCGAAGGGCTTGCGGTAAAGATTGGTGGAAACCTGCCGGACCTGCGCGATGGAGCGGATCGGCGAGATCGCGGCCAGCCGGCTGTCGATCTCGCTCGCCGTTTCCACCGGCACGAGATAGCCGCCGTCGGCATCGGCGCTGGCCGACATCGCCTTGGCTTCCAGCCGCTTCAGGCCGGCCATGTCGCCATGGCGGACATAGGCCTCGAAGGCCGCCTTGTGCTCGGACACGTCGACGGCGGAGCGGCCGGCACCGCCCAAGGCGGGGCGGCGGTTCTTCAGGACGAGGCGATCCAGCGTTTCCTTCTGCCGGTCGAGCGCCAGGCTGATGCGGGCGACCTTCTCCTCGGTAACCACATCGGTGCCGCCGATGCGGCGCTCGATCTGGCCGAGGCGCTCGTCGTTGGAATCCTTGAAGCTCTCGAAGGCCGACATGAACTCGTCGAAAGCGTTCACGACATCCAGAGAGGTCGGCGGCTCGGCGGCCTTGGTTTCGGGAGCGATGCTGTTGGCAAGGTTCATTCGTGTCTCCGTTCAGGATTGCATCAGGCGGGCGGCACGGCGGATCGTTGCCGCGAGCCGGGCTGATTGGGGGAACACCGCCTTGACGGCGGAGATGCGGGCCGAGGGCTGCATGGGGAACGTCACGACGGAGATCTCCCAGAGATCGACCTCCAGCAGGCGGCGAACACCGGACTTGGCGTCGGCGCGACTGCGGATCGTGCGGAAGCCGATGGAGAGCCCGTCCAGCGCGCCGGCCCGCATCAGCGACAGCACCTCGCGCGCCTTGGCGGCTTCCACGGTGAGGCGTCCGCGCACGAAGAGGCCACGGGCATCCTCGCGGATCTCGTCCCAGACACCGATCGGCTCGTTCGGATCGTGCTGAAACAGCATGCGGACGCCGGAAGCACCGCGCGCCGACAGCGACTTGGTGAACGCGCCGGGCATCACGACGTCGCGGCCGAGGTCCTCCTCGCCGAAGAGGCTGGCATAGCCGGAGAAGGTGCCATCCTGCTCCACGGCAGTGAGGTCGATCGGCGCGAACTTCACCTCGCGCGCGGATATCTTTCGGGCGCGCCGGGTCATCGGACGATCCGGAAGCGCGGCGGGCGGATTTCGGCCGGCGGTTGCCGCGACATCACGATCCAGGCGAGCCGCAGCGAAAATTCGGCAAAGACGGATGAATGATCGACCGGCTTGCGCCGGAGCGACCTGAAAAACCGCATCATTTGGGATTCCCGGTGTTGGGAGTGGTCAGGAATGGTCCCGGAAGACCTGGTTCAGCCGGGTGATCTCGTTGACGAAATGATCGAACCGGCGATTGGCGGCGGCGAGCTCCTTCAGCGCCCAGACCAGCAGGCCGGACGAACTCGTGGCCCACAGAAAGAGCGCGAGATGGGCAAGGTCTCCCCGGTCGATGAAAGTCTGCGTCACGTCGGGCATGTCAGCCCCTCCCGAGGGTTCCTCAATCCTGCCCGGCCCGGCCGTAGCCCACGGCCTCTCGCTTCTCGTCGCGGCTGAGGAATTCGACCGCCTGCACCCGCGCCCACAACGCGTCCCGCTCGGAGGAGAGCGCCGGGATCTGGTCGGCGTCGTACCAGAGGCGGAGCCCGTCGCCGTAGGCGGGTCCGAGCCAGCCGCCGAGCGCCTGCGACGCACGGCCGACCAGCGGCAGCACCGTCTGGCGCCAGAAGGCGACGTTCGCTTCCTTGTAGTTGGAGTAGGTGTTGTCGCCGGGAATGCCGAGCAGCATGGGCGGGATGCCGAAGGCCAGCGCGATTTCCCGCGCCGCGCCGTTCTTGGCCTCCATGAAGTCCATTTCCTGGGGGCTCAGGCTCATCGCCCGCCATTCCAGCCCGCCTTCCAGGAGCAGCGGACGGCCCGCATTGGCCGCGCCCTGGAAATTGGCTTCCAGCTCGTCGCGCAGACGTTCGAACTGTTCTTCCGAAAGGTTCGCCCCGTCCCGCCCCTCATAGACCAGCGCACCGGACGGGCGCGCCGCGTTGTCCAGGAGCGCCTTGTTCCAGAAGCTTGCCGCGTTGTGGGTATCCAGGCTCGTCTGCGCGGCTTCCAGCGGAGGAAAGCCGTAATGATCGTCGAGCGGATGAAACTGCATCACATGCAGGATCGGCGGGATCGCCCCGTCACCGTCCTGCTCGAAGCGGACGCTCTGGCCGTTGGCGCGGTATTCGAAGGCTGCCGGCCAGCCCTCCCCGTCCGGCACGATGGTCATCCGGTCCGGCCGCAGCGCGTGCAGCTCGCGAACGTCGTCGCCCAGCGTCACCGCTTCGATATAGGCGTTGCCGGAAACGAGCAGGAAGCCGTAGACCGCCTCCAGGAAGTCGTTGCCGGACTGGCGGGTGTTGGGGCGCGAGAGCAGCGAGAGCAGCGGATGTTCGGTGATCTCCCGCCGCCCCTCGTAGAGCAGCCACGGAACAGATGCCGCCGCTTCCGAAATCATCCGCACGGCGCGATGCACCACGGGATTTCGCATGTAGCCAGCGCGGGCGAGCGCCGCGTAGTCGCGCGGCGTCCAGAGCGCCCGGCCCGTGCTGTAGACGGCGATGGCCGGCCCGGCGCGGGAAGCTTTCGCCTCCGTTTGCGGTGACTGCCGCTCCTTTGCTGCCGTCTGCGGCGGTTGCCGCCCAAGCGGCGAAAGGCCGGACGCGCTTGAGCGCGCCGGCCGCGAGGTCAACCAGCGGAGCATGATGTCTCCCATCTCCAGAAACAGAAAAGGCGGCCCGCGGCCGCCGTGTCGAACGTGTCGAAGCAGGTTCAGAGCCGTCGCAAGCGGACCTCCGCCTCGCGGCCGAGCATCAGCGACGTGGTCGCCCAGACCAGCGCGTCGAGCCGGTCCGGCGAGCGGCCAGAGGAGAGACCGCCCAACGAAAAATCACACATCTCGTCCTCCAGCGCGGGGAAAGCGCCGACATGGCGCATCCTGCCCTGTTCGTAGAGCGCGGCGACCGGTTCGGCCCGAAGCCACTTGCCCCTGGTCGCCCGAACCTTGGTGACAGACACGCTCTCGTCGGCCTGGCGGATCAGCGCCTCCACCATGTCGCCGCCCTGGTTCACCTCGGCGACGATGCGATCCGCATCCAGCCGGTGGCAGAGATCCACGGCGCGCCGAGCCCAGCCGGCGGGCGACAAGCCCTGCATGCTGGCATCGGCGAGCACGTAGCCGGTTCCGTCGGCCGCGATCCCGACCGCCACGATCCCGCAGGCGTCCGCCCGTTCCCCCGAGGTGGCGGGCGGATCGACGCCGACCACCACGCGAACGAGATCCGGCGCGCTCTTCACCCGCAGCGCCTCCAGCCGGTCGCGTTGCCAGAGCGCATCCGGCCGGTCGTTGATGATTTCGCCCGCAAGTTCCTGCCGGCCAAGCCGCGTGCCGCCATAGCGCTCGGTAACGGCCGTCAGGAAGGCCGCCGCCAGATGCTCGCGGTTGGCGTCCGTGCCGGCCCGGGAGATCACCGTCGCGGGGTCCTCGATCAGCCGCTTCAGAAGCGGGATGGGCCGCGGCGTCGAGGTCACGACCTGCCGGGGCCGGTCGCCCAGCCGCAAGCCGAACTGCAGCATGTCCCAGGTTTCCTCCGCATAGCGCCATTTCGCCAGCTCGTCGCACCAGGCCGCGCCGAATTGCGGGCCGCGCAGGCTTTCCGGATCTTCCGAGGAGAAGGCCTGCGCGATGGAGCCGTTCGGCCATTCCAGGCGGCGGCGCGACGTGCTCCATTGCGGTCGCTCCCCCGGCGGATGGATGGCCAGGAGGCCGGAGATCCCGTCCACCATCACCTCACGGACGTCGCCCAGCGTCTCGCCCACCAGCGCGATACGACCGACGGGCGCGGCGGAGAACGGCGGCAGGCCGAGCGCCATGCCGCGGATCCATTCCGCCCCGGCCCGCGTCTTGCCGGCGCCGCGCCCGCCGAGCAGCATCCATGTCGTCCAGTCGCCGTCCGGCGGCAGCTGGTCGGACCGGGCCCAGAGAGACCAGCGAAAGAGCCAGTCCTCGATCTCGCCGTCAGTCTTTCCCGCCAGCAGCTCCTGCCAACCGGGCCGCGCCACGAAGGCGCGCAAGTCGACGCTTGAGTTCGTCGCGCATCCAGGCTCGTTCTCCGGCGTCGTTGTCTCCATGCTCAGGCTGCTGTCCCTTTGTCTTCCGGGACGCGCCGGCGCCCTCGCGCGTGGCGGTTTCGAGCTTGCTCATCTGCGCCATGGCCTTGGCGATTTCCGCGACATGCCGCGCGTCGCCTTCGTCGAAACCGACATCGGCCTTCTCCTCCAGTTGTGAAAGCTGAGCTTCCAGCGAACGATAAAGACGCTCGTGGATGTCCTGCGGCGTGGCGGCCGCTTCCGGCGGAACCACGGCCGCCGTCCCGGTCGGCTGCCGCCGCCATTCTTCCCGGGCGCGGCGGTAGCGGAATTGCCCTGCGCTGATGCCGAAGGTGCGGCAAAGTCCGGCGATCGTGCCCTCGCGCGCCTCATAGGCACGGCGAAGCGCCGCCCAGTCGATTGCCTGTGCAGATGCCATGAACGCCAAAAGCGGCCCGTGCCAGAAGCCGGTCCGCTCACCATCCAGAATGTCGGGGAAGCATGTGTCGCCAGACGCAACCGTCTGACCATGACCGAAACCTACAAAACCAGCGTACGCCGGTCAAGGACTTTCTTCCTATCGCTTCAAGAAAAAAGTCCCAGAACTGGATCTCCCCTGCTTAGTCCTTGAGGGTACTCAGTTTTTCCTTCAGATCGGCCAGGCGGGGCCGTGCTTCCGTTTCTTCCGGCCAGGTCACGATCCGCTCTTCCAGCTCTTCGGCGGGGACAAGATCCTCGCTTATCGTGCGCCCGCGCACAGACATGCCGGCCGCGTGCACCGTATCGGCCTCTCCGGAAACCAGCGGGTGCCACCAATAAAGGTCCCGGCCTTCCGCCACGAGGCGGTAGCCGCAGGTGGGCGGCAGCCATGTCAGGCTGCGGACGGTTTCCGGGTTCAGCGGCACGCAGTCGGGAATGGCCTCCAGCCGGTTGTGGTAATCGGAACAGCGGCAGCTCTGGCCATCGAGCAGTCGGCAGGCGACATCCGTCCAGGCGATCTCCCCGGTTTCCCAGTCTTCCAGCTTGTTGAGGCAGCAGCGGCCGCAGCCGTCGCAGAGCGATTCCCACTCGGCGGGCGACATATCCTCAAGAGTCTTGGTTCGCCAGAAGCCTTGTTCAGTCATCTTTCAAACCTGCCATGCCAGTCTGTCGCATCCGTACATTGCTTGCGTTCGACCTATTTATAGTCAAATTCAGGGCCGTGGGCTCGGCCGGCGTCTCCCACCGGCTCCCGGAGTGTCAAGATGCGCGATCTTTTCAGAAGCCGTGGGAAACGACGCTGGTTTCGCGCACTCGAGTTCGACGCCTGGCTGGACTCCACCCTTTATGAAGGAGGCCAGTCGCTCGGCCGCAACTACGAGCGACTGGTTATTTTCATGCGCCGCTTCCGCGTGCACGGATTTTCTCGCGCGCTGGCCGAAATCGCGTCGGAATCGGCAACCCTCGGCGTCGCCGGCCTCCTGGTGCTGCTCGCCTTCGCGCTGCCCGCCTTCGACGCGGTCAAGAAGGACTGGCGCAGTCAGGGCGAGTACGCCGTCACCTTTCTCGACCGCTACGGCAATGTGATCGGTCGCCGCGGCGTGCTGCAGGACAGCACCGTCCAGCTCGCCGATATCCCGGATAATTTCATCAAGGCGCTGCTGTCCACCGAGGACCGGCGCTTCTTCGACCATTTCGGCATCGACATCATCGGCACGCTCCGCGCCATCAGCGAGGATGCGCGCGCGGGCGGCGTGGTGCAGGGCGGCTCCTCGCTGACGCAGCAGCTGGCCAAGAACGTCTTCCTCTCCAACGAACGAACGCTGGAGAGGAAGATCAAGGAAGCCTATCTGGCGCTCTGGCTGGAGGCCAACCTTTCCAAGCGCGAGATCCTGACGCTCTACCTGAACCGGGCCTACATGGGCGGCGGCACCTTCGGCGTCGCGGCAGCGGCCGACTTCTATTTCGGCAAGAAGGTGCAGGACCTGAGCCTTGCCGAATGCGCGATGCTGGCCGGCCTCTTCAAGGCACCGACGAAATACGCCCCGCATATCAACCTGCCGGCCGCCCGCGCGCGCGCCAACGACGTGCTCAGCAACATGGTCCAGGCCGGCTTCATGACGGAAGGACAGGTCATCGGCGCCCGTCTCAACCCTGCGACCCCCGTCCAGCGCACCGAAAGCTCGTCGCCGGACTATTTCCTCGATTGGGCGTTCGACGAGGTGAAGAAGAACGTCACCGGCACGCAGAAGGTGTTGATCGCCCGCACCACCATCGACATGCGCTTGCAGAAGGCGGCGGAAGCGGCGATCGAATCCTCCTTGCGCGAAAAGGGCGAAGCCTACGACGTGAAGCAGGCGGCCATGGTTTCCATGGAGCCGGACGGCAGCGTGCGCGCCATGGTGGGCGGTCGGGACTACGGCGAATCCACCTTCAATCGCGCCGTGAACGCGCTTCGCCAGCCCGGCTCCTCGTTCAAGCCCTATGTCTACGCCACCGCGCTGGAGCAGGGCATGACGCCGGCGACCCCGATCGTCGACGCGCCCATCACCATCGGCAACTGGTCGCCCCAGAATTTCGAACACACCTACATGGGGCACATCAACCTGAAGACCGGCCTCACCCACTCCATCAACACGGTCGCCGTGCGGCTTTCCACCATGACCGGCCGGCAGCCCATCGCCGACCTCGCGAAGAGGATGGGCGTCGCCACGCCGATCCGCGTCACGCGCTCGCTGCCGCTGGGCACCTCGGAGGTTTCCGTCCTCGATCAGGCGACCGGCTATTCCGTCTTCGCCAATGGCGGCTTCCGCATCACGCCCCACGCCCTGATCGATGTCCGCACGCCGGATGGAAAGATCGTCTGGAATGCCGGCAAGGACCTGCCGGCGCCGGTCCGGGTGCTGAAGCCCTCCACCGTGCTCGGCATGGTGGATATGATGCACAATGTCGTGGAAAACGGCACCGCGCGGCGCGCCCACCTGCCCGGCATCAATGCCGCCGGCAAGACCGGCACGGCGCAGGATTATCGCGACGCCTGGTTCTGCGGCTATACCGGCAATTACGTGACCACCGTCTGGTTCGGCAACGACAACTACAAGAAGATGAACCGGATGACCGGCGGCACGCTTCCGGCGGAGACCTGGCAGAAATACATGCGCGTCGCCCATGCCTATGTGGAGATCAAGCCGCTGCCCGGCCTTGCACCGCCATCGGATGCCCGCGAGGACGCGGCAACCGCCAATGCCTCCATGCCGGCGTTGAACGGCGGCGAACAGATCGGCGTCGCGCGCCTGCCCGCACCGCTGGTCGGAACCCTCGGCCAGATGGAGCAGCAGTTCCGTCGTGCCGCCAGGACCCCTCCCCCCCTGAGGGAAGCGGCTCTCCAGCTTCCGACCGCAGACTAGGCCGTTCGTTCTCGTGCGTCTGCGTATCCTGATCCCCTGTATCGCCGCCCTCCTCCTGTCCCTGTTCCTGGGGCTGGGGTCGGCGTGGCTGACCGTCCGCTCGCCGACGCCGATCGATGCCATCAGCATCGGCCCCTGGCAGGCCTGGCCGCGTTCCGGCACCGACGAAGCCGATCCTTATTCCGAGGCGCGCGCCGCCCGCACCGGCGAGGTGCCGCTCGGCCCCGGCGAGGGCCTGTCGCTTCTGGCGCGCACCGACAGTTCCGGCCAGCCGATCGACGGCGCCTGCACCTACCGTGTGCATGGCACCACCCCGCCGGCGCGGCTGTGGACGATGACGGTGGAGAACGAGAACGGCAGTCCGGCCGACGGCTCGTCCGACCTCGTCCACTCCATCGGCAGCGACGCGATCCTGCGCGCGTCCGACGGGTCGTTCAGCATCGCGCTTTCCTCCGCGCCGCAATCCGGCAACTGGCTCTCGACCAGCGGCACCGGACGGATCCGCCTCGTCTTCCGGCTCTACGATACCACCGCCCGCGTGGTGACCGCGCTGACGACCCTTGTCATGCCCGATGTCGAGCGCGTCCATTGCTGAGCCTTGCACAGAACTGGCGCAGCGCCAGCAATCGATCCCGCCGGCTGGAAGCCGCAGCGCGCCGCCTCCCCCGCCCGAGCCTTGCCTCGCGGGTCACCGCTCGCATCGCGGTCTTCACGGTCGCGGTGCTGCTTCTCTCCGGCATCATCCATCTCGCGACGATCTTCCTGATCCCGCCTTATTCACCCGCGGGGGTCTGGGCGCGGCTTGCGGTCTATGCCAAGGCGGGCGGCTTTGCCGAAGTGCCGGAAGCCAAGAACTGGCTGGAGCCGGTTCCGGGGCTGGATCCCCTCTTCGTCTACGGCTCCTGCCGGGTCTCGCTGGCCGCCAGCCCGGTGCATCTCTCGTTCAGGAGCAGCGACCGGTTCTGGTCGGTGGCCTTGCTCCGCAAGAGCGGCAGCGTCTTCTACAGCGTCAACGATCGGACCGCCGTCGGCGGTCAGCTCGACATGACGATCGCCGATCCCGTGCAGAGCGAGCAGATGCGCGCCGCGGCGCCCGACGACCGCAACCGTCTCATCCTGGTACAAAGCCCCGATGAAGACGTGATCGCCCTGCTCCGGCTCTACGCGCCGACGGACGCCGCCCGCACGCAAGCCCGCGATATCCTGAAGACCGCCACCTGCCATCCGATCGAGGTCCCGCCCGCCGCCCGGCCGCAGACCGGCGGCCAGGCAGACGGAACGACGCCTCCCGGTTCGGCACCGGGCACGGACAGCGACAATCCTCTTGGCGCGCCGCAGATGCGCATCCCGACCGCGCGGCCACTTATGCCCGGAAAGCCCGTCAGGCCGCCGGGCCGGGGCTAAGCTGGTTTTCCGGGGCGCCGTTGCGGATACCGTTTCGCGGGTCCGGAGCACGCCAGCCCGGGTGATATTCGACCCGTATGCCGGGGAAGATGATGACTTCGGCGCGGATTTCCCGCGTATCCCGGCTGCGTGGGCGGGGCACCTGAGGCCTGAACGACAAAATCTGAGCCATGACCGGTCCTCCTTGATCGGGCCCGATACTGCACGGCCTAGTTGTCACCGGGGATAGTTAAGCGATTGTAAACGCCGCTAGGCCATCGGGTCCGGGATGACTTCGATGAAGGGTCGCCCTTCGTTGTCGTCGATATCGACCTGCCAGAGATCGCTGTCGAAGCGCGTCTCCGAATCCATTCGATCCGCCACGGCCAGCGCATCGGCGCCCGCCAGCACCGGCATGAAACGGCGCTCGCCGTCATCGTCGAGCATCGCCTGTGGTGCGGGCGCATAGAGGTCGATGGACCGGTCCGGACGGTAGACCGCGACGAAAATCGCCCCGCTTTCCGACGCGCCTTTCCGCGCGATGGTCGCGAAGGCGCCCGCTTGCTGGGCACGGCGGATCAACGCCGCGATCCAGAAATCCGTTCTGAGGCGCAGCTTAGTTCTCGCTGATGGCGTGAGACGTACGGAGGGCGGCCACAAGCCGGTCGTCGATCTCGCCGGTGGCCGGCAGATGCCGGTCCTTCTGGAAGCGGGCGATCGCTTCCCGCGTCTGCGGACCCATCATGCCGTCGGCCGTAAGAGGTCCGTAGGAGGTGTGCGACAGCGCCTGCTGGACGGTGCGGATCAGCGCCGTGTCCGCCGTCGGGGTCGCGGCCGAGGGTTCGGCCCGCGCGCGCGGCAGCGATCCGGTCGCGGCTGGAGCCGGGGCTGTCTGCGCGGTGGTCGGACTTGCCGGCGCGGGAGCGACGGAAGCGATCTGGCCGCGCGCGTTTTGGATCGCCACCAGGAGATCCGGCGTTGCGACGCCCGTCACCACGAAGCCTGACTTCTTCTGGAAGTCGCCTATCGCGGCGCGCGTGGCCGGGCCGTAAAGGCCGTCGGTCGGGCCGGTATAGGCACCGGATTTGGCAAGAGCCCGCTGGACCAGTTCCACCATGGCATCCGGCTGGGCCGGTGCGGTCGTGGCGGGTGCGCTCGTCCTGGCTGGCGCGGACGCAACAGAGGCGGCATGCCCGCCCCCGAACAAAGGCGCGGACCGGCGTCCGCCCTGCATCCACACTGCATTCGTGACGATCGCCAGCGTGATCAGCGACAGGCTGCCCACGGCGGCGGCGCGCCGGGTGGCCATGCGTGCGAGGACGATCAGGGCGACACGCTTGCCGAGCCCTGCTGCCTGCTTCTTCGATGCGTTCTTTCTGGACGACCTAGACGAGGGGGAGCCGGATACTGACGACCAACCCCTTGTCTGCGCCGTTCTTGAGAACGATGCTGCCACCACATTCCTCCACGAGATCATTCACGATGGACAGGCCGAGGCCCGTCCCCGGTTCGTCCGTCGCCCCCCGGTAATAGGGCACCAACACGGTAGCACAGTCTTCGTTGCTGAGCCCCGGACCTTCATCGACCACTTGTACCAGCACTGTGCCTTTCATGCGACGCACGAGGACGTTGACCGTGCTGTCGCGGCCGCCGAACTTGATCGCATTGCCCACGAGATTGAGAAGAATCTGCCGGCAGACCCGCTCGTCGCAGCCGGCATCCACCTGTTCCTCCGCCTGCTGGACGAGGCGGACATTCCGGCTTGCGGCCTCATGCGCCAGCAGGCGAAAGGCGAAATCGACCTGTTCGTTGACATTGCAGCGACCCTGCTCGTCCCGGTCCCCGGGAGCGTTGCCGGGAGCTTCCTCTTCTCGCTCCGGCGTGGCGGGCGCGGCATCGTCCGCGGAACTCTGGGCGATGTCCGAAGCGCCGGTATCAAGACGAGCGGCAATCGCGGGAAGGGAGGTCACCGCCTCGATCCGCAGCGTCACCGCAGGATCCTGGATGGAGCGGATCTCGAGGTCGGGCGGAACGACATCCGGCGCAACCTGATGGGTAAATGACGAGAAGCTTCGATCCACGCCTTTGCTTTCCTCCTGCGATGCGGCGGTTTTCAGGCTTTCGGCGCCGGAGGATGCGGCGCGCACCGGGGCTTGCCCCACATGCAGCAGCAGGGTCGGCAAGGCGGCCAGAAGCAGCGCCATCGCGGTCATGGCGAGGCGCACCGGAACGGGACCGTGCGTGATGGCCATCGAGGCCAACGCCCAGGCGACCAGCAGGGCCGGCACGGCCATGGCGACCAGCCACCCCGCGCTCGCCTGCCCTGCCTTGCGCACGGACGGGAGAAGATAAAAGCAGCCGATCAGGCAGGCGCCAGCGGCCGGCGCCTCGAAGGAAGCGGAGGCGATCAGGCTGAGCGGCAGCGCCAGCAGCGCGGCAAGGCCCGACAGGCGCAGGGCGCGCGCGAGATCGGGCCGGGTTTCGCCGGTAAGGCCATCCGTCAGCCAGGTCACACCCGACGCGTAGGAGCCCTGGAAGGCGGTCCGCTCAAAGCGGCTTTGCAGAGGCATGTCGGCGTTCATCCGACGGTCCCTTGAAGCTCGTTCGTTCGAGCAACAGGAATGCATTCACCTCTTTAATGAACCCTGAAGTAACTCTGGCATGTTGCCGAAATACATCACACCAGAAGGAGAACCCGCCGCCATGGTTAAGAAACGGTATATCCAGAACATGCTTAATTTTTGGAAAGGATAACAGAGACCAACCGGGGTCTATCGATTCGAATTCTTTCGACTTACCGGTTCTTATCGAAACACGGGCTAATATTGATTGTTGTTCATCGTGGATTGGCAACGATGTTTTTTATCGCGCGCTCACTCTTCTGGCTCGGGCTGATCGTCATGATTCTCCCCGCCTCTCCCGACGGCGCCATTCCGGCGCCACGGGTCAGCCTGCTTCGTTCCGCCTTTGCTGCCCGTGACCTGCTGGCGGACGTCACCGATGTGTGCTCCCGCGAGCCGCAGGCTTGCGCGACCAGCCGTGAGACGCTTGTGCTTTTCGGCCGCAAGCTCGGCACCGCCGCTAGCATCGTTTCGGCCGGGCTGAGTACTGCGTCGGACACAGTGGCCGGACATGACGAGGAAACCGCGACCGCCGATGCCGTCGCGGCGAATGCCGCCGGGACGGGTGCTCAGTCCCAGGGCGAACCGGCCTTGCTGGGCACCCTCACCCCCTCGGATCTTGCGCCACGCTGGACGGCATCCGCTCATCGGAGCTGATCGGCACCGGACCGGACGAAAAATTTCCGGCGGCGCGACGATCGCCGGCGCAGCCCTTGGCGGCCCGCGCCCGCGTGCCTATTCTCCGCCCAAACGGACGGACACCATCATGAGCATCGAATCCCTGATCGACGATTTTTCGCTTCTGGACGATTGGGAGGATCGCTACCGCTACGTCATCGAACTCGGCAAGGCACTGCCGCCTTTGCCGGAGGAAGACCGGACCGAGCGCAACAAGGTGCGCGGCTGCGCCAGCCAGGTCTGGCTGGTGCCGGACAGCGAAGCGGACGGCACCCTGCGTTTTCGCGGCGACAGCGACGCCCACATCGTGCGCGGGCTGGTCGCGATCCTTCTCGATCTTTATTCCAACCGTTCCCCGCGCGAGATCCTCGACCTCGATGCGGAGAAGATCTTCGGCGAACTCGGCCTGCGCGAACACCTGACATCGCAGCGCGCCAACGGGCTTTCCTCCATGGTGGAGCGCATCCGCCACGATGCACGCCGGGCGTTTGAAAAGGAGCGCGCGCAGGCCTGAGGCACCTCGGCCGCTCACCCCGTCAGATCAGCGGCCGGTAATCGTCCGTTCCCCAATGCCGCGTCCGACTGTGGCTTCGCCCCTCCGCAAGGGAAGAAAGGCCGTAGTGCCGGGCGAGCGCGTCCAGCGCCATGCGGAGCACGACCTTGGCGGAACGCGCCGGCATCTCGCCATCCTTCTCCACCGCTTCCAGTCCTTTCAGGAAGCAGCAGACATCGACGGCGATATCGACGAAGCCCGGATCGATGGCGTCGAGTGCCCGTTGAAATCGGATGCGGGCCGCCAGCGCCGCGTCCGTCAGGTCTCCGACGCCACCCGCATCGCCGGATCGTCGGCTGGCCTTCGGCGTCGGCGACCAGCTCGCCGTCACGCTCGGCCGCATCTGGCCCCGCTCGAAGTCGGAACGCAACCGCTCCCCCGCCTGCACCGCCGCGGGGGACAGAAACGGCGATCCGTCGCGGTCCTTGCGCCGGGCGAGCGTCGCAACCGGGCTTTCGTCCCGGTCGACCGTCACGGTCGTGAACCGGTCGTCGACCAGTATCCGCTCCCGGCCGAGCGTCACGTGCTGGCTGAGGTAAGCGGAAGCGCCACCCTCGCCCCCCTCCCCGTTGCCGCCCTTTGCGTTGCGCCTCAGCCAACTGATCGCCGAAGCGTCCGCGTTCACCACACCATCAGCGCTCTTTCGTAACAACCCGCGCGACACCAGCCCGTCGACCAGCAAAGCCGGCAATTCCTGCCGGGGCATACCATCGACCATCAGCCGGTAGGCTCCCCCCGCAGTCCGGTGCAGCGATGCCTCTCCTTTTCCGCAAAGAAGCCCGAGCAGGCGGCCGATCGCCGCTTCCACGCTGCGGTCCGCCATCAGCCTGCACTCCCGAGAAAGGTGTCCTGCCAGGTGACGAGCGCCGCCTCCAGACAGTTCAGGATGCGGTCGACCTTGGGATCGTCGCGGCGATCCTCGACGACCGCGCAACCATGCGAGACGGTTGTCCGGTCGCGCCGGAAGAGCTTGCCCACCTCCGTCGGCGAGAGCCCCAGCCCGACATGCGCCAGATACATCGCGCACTGGCGGGCAAAGGCGATTTCAGCACGGCCCCGCGTGCCACCCCGCAAGTCGGAGAGGCTCACCCCAAGCGCCGTTCCGACGAGGCCTTCGATCGCCCGACAGGCGCTCATCGCATCGGCCTTCAGCCGCTCCGGACGGCGCACTTCTCCAGAAATAACCCGCTCCACAACTCGCTCCCAGGTTTAGGAATATGTTCCTAGTTACAACCGAAAGCTGCGAGAGGGGATAAGTTCCGGCAGGACCAGGGGAGCTTCGGCGAAGATATCCCCAACCGCCCGAACGACGCGAGGATCGCTGCATCGAGACCACATGCAGCAGGACACGATGTTTGAAGCGGAAGCTGGGAATGCGCTCGCGAAAGCCGAGCAACGCCTGAAAGAAGAAGCGAAGCGGACCGTGGAGCGCGCCCTCCAGGCGGGGGCGCAGGCCTATGATCGCACCCGCGACCTGCCGGGGCTCATCCGCGCCGAGGCGACGGCTGAGATGCTGGGCAGCGAAGAGGGGGTGGCCGAAATCCTGGCTCGACTGGAGCGGGCGCTCCGCTCGGAAAGGCGCAAGGCACGGGCGGCGCATTGGACATATGACCTGAACCGCCATATCGCGCTGAGGCAGGCCTATCTCGCCGAACAGGAAACGCTGGAGCGGATAAGAAAAAGGCGTCGGCCTTTCAGCCGACGCCTGGAACAGTGATCGTTTGGCTGGATCAGCCGATGCGCTTCTGACCGAGTCCCATATCCTTCGCGAGTTTGGAGCGGGCCTTGGCATAGTTCGGCGCGACCATCGGGTAGTCGGCGGGCAGGCCCCACTTCTCGCGGTACTCTTCCGGCGTGAGATTGTAGTGGGTGCGCAGGTGCCGCTTCAGCGACTTGAACTTCTTGCCATCCTCCAGGCAGATGATGAAATCGGAATTGACCGACTTCTTCACCGGCACGGCGGGACGCTGCGGCTCCGGCTCGGGCTCGAAGGTTCCGCCAGCAGTACGCTGCAGGGCGGCATGGACGTCGTTGATCAGATTGGACAAGTCCGCTGAAGCGATGCTGTTGTTGCTAACATACGCCGACACAATCTCAGCGGTGAGCTCGATCAAATTATCCTGCTCCAAGTTGTCCACCATATTATTCCTCTTTCTAATGCGCGGTGCAGCGCAAATTCATGATCGCCGCGCGGGCGATGATTCATTTAGTGGGAAGGACAGTATTCTGCCAGTGTTTTTTCTGCGACAAACCTGCGAATAAAAAAGGTTTCACGAATTAGTCGCAGGTCGGCAAGACGTTTAGCCAATCAGGAAAGATCTCGCAACATAGACGAGCCTGACCGTGCCCCCGTTTTCCCCGGTTCACAAAATTATGATGCCGGCTGACGTTCATGTTTCCCGCTCCGAGCGAAAAGCTTCCGGGCCGGTTGAATGTCACCGCTTGCGTACGCTGCCCTCCAACCTACTTCTCCGTTGAGGCAAAACACGCAAAAAGGTCGAGAAAAAGATGACGGACAAAATCCAGAAGAGTGAGGCCCAGTGGCAAGAGCAGCTCACGCCTGAGCAGTATCAGGTCACGCGCGGCCACGGCACGGAGCGGCCCTTTACTCATCCGTACAATTCGGTGAAGGGCGAAGGCGTCTTTCATTGCGTCTGCTGCGGCGCCCCGCTCTTCGATGCCGATACCAAATACGAATCGGGCAGCGGCTGGCCGAGTTTCTTCAAGCCGATCTCGCCGGATGCGGTGGACGAGCACACCGACCGCTCGTTGCTGATGACGCGCACCGAGGTGCGCTGCGCCAAGTGCGACGCCCATCTGGGCCATGTCTTCCCGGACGGCCCCGCGCCCACGGGCCTTCGCTATTGCATGAACGGGGTTGCCCTGGATTTCGAGCCGGGTCAGGAACAGGGCTGAGCGAACCAGCCGGGAGTTGAGGATGAAGCCGCCGATCGCCGCGAAGCGGCCGCTGACCGTGACCCGTCACGGGCTTGAGCGGACGGACGATTATGCCTGGCTGCGGGCCGACAACTGGCAGGAGGTGATGCGCAATCCTGCCGTCCTCGCTCCCGATATTCGCGCCTATCTTGAGGCCGAGAACGCATACTTCGCCGCCGGGACGGCGGACGAGGCCGACCTCCGGGAAAAGCTCTTCCGCGAGATGCGCGGCCGCATCAAGGAAGACGATTCCAGCGTTCCTTCCCCCGATGGGCCGTATACCTACGCTGTCCGCACGATCGAAGGCGGGCAGCATCCGCTCTACGCCCGCGCGCCACGCGACGGCGGGGCTGAGGAAATCATGCTCGACGGCAATGCGCTGGCCGAGGGCAAGGCGTACTTCAAGATCGGCGGCGCCGCGCATTCCCCGGATCACCGGCTGCTCGCCTGGTCCTATGACGATGCGGGTTCCGAATTCCACACCATCTCCATCCGCGACCTCGCCAGCGGCACCGATTCGGCGGAGTTGATCCCGGATACCACGGGCGCCGCGGTCTGGACCGAGGACTGCGCGCACGTCTTCTATACGCGCCTTGACGAAAACCACCGGTCGTCCAGAACCTTCCGCCACCGCCTCGGCACGCCGGGAAGCGAGGACGTGCTGGTCTATGACGAGCCCGACCAGGGCTTCTTCACCGGCGTCGGCGAAACCCAGTCCAAGCGGTTCGTCGTCATCGATTCGCACGACCATGAAACGTCCGAGATCCGGCTGATCCCGGCCGATGCGCCCGGTGCCGAGCCGATCCTCGTGGCCGTGCGCGAAACCGGCGTGGAATACGAGATCGATGAGGCGCATGGCACGCTCTACATCCTGACCAATGCCGGTGGCGCCAAGGACTTCAAGATCGTCACGGCCCCGGCGGAGCGTCCGGGTCGCGAGAACTGGACAGACCTCGTGCCGCACGAGCCCGGCCGGCTGATCCTTTCCCACTCCGTCACCGCCCGCCATCTCGTCCGGCTGGAGCGGTTCGAGGGTCTTCCCCGCATCGTGATCCGCCGCCTCGCGGACGGCGCGGAACATGTGATCGCCTTCGACGAGGAAGCCTATTCGCTGAGCCTTCAGGGCGGCTACGAGTTCGACACGGACAGTCTCCGCTTCGCTTATTCCTCCATGACGACGCCCTCGCGGGTCTACGATTACGACATGGAGACGCGGGAGCGGGTGCTTCGCAAGGAGCAGGAAGTCCCTTCCGGCCACGATCCGGAAGCCTATGAGACGCGCCGCGTCATGGCGCCCGCCCCCGATGGCGAACTGGTGCCGGTCTCGCTGCTCTACCGCAAGGACACTCCGCTGGACGGCACCGCGCCGTGCCTGCTCTACGGCTACGGCTCCTACGGCATCACCATCCCCGCATCGTTCAGCGTGACCCGGCTCTCGCTCGTGGATCGCGGCTTCGTCTACGCCATCGCCCATATTCGCGGCGGCAAGGACAAGGGTTATTCCTGGTACGAGGACGGCAAGCGGGAGAAGAAGCCCAACACCTTCACCGATTTCATCGCAGCCGGCGAGCATCTCGTGGGCGAAGGCTTCACCTCGCGCGGCCGCATCGTCGCGGAAGGCGGCTCCGCCGGCGGCATGCTGATGGGCGCGGTCGCCAACATGGCGCCGGACCTCTTTTCCGGCATCATCGCGGTCGTGCCCTTCGTCGACGTGCTGAACACGATGCTGGACGACACGCTGCCGCTGACCCCGCCGGAATGGCCGGAATGGGGCAACCCTATCGCGCGCGAGAAGGACTACAGGACGATCCTCGCCTACTCTCCCTATGACAATGTCAGCGCGCAGGACTATCCCGCGATGCTGGTCATGGCTGGCCTCACCGATCCCCGCGTGACCTACTGGGAGCCGGCGAAGTGGGTGGCCCGCCTCCGTGCCACCAGAACCGATGACAAACTGCTCCTGTTGCGCACCAACATGGATGCCGGCCACGCCGGAGCCGCCGGTCGTTTCGATGCCCTGAAGGAAACGGCGATCGAGCTCGCCTTCGCCCTTCGCGTCAGCGGACGGACACAGGCCTGACCCGATTAACGGAAGCAATCGCCCATTCGGCGGTTGCTCCCTGCCGATGCTTCGCTAGATAGGGAAAGGAACCGGCGCGCAGGCGCGCTGTTCCCCATGGGATCCAATCAGGAGCTATCAGATGGCCTTTTCCTTGCCGGAACTCCCCTATGCCTACGATGCGCTCAATCCGCACATGTCCGCGGAGACGCTCGAATTCCATCACGACAAGCATCACAAGGCGTATCTCGACGCCATGACGCCGATGATCGAAGGCACTGAATATGCCTCGATGCCCATCGAAGAGATCGTAAAGAAGAGCTACTCGGACAATCCCAAACTCTTCAACCAGGCGGGGCAGTACTACAACCACCTGCACTTCTGGAACTGGATGAAGCCGAATGGCGGCGGCCGCAGCCTGCCGGGCCAGCTTGAGCAGCAGATCAATTCCGATCTCGGCTCCTTCGACGAATTCCGCACAAAGTTCATCGATGCCGGCAAGACGCAGTTCGGCTCCGGCTGGGCGTGGCTCGCACTGAAGGACGGCAAGCTCGTCGTCATGAACTCGCCGAACGGCGAAAACCCGCTGGTCCATGGCGGCGTGCCGCTGCTCGGCGTCGACGTGTGGGAGCATTCCTACTACATCGACTACCGCAATCTCCGGCCGAAGTACCTGGAGACCTGGTTCGATAATCTCATCAACTGGGATTACGTCGCCGAGCTCTACGAGAAGGCCCGCTAAGCGGCCCTCGTCGTTTCTCCGAAAGCGAAGCCCCGGCAGGACCGGGGCTTTTCTTTGCGCTATGGCTGGCTCAGCGTGCGCCGCCGACCAGCTTGCAACTCATCAGGCCCGGCAGTTCCGCCACGCTCTGCGTCTCGTTAAGCCAGCGCCGGCAATCGAATTCGTTGGTGAAGCACGCCTTCTCGTAGACCGGTTCGAGCCGCTCGTTGAAGAACGTTTCCCGCCGGCCGGAGAATTCGCCGCGCCAGACCGGCCGCCCCTGCGCCTGTGTCATGATGGATTTACAATCCGGCGCGGCGGGCAGCGGGTAATTGTTGGCCGCTTCGGCGAACTGGGTAAGTGCCCCAAGCGCCAGTCCCGCCGCCAACACCCGCGCCGCCAGTAATCGAATCATCGTTCGTGACATCTTGTCTTTCCCTGATGCGTCCGCTTCCCACCAACGGACGGAAACGGACCGGCCGGGGTTTGGTTCTGATCGAAGGCGGTGGAGCGGGTTTAATCGCGCTCATCCCGGTCAAGGGCCCGAGATCGCGAGAAACCTGGCGCGGTCGACAGCCCTCCCCGAGGTCACAAAGCCTATCGGTTAAAGGTAAGGCCGCCAATCTGTCTCCTTGACAACCTCACGGTAAAACCTGAAACGCAGCGTCAGAATAGCGCATCTTCGCGTATGCAGTCGTGAGTGAATCATGTCCCGCCAAACCTTGCCGATGCTGGCCATGGATGTCGCCGTGGGGCTTCTGCTGCTCGTCGTCGCCGCCGCCCCGTTCCTCCTCTGGAGCGACGTCTCCAATTTTCGCGAGAACGGACCGGCCGAGGGACCGCAGAGCATCTTCCTGCTCTGCGCCACCGTGTTCTTCCTGTTCACGCTGGCGCGCTCGCACCGACTGACACGGCTTGAGATCGCCGGCATCTCGCTGTTCTGCTTCAACCTTTTTATTCGGGAAACCGACATCCGGCACACCTGGGCCGAGCCGATCCTGGGCAGCCACTTCACCAAGCAGGCCTTTGTCGTGCTGGCGGTGGCCTGGCTCGTCGTGGTCGGGTTTTCCCTGCTCCGCTTCAAGCAGACCGCCACCGATCTCCTGCGCTGGCTGATCTCGCCCGCCGGCATCCTGATGATCGCGGGCCTGCTTCTTTATCTGTCCGGCGACCGTGCGGAAAAGCACGGCTTCTTCCCCGATGCGGACCGTAGCGAATCGCTGGAGGAATCGCTGGAGCTCTACGGCTCATTCGTCATCTTCCTGTCCGGCTATGTCTGGTTCCGTCTTTCGGCCCCCGCCGCCAGGACCGCGGCCGTCACCGGCGATCTTCGAACCGCCGGGCAACACTGACAAAAAGGGGCGGCCATTGGCCGCCCCTTTTCGCTTGGCTCAACCGGTTTCCGGCGCTCACCGCGCCCGCTGGTTGAAGAGCATCTTCTGCGCGTCCTTGTCCTCGGCGAGGTTCATCGTCTCGGGGGCTTTCAGCTCGAACGCCTTCTGCACGGCCGGACGCGCCATCAGCCCGTCCATCCAGCGCTTCACGTTGGGGAATTCGACGAGGTCCATGCCCTGCCGTTCCCAGCCTCGCGCCCAGCCGAGGCTCGCCATGTCCGCGATGGAATAGTCGCCGCAGATGAACTCACGGCCTTCCAGGCGCTTGTTCAGGACGCCGTAAAGGCGGTGCGTCTCGTCCCGGTAACGCTTGATCGCGTAGGGCAGCTTTTCCGGCGCATAGATCGCGAAGTGGTGATTCTGGCCGAGCATCGGGCCGAAACCGCCCATCTGCCACATCACCCATTCCTCCACCTCGACGCGCTTGCGCTCCTCGGTCGGGTAGAACTTGCCGAACTTGCGGCCCAAATAGAGCAGGATCGCACCGGACTCGAAGACGGAGATCGGCTGTCCGCCCGGCCCTTCGGGATCGACGATCGCCGGCATCTTGTTGTTCGGCGAGATCTCCAGGAACTCCGGCTTGAACTGGTCGCCCTTGCCGATGTTCACGAACTTCACGTCGTAGGGGACGCCCGCTTCCTCCAGGAACATGCTGATCTTGAAGCCATTGGGGGTCGGCCAGAAATAAAGCTCGATAGGCTTGGTCTGCGTGGCGCTCATGATGCCTCCGGAAGGTGCTCAGGTTCGCCTTGCAAACTAGGGCGTCAGCCGAACCTGAGCAACCAGTCGAGACCGTCAGGAGTAATCGTGCCTCACACCTTCCGGCGAAGCAGCGCCAGGAAGAACCCGTCCGTCCCGCTGCGATGCGGCGACAGAAGCAGGTTTCCGCCCGGAAAGGCGGGAGCAGCAACCCCGGGCAGCGCCTTGGCCCAGGCTTCCGCCATGGAGGCCGGCTCGAAATCGGGATGGGCCATCAGGAACGCCTCGACCCGCTCGCCGTCCTCGGCGGCAAACAAGGAGCAGGTGGCATAGGCAAGCAGGCCGCCCGGGCGCACGAAGCGGGACGCATCGCGCAGCACCGTATCCTGCTCTTCCAGCCGGCGGGCGAGGGAGTCGGCCGTCAGCTTCCATTTCGCGTCCGGCCGCCGTCGCCACGTGCCGGAGCCGCTGCAGGGAGCATCGACGAGGACGCGGTCCATCCGCTCGACAATATCCTCCAGCGCATCGGGAGCGGGCGAACGGACCTGGACGTTGCGTACGTCGGCCCGCTTCAGCCGGTCGTAAATCGGAGCCAGGCGGCTCCGGTCGGAATCATAGGCGAAGATCTGGCCGCGATTTCCCATCGCGGCCGCCAGAGCCAGGGTCTTGCCGCCGGCCCCGGCGCAGAAATCCAGCACCTGCTCGCCCGGTTCGGCGCCCACCAGGAGCGCGCAGAGCTGGCTGCCTTCGTCCTGGATCTCGATCCGTCCGCGCTGGAAGGCCTCTTCCACCTGCACGTTGGGATGGCGACGTCCCGCCTCGGCCGGCGGAATGCGCAGCCCCACCGGCGAAAGCGGGGTCGGTTCCACGCCCAGCCGCGCCAGTTGCGAAACGGCCTTGGCGCGCCCGCCCTTGAGTGTGTTCACCCGGATATCGAGCGGCGGCCTTCCGCCGAGCGCGGCGGCCTCCTCCACCCAGCTGTCGCCGAAAACGTCGCGGAGATTGGCGACGCACCATTCCGGCACATCGGCCCGGACATGATCCGGCGCCTCGGCCAGAGTGTCCTCGCCGAGCCTGAGGATCGTCTCCTCCGAAATCGCAGCCGGGCCATGCCGGTCCTCGGCGAAGGCCGCGTTCAGCGCGGCCGGCTCCTCGCCCCATTCCAGCACGGCGGCGCCTACGGCCAGGCCCCAGGAGCTTTCCACACCCATGCGCCAGCCGAGCGACAGCTTGCGACGGAGCGCGTCATAGACGAGGTTGCCGATCGCCGCGCGGTCGCCCGCCCCGGCGAAGCGGTGCGACAGGCCCCAGTCGCGCAATGCTTCCGACACCGGGCGGTGGCGCGCTTGGATATCGTCGAGAATTTCGATCGCGGCGGCGATCCGTCCGGGCAGGCGCATGTCGTTCTAGATTCCGTAAGCGGCGAGACGCAGCACGATCACGATCCACATCGCGATCAGGCAGAGCAGACCCACGAAGTAGGCCCCGAAGCGCGGGCGCAGGTCGTTGCTGGTCAGGTGGACGCCCGCATGAACGAGGCGTGTCAGCACATAGATCCAGGCCAGCGCCTGCATGACGATGTTGGTCGCGTTGATATGCCAGGCGATGAGGCACAGCACATAAAAGAGGACCGGCGTCTCGAACTGGTTGGAGAAGTTGTTGGACGCCTGCCGCGCGCGGTCGGGCCAGGCATCGCCGGAAAGGCGGGCGCGGTCGAGCGGCACCTCGCCCCGGCCATAAGCGGCAAAGCGGAGACGGCCCATGACGAAGCAGACCACGAAGGTGATCAGGATCTGCGCCAGCATGGGCCAGGCAAGAGCGGTGGTCGCGTGCACGGGAAGCTCCTCGGGTCAGGATGCCGGCTGACGGACCGGGAGGAACGTCATTGCCACGGCCCCGCCGCGGCGGCAAGAGAGCAGAGTTGCCGCGCCAAGGGCGCGGCCTCCCTTATTCCTCGTCGTCCCTCTGCACCGGGGTCCGTCGGCCGCGAAAATCCATCGCCAGCAGATAGAGCTCGGAGCTGTCGGGCCGGCTCGCCGGCGGCTTGACGTGGTGGACGCGGGCAAAGTCGCGCTTGAGATCGGCGAGCAGGGCATTCTCCGCCCCACCCCGAAACACCTTGCACAGGAAGTGGCCACCCGGCACCAGTACGGAGCGGGCGAACTCGACCGCCACTTCGCAAAGCCCGATGATCCGCAGGTGATCCGTCGCCTTGTGCCCGGTTGTGGGTGCCGCCATGTCGGAAAGCACGATGTTGGCGCGATGACCGCCCAGCGCCGCATCCAGCGCGGCCGGCGAGTCCTCGTCGAGGAAGTCCTTTTCCAGCACGGTCACGCCGGCCAGCGGATCCACGCCGAGATAATCGATGCCGACGACACGGATGTCCGCATCGGTGGAACCGACCTTCTTGGCCGCCACCTGCAGCCAGCCGCCGGGGGCCGCGCCGAGATCCACGACCCGCATCCCCTTCTTCAGCAGGTGGTAGCGCTCGTCGATCTCCATGAGCTTGTAGGCCGCGCGCGAGCGATAGCCCTCCTGCTTGGAGCGGGCGACATAGGGATCGTTCAGCTGGCGCGCGAGCCAGCGCTGCGACGAAACCTTCAGTTTGCGCGCCTTCTTGACGCGCTCGTGCATGCCGCGATGGCCCGAGCCACCGCCGGGGGACGGGCTCATGCTCGCGTCCGCACGGTTCGTGAATTGCTGGGCTGGCTGCGGTGACGCAGATGCCCGTCGGAGCGCATGAGTTGCAGCAGGATCCCTTCCCTCAGGCCACGGTCGGCGACGCGCAGGCGCGGGCACGCCCACTCCCGGCGAATCGCCTCGAAGATCGCGCAGCCGGCCAGCACCAGATCGGCGCGTTCCCGCCCGATGCAAGGGTTGGCGACGCGCGCCGGATAATCCATGGACCTGATCTTCCTCATCATCAAATCGATATCGTCCTGCTCCATCCAGAGCCCGTCGACATAGCGACGGTCGTAGCGCCCCAGTCCGAGATGGACGCCTGCCAGCGTCGTAACCGTTCCCGAGGTGCCGAGAAAGTGGAACGAGCGGTGTTTCAGCGCTTCCTTGAGCGCGTCGCGCGCATTGAAGCGAACGAACTCGGCCCGCACGTCGGCGACCATCGCCTCGAAAACCTCGTCCGTGACGTCGACACCGCCATGCCGCTCAGCCAGGGTCACCACGCCCACGGGAAGCGAGACCCAGGCCCGCATCAGCCCGTTCCGCTTGCGCGAGCGCTTGCGGTCCAGCCAGACGATCTCGGAGGAGCCGCCGCCGATATCGAACAGCACCGCGCCGTCGGACTTCGGATCGAGAAGCGAGAAGCAACCGGCGACCGCCAGCGAGGCCTCGGTGCGCCGGTCGATGATCTCGAAATTGAGCCCGAGTTCGTGGCGGACGCGATCCATGAAAGCCGCGCCGTTCAGCGCTCGACGGCACGCTTCCGTGGCGATCAGGCGCGTTCCCGCGAGCCGCCTCTCCGCCAGCTTCTGCCGGCAGATGCGCAACGCGCCGAAGGCCCGCTCCATGGCGTCGTGGTTCAGGAGCCCGCTCTGCGCGACGCCCTCTCCCAGCCGTACGATCCGCGAAAACGAATCGACGATATGGAAACTCTCCCCCCGCGGCTCCGCGATCAGCAACCGGCAGTTATTGGTGCCGAGATCGATCGCTGCGTAGAATGGCCCGCGCTCATGCGCGCGGGAGCGGCTGCGTCCGGCCCTGTGCCGTTCAGTCGCGTGATCCCGTTTCGATGCCTCGGCACCGGGGGTCGCGGGAACGGTTTTAGGCGGGTCCGAAGATTTCGACGCCGGTGTGAATTGCTCTTTTCGCGCCTCTGTCGAACTTCCATCCGCCGAACCGAGCACAGACGCAGGACAGATGTCGTCCGCGACCTTGCTCATCTTGATCTCACTTCACCGGGTGCTCGTCACACCCGCTCAGTTCATGTTGGTGGCAGGATAGCAGCAGCCAAGGTCATTTGGGAAGTGAGCCTTGCGACATAAAGCGCAGCAATTCATCCCGCGCGATATTCAGGCATTCCGGACACCTCTGGCGCAGGTGTGATCGACGCGGCGGCCCGAGACTCTTTTCCTCATGCTGCAGCGCACTATCATGAGGATTCGGGCCGACGCGCCTGACCCATCATCCGGCGCCCTTCGCGCGCCGTGCCCCTCGGGGTTTCACCGAAGCCATGCCCCGCTTTGCCGGGGTTGCCAAGAGAAGACCGATCGAGTTTGCGCATGAGCTTCCGCCCATTGCTTCGCAGCAGCCTGACCTGGCCAGCCCTCGCCACCCTTCTCGTAACGGCTGGCTGCGTCCCCAATCCGGTCAGCCCGGTCGAGGATGCGAGGACACAGCTGATCGGCCTGCGCCAGAACGACATCCGGATGTGCGCGGGCTTCCCGACCAAGGTCTTCACCGAAGGCGACGTCGATATCTGGAGCTACGAGAAGTCGCAGCCCTCGTCCGCCGGCGTCAGCGTGCCCGTGCTGCCGAACCTCGTGGGCGCTTCGGTAAGCCTGAACGGCGGGGGCGATTGTCGCCTTCAGGTGCGCTTCGACAAGGGACGCGTGACGCGGATCGCCTATGCGGGCGACAGCAACGCCGTCTCCGGCCGCAATGCCGTCTGCACGCCGCTGATCGCCGGCTGCGTCCGCTTTGCTCGCGGCGATCTCGGCCAGGCGGCGAAAACCGCGCCCATCCACCACGCCCCGCCGCCGGAAATGCCGGTGCCGCCTGCCCCTGCTCCCATTACGAAAACGCCGGAGAAGCCGTCCGCCGCGCCGGCCGAGGCGAAGCCGCAAACCTCGGCGGCCGCGCCCGCGCCTGCCGCTGCCGCACCGACGCAGTCCGACACGGCGGGCGACAAGGCCCCCCCTTCAGCCGCAAGTGCCCCGGCTTCTGCGGCCAGCGAACAGGCCACGCCCGCCAAGATCCCGGCGCAGACCGCGCAGACGCCATAGAGCGCTCTCGTTCACTGGACCCGCGCCCCAAACGAAAAGGCTCCCCTGCCATCGCAGAGGAGCCCTTCATGTGCAGGAACCGTGAGCGTCAGAGGCGCCGTTCGACCATCATCTTCTTGATCTCGGCGATCGCCTTGGCGGGGTTCAGTCCCTTGGGGCAGGTCTGCGCGCAGTTCATGATGGTGTGGCAACGGTAAAGCCGGAACGGATCGTCGAGATCGTTCAGCCGCTCGCCCGTCGCCTCGTCGCGGCTGTCGATCAGCCAGCGATAGGCCTGCAGCAGTGCCGCGGGGCCGAGATACTTGTCGCCGTTCCACCAGTAGCTCGGGCAGGACGTGGTGCAGCAGGCGCAGAGGATGCACTCGTAGAGGCCGTCGAGTTTCTCGCGATCGGCACGCGACTGCAGCCATTCCTTCTGCGGCGTCGGCGAAACCGTATGCAGCCACGGCTCGATGAAGGCATGCTGGGCATAGAAGCCGGTGAGGTCCGGCACCAGGTCCTTGACGACGGGCATGTGCGGCAGCGGGTAGATCTTCACCGCGCCCTTCACCTCGTCGTAGCCCTTGGTGCAGGCCAGCGTATTCATGCCATCGATGTTCATCGCGCAGGAGCCGCAGATGCCTTCGCGGCAGGAGCGGCGGAGCGTCAGCGTCGCGTCGACCTTGTTCTTGATCCACAAGAGCGCATCGAGAACCATCGGCCCGCAATCCTCGGTGTCGACGTAGAACGTGTCCATCCGAGGATTGCCGCCCGCTTCCGGATCCCAGCGATAGATCCGGAATTCCCGGAGCGCGGACGCGCTGTCGGGCTTCGGCCAGACCTTGCCTTCGGTAATTCTGGAGTTCTTGGGAAGGGTCAGTTGAACCATCTGTTTCGTCCCTAGGTCCCGGCGGCGGCACGGGACCGGAAGTGATCGGGCAGTATCCTCAGTAAACGCGCTTGCGGGGCTCGATGTACTGGATGTCGTTCGACATCGTATAGGTATGCACTGGACGGTAATCGATCGAGACCGACTGGTTTTCCACGTCGGCGAAAGCCAGTGTGTGCTTCATCCAGTTCTGGTCGTCGCGATCCGGGAAATCCTCGCGGGCGTGCGCCCCACGGCTTTCCTTCCGGTTGGCGGCCGATTCCATCGTGACGACCGCCTGCGAGATCAGGTTCTGGTACTCCAGCGTCTCAATGAGGTCGGAGTTCCAGATGAGCCCGCGGTCGGAAACCTGGATGTCGTCGGAGCCGCGCCACACATCGTGGATCAGGCCCTGGCCCTCCTCCAGCACTTCACCGGTGCGGAACACCGCGCAATTGTTCTGCATCACGCGCTGCATGTTGCCGCGCAACTCCGCCGTACGGGTGGAACCCTTGGCGTAGCGGGCGCGGTCGAGGCGGGAAATCGCCATCTCGTCGGCCGACTTCGGCAGATCGGGGTGACGCTCGCCCGGCTCCACCGTCTCGGCGCAGCGCCGGCCGGCGGCGCGGCCGAAGACCACGAGGTCGACCAGCGAATTGGAACCGAGGCGATTGGCGCCGTGCACGGACACGCAGGCCGCCTCGCCGACAGCCATCAGGCCGGGCACCACCGAGTCCGGATCGCCGTCGAGCTTGGTCACGACCTCGCCGTGGAAGTTCGTCGGGATGCCGCCCATGTTGTAGTGCACGGTGGGCAGGATCGGGATCGGCTCGCGCGTGACGTCCACGCCGGCGAAGATCTTCGCCGTTTCCGAGATACCGGGAAGGCGCTCGTGCAGGACGGCGGGATCCAGATGCTCCAGGTGGAGGTGGATGTGATCCTTGCCCTTGCCGACGCCACGGCCCTCGCGGATCTCCATGGTGGAGGCGCGGGAGACGACATCGCGCGACGCGAGATCCTTGGCCGAGGGGGCGTAACGCTCCATGAAGCGCTCACCCTCGGAATTGGTGAGATAACCGCCCTCGCCGCGCGCGCCTTCGGTGATCAGGCAGCCCGACCCGTAGATGCCGGTCGGGTGGAACTGGACGAACTCCATGTCCTGCAGCGGCAGGCCGGCGCGCAGCACCATGGCGTTGCCGTCACCGGTGCAGGTATGCGCGGAGGTGCAGGAGAAGTAGGCGCGGCCATACCCGCCGGTCGCCAGGATGGTCTTGTGGGCGCGGAAACGGTGGATCGAGCCGTCATCCATGGAAATCGCGATCACGCCACGGCAGGCGCCATCTTCCATGATCAGGTCGATCGCGAAATATTCCACGAAGAAGGTCGCGGAATGCTTCAGCGACTGGCCGTACATGGTGTGCAGCATCGCGTGGCCGGTGCGGTCGGCCGCCGCGCAGGTGCGCTGCGCCGTGCCCTGGCCGAAATGCGTGGTCATGCCGCCGAAGGGACGCTGGTAGATGCGTCCTTCCTCCGTGCGGGAGAACGGCACGCCCCAATGCTCCAGTTCGTAGACCACTTCCGGCGCGTTGCGCACGAGGTACTCGATCGCATCCTGGTCGCCCAGCCAGTCCGACCCCTTGACGGTGTCGTACATGTGCCAGCGCCAGTCGTCCTCGCTCATGTTGCCGAGCGAGGCGGCGATGCCGCCCTGCGCCGCGACCGTGTGGGAGCGCGTCGGGAACACCTTGGTGATGCAGGCGGTCTTCAGTCCCGATTCGCTGGCGCCCAGCGTGGCGCGAAGGCCGGCGCCGCCGGCGCCGACCACGACGACGTCATACGTATGGTCGATGATTTCGTAGGCGCGACCGCCTGCTGCCGGCGACGCTGCCGCCCCGTTGCTTGCCTGTGCGGCCATGGCTCAGCCTCCGAACGCAATCTTGAGAATAGCGAAAATGCACACGATCCCGATCGCCGCCGCGTAGAGGTTGTTCAGCGCGATGGCGATGATCTTGGACAGATCGCCATGGATGTAGTCTTCGAGGACGACCTGCATGCCGAGGCGCATATGGTTCGCGACGGAGAGCATGAGGGCGAGAATGATCAGCGCCGGCAGGGGCGAAGCCAGCGTGGCGCGCACTTCGACGTAGGGCTTGCCGGTGAGGCTCACGATCAGCACGATAAAGGCGATCACCAGGAACACGTTGGCGATCGCGGTGAAGCGCTGCACCATGAAGTGGGCGGTGCCCTGTCCGGCCGTGCCGCGGCCGCGCACCTGGCCGAGAGATGTCCGCATCGTCATATCAGACCTCCTCAACGAACCAGGATGCCGACGATCCACACGATGATCGTCAGGGAAATGGAGCCGATCAGCGTAGCCCAGGCGAGGGCGTTGCGACTGGCGCGATCAAAGCCGGCGCCCGTGTCCCAATACAGGTGGCGGATGCCGCCGAGCATGTGGTGCAGCAGGATCCAGGTGTAGACGAACAGGAAGAGCACGCCGATCCAGGAAGAGAAGAACCAGCTGGCATAGAAGAACGCGTCCGGCCCCGCCGCGATAGCCAGCAGCCACCAGGCAAGGATCAGCGTGCCGAAATAAAGTCCGCAGCCGGTGATTCGATGAACGATGGACATCACCATCGTCATCAGCGGTCGGAAAACGGAAAGATGAGGCGAGAGCGGCCTTGCGGCCCTTATGTCTGCCTGCGCCATGCCTGGGGACTCCTGCCGGCGGGTCAATGATCACCCCGTCCATAGCAGCGAACCTGACATGATTTCAAACAGGTTCGCAGCCGCAGGGCAGAGTTTCCGCCCCGCGACATTTTCGCTTCACCTGCAATGCGATGGCAGCGGCGGCAGATCCGGCGCTTCGAGCCGGGTCCTCAGACCTTGCCGAGCTTGAAATCTTCCGAAAGCATCTCTTCCGTCCACTCGCCCTCGACTTCCTTCACCACGGCCTGACCGCAGCTTAGCCGGGCATTGGCCATGTCGTAGCCGAGACTGGGCGAGCCATGGAGGGTCCAGCCCTTGTTAAGGGCCTCCGTTACCCGCTTGCAGAACGAGGCGTCGTCCGGCCCGGTGATAAAACGATATGCTTTCAACGCCTGTCCTTTCGCTCGCACGCCTGCGCCATGTCGAGGATGCGCTGCGCCGCTCCGAGATGAAGACGTTCGATCATCCGACCGTCCATCGCAAGCACCCCCTTCCCCTTATTTTCCGGCAAAGTGAAGGCGGCGGCGACCGCCCCGGCCCAGGCAACCTCCTGCGGCGCCGGCCGGAACACGGCGTTGGCCACGGCGATCTGCCCGGGATGGATCAGGCTCTTGCCGTCCATTCCGAGAGATCGGGCCTGCAGACATTCGCTCCTGAGCAACGCCTCGTCGCGAAAATCGTTGAGCACGCCGTCGATCACGTCGAGCCTCTGCGTCCGCGCGGCCGCTACGATCTGCATGAACCACGGGACGTAGGCGGCGCGGCCCGGTTCCAGCGGCACGCGTGTCTCCAGAGCAAGGTCGTTGGTGCCGATGACGAGGCAACGGAGACGAACGCCCGCCATGCAGCAGCCGGCGATCGCGCCGGCTGCAAGAAGAGCTTCCGGCGTCTCGATCATCGCCCACAGCGCGATTTCCGCTCCCGCGCTTCCACCGTCGATTCGTTCCTGCACATGCTGGAGGTCGGCGGCGGAGCGAACTTTCGGCACGAGCACGGCGTCCGGGCGGGCCGCCAGGACGGCCTCCGCTTCTCCGGGGTCGGACATCCCGGCAGAGCCGACGCGAATCACGAACTCCCTGCCGGGGAAGCTGTCACGAGAGAGCGCGGCCAGCGTTTCGCGGGCGGCGGCTTTCGCCTCGGGCGCGACCGCGTCCTCCAGGTCGAGAACGACGGTGTCGCAGTCGAGCCCCCTCGCCTTCTCGATGGCGCGAGGCTTGTCGGCGGGAACGTAGAGGACGGAGCGTCGGGGACGAATGGGCATCGTCTCCCGTAACGCGGCCGCGGGGGAGCGCACAAAGAAAAACCGCGAGTCGCTGGAGGGCGGCTCGCGGTTTCATGTCCGGCCTGAGGAGGCACGGCCGGACGTCGCCGGGCGAGGGGGGAGCCCGGCGGGGGTCTGTGGCCGAGCCTTAGTGGGTCTCGGTCTGGCCGTGGACGAAGTAGGGAGCGCCGTAGGAATTGGCGGTCTCCTGCTGGCCGGCATACTGGTTCACGACGCGCTTCTGGCCGTTCTGGTCCATGAACAGAAGGAAGCCCTTGGAGACGTGCGACGACGCCGGGTAGGTGCCGGAGGTGTCGGCCTGGATGGCCGGGATGCCGGCAGCGTTGGCGACGCCAGCGGAGAGAAGCCCAAGGGCGGCGGCGGCGAAAATGATCTTACGCATGATGAACGTCCTGAAGAAGGAAGCGGCGGCCCAAAAAGCGGACCTGCCGAAAGGAGGCTGAGATCGCGGTCCGCTTAGCGGGTCTCGGTCTGGCCATGGACGAAGTACGGAGCGCCGTAGGAGTTGGCGGTCTCGTGCTGGCCCGCATACTGGTTCACGACGCGCTTCTGGCCGTTCTGGTCGGTGAAGAGCAGGAAGCCCTTGGAGACCTGGCCGGCGACGGCCGGATACGTGCCCTCGTTCTGCTGCTGCAGGGAGGGAATGCCGGCGGCGTTGGCGGCGCCAGCGGAGAGAAGGCCAAGAGCGGCGGCGGCGAAAATGATCTTGCGCATAATAGTACCCCGATAGTCAGTTCTTAGAAGGCACCCGATCCGTAACCGGAAGGAGGTTCGTTATTGCCTTCTGATGATGTCCATATAATTCGCATCCGATTAATTACTAGACACAAAATGGTGACGTAATGTTCACCCGATGCGTTCCAACCGGAAGAGACTCGCCCTGCCGGTTGGGAAGTTCGATCCTCAGTGGGTCTCGGTCTGGCCGTGAACGAAGTACGGAGCGCCATAGGAGTTGGCGGTCTCGGACTGGCCGGCATACTGGTTGACCACACGCTTCTGGCCGTTCTGGTCGGTGAAGAGCAGGAAGCCCTTGGAAACCTGGCCGGCGACGGCCGGGTACGTGCCGGCATTCTGCTGTTCCAGCGAAAGAGCGCCGGCAGCGTTGGCGGCGCCGGCAGTCAGAAGGCCAAACGCGGCCGTGGCGAAAAGAAGCTTACGCATGTTGAATTCTCCATCCTCAATCGATAGCGAACCGCATCGGTACTCAACTCAAATGCGGTTCCTATCCGTAACCGATGATCTCTATGTAATCGGCCCCGCGAACTTTGCCACCCCCATTTTCGAAACGGTGCGTTTCCGAAATGGCATGGCTCGGCAGAGGTGACGGAGTGCGGCAGGCGGGGGCGGCGGCAGGCGGGGGCGGCGGCAGCGCCCCTGCCCCGTCGGGAAGGACGAAGCTGCGGTAAAACGCGCCTTGGCAAACCTGCCCACTTGCCTCCCGCCGCGCGCGGCAGCATGAGACAGGCATGAGCGCCTTTCCCCAGTTCCTGATCGACGGCTACCACCACTTCGCGGCCAACCGTTACGAGACCGAGCAGACCCGCTATCGCAAGCTGGCTGAAGCCGGGCAGAAGCCTTCGACCCTTCTCATCGGCTGCTGCGATTCGCGAGCGGCGCCCGAGACCATCTTCGATGTCGGGCCCGGCGAACTCTTCGTCATCCGCAACGTGGCCAATCTCGTGCCGCCTTACGAGCCCGACGCCCAGTATCACTCCACCAGTTCGGCGCTGGAATTCGGCGTCCGCGCACTGGAAGTGCAGCATATCGTCGTCATGGGCCACGGTCGTTGCGGCGGCATCGGCGCCGCTCTGGACAGCAATCCGCAGCCGCTTTCCCCCGGCGATTTCATCGGCAACTGGATGCGGTTGCTGAAGCCTTCGGCGGAAAGCATCGCGGGCAACGAATTGATGACTCCGGCTGAGAGGCAGACCGCGCTGGAGCGGATTTCCATTCGCTTCTCGCTTCGCAATCTCCTCACCTTCCCTTTTATCGAGGAAGCGGTCAGCGCCGGCCGCCTCACCCTGCACGGGGCCTGGTTCGACATCGCCCTGGGCGAACTCTGGATCATGAACGACGAGACGGGCGACTTCATCCGCCCCGTCCCGGACGTTACGCCGGAATAATCCTCGCCCCCTGGGCTTCCACGAACACCCTCCCCCGTCCCGTTGCGATCATGTCGCAGCGGGTTTTCGGCTGCGCGCTCGCCGACCGCAGTTGACAGCCATACGCGGCGACTTAGATTGCGAATAATTCTCATTCGCAGATCCCGAGGCAGATGCGTCATTTTCCGGAAGAAACGGCTGCCGACGGACAACCCGCCTGGCGCGAAGAGGAAGGTGCGCCGACACTGGACGAAGCCCATTCCAGCATTCCGACAAAGCGGACGGGCGGCTTCTTCCGGCGTCTGATTTCCTTCCTTGGCCCCGGCTATCTCGTGGCCGTCGGCTACATGGACCCCGGAAACTGGGCGACATCGCTCTCCGGCGGCTCGCATTACGGCTACGCGCTGCTTTTCGTGATCATGCTGTCCAGCGTCATGGCGATGATCCTGCAGGCGCTCTGCACGCGATTGGGCATCGCCACCGGGCGCGATCTGGCGCAGGCCTGCCGCGACGCCTATCCCCGGCCCGTCGCCATCGGCCTCTGGATCCTGGCGGAGCTGGCGATCTGCGCCACCGATCTTGCCGAAGTGATCGGCACGGCGATCGGTCTGCAGTTGCTCTTCGGCATTCCGCTGTCGCTGGGCGTGGTGATCACCATGCTGGACGTGCTGCTCGTCCTCTACATGCAGTCGCGAAGCTTTCGTGCCACAGAGATCCTGGTCGTGGCGCTCCTGATGGTGATCGCGATCTGCTTCGTGGCGCAGATCGTGCTGGCGCGGCCGGACTGGGCTGCCGTGTTCGGCGGCCTCGTGCCTCACTCGGAGGCGGTGCGCGATCCCGCGATGCTCTACCTCGCGATGGGCATCATCGGCGCGACCGTCATGCCGCACAATCTCTATCTCCACACCGGCATCGTCCAGACCCGCGCGGTCGGCCGCTCGCCGGAGGAGAGACGCGAGGCGGTGCGCTTCACCACGATCGACTCCACCGTCGCCCTGAGCTTCGCGTTTCTCGTCAATGCCGCTATCCTGGTGCTCGCCGGCGCAGCCTTCAACCGGCCGGGGCAAACCCCGGTGGACGATCTCGGCCAGGCCTATGCATTGCTGGCGCCGCTGCTCGGCTCCACGCTGGCGCCGAGCCTCTTTGCCGTCGCCCTTCTCTGCTGCGGCCTGAATTCGGCGATCACCGCCACCATGGCGGGCCAGATCGTCATGGAAGGCTTCGTCCACATGCGGCTGCAGCCGTGGCTTCGTCGACTGATCACCCGCGGCCTCGCGGTGATCCCCGCGGTGATCGTGACGATCCTCTATGGCGAGCACGGCACGTCGCAGCTCCTGATCCTGAGCCAGGTCGTGCTCAGCCTGCAGCTTCCCTTTGCCGTGATCCCGCTGGTCATGTTCACCGCCGACCGCCGCAAGATGGGGGAACTCCGCGCGCCCGTCTGGATGACGACGCTGGCCAGCGTCATCGCCGTCATAATCGTCGGCCTCAATCTCAAGCTGGTGATCGACCTGGCACGCGGGATCGGCTGACCTTCCCTCCGCGTCCCCTGGCTTCTATGTCTCCCCGCATCGACATCGATCTGGAAACAAGATGGCCAAGGCAATCCACAGCATGGTGCGCGTCCTCGACGAGGCGCGCTCCCTCGATTTCTACCAGCGGGCATTCGAGCTTGAGATCGCCGCCCGGCTGGACTTCGACACCTTCACGCTGATCTACCTCAGCAATGCCGAAAGCGGGTTCGAGCTGGAACTGACGGTCAACAAGGGCACGAGCGAGCCGTACGACCTCGGCAACGGCTACGGCCACATGGCCTTTTCGGTGGACGACATCGAGGCCGAACACAGCCGCTTTTCCGGCCTGGGTTTCGAGCCGACGCCGATCCGCCCGCTGGCAAAGGACGGCAAGGAACTCGCACGCTTCTTCTTCGTCAGCGATCCCGACGGCTACAAGATCGAAGTGATCCAGCGCGGCGGTCGATATCTCTGATCGACGAAGTCGTATCTCTGACGTCCGACCGGCGAAGCCGTGTCCCGACCGGCGAAGCCGTGTCCCGACCGACGAAGTCGTGTCGCAGACCGACGAAGCTCCCGCGTCGCTCAACAAAAAAGCCCCGGTCGATGCCGGGGCTTTTGATGTTCGGATCAGGCCGCCTTCTTGGCCTGGATGAGATGGCGGTTCACCAGGAGTTCCGCGATCTGCACCGCGTTCAGCGCCGCTCCCTTGCGGAGATTGTCGGAGACGACCCAGATGTTCAGGCCGTTATCGAGCGTCGAATCCTCGCGGATGCGGGAGATGTAGGTCGCGTCCTCTCCGGCGATTTCCTGCGGCGTGACGTAGCCGCCGTCCTCGTGCTTGTCGATGACGAGGCAGCCCGGCGCCTCGCGCAGGATCTCGCGGGCCTCGTCTGCGGTGATCGGCTCCTCGAACTCGATGTTCACGGCTTCCGAATGGCCGATGAAGACCGGCACGCGGACGGCCGTCGCGGTCAGCTTGATCTTGGGATCCAGGATCTTCTTGGTCTCCGCCACCATCTTCCACTCTTCCTTCGTGGAGCCGTCTTCCATGAAGACGTCGATGTGCGGGATGACGTTGAAGGCGATCCGCTTGGTGAACTTCTTGCTCTCCACCGGGTCGGCCACGAAGACCGCGCGCGTCTGGTTGAAGAGCTCGTCCATGCCGTCCTTGCCGGCGCCCGATACCGACTGATAGGTCGCCACGACGACGCGCTTGATCTTGGCGCGGTCATGCAGCGGCTTCAGCGCGACGACGAGCTGCGCGGTGGAGCAGTTCGGGTTGGCGATGATGTTACGCTTGCGGAAGCCTTCCACCGCGTCGGCATTCACTTCCGGCACGATCAGCGGGACGTCCATGTCGTAGCGCCAGGCGGAGGAATTATCGATGACGACGCAGCCCTGCGCGCCGATCTTCGGGGCCCATTCCTTGGCGACCGAGCCGCCGGCCGACATCAGCGCGATATCCGTGCCGGTGAAATCGTAGTTTTCCAGCGCCTGGACCTTGAGGATCTTGTCGCCAAAGGAAACTTCCGTGCCCTGGCTGCGGCGCGAGGCCAGCGCCACGACTTCGTCGGCCGGAAAACCGCGCTCGTCCAGCACTTCCAGGATCTCGCGCCCGACATTTCCGGTCGCGCCGATGACAGCAATCTTGAAACCCATGTCCTGTCCCTCCTGCCCTCTCCCGGCAAATTCGCGATAGCCGTCACTCCCCACCCCGGGGAGAGCGGGGCGGAGGGGTCAGATCGTCGTTTTGGTCTTTACTGGGATCATGGCGCGGCTGGTTCTAATCCTCCCGGCAGCCATGTCAATCATCCAGCGGCACGCGAAAGCCGATCAGCCGGATTTCCGGGCCGCCTCGGCGCGGCGCATCGGCATGGCGTCGATCAGGCCGAAGACCTCGTTCATCGCCACCGGTTCGCTCCAGCGGCCCTTCTCGCCGCCATCCTTGCCGATCAGCACGATCTGAAAACCCGGTTCGGCCGGAGCGGTGCGGAACGAAGCCACGGCCCCCTTCGGTGCGGAGCCATAAAGCAGCTCGGGCTCGGCAGCACCGACCTGCGCGATCACGACCATGTCGCGGTCCGCGAGCTCGGCGTGGGCGGAGGCAATCCGCCGCTTCTCCTCGGCGAGCCGGGAATCGTCCGCAGCCCCCGCGTGGATCAGGAGAACGCGGTTGTTCCAGCGCAGAGAAACCAAGGGCGCGGCACCGGCGGCGGCAATACCCAAACCCAGTGTGGCGGCGGCAGCAATGGTGACGGAGCGAAGCATGGCCCCGAGATGGCGCTGCCGCCGGCTCTTTTCAACAGGCGAAGGCCCCGCGATCAGCCCCGGAACTTGGCCAGGATCGCCGCACCCATTTCGCGCGTGCCGACCTCGCGCGCGCCCTCCGACATGATGTCCTTGGTGCGCAGGCCGTCGTTCAGCGTATCGGAGATCGCCTTCTCCAGCCGGTCGGCGAGCTCGACCATGCCGAACGAATAGCGCAGGCACATGGCGAGCGACGCGATCATGGCGATCGGGTTGGCGATGCCCTGGCCGGCGATATCCGGCGCCGAACCGTGCACGGGCTCGTACATGGCCTTGCGCTTGCCCGAACGCTCGTCCGGCGCGCCGAGGGATGCCGACGGCAGCATGCCGAGCGAACCCGTCAGCATCGCCGCGATATCGGAGAGGAGATCGCCGAACAGGTTATCGGTGACGATGACGTCGAACTGCTTGGGCCAGCGGACGAGCTGCATGCCGCCGGAATCGGCCAGCATGTGATCGAGCTTCACGTCGGAATATTCCTCACGGCCGACGCGGGTCATGACCTCGTTCCAGAGGACGCCCGACTTCATGACGTTGCGCTTTTCCATCGACGTCACCTTGTTGCCGCGCGTGCGGGCAAGCTCGAAGGCGACGCGACCGATGCGCTCGATCTCGTAGGTCTCGTAGACCTGCGTATCGACGCCGCGCTTCTGGCCGTTGCCGAGGTCGGTGATCTCCTTGGGCTCGCCGAAATAGACGCCGCCGGTCAGTTCGCGGACGATCAGGATATCGAGGCCTTCCACCACCTCATGCTTCAGCGAAGACGCGGCCGCGAGCGCCGGATAGCAGATCGCCGGGCGGAGGTTGGCGAACAGGGCCAGATCCTTGCGCAGGCGCAGCAGGCCCGCCTCGGGGCGCACCTCGTAGGGCACGCCGTCCCACTTCGGGCCGCCGACCGCGCCGAACAGCACCGCGTCGGACTCGGTGGCGAGCTTCATGTGCTCTTCGGAAATCGCCTTGCCGTGCGCGTCGTAGGCGCTACCGCCGACAAGCCCCTCCTCCGTCTCGAAGGAGGCGAGGCCCTCCTCGTTCATGAAGGACACGATGGCCTTGACCTCCTCCATGGTCTCGACGCCGATGCCGTCGCCGGGCAGGAGAAGCAGCTTGTGGGTGGTCATTTCAGTGCCTTCGATAGGTGATGATGTGCCGCGAGGTTGGCGGGATTAGCGGGACGGCCGGTAGGCCGTCGCCTCGATCTCGAATTTCATGTCGGGGCGCACGAGTTCGGCCACGATCATGGTCGCCGCCGGTCGGATGTCGCCGAAGAAGGTGCCGAGCACCTTGAAGGCCGGCCCGACATGCTCGTTATGCGTCACGATGTAGTTCACGCGCACGACATCGGAGAGCGAGAACCCACCCTCATCAAGGCTCTTCGCAACCGTGTTCACGGCGTTGCGGACCTGATCCTCGATCGCGTCGGGCATGGTCATCGTGGAATAATCGTAGCCGGTCGTGCCGGCCACGAAGCAGAAGTCGCCGAGCACGACGGCGCGGGAATAGCCGGCCTCCTTTTCGAAGGGAGAACCGGAGGAGATCAGGCGGCGCTCGCTCATCGGTTCAGATCCACGGCCGGTCGTTCTGGAGCTTGCCTTCGAAGGAAGCGATCTCGTCCTGCTTCTGCATGGTGAGGCCGATGCCGTCGAGCCCGTTCAGCATGCAATGCTTCTTGAAGGGATCGATCTCGAAGTGGATGACGCCGCCATCCGGCCCGCGGATCTCCTGGGCTTCCAGGTCCACGCTGATCGTGGCGTTGGCGCCCCGCGAGGCGTCGTCCAGCAGCTTCTCCAGGTTCTCCGGCGAGACCACGATCGGCAGCAGGCCGTTCTGGAAGGAGTTGTTGTAGAAGATGTCGGCGAAGCTGGTGGAGATGATGCAGCTGATGCCGAAATCCTTCAGCGCCCACGGGGCATGCTCGCGCGACGAACCGCAGCCGAAATTATCGCCAGCAACAAGAATTTCCGCATTGCGGTACGCCGGCTTGTTCAGGACGAAGTCGGGGTTCTCCGTGCCGTCCTCGTTGTAGCGCATCTCCGAAAACAGGGCGACGCCGAGACCGGTGCGCTTGATGGTCTTCAGGTACTGCTTGGGAATGATCATGTCCGTGTCGATATTGACGATGGGCATGGGCGCGGCGACCGCGGTCAGCTTGGTAAACTTGTCCATTGATGTCTCCCTCGGTGCTCGTTGGGAAATTCGTTTGCCGGACTAATCCGATCCGGCCTCGATGTCTTCCATGTCGTCGTCGGACAGGCCGAAATGGTGGCCGATCTCGTGGATCAGGACGTGGGTGATGATCGCGCCCAGCGTCTCCTCGTGCTCCGCCCAATAGTCCAGGATGGGCCGGCGATAGAGCCAGATGCTGTTCGGCATGGCGCCGGTGGGCGCGATGGCCGAGGCATGGGCGAGGCCGACGCCCTGGAAGAGGCCGAGAAGGTCGAACTCGCTCTCCGCCCCCAGGCTGTCCAGCACGTCCTCCTCCGGGAATTCGGAGATGGTGATCGTGACTTCGCCGGCCAGGTCCCGGAACTCGCGCGGCAGCTCCGCATAGGCGCGCAACGCCATGGCTTCGAAGTCGTCGAGCCCCGGCGCCTGCCGCTTCACCCAGAAATTCGCCTCGTCGCTCATGTCCGCCCGTTCCCGTCCGTCGCTGCGGCGGCTTCCGTCCGTTCAGGAACGGGAGCGCCCTGTCGTGTGTTCTCTGGCCGGGACCGCATTCAGGAGATCTCTCATGAGTTCTGCAGAAAAGATCACCGACCACAAGAAGATCAGGAAGTGGGCGGAAGACCGGGGCGGCCGCCCCTCCGTCGCCAAGGGCACGGAGAAGGGTGGCGAAGGCGCCGGCGTTCTTCGCTTCGACTTCGGCCCGAAGGAGGACAGCCTGGAAGAAATCGACTGGGATGCCTTCTTCGAGACCTTCGAGGAAAAGAAGCTTGCCTTGCTCGCCCAGGAAAAGACCGCCGACGGCAAGGAAAGCCGCTTCTTCAAGTTCGTCGAGCGCGACTGACCCCACGTCGTGAAGGCCCTTCCGGGGCCTTCACCGAATTCCGACCCTCGTGCCTGACCGTCCGGCCCGACTAGCTGGCTCCGCTTAGCGCCATTCCCGGATGTCGACGAAGTGGCCGGCAATCGCCGCGGCCGCCGCCATGGCGGGCGAGACGAGATGCGTGCGGCCCTTGAAGCCCTGGCGTCCCTCGAAATTGCGGTTCGAGGTGGAGGCGCAGCGCTCTTCCGGGGCCAGCTTGTCGGCATTCATCGCCAGGCACATGGAGCAGCCCGGCTCGCGCCAGTCGAAGCCGGCGGCCTTGAAGATCTTGTCCAGACCCTCGGCCTCGGCCTGCTCCTTCACCACGCCCGAACCCGGCACGATCATCGCGCTCAGATTGGCGTTGACGCTGCGGCCCTCGACCACCTTGGCGACTTCGCGCAGATCCTCGATCCGGCCGTTGGTGCAGGAGCCGATGAAGATCCGGTCGAGCTTGACGTCGGTCATCCTGGTGCCGGGCGTCAGGCCCATGTACTTCAGCGCGCGCCACTTGGAGATGCGCTTGTTCTCGTCCGGGATCTGGTCGGGATCGGGAACCACGCCGCTGATGGAAACCACGTCCTCGGGCGAGGAGCCCCAGGTCACGATCGGCGGCAGGTCGGCCGCGTCGAGGCGGATCTCGCTGTCGAAGAACGCGCCCTCGTCGGTCGGCAACGTGCGCCAGTAATCCAGCGCCATGTCCCAGGCCCTGCCCTGCGGCGCGCGCGGACGGCCGTAGATGTACTCGAAAGTCGTGTCGTCGGGCGCGATCATGCCGGCGCGGGCGCCGCCCTCGATCGTCATGTTGCAGACCGTCATGCGGCCTTCCATGGACAGGCCACGGATCGCCTCGCCGGCGAACTCGATGACGTGGCCCGTACCGCCGGCGGTGCCGATCTGGCCGATGATGGCGAGGATGATGTCCTTGGCGGTCACGCCGGCCGGCAGCTTGCCGTCGACGTTCACGCGCATGTTCTTGGCCTTCTTCTGGATCAGCGTCTGCGTGGCGAGCACGTGCTCCACCTCCGACGTGCCGATGCCATGGGCGAGAGCGCCAAAGGCGCCATGCGTGGACGTGTGGCTGTCGCCGCAGACGATGGTCATGCCGGGCAGGGTGAAGCCCTGCTCGGGGCCGACGATGTGGACGATGCCCTGGCGACGATCGAGCTCGGAATAATACTCGACGCCGAAATCGGCCGCGTTCTGCGCCAGCGTCTCGATCTGCAGCGCGGATTCAGGATCCTCGATGCCGAAGCGACGATCGGTAGTCGGCACATTGTGGTCGACCACGGCCAGCGTCTTGCTTGGCGCATGGACCTTGCGGCCGTTCAGCCGCAGGCCCTCGAAGGCCTGAGGGCTCGTCACCTCATGGACGAGGTGGCGGTCGATGTAGAGCAGGCACGTGCCGTCGGGCTGCTGTTCAACCAGATGGTCGTTCCAGATCTTGTCGTACAGAGTCTTGGGTGCACTCATGGTGAGTCCCTGAATGGAATCGTCGCGTTCGAAGAGGATGAATGATGGCGCAAAGCGCCGGACGTCAGCGACGAAGGAGCGAGCCGTCGGCAGCGTTCAGCTTGGCAAAGAAGCGCGCGGGCAGGCGCGCATGGTCGTCGATGGACGCAAACGCCATCGTCGTATGCGCGGCAAGCGCCGGTCGGATTCGGTATCCGCCGTTATGTGCCTTGCGAAGGTCTGCCATGCGCGGGATATAGCAGAGGCTTGGAACGGTTACAATCAAAGAGAGCGGCCCGCCAGCGGCAGACGGGCGCACCGGCGCGGCGGAAAATCCCGCCGCCGTACGGCGATCTTCGCCGCTCTCCGGCTCCCCATTCCGGCCGACTTGTCGCCCCCGCACCGGAATCGTATGACGTGACATGACCCTCGAGCAACTCCGGATCTTCGTGGCAGTCGCCGAGCGGCAGCACGTGACGCGTGCGGCCGAAGCGCTCAACCTGACGCAGTCCGCCGTCAGCGCCGCCATTTCCGCCCTGGAGAACCGGCATGCCGTCTCGCTCTTCGACCGGGTGGGCCGCCGGATCGAGCTTACCGAGGCGGGCCGCCTGTTCCTCGGCGAGGCCAAGGCCCTGCTCGCCCGCGCCGCCGATGCGGAAACCGTGCTGGCGGATCTTGCCGGACTGAAAACCGGGTCGCTGGCCATCAGCGCCAGCCAGACCATCGCGAGTTACTGGTTGCCGGTGCATCTGGCCGCCTTCCGCCGCCGCCATCCCGAGGTGAGCCTCCATGTGCGGATCGGCAATACCGCGCAGGTCGCCCACTCGCTGATCGAGGGCGAAACCCAGCTGGGTTTCGTGGAAGGTCAGGTGGACGAGCCGGCGCTGACGGGCACAACCGTCGGGACGGATCGGCTGGTGCTGATCGTCGCCCCGGATCACCCCTGGGCCGGGCGCGGCCGCGTGGAGCCGGCGGACATCGCGGCGAGCGACTGGGTGCTGCGCGAACAAGGCTCGGGGACGCGCTCGGAATTCGAGGCGGATCTCGCCCGGGCCGGGGTGGACCTGAAGGCCTTGCGCATCGCGATGGAGTTGCCCTCCAATGAGGCGGTGCGAGCGGCGGTCGAGGCCGGGCTCGGCGCCAGTGCCATTTCCGGCATCGTGGTGGAATCCGGCATCAGGGCCGGATCGCTCGCGCCGGTCGCTTTCCCGCTATCGTCCCGGAGCTTCCGCGTGCTGCATCACAGGCAGCGGAAGGTGAGCCGGGCGGCGGAAGCCTTCCTCGCCTGCATCGACGCCGCAGACGGTCGGGACACCGAATCACGGACATGAAAAAGGGCGGCCGGGCCGCCCTTCGCATTCAAGCCTGAGGCTGCCGACTACTCGGCAGCAGCAGGAGCCGGGGCAGCCGCGTTCTGCGCCTTCGTGGCGGCACGGGCCGCGTCGTTGAGGCGACGGGCGCGGACGCTGGTCTTCTCGACGATACGGGCGGACTTGCCGGTCAGGCCACGCAGATAATAAAGCTTGGCGCGACGCACCTTGCCGCGACGCACCACTTCGACCTTCTCGACGGCCGGCGAATACATCGGGAACACGCGCTCAACGCCTTCGCCATACGAAATCTTGCGGACGGTGAAGCTCTCCTGGATGCCGCCACCCTTGCGGGCGATCACGACACCTTCATAGGCCTGCAGACGCGTACGGGCGCCTTCCGTGACGCGAACGTGGACGCGAACCGTGTCGCCGGCTTCGAATTCCGGAATCTCGCGCTTGGCGGCGATGCCGGCCATCTCGGCCTGCTCGATCTCTTGGATCAGGTTCATTTCTCAATACCTCGTGACATTCGCGCCCGCTTGGCTTCGGGCCGAGGCGCGGCCTAACTCAATCGACAGATGGTCGGAAGTTGGTGGGCATATACTCTTCATCCGGTGTTTTGTCGATGGTCGCGGCTGAAAAAATGAAGACTTGGCATCACTTCCCGCCGGGACGTTTCGACTCCGCTCCCGTGAGAAGATCGGCCCCCGTGAGAAGATCGGGCCCCCCGAGAAGATCTGGACGGCGATCGCGCGTAAGCCGTTCCGCCTCGCTCCGCCGCCAGGCGGCGATCTTCGCATGGTGACCGGAACCGAGCGTGGCGGGAATCGGCCGCCCCTCCCATTCCGCCGGCCGGGTATAATGCGGATATTCCAGGAGCCCGCCCTCGAAGCTTTCGTCCTCGCCCGATTCGAACTTGCCCATGACGCCGGGCAGGAGCCGCACGCAGGCATCCATCAGCACCATGGCCGCGAGTTCGCCACCAGACAGGATGTAGTCGCCGATCGAGACTTCGCGGAGGCCCCTGCCCTCGATCACCCGCTCGTCCACGCCCTCGAAGCGACCGCAGACGATCATCGCGCCCGGTCCTTCCGCCAGCGCCCGGACATCCGCCTGCTTCAGCGGCCGCCCGCGCGGGCTCATCAGCAGGCGGGGACGCTCGTCGTCCGACACCGTCGCCGCGTCGATCGCCGCCGCCAGCACGTCGGCGCGCAGCACCATGCCGGCGCCGCCGCCGGCGGGCGTGTCGTCCACCGCCCGGTGAACGCCGATGCCGTGGTCACGGATATTCCGCGCCTCAAACGACCAGGTGCCCCGCTCCAGCGCCTTGCCGGAAAGGCTTTGCCCGAGGGGCCCCGGGAACATCTCCGGATAAAGCGTGAGGACGGTCGCGCTCCAGCTCACGATTCGGCCTCGTCGGCAGGTTTCCCTTCCCCACCCTCGCTATCCTCGTCGCGCTCGGAAATCTCCGGCGGCGGCACGACGACGACACGACCGGCGGCGATGTCGATCACCGGCACGGCCGCTTGCGTGAAGGGCACCAGCAGCGTCTGTCCCTGCGGCGGCGCCACTTCCACCATTTCACCGGCGCCGTGATCGTGGAAGGCGACGATCGTCCCGAACGGCTCGCCGCTTTCCAGCATGGCGGCCAGGCCGATCAGGTCGGCATGGTAGAACTCGTCCTCGTCCGGCTCCGGCAAGGCCTCGCGGGACACGAAAATCCGGGTGCCGTTCAGCGCCTCGGCCGCGTTGCGGTCGTCCAGGCCGCGGAACTTCACGACCAGTACGTCCTTTGCCGGGCGCAGGCGCTCCACGACGAAAAGCCGCCCGTCCCTTGAGACGAGCGGCTTGTAGTCGCGAAGTGCGAGCGGATCGGCGGTGAAGCTCTTGACCCGGACCTCGCCCCGCACGCCATGCGGCGCGCCGATCTGGGCGAGGAGGATCTTGTCGGCTTCGTCAGCCAAGCCCGACGCTCTCGAAGCGGCCAAGCTTACTCGGCTTCGGCCGGAGCGTTGGCGGCTTCCTCGTGCTGGCGGCGAGCCTCGGCGCGTTCCTTGGCCTTGGTGCCCGGCTCGGCCTTGTTCGGGTTGGAACGGGTCGAACGGGTGAGCACGCCGGCGGCATCCAGGAAGCGCAGGACGCGGTCGGTCGGCTGGGCGCCGTGGGCGAGCCAATGCTTGGCGCGCTCGACGTCGAGCGTCACGCGCTGCTCGTTGTCGTCGGCCAGCAGCGGGTTGAACGTGCCGATCTTCTCGATGAAGCGGCCGTCACGCGGAGCGCGCTCGTCGGCGATCACGATGCGGTAGAACGGACGCTTCTTGGCACCGCCACGCGCGAGCCGGATCTTCACTGCCATTTCAGTCTTCCTTCCTTGATCATTTCGGCCGGATGCTCCGGCGCAAACACTCAATTCCAAGCGGCGAGGCCGCCGTCTCATCCAAGCGGCGAGGCCGCTATTTCTTCTTCGGCCCCTTGCCGAAACCGGGCATTCCGGGGAAACCACCGCCGAGGCCGCCAAGCCCCCTGGGCAGGCCCGGAGGCAGGCCACCGCCGCCAAGACCGCCGAGGCCACCGAGCCCGCCGGGAAGCCCGCCGCCCATGTTGCCGAGGCCGCCGCCCTTGGCCATTTCCTCAAGCATCGCGGGATCGGGCTGCGGCATGCCGCCACCGCCGAAGAGGCCGGCGAGGCCGCCCTTGGTCTTGCCGATCTTCTTCATCATGTCCGACATCTGCCGGTGCATCTTCAGAAGCTTGTTCACATCCTGAACGTCGAGGCCGCAGCCGGAAGCCACGCGCTTCTTGCGGCTCGCGTTCATCAGAGCGGGCTTGCGCCGCTCCTCCCGCGTCATGGAGGAGATGATGGCGAGCTGGCGCTTGACGATGCGGTCGTCGATGCCGGCCGCGTCGAGCTGCTTCTTCACCTTGCCGATGCCGGGCATCATGCCGAGAATGCCGGACATGCCGCCGATCTTCTGCATCTGCTTCAGCTGGCCGGCGAGGTCTTCGAGGTCGAACTCGCCCTTCTTCAGCTTGGCTGCGGCGGCCTTGGCCTGCTCGGCATCGATGTTCTCGGCCGCGCGCTCGACGAGCGAGACGATGTCGCCCATGCCGAGGATGCGGTCGGCGATACGGCCGGGGTGGAAATCCTCCAGCGCATCCATCTTCTCGCCGGTACCGATCAGCTTGATCGGCTTGCCGGTGACGGTGCGCATGGAAAGCGCCGCGCCGCCACGACCGTCGCCGTCGACGCGGGTCAGCACGATACCGGAAACGCCGACACGCTCGTCGAAGGAGCGGGCGACGTTGACCGCGTCCTGGCCGGTGAGAGAATCGGCCACCAGCAGGATCTCGTGCGGACGGGTGGCCGCCTTGATCTCCTGCATCTCGATCATCAGCGGTTCGTCGATATGCGTTCGGCCGGCGGTGTCGAGCATGACGACGTCGTAGCCGCCGAGGCGCGCGGCGGTCATCGCGCGATTGGCGATCTCGACCGGCCCCTGCCCCGCCACGATCGGCAGCGTGGCGACGCCCACCTGCTCGCCGAGGATGCGAAGCTGCTCCTGCGCCGCGGGCCTTCGCGTATCCAGCGAGGCCATCAGCACTTTCTTCTTCTGCCGCTCCGTCAGCCGCTTGGCGAGCTTGGCGGTCGTCGTCGTCTTGCCGGAGCCCTGCAGGCCCACCATCATCAGCGGAACGGGCGCTGCCGCCTGCAGGCTGACGGGAACCGTCTCCTCGCCCAGCATCTCCACGAGCTGGTCGTGGACGATCTTGACGACCATCTGGCCCGGCTTGACGGCCCGGATGACCTCCGCACCGACGGCGCGGTTACGCACCTTGTCGGTAAAGGAGCGAACAACGTCCAGCGCCACGTCGGCTTCCAGCAGCGCGCGGCGGATCTCGCGCATGGCGTCGTTGACGTCGGCTTCCGAAAGCGCGCCGCGGCCGGTGATCTTGTCGAATATGCCGCCAAGGCGGTCGGAAAGGGACTCGAACAAGCAAACCTCAATGCGTTATCGCTCCCGCGGGCGAACATCGCTGGCGGGAGTTGACCTCCGGGCGCTCTTTATACCTTCGCGGGGCCCGGTCGGCTGGTCGATGAAGACCGTTTCGGAATTTCGGGTTCGCCTACCGGTAAATCAAGTCGCTGTCAAGAACAGGCCGGGTCATCGGCCTCCGTCCGTTCCTTCCAGATCCTTTGTGCCCGGATATTTGCATCGCGAAAATATGCTCAACTTGCTTAAACATGAGTCTTGACCCTGCCGTCGTTGTGCCCAATTCACAACAGGTACCCGCAGCGGCGACATGGAAGCCGCCACGGGGTCGGCCACAGGGACGGCGTGTAACCGTGCGTATCGACAGGAGAATGAGCCGTTGAACGATCTGCAGCCGGATTTCCAGGCGCTTTTCGATGCCTCTCCCAACGCATACGTTCTTCTAGACCCTGACTTCCACATCGTCGACGCCAACGAGGCCTACCTGACGACGGTGGAACGCCCCCTGCCGGAGCTTGCCGGGCAAAGCATATTCGAGGCCTTTCCGAGCTCGGGTGCCAGCCTGGAGATGCTGAAAGCCTCACTGGAACGCGTCAGGACGACCCGCGCGCGCGACACGCTGGCCCTGATCAAATACGACATTCCCGTCTCCGGACCGGATGGCGAGGCATGGGAGGAGCGTTTCTGGAGCGCCACGCATACGCCCCTGCTCGACGAGCGCGGCGAAGTCGTCTTCATCCTTCAGCACACTGTCGACGTGACGGACCTGCAGCGCCTCCGCCAGGCCGCAGACGACGCGGGGATCAGTCTGGCGCCCGAACAGATCGAGGAAGGCGTGTTGGAACGCGCCCGCCATGTGCAGGAAACCAACAAGACGCTGGACGGCGAGCGACGGCGGCTGATGCACCTCTTCCAGCAGGCGCCCGGCTTCATGTGCGTCCTGCGGGGGCCGGACCACGTCTACGAACTGCTGAACAACGCCTATCTCGAAGCGGTCGGACACAGGGATCTGCTCGGCAAAACGGTCCGCAAGGCGCTGCCGGAAGTGGCGTCCCAGGGAATTATCGACCTTCTCGACCGGGTCTATCGGACCGGCGAGGCGTTCCTTGCCGACGCCCTGCCGCTGGAACTGGCCCGGACCGCAGGCATGCCGCCGGAGCTGCGCTATCTCGATTTCGTCTATCAGCCCATCGTGGAGGATGACGGCTCCATCTCCGGGATCTTCGTTCAGGGCCACGATGTCACCGAGCGCAAGCGCACCGAGCAGCAGCGCGAACTTCTCGTTGCCGAACTGAACCATCGCGTGAAGAACACCCTCGCGATCGTTCAGTCCGTCGCCGTGCAGACCGTGCGCACCGCTCCCGCCCCCGAAACATTCAGGCGCGCTTTCCAGGCCCGGATCATCGCTCTCTCCAACACCCACGACACGTTGACCCGCGGCCATTGGGAGAGCGCCGATTTCCGAGAGCTCCTGGAGCAGGAGCTGAAGCCCTATGGCTCCGACCGCGTGCGCCTGACGGGTCCGCGCGTGCGGTTGCCTCCCAATTCCACCTTCACCGTCGGCATGGCGATCCACGAGCTTGCGGTGAATGCCTCCAAATATGGCGCCCTCTCGCTGGCCGACGGAATGGTGACGGTGGAGTGGCAGCCCCGCCTCGGCCTGAAGGGCGAATCCTGGGTGGATGTCACATGGCGCGAGCGCGGCGGGCCGCCGGTGGCGGAGCCGGCCCGGAAGGGATTCGGCTCCCGGCTGATCGAGAGCGGCATCGCCGGCCAACTCGGCGGCAAGGCCTCCATCGCCTTCGACCCCGAGGGCATCACCTGCGTCTTTGCCGTTCCGCTGACGGTGGCCACCCCCGAGCGGACCGACAGTTCCGCCGCCTGAAGGCTGGACGCCGGGCCCCGGAGACGGCATAGCCCTTCTGGAAACGGTCGCGGCGAAGGTCCATATCCTTCACCGAGGCTGCAGCACGGAATACGGCGATGACCGGCATGATCCCCTTTCGCAAGATGAACGGCCTCGGCAACGACTTTGCCGTGGTGGATGCGCGACAGGCGCCCGTGCGTCCGGCGCCGGAGATCATCGCCCGCCTCGCCGACCGCGCGAACGGCATCGGCTTCGATCAGTTCATCACCCTTGAATCCACCCGCTCCGGCGCGGACGTGTTCATGCGCATCGACAATGCCGATGGCGGCGAGGTCGCGGCCTGCGGCAACGCCACGCGCTGCGTCGGCTGGCTCGTCATGCAGGAAAGCGGCGAGCGGACCGCGCTGATCGAGACGCGCGCGGGGCTCCTCGGCGCGCGACAGGGCGAAGACACCTTCACCATCTCGGTCGACATGGGCGAACCGAAGTTAGACTGGCGCGACATTCCGCTGGCCGAAGCCTTCGCCGATACGCGCGCCATCGAATTGCAGGTCGGCCCCATCGACGCGCCCGTGCTCCATTCGCCCTCCGTGGTGAATGTGGGCAATCCCCACGCGATCTTCTGGGTGGACGATATCTGGGCGCATGATCTGGAGCGCTTCGGCCCGCTCCTGGAAAACCACCCGATCTTCCCCGAGCGGGCCAATATCTCGCTCGCCCATGTGACGGCTGACGACGCCATCACGATGCGGACCTGGGAGCGCGGCGTCGGCATCACGCGGGCTTGCGGCACCGCCGCCTGCGCCACCATGGTCTGTGCCGCCCGCACCCGCCGCACCGGCCGCAAGGCGACGATCACCCAGCCCGGCGGCATTCTGGATATGGCCTGGGACGAGCGCGACCACATCTGGATGACTGGCCCCGTGGAGCAGGAATTCACCGGGTTTCTCAACCCGGAAACCGGCCGCTTCACCCGCGAAGCGCAGGCGGCCTGAGCGCCTGGATGGCGATCGACGTTGTCACCTTCGGCTGCCGGCTCAACTCCTATGAATCGGAGGTGATGAAGGAGAAGGCGGAAGCCGCCGGGCTGTCTGACGCCATTCTCGTCAACACCTGCGCCGTCACCGGCGAGGCCGTGCGGCAGGCCCGCCAGACGATCCGGCGCGCCCACCGCGACCAGCCGGGGCGTCCGATCATCGTCACCGGCTGCGCCGCGCAGACCGACCCGGAAAGCTTCGCCGGGATCGAGGGCGTCACGCGCGTCCTCGGCAACGAGGAGAAGCTGACCGTCGGCGGCTATAACGGCGTGCCTGACTTCGGCATCGGCGCCGCGCCGGAACTCCTCGTCAACGACATCATGAGCGTGCGCGAGCAGGCCCTGCACATGGTCGAAGGTCTGGGCACGCGCGCCCGCGCCTTCGTGCAGGTGCAGAACGGCTGCGACCATCGCTGCACCTTCTGCATCATCCCCTTCGGTCGCGGCAATTCGCGCTCCGTGCCGATGGGTGCGGTCGTGGACCAGGTGAAGCGTCTTTCCGCCAACGGCTACCGCGAGGTGGTGGTGACGGGCGTCGACATCACCTCCTATGGCGACGACCTGCCCGGGCGGCCGCGCCTCGGTACGCTCGTGCGCGCGATCCTGAAGCACGTGCCGGAACTGGAACGGTTGCGGCTTTCCTCCATCGATTCCGTCGAGGCCGACCCGGACCTCCTGCGCGCCATCGGCGAGGAAGAGCGGTTGATGCCGCATTTCCACCTTTCGCTGCAATCGGGCGACGACATGATCCTGAAGCGCATGAAGCGCCGGCATCTCCGAGCCGACGCGATCGGCTTTTGCGATGAGGTGCGGCGGCTCAGGCCCGACGTGGTCTTCGGCGCAGACCTGATCGCCGGCTTCCCGACAGAGAGCGAGGCGATGTTCGCCAATTCGCTCCGAATCGTTGAGGACTGCGGCATCACCTATCTCCACGTCTTTCCCTTCTCTCCCCGTCCCGGCACCCCGGCCGCGCGCATGCCACAGGTCAACGGCGCGATCGCCCGCGAGCGAGCCGCGCGCCTGCGCGCCGCCGGCGACGAGGCGCTTGCCCGCCGACTGAGCTCCGAGGTGGGCAGGCTGCGGAACGTGCTGGTGGAAGGCCCTGAATTCGGCCGAACGGAACATTTCGCGCCCGTTCGGCTTGGCGCAAACAAGCATGGGTCCCTTGTGCCCGTGCGAATCGTGGGTGCGAACGCGACGGAACTCGTCGGTGAAGCGCTCCAGGAGGCAGCATAATGGCAGAAGAGAAGAAGGGATTTTTCGGCCGTCTCTTCGGCGGCGGCAGCGACAAGGCGGATGTCTACAAGCGCCCGACCTCCGACGCGCCGATGCAGGACGAAGCCCGGGCGATCAAGACGGACATTCCGGTCCACAACACCGACATGCACGAGCCGGACGAGCACGGCGTGGCGGCGGCCGGAACGTCGGCCGACGAGGAAGCGGGGGCCAGCGCCGCCGGCGATGACGATAGCGGCGGCATCGAGCCGCTGGATCGAACGCGCGGGCCGGAGGAGACCCCTCCGGCCGTTCTTCTCACGAAGCAGGCCCCGGATCTGACCCCGAGACTGGCACCGGAGCCGGTTCGGGAGCCGATCCCCCAGCCTTCCCCCCAGCCTTCCCCCCAGTCGGGCCCCCAGTCGGGGCCCCAGTCGGGCCCACAGTTGGGCTCCGAGCCTTCCTCCCAGCCGGAGCAGGAACCGCGCTGGACGGACTGGAACGGCGATTCCACTCCGGCGACGACGGAACAGGCCCGTGGTGGCTGGCTTCGCCGTCTGACGTCCGGGCTCTCCCGATCCTCCAACGCGCTGTCGAATAACATCGCGGGCAGCTTCACCGGCCGCCTGCTGGACGATCAGACGCTGCAGGATCTGGAAGACATCCTGATCCAGGCCGATCTCGGCGTGGAAACCTCCGCGCGGGTGGCGGAGGAGTTGTCGCGCGAGCGCTTCAACCGGGCGGTCAGCGCCGACGACGTTCGCACCGTGATGGCGCGCGAGGTGGAAAAGGTGTTGGGCCCCGTCGCCCAGCCCTTCCGCATCGACCGCAACCACCTGCCCTATGTCGTGCTCATGGTCGGCGTGAACGGCACGGGCAAGACCACGACGATCGGCAAGCTGGCCGCCAAGTTCCGCGCATCGGGCTTCAAGGTGATGATGGCGGCGGGCGACACGTTCCGCGCGGCCGCCATCGAGCAGCTCAAGGTCTGGGGCGAGCGCACCGGCACGCCTGTCATTTCCCGTGAGGGAGGGGCAGATGCCGCGGGGCTCGCCTTCGACGCGCTGACGGAAGCCAAGCGGCAGGGTTCGCACATCCTGCTGATCGACACGGCCGGCCGGCTGCAGAACCGCATCGAACTGATGGCCGAGCTCACGAAGATCATCCGCGTCATCAAGAAGCATGATCCGAGCGCACCCCATGCGGTGCTGTTGACGCTCGACGCCACGACCGGGCAGAACGCGCTGTCGCAGGTGGAGATCTTCCGTGAGCAGGCCGGCGTCACCGGCCTCATCATGACCAAGCTGGATGGCACGGCGCGCGGCGGCATTCTCGTCGCCATCGCGGAGAAGAGCGGACTACCCGTGCATTTCATCGGCGTCGGCGAAGGCGTCGACGATCTCGAACCTTTCGCGGCGCGCGATTTCGCGCGGGCGATCGCAGGACTGGATAAATGAGCATCTTCGAACCGGCCCCCGACCACGAGGGACGGACGCAGCATCCCTATCTCAAGCTGGCGCTCGAACTCGGGCCCCTGCTGGTCTTCTTCATCACTAATTCCAGGTTCGGCATCTTCACGGGAACGGCGGTCTTCATGGTCGCCACGATCCTGGCGCTCGCCGCATCATGGTTCCTGATGCGTCGCCTCGCCGTCATGCCGGTCGTGACGGCGGTCGTCGTGGTGATCTTCGGATCGCTGACGCTGATGTTCCACGACGACGTCTTCATCAAGATGAAGCCCACCATCGTGAACACCCTGTTCGGGGCCACGCTGCTGATCGGGCTCGCCTTCGGCAAGTCGCTGCTGGGCTACGTCTTCGACAGCGTCTTCAAGCTGGACGAGAGGGGCTGGAAGCAACTGAGCCTGCGCTTCGGCCTGTTCTTCCTGTTCCTGGCGGTGCTGAACGAGGTGATCTGGCGCTCCTTCTCCACGGAGTTCTGGATCTCGTTCAAGGTGTTCGGGACCATGCCGCTCACCTTCGTCTTCATGCTGCTGCAACTGCCGCTGGTCCAGCGCCACGGCATCGAGGAACCGGGAAAGCAGGCGTAAACCGCCGCTCGCCGCCCGGCGCAGCCTTCAGGGCTGCGCCAGCGCCTTCTCGATTGCCGGCATCAGTTGCGCCTGTAGCGACTGCGGGCTGAGCGGTCCGACGAACTTGTAGACGATAGTGCCGTTCTTCACGACGAAGGTCTCGGGCACACCGTAGACGCCCCAGTCGATGGCAGACCGCCCCGTGCGGTCCGCGCCGATGCGGGCGAAGGGATTTCCGAGCGCGCCCAGATAGTTCACGGCGTTGTCGGGCACGTCCTTGTAGTTGATCCCGACCAGCGAGAAGCGCTTGTCCTTCGCCAGATCCAGCAGGATCGGGTGCTCTTCCCTGCAGGGCGCGCACCAGGACGCGAAGATGTTCACGACGTGCACGCCGGTTGCCAGTGCCGTCGTATCGAGGCCACCTGCGTCGCCTCCCCCGCCCGATGCGCCCTCCAGCGCCGGCAGGCTGAATTGCGGCACGGGCTTGTCGATCAGCGGCGACGGCACCGCCGAGGGATCGCGACCTGATTCCAGCTGCACCATGAAGAGCACGGCAAGCGCCACGAAGGCGACGACCGGCAGGACCAGCCAGAAGCGCAGGCCGGACCGGGGCGCCTGCCCGGCTTCGTTTTCCGTGGCGGGATCCGCCTGCCGATCGGGCATATCCGTCATGCCGCCGGCCTCCGGGAGCGACGGCGCGTGCCGTCCCGGTCGAGCCGGGCGAGCTTGCGCTTCTGCGCGGCGAGGTCGAGCCAGACCCAGAGGATCAATCCGACGATCACGATGAACGCCGCGCCATAGGCGGCAAGGATGTAGCCGAGATGGGTCATGCGGTCAGGATGCCGAAGCCGGCGACGCGGCGGCGGACACGGGCGTTGCGGCGGCGACGCTCGCTCGTGGCCGCGCGGCCACGAGCTGTGCCGTGCGCACGCGGCGGCGATAGATCTCCGCCCGCATCGCGCCCATCAGCAGCGTGGCGAAGAGCAGGCCGAAGCCGCCCAGCATCAGGAAAAGCGGGCGCAGCATGGAGGGATCGATGGTCGGGCCGCCCATGCGGAAGATGCTCTCCGACTGGTGCAGCGTGTTCCACCAGTCCACCGAGAACTTGATGATCGGGATATTCACGAAGCCGACCAGGATCAGCACGGCGACGATCCGCGAGGCGCGGGCGGGATCGTCGAAGGCGCGCCAGAGGGCGATCAGGCCGAGATACATGATGAAGAGCACGAGGAAGGACGTGAGCCGCGCGTCCCAGACCCACCAGGCGCCCCACATGGGCTTGCCCCAGACGGACCCGGTGATCAGCCCCAGCAGCGTGAAGGCCGCACCGATGGGCGCCGCCGAACGGGCCGCCACGTCGGCCAGCGGATGCCGCCAGACCAGCGTGCCCAGCGCCGAGGCTGCCATCAGCGTGTAGCACCCCATGGCAAGCATGGCGGCCGGCACGTGGATATACATGATCCGCACCGTATCGCCCTGCTGGTAGTCCGGCGGCGAGGCGAAAAGCCCGTAATAAAGCCCGACCGCCAGCACGATGGCGGCGGCCGCGGCGAACCACGGGATCAGCTTGCCCGAGAAATCGAGAAAGCGGGTCGGATTGGCAAGCTGGGTCAGGCTCGGCATGACGTCCTCATACGCCCCGACCGCAGCGGCGGCAATGCGGCGCGATGGGCCACCTCACTCCACCGAGAGCTTCAACGCCGCCGCCGCCGCGATCGGGGCGAGTACGAGGGCGGCCAGTGTACAGGCGCAGAGGATCAGGAAGGGCGGCAGGAACGGTGCGGGATCGGAGATCGCACCCGCAGTCGCGGAAATGCCGAAGATCAGCACCGGGATCGTCAGCGGGATGATCAGCACGGCGATCAGCATGCCGCCACGCGCGAGCCCCGCCGTCAACGCCGCGCCGACCGTGCCGATCAGCGTCAGCGCCGGCGAGCCGACGAGAAGCGTCAGCGTCACGGCCGCGAGCCCCACCGGCTCCACGTTGAGAAGCAGGCCGAGCACGGGCGCGGCGATCACCAGCGGCAGGCCGGTCGCCAGCCAGTGGCCGATCGCCCGGCCGATCACCACCAGCATCATCGGCTGGCCGGAGATGATGAAGAGATCCAGGGAGCCGTCCTCGCGGTCGGCGCCGAAAAGCCGGTCGAGGCCCAGCAAGGAGGCGAGCAGCGCGCCGATCCAGAGAATGGCCGGACCGATTCGCGCCAGCAGCTTCAGGTCGGGACCGACGCCGAAGGGAATCACGGTGACCACCGCCAGAAAGAAGACAAGGCCCACGACCGCGCCGCCGCCGGCGCGCAGGCCGAGACGAAGGGTTTGCCCGATGATAGCGAGAAGCGCGCTCATGCGAGGACCACGTCCTGCGGCGCCATGTCGAGCGTGGCGTCCGGGACGATCGGCAAATCGAGGTGAGTGGCGACGAGGATCGAGCCGCCGGCCGCCAGATGATCGCGCATCGCTTCCCCGAGAAGCCCCTCGCCGTCGCGGTCCAGCGCGGAGGTCGGCTCGTCCATCAGCCAGAGCGGCCTGGGCATCAGGATCAGCCGCGCAAGCCCGGCCCGGCGCCGCTGCCCGGCGGACAGCGCACCGATCGGCAGGTCCGTCGCATGGGCGAGCCCGACCCTGTCGATCGCGTCCAGGATTGCGTCCTCATCGGGAGCCGGTTCGTCCAATGCGTAGACCCGGCACCAGAAGGCCAGCGTTTCGAGCAAGGTAAGCGATGCCTTGAAGGCGTCGAGATGGCCGAGATAGTGCATCCGCCCCGCATCGGCCCCCTGCCCGCCCACTTCGAAGCGGACATGACCGTCGACGGGCCGGATCAGGCCCGCGACCAGCCTGAGCAGGCTGGATTTGCCCGAGCCGTTCGGGCCGCGAAGCGCCAGAGAGCGCCCTGGCTCCAGCCGAAAGCTCACCCCGGAAAAGATGAGGCGACCTCCCCTTTCGCAGGAGAGATCGTCGGCCACCAGCAATGAAGGAGGCAGTCCGGTCGGATGATTGTTCAAAACCTGCGCATTCCGTAGTTTGGATCGTCTCTAGACTCTGGTCTCGGCCGGGGAAATACACTATATGCCGCGTGACCGACGACGGTAGGCGCTCCTTCTCGTCGGACCATGCAAAGATTACGATTGCGCCGCTGCGCGCTGACGCCCCGACCTTGAATCGGTGGCGCCGCCGGGTGCGACCATCGTGCCTTGGGAGCCTCACCGTGCCAAAATCTCTGGACAGCTTTAAATCTCGCCGCACCCTGAATGTCGGCGGGAAGGAATACGTCTATTTCTCCCTTCCCGAAGCGGAAAAGAACGGGCTTGAGGGCATCAACCGCCTGCCCTTCTCCCTCAAGGTCCTGCTTGAGAACCTCCTGCGCTTCGAGGACGGCCGCACCGTTACGGCGGACGATATCCGCGGCGTCGCCGAATGGCTGAAGGAGCGCTACTCCACGCGCGAGATCGCCTATCGTCCCGCCCGGGTGCTGATGCAGGACTTCACCGGCGTTCCCGCCGTAGTCGATCTCGCCGCCATGCGCGACGCCACCACCAAGCTCGGCGGCGATCCCAAGCGCATCAATCCGCAGGTGCCGGTCGACCTCGTGATCGACCACTCCGTGATGGTGGACTTCTTCGGCTCGCAGAACGCCTTCGAGAAGAACGTCGATCTGGAATATGAGCGCAACGGCGAGCGCTACACCTTCCTGCGCTGGGGCCAGGAAGCCTTCGACAACTTCCGCGTCGTGCCCCCGGGCACCGGCATCTGCCATCAGGTGAACCTCGAATATCTCGCCCAGACGGTGTGGACGCGTGACGAGGCGGAGGATGGCGGCACCGTCACCTACGCCTTCCCCGACACGCTGGTCGGCACCGATTCGCACACCACCATGGTCAACGGCCTTTCGGTGCTCGGCTGGGGCGTCGGCGGCATCGAGGCCGAGGCCGCCATGCTCGGCCAGCCGATCTCCATGCTGATCCCCGAAGTCGTCGGCTTCAAGCTCACCGGCAAGCTGCCGGAAGGCACCACGGCCACCGACCTCGTGCTCACCGTCACGCAGATGCTGCGCAAGAAGGGTGTCGTCGGCAAGTTCGTCGAGTTCTACGGCCCGGGCCTCTCCAACCTCTCGCTGGAAGACCAGGCGACGATCGCCAACATGGCGCCGGAATACGGCGCGACCTGCGGCTTCTTCCCCGTGGACAACGACACGGTCAACTATCTGAAGGCCACCGGCCGGCAGCAGGATCGCGTGGCGCTGGTCGAGGAATACGCCAAGGCCCAGGGCATGTGGCGTCTCGACGACATGGCCGACCCCTACTTTACCGACACTCTGGAACTCGACCTGTCCACGGTCGTCCCGTCGCTGGCCGGCCCGAAGCGCCCGCAGGATCGCGTCGCCCTCACCGACGTCGCCCCGGCCTTCGCCAAGGCGCTCGGCGAGATCCGCCCGACCGACGGCTCCTTCAAGACCGCCCCGGTCGAGGGCGCTGACTACACGGTCGGCGACGGCAGCGTCGTCATCGCGGCGATCACGTCCTGCACCAACACCTCGAATCCGAGCGTGCTGATCGGCGCAGGTCTCCTCGCCCGCAAGGCGCATGCGAAGGGCCTGACCGCCAAGCCGTGGGTCAAGACCTCGCTGGCGCCGGGCTCGCAGGTGGTGACCGAGTATCTCGCGAAGGCCGACCTGACGAAGGATCTCGACGCGCTCGGCTTCAACCTCGTCGGCTATGGCTGCACGACCTGCATCGGCAATTCCGGCCCGCTGCCGGAGCCGATCTCGGCCGCCATCAATGCGGGCGATCTCGTGGCCGCCTCGGTGCTGTCGGGCAACCGCAACTTCGAAGGCCGCGTCAACCCGGACGTGCGGGCGAACTATCTCGCCTCCCCGCCGCTGGTCGTCGCCTATGCCATTGCCGGCTCGCTGAACATCGACATCACCAAGGAGCCGCTGGGCCAGGACCCCGAGGGCAACGATGTCTATCTCCGCGACATCTGGCCGACCTCGGCCGAGATCGCGAGCGTCATCCGCGACGTCATCAGCCGCGAGATGTTCCTGTCGCGCTATGGCGACGTCTTCAAGGGCGACCGTCACTGGCAGGGCATCCAGGTCAAGGGCGGCATGACCTATGACTGGCCGATCAGCTCGACCTATGTGCAGAACCCCCCGTATTTCGAGGGGATGAGCATGACGCCGAAGCCGCTGACGGACATCAAGGGAGCCCGCGTCCTCGCGCTCTTCCTCGATTCCATCACGACGGATCACATCTCCCCCGCCGGCTCGATCAAGAAGAACGGCCCGGCCGGCGAATATCTCATGGAGCACCAGGTGCCCGCCTCGGAGTTCAACTCCTACGGCGCGCGTCGCGGCAACCACGAGGTGATGATGCGCGGCACCTTCGCCAACATCCGCATCAAGAACCAGATGGTTCCGGGCGTGGAAGGCGGCGTGACGCTGCACCAGCCGGACGGCGGGCAGATGTCGATCTACGACGCCGCGATGAAGTACCAGGAGGAACAGGTTCCGCTGGTCGTCTTCGCCGGAAAGGAATACGGCACCGGCTCCTCGCGCGACTGGGCGGCCAAGGGCACGACCCTGCTCGGCGTTCGCGCCGTGATCGCGCAGTCCTTCGAGCGTATCCACCGCTCCAACCTTGTCGGAATGGGCGTGCTGCCGCTGGTCTTCAAGGACGAGCAGAGCTGGCAGACGCTCGGCATCAAGGGCGACGAGAAGGTGACGATCGAAGGCGTGACCGAGCTGAAGCCGCGCCAGACGATCGACGCGAGGATCGAGTTCGCGGATGGTCGCGTCGAGACCGTCCCGCTGCTCCTGCGCATCGATACGCTGGACGAGATGGACTACTTCAGGAACGGCGGCATTCTTCAGTACGTCCTGCGGAACCTGGTTTCGCAGGCGGCCTGATCCCCGCAGCTCCCAAAAACAAGGCCGCGCTCCCGAGCGCGGCCTTTTTCATGTCAGGCATCCGAATGCGGCCAGCCGACCGGCATCGTCACTGCGGAGCGGCGGTCCCCTGCGTGTTCGCGGGCCCCTGCGTCGTCGCCCCGGCCGGAGCCGGGGTGGCCGGGACTGGAGTAGCAGGAGCGGCTGCGGCCGGAGCCGGCGCATTCGCGCTGGGAGCGGCAGGAGCCGGTGCGTTCCCGGCGGGAGCGGCAGCATCCGGCGGCGCGCTGTCGGCGGCGCTGTCGTCGTCATCGTCGTCTTCGTCCTTGGGCGCGAGGGCCGCTTTCACGAGCGCCTCGGCATAGGGCGTGATGCGCTTGACGATCTTGGCGATGCCTTCCGCCGTCGGATGGATGCCGTCGGACTGGGTCACGAGGTCGTCCGCAGCGACACCTTCCAGGAAGAAGGGATAAAGGCCGACCCGCTCTTCCGCCGCGACCTGGATGAAGATCCTGTTGAAGGCGCGGGCAAAGTCCGGCCCCATGTTCGGGGGCGCCTTCATACCGGCGAGAAGCACGTCCTGGTCGCGTTCCGTCAGCTTGTCGAGGATCGCGGTGAGGTTCTTGCGCGTCACCTCCGGGTCGATGCCGCGCAGCGCGTCGTTGCCGCCGAGTTCGACGATGACAGCCTGCGCATCCTTCGGCACCGACCAGTCGACACGGGCGAGCGCAGCCGTGGTCGTGTCGCCGGAGACGCCGGCATTGTCCACCTTCACGTCATAGCCCTTGGCCTTCAGCGCCGCTTCCAGCTGCTCGGGGAAGGACTGTCCCGGGCCAAGCCCGTAGCCCGCCGTCAGGCTGTCGCCGAAGGCCACGATGTGCACGGGATCGGCCAGAGCGGCGGAGCCCGGCCCCATCAGCCCGAGCGCTGTGCCGAACAGAGCGGCGGCCGCCCAAGGCGCGTTTCCGGGAAGCCGGTTCGCTTTCATTCTCATCGTCACGAATCCCTTGTCCTGCTGTCCACCCGGTCTCTGTCCCTGAACCCTGCACGACGATCCGAACGCTCGGAAAGGGTTTTCGTGACGACGACGCGCGGCATGCCCGTCAGAAGCACGAGATGGTGGCGAAAAAAGCAACGGCGGGGCAAACCCACGACCCTGCGACGCTTCGACCACATCTCGTCTCGGGCCGCGACGGCACGCAGCGCCGGTGAGCCGGCGGGTGTGTCCACCTAGGTGCCTCGGATCGCCTGCGCCTCAGCCCGGCTCCGTTGCGCCGCATGGAACCCGACCCGGCGGAAGAGCAGGTCGAGGTCCTCGCGGCTGACGTCGAAGGTTTCGCCGAGATCGTGCAGCGCGCGGTCCACGTCCTCCGGGTGCGGAACGCCGTCGAGGGCGGGTGCCATATGGCCGACCACGGGAACGGGACGGTGCGGATAGGAATGGCCGGAAAGGCGGTGGAAGGCGATGCCGGCCAAGGTCAGCAGGACCGCGTTGATCGCCACGGGCACGAAGGGAAAGAGGTAGCCCGCCGAGGCGACCGCCGGGCCGCCGATGACGGCGGTTAGCGCAGCCGCGCCGCCCGGCGGATGCAGGCAGCGAAGCCACGACATGGCGAGGATCGCGCCGCCGACCGCGAGTCCGGCGGCGAGATCCGGATTGGGCACAAGCCTCGCCACGCTCACGCCCACCAGGGCGGAGACGAAATTGCCGCCGATCACCGACCACGGCTGGGCCAGAGGGCTGGACGGCACGGCGAAGACCAGCACGGCCGAGACGCCCATCGGCGCGACCAGCAGCGCAAGGGTCGCCGAATGCAGGAAGACGGCCGCGCCGATCGCACCGGTGAGCGCGATCCCGATCAACGCGCCGAGACCGGCGACGGTCTGGTCGCGGAGACTGGAACCCGCAAGGATGGGAGGAAGGGAGAAGCGCATGGGTGGCCCGGCATATTGGTCGGCGTCGCACCGGCAACGGAGATGCGCCGGACTGCCTCGACCGCCAAGCCTACCCGGCCAGCGCACCCTGGAACAGAAACGGCTTTCCAACGGGAGATCGGGTGCGGGAACACTGTTCTGGAGCGTTCGCCTGCCGATCGACTCGGGTCGGCTGGAATGATACCGGCCGAGGTCCCATATCGGCGGAACCCGCCGCTCCAAAGGTCTCCCCGTGAACGATGCCGCCATCCTCCTCGACAATGTCGATCTCACGTTGGGCAGCGGGGCTTCCCGGGTCCATGTCCTGAAGCAGGTGAGCCTGAGCGTCGGTCGCGGCGAGACGGTGGGTCTTGTCGGGCCGTCCGGCTCCGGCAAGTCGACATTGCTGCTGGCGATCGCCGGGCTGGAACGGATCGACAGCGGGCGGCTGGTCGTGGCGGGGCAGGATTATGCCGGGTTGGGCGAGGATGCGCTGGCGGCGTTCCGGGGCCGGGAGATCGGCTTCGTCTTCCAGGCCTTTCACCTCATGCAGACCATGACGGCGCTTGAAAACGTCGCCGTTCCGCTGGAGCTTGCCGACGAGCCCGATGCTTTCGCCCGCGCCCGCGAGATGCTCGGTCGCGTCGGCCTCGCGCACAGGATCGGGCATTACCCGGCGCAGCTTTCCGGCGGCGAGCAGCAACGCGTCGCCATCGCCCGCGCGCTCGCGGTCAAGCCGTCGATCCTGATCGCCGACGAACCCACCGGCAATCTCGACAGCGAAACCGGCGAGGAGATCGCCGATCTGATCTTCCAGACCTCACGGGAGAACGGCTCCACTCTCGTCCTCGTGACGCATGACCAGGGCCTCGCCGCCCGCTGCAGCCGCACCGTGCGCATCGCATCCGGCCAGATCGAGGAAGCTGCCCAGACCGTGCGGCGGACGGCATGAACGGGGCTGCCTCGGCGCAAAGCCGCTCGCTGCCGATTTCGCTCCGCTTCGCGCTTCGCGAACTCCGGGGCGGCCTCGCCGGCTTTTATGTCTTTCTCGCCTGCATCGCGTTGGGCGTCGCGTCCATCGCGGGCGTCAATTCCGTTTCCCATGCGCTGACGGAAGGGATCTCCACGCAGGGCCGCACGATTCTCGGCGGCGATCTCTCGATCTCGCTGATCCACCGCGATCTCGGGCCCGAGCAGAAGGCCTTCTTCGCCCGGCAGGGAACGCTCGACACGGTCGCCACGATGCGCGCCATGGCGGTGCGGCCGGACGGCGCCGACCAGACGCTGGTGGAACTGAAATCGGTCGATGCCGCCTATCCGCGGCAGGGCGAACTGGCGCTGGAGGGCGGCGGCGACGGACAGGCCTTGCTGCGCGAAACGGACGGCGCCTTCGGCGCGCTCGCCGCGCCGGAACTGCTGGACCGGCTGAACCTGAAGGTCGGCGACGATCTCAAGCTCGGCGCGCTCACCCTGAAGCTGCGAGGCGTCATCGCGTCCGAGCCGGACCGCCTTTCCGAAGGCATCGGCTTCGGTCCGCACCTGATGATCTCGCTGGACGCCCTGCAACGGACGGAGTTGCTGCAGCCCGGCGCGCTCGTCACCTGGATGAACCGCCTCTCCTTTGCCGGGCCGGCCGATCCCGCCCGGGCGAAGCAACTCGCGGCAGATGCCGACAAGCAGTTCCCCAATGCCGGCTGGCGCATGCGGACCAGCGACAATGCCTCGCCCTCGCTGTCCGGCAATATCGACCGCTTCGCGCAATTCCTGACACTGGTGGGGCTTACCGCGCTGATCGTGGGCGGTGTCGGCGTCGCCAACGCGGTATCGAGCTTCGTCGATCTTAAACGCCCAGCGATCGCCACGCTGAAGAGCCTGGGCGCCAGCGCCGGCACGATCTTCCGCATCTATTTCCTGCAGATCCTGATCCTGGCGCTGTTCGGCATCGCGATCGGGCTGGTGGTCGGCGCGATCCTGCCCTTTGTCGCCAAGTGGGCGCTGTCGGACCTCCTGCCTGTCGCAGATGTCGGCCTTTACCCGGCGGAGCTCGGCCTCGCTTTCGTCTACGGGCTGCTGGTGACGGTCGCCTTTTCGCTCTGGCCGCTCGGCCGCGCCCGCCAGATGCCCGCGACCAGCCTCTTCGCCGACCGGGCGCTCGGGTCGAACGTCCGGCCGCCCTGGATCTACCGCATCTTCCAGCTGGTCGCGCTGTTGCTGCTGGCGGGGCTCGCCATCGCGCTTTCCAGCCAGCAGCGCCTTGCCGTCATGTATATCGCGGCCGTGGTGGTGGCCTTCGTGGTGCTGCGGCTGGTGGCGGTGCTCATCACCTTCCTCGCCCGCCATGCCGGGCGCATCAGAGGCACCACGCTGCGGCTGGCGATCCGCAACATTCAGCGACCGGGCGCGCTCACGTCCAGCGTGGTCCTCTCGCTCGGCCTCGGCCTGACGCTTCTGGTCAGCCTCGCGTTGATCGACACCAATCTGCGGGGCCAGTTGACGGGCGCCATCGCGGACAAGGCGCCGGACTTCTTCTTCATCGATATCCAGAACGCGGACCGCGATCGCTTCGTCGACCTGCTGAAACGGGAGGCTCCGGCCGCGTCGGTCGACACCGTCCCCATGCTGCGGGGACGCATCACGGCGGTGAAGGGTGTGCCGGCGACCGAGGTGAAGGCCGGCGAAGGCGGCAGCTGGGCGCTTCAGGGCGACCGGGGCGTGACCTTTGCCGATACCCTGCCCCGCAATTCGCGGCTGGTGCAGGGCTCGTGGTGGGCGGCCGGTTATGACGGCGAGCCGCTGGTCTCCTTCGAGGAAGGTGTGGCGAAGGCGCTGAATCTCGGCATCGGCGACCATGTGACCGTGAATGTGCTCGGCCGCAACGTGACGGCCAGGATCGCCAATATCCGCGCGGTGGACTGGGATTCGCTGTCGATCAACTTCGTGATGGTGTTCTCGCCCAACACATTCGCCGGCGCGCCGGTGACGGATCTCGCGACCCTCTCCCTGCCCAAGGGAGGCGATCCCGGTCTCGACCGGCATGTCGCCTCGGTCGTGACGAAGACTTTTCCGGCGGTCACCAGCGTGCGGGTCAAGGACGCCATCGATTCCGTCAACGACCTGATCGGCAAGCTGGCGCTGGCCGTACGGGTCGCCGCGTCGCTGGCGCTCGTCGTGTCCATGCTGGTGCTGGGCGGCGCGCTGGCGGCCGGCCATCGCCAGCGGCGGCAGGACGCCGTGATCCTGAAGGCGCTGGGGGCGACGCGCACCCGGCTCCTGACCGCGTTCTCGCTGGAATACGGGATCCTCGGGTTGGCGACCGCCGTCTTCGCCGTCGCCGCCGGGTCTGTCGCGGCCTGGTATGTGGGCGAGAGGGTCATGCATATCCCCTTCCACTTCCGCCCGGAAATCGCGGTCGCCGCGGCCCTGATCGCGCTTGCCGTGACCCTGGGGCTGGGGCTCGCCGGCACCTGGCGCATCCTCTCGGTGAAGGCCGGGCCATTCTTACGAAATCTTTAGGGCCGCGTGATCGACCTTGCCCTTGTGACAACGGGCCGCGCCGGCCATATTGGGGACAAACCCCGGTCGTTTCCGGGCGTGGGGGATACAGGAGAGTAACATGGCTGAATACGACCGCCGATATGCGACGGCCGTTCGCACGGGAGCCGGGACACGCGCCCAGGGGATCGACCAGGGCCTCCGCTCCTTCATGCTCGGCATCTACAACAATATGGCGATGGGCCTGGCCGTGACCGGCCTGTTCGCCTTCGGCACCTTCTATGTCGCGGCGACCAACCCCGCCGTGGCGCAGGCGCTTTACTTCAGCCCGCTGAAGTGGATCGTGATCTTCGCGCCGCTGGTGGTGGTGTTTGCCTTCTCCGCCGGCATCAACCGCATGACGCCGTCGACCGCTCGCCTCGTCTTCCTCGGCTATGCCGCGCTGATGGGCCTGTCTCTGTCGTCGATCTTCATCGTCTATACCGGCGTCGGAATCGCGCGAACCTTCTTCATCACCGCTGCCTCCTTCGGCGCGCTGAGCCTCTACGGCTACACGACGAAGCGTGACCTCAGCGGGATGGGTTCGTTCCTGTTCATGGGCGTGATCGGCATCATCCTGGCGTCGATCGTGAACATGTTCCTGCATTCGACCGGTCTGCAGTTCGCGGTTTCGGTCCTCGGCGTGCTGATCTTCGCGGGCCTGACGGCCTACGACACGCAGAACCTGAAGGCGATGTACGACTATGTCGGCAACGACCGCGAGGCCGCCGGCCGTGCCTCGATCATGGGAGCGCTCAGGCTCTATCTCGATTTCCTGAACCTCTTCATGTTCCTGCTGCAGTTCACGGGCAACCGCCGCTAAGCGGCTCGCGCCGGACGGGACACTGGATTAAGAAAGGCGGTGCTTCGGCGCCGCCTTTTTCTTTGCCTGGCCCTTCTCCTTGCCGGAATCTCCATGCCCTCCGACGACATCCTGATCCGTCCCACCGACGAGACGGACATCCCCGCTTTGACCGAAATCTACCGCCACGCCGTGCTGCACGGCACGGCATCCTACGAAGTGGAGCCGCCTGGCGAGGCGGAGATGCTGCGCCGATGCCGCGACCTGACAGGCCGCGGGTTTCCGCATCTGGTGGCGGAGCGTGGAGGTCGAGTCCTGGGATATGCCTATGCGGGGCCCTATCGCCCGCGCCCGGCCTATCGCTTCTCGGTCGAGGATTCGATCTATATCGCGCCTGACCTGCACCGCGCGGGCGTCGGCAGCCGGCTCCTGGCCGCACTGATCGAAGCTTGCGAGGCCAAGGGTTTCCGCCAGATTTTCGCCAGCGCCGGCGGTGGCACGGAGAACCCGGCTTCGGTGCGGCTGCATGAAAAACTGGGCTTCCGCACGATCGGCATTTTCGAGGGCTCGGGCTTCAAGCACGGACGATGGCTCGACACCGTCCTCATGCAGCGCCCACTTGGCCCCGGCAGCAGCCAGCCGCCGGAAGAGGCCGAGCCTAGGAACTGACCAGCGAAAGCTGCGGCTTATCCAGAACACGCATGACTGTGGGCAGATCGTGGCCCCGCTTCAGGATAGCGCCGGACGCCGCGACGACGCGATAGGCGCCCTGCTTGCGGGCTAGCTCCGGGATTTTCTCCACACGGTAGAGCGGCATCTCGCTGGTGCGGCGGAAGATCGAAAAGACGGCGCGGTCCGCCAGATGGTCGATCGCATAATCGCGCCACTCGCCTTCCGCGACCTTGTGGCCGTAGACGCGAAGGATCGCGTCGAGCTCGCGGCGATGGAAGGCCACGTATCCAGGCGCGGATTTCGGCTGCGAACTCGTCGAGATGGTGGACAGGATCTTTGCGCCCTCCGGTGAACGGTTCTCGAAATCGGTCAAAGCCTGTCTCCTGACGAAGTGCCTATTGAGGCGGAAAACGCCGTGCCGCGCAAGCGCCGGTCCTCCCGATATAGGGACGTGCGGCGCTCCTGCCATCGTCTGCGGCATTCCCGACGGAAGTGCTGTACCCGCTAACGAAAAATCTCATTTTGGCCGCGATCCGGCCTTTGGGCCGCCATTTGGCGCAGGCAAATAGTGATCGTTGCCCAACGGCCTGGTGCCGGGGAAGGTTATCTGCCCCCCAGCCCAGAACCGGCACCGGCCGGGCACGCTTTAGAGTATGGTTTAATCCCCAGAGTCTCCTAGGCCGGCATTGCCGGCCTTTTCTTTGGGCTCCGGCGCGGTCTTCTCCTGCCCCGACAGATCGCGCAGCGCCGCACTCCGCAAATCTCCGAATTGCGTTATCCTCTCTCTCGCCACGTCACCCCCTTCGATTCGAGGAGGCTGAAATGCCGAGGCTTTTTACGGCGCTGGAACTCCCTTCCGACATCACGTTCTCGCTGTCCCTGCTGCGCGGCGGCCTGTCCGGCGCACGCTGGATCGACCAGGCGAACTATCACATCACATTACGCTTCATCGGCGACATCGACGATCGCACCGCCGACGAGATCGCCAACCAGCTTGCGCGGGTGAGCCGGCCGCGCTTCGATCTTTCGCTGGATGGCGTGGGCTGCTTCGGCGGTCGCAAGCCGCATTCGATCTATGCCGGCGTTCGGTCTTCCCCGGCGCTCCGGGAACTGCAGGCCGAGCACGAACGGCTGGTGCAGCGCATCGGGCTGGAGCCGGAACGGCGCAAGTTCACGCCGCACGTCACGCTGGCGCGGCTACGGGGAACGAGCGAGCCGGATGTGGCGGATTATCTCGCGCTGCGCGGCAGCTTCGGCACGACTCCCTTCCCCGTCGGCCGCTTCGTGCTGCTGTCCTCGCGCGCCTCGCGCGGCGGCGGCCCCTATGTCATGGAGGAAGCCTACCCGCTCGCCGCCTGAGGTCGCGGGCCTCCCCCTCAGGCGAAGAGCCCGTGCACATACCAGAAGGGCCGGTCGGTCTCGCGGCCGTAAAGGCCCTCGCGGTAAAGCCAGTAGCGGCGGCCCGCCGCATCCTCCACGCGGTAGTAATCGCGCGTCCGCTCGTCGGAGAGCCCGGCGGGCGGGGCCGTCCCGCTCTGCCCCACCAGCCACCATTCCGGGGCGATCCGCTCCGGCCCCTCCGATCGCCTGACCTCGTGCACCGTACGGCGCCAGCGAAAGCGCACGGGCGCGCCTTCCGGCACTTCGGCCATGACCTCCACCGGCTCCGGCCGCTCGAAAAGCCGCAGCGGACGCAAGGCCGGCTCCTCCCGCTCGCCCGACAGGAGGGGCCAGTCGAGGCCACCCTCACCCTCCGCCAGCGCCGCCAGTGGCCTTGCCGCGACCGCCCGCTCCGGCAGATGGCTGTCCAGCGCGACGAACCGCATGACACTTGCCGAACCGAGCCGCGCGCCCAGCCGGTCCACCAGATGGTCGAAGCTCGCCTCCACGCCGCCTTCGCCGGCAAGGTCGATCTGCGCGGGGCCGAGCGGGCCCGTTTCCACGACGGAAAGGCGGATCGTGTCGAAGCCGAAGCCGGGATCGACGCTGTCGCCCAGCGTCGACAGGCGCTCGGCGAAAAGCGCCGTCATCCGGTCCGCTTCCCGCATCGGTCGCGCCGTGCCGAGCGAAATGCGGGCGACGCCGCCATCGACGCGGAACAGCGCCAGTTCCAGAAGCCGCGCGCCCAATGCCTGCCGCTCCAGCGCCTCCGCCAGCGAGCGGCCCAGCGAGCGCACAGTTTCGCGCACGCTGTCCTCCTCGCAGACAGGCTCGGCAAAGCGCCGCTCGGCCGAAAGAGCCGGTGGCGCCAGGCGCGGCGACAGCACCTCGTCCTCATGGCCGAGCGCCTGATCCAGCCGGCGAACGAGATCCAGCCCGAAGCGCGCGGCCAGCGGAGCGCGCGGCTGGCCGACAAGCTGGCCGATCCGCTTAAGGCCGAGCCGGTCCAGGAGACCGTTTTCCGGCTCGCCGATGCGGAGCGCGGCCACGGGAAGACCGGCCAGCGCTTCCCGCTCGCCGCCCGGCAGAACGATGGGTTCGCCGCCTCCATGCGCAACGCCCCAGGCCGCGCCGGCCGTGGAGGCGATCGCCGCCCGCGCCTCGAAGCCCTGCCGGCGGAGCCGCCGCAGGAGATCGGACCGCAGCGCCGTCTCGCCATCCTCCCCCTGCCGGGCAAAGAGATGGGTACAGCCGGAAATATCCAGAAAGAGCCCATGCGGCACATCGAGCGCGACCAGCGGCGTATAGCGATCGCACCAGTCGGCAATCGCCACCAGCGCTTCCCGGTCTGCCGCCTCGTCGATTTCCGCGATCGCCAGATCCGGAACCGCCCCGCGCGCATCGGCCAGCGACATGCCGGGGCGCAGGCCGCGACGCTCCGCTTCCCCGTCGATCACGGCCAGGCGGAAGGCGCCCTTGCTTCGGCTAACGACGGCGCGCGGCGGCGGATTGGCGCCGTTCGCGGAGGCTTCAGGAGGCGCGTTTCCAGCCACCCGGCCTTGCCCGGAAAAGCACTCCCGGCCGTTCCGCTCCAGCCGCAGCAGCCGATCCATCGGCAGACGCGGCAGCCAGAGGCAAAGGATTCGCTGCGGCGTCCGACCGGGCGAGGGAGCCGACGGAGCGGTCGATGGGGAGGGCGAGGCCGGAGAAGTCCTCGGCAAGGGACCGGGTTGCGAAGCGACGCTCATGACCATTCCACTCCACGATGAAGGCGCCAGTGCGCCCCAGTCGGTTCTTTTCCAGATCCAGCCGCCAGGCCGTGCGCCCGACTCCGTTGGCGAGCGCCCCTATCTGGCCGGCGGGCCTTGCCGAAAGCCGCCATCGCGTTTCCGCAGCACTCGGTTCGGCGGGTGAGGCGACGCGAAGCAGGAAGCCCGTGACGCCGGTTTCGCGGGCCCGCAGCGCGGCACGGCGGGTCGCGGTGAGGTCGAGACAGGCCGCGCGGCGCAATTCGCAGACGGCGAAGCTCAGCCCCTTGCAGGCGAGCCCCGCCTCGAAGGCCCAGACGGCATCCACCGGCCGGGCCGCCTCCACCCAGACGATGCGGGCGGGATCGAGCCCCATCGCCGCAAGTCCCGGGCCGTAAAGCGTGCCCGTCTCCCGTCGGCTTTCCGCCGAGCTGACCCAGAGCACGGTGCCGGGAGCGGCCTTTTCGCCTTCTCGGGCAGAAGCCAGAAGCGCCAGCACGAAGCCCGCCGCGGCCGATGCATCGCGGGTCTCGGCCGTGCGGATCTCGTGCAGCGCCGCCCGCGCCAGTCCGCCCTGCAGCAGCGTGTCCAGTTCCGGCACGCCGAGGCTCAACCGATCGGAGGCAAGGCGCGCGGCCGCCGGTCCGGCCGCCATCGTCCCTTTCGCGTCCGCGGGAGCGCCATCCAGAGACAGCTTTTCCGCTTCCGACATCCGGCCTTCCAGCCGGGCAATATCACTGCGCAAGCGGCAAAGCTCCGCCTGCGCCCGAGCGCTGACCGCCATGGCGTCACCTAACTGTTCCCTATTTGTTCACATAGATTCCGAAGCCGTGAAGCAGAGTCAAGGGACGGCATCCAAATCCTGTGCTAAGGGCGAAGAACTGGAGATTCAGGGCAGTGTCCAAAGCATGTTCGAAATCCGCCTTGCCCGAGAGGCAGATTACCCCGCACTCGCTGCCCTGCTGATCGAGGAACAACGGTTCTATCATCTCCCCCAGCCTGCCCGGCAGCATCTCCTGCGCGATCTCGCGGCCCTGCCGGACGGCGTGGAAGCGCTGGTCTGCTTCGACGGCGCGGATCTCGTCGGCGCGGCCTGCTTCAGCGCCGTCTATCCCGGCCCGGGTCTCACGCGCGGCCTGTTCCTGAAGGATCTCTTCGTCGCCGAGCGAGCGCGCGGAAAAGGCGCCGGGCGCCTTCTCATGCAGCAAATGGCGACCCTTGCCGCCGAGCGCGGCTGCACCTTCATCGACTGGACGACGCAGAAGGACAATGAGCCGGCCCGCGCGCTCCATGCGAGCCTCGGCGCCCGAGTCCGTTCTGAAAACATCGCCTATCGCCTGCAGGATCAGGCGCTTCTCGACGCGGCGCGCGGACAGGGTCGCGAGACAATTCCCGGCTCCCGATCCGAGGCACCGGAGCCCGTCAGGGGCTTTCGCCGGCGCATGGCCAGCCGCGTGGTCCGCCAAGGGGCGCGACTTCATTCGATCGGCGCGACCCGGCCGCTCGTCGCCACCCTGTTCGTGACGACGCTGCTGTCGATCCTCTTCATGGCGTGGCCGGCTCTCGACATCGCCGTGGCGCACGCCTTCTACATCCATCAATACGGCTTCAACGGCCCGGCCGTGGAACTCCTGCAGCTGATCCGCCATATCGGCCAATATATCGAGATCGCCGTCCTGGTCGGGCTGCTGCTGCCGCTGCTCCTGAAGCTCCTGCTGCCGCGCACGCGCATGCTGGTGCTGAAGGCGCGCGAGATCTTCTTCGCCGTCGGCGTCTTCCTGATCGGCCCCGGCCTCATCGTGAACGGCATCTTCAAGGATTATTGGGGCCGCGCCCGCCCGCGCGACATCCTGCAGTTCGGCGGCCAGCAGCACTTCTCCCCCGCCTGGTTCTTCTCCAACCAGTGCGACGACAATTGCTCCTTCGTTTCCGGCGAGGGATCCACCGCCTTCTGGATCGTGGTGCTGGTCTTCCTGGTGCCGCCGCGTTGGCGAAAGGCCACGGTGCTCGCCACCACCGGCTTTGCCGCCACGGTCTCCTTCACGCGCATCGCCATGGGCGGCCATTTCCTCAGCGACGTGCTGCTATCCTGGTGCTTCACGCTGGTCGTCATCCTGATGATGAAGCAGTTCGTGCTGGACGGATTGCCCACGAGCTTCGACCGCGCGGTGGAGAACGGCATCGGCCGGGCCGGGCTCGCCCTGCGGCGCGCGCTTGGCGAAGTTCGCCGTCTCGTCGTCAAGCTTTCCGGCTTCGCCTTGCGTCGACACTTCCCCTCACTATAGTGCGCCGCGCATTCAAGTTCCTCCACGGACCTCATCAATGGCGCGCGACATCAAGAAGGTGGTTCTGGCCTATTCCGGCGGCCTCGACACCTCGATTATCCTGAAATGGCTGCAGACAACCTATAATTGCGAGGTGGTGACGTTTACCGCCGACCTCGGCCAGGGCGAGGAACTGGAGCCGGCGCGCCGCAAGGCGGAAATGATGGGCGTCAAGGAAATCTACATCGAGGACGTGCGCGAGGAATTCGTTCGCGATTTCGTCTTCCCGATGTTCCGGATGAACGCCGTCTATGAGGGCGTCTACCTCCTCGGCACCTCCATCGCCCGCCCGCTCATCGCCAAGCGCCTCGTCGAGATCGCCCGCGAAACCGGCGCCGATGCCGTCGCCCATGGTGCGACCGGCAAGGGCAACGACCAGGTCCGCTTCGAGCTCTCCGCCTATGCGCTGAACCCCGACATCAAGGTGATCGCGCCCTGGCGGGAATGGGAGTTCAAGTCGCGCACGGACCTGCTGGACTTTGCCGAGAAGAACCAGATCCCGGTCGCCAAGGACAAGCGCGGAGAGGCGCCGTTCTCCGTCGACGCTAACCTCCTGCACTCCTCCTCCGAGGGCAAGGTGCTGGAAGATCCGGCGCAGGAGCCGCCTCCCTATGTGTTCCAGCGCAGCGTTTCCCCCGAGGAAGCGCCGGACAAGGCGACCACCATCGAGATCGGCTTCCGCAAGGGCGACGCCGTCTCGCTGAACGGCAAGGATCTGAGCCCGGCGACGCTCCTGGCAGCGCTCAACGATCTCGGCCGTGACAACGGCATCGGCCGCCTCGACCTCGTGGAAAACCGCTTCGTCGGCATGAAGAGCCGCGGCATCTACGAGACGCCCGGCGGCACGATCCTGCACACGGCGCACCGCGCGATCGAGTCCATCACGCTGGACCGCGAAGCCATGCACCTCAAGGACTCGCTGATGCCGCGCTATGCGGAGCTGGTCTATTACGGCTTCTGGTTCTCGCCGGAACGCGAGATGCTGCAGGCGCTGGTCGACCGCAGCCAGGAGAACGTCGAGGGCACCGTCCGGCTGAAGCTCTACAAGGGCAACGTCACGGTGATCGGCCGCGAAAGCGACATGTCGCTTTATTCCGATGCGCTCGTCACCTTCGAGGACGACCGGGGCGCCTACGACCAGCGCGACGCGGCGGGCTTCATCCGCCTCAACGCGCTGCGCCTGCGCACGCTCGCCATGCGCGACCGCCTTACCCGCAAGGACTGAGCGAAAGCTTCGATATAGTCGCGACGGGTCGCCCTATGGCGGCCCTTTTTTTTCGCCTCGCGCGGAGAAGCGGAAAGTCAGGCTGGAGCAGAATACGGCCGACCGGGAAGCCTTGGCGCGTGCGCCGCTTCCATGTCCGCGCCGCGCCCAACCGCCGGTCAACATCTCCAGACACGATTGAGCGGGCGGCTACCGCCCTGCCCCTCCCCAAAGGGAAGACTGTCAGAGGACGATGTCGCGCCCCTCATTGCCGAGATTGGAGCGCATAACGTTCAGCACCCGATGCAGCAGGCCGATCTCGTCCTCGCTGAGGCCGTTGGTCGCCTGCTGGCGCACGGTGCCCGCCGTTTCCCGGATCTGTTCCAAGAGGCTGTCCGCCTTCTCGGTCGTCGTCACGATCTTGGCGCGCCGGTCGTCCGGATCGGTCATGCGCGTGATCAGGTCGCGCTGCTCCAGCCGGTCCAGGAACCCGGAAAGCGTCATCGGCTCAACCAGCATCTTCTCAGCCAGCACCGCCTGACGCACCCCGCCGAGCAGCGAGACATAGAAAAGCGTGCGGGATTCGCCGGACGTCAGGCCCCTTCCTTCCGCCAGAAGGGCACGCTCGAAATGCTGCCTGAACAGGCGCGCGACTTCCGAGACCAGGAAACCGGTCGTTTCCGAATTCGATGAACTGAGGACCATTTTTATCCAGCTTTACGGCGGGCTAGGGTTGGCTTTCAGCTTTCCAGTGTCAATACGGCGCAGCCATGACGAGATGGTTCTCCCACTCACAACTGTGCGAGTCTGTCGCTTTTTCTGTCCTGAAAAGCCTTCCAGGACGATTTTTCCGCGCCCTTTCCGCTTCTATTAGGACGTCAGCATGCTTCAGGTTCTCCGAACCGACGGGCCGTTGTGCTCGCCCTGCGTCGAGCGCAGCATCCCGGCTCGGGATCCCCGATCGGAGCCACGCCGCTGTGTGGCGCGGTGCTGATCCGACCGGCAGGAAGAAGATCGCGGCGGCCGCAAGTCATTCCCGCAGATTTCGACAGAAGACGAAGCAGTTCGAGGTGGCCATCCTTCGAACGCAACCCCGTCCTGCGGTTTTTTGCCTTGATATTCGCGTCTGCGTGAACATATCAACCATCAGGCACGCGCGACGGATCGCATCGGCAGGATAGGCTCTATCTTGCAGCGCAAAAATCCGTTACGTGGGTGCAACCTCCAAAACCTGGACCATCTATGACCGCGACTCTCCGCAACGTCGCCATCATCGCGCACGTCGATCATGGCAAGACTACACTGATCGACGTGCTCCTGCGCTCGTCCGGTTCGTTCCGCACCGGGCAGCAGGTGGCGGAACGCGCCATGGACTCCAACGATCTGGAACGCGAGCGCGGCATCACGATCCTGGCGAAGGTGACTTCGCTGGTCTGGAACGACGCCCGCATCAACATCGTCGACACGCCCGGACACGCCGACTTCGGCGGTGAGGTCGAGCGCATCCTGAACATGGTGGACGGCGCCATCCTGCTGGTCGACGCCGCCGAAGGCCCGATGCCGCAGACGAAGTTCGTGCTCTCCAAGGCGCTCGCCATCGGATTGAAGCCGATCGTCGTGATCAACAAGATCGACAAGCCCGACGCCCGTCCCGATTTCGTGCTGGACGCCGTGTTCGACCTCTTCGCCGCGCTGGACGCCACCGAAGAGCAGCTCGACTTTCCTGTCATGTACGGCTCCGCCAAGCAGGGCTGGATGTCGGACAGCCCGGACGGCTCGCAGGAAAGCATCGGCCCGCTTCTCGACAAGGTGCTGGAACACGTTCCCGCCCCCGAGGTCGAGGAGGGCCCGTTCCGCCTGCTCGCCACCACGCTCGACGCCGATCCGTTCCTGGGCCGCATCCTGACCGGCCGCGTTCGTTCCGGCACAGTGAAGCCCGGCCAGAGCGTCAAGGCCCTGTCGCGCGAAGGCGACGTGGTGGAAAGCTTCCGCATTTCCAAGGTGCTGGCTTTCCGCGGCCTGGAGCGTCAGCCGGTCGATTCCGGCGAAGCAGGCGACATCGTCTCGCTGGCCGGCATGACGGAAGCGACCGTCTCCAATACGATCTGCGATCCCTCGATCACCGAGCCGATGTTCGCGCAGCCGATCGACCCGCCCACGCTGTCCATGACCTTCCGCATCAATGACGGCCCGCTGGCCGGCACCGAAGGCGACAAGGTGCAGAGCCGCGTCATCCGTGACCGTCTGATGCGCGAGGCCGAAGGCAACGTTGCCCTCCGCGTCACCGATTCCGACGACAAGGACGCCTACGAGGTCGCCGGTCGCGGCGAACTCCAGCTCGGCATCCTGATCGAGAACATGCGCCGCGAGGGCTTCGAACTCACCATCGGCAAGCCGCGCGTCGTGTTCCGCACGGGTCCGGACGGCGAGCGTCTGGAGCCGATCGAGGAAGTGATCGTCGACGTCGACGACGAGCATACCGGCGCCGTCATCGAGAAGCTCGCGTCCCGCAAGGGCGAGATGCTGGAAATGCGTCCGTCCGGCGGCGGCCGCACCCGGCTTCGCTTCAACGTGCCGACCCGTGGCCTCATCGGCTACCAGCCGGAGCTCCTCTCCGACACCCGCGGCACCGCGATCATGAACCGCGTGTTCCACGCCTACGAGCCGCATCGCGGCGATATCGTCGGCCGGCGCACGGGCGTCCTGCTCTCCATCGGCCAGGGCGATGCCGTCGCCTTCGCGCTCTTCAACCTGCAGGACCGCGGCTCGATGATCGTCAGCCCCGGCGACAAGGTCTATACCGGCATGATCGTCGGCGAGCACACCCGCGGCAACGACCTCGAGGTCAACGTGCTGAAGGGCAAGCAGCTTACCAACATGCGCGCGTCCGGCAAGGACGAGGCGATCGCCCTGGTTCCGCCGATGCGGCTCAGCCTGGAGCGGGCGCTGTCCTATATCTCCGACGACGAGCTGGTCGAAGTGACGCCGAAGTCGATCCGCCTGCGCAAGGCGATCCTCGACCCCAACGACCGCAAGAAGGCGGAGCGCTCCAAGGCCAGCGCCGCCTGACCTGCCTGACAGCGAGGGCCCGCTCCGGCGGGCTCTCCGCATCGTGATGATCCATCAGGGCTACGCCCGGTTTCCTCCCCTTTCCAAAGGAGGGAACCGGGCGTAGCCTTTTGTGCATGACAGCTCTTGCCGTCGACTTCCGCTTCGCTCGCGCCTCGGACGCCGCCGACCTGGCGGATGTCTATGCCGAAGCCTGGCGGGAAGCCTATTCCGGCATCATCCCCTCCGTCACCTTGCAGCGGATGATCGCGGGACGCGGCGCGCCCTGGTGGCGGCAGGCGATGAAGCACCGCAACGTCGTCGTCGTGGAAGCGAGCGGAAAGGTCGTGGGCTACGCGACCTTCAGCGCGGCGCGCACCGCCGTGCAGGTGCCCACGGCCGAGATCCACGAGCTTTATCTGCACCCCCTCTATCAGGGCATCGGCATCGGGGGTCGCTTCTTCGCCGCGCTCCTGAAGACGCTCGGTGCCCGGGGTTTCAGGCGCACGGTGCTTCGCGCGTTGGCCGACAACGATCGCGCCCGCGATTTCTACACCCGCCGCGGCGGCGCGGTTTTCGCCCGCAGCGACGACCCGCTCGGCCCGGTCAGGCTCCCCTGCCTCTGGTTTCAGTTTCCGCTTTAGAAACAATTCGTCTTTGCCTGGCAGATTCGAACATTGCGCGGGGGCATCTGCATGTTCTAGCTTCCGCGTTATACGGTGAAGGATGCATGTAGATGCGTATTGAGGCGATTCCGATCGGGAAGAATCCTCCGGAAGATATCAACGTCATCATCGAAGTTCCCGTTGGCGGCGAACCGATCAAGTACGAGATGGACAAGGAATCCGGGGCCCTGTTCGTCGACAGGTTCCTCTATACGCCGATGCGGTATCCCGCGAATTACGGCTTTGTTCCCCATACCTTATCCGACGATGGCGACCCCATCGACGTTCTCGTGACCTCCACCCGCGCGCTCGTGCCGGGCTGCGTGATCAACTGCCGTCCGATCGGCGTCCTCATGATGGAGGATGAATCCGGCGGCGACGAGAAGATCCTCGCGGTTCCCGCCCCGAAGATGACGCGGCGCTACGAGAAGATCCACAGCTACCAGGATCTCCCGGAGATCACGCTGGAGCAGATCGAGCACTTCTTCACCCACTACAAGGACCTTGAAAGGGGCAAGTGGGTCAAGATCGTCCGTTGGGGCGATGTCGGCGAAGCCAAGAAGCTGATCGTCGAATCGATCGACCGCTACAAGCAAGATAAGGGCGCCTGAGCGCCCTCATTCCGTCCTGAGACGAAGCCTGTCGAGCCTGGCGATCAGCTCGGCAGGCTCCCCTTCCACCAGCACGGCCTTGAGCCGGCTGGTACTGCCGGAGGCCAGCGATACCGCGCCTTTGGGAACGTCAAGTCTTTCCGCCACCAGCGCCAGCAGTGACTTGTTCGCCGCGCCCTTTTCAGGCACCGCCCGCACCCGCGCCTGCAGCACGGCCCTGCCGTCAGACAAGACCTGCACGCCCTCGATCGCATCCCGGCTGCTGCGCGGCGTCAGCCGCACCGAGAGCTGAAGCCCGGACGGCCGGATCTCCCAGGCGTCCCAGGCCAAGACCGGCTCTCCGTCAGAAAGCGTAGGGATAGATGTAGTAGGCGATGATCTGCTGGATCAGGAAGATCAGCAGCAGCAGAATGACGGGCGAAATATCGAGCCCGCCGAACACCGGCACCACGCGGCGGATCGGCCGCAGCACCGGCTCCGTCATCTGGTAGAGCGCGCGGCCGATATTGGCGACGACGGGGCTACGCGGATTGACGACGTTGAACGCATAGAGCCAGGAAAAGATCGCGCTGCCGATGACGACCCATGTGTAGAGACGAAGCGCCAGCAGGATGACGTCGAGCAGCGCGCGCATGGATTGTCCTTCAACCGGGGCCTTGAGCGTCCCATGTAGAGGCAGAAAGCCGGCGATACAAGCTTGCGGCCATTGCGTTGGCCCGGACGGCGTGACGTGCTAGGAATGTTCGACGCAATCGGCGGCCGGATCATGGATCGAACTTCCTCTTTCCTCATTCTCACCGGCAACCTACGCCCGTTCGATTGCCAATGACCCCTTCTCCAGACCTCCAAATGCTGCTGGAAGCCACCGCGCGTGGCGAGCACTCCGCGTTTCGTGATCTCTACGATGCTACGTCGTCAAAACTTTTCGGCGTCGTGCTCCGTATCGTGAGAGATCGGGCACTCGCGGAGGATGTCTTGCAGGAGACGTATCTCAAGGTATGGCAGAAGGCGGATGTCTTCTCCCCGGCGGCCGGCGCCCCCCTCACCTGGCTTTGCACGATCGCGCGCAACCGCGCGATCGACAGGGTACGGGCGAGCGACTACACGCGCAGGACCACCGGACTCGACGGCTCGAACGACGTGTTCGCCACGCTCGCCGATCCCGCGCAGACCGATCCCGTCATGCTGGAAACGTTGCGCCTATGCCTTTCCCGGCTGGAAAGCGAAGCACGCGAATGCGTGGTGCTCGCTTATTGCTCCGGCTTTTCGCGTGAAGAACTGGCCGAGCGCTTCGCCCGTCCGGTCGGGACCATAAAGACCGTGCTGCACCGGAGCCTGAAACTGCTGTTCGGATGTCTGGAAAACGGATGAACGAAGAGCTCGAACAACTCGCCGGCGAATATGTGATCGGGACCCTGCCGGGTGCCGAGCGGCAGGCTTTCGCCGCGCGGCTGGGCACCGACGCCGACGCGCGCGACGCCGTGCAGCGCTGGGAGCGCCGCCTGGCGCCGCTCGCCGCGCTGGTGCCGGAATCCACCCCGCCCGCGACGCTCTGGGCGGCAATCAGCAGCCGCGTCGGCCAGCCGGCGGCAGGCGGCACGGTCGTCTCCTTCGATCAGGCGGTGGAGGAATTGCGTGATCGCTATCGCCGCCGCCTCGCCTTCTGGCGGCGCGCCACTATCGGCTCTGGCGCCATTGCGGCAGGTCTCGCCGGTCTTCTGGTGATCAACCTTTCCCTGCTCCGCCCGCCGCCCGCTCCGGCCGCCGCGCGCTATGTGGCGGTCGTGAACTCCACTGGTGAAGAGCCCGCGCTGATCGTGGAGGCCGATACCGGCACCGGCCAGATCCGGGTGCGCAGCGTCACCGCCGCCATCCCGTCCGGCAAGAGCCTGGAGCTCTGGCATATCGAGGGTAGCTCCGCCCCGCGCTCCATGGGCGTGATCCAGACCGGCGACCAGCCGCAGGTCATGCCGATGCCCGTGAGCTTTCAGCAAGGGGCTGGGCAGAACCTCTTCGCCGTCAGCGTGGAGCCCACCGGCGGTTCGCCCACCGGCGCCCCGACGGGACCGGTGGTCTACAAGGGTACGCTGATCCGGACGGAATAACGGGGGAGTGGACAGGCTGCTTGCTTGGCGCGGGATCCGCGCAAAGCCGCTTGACACTCCGCCGTCGCCCACCCTAAATGCCGCTCGCCTGACGGAGTGCTTCGCGCCTTCGAGGATGGGGGCCGTAGCTCAGATGGGAGAGCGCTGCAATCGCACTGCAGAGGTCAGGGGTTCGATTCCCCTCGGCTCCACCAGCCTTCCCCCAGGCTTTCATGTCATCGAAGTCCCTGATGGGACTGTTTCCTGCATTCCCGTCCGGCTTCAGTCTTCACTTGGCTGAACGGTTGGCGGTGTTCGCCCGGCGTTTGCCGGAATGATCCGTCCCGCGCGTGAGGCAAGCCAGGCGCGGCCTGCCGAGACGTTGTGCCGGAGAAGCTCGGCCGTGGCGCTCGCCTGCGCTTCTTTCAGCCGGCAGAACAGCTTTCCCTTCGGGGAGACCGGGACCAGCGTATCGAAGACATCGCAGTTCCGGTTGGCGAACCGCTGCTTATAGTCCTGCCCGCCCCAGAGAAAATCGAAGTTGAGGGACCTCTCGCACGCCCAGGCCAGCGTATGCCTGTGCAGCAGGCTGCCCGGCGTGTAGGCGAGGAACTCCGTGTCGTAGGCGGGGTGGAGAAACAGGATCCCTCCATCGTCGACGAGGCTGAGGTGGACGGCAAGGATCCGCTCCCCGAGCTTCAGCGTGAAAGCCTTCACCGCGCCGTCCCCCAGCCTGCCCTGAACCGCTCGCAGGAACTCCGGATAGCCCGTCATCTGCATCCAGGCCGCGGGGGCCTGCCTCCGGCGCGCCAGCCAGTCGCGCTTCGTGAGGAGAAGCCAGGAGAACAGCTCGGCGATCGCCTCAGGGTGGGACTCCACGGAAAAACTGACCGGGCCAAGCTCTTGCAGCCTCCGTTGTCGCCGGTCGATATGGCCCCGGAAGCTCTTTCCGCGCGAGCGCCAGTAGGTCGCGAAATCCGGGAATTCGTTCCAGTCCACATAAGGGGCCGGCTCGGTCTGGCGCGGCCGGGCTCCGTCGGACTGAAGCGCATGGCCAAGCAGCGATCCGCTCCGCACATGCTCCAGCAGAACGAGATCGGCTGAGCAGGTCTTGCGGAGATGCGCCCAGGCGAGTTCAGCGAGCTGAGCCCGGTCGGGTCCGCCATCAACGAGCATCTCGGGGTAGTCGCCCGGCGACCCGAGCTGCCGCGCGACGCTCCAGAAGCGATGATACGGCACGATCGCGAAAGGCCAGGCCAGCACGAGGCGGTCCGCCCGGCGCAGGACAAGGCAGCAGAGGCGCGCACCGGCGGGCCCGAACATGGTCTCCCACGCGGTCCAGCACCAGTTGAAGCTCTGGTAGATCCCCGCTCCCGGCGCGCGACGAAAAAGGTCGTCCCACTCCGCCTGCAGTGCCGCGAGGCGCCGCGGCTCGCGGATCACATCGAAGATGGATCGCTCCATCCGGCCCTCCCTCATGCGCCGCTCTCCCGGCGAGTGCCGGTGTCTCGCCTCTGCGGACGAATGCGGGTCACAACCGGAGAGTAACGAAGGTCTTTCACCGCCGAAATATTACAACTTGAGTAGATCTATCGGCAAAGGACGGAGGCGGGCCACGCGGTGCCCGACCAAAGGACAGGCGGCGGCGACAAGGAGCCACGCCCCCCGCTGGGAAACGCCCTTTCGGAGGATGCATGGGCCGACCATCGAGCGGCCGCCAGTGACCGCCAGTGGCGGCCGGCTCTCCTTACCGGCTGAAGAAGACCGGGCGGGTCGTGCGGTCGATGAGCCCTTGGGTGACGCCGCCGAGCGCCCATTCCCTGAGGCGGCTGTGGCCGTACGCGCCGGTCACCACCATGCTCGCCCCGCAATCCCCGGCGACGTTCAGGATCGTATCGGCCACGGCCTCGCGCGTCCGTGTTTCCACCCGGATGGCCGCGTTCACGTCGTGCCCCTGCAAACGATCGCGCACGGCGCGGATACCGTGCGACGCCTGTCCGTTATGGCCGGCTTCGCGCACCTCCAGCAGGACCACCTCCTCGGCCCGCCGCAGGAACGGCAGGGCGTCGGCAAGGGCGCGGCGCGCCTCGCGCGAGTCCTTCCAGGCGACGAGCACCCTGCGGCAATCGACGGAATCCTGTTCTTCCGGCAGGAAGAGCACGGGGACGCCGGCTTCCATGATGAGATCGGCCACCGGAGCGACAAATGCGTTGGCGTTGCCCTGCCCCGGCCGACTGGTGACGATGAGGTCGGCGCCCCGCGCGTTCATGATCACGGAGCGGGAGGGTAAGTCGACCCCGCCCATCCAGCGCACGCCACGGTCCACGGTGCCGGTGAGATGGTGGAAGCGGTGTTCGGCCCGTTCCAGGTCCCTGTCGATCTGTACCTTCAGCGCGCCGAGGATATCCGGATCGATATAGCCGTAAGCGGCCGAGATCCCGGGCGGCTGGAACTGCTCGGCTCCGACCCCGATCAGCGCGGCGTCGCATTGGCGGGCGAGATCGGCGGCGGCCAGGATGCGCGCCTCCGCGCTGCTGGAGGAATCCACGGGTACGAGGATGGTTTTGAATGACATTGCGGGCACCGCTCCCTTTTCCCGAACCGGTATAAAGGAAAGAGACGCCCGATCCTTGATCCAACGCAAGAGTTTCGGGCGGGGAAGCCCGCCCTGAACTGCTTCTAGCGGCGCGAAACGACGTTCTGCGGCTTGCCCGATCCGAAGGCCAGGATGTTGGCGATCGATGTCGCCACGATGCGGCTCACGGCTTCCCGCGTGTTGTAGGCGCTGTGCGGCGTCACGATGACATTGGGGAAGCGCAGCAAGGCATGGTTGGCGACCAGCGTGCGGTAGTCGCTTTCCTTGCCCGCGCCGCGGAAGATCTGCGCCTCGTCGCGCAGCAGCGGCTCTTCCGGCAGCACGTCCAGCCCGGCGGCACCGATATGACCGTCATTGAGGGCACGCACGAGCGCGGCGGAATCGACGATGTTGCCGCGCGCCGTATTGATGAGGATCGCCCCCTCCTTCATGCTGGCGAACTCCGCATCCGACAGCAGCGGCGCGGAATCGCGCGTGGCCGGCACATGCAGGCTGATGACGTCGGCGACGCGCAGAAGCTCGGGAAGATCGATATAGCGGAAGCCCAGCGCCTCGGCCGCCTGCGGGTTCGGGAACATGTCGAAGGCCACGATGTTCATGCCGAATCCCCGGGCGATCTCGATCACCCGCCGGCCGATGCGCCCGGTGCCCACCACGCCGAACGTCTTGCCGTTCAGCTCGAAGCCGGGCGTGTCCACGCTCATGAAGTCGCCCCGGCGGGTGCGGGTCACCGCTTCCACCAGGCTGCGGCTGCAGCCGAGAAGCAGCGCGAAGACGTGCTCGGCCACCGTATGATCGCCGTAGTCCGGCACGTTGGAAACCGTGATCCCGTGCTCTGCGCAATAGCCGAGGTCGACATGGTCGAAGCCCGTGGAGCGGGTGGCGATCATCCGAAGCCCGGGCATGGACTTCAGGGTTTCCGCACCGAGATCGGAATAAACGAAGCTGGAGACGATCTCTGCATCGGCATATCGCGCAGCCGCCTCGGGGGTGAACCGCTCGCCGGTCAGCACGACCTCATAGCGGCCCCGGAGCTTTTCGAATTCCGGACGCTCCCATTCGGCCGCTTCCGCAAAGACGATCTTCATTCCACTCAACCTTCCATGCTCGCCAAACGAAACGGCGGCCTCGCCCGAAAGCGAAGCCGCCGCATTGATCTCCGTCAGTCCCTCACCGTCACCCGGGCAGTCAGCCCTGCTGGATGGCCGACAGCAGCCAGCGTCCGCCATGGGCGCGGCGGAAGGTCCAGAGCTCCGTCGCCTCGCTCGGATTGGTTTCCACGATGCGACCGGTGTTGCGGTCCTCCATCACGTCGCGCAGGCCGAAGCGCATGGCGACCGTGGCATATTCCTGCGCGCCTTCCTGCCAGGCCTCCGCAGGATCGCCCTGCAGGAGCTTCACGTCGGTGATGCGGTTGACGATGCCCTGGCTGTTGTTGGCGGCGAGCTCGTCGGCGAATTCGGAGAGCATCTCCGGCGTAAGCAGCGCACGCAGACCGTTCAGATCCTCGCGGCCATAGGCGGTCTGCACGTCCACCAGCAGCTTCTCGAACGTATCGAGATCCGCCTGGCCGATGGCGATCGGCTGGCCGGCATCGACCGTCTGGGCCCCGGCATTCGGACCGGTCCCGCCAAAGCGGCCGGAGCCGCCGCCGATGCCGCCGAAACCGGGAAAGCCGAAGCGGCTGCCGGCACCGTTGCCGTTGCCGGATGCCGGTGAGGCGCGGTCGGCAAAGGCGGGCTGCGAGCGGCGGCCGAAGAAACCCATTGCCCAGCGCACCACCAGGAAGATCAGGCCGAACTGCAGGAGCAGGCCAAAGATCGAACCCATGCCGCCGATGCCGCCGAAGAAGCCATGCCCGAAGAGCGCGCCGAAGAGACCCGCACCCAGCATGCCCGCGAAAAGGCCGCCCATGAAGCCGGGGCGTCCGAACATGCCGGGGCGCGCCGTATTGGTGCCGAATGTCCCGCGCTGATCGTAATTCGGGCGCTGCGTCATCGAGCGGTCGAGCGGCGAAACGTTGGGCGCCGTCCGGGTCGACGGCGGCATGCTCCAGGTGCGACCGCCCCGGCTGCCGAAGCTTCCGCCACGTCCGGCGCGGGCGTCCGCGGCGGTTGAAAGGGCAAGCGAAGCGGCCAGCGCCAGGGCAACCAGACCGACTTTCGTGCGAGACATGTGCAAGTGTTCCTCTCTCCGTCGCGGGCGTGCGCCCGATGCCCCTTCCCGAGGGTCCCAACGCATGTGGGGACGACGGCGCCCTGAGACAATATGCAGCGGGCGGATAATCGAGGATAGCCGGCCGGCAGTTCCCGGTGGGGCTCCGCGTGGCAACGCACGGCACCGTCCGTTCCCTACCCCCGCTCCGCTGGAACCAGAAAGCCGGGCGATGGTTGCCCTGCCGCTTCCAGGAGACGATCCATGCAGCACGCTCCCCGCCGCCGACTTCTGCTCGCCACCGCGGTTCTGGCCCTCGTCGCCTTGGGTCCCGGGCTGGGCCTCGGACTCGCCTCAAGCCCGGCCAGCGCCGCCGACGCGGAGAATGGCACGAAGCCTGCGGCCATGGATTATTCCAAGGGCGGCAAGCTCGATCTCGTCGCCAGTTGGCCGGACCGGCAGATCACCGGTGTCACCGTGGCGGGTGACGGACGCATTTTCGTGAACCTGCCCCGCTGGAACAAGGACGTGCCGATCTCGGTCGCGGAGCTGAAGCCCGACGGCGAATTGCAGCCTTATCCAGATGCCGACTGGAACGGCTGGCGCAACACCAGGCACCTTTCGCCCAAGGATCACTTCGTCTGCGTCCAGAGCGTCGTCGCCGATCGGCACGGCAGTCTCTGGGTTGTCGATCCCGCCGCGCCCGGCATGAGCGGCCCCGTCAAGGGCGGCCCCAAGCTGGTGAAGATCGACCTGAAGACCAACAAGGTGTCCCGCACCTACCCCATCGACGATGCCGTCGCGCCTCCCGGCAGCTACCTCAACGACATCAGGTTCAGCCCGGACGGCGGCTGGGCCTATCTGACGGATTCCGGCATAAAGGGTGCGCTGGTCGTCGTGGACCTGAAGAGTGGCGATGCGCGCCGCGTGCTGGATGGGGATCCGAGCACGCAGGCGGACCAGAGCCTCGTGCCGAAGGTCGACGGCCACGAACTGCGCCGACCCGATGGCCGCACCCTGCAATCCGCCGCCGACGGCATCGCGCTGTCGCCGGACGGCGAGACGATTTACTGGCAGGCGCTGACCGGCAAGACGCTGTATTCGATCCCGACCGGCGTCTTGCGCGACGCGTCGCTGAAGCCTTCTGTCGTCGCCGACAAGGTCAGGAAAGTGGGGACGACGCATCCCGCGGATGGCCTGTGGATCGACGGCGCGGGCAAGCTCTATGTCAGCAATCCCGCGGCGAACTCGGTGGAAATGGGTGAGCCCGGCGGCGACCTGAAGGTGCTGGTACAGGACGATCGCCTGCGCTGGCCGGATACCTTCTCGCAGGCGCCCGACGGCACGATCTACATCAGCGGCTCGCACATCCAGGACAGCCCCTGGTTCAAGCCGGATGCGAAAGCCACGCCGTCCGAGCTCTGGAAGATCAGCCCAAAGTAAACCGCGCCTTAACCAAGCGGAAGAAACCCGGAAAGAGCTTCGATCCCGCTACAATCCCGTCACCGGTCCGCCCAAATCGACTTCTAGCGTGCAGATGACGGTGCTCCTGACCAAGCAGAGGGGCGACCGTTTAGGGAGAAATCCATGAAGATCGTTGGACTTGGCTTGGCCACCGCACTTCTCGCCGGTCTGGTCGCTGTTCAGCCGGCGGCTGCCGGTACGATGCCGCAGAGCCCTGCCCTCTCGCAGCCCTCGCATGTCGCGACCGACGTGCAGTGGGACGGCGGCTGGCACCCTCATCACGGCTATTACGGCCCGCGCTACGGCTATCCGCCGCCCCCGCCGCCCCCGCGTTATGGCTACGGCTGGCATCGTCCGGGCCCGCGCTGCTGGGTGGAGTCCCACCGGACCTGGCGCCACGGCCACCCCGTCATCTACAGCGTTCGCCGCTGCGACTGAAGATAAGGGCGGGACGGCATAACCGTCCCGCCCTTCGTGTCTGAGGCCTCTCCGGCGAGCGCCCCGCTCCCGCTCAGGAGCCGGACTTGCCCTGCGTCGTGCTTCCCGTGCCGGGCTGCGTATTCTGCAGGCTCTGGTCGCCAGGAACGGCAGTTCCGGTCGCGGCATTCGGCACGGCCGTGTTCAGGCTGCCCGGCGCGCCCTTGGCAGGATCGTCGGAGTGACTGCCGCTCCCGGCGTTCGTCTCGCCGGGATTCTGTACGGCCTTCGTGCCGGGGTTGGCGTCGGTCGGACAAGCCGCCGCGTTGCTCGCGTTGGGGCAGTCGGTGGCCGAAGTGCCGCCAGCAGATTGCGCCTGGGCGACGCCGATGGCCGAAGCCGCCAGCCAGGCGGCGAGCCCGGCTCCAATCATCAGTGATCTGATCCTCATCCCGTTCTCCTCAGCTTCCGCTTTGACCTGTTCCCTCAATGCGCGAGCGGCACCGGGGGTTCAACGGACGCGCCGAGACGCATCGAACGCCGATATGCCGGAAAAATGTTGCCCGGCTACATTTTCATGCATCCTATCCGCCGCTTCGTCGTTTCTCTGGCAACGGCATATCGCCCGGACCAAGGAGAGAGATCATGGTGGACATCAATCGCGTTCAGGGCACCGCTCGCGAAGCAGTCGGCAGCATCCAGGAAGGTGTCGGCAGCTTCATCGGCGACTCCAAGACGCAGATCCAGGGCAAGGTGAAGCAGTTCGCCGGCCAGGCGCAGGACGCCTACGGCCAGGCCGCAGACGGCGCACGCGCGGTAGCCGGCACGATCTCCAGCAATGTCGAGCGTCAGCCGATCCCGGCGATCCTGATCGCGGCGGTCGCCGGCTATCTCATCGGCATGATTTCCGCCCGCCGCTGATCCTTCAGACGGACGGTAAAATCGAGGGGGGCTCCGTCTTTCGGCGGGGCCCTTTTACGCGTTCCGGGGCCCGATGGATAACAGCGCTGGCGCATCCTGAAAACTTGGCCGAAGCCGCCGGAACTTTAGGGAAGCCTCCCTGTTGAGTCGGCACAATCGCCACAGGGGAGACAATCATGGCTCACGAGAAAGATCTGAACGACCTTTTCCTTGATATGCTCAAGGACGTCTACCACGCCGAGAAGCAGATCCTTCGCGGTCTAAGCAAAATGTCCAAGTCGACCAAGACTGCCGAAGTCAAGGAAGCCTTCGAAAAGCATCGCGACGAGACCGAAGGCCATATCGAGCGCCTCGAAAAGGTGTTCGAGATCATCGGCAAGCCCTCCCGCGCCAAGCCGTGCGAAGCGATGCAGGGCCTGATGGAAGAAGCCAAGGAAGTGATGGACGAGTTCAAGGGCGCCCCCGCTCTCGACGCCGGCCTCGTCGCGACCGCGCAGGCCGTCGAGCACTACGAGATCGCCCGCTATGGCACGCTGAAGACCTGGGCCGGTCAGCTCGGCTACAAGGACGCCGTAAAGCTTCTCGAGGAGACGCTGGCGGAAGAGAAGAAGACCGACGAGCTCCTGACGCAGCTGGCGGAGAGCAGCGTCAACCAGGAAGCCGAAGCGGCCTGATCGAACGTCTTCCGCAGCTTATTCCAAACGGCGGCTTCGGCCGCCGTTTTCTTTTGCGTGTCCCGCCGCACGAGGGGGGTCACCGCGCCCATCCAGAATTTTGTCCGGCCACGGAACCCTTTCCCTATCCTGAGTAGTTCTTCCTCTCCAAACTGGGCGGAAGAATTTCGGACACCCTGATGAAACGCGATCCCGAGGCCGCCTCTCCAAGCTTCGTCACGGTCTCACCACCGCCCCTCCCGATGCCCTGGATCAGGGTTGCGGACGGGGCTCCCTATTTCCTCACCGAGGACGGCAGGCCCTGGGCACCGATCGGCCAGAACGACGCGATCAGCTGGACGGAATTCGCCGGGCTCTTCCGCCGCCGCGATCTCGATTCCGTCGAGCGGCATCTGGAGAACCTGCGCCGGCAGGGCGTCACCTGCCTGCGTCTGATGATGGAATACGCGCAGGTGCGCCACCGCTATATCGAGCGGCCGGTCGGCACCTTCGTGCCCGCCATGGTGCGGCTTTGGGACGACCTTTTCGCGCTCTGCGAGAAGCACGGCCTCCGTATCCTGCTGACGCCCTTCGACACCTTCTGGATGTGGCTGCATTGGCGCTGGCATCCCTATAATCGAGCCAATGGCGGCCCGCTCGGGCATCCATCCGCCGCCCTCACCTGTCCGCAGACGCGGGAGGCGATCAAGGGACGCCTCACCTTCGCTGTCGAGCGCTGGGGCGGCAGCGGCGCGCTTTTCGCCTGGGATCTCTGGAACGAGATCCACCCGGCCCACGGCGGCGATAGCGCCGAACCCTTCCCCGACTTCATTACCGACCTCTCCCACCATGTGCGCACGCTGGAGCTGCGCCTCTACGGCCGGTCGCATCCCCAGACGGTGTCGCTATTCGGCCCGGAGCTGATCTGGCGCGCCCACATGGAGATGGAAGAGCCGATCTTCCGCCATCCAGACCTCGATTTCGCGACCATCCACATCTACGAGAAAGGCACGATCGATCACCCCGCCGACACGGTCGCGCCGGCCGAGGCGATGGGGCGCATCGTCCGCTCATCGCTCGCCGAGATCCGCGACGCCCGGCCCTTTTTCGACAGCGAGCACGGGCCGATCCACACGTTCAAGGATCACAAGCGGACACTGCCGGAGCCGTTCGACGACGAATATTTCAGGCACCTGCAATGGGCGCACCTGGCGTCCGGCGGGGCCGGCGGCGGCATGCGGTGGCCGAACCGCCATCCGCATATCCTGACCGCCGGCATGCGACGGGCGCAGGGCGCGATGGCCGCTTTCCTGCCGCTGATCGACTGGTCGCGCTTTCGCCGCGTCAACCTCAACGCGGAGATCGGTACAAGCGCCGATGCGGTTCTGGCCTTTGGCTGCGGCGACCGGGAACAGGCCGTGCTCTGGCTCGTCCGGCGCGACACGATCCGACGCGACGGAACGCTGGCCCCCGACGCGCCGCCCCATGAACTCACGGTGACGGTCCCGGGTCTCGACGCCGGTCGCTACCGCGTCACGGCGTGGGACACGAAAGCTGGCGGGGAAACCGAAATCTTCGAGGCGGAAGCGGCAGACGGAATGCTCCGGCTCGAAGGCCTGCGCCTCTCCACCGACCTCGCGCTGGCGATCCGCCCGCTCTGACCGGGCGGGGTGCGATCGGCGGGCGGTTACCCGACGGCCCGCGTCTTTTCCCGCGCGTTGAAGCTGTCTTCCCAGGCCAGAGCATGGCCGACGATGACGTCGAGATCGGCATGGCGCGGTTCCCAACCGAGGACGGCGCGGATCTTCTCCGAACGCGTGATGAGGTTGGCGGGATCGCCCGCGCGGCGAGGCGCGTGATCGACCCGGAAATCGACGCCCGCGACGCGCTTCACCGCCGCCACCACGTCCAGCACGGAATAGCCCTGGCCGTAGCCGCAGTTGAGCACCTGGCTTTCGCCGCCGCGCTCCAGATGCGCCAGCGCCAGCACATGCGCATCGGCAAGGTCGCTGACATGGATGTAGTCGCGCAGGCAGGTGCCGTCCGGCGTGGGATAGTCGGTGCCGTAGATCTCCAGATGCGTCCGCTCGCCCCGCACCGCCTGCAGCGCGACCTTGATCAGATGCGTGGCGCGCGGCGAGGTCTGGCCGGTGCGGCCAAGCGGATCGGCGCCCGCGACGTTGAAGTAGCGCAACGCCACGAAGCGGAAATCGTGCGCGAACGCCGTGTCGCTCAGCATCATCTCCGTCATCAGCTTGGAGGAGCCGTAGGGCGAGATCGGTCCCGGCCGGGTCGTCTCGTCCACCGGGCTGGCTTCCGGTTCGCCGTAGACGGCCGCCGTGGAGGAGAAGATGAAGTGCTTCACGCCGCCGGCCACCGCCGCCGCGATCAGCGAGCGGGACTTCACGGTGTTGTTCAGGTAGTAAAAGAGGGGATCGGCGACGGAGTCCGGCACGACGATGGAGCCCGCGAAATGGAGTATCGCGTCGATGCCCTGCTCGCGGATCAGTTTCCCGACCAGCGCCTCGTCGCCCACGTCGCCTTCCACCAGGGTCGCGCCGCGCGGCACCAGATCGCGCGAGCCGGTGCTGAGATCGTCGAGAACCACGACCTGCCGTCCCGCCTCGATCAGCGCCAGCACGGCATGGCTGCCGATATAGCCAGCTCCCCCGGTTACCAGAACAGTCATGCGCGTGCCTCCGATTTGGTCATGGTTCATAGGCTGCTGCACACGTTTTAACAAAGGTTTCCATCCGACTAAATCGCGGACGTACTGATCGCCTCGGTCGTGCGGATGAGCGGCACATCGAGAGCACCGACCGGCTTGATCCAGACATTCATTCCGTCCATCTCCGCCGCGCCGTAGATCGTGGCGAACGACACCTCCGCCGCGTCCCGCCCTGCCCCGATGCGGACGAGCCCGTCGAGATGCGCCTGCCGCGTCGCGTCGAAAAGCCACCAGCGGCCATCGAGATAAGCCTCGAACACCGCGTGGAAGTCGCTCGGCTGCAGACCGTGCGCGTAGCAGCTGACGAACCGGGCCGGGATATTGAGCGCGCGGCAGAAGGCGATGCCGAGATGCGCGAAGTCGCGGCAGACGCCGGCCCGGCCGATCAGCGTGTCCGTCGCGGATGTGGAGCTGCCGCTGGTTCCGGGCTGATAGGCGACGTTGTCGTAGATCCAGTTGCAGATCGCGGTGACGCGCTGGTGCCCGGCAAAGAGGTGGCCGAACTCACGCGCCGCGAAGGCGCCGAGCAGATCGGACGGGCAATAGCGGCTGGGCAGCAGGAAGGGGAGCAGGTCGAGCGGCACGTCGGCGACCGCAGTCTCGGCGATATCCGCCGGATGCCTGCGAAAGACGTGGAGATCCACCCCGGCTTCGTAGCGGACGACGAGCCGGCCGGCCGGCGCGACGAAGCTGAAATAGCGGTTCTCCAGGCCCGGCACGGTGAAGGCGTTGAGGGGGATCTCGGGCGTGATGCTCAGCCCGTCGGAAATGTCGCGATGCGCCTGAGTGCGCGCGATCTCCAGGCTGAAGATAAAGAGCGTCGGGCTGCCGACCCGGTAGCTGAGTTCACAGCCCGCATTGAACCTCATCGTGTTTTCCTCTCGGCGATTCCAGCGCCTCGCGCGCAGTGTCGCGCCATGAACATGTCACGTGCAAGTGATCAACGACGGCTGGCAGCGTTCGCATTTCGGCCCGAAATTGAACTCATGGGTTCAATTGCCCCGATGCGGGGCGTTTACCGGGGATCGGGATGGAAGGAATCGCTCAGGTCGCGCGGCGCAAGCGGCTGGTCGAAGCGGCGGCCAGCCTGTTTGCCGCCGCCCCCTATGCCGACGTGCAGGTGGACGAGATCGCGCGTGCCGCACGCATGGCGAAGCCGACGGTCTATCGCTACTTCCACACCAAGGAAGAACTTTTCTTCGCCGCTCTGGAGCAGGATCTCGAACGTCTTGCCGAGCAGATCCGCACGATCCGCAGCGACGGCCGGACCGCTTCCAACGCGCTGGCCTGCGCCATCCGCGCCATGATCCCCGCGGTCGGCGGCTTCAAGGCGGCGGTTTCGGCCGTCGAGGCAGCTTCCGGCGGGGTCCAGAACCGTGGGCCGCGCCTGCTTACCAAGCGCCTGCGCGCGCTCCGGGGCGAGATTGCCGAAATGATCGAGGACGGCATCGCCACCGGCGAATTTCGGCCCGTCAATTCGGCGATCGTCGCCATGGCCATTCTCGGCAGCGTCCGCATGTCGGTCAACAATGCACCGGAGGACGATGTGACCGAGACGGTCGCCGACCTCCTCCTGAACGGCCTCAGCCAGACTTCGGGCTCCCAGCCCCACAACCATGGACAGCTCGAATGCGAGTGAAACTCCTTCTGGCGGCCGGCTGCTGCCTCGCTATCGCGGGCGGCGGTGCCTATGCCCTTTACCGCGATGGCGGGATGACGACGCCGGCCAGCGCCCAGCAGAGCGCGGATGGGGGCAGGAGCCCGGGCAATTCCGACAAGGGGGCCGAGAACGGAGCCCACAAGGGGGCCGACAAGTCCGGCGGCAATGGCGGGCGCGGCGATCATGCCACCGCCGTGGTGACCGCCATCGCCGAAACGAGGCAGCTGCCGCTTTCCCGGCATTCCGTCGGCTGGATCGAGGCGATCGCCAGCGTCGACGTCAAGCCGCAGATCACCGGCACGGTGACGGAGGTTTCCGCCAAGGACGGCCAGATGGTGAAGGTCGGCGATCCGCTGCTGAAGCTGGACGACCGCACCCTGCAGGCGACCGTCGCCAAGGATCAGGCGGCCATCGCCAAGGACCAGGCGACGCTGGCGCAGAACCAGGCGGATCTCCAGCGCGCGCAGACGCTGCTTGCCCGCAATGCCGGCTCGCAGCAGGCGGCGGACCAGGCATCGGCGACGGCCAAGGCCACCGCAGCGACGGTGGAAGCGGACAAGGCGACGCTGCAGGCCGACCGGATCCAGCTCGGCTACACCACGATCGAAGCGGCGATCTCCGGCCGCATCGGCGTGGTGAATACCAGCCTCGGCAATTACGTGACCTCCGGCACGTCGCTGATGACGATCACCCAGATGAAGCCGCTGCGCGTCGCCTTCGCCCTGCCGGAGCGCGACCTCGAAGCGTTGCGGAACCTCATCCCCCACCCGATCGGGAACAACGTGTCCATCACCGTGCACGGCGAAAAGGATCCCCGCACCACGGGAACGCTGGACTTCGTCGACAGCAGCGTAGACCGCGACACCGGCACGATCACCGCCAAGGCGGACATCGCCAACGAGCACGACGAGCTCTGGCCCGGCCAGTATGTCGACGTGAACGTCACCATCGGCCAGCAGCCGGCCATGCCGGTCGTGCCGCAGCAGGCCGTGCAGGAAAGCCCCGACGGCAGCTTCGTCTTTCGCGTCAAGGAAGACGGCACCGTGGAGCGCGCCAAGGTGACGGTAGCCACCATGCAGGGCGGCCAGGCGGCCATAGCGTCCGGGCTTTCGGCCGGCGACCATGTGGTTGTGGAGGGGCAGCTTCGCCTGACCGAGGGCGCCCATGTGCGCGAAACCGTGCAGAGCGCGTCGGGCGCGGCCCCGGGCCAATCCCCGGCCCAATCCCCTGGCCAATCCTCTGGCCAATCCTCTGGCCAGTCATCCGGCCAGTCATCCGGCCAGTCGAAACCGCAGGTCGTCGGCTCGGCCGGCAATGACGGAGGCGCCCGATGAGCCTGTCCGAACCGTTTATCCGCCGTCCCGTCGCGACGCTGCTCCTGGCCGTCGCGATCGCCGCGGCCGGCTATTTCGGCTACCGCTCGCTCCCTGTCGCGGCTTTGCCGGAGGTGAGCTTCCCGACCGTTACCGTCTCGGCCAACCTGTCCGGCGCCTCGCCGGACACGATGGCGACATCGGTCGCCACGCCGCTGATCAAGCAGTTCTCGCAGATTCCGTCGATCGACCAGATCAGCTCGTCCAGCACGCAGGGCGCGACGCAGATCACCATCCAGTTCAACCTGAACCGCGACATCGATCAAGCGGCAGCCGACGTGCAGGCGGCGATCACGCGCACGCAGCGCCAGTTGCCGACGGAGATGACGACCCCGCCGAGCTACCGCAAGGTGAACCCGGCCGACGCGCCCGTGCTGCTGCTTGCCCTGCAAAGCACGACGACGCCGCTGCCGAAGCTCGACGCCTTTGCCCAGCAGGTGATTTCCCCGGCCCTCTCGACGGTCGCCGGCGTCGGACAGGTGCAGATCTACGGCAGCCAGAAGTTCGCCGTTCGCATCGAGCTCGACCCGAACGCGCTGACGGCGCGCGGCATCGGCATCGACCAGGTGCAGTCGGCGGTGGCCAGCGCCAATTCCAACACCGCCGTCGGCACGATCAACAGCACCACGCAGAGCCTGACGATCGAGGCCAACACGCAGATGACGGACGCGGCGGAGTTCTCCAAGCTGGTGATCTCCTCCAAGGGCGGCCGCGTCGTGCGCCTCGGCGACGTCGCGCGGGTTATCGATTCCACCGAGAACCTGCAGCGCTCCAGCACCTATGACGGCCGGCCCGATATCCTGCTGGCCGTGCAGCGCCAGCCGGGCGCCAATACGGTGGACGTGGTGGACGCGGTCAAGAACATGCTGCCCCGCTTCACCGATGAGGCGGGACCGGGCACCACGATCAGCGTGCTGAACGACCAGTCCACCTCGATCAAGCAGGCGGTGCGCGACGTCGGCGAGACCCTGCTCCTGACGATCGGCCTCGTCGTGCTGGTCATCCTGATGTTTCTGCGCAAGCTTACCGCGACGGCGATCCCGGCGGTGGCCGTGCCGCTTTCCATCGTCGGCACCTGCGCGGTGATGTACCTGTTCGGCTACAGCATCGACAACATCTCGCTGCTGGGCCTCACCCTGTCCGTCGGCCTTGTCGTCGACGACGCCATCGTGATGCTGGAGAACATCTTCCGGCATATCGAAGAGGGCATGCCGCCATTCCGGGCCGCTCTGGAGGGTAGCCGCGAGATCGGCTTCACCATCATCTCCATCACGGTGTCGCTGATCGCGGTGTTCCTGCCGGTGCTGCTGATGGGCGGAGTCGTCGGCCGGATCTTCAACGAATTCGCGATGGTGGTCAGCATCTCCATCGTGCTTTCCGCGCTGATCTCGCTGACGCTGACGCCCATGCTGGCGGCGCGCCTCCCCGCCAGCGTCGCCACGCACGACCCGAACCGCCGCCCCGGCATTCTGGAGCGCGGCTTCATCGCCGTGGACCGCACCTATGCGTGGCTGCTGGACCTGGCGCTCCGCTTCCGCCCCGTCGTGCTGCTGATCTTCTTCGGCACCGTCGTCCTCACGGGCTATCTTTTCGTGACCATCCCGAAAGGCTTCTTCCCGCAGGAGGATATCGGGCAGCTGATGATCTCCACGCAGGCGCGCGAGGACATTTCCTTCGACCAGATGGAGAAGCTGCAGAACCAGGTGGCGGATGTGCTGAAGGGCCGCCCGTATGTCGCGCACTTCGCCTCCATGGTGGGCGCCACCGGTTCCTCCGGCAGCCTCAACTCCGGCCGCTTCTTCGTGCAGCTGAAGCCCAAGGACGAGCGCGCGCCGCTGGACGACCTGATGTCGGACCTGCGCCAGCATCTCAATGCCGTGGCCGGTATCCGCAGCTTCGCCGTTCCCTCGCAGAGCCTGCGGCTCGGCGGGCGGCAGTCCTCCAGCCAGTACCAGTTCGTCGTCCAGGGCCTGACCTCGGCGGAGCTCTACGAATGGTCGAACCGGCTGACGGAGCGGATGGAAAACGACCGCGCCTTCACCGACGTGGCGACCGACCTGCAGAACAGCGCCCTGCAGGCCTCCATCGACGTGGACCAGGACAAGGCGAACGCGCTCGGCATCAGCGCCGATCAGCTCCGCACGACCCTCTACAGCGCCTTCGGCGTGCAGCAGGCCTCGACCATCTACGAGACCGGCGACAATTACGAAGTGATCGTCGAGTTCGACCCGGACATTCCGTGGAACGTGAACAGGCTGGACGAGGTGCATGTCCGTTCCACGGCGACCGGCAAGCTCGTGCCGCTATCCGCCTTCGCGACCGTGAAGCAGACGGCCGGCCTGCTCTCGGTGAACCAGCTCGGCCAGCTTCCCGCGGTGACGATCTCGTTCAACCTGCCCGCCGGCGTCTCGCTCGGCGAGGCGGTGAGCCGCATCGACCAGATCAAGGGGGAGATGAACGTTCCGAGCACGATCAGCACGACCTTCTCCGGCAACGCGCAGATCTTCCAGCAATCGCTGAACAACCAGGGCGTTTTGCTTCTGGCGGCGGTGCTGACGATCTACATCATCCTCGGCATTCTCTACGAGAGCTTCATCCACCCGCTGACCATCCTGACGGGCCTGCCCGCGGCCGCGGCTGGCGCGCTGATCGCGCTGCGGCTCTTCGGGATGGATCTCAGCGTGATCGCGATCATCGGCATCCTGATGCTGATCGGCATCGTGAAGAAGAACGCGATCATGATGATCGACTTCGCGCTGCAGCGGCAGCGGGCGGGCGAGGAGCCCTTCACCGCGATCCGCGACGCCTGCCTGATCCGCTTCCGGCCGATCATGATGACGACGCTGGCGGCCCTCATGGGCACGCTGCCGATCGCCCTCGGCCACGGCGCCAGCTCGGAGCTCCGCCAGCCGCTCGGCATCGCCGTGGTGGGCGGCCTGATCGTCTCGCAGCTCCTGACGCTGTTCATCACGCCGGTGATCTACCTCTACATGGAGGCGATCTCAGGCTTCGTGAAGCGGCTGGTGGGACTGCGCTCCCGCCGCCCGGAAGAAACGGCCGCCGGAGTGCCGCAGCCGGCGGAATGACGGAGCCGGGCCCGGGATCGAGCTTGCACGAGGCCGGTCGCCTCAAAAGAACGGCAAGGGGCCCGGAAAGTCGCCGATCGGCACGAAATGGGTGACGAGGCCCCGGCCCGGCTTCCAATGGTGCAGCAGCAAGGCAGGCGGCTCGACGAAGGACGCCGGTTCGGCATCCTCCGCGAGGCGCAACGCGATGGCGGTCGTCGTGCTCGGCGCCGTGACCAGCATCGTTCCCCCGAACCGGAGCTGGATGAAGCGGTGGATGTGCCCGCAAACCACCCGCTCGACGTTGGAGTAACGCGCGAGCAGCGCGGCCAGCCTGTCGCCTCCACGGCAATTGTACCGGTCAATGAAGGAGATGCCGCTCTCGAAAGGCGGCTGGTGCATCATCAGGATCGTCGGACGATCCGGCTCGTCCTGCAGGGCGTCCGCGAGCCATCGGCAGGTTGCGTCATCGACGGCGCCATGGTGCTCGCCGGGAACCGTCACATCCAGCCCCACGATCCGCACGGCCCCGTGCCCCCCGGCCGCGAAATGCATCGGGCCAGCCGACGGCAGGTCCATGCGATCCGCCATGCAGGCGCGAAAACCGCCGGGTTCATCATGATTGCCGGGGATCGCGAGAAGGGGCTGCCGGATGCGCGCGAAGGCCTCGCGCGCGGTCGCATACTCCGCCGCTGTCCCCTCATCCACGAGATCGCCCGAAATCAGCACGAGATCCGGGGCGGGATCGAGGGCGTTCAGGCAATCGATCGCCGTCTCGAACATCGCGTTGGAATCGACGAGGCCCTGATAGAGCAGGCCGGGCGGACGCAGGTGCGGATCGGAGAGGTGGGCAATCAGCATCTGCGTCTCCGACGTTCCGGGATCGCTCCCGCCAAAAAGCCCGGACTGATCGGTCCGGGCTTTTTGCGTTCTAAATCCGGAAGGCGATCAGGCCCGGGCGAGGCGCATCAGATCGAAGGCCGCGACATCGCGGCAAAGATCGATAAACGCGTCGGCCTGGTATTCCGCCGTCGCCCTGCCCTTTTCCGCCGTGCCGTTCGCGGCATTGCCGAGCGCGCCGTTCGGATTGAGATCCTGCGCCATCCAGCCGAACGGCACGTTGCCGTGAGCGCGCAGGTGCTTGAATTCCTCGATGAACTCCAGCTGCGCGGAGCGGAAGTCCTCGGCCTTCTCCATGCGGACGAGATCGGGCCGGAAATGCAGCATCAGCGACGTTTCCACGTCGCCGCCATGGATACCGTAGGTGAACTCCTCTTCCGGGAAGAGACCCTGCGGCTGGCCGAAACTGCTCCAGGCGGTGTTCACCACCAGCATGCCGAGCTTGACGCGGAGTTCGCGCGCGACGACTGCCAGGATCGGCACGTTGCCGCCATGGGAGTTGATCAGCACCAGCTTGCGCACGCCCGCGCGCTCGACGCTCTCGCCGATCTCCAGGAGGACGCGGGTCAGCGTCTCCCAGCTGAGGGTCAGCGTACCGGGCGACGCGATGTGCTCGTTCGACTTGCCGACGGATTGCGTGGGCAGGAACGTCGCCGGCACATCCTCCGGGATCCGCTCCAGCACGGTCTTGACCAGGCCCTCCCCGATGCAGGTATCGGTATAGACTGGCAGATGCGGCCCGTGCTGCTCGATGGCGCAGACCGGCAGGACGGCGATCCATTCGGCCGTCCGGCTGTTGCGGAAATCCAGCGTCGTCATCTCGTGCCAGAAGCGCTTGCGAAGCATGGCCGTCCAGTTCCCGATTCTTAAACGTTGTTCTTGGATTAGCCGAACTCGATCAGCCTTGCGCGGGCAAAGATGCGGCGACGACTTCGATCTCGACCAGAAACTCCGGCCGGGTGAAGCCGGAGACGATCATCAGCGTGGAAGCGGGCGGCGGGTCGGCGGTGAAGCGGTCGCGGACCTCCATGTAGCCCTTCATGTGCTCGCGCGCCGTGACATAGGCATTGATGCGCACGATGTCGGCGAAGCCCATCCCGGCCCCGGCGAGAATGATTCCGATCGCCTTGAAGCAGAGCTCCGCCTGCCCTTCCACATCGTCCGGGATCGTCTCGTCCGCCGCGATGCCGAGCTGGCCGGAGCAGAAGACCATGCGGCTCCCCGCCTCCACCTCCATGGCGTGGCTGTAGCGGGCGAAAGGCGGACGGATGCCGGCGGGCGTGATCGGGCGCATGGAGACTCCAGGAAGCGCCGGGACGTTAGGGGCTGCGGCGGTCCGGTGACAAGGGACGGGCGTGCTCAATCTTTGATCATGCGGGCGATTCTATAGGCAGCATGTTCCCCATCGTATCGCATAATAAAGCAGCAGGCTGGCCGGATCCCCGCCTCTCTCCGATGCTGTCTGGCATGGGGGTTGCAGATGAAGGGCGAGGCGAACGCGGCGCTGTGGCGCCTGCAGGCGAAGGGGAAGCGAATGAAGGCATTGAAGTATCTGCGCAGCCTTGCGCTGGGCGCAGCAGGTTTCGCCCTGGCGGCTTCCGCCCTGACCGGCGAGGCGCTGGCGCTCGACAAGGTTTCCTTCGGCACCAACTGGCTGGCCGAGGCGGAACATGGCGGCTTCTACCAGGCCGTCGCTGACGGCACCTACAAGAAGTACGGCCTCGACGTCACCATCGTGCAGGGCGGGCCGCAGGCGGCCAACCAGGCCCTGCTGATGGCCGACAAGATCCAGTTCTACATGCAGGGCAACCTGATCGGCGACTTCTCCGCCGTGGAGCAGGGCGTGCCGGTCATGGAAGTGGCGGCGGTTTTCCAGAAGGACCCGCAGGGCTTTCTCGCCCATCCCGATGCCGGCGCCACCTCGCTGGGCGACCTGTCCAAGGCGCCCGTCATCTACATGGGCAAGGAGGTCTATGCGAACGCCTTCCAGTGGATCAAGGCGAACTTCAAGGGCTTCAAGGACGAGCAGTACCGTCCCTACACGTTCAGTCCCGCGCCGTTCCTGGCCAACAAGGATTCCGCGCAGCAGGCCTACGTCACCTCCGAGCCCTACGAGATCGAGAAGCAGGCGGGCTGGAAGCCCAAAGTCTTCCTCTTCGCCGATGCCGGCTTCTCGACCTATTCCGAGATGATCGAGGCCAAGGTCGACTACGTCGCCAAGAACCCCGACATCGTGCAGCGCTTCGTCGATGCGACGACGGTCGGCTGGTACAATTACCTCTACGGTGACAACAAGGCTGCCAACGACCTGATCAAGAAAGACAATCCCGACATGACGGATGGCCAGATCGCCTATTCCATCAAGGCGATGAAGGATTCCGGCCTGCTGGAGTCGGGCGATGCGCTCACCAAGGGCATCGGCTGCATGACCGACGCGCGCGTCAAGGATTTCTACGGCAAGATGGTCAAGGCCGGCGTCGTGAAGGCCGACCTGGACGTCTCCAAGATCTACACCACCCGGTTCGTCTGCAAGGGCGTCGGGATGGACATCAAGAAGTAAGGCGACCGGCGGCGGCCCAGCAAGGGCCGCCGCATTCCCGCAAGGCACGATCGGTTGATGATGACAACACGACAGGCTGAAGCTCACCTTCCCACGGCGGCCTCCCCCTTGGCCGGCAACGCCCATTCGCACGGCGGCCAGACGGCCAGGTCGCTGGTGGCGCTCCGCTCCGTTTCAAAGACCTTCTCCAACGGCACGGTCGCGCTGAAGAACATGTCGCTGGACATCCGGGAGGGCGAGTTCGTCAGCCTGCTCGGCCCCTCCGGCTGCGGCAAGTCCACGGCGCTGCGCATCATCGCCGGCCTGGGCGAACCCACGTCGGGCGCCATCGACTGGCCGAAGGCCAATTATGACGCGGCTGGACGGGCGGAGCCGGAAGTCGGCTTCGTCTTCCAGGAGCCGACGCTGATGCCGTGGGCGACCGTCTTCGACAATGTCTGGCTGCCCTTCCGCCTGCGCGGCATGTCGAGATCGGCGGCCCGCGAGCGCGTGATGGATGCACTCGCCATGGTCGGGCTGGAAAAATTCGGCAACGCCTATCCGCGCGAGTTGTCCGGCGGCATGAAGATGCGTGTCTCCATCGCCCGCGCGCTGGTGACCCGCCCCAAGATCCTGCTGATGGACGAGCCCTTCGCCGCGCTGGACGAGATCACCCGCTTCAAGCTGAACAACGATCTCCTGAGGCTTTGGGAAAACTTCGGCTGGACGGTCGTCTTCGTCACCCATTCGGTGATCGAGTCCGTCTACATGTCGAGCCGCATCGTCGTCATGGCGGCGCGCCCCGGTCGCGTCATCGACGACATCGCCATCGATGCGCCTTTCCCGCGAAGCGACGAATTCCGCACCTCCCCGCTCTACAACGATTATTCCCGAACGGTCTCGCAGGCGCTGCACTCCGCCATGGGGGCGAACGACCACCTATGACCCTGATCCAGGCCCAGGACCCCGCGTCCACCCCGGAAGATCCCGAAACGGTGGCAGCCAACGAGGACGTGCTCGCGACGCCGTCGTCGCGCCGGCCCGAGCGCTGGCTGCGCTTCGTCATCCCCGTCGTCATGCTGCTGCTCCTGCTGGGCGTCTGGCAGGTCTACGTGACGATGGCCAACGTGCCGCAATACATCCTGCCGAGCCCGCTCCGCATCGCGCAGGCGCTCGGTACCGACTGGGGCATCCTTGGCTCCGCCTTGCTGGTCACGCTGAAGATCACGCTCTCGGCGCTGATCCTGGCGCTGATCGGCGGCGTGGTACTAGCCGTCCTCATGGCGCAGTCGCGCTGGATCGAGCTGGCGCTCTATCCCTATGCCGTGATCCTGCAGGTGACGCCCGTGGTGGCCATCGCGCCGCTGATCCTGATCTATGCGCCGAGCACGCAGGTGGCCCTGCTCTTCTGCGCCTGGATCGTCGCCTTCTTCCCCGTGCTTTCCAACACGACGCAGGGACTGAAGAGCACGGACCACAACCTGCTGAATCTTTTCGAGATGTATCGGGCGAGCCGCTGGCAGACGCTGCGTTACCTCCAGATGCCGAATGCCCTACCCTATTTCCTGGCGGGCCTGCGGATCGCCGGCGGGCTGGCGTTGATCGCGGCGGTCGTGGCCGAGTTCGCGGCGGGTTCGGCGGGCGCCGGATCGGGCCTCGCCTTCCGCCTGCTGGAAGCGCAGTTCCGCCTCAACATCCCCCGCCTCTTCGCCGCGCTCTTCCTCTTGTCGATGACGGGCGTCGTCATTTTTCTCGGCACGAGCCTGATTTCTCACCTTCTTCTTCGGAAGTGGCACGAGAGTTCGATCCGAAGGGAAAACTGACGTGGCAGCCAAACTCGAAACGATCTCCGGAGCCACGCGCTTCCGCATCGCGCATGCGACCGTGCCGTCCTGCCTGCTGGAGGGCACTCCCGCGCTGCTCCTCGGGGAAGTCGCGCTGAACGGGCTGACCGCCGCCGACCTCATCATCGCGGATGGGCGCATCGAGCGGATCCTGCCGCCCGGCACCGACGGCGAAGACCTGCCGGTGCTGGATCTGGACCACGGCATGGCGTGGCCAACCTTCGTCGACATGCACACGCATCTGGACAAGGGGCACATTTCCCCGCGCAAGCCGAACCCGGACGGCTCCTTCATGGGCGCGCTGGAAGCCGTCGGGGCCGACCGCGCCGCGCGCTGGACGGCCGAGGACGTGGCGGGCCGCATGGATTTCGCGCTGCGCTCCGCCTATGCGCACGGCACCAGCCTGATCCGCACCCACATCGATTCCATCCCGCCGCAGCACACGATCTCGTGGCCCGTCTTCGACTATATGCGCGAGCGCTGGGCCGGGCGGATCGATCTGCAGGCCGTCGCGCTCTTCCCGCTGGATTTCTTCGGCGACGACGCCTTCGCCGACGACATCGTCGCGACCGTCACACGCTATGGCGGCGTGCTCGGCTCGTTCACCCAGGTTCTGCCGGAAGGCGACACGTCGCTCGACCGGCTGATGCAGCGCGCGACGGAGGCTGGGCTCGACATCGACCTCCATGTCGACGAGACCCGCGAACCGCAATCGCGGTCGCTTCGCGCCATCGCGGAGGCCGCCCTTCGCAACCGTTTTGAAGGCCGCATCGTCGTCGGCCATTGCTGCTCGCTGGCGCAGCAGCCGGAGGACGAGGCGGATCGCACGATGGACCTGGTTGCGGAGGCCGGGCTTTCCGTCGTCTCGCTGCCCATGTGCAACATGTACCTGCAGGATCGGCAGACCGGGCGCACGCCGCGCTGGCGGGGCGTGACGCTGCTGCACGAGATGAAGGCGCGCGGCATCTCCGTCTCCGTCGCATCCGACAATACGCGCGATCCGTTCTACGCCTATGGCGACCTCGACGCGGTGGAGGTCTTCCGCGAGGCCGTCCGCATCGGGCAACTGGACCATCCCGTCGGCGACTGGGCCAATGCCGTGACCCGCACGCCGGCAGATGCGCTCGGCCGAGCCGACCACGGTCGTCTCGCCGAAGGCGCGCCCGCCGATCTCGTGCTTTTCCCAGCCCGCAACTGGAGCGAGTTCCTGTCGCGCCCGCAGTCCGGGCGGATCGTGCTGCGCAACGGCGAGGCTATCGACCGGACTCTGCCGGATTACCGGGAACTCGACCGCTTCGTGTCCCTCGCCTGAGAGGCAGGCCCGGCGCTCGATCCTCCAGGACGATCGGCGCCGGCTCCATCAGACGGGCCACTCCCCGGAGGATCAGGTACCGGCGAGCTCGCTTTCCTTGCGTGGACGCCGCCGCGAGCACCGGAGAAGCGCGTGGATCACGCCGGCACGATCTTGCGCGATTTCCATCGGACGCCTTCAGCCCGTACGACGATGGCCGGAGAGAACGATCAGGCCTGACTTGCCTCATCGTCGTTTGCGCCGACGAGGCTTCCGATCAGCCTCATGAGCGCCTGATGCTCGGGGCCATGGGCGCCATTGCCGAGAAAAGACCCGATGTCGATTTCCGACACGTGTCCGCCGGAGGAAGCGTTGCCCTCGTGCCGGATGTAGGCTCGGTTCGAGGAAGACTCCTTCGCCAGGAGCCAACGGTCTCCGCTCGAGCTCCGATAAAGCTCTCTCGTGTGGTCAGTCATCTGATTCTCCCGTCTAGGCCCTTGCAAATCGCTCTACGCTAACTAAATACAGGTTATCGACTTGCCAGGATAACTTGGTCCTTCCCGCCTTTTCATAAGGGCGCACGGTCAGCTTTTTCTCTCAACATCGACGACAGCGTGCGGATAACTCGTGCGTCGTGACGCGCATCGCCTTTTCGGGAGGCATCTATGACTACTGGTACTGTGAAATTCTATAACGACCAAAAGGGCTTCGGCTTCATCCAGCCGGATGATGGCTCGAAGGACGTTTTCGTTCATGCAACGGCCCTTGAGCGCGCCGGCATGCGGGGCCTGATCGAAGGACAGAAGATCTCCTTCGATACCGAGACCGATCAACGGTCTGGGAAGATGGCGGCGACGAACCTCGCCCACGCATAATCTTGAAGGCCCGCTCCGGCGGGCCTTTTTCATTTCGGGGCAACGAGACGGGACCGCGGCAAATATGGGCGCTCTTGTTCAGCGACCGCCCCGTATCGGCTTACACCCCGGCACACTGATCCCTGCCGGCTTCGCGAAGAAGCTCGTATTCTTCCCGCTCGGTCGAGCATGGCTGCCGCGGCAGGCTACCCGGGAATAAACTTCGCTTCGTTCTCGCCTCCCATCTGAACGCGGCCTGAGACGAGCACGCACGGAGGATCAAAGGAATGGCAGCGACCACCACCGGGAAGCTCTTCGACCCCCGTCCTCAGAGCAATTCCGGCCGATCCAGCACCGACGTTTCCGTCGAGTGGCTGAAGAACTGGGCCGCCTCCCATGTCACCGCTCCGATGGGCGAAGGTGCCGTCTCTGCGGAGACCCTCGCCAAAGATGTTGAAGCGGACGCCGTGGGCCACGGTCTTTATCTCAAGTCGGCCATGCGAGCTCTCGGCTACAAAAACCTCGTCGACTTCATGCTCGATGAACTCGAGGCCGCAGACCAGGCGAACGCCTGATGAACCGGCTTCGGTCGGTCTGGGCCTTCCGACGGATTATTTGATTGCGCAACGAACCGGGCGAACACCTTGAGGTGTTCGTTGAGGGGAGCCTCCAATGGCTAAATCGCAGAACAACAAACGAGAAGCCCGCAAGCCCAAAGCCGACGCCAAGAAGCCGAAGTCGGCCGGACCCAAATATATGGCCGAAACGAGCCTGGCAGCCGCGAAACCTGCACCCTCCAAGCCCGCCTCAAAGAAATAAGACCCGCCGTCCAGCGGAGCCGTTGGAGCCGCATCGGCGCACTGAGTTCGGCCGGCGCAACAGCGCAGGCCGTTCAGACCCGTGCGTCAGAGCTTACCAAGCGATCCTCGCTTAGCCTGCAACTTCAGGATTTGGCTGGTGACCCCGGCAGGACTTGAACCTGCGACCCTCAGATTAGGAATCTGATGCTCTATCCGCTGAGCTACGGGGCCTTGCCGCTGCGGCCTCCGCTTTGTATCGGGAAGTGCTACAGCGGTCCAGAGCGAGGTTGCATGCAGGCGGGCGGGCCCCGGTTTTTCTCCAGGGCCACGCGATTGCGGCGTGCTTTGCTGGGCTTTCTGCTGGCGGCGCCTGCTCTGCTCGCCGCTTCCACCCCGGTGCTGGCTGCCGATTGCTCCGCCACTTCCGCCTCCCCTGTCGCTCTGGACTCAGTGCCGGACGCGCGCACGATCGTCCTCGCCGACGGTCGCCGCATCGCGCTTGCAGGCGTGGGAAGCTTCGCGCTTTTGGTCGATCGCCCCGCCGACGCCGACCGCGCGGAACTGAAGGAGCTTCGCGCGCTCGTTGCCGCAGGTTCCTTGCGGCTCGTCCTCCTCACTCAGCGGCTGGACCGTCGCGGCCGCTTCCCTGCCTTGATTTTTCAGGGCGACCGGCTCGTGCAGGCGGATCTGGCAGGTGCCGGCGTTGCGCTCATGCTGCCGGGCCGGACGGAGAACCCCTGCCTCGCCACGATTCTGGCCGCCGAGGAGCAGGCGCGCACCCACCGCCGGGGTTACTGGACGGATCCCGCGACGGTCCCCCTCGCGGCGCGGCCGGACGTCCTTTCGCACCGCATCGGCGGCTTCGCCATGATGGAAGGCAAGGTTCTCTCGGCCAATGAGCGGCGCACGCGCACCTACCTCAATTTCGGCCGGAAGTGGTCGGAGGATGTCACCGTGGAAATCGCCGCCGTCGACCGCTCCCGTTTCACCGGAGATCTGGCTCCATCCAGCCTCGTCGGCCATCGCGTCCGCGTGCGCGGCTTCCTGGCGGAGCATGGCGGACCGATGATGGAACTCACCTCCCCTGCACAGTTGCAACGCTTGCCGGAAAGCGTCAGCCCGGCCACCGATAGACCTTGATTTCCTTCGTGAACCTCTGCAATCCGACCTTCATGCGCACGAGGCTGTTCATTCCCGTTCTGGCGCTTGCTCTTGCCGGCTGCCAGATGGCGGGGAGTCCTTCCCCCAAACTCGACGTGAACCTGATCACGTCGAAACCCTTGAGCGCGCCCGTCGTCAAGGCTGCCGCGCCGCAGATCGACCCCCGCATCGCCGCGGAATATGGCGGCGTCTACTCCGACGCGAAGGTCGAAGCCGCGATCAACGGGATCGTCGCGAAGCTCGTCGCGGCGTCGGACGATCCCACCCGGCGCTACAAGGTGACGGTGCTGAACTCGCCCGTCGCCAATGCCTTCGCCATGCCGGGCGGCTATCTCTACGTGACACGTGGCCTGCTGGCGCTGACGGAGAACAGCTCGGAATTCGCCGCCGTCGTCGCGCACGAGATGGCCCACGTGCTCGCCAACCATGCGCTTGCTCGCGCCAAGGCGATCCAGCAGGCCAAGCTCGTGCAGCAGGTGGCCGCCGACGTCATCACCGACCCCTCCGAAAGCGTGAACACGCGGACCAAGTCGCAGCTCACCATCGCCAAGTTCTCGCGCGACCAGGAAATCGAAGCCGACCGGATCGGCATCACCATGGCCGGCCGCGCCGGCTACGACCCCTTCGCCGCCTCCCGCTTCATGGACAAGCTGCAGGCCTATTCGGACCTGCGCTCGGCGCTGGGCAAGAAGGACGATGCGGAGAATTTCCTGGCGTCGCATCCCGGCACCGCCGAACGGCGCGAGCTTGCCGTGCAGGTGGCCCGCCAGTTCGGCGCCCCCGGCACGATCCAGCCGCCGCGCGACGATTACGTGGACAGCCTCGACGGCATGATCTTCGGCGACGATCCGTCGGAAGGTTTCGTGCGCGGGCATGAGTTCCTGCATCCGCGCCTGTCGATCGCCTTCCGCGTTCCCTCCACCTTCCGGCTGGAAAATACGCGGGAAGCGGTGCTTGCGGCTTCCGGCGACAACACCGCCATGCGCTTCGACGGTGTTTCCAGCGCCGCCGACATGTCGCCCGCCGACTACCTTGCTTCCGGCTGGGTCAACGGGCTGGTCCCGGATTCCATCAAGTCTGAGACGGTGAACGGGCTTCCCGCCGCAACCGCCGCCGCCTCGGCCAGCAACTGGGAATTCAGGATCGGCGCCGTTCGGGTCGGCTCCAACATGTACCGCATGATCTTTGCCGACCGCGGCGACGCGACGAAGATCGAGCAGGCGCTCCAGGATACGCTCTCGACCTTCCGCCGGCTCGATCCGTCCGAGCTCACGCGCCTGCAGCCGCTGCGCCTCGCCATCGTCCGCGTGCGTTCCGGCGACACCGTCGCAAGCATGGCGGCGCGCATGCAGGGCACGGAGACGCCGCTGGAGCTGTTCCGCGTCATCAACGGCTTCAGCGACAATCAGGACCTGACCGCCGGGCAGAAAGTGAAGCTCGTGATCGACTGAGGATCGCCCGCGAGAGCGGGCGTCCGGTCAATTCACGGCAGGGTTCACGTGGGGGTGCTGAACCTGGCGAACTGCTGCGCCACCGCGTCGTACACCTCGCGCTTGAACGGGATCACCAGATCGGGCACCCGCTCCAGCTCTTCCCAGCGCCATTCGGTAAATTCCGGCCGGTGCGCGCCGCCGCCGGGCTTCACGACGTCGATTTCGCTTTCCGGCCCGGTGAAGCGAAAGGCGAACCATTTCTGCGTCTGCCCGCGATAGCGGCCGCGCCAGCCCTGCCCCACCACGGGCGCGGGCAGGTCGTAGCTCAGCCAGCGCTCGCTCTCGCCGAGGAGTTCGACCGAGCGAATGCTCGTTTCCTCGTAAAGTTCGCGCACGGCCGCTTCCACGGGGTTCTCGTCGGCATCGATGCCGCCCTGCGGCAGCTGCCAGGCGTGCTCATTATCGATCTTGCTGGCCGGGCCGTGCCGTCTGCCGACCCAGACGAGCCCTTGCGGATTGAAGACGCAGATGCCGACGCAACGGCGATAGGGAAGCTGCTCAAAGTTCGTCATGAATCACCGCTGGAATGCCGCGCTGGCCGGGACCACCGCGACGCCGCGCGTTTTCGCCTGGGCGATCCAGGCGACGATCGCGCTTACTGAAGATGGGAAGGCCGAGGCGACCCCGACAGCCACGCCCTGCGCGCGGGCGGTCTCCTCCAGCCGGGAAAGCTGCGCCTCGATGGCGGCGGGATCGCGATCCGTGTCGATCACCTCGTCGGCCCGCAGCACCGGCAGATGTTGCTGGCGACCCAGCGTTTCCGCGCGGCTTTCCGGGCTGGAGCCATCATCGAGAAAGAACAAGCCGCGGCTGGCAAGGCCCTGGAGAAAAGGCTGCACGGCCCGGTCCTCCCGAAGGAACGCCCCCCCGAGATAGCCCATCACGCCGACATAGGAGCCGATCCGTCCCAGCGACCAGTCGAGTTCCTGCCCGTTGCTGGCCGCGTCGGCGGACACCAGCAGCGTATGCTGGCCGGGATTCACCTGGGGATAGCCGACGGGCTCCAACGGCACCTGCAGGAGCAGTTCGTGCCCGTCCTGGCGGGCCCGATCGACCCACCGGCCGAGGCTGGAACCATAGGGAGCGAAGGCGAGCGTCACCTCCGGCGGCAGTGCCTGGATGGCGCTCTGCGTGCCGGTCTGGCTGAGGCCGAGACCGCCGACCACGATCACCACGCGCGGTGCCCCGTTGCCGGCGGGGATGCCGGCCGGCCGGGCATAGGCGTCCATCGGCCGGAGGCCGTCGCTGGCGACCTTCGGCAACGGTCCGAAGGCGCTCTGCTCGACGAGTTCGGGAAGGGGCGCGCCGGTGGCGCGAACCGCATCCGGCACGCGGGGCGCAAGGGAAGCAAGTGTCGGCGTAATTGCAGGCGCCTGCGGCCCTGCCGGGGAGCCGGCGGGGCGGGCGGCACCGGGCAGGCTGCCGGTGCTCAAGGGACTTGGATCGCGGATTTCGGCGATCGCCACCACGTGGCCGCCGTCCGGATCGGAGACCACGGCGCTCCACACGATCGCGACGACCCCGAGCAGAGCGGCAACGGAAACCAGAACGGGGACAAACAAAGACCGCCTCTGTCGAGGCGGTCTCTTGCTCTTCGGATGAAGCGGCTGATGAAGATCGCTCGCCGCCATGTTTCCTTTGCCCGTCAGGGGCCGGCGCGGACGCCGGCGCGAATCGTCAGTCCGGTATACCCTGCGAGTCGTTTGCAGGGAAACGGCTGTTCACCTGAATCCCCCGCAGCAGGTCATAGGCATAGTTGAGCTGCTTGTCGTCCTTCGCATCCGGCGGGACATAGGCCGAGGAACCCGAGGTTTCCTTGTCCGCGTCCTTATCGGCCTCGTTCTTGAGATGGCCGCGCAGTTCCGCCTCGCTGGTCATGTCGACCTTGCCCTTCAGGTCGGCGGGCAGTTCGTCGACCATCTGGATATCGGGGTCGATGCCCTTGGCCTGGATGGAGCGGCCGGACGGCGTGTAGTAGCGAGCCGTGGTCAGGCGCAACGCCCCGTTCTTGCCGAGCGGGATGATGGTCTGGACCGACCCCTTGCCGAAGGAACGCGTGCCCACCACGGTCGCGCGGCGATGATCCTGCAGCGCGCCCGCCACGATCTCGGAAGCGGAGGCCGAGCCGCCGTTGATCAGCACGACGACCGGCTTGCCGTCCGTCAGGTCGCCGGCCCGCGCGGTGAAGCGCTGGATGTCGGAAGCCTTGCGGCCGCGGGTGGAAACGATCTCGCCATGACCCAGGAACGCATCGGACACGCCGATCGCCTGATCGAGCAGTCCGCCCGGATTGTTGCGCAGATCGAGCACGTAGCCCTTCAGCTTGTCGGCCGGGACCTGCTTCTTGATATCGGCGATGGCGGCCTGCAAACCGTCCACAGAATTCTCCGTGAACTGGGTGATCCGGATGTAGCCGACATTGTCGGCCTCGACATGGCTGCGCACCGACTTGATGCGGATGATGTCGCGGTTGACCTTGACGTCGAAGGCGTCCGTCTTGCCGGTCCGCTGGATCGTGAGGGTGATCGGGGAGTTCACCGGCCCACGCATGCGGTCCACGGCGTCCTTCAGGGTCAGGCCCTGTATCGGCTGGCCGTCGAGCTTGGTGATGATGTCGCCGGCGAGGATACCGGCCTTGGCGGCGGGGGTGTCGTCGATGGGGGTGACGACCTTGATCTGGTCGTTCTCCATGGTGACCTCGATGCCGAGGCCGCCGAACTCGCCGCGCGTCTGCACCTGCATGTCGCGGAAGTCTTTGGCATCCATGTAGCTGGAATGCGGGTCCAGCGACGACAACATGCCGTTGATCGCAGCCTGGATCAGCTTGGTGTCATCAGGCTTTTCCACATAATCGGAGCGGATGCGCTCGAAGACGTCCCCAAAGAGGTTGAGTTGACGATAGGTATCGGTCGCCGCGGCGGTGGCGGCACCGGTCACTCCGCTGAACTCGGAGACGCCGCCTGTCGCCAGCGCCCCCAAAATGGCGCCAGCCGCCAGAAGCCCGAACTTACGCATTATCCCCTAACCTCGTCATTGCCTCGCCTGCCCCACCATGGAGCGGAGTCGATGGCAGCGCCATCCTTCCGGAATTCAACATATAGTATCGGCTGGGCGGAAGTGTGGTCCAGAGTTCCGATACTGGCCAGCCGCTTGGCCCCCATCGCAGCGATAGGTTCTCCGGCAAGGACGAATTGGCCGAGTTGGGCGTCGATCCGCTCCATCCCGGCCATCACTATATGATACCCGTCGCCCGCATTCAGGATCAAGACCTGACCATAGGAGCGGAACGGGCCGGCATAGACCACCCAGCCGTCGGCGGGTGCCACGACGACGCTGCCGGGGGCGGCGGCGATCGACAGCCCCTGCGAGGTGCCGCCGAGCCCGTCGGGCGCACCATAGGCCAGTTCCGTCTCCCCGTTGACGGGCAGCTTGAGCAGGCCCTTGGCCTTGGCGAAATGAACGGCCGGGGCGATGCGGCTGGCGTCGGCGAAGCGCTCAGCCGCCTTCCCCGCCGGCACGTCGGGCGCTTTTGCCGCGGCTTCCGCCTCCTGCTTCACCTTGGCCGCGCTGGCGAGATTGGCCTCCAGCGACTTGATCAGCCCTTCCAGCGAGCTTGCCTGCGAAGCGAGGCCATCGGCCTTGCCCTTCTCCGATTCGAGTGCCTGCTGGGTTTCCTCGCGCTGCTGGCGCTTGGCGTCCATCAGCAGGTTCAGCCGCGCCTGCTCCTCGCCGAGGGAGGCGTATTGCCGCTTCAGCGTATCGCGCTCCGCCTGGATCTTGTCGCTGACATCCGTCAGTTGCTTCAGATCGGCGGCAAGCGCTTCGGCCTGCACGCGAATGTCGGGCAGGATCGCTCCGGCGAGGATGGAACCGCGAATGGCGGCCAGCGCATCCTCCGGCCGCGACAGGAGCGCCGGCGGGGGCGTGCGCCCCATGCGCTGCAAGGCCATCAGCACCTCCGCCAGCACGCCGCGACGCTCCTGCAGGGAGCGGCGGATGCCGTCCTCGTTGCCGTGAAGTTCGTCCAGATGCTTTTCCGCCCCGGTCACCTTGTCCTCCGCGTCGCGAAGGCGCTGGGCCGTGTCGATCAATTGCTGGTTCAGGGACGAGCGATCTTCCTCGATCCGGGAAATCTCGCCCTTGAGTTCGTCCTGCCGCTGCTGCGAAACCGAGATGGAGCGGCGGATCGCTTCGAGTTCCGCCTCGCGCGCCTGCCTGCGGTCCTCCGTGGTCGGCCCGAGCGAGGCGGTCGCTTCGGGCGTTGCAGAGACGGCCGAGGGGGCGCCAGCGGCGGCCTTGTTCCGGGGCGAAGCCGAAGCATCGGGTGGCGCCGCGGCTTGCGGCGCGGGATCGCCGGGCGGCACCCCTTCGGGCAGCGGGGCGTCCTGGTCCGTATCGGTCACCGCCAGGACGGGCGCGGCGCTTGCCGCGCTAGAATGATGCACGTGCCGGACGGATCGGGCGAGCGCCATTCCCGAGGGCGCGACAAGGCAGGCGGCCGCCAGAATGGCCGCCGGCTTCAGCCGCTTCGGAAAGGCGCGATTCACCATGACCTACTATGACACGACCATCTGCTAAGCGTTTATGAACGATGATAGGGATGACCGGACAAGATCGTGGTGGCGCGATAGATCTGCTCCAGAAGCAGCGCGCGCACGATCTGGTGAGGCCATGTCATGCGGCCGAAGCAGAGCGTCCGGTGCGACCGCGCCAGAAGCGAGGGCGCAAGCCCGTCCGGCCCGCCGATGACGAAGGCCATCTCGGAGATGCCGCCGTCGGCTCCGGCCCGTAGCCAGCCCGCGAAGGCTTCGCTGTCGACCATTTCGCCGCCCTCGTCGAGGCAGACGATCCGGTCGGCGCCGGACAGGACGGCTGAGATCGCCTCCGCCTCTCCCCCCTTGCGGTCATCCGCGCGGGAGGCGTGGGATTCCGCCAGTTCCCGCATTTCGATGCGCCGCAACCCAAGCGGACGCCCGGATTTCCGGGCGCGTGAGAGATAGCGGTCGCACAATTCCGTCTCGGGGCCGGATTTCAGCCGGCCCACGGCAACGATGCTGATATCCATGCGCCGTCAGGCGCGCGCCAGAAGGTCCGCGGCCGGCTCGGCCATCCACATCTTCTCGATGTTGTAGAAGGACCGCACTTCCGGACGGAAGATGTGCACGATCACCTCGCCGCAATCGATCAGGACCCAGTCGCAATGCGGCAGGCCCTCGACCTTGAGCGGACCGAAGCCGCGCTCCTTGAGATCGCGAATCAGGTGGTCGGCGATCGCGCCGACATGGCGGTTCGAGCGGCCCGAAGTGACGACCATGTGGTCACCCAGGGACGACTTGCCGGTGATGTCGATGGCGATCGTTTCCTCAGCCTTGGAATCATCCAGGCTCGCAAGGACCGCTTCAAGCGTTCGCCCGGACAGCATGGCGTCAGGCGAAACTTCGGCAACAACTGCGCTGGCCGTGGAAGCCTCGCTTCCAGTCAAAGTATTCAGGGCTTCATCCTCTTGGTTCACCCTTGGCAGGCGGCTTTTTGCCGCCACGGGTCTAAAATAGGTCTTCGCGACCCCTACTTTCAAGGCAAATCCTTTGTTGCCTCTTCGCTCTTCTGCTGGAGCACCCTCAGCGCCGTCGAAGAGAGGGGGGTCCGGGGGCCGGTTATGAAGGTCCAGGCCGGCGGTTTGCGGTTGGCGAGATCGGCCGCCGCAAAGTCCGGAACCCGATCCGCCCAGAGAGCCTGCGCCGCCCGCGAGGACAGCGCAGCATTCAACGATCCCGGACGGTTGACCACTGCGATCGGCACCGTTTCCGCAATCGTCTGCCAGCGATCCCAGCGATCGAGCTGGCGAAGATTATCGCTGCCCATGATCCAGACGAAGCGCACGCCTTGCGCCCGTCGCGTCAGCGTCGCCAGCAGATCGGCGGTGTAGCGCGTGCCGAGCTCCGCTTCCAGCCCCGTCACCACGATCTGCGGATGGGCGGCGATCTCGGCGGCGCGTCGCATGCGCTCGGAAAGCGGCGGCAGGTGGCTCGTATCCTTAAGGGGATTGCCGGGCGTCACCAGCCACCAGATCCGGTCGAGCTTCAGCCGATGGAGCGCCAGCAGGCTGACCTGTCGATGCCCGGCATGAGCGGGATTGAACGAGCCGCCATAGAGCCCGATACGCTGGCCGGGCGAGAAAGGCGGAAGCCCCTGTTCGATCCTGCTCGGCTGCGTCATGAAGGCTAGGGCCTGACCTGGCCGTTGCCGTGGACGCGGTACTTGAAGCTGGTGAGCTGCTCGACTCCCACTGGCCCGCGCGCATGCATCTTGCCCGTCGCAATGCCGATCTCCGCGCCCATGCCGAACTCGCCGCCATCGGCGAACTGCGTGGACGCGTTGTGGAGGACGACCGCCGAATCGACTTCCGAGAGGAAGCGGGCGGCCGCCGCCTCGTCGGCCGTGACGATCGCGTCGGTGTGGTGCGAGCCAAAGGTCGCGATATGGGCGATCGCCGCGTCCAGCCCGTCCACGACCCGCACCGCGATGATGGCGTCCAGATATTCGGCGTGCCAGTCCGCCTCGGTTGCCGGGATCACCCCATCGGCATGGGACTGGATCTCGGCATCGCCGCGCACCTCGCAACCCGCCTCGCGCAGCGCCTCGACCAGCGGCCGGGCATGGGTGGCGAGCACCGCCCGGTCGATCAGCAGCGTTTCCGTCGCGCCGCAGACGCCGGTGCGCCGCATCTTGGCGTTGACGAGGATCGTTCGCGCCATCTCCAGATCGGCGTCGCGATGAATGAAGAGGTGCACGACCCCTTCAAGGTGGGCGAAGACCGGCACACGGGCTTCCGCCTGCACGCGGGCGACGAGGCTCTTGCCGCCACGCGGCACGATGACGTCCACCGCGCCATCCAGTCCGCGCAGCATCTCGCCCACGGCTGCCCGGTCGCGCGTGGGCACGAGCTGGATCGCCGTTTCCGGCAGACCCGCATGGCGGAGCCCTTCGACAAGGCAGGCGTGGATGGCGGTGGAGGTTCGATGCGCATCCGAGCCGCCGCGCAGAATGGCAGCGTTGCCGGCCTTCAGGCACAGCGCGCCGGCATCGGCGGTGACGTTGGGACGGCTTTCGAAGATCACGCCGATGACGCCGATCGGGGTGCGCACCCGCTCGATCTGCAATCCATTCGGCCGATCCCAGGCCGCGATGATCGAGCCCACGGGGTCGGCGATATCGGCGATATCCTCCAGCGCACGCGCGATGCTCTCGATGCGCGCCGGGTTCAGCGTACCCCGGTCGATCAGTGCGGCGCTCGCGCCGTTGGCGCGCATGGCCGCGAGATCCTCGGCATTGGCGGCGAGGATCGTTTCGGCACGCTCGCGGACGACGGTGGCGGCGTGGCGGAGCGCGGCGTTCTTCGCCTCCGACGGGGCGGTGGCAAGACGGGCGGCGGCGGCTTTGGCTTGCTGCCCGATCGCGCTCATCAGTTCGGCCGTATCGGGGCTCGCGCCGGCGCCAGCCTCGGCTGCGCGGATGTCAGGCTGTGCGTTCATCCGTCCCTCAACACCATGTCGTCGCGGTGGATCATGGCCGCGCGGCCGGAATAGCCAAGCAGCGTTTCGATTTCCTGCGTCCTGTGCCCGGCGATCTTGCAGGCATCGTCCCGGTCGAAGCCGACCAGCCCGCGCCCGATCTCCGCGCCCTCGCGCGAGACGATCACCACCGCGTCCCCGCGCGCGAACGCGCCGTTCACGCCGACCACGCCGGCCGGCAGCAGGCTCTTGCCCGAGCGCAGCGCCGCCACGGCACCCGCATCGACCGTGATCGTGCCCCTGGGCTCCAGGTGGCCCGCGATCCAGGCCTTCCGGGCACTGGCGGGCGTCGATTGCGGATCGAACCAGGTGCAGCGCGCCCCGTCGTCGATTGCGGCCAGCGGGTTCTGCACCCGGCCGGAAGCGATCACCATCGCAGCCCCCGCCGCGGTCGCGATCTTGCCCGCCTCGATCTTGGTCTTCATGCCGCCGCGCGAGAATTCCGATCCCGCCGCGCCCGCCATCGCCTCGATTTCGGCGCTGATGACCGGCACATGCGGAATGAACTCGGCGTGCGGATCGGTCTGCGGCGGCGCGGTGTAGAGCCCGTCGATGTCGGACAGAAGCACGAGGCAATCCGCGCCGACCATCGCCGCGACGCGCGCGGCCAGCCGGTCGTTGTCGCCATAACGAATCTCGGCGGTGGCCACCGTGTCGTTCTCGTTGATCACCGGGATCGCGCGCATCTGCATCAGCGTGCCCAGCGTCGCCCGCGCGTTGAGATAGCGGCGGCGTTCCTCCGTGTCGTACCAGGTCAGCAGGATCTGCGCCGCGGTCAGCCCACGCTCCTTCAGCGCCCCGGCCCATGCGCCGGCGAGCGCGACCTGCCCGACCGCCGCGGCGGCCTGCGCCTCCGGCAGCTTCAGCGGGCCGCGCGGCAGATGCAGCACGTTTCGGCCGAGCGCGATGGAGCCGGACGAGACGACGAGAACGTCCTTGCCGGCATCCGTCAGCGCCTTCAGGTCGTCCGCCAGGGCGTCCAGCCAGGACGTGTTGAGCGACCCGGTCGCCGCCTGCACCAGCAGCGCGGAGCCGACCTTGACGACGATCCGCTGGTGGTCGGAGACCTTATGCATCGCCCATGGGGCTCCAGCGCTTGTCGGCTTCGGGCTCGGGCTCTTCCTCCTTGGCGCGATCCAGCAACGCCAGGCAGGCATCGAGGACAGCTTCGAGCCCCTGCCCCGTTGCCGCGGACATCACCATCGGCATCCGCTCCGCGACCCTGTGCAAGGCTTCCTTGGCGTCGTGAAGCTCGTCCTCGTCGACGAGATCGGCCTTGGAAAGAACCAGCAGCTCCGTCTTTTCCGCCAGTCCGCTGCCATAGGCCGCCAGTTCGCCGCGCACCGTCTCATAGGCTTCGGCGGGGTTTTCGCTGGAGGCATCGACAAGATGCAGCAGCGCACCGCAGCGTTCGACATGACCGAGGAAGCGGTCGCCGATGCCGGCGCCCTCATGCGCGCCCTCGATGAGGCCGGGAATGTCGGCCAGCACGAACTCGCGCTCCTTGTGACGGACGACGCCGAGGCCTGGATGCAGCGTGGTGAAGGGATAGTCGGCGATCTTCGGCTTGGCCGCCGTGATGCGGGCGAGCAGCGTCGACTTGCCGGCGTTGGGCAAGCCGACAAGCCCGATATCGGCAATCAGCTTCAGGCGGAGCCAGATCCACTTTTCCTGGCCTTCGAGACCCGGATTGGCCCGGCGGGGCGCCTGATTCGTCGACGACTTGAAATGCGCATTGCCGAAGCCGCCATTGCCGCCTTCCGCCAGACGCACGCGCTGGCCGACCTCGGTGAAATCGGCAATCAGCGTCTCGTTGTCGTCCTCGAAGATCTGCGTGCCGACCGGCACCTTGAGGATGACATCCGCGCCCTTGGCGCCCGCCCGGTCGCGGCCCATGCCGTGGACGCCGACCTTGGCCTTGAAATGCTGCTGGTAGCGATAGTCGATCAGCGTGTTCAGCCCGTCGACCGCCTCGGCCCAGACATCGCCGCCGCGCCCGCCGTCACCGCCGTCGGGACCGCCGAACTCGATGAACTTCTCGCGGCGGAACGAGACGGAGCCGGCCCCGCCGTCTCCGGAGCGGATGTAGACCTTCGCCTGGTCCAGGAACTTCATCGATTTCGACCTTCATATTCTTCGCGCGTGAGAAGCATGTTGACCGTCTCCACCGCAAGCCCTCGCGCGAGGCAGTGGGTGGGCGAGCGCTCGGCCTCGCGAAAGCCGCGCTTTTCCAGAATGCGCATGGAGGCGGCATTGTCGTGATAGACGCCGGCGCCGATCCGGTCCGAGGGATGCAGGCGAAAGGCATGATCCACGATGGCCGCAACCGCCTCGCTGGCATAACCCCGCCCCCAGAACGGCCGCCCGATCCAATAACCGAGACGCGGCATGGCCCGTGGCGGCGTGCCGTATCCCGGCCGTTTCACGGTGACGACGCCGACCGTTTCGCCATCCGCCTCGATCAGGAAATCGCCGGCGGAGCGTCCGGGATCGTCCTGGCCACGGATCAAGACATCCATGTGCCCGCGCGACAGCGGATGGGGCACGAGGGCCAGCATCCGGGCGATCTCCAGGTCCGAGGCGAAGCGGTGCAGGGCTTCCGCGTCATCGGGAGCCGGCCGCCGCAGCAGCAGCCGCGCGGTCCTGATCTCCCGATGGTCCTGAACGTCAGTCATGAAGCGCCCAAACAAAAAGGGGAAGCGGTGGCCCCGCTTCCCCTTCTGAACTCGACATGGGTCGGCGGGCGCCGGCCCGAGCCGGCTACTCTGCGGCTTCGAGCACCGGCGGGAGAACGGACACGTAGGTACGGTCGTTCGCCTTGTGCTGGAACACGACATGACCCTCGACCACCGCGAAGATGGTGTGGTCCTTGCCCATGCCGACGTTCTGGCCGGGGTGCCACTTGGTGCCGCGCTGGCGGATGATGATGTTGCCGGGAATCACGGCTTCGCCACCGAACTTCTTCACGCCGAGGCGACGGCCTGCGGTATCGCGGCCGTTACGGGACGAGCCGCCTGCTTTTTTGTGAGCCATGGTGCTTCTCCTGCTCGCCTATCGATTACTGGGCCGCGCCGGCAATGCCGGTGATGCGCACGATCGTGTAGTCCTGGCGGTGACCGTTCTTGCGGCGCGAATTCTGCCGACGGCGCTTCTTGAAGATGATAATCTTCCGGCCGCGCTTGTGTTCCACGATCTCGGCGGCGACGGACGCGCCCTGGACCAGCGGTGCGCCGACCTGCGGCTGCTCGCCGCCCAGCATCAGCACTTCGCCGAAGGTCACGGTCTCGCCGGCTTCACCCGGGAGCTTTTCGATCTGAATGGTATCGTTGGCGGCAACACGGTACTGCTTGCCGCCGGTTTTGATGACTGCGAACATCTTGTCCTCGCGTTCGAATCCCGCCTCGCCGGAAACCGGTCGGGTGAGCTTCTTTCAGTCTGACCAGCAGGCCGGGCGACATGCCCGACCCATACAAAGAAAGGCGCGAGCCAAGGGTCCGCGCCGACGGGTTGCATAAAGGCGCTTGCGCGGGAAAAGTCAAGCTTCTCTCACCCATGCACGCAAAGCGACTTGTGCCCGCGCCCCACACCGTATAGATACCCGCCTGCCTTAGACCACGAGCGCCAGCGTTTCGGAGGGGTGCCAGAGTGGTCGAATGGGACGGTCTCGAAAACCGTTGTGCGGGCAACCGTACCGTGGGTTCGAATCCCACCCCCTCCGCCATTAACTCATTGTTTCTTTTGCTTAATCAGCAACAATAATGTGGCTTACCTGAAAGCTGGATTCGTCTCGCCCGCCTTCCGGCGCGCAACATATGCGCAACACAGCTGTTGTTGCTGGCGGCAGCTACGGGCAGCAGAAGCGAGTTGGCACTCGGCTTCGACGATTCGCCCCGCGAGGTGCCGGAACGACAGGCTTAGACGCGGGTCTGCCTCTTTAACTGCAAGGCTGTACCAGTCCAGCCTGAGTAGGCAAGTTACAGCTACCCACCTTTTCGCTCCCAAGGACGGACCGGTCGCACCGGAGTTACCCCTCTTCGTCTGAAATTCCGGCGTCAGAAGTCAGCAGGCTCTAATTGAGCCGAGAAGGGGCACGCGCCGCATCTGACATTTCGTTGAACGACTGTCCGATAATGCCAGTCGCTAAAGGCATGACGACGTCAAGTCTGCTTCCGCTCCCCTAGCACGGGTTTTCATGGTTGAATGCTTCGATCTCGGCGCGCCTTCGGTCCGCCGGGTGAAGCCACAGAGAGAACTGTTCGGTCAGATCCGGCCGCGATCTGTTTGTCCAGACGGGATCCCCAAGCGGTTGGATCCAGCGTGCCGTCCAGCACCTTGAGGACAAGCGCCACATCAGAGCCGGCCTCTGCGGAGTCCGTGGCGTAGCGGCGAGCGGCGTAGATCTGCATCAGTCGGGCGGTGGCGGCGCCGTGCAGGATGCTGTCACTGTCGCGCAAGGCGGCAACGAGCCGGCCCACCGTCCATTGCGGCTCCGTCTCCACGATGTACCTGCGCGCTTCCAGGGCCTGGATCGTATGCGCCATGAAGCTTTCCTGGACCCTGATGCTGCCGGGCTTGCGCCCGCGCAGATAGAAGGAGGCGCGGAAGTGCGTGGTGTGCATCATCGGCTTGTCGATCGCCTGCTGCAGCGTCAGACGGTGTTACCGGCCACGACGGCGATCCGCCTGTGCAGGGCGCTGTCCCAGAGTTCATGGCGTCCGCCGTCGCTGGTTGTCGTCAGGCGCTACGCCGAGCGTTCCAGAGCGTTGCAATCTGCCGGCGAGGCGCGCAAGACTGCCAGCGCCGCCAGCGTGCGCTCGATGGCTTCGCGCTTCCATCACCGCAGCCGGATCGGTCAGCGCGGGAATAGCGGCGAGCAGCGCCCCCTCCCCTGGGCCTGTTGCCGACAAAGGTGCCCTTGCCCTGCTGCCGCCAGATCAGGCCCTCGGCCTCCAGCACCTCCAGAGCGCGGCGGATGACGCGGCGACCGAAACCGAAGGGGCGGGGCAATTCGCGTTCCGGCGCAAGCTGCATGTCGCCGTGAAGAGGATGGCCGGCGACATGGAGGCGGAGACGCTCCAGCGCCGCGCCGGAATTGGAAGCCGACCGGCTGGTATGCCTGTTCGGTGCCGCGTTCCCGCTCTGCATTCGATCCCCGAAGCCAGATGAACGCGGACTGGCAAGAGACCGATCTACAGAATTGGTTCCGCCTGCGGGAGTCGAAAATTTGGGCGATCCTGGCGAACGGCTGAGCAGATCGGCCTGGCAAACGTTTAGCCGCGAACCTAATCGGAAGGTTGGTCACGCGAATACTGTGCATGGAGCCGCGTGTTATTTGTGCAAAACCCTACGTCGCCGCCCGGATAAGCCGTGCAAGGCCGACTTCAGATGTCGCACTCCAGCGCCCGGCGCTCTGCCAGGAGTCCGTGGAGGCGCGCGCGTTAAAGCTTTGAAGGTACTTCAGCTTTGGGGAGAGGATGAACGCTTGGGACGGCGGGAACGGGCGCTGTTCGAAGATTATTTCAGTAGAGGCCAAAAATGTCGGTCCGCTTTTCTGCGGAGAGCAGCCGAAAGCATGTTGCAAGCGGCAGGCGAGGTCGATTGCCAGAACTCCCGCTCGTCCTGCCGTGCCAAGGGGTTCGCCACCCAATCACGTCGTGCATCTCATACGACCTGTCGCGGCACGAACTGGATCGGAGATCCTTTTGGCACGCAGTTTGCTTACTCACCAACGACCTGCACATAATCGGAGGTTCGATTGAGTTCCATCTCCGCAGGACCGCTCGGCTTGAGCAGATCTGTCCCGGGCAGCGCGATAGCGGACCTGTTCCGCCGTCTCGACAGTTGCGAGCGGGAAGAAGAAGCTCAAAGTCTTGCCGGTGACATCGTCCAGAGCCTTGGCTTCGCTTATTTCTCCTATGGTGTGCCCTGGCTCGCAGCCGATTGGGGGCGTCCGAACGATACGGGCATGCTGCTGACCACCTATCCCGAAGGTTGGCAGAACTGGTATCGCAAGCGGAGCTATCATGCCGAGGATGCGGTGATCCTGCGCGGGCGGAATGCTTTGCGCCCCTTCAACTGGGGCGACGAGGATCACCTCAGCAGCATCGAGCCGAGCTCGCGGGGGTTGTTCTTCGAAGCCCAGGAATTCGGCATCGGCAGCGGCATCGCGATCCCGGTGCATGGGCCCGGGAATATGAGTGACGTGCCTCCAGGAATTCGGACCGTTTTGAGCTGGAATTTTCCACTTATGATCCCGGGATCGGGACGAGGAGAATTCCATGAAGACGTCGAAG
>NZ_FOFG01000017.1 GCF_900110915.1 Faunimonas pinastri
CATCTCAATCGAGAACAACCAGACCTCAGTGCCGCTAACCGCGCCCCGTCGTCCGGTGTGACGCTGATATAGACAGGGCAGCCGAGGGTGTCAACCGAGCCCCGAAACAGGTTTTTCGTCCTTGTGGATGATTTTCCGAAATCCCCAATTCTTCAATGTCTTAGCCTTGGGAAAACTTTCATAGACCGGAGACCGGCCGCTGGGCGTGTTTTCGGGAAGGAACCGACCTGGTTCTTCGGGGCTCATCCGGAGAGCGGATGGATTGCCTATGGGCGCGGCGGGATCAATTCGGATCGGGATATCGGGGTGGACTTACAAGCCCTGGCGCGGGGTCTTCTATCCCCCTGCCCTGCCGCAAAAGCGCGAGCTCGCTTTCGCGGCAGGGTCCTTCCCGAGCGTTGAAATCAACGGAGCCTTCTATTCCCTGCCGCGGCTGGAAAGCTTCAGGCGCTGACATGACGACACCCCGGACGGCTTCGTCTTCGCGGTGAAGGGTCCGCGCTTCATCACGCACGCCAAGAAGCTGCGGGACGTTGAAGTGCTCCTCGCCAACTTCCTGGCCTCTGGCCTTCTGCGCCTCGGGCCCAAGCTCGGTCCGATCCTGTGGCAGTTCCCGCCGAAACTCGGCTTCTCCAGAGAGCGTTTCGAAAGCTTCTTCCGGCTGCTGCCGCGAACGATGGCTGATGCCGCGAACGATGGCTGATGCCGCAGCACTTGCAACGCACCACGATCGTCGGCTGGAAGGACGAAGCTGGATCTCGACCGGGCAGGACGGCGTCTTGCGCCGCGCCGTCGAGGTACGCCATCCGAGCCTCGTCGCGCCGGAGTTCGTGGAGTTACTGCGCGCCGAGGGCATCGGGCTCGTGTGCGCGGCCACGGTTGCCTGGCCGCGGATGATGGATGTGACGGCGGGCTTCGTCTATTGCCGGCTGCACGGCGCCACCGAGCTCTACGCCAGCGGCTATGACGCGCCGGAAATCGACTTCTGGGCGGAGAAGATCGTGGGCTGAGCGCGCGGCGAGGATCCCGGCGGCGACGAGCGGGTGCACCCCCCCCTCCTCCGCGTGCTTCGGCGCGCGACGTCTACGTGTATTTCGACAACGACATGAAGGTTCGCGCGCCCTTCGACGCGCTCAGCCTTCAGAAGCGCGTAGCGGAACTGCTCGGCTCGGCCTCGACCTGAGCTTTGAAGGCACGCCGGATTTCGGCGGCGGCTTCAGCCGGGTCGTCGGCGCCGGCGATAGCGGAGACGATCGCAAGCCCGTTCGCGCCGGCCTGCCACAGCAGGGTGGCATTGCTGACGCCCACTCCGCCGATCGCCATGACCGGAACCCGGATCCGGGGCCGGATGGCGGCGAAGCCTTCCAGGCCCATCGGCAAGGCATGATCTTTCTTGCTTGCCGTCTCGAGCACCGGGCCGAGGCCGACGTAATCCACGAGGGCGGGATCGACCGTCCCGACTTGGGCGGCATTCTCCACCGATAATCCGAGGATGACGTCCGGCCCCAGCAGCCGGCGCACATTCTCCGGCTTCATGTCGCCCTGCCCGACATGAACGCCATCCGCGCCAAGCACCATCGCGACCTCGACGCGGTCGTTGATGAGCATGGGCACTCCGGCTTCCCGGGTGAGCGCGATCAGTCGCCGCGCCAGATCCTTCAGCGGTTCGGCCGGGGCGAGCTTCCAGCGGAGCTGCACACAGGTGACGCCGCCCGCGATCGCGGCCGAGACCACGTCGAGCACGTCGCGTCCCCGCGTATCGTCGGGCCCAAGGACGAGGCAGAGAGTTGGATCGAATGGCCGCATCCGCTCAATCCAGCCGGAGGCGGCTTTGCAGCGCCTGCCGGTCAAGCGCGTACAGCGTATCGTAAAGACGAAGCTGCAGCGTGCCGGGCCCGGGAGCGTTTTCTGCCGCGATTTCACCCGCCACGCCGAAGACCGCCAGCGCCGCCGTCGTCGCCAGCAGCGGATCGGGTTCGACCGCGAGGAACGCGCCGACCAGCGCGCTGGCGGAGCAGCCGAGACCCGTGACGCGGCCCATCATGGCGTCACCGTTGCGAAGTGCGTGAACATCACGACCGTCCGTGACGTAATCCGTCGCGCCCGTCACCGCGACGACGCCGCCAGTCACCGCGGCGATCCGGCGGGCAGCTTCGAGGCTCAGATCGGAGGAAACGGTGGAGTCGACGCCCCTGGTCGCCTCCGTCGCGGCATCGGCGAGCGCCAGGATCTCGGATGCGTTGCCGCGCACGACCGTGGGGCCGATCTCCACGAGTACGGCGGCGGTGGCGCTGCGGAAGGCCGTCGCGCCGACGCCGACGGGATCCAGCACCCAGGGCTTGCCAGCCGCTCCCGCTTTCAGCGCGGCCAGCCGCATGGCGGCGATCCAGTCGGAGGAGAGCGTGCCGATATTCACGACCAGCGCGCCGGAGATAGCGACGAAGTCCTCGACCTCTTCCGGTGCATGGGCCATCACCGGCGAGGCGCCGGCGGCCAGCAGCGCGTTCGCCGTGTTGTTCATCACCACGAAATTCGTGATGTTGTGCACCAGCGGCGCGGCCTCGCGGACGCGACGCAGGCAATTCCAGATATCGTCGATCACGGCAGTCCTTTCGCTGGCATTACCCAGATCAAGTCGCGGGTCTGATCTCAGCCCGCCGCGAACCGGCGAGCACCCCGTGCCATTCGAGCCACTAAGAACACGGCCATCCGCTGTCAATCAGGATTGAAAAGTGACAGCGGATGGCTTCGTCCCGGCTCAGATATCGACCGTCTTCATGCCGGCTTCGGGATAGCGTTCGCCGGCCGTGGCCCCCTTGGGGAAGGCCGCATCGATCGCCCGGAGGTCGGCCTCGGTCAGCTTCACCGCCGCCGCGCCGACATTCTCCTCCAGGTACTTCACATGCTTCGTGCCGGGGATAGGAACGATATCCTCGCCCTGCGCCAGCACCCAGGCGAGCGCCACCTGGCCGGGGGTCGCGCCCTTGTCGCGTGCGATCTCTTCCACCTTGGCGACCAGATCCAGATTGCGCCCGAAGTTTTCGCCGGAGAAACGGGGCGAGCCCCGGCGGAAATCGCCTTCCGGCAGATCCGCCTCGCTCTTGAAGCGGCCAGTCAGGAAACCGCGACCGAGCGGGCTGTAGGGCACGAAGCCGATGCCGAGCTCGCGAACCGTCGGCAGGATCTCGCCTTCGGGATCCCGGCTCCAGAGGGAATATTCAGTCTGCAGCGCCGCGATCGGATGCACGGCATGGGCCTTGCGGATCGTCGCGGGTGCGGCTTCGGAAAGGCCGAGAAAGCGGACCTTCCCCTCCTTCACGAGTTCCGCCATGGCGCCGATCGTGTCCTCGATCGGCGTCTGCGGGTCGACGCGGTGCTGATAATAGAGGTCGATGTGATCGATGCCGAGGCGCTTGAGGCTCGCCTCGCAGGCGCTCCTTACGTAGTCCGGCTTGCCGGAAATTCCGAGGCGCTCGCCGTTCGGACCACGGACATTGCCGAACTTGGTGGCGAGCACCACCTGGTCGCGCCGGTCCTTGAGGGCGCGGCCCACGAGTTCCTCGTTGCGGCCGACGCCATACATGTCGGCGGTATCGAGGAAGCTGACGCCGAGTTCCAGCGCCCGATGGATCGTGCGGACGGATTCCGCCTCATCGCCTTGCCCGTAGAATTCCGACATGCCCATGCAGCCGAGACCGAGGGCCGAAACGGCCAGCCCATTCTTGCCCAGAGTACGCTTGTCCATCTGGTTCTCCTGTGATGTGGGGGAGGGGTCGGGGACCCGAATTAGCAGAGAAAGCGACCGGTCGCGCACCAGGGGCATGGGCAGGAGGGAGGGGAAACCAGCTCATGCCCGGGCAGCGACCGGTCTGAGGTCAACATAACGTCGGGAGACTCCGCATCAAGTCCATGCGGAAAGGATCAGGCGGCTTTCCCCGCTTCTTGCGCCTCGGGCGTCGAGGCGACCGCAGGAATGCCCCCGACTTCGCCCAATCCGAGCGGCACGCGATGCCGCCGCAGCGCGACGGAAATGGCGCGCAGGCTGGCCGCCGCCCGCAGGCGTGCGATGCCTTGCTGGGCATCTCCCCCGGTCGCGCGCTCAAGTCGTCGCTCCGCGGCCCGGATGGAGCGGATCGCGCGTTCCGGCTCGCTCCCGAGGTGGCCCAATCGTTCCAGCGCCGTTTCCACCGCCAGCCGCTCGCGCGCGCCGAGCAGGTCTCTCGCCGCCAGCGTCCGGAGGCGGGCGATCTCCACGCCGACAGACAAGGCCGCAAGCAAGGCGGCAAGGTCCGCCTCCCCCTCCCCGGACGAAACGAGGCGGGCGGTGGACATCAGCCGCACGACCCGGTCCCCCATGCGGCTATGCCAGCGCGTGAGCCCGCCGTGCCACGCCCCTTTCGCGAGGAACTGCAGATCCTGAATGCTCGCCGTCTTCAGCCGGAGGCGGGCGGCGCGGGGATTGGGCGGCAGCACCACGGCGAAAACGACGGCCGCTGCCGCGATGCCGAGAAGCAGGGTCAGCGCGCCGTTGAAGAAGGTGGACGCATCGGCCCGGCCATCGTTGGTCGGGCTGACGAGATCGAGAATGAAGATCGTGAAAGACGACGCCGGAGCCGCCGTCGCGGGATTGCGCATCGCCAGCCCGCCGAGAACGAGGAAAGGCACGAAGACGACGACCAGCATGGGAAAGTCGGTGACCCTCGGCAGGACGGCGAAATTCAGGAAGATCGCGGCGAGCGCGGCAAAGGCGGTTCCCTTGAAGAAGTTCATGCTGCCGGACGACGGGTTGTCGCGCGTGGAAAAAAGCGCGCAGACCACCCCCACGATAGTGACGAGTCCCGAACCGGTGGACCACGCGGTCGCGATCCAGAACGCGCTTGCCAGACCGACGGCGGCCGTGGCGCGGACGGCGTTTCTCAGCACCACCGCGGGATCGGCATGAAAGGAGAATTGCACCCGATCAGGTGCCGGCCGCCCTTTCGCGAAGCCTTCGTAGCGGCTGACCGTTTCCAGTCCCGATGAGAGGATCGCTTCCAGCCGCTCCAGCAGGAAGCTTTCGTCCACGGCGATACCAATGTCATCCGACGCCTTGGCAGCGCCGCTGCCGTCCGACGCCTTGGCAGCGCCGCTGCCGTCCGACGCCTTGGCATTGGGTCTGCTATTGTCGCGCGCCATGCGCACCCGATGGAGAAGCCCGGCCATCTGGTCCCGCAGCGTTTCCGCCTCGCCTGACATCAGCCGGGCCGAAGCGTCGCGGAGAAAGAGAGCGACATCCGTGAAAAGCGGATCGAGGCGAGGCGGCACGGATCGGTCGGGGCGGGAACCGAGATACTCGCTGAGCGCCTGCGCCTCGGCCGCCTGCGCCAGTACGGCGCCCAGCGCCCCGCGCACATGGGCGAGGTGGCGGCGCACGGCGGTGGACTGGGCGGCGGCATATTCTGCGGCGGTCTCGATCGCCAGCGCGTCGGTAAAGAGCTTGCGCAGGGCGGCGGGAAAGCCGGCTTCGCCCGCCAGCGCCGCACGGCTCGCCGCCGCGGAGTCCGCCACAGTCCGCCGCAGCCGGGCCATGAGGGCGGTGGCGGGATCGCCGGTTGCGAAGATCGTGCCGAGTACCGCCTCGCACAGGATGCCGAGCAGGATATAGGTTGTTCTCGACACCGCGATATCGAAGACCTGATCGGGCGCCGATATGGAGTCGAGCGCGATGATCGCCGCCGTATAGCCCGCCAGCACGGCGCCGTAGGAGCGGAAGTTCCGAAGCCGGGTGGAGATTGCAGTGCAGAGGCCGATCCACAGCGCGAGAATGCCAAGGAAAAGCTCGCCGGACTGGCTGAACCGGGCCGTCAACGCCACGGCGACGACGCAGCCGATCAACGTGCCGAGCGCCCGGTAGAGGCCCTTCGAAAGCGACATGCCACGCTGGGGCTGGGCTACGACCCACACCGTCATCGCCGCCCATTTCGGGTCATCCATCCCGATCAGGAAGGCGATGTAGAGGGCGATCAGCGAGGCCGCCGTGTTGCGGAGCGCGAAGGCCAGAGCGGACCTGGACGGGGTCAGGAAGGGGGCAAGCGCCTTGGGCACAAGCGAGAAAGGCTCGTTTGCCCGGGCCGCCGTCGCGGGTTTGGAAGCGGGCGGGCTCTCCGGGCCGGCTGGCCGTGCCTCTGCTTCGACAGGCTTCGGCGGAATGCCGGCGTCACCCTTTTCCGTCGCGGGCGCGACGGTAAGACCGCCGGCCCCCTGCTCCTGTAATCGCTCCGCTGCGGCGGCTACCGGCATGATAGTTCTCGGAATTCGTGACGTTCAACGCGCGGCCGCGGGAATGGCTGCGGCGAGCGGGCGACCGCCCGCCCATCGGCCCGGAGACAGCCATATAATTATTATAAGGCGACCGAACAATCGCCGATGGATCGCTGCGAGGGAACTGCGACGATGCGCGGCGGTTCGAAGCTCCATGCTTGGTTTCCTGTCGAAAGATCGCGTCGGACATGTCTGAAAAACCGTTGAGGCTGGGCTTTCCCGTCAAGGTGATGGGAAACCCGGACCTGAAGAGCAACGACACCCGTCGCTCCGACAAGAATCCGCATCTCAAGGTCTCGCTGGAATATCTCGACGCGATTTTCGATCACCTCGCGAAGCACCGGATCAGCATGTACCGGATGGCCTCCGACCTCGCGCCCTACGCGACGCATCCGGACATGCCGCAGTTTCACGACATGGTGCGGGAAGCCGACAGCGAACTTCGCGCCGCCGGGCGCAAGGCGCGCGAGCTGGATCTCCGCCTTTCCTTCCACCCCTCCCAATATATCGTGATGAACAGTCCCGATCCGAAGCTCGTGGCCAAGAGCGTCTGGGATCTCGCCTCGCAAGCCGAGATGCTGGACCGGATGGAACTCGGCCCCGAGGCCGTGCTCGTCATCCATGTCGGCGGCACCTATGGCGACCGGCCGGCGAGCCTCGCCCGCTGGGTGGAAACGTGGAAAACCCTGCCCGAGCACGTGCAGCGGCGGCTGGTGCTGGAGCACGACGATATCAGGTTTTCCGCCGCCGACGTGCTCTGGGTCCACGAGCATACCGGCGTGCGGCTGATCTTCGATCACCAGCATTTCTGGTGCCTGAACCCCGAGCGTCTCGACATGCACGATGCGCTGCGGCGCATCCTGGCCACATGGCCGGACGGCGTGCGGCCGAAGATCCACTTTTCCTCGCCGCGCACGGAACTGCGCGAGCTCAAGCGTAAGAACCGCAAGACCGGCAAGGCGGAAACCGCCTATGTCGCGCCGGTCTGGACCGGCCACGCGGATTTCGTCCACCCGTTCGAATTCGTCGGCTTCATGCGCTCCGTGCCGGACCTCGAGTTCGACGTGATGCTGGAAAGCAAGGCCAAGGACCTGGCGCTGATCCGCCTGCGCCCCGACCTTCTCCGCTTCGACGAGACGGTCGCGCGCCGCTTCGGCCTCGAACCCCCGGAAGAGGCGTCGCTGGAGGCGGAAGAAGACGCGCTGATGGAAGAGGTGCCCGACCGGGGCGCCTGACCGCCTGACGTTTCCGGCTGGCGAAGCCGGTGCCCTGCACTAGTTAGCCAAGTGAACATCCTGGAAGGCCCGCATGATCAACGACCTCTGGTACAAGAACGCCGTCTTCTACTGCCTGAATGTCGGCACGTTCCTCGACACCAATGGCGACGGCACCGGTGACTTCCAGGGTCTCATGCGCCGCCTCGATTATCTCCACGGCATAGGCGTGGATGCGGTCTGGCTGATGCCGTTCCAGACCTCGCCGCAGCGCGACGACGGCTATGACGTGGCCGATTACTACAATGTCGACCCCCGTTACGGCACGCTGGGCGACTTCGTGGAATTCACCCACGCCGCCCACTCGCGCGGCATGCGGGTGATCATCGACCTCGTGGTCAACCATACCTCCGACCAGCATCCATGGTTCAAGGACGCGCGATCCAGCCCGGATTCGCCGTACCGCGACTGGTATGTCTGGTCCAAGACCAAGCCGGCCAATGCCGACCAGGGCATGGTCTTCCCCGGCGTGCAGGACACGACCTGGACCTATGACGAGCAGGCGAAGGAATATTACTTCCACCGCTTCTACGACTTCCAGCCGGACCTCAACACAGCCAATCCGAAGGTTCAGGCCGAGATCCTGAAGATCATGGGCTTCTGGATTCAGCTCGGCGTCTCCGGTTTCCGCATGGACGCGGTGCCCTTCGTCATCGCCACGAAGGGGGCAGACGTCACCAAGCCCGTGGAGCAGTTCGACATGCTCCGCATGTTCCGCGAGTTTCTGCAATGGCGGAAGGGCGATTCCATCATCCTCGCCGAGGCTAACGTCCTGCCGGACACGGATATGGATTATTTCGGCAGCGACGGCGACCGCATGCAGATGATGTTCAATTTCCAGGTGAACCAGCATCTCTTCTATGCGCTCGCCGCCTCGGACGGTCGTCCTCTCGCCAAGGCTCTGAGGCAGACGAAATCAAGACCGGAGACGGCGCAATGGGCCATATTCCTGCGCAATCACGACGAACTCGATCTCGGACGCCTGACCGACGAGCAGCGCGAGAAGGTCTTCGAGGAATTCGGCCCTGAAAAGGGCATGCAGCTTTACGATCGCGGCATCCGCCGGCGGCTCGCGCCGATGCTGGACGGCGACCGCCGCCGCATGGAGCTTGCCTACAGCCTGATGTTCACGCTGCCGGGAACTCCGGTGCTCCGCTATGGCGACGAGATCGCGATGGGCGACGACCTGTCGTTGCCGGAACGCAACTGCGCGCGCACGCCCATGCAATGGTCCAACGAGCCGCAGGGCGGCTTCACGCTGGGCTCAAAGCCGGTCTTGCCGGTGATTTCCGGCGGCCCGTACGGCTATGAGACGATAAATGTCGCCCACCAGCGCCGCGAGCCGGAATCGTTCCTGAACTGGATGGAGCGCATCATCCGCATGCGGAAGGAAGTGCCGGAGATCGGTGTCGGCGACTTCACCGTGCTGAACATGCGCGATCCATCGATCTTCGCCATTCGCTACGACTGGCGCAACAATTCCGCGCTGTTCATCCATAATCTGAGCGGCAGTCCGAAGGAGATCGTCTTCGAGGCGGGCGTGGAGGGCGAGGAAGGAAACGTACTCGTCGACGTTCTGGATTCGGGCCACAGCAAGGCGGACGACAAGGGCAAGCACCGTGTGGTCATCGAAGGCTACGGCTATCGCTGGTACCGGGTCGGCGGTTTGAACTACCTCCTGAAACGCACGGATATCTGAGCATCGGGGGCCGCCGAAAACCTCGATTTCGTTCTCGCCTTCAGCGCTGCGGACCGACCGGAAAAATTCCACCTCAATGCGCGGCGTCAATCATCTGATGAATTGATTTCCGGCCGGCTTTGGAGTCATGTCTCAGGCAACGAACGCAAAAATTGAGGAACGCGCCCATGGCATTCGACGGCAAGCACGGCACCATGCTGAAGCTCCGCTCGCAATTGTGGTTCGACAACCCCGACGACCGTGACATGACGGCGCTCTATATCGAGCGCTACATGAACTGGGGCATCAGCCGCGAGGAGCTGCAGTCCGGCAAGCCGATCATCGGCATCGCGCAGTCGGGTTCGGACCTTTCGCCTTGCAACCGGCAGCACATCATCCTGGCCGAGCGCATCCGCGAGGGCATTCGCGAAGCCGGCGGCATCGCCTTCGAGTTCCCGGTCCACCCGATCCAGGAGACCGGCAAGCGGCCCGGCGCCGGTCTCGACCGCAACCTTGCCTATCTCGGACTGGTGGAAACCCTGTTCGGCTATCCGCTGGACGGCGTCGTGCTGACGACCGGCTGCGACAAGACCACGCCGTCGCAGCTGATGGCCGCCGCCACCGTCAACATCCCGGCCATTGCGCTCTCCGTCGGCCCGATGCTGAACGGCTGGTACAAGGGCATGCGCACCGGCTCCGGCACCATCAAGTGGGCGGCCAAGAAGCTGAAGACCACCGGCGAGATCACCGAGGAACAGTATATCGACCTCGTGGCGTCGTCCGCTCCCTCCCCGGGCTTCTGCAACACCATGGGCACGGCCACGACCATGAACTCGCTGGCCGAGGCGCTGGGCATGATGCTGCCCGGCTCCGCCGTGATCCCCGCGCCGCACAAGGACCGTGCGGCCATGGCCTATTTCACGGGCAAGCGCATCGTGGAAATGGTGTGGGAGGACCTGAAGCCTTCCGACATCATGACGCGCGAGGCATTCGAGAACGCCATCGTGGTGAACTCCGCCATCGGCGGCTCCACCAACGCGCCGATCCACCTCAACGCCATTGCCCGCCATCTCGGTATCGAGCTCAATAACGACGACTGGGAGAAGATCGGCCACCACATTCCCCTGCTCGTCGACATGCAGCCGGCCGGCCGCTTCCTCGGCGAGGAATTCCACCGCGCCGGCGGCGTCCCGGCTGTCGTGGCGGAGCTGATGGCGCATGGCGAACTGCCGCATCCGCAGGCCCTGACGGTCAACGGCAAGAGCATGGGCGAGAACTGCGAAAGCAAGTTCGCCGAGGACCGCGAGGTCATCCGGACCTACGACGAGCCGATGCTGACCGAGGCGGGCTTCCTCAACATGAAGGGCAACCTCTTCGGGTCCGCCATCATGAAGACCAGCGTGATCTCCGCGCAGTTCCGCCAGCTCTTCCTCTCCAATCCCGAGGATCCCGAGGCGTTCGAGGGCAAGGCCTTCGTCTTCAACGGGCGCGAGGACTACCACAATCGCATCGACGATCCGTCGCTCGGCATCGACGAGCACACGATCCTGGTGATCCGCGGCGAGGGCATGATCGGCCATCCCGGCGCGGCGGAGGTGGTCAACATGGACCCGCCGAAGTACCTGCTGGAGAAGGGCATCAACGAGCTTCCCTGCATCGGCGACGGCCGGCAGTCCGGCACGTCCGGCTCGCCTTCCATCCTGAACGCCTCTCCCGAGGCGGCGGCCGGCGGCGGGCTCGCGTTGCTGAAGACGGGCGACCGCATCCGCGTCGACCTCAACAAGCGCAGCGTCGACGTGCTGATCTCCGACGAGGAACTGGCCTCCCGACGGGCCGAACTCGACGGCAAGATGCCGGATTACATTCCGGCTTCGCAAACGCCGTGGCAGGAGATCCAGCGCTCCATCGTCGGCCAGATGGACGAGGGCATGGTGCTGAAGCCGGCGGTCAAGTACCGCGACGTCGCGCACAAGTTCCGCCCGGCCGACAATCACTGAGCGCACCTGCGGCAGCCTGCTGCCGCTCCATGCGAAGCGAACGAAGCCCGGCTAATGCCGGGCTTCTCGGTTTCAGCCCACTCCATCCCGTCCTCGCATTGGCAAGGAATTCCCATGAGTCAGCCTGACCTCGTCCACTGGTCTTCCCGCCCGCTGCCCGATCTCTCGCCCATGCAGGGGCGCACCGTGCGCCTCGAAGCCCTCGATGGGGAACGCCACGGAGCCGATCTCTGGCAGGCGTTCGGACAGACAGCGAATGCGACCTTCTGGGATTATCTTCCCGAGGGGCCCTTTGCCGACGAAGAGAGCTTCCGGGCCGCCCTGCTCACAGTGGAGCGGCGGCCGGACTGGATCACCTTCGCCATCCTCGACGCGGCCTCCGGACGTGCGCTGGGATCTGCCAGCTACATGCGGATGGATCCGGCGAACGGCGTCGGCGAGGTCGGCTTCGTCACCTTCGGCGAAGGTCTCTCGCGCCGCTCGGGCGCTACGGAAGCCATGTACCTGATGGCGCGTCGGCTTTTCGACGAACTCGGCTATCGCCGCTACGAGTGGAAGTGCAACGCGCTGAACGAGCCCTCGAAGCGCGCGGCGGCCCGGCTCGGCTTCACCTACGAGGGCACGTTCCGCCAGCACATGGTCGTGAAAGGCCGCAATCGCGACACGGGGTGGTTCTCCATTCTCGACAGCGAGTGGCCCATCGTCCGCGCGGGCTTGGAACGCTGGCTGGATGCGGCTAACTTCGATGGAGAAGGACGGCAGGTACAAAGCCTGACCGAGTGCCGCGAGAACGTTTAATGGCGTCGGACAGTCACATGCATGCCGGGCACGACCACGATCATGCCGGTCACGATCACAGCGGGCATTCCCATGCCGGGCACTCCCATGATCACGGGCACAGCCACACGCCCGAGGTGGAATCCGGCAACAAGAACCGCGTCCTCCTGGCCGCCGCCTTCACCACGCTCTTCATGGTGGTGGAAGCATTGGGGGGCATATTCTCCGGCTCGCTGGCGCTGCTGGCCGATGCCGGCCACATGCTGACGGACGCGGTCGCCCTGAGCTTCGCCTACATCGCGTATCGCGCCAGCGAGCGGCCCGGCACGCGCCACATGACCTACGGCTTCGACCGGATGAAGATCCTCGTCGCCTACACCAACGGTCTGGCGATCCTCGCCATCGCGTTGTGGATCGTGGTGGAAGCGGTCCATCGCGTCCTCAGCCCGCAGCCGGTGCTGGGCGGCTCGATGATGGTGATCGCCGTCGTCGGCCTCATCGTGAATATCGGCTGCTTCGCGATCCTGCATGGCGGCGACCGCGAGTCGCTCAACATGCGCGGAGCCCTGCTGCATGTGATGGGCGACCTGCTGGGCTCGGTCGGCGCCATCCTTGCCGCGGGCATCATCCTGCTCACCGGCTGGACGCTGGCCGACCCGATCCTGTCGGTCGTCGTCTCCGTGATCCTCATCAGGAGCGCTTGGTCGCTCCTGAAAGAATCCGGCGTGATCCTGATGGAAGGCGCGCCCAGCGAGACGGACCGCGACGCGATCGAAGCCGATCTTTCCGCCCATGTCGGCGAGGCCGCCGACATCCACCACATGCATGTCTGGAGCCTCGACGACCGCCAGAAGATGGCGACCCTTCACGCGCGGATGAAAGAAGGCACGGGTCCCGACGCACTGACGATGGCCATCAAGAAGCGGCTCCGCGACTTCCACGGCATCAATCACGCCACCATCCAGGTGGAGGAGAGCCCGCTCTGCCTCGATGGCCGGGAACAGGACGGCCATGCTCACGAACACGCGGCCTGATCCCGTGGTTGATCCCGTGGTTGATCCCGCATCTGATACGGGGGCCGATCCTGAAGCCCGTCCCGGGGCCGATCCACGCACGAAGCCACGACCGCATGCCCTGAAGCGCTACGAACCCTTCATCGCCGCCGCGATCCTGATGCTGGTGATCTTCTTCGGCATGCTCTTCATGCCAAGGATCATGCTGGCGATCAGCGGCGCCGGTCCTTTCGTGGCGACCGGCGTCGCCGTCGCCTTCATGCTGATCCTGTTCGTGGCCCTGTGGCTTCGTTCGCTGCAGCAGCGCCGGAACGCGGCGCGGGACTGACCCCGACGGCAGGCTTCGGCCGCGCCCTGACGATACGGCCGCCACGTTCGGCCAGCATCTTTTCGGCAAGCAGGCTTTCAAGGCGCTGTTCCATGGCCGTGCGGAGGGGCGCGCTGGTCGCCCGGAAGCCCATCCGGCGGCCGGCCGCGATGGCGAGATCCTTGCGCGGCGCCCCGAAATTGCGGTCGATTTCGGCCATCAGCGCGGCATCCACTTCGGCGGGAGGTAGCATGTCCGGCTTGCGAAGCGATGGCGACCGCGTCGCGGAGCGGTCGCGCACGACGACGTCTTTGCCGGGCACGGCGTAAAACGGACCGCCTTCGATCCGGCCGTCGTCACACGCCTGTGCGAGCCCTGCCAGGACGGCCTCGCGGATGCGGCTACCGGCGCGGGCAAGGCCCCACGCGGTTCGCACACGCACGATGATCTCGTCGGAATGAACGGGACCTTCGATCTCCACGATGCCTGCGACCACGTCCGCCATCTCGGCAACCGAGAGTTCCGGCGGTTCGCGCTCGCGATCCACCGCGGGGGCTGCTTCCTCGTAGGGCGTCGGTGGCGGCTCCGGCTCGCGTTCCACGGCGGCGCTTTCGGTGGGAATGGCGGCGAACTCCTCGCCGTCGAACCCGTCGGCCGCTTGCCGCGCGCTCTCGCCGTCGCGCGTCCGCCAGGTTGTCACCGCCTGTTCGATGGCGGCTTCCACCTTCCTCAGCTCCTCCTCCGGGCGCAGATACCAGTCGGTGCTCCAGATGCGGTGGATCACCCAGCCATGTGCCTCCAGAACCTGCTGGCGAAGCCGGTCGCGATCGCGCGCGGAGCGGGAGGAATGATACTGCGCGCCGTCGCATTCGATACCGAGGAGGAAGCGGCCCGGCTTTTCCGCGTCAGCGATCGCAAGATCCACGAAGAAACCGGCGGAACCGATCTGCAACCGCACGTCGTGGCCACGGGCGCGCAGCCTTGAGGCGACCTCCTCCTCGAAGGGGGAGTCCGGGCCCCGCCCGCTTTCCTCGGTGCCGGCGAACTGGCCGCTCTCGGCGAAAGCGAGGAAGGTCTTCAGCGCCGCCACGCCGCGCGACTTCGTGCGCTCCAGGTCGATATCGTCGCCCTGCATGTTGGTGAACACCTCGCAGCGCAGCTTGGCGCGCGAGATCAGCACGTTGAGACGGCGCTCGCCCCCCTCCCCGTTCAGCGGACCGAAGCTCATGGACGCATAGCCCTGCGCATCCTTGCCGTAGCCGACGGAGATAAAGATCACGTCGCGCTCGTCACCCTGGATATTCTCCAGGTTCTTGACGAAGAACGGCTCGATCTTCGGCCCGAAGAAACTTTCCAGCTCCGGGTTCTCGCGACGCAGGAGTTCCAGCCGGTTCAGGATCGCCTCGCGCTGCGCGGTGGAGAAGGTCGCGACGCCCAGGCTCTCTTCGGGATGCTCGCGAGCGTGCCGGATCACCGCGGCCGCGACCGCATCCGCCTCGCGGGGATTGGTGCGCGAGCCGCCCCGCTCATAGGCGGTGTCGGGCAGATAGCGGAACTTCAGCCCGATGCCGGGCACCCCGTCATAGGGGCTCGGCACGATGAAGAGACGGTTCTCGTAGAACTCGCGATTGGAGACGGCGATCAGCGACTGGTGCTTCGACCGGTAGTGCCAGTTCAGCATCCGCGTCGGCGCGCCCTTGGCGAGGCAGAGATCGAGGATGCTTTCCGCATCGCGCGCGCGGAAGGTGTCCTCGTCGTCCTCGTCCGGCTCGTCGGCCTCGCTGGTGAGCTTGGCGAAGAAGCGCGTGGGAGGCAGCTGCTTCTCGTCGCCCACCACGACGATCTGATTGGCACGCGCGACGGCGCCCAGCGCATCCACCGGTTCGATCTGCGAGGCTTCGTCGATCACCAGCAGATCGAACGACACCGCTCCGGGCTTCAGGAACTGCGCCACGGAAAGCGGGCTCATCATGAAGACCGGCTTCAGCCGCTGGATGACCGGTCCGGCTTTTTCCAGCAATTGCCGGATCGGCAGATGCCTCTGCTTCTTGGCGAACTCGCCGGCGAGCACCGCCAGCGCCGAACCGGCCGATCCCGCCCCACGCGGCAGGTCGAAGCCGTGCCGGTGGGCGATCTCCTGCCGGGCCAGCGCGATGCGCCGACGGTCCAGTTCGGCGAACTGGGTGATCAACCGGTTCTGGCTGTCCCCGTCGAACCCTCGCAGGGCCGGATAGCGCGCGAAAAGGTGCCGGCGCATGGCGTCGTGGAACGCGGCATCGAAGGTCGGCAGCAGCGTCTTGTCGTCGAGGCCGCCGTCGAGCACCCCTTCCACGAAGCCACCGAGCCCGAGCGCGTCCGCCTTGCGGCCGCCTTCGAGGAAGGAGATCCAGCGGGAAAGCTGTTCCGGCGCGGCGAGCCAGCCGTCGATCCTCTCGGAGAGGTCCTGAGGAGCCACGTCCCCCAGGTTCGCCGCCCCGAAGGCACGGCCGAGATCGAGATCCAGCCGGTCGACGATAGCCCGGAACCCGGAGAGCAGATCCGGCAGCACGACGGTCAGGAGCGACTGCGCGGCCGCAACCGGGGCGATGTCCGCGAGCCTCGGGAAAGCGGACCAGAACTCGTCCGGCAGATTGCCGTTCGCCTCGCGCCAGGAAAGCACGGCCCGCAGCCGATCCCAGTCGGAGTTCTCTCCTTGCCAGAGCGGACCGAAGGCAGCCCCAAGCGACTGCTCCGTCTCGGATATGCGGCGGGCTTTCTGCGCCTCCATCATGCGGTCGAGAAGAGCGAGCTGCTCGGAAGCCGATTTCGGCGGCTCCTCGCGCAGGCAGGAGCGGAAGAGCCGCATCTGCGCCCGGTAGCCGCCATCCACGAAGCGGAAGAGACTGTCGCCCTTCAGCGCGATCGCCGTGCGGATCGGCAGGAGGTCCATATCCCACGCCGCCGGAACGAAGACGGCTTCCAGCGCGGCCTTGATGCCGCTGACCTGCCGCCCCGCCGCAACCAGCGCGGCGAGCTTGCCGCGCTCGCCCTGCCAGGCCGGATGCGCCAGGATCGCCCGCTCGCTTTCCGGGAAGGTAACGGCCGCGTCGAGCACGCGCAGCGAATGGACGAGGGTGTCGAGGGTGCCCGGCTCCGGAATGCCGAGGGCCGGCATGATGGCGGCTGCGACGCGCGCCTCCTCCAGATGCCGCCGGAGCTTGCCGATCCTGTCCTGTATTTCCGACACCTCGGCGGGATCGAGCGGGCCGGAGCGCACGCCACGCCAGACATGCTGGGCAGGACTGCCGACAGTTCGGATGCGAGCGACGAGTTCGTCCAGGGCGTCGCGTCGCGCCTGTCGTTGTGCCGGCGTCCAGCTGGCTGCCGGCTGCAAGGGATACCCGGGCAAGCCGGGCCCGTCCTGCAGCCGGATCAATTCGCCAAAAATCTGGTAGGGCGTGAGGCGCGAGGGCTCCAGCGGCGTATGCAGCAGTTCTGCGTGCGCGTTCAGGGTGTCGCGAGCGGCGGTCAGGCGCTCAAGCGTCGTGTCGTCGCCGTCGAGCCGGCCGGGGTCGATGTCGCGGGTACGCTTGAGTTCGTCCAGCAGCGTGCGCTTGGTCGCCTTGTGCGAATGCAGCTCCAGTGCCAGCGCGCCGAGGCCCACGGAGCGCAGCCGGCGATGCACGACGTCCAGCGCCGCCATCTTCTCCGCCACGAAGAGCACGGTTTTTCCCCGCGCCGCCGCTGCCGCGATGATATTGGCGATGGTCTGCGACTTGCCGGTGCCGGGCGGTCCCTTGACGACCAGCGTGCGGCCCCGCGCCGCTTCCTCGATCACCACGGCCTGCGAACTGTCGGCATCCAGAACATGCTGCATGGCGACCGGCGGGATGACGGCATCGATCCGCGCCTCGTCGCCCGGGATCAGCGGTTCGCTGGCGGGGAAACCGTCCCGCAGAAGCGCGCGGACCATCAGGTGATCGTCGATCGCCAGCCCGTCCGGCCAGTTTTCCGGATCGAGATCGCGGTACATCAGGAATTTGGCGAAGGAGAAGAAGCCGAGCACCATGGCATCCGGCAGCACGTCCCATTTCGGCTTGGACGCGACGGCCTGCGTCACGCCGGCGATATAGGCGGCGACGTCGAGTTCGTCCTCGTCGGCGAAATCTTCCAGCAGGATGCCGAATTCGTTGCGGAGCTTGGCCTGCAGCGTCAGGTTCGGCGAGGCCGGTTCCCCGCGCGTCTTCAGCTTGAATTTTTCGGCGGCCGTGGTGCGCTCCAGCTGCACCGGCAACAGCACCAAAGGCGCCTGACGCACGGTTTCGGAGCTGTCGCTCTCCGTCCAGCGAAGCAGGCCGAGCGCGAGGTAAAGGACGTTGACGCCCTGCTCCTCCTCAAGCGTGCGGGAATTGTACCAGATGTCGAGGAGCCGCTTCTGCAGCCCTTCGGAGCTGAGCCTGGTCTGCAGCTTGAGATCGGAGTGCCGCTTGAGGACGCCGCGCTCGTCGACCTCGTCCTCGCCCTTGTCGCCGTTCTCCGGCTGTGGCAGCGCCAGGTATTCGGCGCCCTCTTCGGCGAGCCCCTCGGCTTCGTCGGCTTCCGTCTCGGGCTCGTTGCCGGCGAGAAACGCGAACCTGCGCCCCTCGCCGAGCAGGCGATGCACCTCGGCGGTCTTCTCGCCGACGATCTCGATGGCGCGGTTGTTCTTCGTCCTGAGCGGGACGTTCAGCAGCCGGTTGCGCGTGGACAGGTCCAGCAGCGCCAATCGATCCCGCATCAGGCGGTCGCGCAGGGAGGCCGCTGCAGGAGCCTCGCTCATGGTGAAATCCTTCTCCGACATTGCCGGAGATTAGCCGAGCGGAGGGGCTAGGCAAACCCGTCCGTGCCGCGCCGTGGGGTAGTCAGGCGCGGCACGGGGATAAGTCTTCAGACGCGACGGCCGAGGGCGCGCGAGCGCAGGCTGTCGAGAAGCACGGCGAGCAGCAGGATCACGCCTCGAACGAGGTACTGGTAGAAGGCCTGGATATTGAGGAGGTTCATCGCGTTTTCCGCAATGCCCAGCACCAGCACGCCGACGATGACGCCCGACATGGTCGCCCGGCCACCCGCCAGCGACACGCCACCAAGCACACAGGCGGAGATGACGGAAAGCTCCAGGCCGATCGCCGAATTCGGCTGGCCCGAGGTGATGCGGGCGGAAAGCAGGATGCCGGCGACCGCACAGGCAAGGCCCTGCAGGGCGAAGCACCAGATGCGGGTCCAGTCGACGTTCACGCCGGCGAGGCGAGCCGCATCGGGATTACCGCCGATGGCCAGCGTATTGCGACCGAAAACGGTCCGGTTCAGCACGAAGCCAAAGATCAGGAAGAAGATCACCATCACGTAGATCGGCACGGGGATGGTGAAGAAGGAGCGCAGCGCGAGATCGAAGAAGTTCTCGTTATCGATGCCGACGGCGCGGCCGTCCGACGAAATCAGCGCAAGGCCGCGCACGATCTGCATGGTGGCGAGCGTGGCGATCAGGGCGTTGATCTTCAGCTTGGCGATGACGATGCCGTTGACCAGCCCGACGATCAGCCCCGCAACCAGCGCGGCTAGAATGCCGAGGATGACGCTGCCGGTCATGTTCGTCGCCATTACGGCCACCATGCCGGCGAAGGCCACGATGGACCCGACCGACAGGTCGACGTCACGCAGTGCGAGGCAGAGCATCATGGTGCAGGAGACCAGCGCGATCGTCACCACCGCCTGCAGCAGGCCGAGCATGTTGCGCTCGCTCAGGAAGTTCGGGACGAACACGGAGACCAGCACGAAGGCCACCACGAAGATGACGACCAGTCCCTGATCGCCGAGAAGAAGACGCTTCAAACGTTGCATAGATGCCTCTCAGGCCGCTTCGCGATCGGGCAGAGCCGCGGCAAGGATCGATTCCTCGGTGAATTCGGAGCGCTGGAACTCGGCGGAGATCCGGCCGCTCTGCATGACGATGACGCGGTCGCTGATGCCCATCACTTCCGGCAGTTCGCTGGAAACCACGACGATGGCCATGCCCTCTTCGGCCAGTCCGTAGAGGATCTCGTAGATCTCGGCCTTGGCGCCGACGTCGATGCCGCGCGTCGGCTCGTCGATGATCAGGACCTTGACGCCCTTTTCCGCCAACCAGCGCGACAGGATCACCTTCTGCTGGTTGCCGCCGGAAAGATTGACGATGTCCTGCCGCCGCGACGGGGTGCGTACGCGGAGCTTCTTGATGAACTCCTCCGCGATATCGGCCTCGCGACGCTTGTTCAGAACTCCGAAAGGGGAGAAATGGCGCCGCGTGGAAATCGCGACGTTCTCCTCCACGGAGCGCCCCTGCAGGATGCCGTCGGCCTTGCGATCCTCCGGGCAGAGCACCAGCCCGGCGCGGATGGAGCGGCGGGGATCGCTGGCCTGCACCTGCTGCCCGGCGATGCGGACCTCGCCGGAATGGCGGTTGTCGGCCCCGTAGACCAGACGCATCAGCTCGCTGCGGCCGGCGCCGACCAGCCCGAAGAAGCCGAGGATCTCGCCGGCACGCGCCTCGAAGCTGGCGGGCACGGGCAGCTTGGTGCCGGAAACGTTGGTGACGCTCAGGCGGGGCTCGCCCACGGTGCGGCCGCGCCAGCCCCAGATGTCCTGGATCTCGCGGCCCACCATTTCGCGAACGAGCTGGTGGCGCGTCAGGCCTTCCATCGTCTCGTGATGGACGATGAGCTTGCCGTCGCGCAGCACCACGCAGCTGTCGCAAAGGCGGAAGATCTCGTCCAGCCTGTGCGAGACGTAGAGGATGACCTTGCCTTCCCGACGGAAGCGGTCGACCAGGCGGAACAGCACCTCGCTCTCGGTGGAGGACAGCGACGAGGTCGGCTCGTCCAGCGCGATGACCTTGGCGTCGAAGACGGCGGCCTTGGCGATTTCCACCATCTGGCGCGTGCCGATGGAGAGATCGATGATCTTGCTGCGCGGATCGACGTCGATGCCGACATCGTTCAGGATCGCGCGCACACGGGAAAAGAGATTGCCGAACTCCACCACGCCGGCGCGCGAGGGAAAGCGGCCCAGCATGAGGTTTTCGGCGACGGTCAGCTCGGGAACGAGCTGCAGCTCCTGGTGAACGACCGAGATGCCGGCCAGGATGGAATCGCGCGTGGCGGTGAAATGTTGCGGTTCGCCGGCAAGGACGACCTCGCCGGAATCCGGCACGATGTCGCCGCCCAGCGTCTTGATCAGCGTCGACTTGCCCGCGCCGTTTTCGCCGAGCAATCCGATCACGCTGCCGGCCGGCACCGCGAAGCTGACATCCGTGAGCGCTTTGACGCCGGGATAGGTCTTGGTGATGTTGCGGAATTCAAGGAAGGCGGCCATGCGCGTGCGCTTGCCTTTCAATAAGGAACGGGCGCGGCGAAACCGCCGCGCCCGTCGAAGGAAAGGATTATTCCAGGCCGAGCTGCTGGCGAACCTGATGATAAGTGTCGCGCGTGGCGAGCTGGCCGGAGGTCAGGGTCAGCATCGGCGGCTCCTTGTCGTTGGCCACCCAGTTGAACATGTTGACCGAGGTCTCGTAGCCATGACGCTTCGGCGAAATGATCACCGAGCCGTAGAAGCCGGTCGGGCTGCCCTTCTTGAACTCGTTGATGGCGGAGTCCGAACCGCCGATGCCGACGGCGATCATGCTGTCGGCATTGATGCCGACCGTCTCGGCCGCGCGGACGGCGCCGAGGGCGGCTTCGTCGTTGAGGCCGAAGGCGACCCACTTCTTGATGCTGGCATTCTTGTTGAGCACCGTGGTCGAGGCGTTCAACGCCGCTTCCGTGTCGGTCTTGGCCTGCGGCGCGTCGAAGATGTGGTCCTTCGGGAAGCCGGCTTCGGTCAGCACCTTGATCGCGCCGTCGACGCGGTCCTTGGCGGTCGGAAGCTGGTCGTAGGAGACGCGGATCGCGCCGACATCGGCCATGTTCCAGCCGCGCGCCTTGATCTGGTCGACGATGGCGTGACCGACATCCTCACCGATCTTGGAAGCGGAGATGCCCATATGCGGGACACTCTCGATCGGCTCGCCCTTGGAGTTCACCAGGCGGTCGTCGACGGTCATCAGCTTGAGCTGGTCGGCCTTGGCGCGAGCGACGAGGCCCGGCCCGAGCTTCACGTCGGGCGTGCAGATAATCACGCCCTGTGCGCCCTGCGCGCCGAGGTTGTCGAGGGCCGCGAGCGCCTTCTCGCCGTCTTCCGCGCCGATCTTGACGAGCGTGAAGCCCTTTTCCTTGGCGGCCACGTCGGCAAAGCGCCACTCGTCCTGGAACCACGGCTCCTCGGGTTGCTTCACGACGAAGCCGATCTTGGTTTCAGCGGCCGAACCGTTCGACACCGCGACAACGGCAAGCGCGCCTGCCAGAAGCAGGTTCTTGAACAAACTCATGAATTCCTCCCTCAGACCGCCAGCCGACGGCCTCAGTCCGGGATCGGCTTCTACCGATCTTGGCGCAGACCATAATTCTGCTAAATCGTATTCGTCAAACGCTTTCATCAGATCTAAAATCGTGCTTCACAAGCTCCACGGGAGGAAGTCGGCCGGCATGCGTTTATTGCGACGCAACAAATCCTCCAAACACTTTTGTGCAGCGCAACAAGAAGAAGGTGCGGCGTGACAAATACCAGCCTGATCGCAGTAGACTGGGGCACCACCAGCCTGCGAGCCTGGAGATTATCTGTCTCCGGCGAGATTCTCGACCGGAAGCGCGGTCATCTCGGCATTCTGCAGGTGGAAGGCGGGGACTTCCCCCGCGCGCTGGAAGAGACGCTGGGCGACTGGATGCGCGAGGCGCCCGAGGCGCCGGTGCTGATGTCCGGCATGATCGGCTCGCGGCAGGGCTGGGCGGAAGCCGCCTATGCGGAATGCCCGGCGGGGCTGGCCGATGTGGCGCGGCAGATCCTGACCGTGCCTGGCCATCCGCGCGTGCGCATCGTCCCCGGCCTGTCCTTCCGCCCGGCGGGCGCCGCTCCCGACGTGATGCGCGGCGAGGAAACGCAGATCTTCGGTCTCGGCATCGAGGACGGGCTGGCCATCCTGCCCGGCACGCATTCCAAGTGGTGCCGCCTGATCGACGATCGCGTGGAATGGTTCGCGACCTTCATGACCGGCGAAGTCTATTCCGTCCTGAAGACGCACAGTATTCTCGGACGGCTGATGGAAGGAAACGGCGGCGCTCCCGGCCCGGGCTTCGGGGCAGGCCTGTCCTATGCGCTTTCCGACGGGGCGCCGGGCCTCCTGCAATCCCTGTTCTCCGCCCGCACGCGCGGGCTCTTCGGAGAGGTCGCGGCCGACGAACTGCCGGGCTACCTCTCCGGTCTTCTCATCGGCAACGAGGTTCGCGAAGGCCTCGCCGCCTTGCGCTCCGTCGGTCCTTCCCCCACCTCCGTGACACTGGTGGGCGCGGACGCGCTTGTCTCCTTCTATTCGGAAGCTTTCGCCGCCGCCGGCCTGCCCTGCAAGCTCGCCGGCGAGGACAGCGGCGCTTCCGGTCTTTATCGCATCGCCCGCGCGGCCGGGCTCATCCAGGAGCAGCAATCATGAACGAACGCCTGAGCGCAGCCATGTCGGTGCTGCCGCTGGTGGCCATCCTTCGCGGCCTCAAGCCGACCGAGGCGGAGGGTATCGCGGCGTCGCTGGTGGAAGCGGGCTTCTCCATCATCGAAGTCCCGATGAACTCGCCGGAGCCGCTGAAGAGCATCGAGATCATCCGCAAGTCCGTCCCCGCCGAGGTGGTCGTGGGCGCGGGCACGGTGCTGGAGCCGGCCTGGGTGGACGACATCGCCAATGCCGGCGGTGAGATCATCATCATGCCGCATGCCGATACGAAGGTGATCTCCACCGCGCACAACAAGGGCATGGCCTGCGTGCCCGGCGTTTCCACGCCGACGGAAGCCTTTGCCGCGCTGGCGGCGGGCGCCGATGCGCTGAAGGCATTCCCGGCCGAACTGATCCCCCCGGCCGGCATCAAGGCATGGCGTGCGATCCTGCCGAAAGGCACCGAGCTGCTGCCCGTCGGCGGCATCACGCCCGACAACATGACGCCCTATGTCGATGCCGGCGTCGCGGGCTTCGGCCTGGGTTCGGCGCTCTACAAGCCCGGCATGAACGCGGCCGACGTGGCCCGCACCGCCGGCGCCTTCGTCGCGTCCTGGCGCTCGCTGAAGAACGCCGCCTGATGAGCGACCTCGCCGTGACGGACTCCATCCCGCCCCGGCGCAAGCCGCGCGTCAAGCGCGAGGTGACCATGGCCCTGGCGCGGCGCATCCTGGCGGGCGAGATCCAGCCCGGCGAGAACCTGCCGCGCGAGGCCGAGCTCTGCTCCGAATACGGCGTCAGCCGCACCGTCATCCGCGAAGCGACCAAGGTGCTGGAGGCCAAGGGCCTGCTCCGCAGTCGCTCCCGCGCTGGCACGCTGGTGCTGGACGCGGGCGACTGGAACATGCTGGACCCGGATCTCCTGAGCTGGGCCGGGCCGGGCTTCCACAATCCGCGCTTCGTGGAATCGTTGATGGAAGCGCGTCACATCATCGAGCCGGCGGGGGCGGAGCTCGCCGCGCAGCGCGCCACCGCGCAGGATCTCGCGGATCTCGAAAACGCCTACGATCGCATGGCTCGCTCGCTTCCGCACGATATCGAGGCCTGCTCGCTGGCCGATCTCGATTTCCATACGGCGCTGCTGACGGCGAGCCATAATCAGGTGCTCGTCCGCCTGGCCGTCGTGATCGAGGCTTCCATGCGCGCGCTCTTCGAGATCACCAACAGCGTCGGCTCCTCCCACGAGGAAGCGCTGCATCACCATGCGGAGATCGTGGAGGCGGTTCGCCTGCGCCAGCCCGCCGCGGCGCGCGCTGCCATTTCCGCCATCCTGTCGTCGGCAAGCGTAGACCTGAAGCTGAGCCGCGACTCGGGCGGCCACGCCTCCGGCGACTGACGCTTCAGCTTTCGCCGCCGCCGCGCCGGATCGCCACGCTCTTGATCAGCGCGAAGACCGGCTTGCCCGCGACGAGCCCGAGTTCCGCGACGGACTGGCGCGTCAACCGCGAGCGGAGGCGCTGCGGCCCGATCGCCAGCAGCACGTCGGCATGCGCGCCGGTTCCATGCGCAACCTCGGTCACCTCGGCGGCCAGGACGTTGCGGATCGACAGCGCTTTCGGCCGCTCCAGCGCGATCGCGACATCGTCGGCCAGCACGCGAAGGCGGATGCGCTCCCCCGTCGCGGCCGCAATTTCCGGCACAAGCAGTTCCTGCTCACCCAGCGCCAGACGCGTCAGGGCGTAGTCCGTCACCTGCCCGGCCACCTCCGTCATCAGCACCGAACCGGCCTCGGCCAGCCCCGAAATGGCGCCGAGATCGATCCGGTTCAGCACGTCTTCCAGCGGGCCGGCGGCGGCGACCATCCCCTTGTCGAGGATCACAAGCTGGTCGGCGAGGCGGATCACCTCGTCCATGGCATGGCTGACATAGAGGATCGGGATACCGCTCTCGGTCGCGAGGCGCTCAAGGAACGGCAGGATCTCGGCCCGGCGAGCGCCGTCGAGATGGGAAAGCGGCTCGTCCATCATCAGGAGTTCCGGGCCGGAGAGGAGAGCTCGGCCGATGGCCACGCGCTGCGCCTCGCCGCCGGAAAGGCGGCCGGGCTTTCGGTCGAGCAACGCCTCGATCCCGAGTAACCCCACCACGTCGTCGAACGAGGACCCACCCGACCGTCGCCCCGCCCATCGGCCGTAAAGCAGGTTGCGGCGCACGGAGAGATGGGGAAAGAGCCGGGATTCCTGAAAGACCACCGCGACGCGTCGGCGCCGGACCGGCAGGTCGATGCCGTGGGCGGAGTCGAAAAGCACGCGGTCGCCCAGCGCGATGCGACCCGCATTCGGGCGGACGAGCCCGGCGATGGCGGCGACCAGCGTCGACTTGCCGGCGCCGGACCGGCCGAAGATGGCCGTCGCGCCCACGCCCGCCCGGAAGCTTGCCTGAAGCGCGAACTCGCCCCGGCTGAGGTCGATGAAAACGTCCAGCATCAGCCTTGCCTCAAACCGAGGCCCAGCGCCGGCCGGTCTGCCGCGCCAACATCTCCGACAGCATGAGGGCGACGAAACTGATCGCGACGGAAACCAGCGCCAGCCGCAGCACCTCGCCCTCCGCGCCAGGGGTCTGGATGAGCGAGTAGATGGCGGATGGAATGGTCTGTGTTTCCCCGGGGATGTTGGAAACGAAGGTGATGGTCGCGCCGAACTCGCCCAGCGACTTGGCGAAAGCGAGAACCGCGCCGGCGAAGATGCCGGGCAGGATCAGCGGCAGCGTCACGGTCGTGAAGATGATCGGCGCGGAGGCGCCGAGCGTTGCCGCCGCCTGCTCCAGTTTCCGGTCTACGGCTTCGACCGAGAGTCTCATGGCGCGCACCTGGAAGGGAAAGCCCATGACGGCGGCGGCGAGCGCGGCTCCCGTCCAGCGGAAGGCCAGCACGATACCGAAATTCGCCTGCAGGAAATGCCCGACCGGCCCCATGCGGCCGAAGGTCAGCAGCAGGACGTAGCCGGTCACGACCGGCGGCAGCACGAGCGGCAGGTGCACGATCCCGTTGAGCAGGCTCTTGCCGGGGAAGCGCCCGCGCGCCAGCAGCATGGCAACCGCCAGCGCGACCGGAAGGCTCGCCAGCGTCGCCACGCTCGCCACCCGGATACTCAACCGGATGGCCGTCATTTCCTCAGGACTGGGAGACCACATTCCCGCTGCCGGACCTCAACAGGTGGAGGTCAATAAGCCGGCAGGAAGGTAAAGCCCTGCTCCTTGAAGAAGTGGCTCGCCGCATCCGACTCGATGAAATCGAGCGCCGCCTTGGCGTCCAGCCCCGCGTTCTTCACCAGCGCGGCCGGGTAGACGATGGGCGGATGCGTGTCGGCCGGGAAGGTGGCGACCATCTTGACCTTGGGATCGGCCTTGGCGTCCGTGGCGTAGACGATGCCGAGCGGCGCCTCGCCGCGCGAGACCAGGGCCAGCGCGGCGCGCACGTCCGCCGCCTGCGCGATCTTGCCCTGCACGCTCTCCCACTGGCCAAGCTTCGTCAGCGCTTGCTTGCCATAGAGGCCGGCCGGCACAGCATTGGTGTCGGCCATGGCGAGCTTGTCGCTGCCCAGGAGATCGGCGAGCTTCATGTCGGGGCCGATGGCCACGCTCTTCGTGCTGTCCTTGGGCGCGACCATGACCAGCGCGTTGCCGAAGACGTCCTTGCGGGTGGCCTTGTCGATCAGACCCTTGCCATCGACATAATCCATCCATTGCGTATCGGCGGAGATGAAGATGTCGGCCGGGGCGCCCTGCTCGATCTGCTTGGCGAGCGTGGAACTGCCGGCATAGCTGATCTTCACGTCCTTGCCCGTGTTCTTCTTGTAATCGGCCATGGCGGCGTCGAGCGCATTGCGCATGCTGGCGGCGGCGAAGATCACCGTGGACTTGCCCTGAGCCATGGCAGTGCCGGCGGGCAGGCCGCCGCAGATCAGGGCGATGCCGGCCACGAGCTTCAGGGTCGAAATCAAACGCTTCACGATCACCTCCGGAAAGTAGACGTTATTCCCACCCGGAAATAACGGGCGTGTCAAGGCGGCGACTCACGCTTCAGCCTGCCCGTGAGTCGTTCGACGTCATCGGCCGCCGCCGCACGGGCCGCCGCCTCGATCGACCGGAACCGCTCCATGACGAAGCGGCCCGTCTCCGTCAGCTTCGCGCCGCCGCCGCCACGGCCGCCGGCCCCGGCGGAAACCAGCGGCTCATCGAACATGGCGTTCAGTTCAGAGACCAACGTCCAGGCCCGCCGATAGCTCATGGCGAAGCGCGCGCCCGCCGCACGGATGGAGCCGGTCTCGTCGATGGCCGCGAGCAGCGCCGCCTTTCCCGGGCCGATGAAGATCCCGGGTGCGAAGGCGACCCGGACCTTCAGAACGGGAAACGCTTCAGCGATCTTCGCCGCGCTGTCGTCTTCCTCATCCATCACGACCTCATCCGGCAGGCACCGCGATCAGCCGCCCGCGCGGGCAGCGCGGCGGGCGGTGTTCTCGTCCCGGTGAATCTGATCGAGCACATCGAGGAAGTTGGCGGCCCAGCTTTCAGCCGTCGTCTTGCGCACCTTCGCGTTCAGGGCGTTCCAGCGTTCCTGACGCTCGCCCAGTGGCATGTGGAACGCCTTCTGGATCGCGCCGGAGACATCCTCGTCGTCGTGCGGATTGACGATCAGCGCCTCTGTCAACTCCGCCGCCGCGCCGGCGAAGCGCGACAGGATCAGCACGCCCGGGTCGTCCGGGTTCTGCGCGGCGACATATTCCTTGGCGACCAGATTCATGCCGTCGCGGAGCGGCGTCACCAGCGCCATCCTGCTGCTGCGATAGATACCGGCCAGCGATTTGCGGGCAAAGCCACGCGTCAGGATACGGATCGGCGCCCAGTCGAGGCCGCCATGCTCGCCATTGATGCGGCCGGCCAGCGATTCCATCTCGCTGCGAAGGTCGGAATAGGCATCCACGTTACCGCGCGAGACGGGCGCGACCTGCAGCAGGAAGATGCGCCCCCGGCTTTCCGGATGCTGCTCCAGAAAGCGCTCGAAGCCGTGGAAACGCTCGGGGATCCCCTTGGTATAATCGAGCCGGTCCACGCCGATGATCTGCTGGCATTCGCGGATGAGATTGCGGACCTGCCGCTCGCGGCGCTGCGCCTCGCTGCTGACGGCGAACTCGGCAAAACGCTCCGCGTCGATGCCGATGGGGAAGACGCCGGTGCGGACGTGATTGCCGTCCACGTCGAGGAGTTCGCCGTCTTCGGTCGTGCCGCCGAGTTCATCCAGCACGAAGCGCCGGAAGTTGCGGCGGTCGCGCTCGGTCTGAAAGCCGATGACGTTGTATTCCAGCATCGACCGCCCGAGCCGGCGGGCATTGGGAAGCGCGGCGAAGATCTCCGGCGCGGGAAACGGCGTGTGGAGAAAGAAGCCGATCGGCCCTTCGAAGCCGCCCTGTCGGATCGCCTGCCCCAGAGTCAGGTAATGATAGTCGTGGATCCAGACCGTGTCGCCCGACTCCAGCATGGGCATGAGCTTGGCGGCCATCCGCTTGTTGACGCGGTCATAGCCGGTCTCGAACCGCCGCTCGAAATTGGCGAGGTTCACCCGGTAATGCAGGATCGGCCAGAGCGTCTGGTTGGCAAAGCCGCTGTAGAACTCGTCCGCGTCTTCTTCGGAAAAATCCACGGTGACGAGCTTCACCGGCCCATCCTCGACATGGGCCGGGCCGTCGATCCCCTCCGGGGTCTGCTCGCCCGACCAGCCGAACCAGATGCCGCCGCGCTTGCGGAGCGCGTCCGCCAGGCCGACGGCCAATCCCCCGGCCTTGCCCTCGTCGCTGAGCGGTCCCACCCTGTTGGATACGATGACGATGCGGGTCAACCTGTTATCCTTCCATTGGGAACACCACCCTGTTCCTAACGGAAGCGAACCGGTAGCAGAAGCGCTTCGTTCCCCGTTCTTTCATCCGGCCACGATGCTGCGCAGCCAGGCATGGACGGCGGAGGGGTCGGCCAGGCGGTACTTCGCCGCCGTTGCCCCCTCGCCCACTTTCACGCCGAAGCCGCCATTCAGCGCCGCGCCGCGGAAGCCGTCCTCATCGGTGCGGTCATCGCCGACAAAGACCGGAATACGGCCGGCGAAGGGTTCCTGCAGGCCGAGCGCGACCACAGCCTCCGCCTTGCTGATGCCGCGCTGGCGGATCTCGCTGATGAAGTGGCCGGGGACGGAATGCAGTTCGCCGAGATCCTTCGTGACGCTTTCGGCGATCTCTTCGACCCGCTCCTTCTGGTCCGGCACGAGGCGGTAATGCAGCACGATGGCCGCGCCCTTGTCCTCCACCATCACCGGGTCGTTCTCGCCGATCAATTCGCCGATGCGCCGGCGCGCCGTTTCCATCTGGTCGGAGAGCGGCAGCATCTGGGCCGGGCCGCCGAATGAACGCATGACCTGCCCGTGCAGGGCCGCGACAGGAAGTTCCAGAGGGGCCAGAAACGCGTCGATGTCCTGCAGGCGCCGGCCGGTCACGATGGCCAGCGCTCCGTCGAGATGATCGCGCAGCGCTGTGAGCAGCTTGAGACTGCCGGGAAAGAGCTTCACCAGATGCGGCTCGGGTGCGAACTCGACGAAGGTGCCGTCGAAATCCAGATACAGCGCGTGCTCCCCGGACGAAAGGACGGGCGGGGCGGCGAGTTCGGCTGTCATGGATTGTCTCCCGGTTTCGGCTTGAACCTAACGAACGCATGTGCGGCGGCAGGGTTCAAGACGAAAAGGACTAGCGCCGGACCTCGCGCGGGGCGGCACCCGTGGCAACCAGGAAGCAGCCATGCATGGCGTCGCCCTCGCTCCCCGCGAAGTTGCGGCCGTAGCGCCGTACGAGGCGGTCATGCAGGAACTCGGCAACGCCGCCGCGCAGGAACACCGGCTCGTCTTCCTCCAGCGCGAGGCTGCGAAGAAGATCCGCGCCATGATCGGCGGCATGATCGAGAATGCCGGTCGCGGTCGCGTTCCCGGCCTCGGCGGCATCGCCCACCAGCGGCGCGATTCCCGCGAAACGGGCCTGACGGGCGTCGCGCAGCCAGCTGCGAACCGCATCGGGCTCGCCGCCCATGTCGTTCCACACGGCGGCGCTGAGGTCGTCCGGCGCCACCACTTCGTCGCGGGCGGCGAGCGCATGTTCCACCGCCTTGCGGCCGATCCAGGCGGCGGAGCCCCGGTCGCCGGCGACCCAGCCCCAGCCGTCGCGCTGGATCGAGATGCCGTCGGCGAAGAGCCGATGCGCCACCGTGCCCGTGCCCATGACCAGGAGGCCCGCTGGCTCACCGCCGCTGGCGCCGACCAGCGCGGCATAGCCGTCGGTCATCACGTGGCGCTCGGCGAAGACCGGGAGGCCGGAAAGAAACGCGTTGCGAATTTCCGGATGCAGGGCGCCGGCCGTGCCGATGGACAGCCGGCAGCGAGAGGGCGCCTGCGGATCGAAACCGGCGGCGACCGCGATGTCGGCCCATAGCTGGGTGATGCTGCTGACGGCGAGCGACAGGTCGGAACTCGGATTGCACGGCCCCGCCACGGCCTCGGCGAGGGTTTCCCCGGACGCAAGCACGATCCGGCCGCGCGACCGTGTGCCGCCGCCGTCAACGCAGAATATGGGTGCCTCGCTCATGAGTCCTCTGGAGAGACCAGAAGACGCAGTTACAAGATGATGTTTAATAAACTCATTCCGCCTTGACGGCCTTCATCATCGCCTTCGTGATCGACTGCTCCGTGGATGCATAATCCGGCCAGGGATCGCCGACCTCTTTTACCCGCGTCGGCATGTTGGCGACGTTGAAGATATTGGCGCCTTCCACCCGCTCCAGCTCTTCCCAGGTGACCGGCGCGGAAACCGGCGCCCCTTCCCGCGAGCGCGTGGAATACGGCGCGATCGCGGTCGAGCCGCGCTCGTTGCGGAGGTAATCCACGAAGATCCGCCCCTTGCGGCGCGCCTTCGACATGTTGGCGACATAGCGGTCCGGCCGTTCCTCACCAAGCAGCACGGCGAAGGCCTTGCAGAAGGTCTTCGCTTCCGGCCACGCGACCTTCGGCACCAGCGGCGCGATCACGTGGACGCCCTTGCCACCCGACAGCATCGGATAGGTCTTGAGGCCGATCTCGGCCAGCCGGTCGCGCAGATCGACGCTCGCCGTGCGCACCGCCTCGAAGCCCAGCCCCTCGTCGGGGTCGAGATCGAAGACGAGGCGGTCGGGCTTCTCGATGTCGGCCGTGCGCGATCCCCAGACGTGCCACTCCATGACCCCCATCTGCACGCCGGCCATAATGCCCGGCAGATCGTCAACGTAGAAGTAATCGCCGGAGGCACCGGTGCCCTCGACGATTTCCATGTGGTGAATGGCCTCGTTGAAGCCACCGGTATCGTGCTTCTGGAAGAAGCAGTGCTTGCCGCGCCCCTGCGGACAGCGGACGAGGCTGAGCGGGCGGACGCCCACATGCGGCAGCATGAGCTCGCTGACGGCCTCGTAGTAATCGGCAAGGTTGCCCTTGCTGACGCCCTGGCCCGGGAAGAGCACCTTCCCGGCGCTGGACAGCTTGATGCCGGCGCGCTCGATGCCTTCGTTTTCGCCATAGGTCTTCAGCGGCGCGGAAGGCGGCGGCAGGGCCGAAGCGGGCTTGCTCCCGGCCTTGGCGGCCTTCTTCGCCGGAGCCTTCTTCAGAGCAGGTTTCGGGGCCGCCTCCGGCTCCTCCTCCATGGGGGCAGGCGTCTCGATATGGACTTCCCTCGCCGTCTTGTCCTCGCGCAGGCCGAGGAAGGAGGGATGGCGCAGCACGCCGTCGGCGGTAAATTCGGTAAAGGCGATCTCGGCGACGAGCTTCGGCTCCACCCATTTCGCGCCGCGCCTGGCGTCACGCGGCACCTCGGCGAAGGGGGACGTTTTCGCGGCGATCGCCTCGAATTTTTCGCCGAGTTCCTGAAGGTCGCGATCGTTGAAGCCGGTGCCGACGCGACCGGCATAGACGAGCTTGCCGGGCTGGCCCTCCTCGCCCTCGTTCCACGTGCCGACCAGCAGCGAACGGAACCCGTGACGCTTCTCCGACGGGCTCCAGCCGCCGATGACGAATTCCTGCCGTTTGATGCACTTGATCTTGTACCAGACCTTGGTGCGCGCGCCGCGATAGGGCGCCGAGGCCTTCTTGGAGATGATGCCCTCGTGCCCGGCGGCGCAGATCTGGTTCAGCACCTTTTCGCCCTGCCCCTGCACATGATCGCTGAAATGGACAGGGCTGCCCTTCGGCAGCCGGTCCGTGATCGCCTTCAGCCGGGCCTTGCGCTCCAGCAACGTTTCGCCGGTGACGTCCTCGTTGTCCTTCGTCAGGAGGTCGAAGGCGAAGAAGGCGAGTTCGCCGCCCTCCTTCAGCGTTTTCTGGAGGGTGGAGAAATCCGTCCGGCCATCCGGCGCAAAAGCGACGATCTCCCCGTCGATCATCGTGCCGGAAAGGCCCAGCTCCGCGATCGCCTTGACCACCGGGCCGAACTTCGCCGTCCAGTCCAGCCCGTTGCGGGTGTAGCAGCGGACGGCATCGCCATTCGCGGCGATCAGCGTGCGGTAGCCGTCATATTTCAGCTCGTGCACCCAGTCGCGCCCTTCAGGCGGCACATCGACGAGGGTCGCCAGCTGCGGCGAGCGGAATTCTGGCACCTCGCCGGACGCGGTCTTCGCAGCGGCCGCTTTCTTGCGGGCAGGCTTGGAAGCAGGCGGTTTGCCCAGCGCCTCCGGCGATTGTTCGGCCACGGGCTTGGTCGAATCCCACACGGGCGACTCTCCGGTGGCGATCTCTTCCATCGTCCGGCCCGTGGTCACGCTGACCATGTTTGCGGCAAGGATCGGATCGGCCTCGTCCGCCTCCCCGTCTCGCTCCTTGATCAGGAGCCAGTTCTCGTGCTTGCCGCTGTCGCGCCCGCGCGGCGGCATGCGGACCATCGCCCATCCGCCTCTCATCCGCTCGCCATGCAGAATGAAGTGGAGCATCCCCTTTTCGAGCCCTTCGCGCGGATCGTGCAGCGGCTCCCAGGTGCCGAAATCCCAAAGCATGACGGTGCCGCCGCCATATTGGCCCTTGGGGATCGTTCCCTCGAACTTGCCATAGGGCAGCGGATGATCCTCCGTGTGAACGGCCAGCCGCTTCTGCTGCGGATCGAGGCTGGGCCCTTTCGTCACCGCCCAGCTCTTCAGCACGCCGTCGAGTTCCAGCCGGAAATCGTAGTGCAGCCGCGTCGCGTCGTGCTTCTGCACCACGAAGGAATGGCCGGACCCCGCCGCCACCTCGCCGGCCGGTTCGGCGGTAATGCCGAAGTCGCGGCGGTTGTTGTATTCGTCGAGGCTTGAAGCGGAAGCGGGCCTGGCCGAGGCCTTGTAGGCCTTCAGCCCCTCTTCCTTGTCTTTCAGCTGGGTCTTGCCCTTGCGGGTCTTCGTGCTGCCTTCCGCCATGTGTTACGCCGTCTTGCGCGTCTTGGCCTTGGGAGCCGGCTTCGGGTCCGGCTTGTTCTGGTTCGCGGGCTCCGGCTCGGCCTTCTTGGCGGTGCGGGTTTTCGGCTTCGTCGCCTTGGGCTTCTCGTCGACAGGCTTGCCGGCATTCCCGCCGGACGCTTCGAGGCTCTGCTTCAGCGCCGCCATCAGGTCGATGACGTTGCCGCCGCCCGCGCCCTTTCCCGCCGGCTCCTCGGTATCGGTGACCCGGCCGCCCTTGGCCTTCAGCTTCTCGTTGATCAGCTGACGCAGCGCCGCGGTGTAATGATCCTTGAAGGCCGCCGCGTCGAAGGGCGCGGTCTTGCGGTTGATCAGTTCCTTGGCGACCGCCAGCAGGTCGTCATCCGCCGTCTTGCCGCTGATCTGGTTGAAATAAGCGTCGGACTTCCGGATCTCCTCCTCGTAATGGAGTGTCTCCAGCAGGATGCCCGTGCCGCAGGGGCGCACGGCGCAGAGGTATTCCTTGCCGCGCAGCGCCAGCTGGCCGATGCCGACCTTTCCCGCATCGCGCAGCGCATCGCGGACCACGCGGAAGGCGTCTTCCGCGAGTTCGTCCTGCGGCACGACGAAATAGGGCGTGTCGTAGTAGATCGGGGCGATTTCGGAAGAGTCGACGAACTGGGTGAGATCCAGCGTTCGCTTGGTCTCCAGCTTCACCGCGTCGAGATCCTCGTCGTCGAGGAGGACGTAATTGCCCTTCTCGTACTCGAAGCCGCGCATGATCTCGTCCTTGTCGACCGGCCCCACGCCCGTCACCACCTTCTCGTAGTGGATGGGCTTGCCCGTCGGTTCGTGGATCTGCCGGAAGCTCACCTTCGCCTTGCTTTCGGTGGCGGCGTAGAGCTCCACCGGGATGGAGACGAGCGAAAGCCTGATATGGCCTTTCCAGATGGCGCGGGCGGCAGGCATTCGGACTTCTCCATAAAAACGCGGAAAAAGAGTCCGGGAGACAACGTCGACGAGGCTCCGCCGTTCCGAATCCGGCTAAATGAGTCAGAGCTTGACGTTTGCTCGGCGAAATGCCATCTGAGCAGCGTCTGATTTCTCGCGATAGCGCGATTGCGGCCCTCATCCTGGCCGAGTTTCCCGAGCAGTCTCACGAAACCTTCCGCCCTGCGATCGCGCGTGGGCAGCGGACATCGGCGTCGCAGGCAGCAAAGCTTCGCGCGACGCGAACTGGATGCAAATTGACCACTGAAAACTTCCGGGATCTCGGTCTGGCCGAGCCCATTCTCCGTGCGCTCGAAGCACAGAACTTCACGACTCCTACCCCGATCCAGGCCAAGGCCATCCCGATCATCCTGCAGGGACGTGACCTGCTGGGCATCGCGCAGACCGGCACCGGCAAAACGGCGGCTTTCGGCCTTCCCGTCCTCCACCAGCTGGGCGAGGAAAAGGTCACGCTCGGCCGTGGCGGCTGCCGCGTCCTGATCCTTGCTCCGACCCGTGAGCTGGCGATCCAGATCGAGCAGAACCTTCGCTCCTTCGCCAAGGAGATGCGCCTGCGCATCGTCGCCATTCTCGGCGGCGTGTCGCGCAAGGGCCAGGTGGACAAGCTTTCCCGCGGCGCCGACATCGTGATCGGCACGCCGGGCCGCGTCGTCGATCTCATGTCGACCCGCGACCTCGTGCTGAACCAGGTCACGCATTTCGTCCTCGACGAGGCCGATCGCATGCTCGATCTCGGCTTCATCAAGGATATCCGCCGGGTGGTTTCCGCCCTGCCGCAGCAGCGCCAGTCGCTACTCTTCTCCGCCACCATGCCGGACGACGTGTCCGGTCTGGCGCACAGCATCCTGAACGAGCCGCAGCGCGTCGAGATCGCCCGCCAGGGCGCGACGCCGGCGGAGATCGACCAGCGCGTCTACTTCCTCGGCGCCGCCGAGAAGCGCACGATGCTGGTGGACCTGCTGCAGGATCCCTCGATCACCCGCGCCATCGTCTTCACCCGCACCAAGCATGGCGCGAACAAGGTGACGGAGTTCCTGAACAAGGCCGGCTACGACGCCGACGCCCTGCACGGCAACAAGAGCCAGGCCGCCCGTCAGAAGGCGCTGGACCGGTTCCGCTCGGGCGATTCCCGCCTCCTCGTGGCGACCGATATCGCCGCGCGCGGCATTGACGTCAGCGAAATCTCGCATGTCTTCAACTTCGAGATGCCGAACCTGGCGGAGACCTATGTCCACCGCATCGGCCGCACCGCGCGTGCCGGCGCAAGCGGCATCGCGATCGCCTTCTGCGAGCCCAACGAGACCTCCTATCTTCGCGACATCGAGCGGCTGATCGGACGGGAACTGGATCTCGCCGGCGGCACGCGCCCCAGCGTCATGAACGGCAAGCTGCCGGTCCCGGCCAAGATGGGCCGTGGCGGCGGTGGCGGTCGCCCGAGCGCCAACAAGAGCGGCGGCGGCCAGCATGCCGGCGCCAACAAGCGCCCGGGTGCGGGCGCCGGCGCGGGCAAGCCTTCCACGAAGGCGACCCGTGGCCGCGAGCGGCGCCGCTACGGCGAAGCCGCAGCCTGAACGAACTGAAGAAAAGGGCGGCCGGTTGGCCGCCCTTTTCGCATGCGCCCGTCGGCCGCGCGGACGGTGCTCAGGAACCGCGAGCGCCACGCCCGAGCAACGACCACGGGCAGCCCCTTTCGGCGTCAGCGATCGTGCGCCGGTCGAGGCCGAGATCGCGAAGCTGCCAGTCCTCCATGGCGGCCAGGCATTCGAAGTCCAGCTTTCGCCGCCACCATCGGCGTGGCGTTCCCGCCGCCTTGAGGCAGCGCTGCCCCGTTCGTCTCATCAGTCCCATGCCGTCCTCGGAGTTTGTCTCCGGAGGGACTAGCCGTCGCCGCGCTTGTGCTCACGCCGGAACGCTTCGACCGAGACCGAAGCGTCGGGACTGTCCCGGCCCGCGTCGCTCCGCTAGTCTGTCGTCATGATCGGCAGCATCGACATTGCGGAAATCGGCTTTCTCCTGGGCGATCCGGCGCGGGCGGCGATCCTCGCCGCACTGATGGACGGACGGGCGCAGACGGCGAAGGAACTCGCCTTCGCGGCCGGGATCACCGCCCCGACCGCCAGCGCGCACCTCGCCCGACTGACGGCGGCCAACCTGCTGGAGGTCGCCGCGCAGGGACGCCACCGGTATTTCCGGATCGTCTCGCCGCTGGTGGCAAGCATGGTGGAATCGGTGATGGCCATGGCCGCCGTGCAGACGCCGCCACGCCGGCGCACACCCACGATCCGCGACCGGGCTTTAGCGGATGCGCGCTTCTGCTACGACCATCTGGCCGGGCGCCTCGGCGTGACGCTCCTGGAGCGCCTGCGAGCGGCGGAACACGTGCTGGTGGAGGGCGACGGCGCCGAACTGACGGAGGACGGGGCTCGCCTCCTCGGCGAGGTCGGCCTGGAGATCGAGCCGCTTCGCCGCAGTCGCCGGATCTTCTGCCGCTGCTGTCTCGACTGGAGCGAGCGCCTCCCCCACCTCGGCGGCGCCGTCGGCGCGGCTCTGGCGACGCATTTCCTGGAGCATCGCTGGATCGAGCGGCAGCCGACCGGCCGCGCCGTAACGCTGACGCCGATCGGCTCGGCGGCGCTGAACCGGCATTTCGCCATCGATTTCACGCCGGTCGAAACGAGCCGCCCCGCTTCCCTTCCCCGAGTGGCCGTCCACGCCTGAAGCAACGTTCCTTGTCGGAGCCGCCGGGTCCACTCGTCGCGGCTGGACGGGGACCCTTTCCCCGCGATCTGCATTATGGTGGGCGCATGGGCAGGGTTCGCAGAAGGAACGACTTATGAGCCGCATCAAGACACTGGCACCGGCATTCGTCGCGGCAGGCATGCTGCTGGGAGCGACGGCTCCGGTCATGGCCGGGCCGGAGGACACAGCATTCTTTCAAAGATTCGCGGGCTCGTTCTCCGGTTCCGGCGAAGTGCTGCGCAACGCCCAGGCTTCGCCCAACAATGTGAACTGCACCTTCAAGGGACAGCCCGGGCAGGACCGGATCACGTTCAACGGCACCTGCCGCGCCTATGTCCTGTTCTCGCGCGACGTCGGCATCAGCCTGATGGTCGATCCCAAGACCGACCGTTACGTCGGCACCTATACCGGCTCCAGCATCGGCGTGGCGACGCTTTCCGGCACCCGCAAGGGGACCGGCGCGACCTTCACGATCACCTGGCCGAAGCCGGTGAATGGCGACCGGGTCGCGACCCTTTCCATTCAGTTCCAGAGCGACAACACGCTCCGGGTAGTCACCACCGACAAGGCGAGCGTCAACGGCCCGGTTATCACCACCAGCGACATCCGGCTGAAGCGCGCAGGCTGAAGCCCAGAAGCTGAAGCCTAGCCGCACGGCGCACATGAAGGGCAGCCCGCACCGGCTGCCCTTTTTCCGTCAGGCCGTATCGAGAACGATCTTGCCCTGCGTGTGCTCCTCTTCCGCGACGCGCTGCGCCTCGGCGGCTTGCGCCAGCGGGAAGACCTTCTGCACCTGCACGCGCACGAGGCCGCCGTCGATCAGCTTCGCGATCTCGGCCAGCTGCCCAGCATCAGGTTGCGCCATGTAGCGCGCGCCTCGCGCCTTGTACGCCGCCGCCTTGTCCTTGTCCGGCTCATGCAGCGTGGAGACGAGGATGCCGCCTTCCTTCAGCACGGCCCAGGAGCGATCTTCCGTCTCGCCCGAGATCAGGTCGTAGACGAGATCCACCGGCTCCACCGCATCCTCGAACTTCTGCGCCTTGTGGTCGATGACCTGATCGGCGCCGAGCTCCTTCACGAACTTCACGTCCTGGCTGGACGCCGTCGCGGCCACCCACGCGCCCTTGGCGCGCGCGAACTGCACGGCGAGATGGCCGACACCGCCGCCGGCGCCATGGATCAGCACCCGCTGCCCCTGCTTCAGGCCGCCATGGTCGAAGAGGCCCTGCCACGCGGTCAGGGCCGCCAGCGGCACCGCCCCCGCCTCGGTCGCGTTCAGCGTTTCCGGCTTGGCCGCCGCTTCCTCCGGTTTCAGGATCACGTACTGGGCATAGCCGCCGCGATCGCGCCCCAGCATGGCATAAAGCGCCTCGCCCACCCGGAAGCCCGAGACGCCCTCGCCCAGCCTTTCGACCGTGCCGGCAACGTCCCGCCCCATCGTCACCGGCAGATCCTCCGCCTTCAGCAGCGGATATTTGCCGGAGCGGATCTTGTAGTCGACCGGATTGACGCTTGCCGCCTGAACCCTGAGCAGGATCTCGCCCGCTTTCGGCTCCGGCACCGGCACGTCCTCGACCCGAAGGACCTCCGGGCCGCCGAAGAAGTGAATGCGGACCGCTTTCATGCTGGCCATGGCCTACCTCATCTGGGCTCCTGTCGGCGGTAAACGCGTCAGCTCCGGCGAGGCTCCCTGCTCAAGCGGATTGAGGATGACCCGATCAGCTTGGCGGCGACATCAGCTTGGGGGCGACAGCGGCGTCGTTGCCGGCGTCGACGTATCCTGCTCGGCCGGCTGGCTGGCGACTTTGGCTTCCTCGTCCGCCGCCTTGTGCACGACGACGGACTGCGTCGGATTGGCGAGCACGATCCCCATTTCCTGGAAACGCTTCTTCATGCGGCGGTTGAATTCGCGGAACACGCCCCAGCGTCCGGCCGTCGTGCACGGGAAGCGACCGACGATGGTGACGACGGATCCCTCCACGCTGTTGACGCCCCAGAGCGCGAAATCCTGCAGGATCATCGGCGCGAAGTCCGGATCCTGCCGCATCTCCGCGGCGATGTCCTTCAGCGCCTGGCTGACCCTGTCGGTATCCTCGGAATAGGCGACGCTGACTGAAATGTCGGCGTTGCCCTGTCCCTTGTTGGTGTTGTTGACGCTGGTCACCGACGAGAAGGGAATGATGTGCACCGAACCGTCGCCGGCGCGCAGCCGCACCGTGCGGATCGAAAGATCCTCAACCACACCCGACACGCCCGCGACCGTCACCCAGTCGCCCACCTGCATCGCGTTTTCCAGGAGCAGGAAGATGCCGGTGATGAAATCCTGCACCAGCTTCTGCGAGCCGAAGGAAAGGCCGACGCCGATGATGCCCGCGCCCGCGAGCAGCGGCGCGATGTTGACGCCGATTTCGCTGAGAGCGGTCAGCCCGACGAAGACGATGATTACGATCGCCAGGATGGTGCGCATGATCGGCTGAAGCGTCCGCCAGCGGGCCGACTTGACGATCTGGTCCTGACGGCTCAGCCGCAGGATATGCCGCTCCATCGCGGCGTTGGTGAGATCCCAGACAGCGAAAGCCGCAAGGAAGATGAACCCGATCGTCAGCAGCGCGGAAAGCACGCGTCCGCCCGTGGCCCCCGTCCGGAACCAGGATGTGACGTGGAAGCCCCAGACCTGCAGGAGGACGAGCAGAACGGCCAGGGCCACCAGAACGGAAATCACCTTGCGAACCAGCGGATGCAGCCGGCTCGCATGCGTTCCCGCGCCATGCCGGGCGCCGCCATGGGGACTGGCCTGCAGGAGGCGATCCGTCAGCCCGAGCAGGACGATCCACACCACCCGCCCGGCGATCAGCACCGCGATGGACAAAATGGCGAGAGTGAAGAAGCGCCCGTAATCCGGTTCGGAGCCGAGGGCCACACCGAACCAGAGCGCCACGATGACGATGATGGCGAGAGTGGGCCAGGCTTCCGCCAGCCGGTTGCGCAGCACGCCCCAGAATCCCGGATCCGCCCTGTCGGAACGGATCGCGGCGGAAAGCGGCTTGCGGAACTTCAAGACCATCGCGATCAGCAGGGCATGGACGACCAGCGCCAGCAGCTTGCCCAAGGTGTCGTGCCCGGCGCGGCTGAGGCCCAGGAGCTGCGCGGCGTCTATCAGCGTGACGCCGAAGATCGCGAGCCCGACCACCCGCCGCAACCAGCTTTCAAGAAGCCTGGCGTTGTCCTGGCCGATCGGGATCAAACGAAGCCTCGGCGCACCCGGCGAGACCAGCATGCGCACGACACACATCACCACCCGACACGCGACATAGGCGTTGACGATGGCCAGCACGACCAGACGCGTGGTGCGGATGCTGCCGAGGCCCGTGCTCAGCAGGAAGTTGCCGAGAATGGCGAAGGCAATCACCGGGACGAGATCCAGCACGAAGCGCAGAAGCACCAGCGGCAGGCGACGAAGCAGGCGCCAGGAGGACTTTATGCGGCTGCGTTTGCGGGCGCCATTCGATGGCTCAAGCGGTTCGGCCACGACATGGTCGGCCGGATCCCGGTCCATCTGGGCGGAACGTTCGCCGGCCGCCCGGTACCATCGGATGCTGAAGCGCTGCACCAGCCATTCCAGCGCCAGGGCCGCGATCATGACGATCGCCAGGCTGATGACCGCGTTGATCGTACGGTCGCGCGAGCCCGGATCCTCCGTGGTCAGAAGAAAGAAACGGCCAACGTCCGGCAAGCCCCGCGCGATGCCGACCAGTCCTCCTGCGTTGAGGGACAGGTGACCCAGCCAGTTCGAGCTCTGATCCAGCACCTGCACGACGAGGCTGTCGGAGGTGAAGGGCGAGTTCTCCTCAGCCGCCGGAGCGGCGGCGGAAGCGCCTGCGGCCAGCGCGGTTCCAGCGGCAGCCGGGGCATGCGTCGCGCCCTCGGCGGGGGCCGATGCGGTCTGATTTGCCGGGGCCGTCGCCGGCGTCGTGACCGGTGTGGCCGCCGGCGCGTTCTGCGGCAGAGCCGTGATCAGGGACTGGAGCGTTGCCGTGAACTGCGCGCGCTTCGCGTCGTCGTTCAACACGTCGAGGATCTGCTGCGCCTGCGCCTTGTCCAGAGTTCCCGGTTGTGCCGGCAAAGCGGCGGCAGGCGCGGCCGGGGCTGCCTGGGTCGTCGTCTGAGTCGCTGGCTGAGCGCTCTTGTGGATAAAGGCCGAAAAAGGCGACTGCGCCTCCGCCGGGACGATGAGCAGCAGGGCGAAGGTTAGAAAGGCGGCGATTTGCTTCATGACGTGTCGGACGGATCCCGGTTTGCCGAGCGTTCGACGCAACTTAAGGCCCTTGTGTGGCGCGTCCAGCGATTGATCCCGCCGGACCGGGGACAATCGGCGTCAGGATCGCACGATCAGCACGTCCAGCGTGCGCGGCCCGTGCACGCCCTCCACGCGGTTGAGCTCGATATCGGAGGTCGCCGACGGCCCGGAAATGAAGGTCAGAGGGCGGCCGGCTTTGACCGACGGCTCCATGCGCGCCACCGCTTCGGGCACCAGCGACACCACCCTGTCCGTCTCCACGATGCAGAGGTGATAATCCGGCAGCAGGGTCAACGCCCGTCGTCCCTGCCCTTCGCCGTGATCCAGCACGATGGTGCCGGTCTCCGCGATGGCCGTCGCGCAGGTGGTCAGCACGCCATCCGCCGCCGCGATCTCCGCGAAGGTCAGGCCATGATCCACGATCACGTCGCAGCCATGCGGCACGAAGGCCTGCGGCAGGTCCTCCGCCGTGACCATGCGGCGATGGCCGCGCCGTTCCAGGATCTCGTGGATCGCGGCACCGGCGCCGGCGCTGTCGCACTCGGAAACGCTGACCTTGTAGGCCGCAGCGCGTTCGGCGAAGCGGGCCACCGTTTCCGGCGTGCCCGGCTCGCCCCGGCGGTGAAACGCACGCTCCACCCCATCGGTCGAGGCATCCTCGCCCGGCGGCACGTCGCGGAGCGCGGAACGGATGCGCTCCAGGATCGCCGTTCTCGCCTCGCTCATGCGGAGCCTCCCGGCTTGGCGGAAGACTCGGCGCCGCGCTCGGCGCGCCACCATTGGCGGAACGATTGCTTCGGAACGGGCGTGACGTCGCGCATCGCCGTCCATCCCGCCATCGGGCCGGGCAGGCTCGGAATGACATTGCCGCGCACGAAGGGCTTCTGGCCGATGACGGCACTTTTCTGCGCCAACTCGAAAAGCCGCGCGCTGCCGAAGATGCGGGCCATCGCCGCCATCGCGATCGCCTCGCCGGAGAACTTGCCCGCCAGCGTTTCCTTCTTGCGCCCGACGATCTTGCCCCGGAGATGCACGAGGATGCGGGGGATATCGATCTTGACCGGGCAGGCCTCGAAGCAGGCGCCGCAGAGCGACGAGGCATAAGGCAATGTTTCCGCCGGACCCGGTTGATTCAGCTGCGGGGTCAGGATCGCGCCGATCGGTCCGGGATAGGTCGAGCCATAGGCATGGCCGCCCGTCCGCTCATAGACGGGACAGACATTGAGGCAGGCGCTGCACCGGATGCAGGCCAGAGTCTCGCGCGCCGGCTCGTCCGCGAGAACGTCGGTGCGGCCATTGTCGAGGAGGACGAGGTGGAACTCCTCCGGCCCCTCGCCAGCCCGCGTGCCGGACCAGACGGAATTATAGGGGTTCATCCGCTCCGCCGTGGACGAGCGCGGCAGCGTCTGGAGAAAGACTTCCATGTCGCGCCAGGACGGGATCACCTTCTCGATGCCCATCAGCGAGATCAGCACCTTCGGGAGCGTCAGGCACATCCGCCCGTTGCCCTCGGATTCGAAGATCGCCACCGAGCCGGTTTCCGCCACCGCGAAGTTCGCGCCGGAAATGGCGAACGGCACGGTCAGGAACTTCTCGCGCAGGTAACGCCGCGCCGCGCCGGCAAGCTCCGCCGGCTCGTCGGAAAGGTTCTCCGTTCCAGCCAGCTTGCGCTTGAAGATCTCGCGGATCTCGGCGCGGTTGCGATGGATCGCCGGGACGAGAATATGCGACGACCGGTCCTCGCCAAGCTGCACGATGACCTCCGCCAGGTCGGTTTCTATCGCGGAGATGCCGCGCTGCGCCAAGGCCGAGTTGAGGCCCGTCTCGTCCGTCGTCAGCGACTTGATCTTCAGCACTTCCCGCGCGCCATGGCGCGCCAGGATTTCGCCGATGATGCGGTTCGCCTCCTCGCCGTCACGCGCCCAATGGACGCGACCGCCAGCCGCGGTGACGGCTTCTTCCAGCTTCAGGAGGTGCGTGTCGAGATGGCGGGCGACCTGCGCCTTGATCTGGCGTCCCGCCTCGCGGAGCTCCTGCCAGTCGGGCATCTCGCCGACCACCTTCAGCCGCTTGGCGCGGATCGTGTTGGTGGCCTTGCCAATGTTCCGGCGAAGCTGCGTGTTGGCGAGCGCATCGCGCGCAGCGTCGGGAAAGTCGCGCTCGACGACGATGCCGGGGGCGAAATCCGTCATTGCCGCATTCCCTCCTCGGTGGAGGCGAGGATCTCGGCCAGATGCAGCGCCCGGCGACCCGAGCGCTCGCGGGAAAGCCCGCCGGCAATATGCATCAGGCAGGAATTGTCGACGGCCGTGCAGACTTCCGCCTGCGTGGAACGGATATTTGCGAGCTTGTCGGTCAGCATCGCGATCGAGGTATCGGCGTTCTTCACCGCGAACGTGCCGCCGAAGCCGCAGCATTCCTCGCTTTTCGGGAGCTCGATCAGCTCCAGCCCGCGCACATTTCTCAAGAGCGCGAGCGCCGCGTCGGTGATCTTCAGCGCGCGCAGCGAATTGCAGGTAGGGTGATAGGTGACGCGGTGCGGATAATAGGCCCCGACATCCTCGACCCCGAGCTTGCGGACGAGAAATTCAGAGAATTCGAAGACCTTGCCGGCCAGTGCGTCGGTGCGCCGGATCAGCTCAGCGTCGCCCATCTCGCGCGCGAGCCGGGGATAGCTGGTGCGAACCGTGCTGACGCAGGACGAGGACGGGCAGACGATCACATCGCACGGCTCGAACACATCGAGGAAGCGCCGCATCAGCCCCACGGTTTCGTCGCGGTAGCCGCTGTTCAGGTGCATCTGCCCGCAACAGGTCTGTTCCATCGGGAAATCGACGCTGTGGCCGAGGCGTTCCAGCACGGACACCACGGCCTGCCCCGTCTGCGGGAAAAGAGTATCGTTGAAGCAACTGATGAAAAGCGAAACCTGCACGCGCGTTTCCTGTCCTTGAACGCTCTTCGGCGCCTGGCCCCACTATGACAGGATCAGCCGACCAGACCACCCCCGCCAGCACCGGAAAGGGGCCTGTCCGACGCGACTTTCGCCCGGTAGCCGGAAGACCGATAGGCGGCGACGGGATGGATGGCGCCGCCCTTTTCCAGCCGTGCGGTGGCGAGGATCGGCTCCACGTCGGTGCGGTACGCCGCCTTCAGCGTCTCGCTCGCCATCAGCGCGTCGTTCTCGTCCTGATACCCCTCCAGCGCGGCCCGGTCGATCAGCAGCGCCTGAAGGTAGGCCCGTTCGATCTCCGTTGCGCTCACCATCAGGCTTTCGATGGGATCGGTGACGTTGTGCGACTGGTCGATCATGTGGGCGGGGTGGAAGTCCGGCACCCGCGCTTCCGCGTCGACCAGTTCGTTGAAGACGAGGAACAACTGATACGGGTTGATGGAGCCGGCATCGAGATCGTCGTCGCCATATTTGGAATCGTTGAAGTGGAAGCCGCCGAGCTTCTTGAACTGGATCAGGCGGGCGACGATCATCTCGATATTGGTGTTCGGCGCGTGGTGGCCGAGATCGACGAGGCAGAAGGCCTTCGGCCCGAGCTCCGTCGCGGCGAGGTAGCTGGAACCCCAGTCCTGGATCACCGTGGAATAGAAGGCCGGCTCGTACATCTTGTGCTCGGTGAAGAGCCGCCAATCGTCGGGAAGCTCGGCGTAGATCGCCTTGCAGCTATCGATGTAGCGCTCGAAGGCGCGCGTGAAGTGGCTCTGGCCGGGGAAGTTGGAGCCGTCGCCGATCCAGATCGAGATCGCCTTGGAGCCGACCGCCTTGCCGATCTCGATGCATTCGAGATTGTGCTCGACCGCCTGCCGGCGCACCGCCGGATCGGTGTGGCTGAGGCTGCCGAACTTGTAGGTGTGCTGCTGCGTCGCCGCGTCGGAGAAGGTGTTGGAGTTCATCGCGTCGAAGCCGAGGCCGCGCTCCTCGGCATAGCTCTTCAGCGCCGCAGGATCCTGGGGCTTGTCCCATGGAATATGAAGCGCCACGCGCGGCGTCGCACGGGTGAACTGGTTGATGGCCGCGCAGTCATCCAGCTTGTGGAAGATATCGCGCGGCTCGCCCGTGCCGGGGAAGCGGGCGAAGCGCGTGCCGCCCGTGCCGGTACCCCAGGAGGGAACGGCGACGGCGAACTCGGCGGCTTTCCTTTTCATCGCATCGATGTCGATGCCGCGCCGGGCGAGGCTGGCGCCCAGCGCCTCGTAGCTTTCGCGCAGCGCCGCTTCCGCTTTCTCGTTGCTGCGCGCGATTCCGTCCGCCCCGGTGACGAAGCTGTCCATCTCATCTCTCCCTGAATTCCGCCCCTTCGCGGGGTCTGATCTTCGTCTCTCGTCGCTCGCCGGCCCTGGCGCGTGAAAGCCCCTAGCGCGTAAAGGAGTGCGCGTTACCGGCATCCACGTTGATGATGTTGCCGGTCGACTTGGCCGAAAGATCCGACAGCAGGAAGTAGATCGCCTCGGCGATATCCTCGGGGAACACCGAGCGCTTCAGCATCGACCGCTGGCGGTAATGCTCCTCCAGCTCCTCCGGCTTCATCTTGTAGGCGGCCGCGCGCTGCTCGCGCCATTCGCCCGTCCAGATCTTGGAGCCGCGCAGCACCGCGTCCGGGTTCACGACGTTGACGCGGATCTGCTCGCCCGCCCCTTCCAGCGCCAGGCAGCGCGCGAGATGGATCTCGGCGGCCTTGGCCGTGCAATAGGCGGATGCGTTGGGCGAGGCGGCAAGGCCGTTCTTGGAGGCGACGAAGACGATGGAGCCGCCGAGTTTCTGCTTCTTCAGGAGCCGGAACGCCTCGCGCGACACCAGGAAATACCCCTTGGCGAGGATATCCATGTTGCGGTCCCACATCTCGATGGGCGTGTCCTCGATCGGCGCGGAGGACGAGATACCGGCATTGGAGACCAGCAAATCGAGCCCGCCATATTCCACGCAGGCATCCACGAAGGACTTCGCGACCCCATCCTCGTCGGTGACGTCGAGCACCACGCCGCGCACGGCATCCTCGCCGTGGCTCTTGCGGAAAGTGTCCAGCGTCGCGTCGAGATTGCCCTTGTCGATATCGGCCAGCACCACGACGGCGCCCTCGGAGATCAGCTTGGCGACGGTCGCGCGGCCGATTCCGCCGGCCCCGCCGGTGACGAAGGCAATGCGACCGGCGAGGCTCTTCGGCTTCGGCATGCGCTGCAGCTTGGCCTCTTCCAGGAGCCAGTACTCGATGTCGAAGGCTTCCTGCTCGGGCAGGCCGACATAGGTGGAGACCGACGAGGCCCCGCGCATCACGTTGATGGCGTTGACGTAGAACTCGCCGGCGATGCGGGCGGTCGCCTTGTCCTTGGCGAAGGTGATCATGCCGACGCCCGGCACCAGATAGACCACGGCGTTGGGATCGCGCATGCCGGGGCTGTTGCCGCGTTTGGAGCGCTCGTAATAGCCGGAATAATCCCCCCGGTAGCTCTCCAGCGCCGCGTCGAGGCCGGACAGGACCGCGTCCACGTCGCCGCTGGCCGGATCGAAGTCCACGATCAGCGGGCGGATCTTCGTGCGCAGGAAATGGTCGGGGCAGGACGTGCCGAGCGCCGCCAGCTCGCGCAGATTATTCGACGTGACGAATTCCAGCACGGCGGCTGAATCGTCGAAATGACCGATCTTGGGTTCGTCGGCGCTGATGCGGCCGCGGATCTGCGGCATCAGCCTCGCCGCGATCTCGCGCCGCTTCTCCGCCGGCAGCGCCTCGACGGCCTTGCCGCCGAAAGCCGGCTTGCCCCGGGTCTTCCCATCGAACCACGAGATGGCGCGGTTGATCGCCCAGAGCGTCGTCTCGTAGCAATCCCTTGCATTGTCGGCCCAGGTGAAGAGGCCGTGGCTTTCCAGCACGCAGCCCTTGGCCTCCGGGTTCTCGCGGACGAACTTCTCCAGCCAGAGGCCGAGCTCGAAGCCCGGTCGCTTCCACGGCAGCCAGCCGATCGCATCGCCATAGATCTCGCGCGTCAGCTCGCGGGAATTGGCCGAGGCCGCGATGGCGATCACCGCGTCGGGGTGCACGTGATCGACATGGCGGAACGGCACGTAGGCGTGCAGCGGCGTGTCGATGGAGGAAGCGCGCGGGTTGAGGTTGAACGTGCAGTGCGAGAGGTAGCCCACCATCTCGTCTTCATGCTCGGGGCCGCGATAAAGGCCCTTCAGCGACTGCAGCTTGTCCATGTAGAGGGTGGAGAAGCCGTCGAGCTTCATGGTGCCGATGTCGCCGCCGGAGCCCTTGACCCAGAGGACATCGACCTCCGCGCCGGTCAGCGGATCCTTCTGGCGCACCTTGGCCGAGGTATTGCCGCCGCCGTAATTCGTCACGCGCTTGTCGGAGCCCAGCAGGTTCGACCGGTAAAGCAGCCGCTCCGGCTCGCTCATGGCGGTTGCCTTGGCATCGTCCCAGCGATTGACGATCGCCGCCGGAGCGGCACTGGCGGCTTCGCGTGGGGTCAGGACTTCGGACATGAGGCATCTCCCTGAGGCGGCGGACGCCGTGGCGCTCTGCCTGCTCACTTCTTTTGCCGAAATCTGGTCAATCAATCGGCAGCCTGTCAATCACAAACGGTCATTCACAGTCACAAACATTCATGCTGCACTGCATCATGACGGTTTTTGATCAGAGCTGATTGACAAGCGGCTTTTCCACGCCGAATGATCGAGAAAGAAGAAACCCGACATCGCACGGGACCGATGCACGAACGAGAACGCCACAAGCTCATCATGAGCGCAGTCCAGGAGCGGCCGGTCGCCACCGTGCCCGAGCTCGTGGATCTGACGGGCGCCTCGGAAGCGACGATCCGGCGCGACATCGCCGCGCTGCACGTGCAGAACCGGCTGCGACGCGTTCGCGGCGGGGCGGAGGCGCTGCATCCGCCGCAATTCGTCGGCCTTGCGGGGCGGCCGTTCAAGGTCAATGAAGGCGTCAACGCCGAGGCCAAGCGCGCCATCGCCAAGGCGGCCGTGGACCTCTGCGGCGACGGCGATCCCATCATCATCAATGGTGGCACCACGACGTTCCAGATGGTGCCCTTCCTCTGCGAGCGGCGGCTGCAGATCTTCACCAACTCGTTCCCCATCGCGGAGCATCTGGTGAAGCATTCCAAGAACAACGTCGTGGTGCCGGGCGGCGCGGTCTACCGTGAGCATGGCATCATCCTCAGCCCCTTCGAGAACGACGTGACGCGGAATTTCTACGCCAAGCGCGCCTTCATGAGCGCGCAGGGCGTCGGCCCGCTCGGCATCATGGAGGGCGACCCGCTCATCATCCAGGCCGAGCAGAAGCTGATCAACCAGGCGGAAGAGCTGATCGTACTGGTCGATTCCGCGAAATTCGCGCAGCGCTCCAGCCTGATCCTGTGTCCGCTGGAGCGCGCGACAACGATCATCACGGACAGCGGCATCGACGAGCGCGTCGTCCAGATGGTGGAGAAAGCGGGCGTCCAGCTCGTCGTCGTGGACGTGAAACCGACGAGGGAGACCCTCAGGGTTTCGACACCGGCCTAAGGCGAAAACGCCAGCCGACAAACATAACGCCAAGGGAGGAAATCATGGCGAATTGGAAGAAACTGCTTTCAGGAACAGTGCTGGCGGTGGGGCTGCTGTCGTCCCAGATGTCGACCGCCGCGCATGCCGCCGACAAGGTGCGCATCGCGCTGCTCGTCAAGTCGCTCGGCAACGGCTTCTTCGACGCCGCGCACAAGGGCGCCGACGAGGCGGCCAAGGAACTCGGCAATGTCGAGGTCATCTATACCGGCCCGACCTCCACCACCGCCTCCGGCCAGATCGACATCATCAACTCGCTGATCGCGCAGAAGGTGAACGCGATCGCCGTTTCCGCCAATGACGGCGACGCGCTGGTGCCTTCGCTGAAGAAGGCGATGCAGCGCGGCATCACGGTCATTTCGTGGGATTCCGCCGTCGCCAAGCCCGGCCGGGAGATGCATCTCGCCCCCTCCTCCGACGCGCTGATCGGCAATATGTGCGACAAGCTCGCCGCAGACGCGCTGCCCGGCGGCAAGGGCGACGTGGCGATCCTGTCGGCCACCGCCACCTCGACCAACCAGAACACCTGGATCGCCGAGATGAAGAAGGCGCTGCCGAAATATCCCGGCGTCAACGTCGTCACCACGGTCTATGGCGACGACCTCGCCGACAAGAGCTACCGCGAGACGGAAGGCATCCTGAAGACCTATCCGAACGTGAAGGTCATCGTGGCCCCGACCTCCGTCGGCATCGTCGCCGCCGCGCAGGCGGTGGAGGACGCGGGCAAGGTCGGCCAGGTCTTCGTCACGGGCCTCGGCCTTCCCTCCGAGCTCGCCGGCCATGTCGACAAGGGCTCGGTGAAGAGCTTCGCCATCTGGAACCCGATCGATCTCGGTTACGCCGCCACGACCATCGCCTACGAGCTGGCGACCAAGAAGGCGGAAGCCAAGCCCGGCGCGGAAATCCCGATCGGCCGCATGGGCAAGACCAAGCTGGACGAGAACGACCAGGCGGCCATGGCCGACCCCTTCGTCTACGACAAGTCCAACGTGCACGAGTTCGCGAAGATCTTCTGATCCGCGAGGGAGGGAGCCCGCGGTTCTGCGGGCTCCCTCCCTTCTGCCTTGCCTCAGCATGCCCGACCGCCCCCGCGCGGTCCGAACAGGTGCAGGCCCCATGTCCCATTCCGCCTTTACCCTTGTCAGGCCGGATGCCCGGCCGACGACTTCGCCGACGCTGGCGCCTGAGCCATCAACCGAACCCGGCAAGCGCCCGCTCCTCACCATGACGGGCATCTCCAAGTCGTTCCCGGGCGTGCGCGCGCTGAACGGCGTCACGCTCGACCTTTATTCCGGCGAGGTCACCGCGCTGATCGGCGAGAACGGCGCGGGCAAGTCGACGCTGGTGAAGATCCTGACCGGCATCTACCAGCCCGACGAGGGCGAGATCGTCATCGAGGGCCGGCCGACGCTGCTGCCCGGCGCCCAGGCGGCGACGGAAGCCGGCATCGCCGCCATCCACCAGGAAACCGTGCTCTTCGACGAACTGACGGTGGCGGAGAACATCTATATCGGCCATCAGCCGCGCACGCGCCTCGGCCTGATCGACTGGGCGATCATGAACCGCAACGCCGCGCGCGTGCTGGACGAGCTTGAGGCCAGGATCGATCCGACGATGCGGCTGAAGGATCTCGGCATCGCGCAGCGCCATCTCGTCGCCATCGGCCGCGCGCTCTCCGTCCACTCGCGCATCGTCATCATGGACGAGCCGACGGCCGCGCTGTCGCACAAGGAAGTGGAGGAACTCTACCACGTCGTGGAGCGGCTGAAGGCCGGCGACCGGGCGATCCTCTTCATCAGCCACAAGTTCGAGGAAGTATTCCGCCTCGCCGACCGCTACACCGTCTTCCGCGACGGCAGCGTCGTCGGCGCCGGCGAAATGGCGGATGTGAAGAGCGCCGATCTCGTCCGCATGATGGTCGGCCGCTCCGTCGACCAGGTCTTCCCAAAGACGGACGTGGCCATCGGCCCGACCGTGATGCAGGTGCGGGGTTTTTCCCACCCGACCGAGTTCGCCGACATTTCCTTCGATCTGCATCGCGGCGAGATCCTCGGCATTTACGGCCTTGTCGGCGCGGGACGCAGCGAGTTCGCGCAGGCGCTTTTCGGCATCACCCGCCCATCCGCCGGCACGGTGACCATCGAGGGCAAGCCAGTCACGATCCGCCGCCCGTCCGACGCGATCGGCGCGGGCCTCGTCTATGTCCCGGAAGAGCGCGGCCGCCACGGCGCGGTGCTGCCCATGTCGATTGCCGCCAATATCGGCATGGCCTCGCTCGGCCGCACGTCGAAGGCGGGCTTTCTCGATCTCGCCCGCGAGTGCCAGCTGGCCCGGACCTATGCCGAGCGGCTGGAACTCCGCGCCTCCGCGCTGAACCAGCCGGTGGGTACGCTCTCCGGCGGCAACCAGCAGAAGGTCGTGATCGGCAAGTGGCTGGCGACGGAGCCCCGCATCATCGTGCTGGACGAGCCCACGAAAGGCATCGACATCGGTTCCAAGGCCGCCGTCCACGCCTTCATGAGCGAACTCGCCGGCGCCGGGCTCAGCGTGGTCATGATCTCGTCGGAGCTGCCGGAGGTGCTGGGCATGGCCGACCGCATCCTCGTCATGCGCGAGGGCCGCATGGCCGGCATCCTCGCCCGCACGAACGCGACGCCGGAAAAGCTCGTCAACCTGGCGACGGGCAACGAGACAGGGGCGGCGGCATGATCGGCTTCCTCCTGAAACGGCGCGAGCCGCAGATCTTCGCCGCGATCCTCGTCCTGATCGCGCTGATCTCCACCCGCTTCCCCGGCTTTGCCGCGCCCGCCAACCTCGCGGAAGTCTTCAACGATACGGCGATCCTGATCGTGCTGGCGCTCGGCCAGATGGCGGTGATCCTGACGCGCTGCATCGACCTTTCCGTCGCGGCCAACCTCGCGCTCTCCGGCATGATCGTGGCGCTCCTGAACGCCGCGCATCCCGACCTGCCGCTGGCCGTCCTGATCCTCGTGGCGCTGGTTTCCGGCCTGCTGCTCGGCGCCATCAACGGGCTGCTCGTCTGGAAGGTCGGCATTCCCTCCATCGTGGTGACGCTGGGCACGCTGGCGGTCTATCGCGGCGTGATCTTTCTGCTCGCCGGGGGCGCCTGGGTGAATGCGCACCAGATGAGCGCGGTCTTTCTCAACATGCCGCGCAGCGTGATCCTCGGCCTGCCCGTGCTCGCCTGGACCGGCGTCCTGATCGTCGCGCTGGGCGTGCTGGTGATCCGCTATACCGGCTTCGGCCGCGCGCTCTACGCCGTCGGCGGCAATCCGGTCGCGGCTGTCTATGCCGGGCTGGATGTCGGGCGCACGCAGTTCCTCGCCTTCTGCCTTTCCGGCCTGCTCTCCGGCCTCTGCGGCTATTTCTGGGTGTCGCGCTATGCCGTCGCCTATGTCGATGTCGCCAACGGCTTCGAACTCGACGTCATCGCCGCCTGCGTGATCGGCGGCGTCTCCATCGGCGGCGGCATCGGCTCGGTCGCCGGCACGGTGCTCGGCGCGATATTCCTCGGCGTGATCAAGAACGCGCTGCCGGTCGTGAACATCTCGCCCTTCTGGCAGATGGCGATCTCCGGCTCCGTCATCATCATCGCCGTCGTCTTCAACGCCCGCGCGGAAAAGAAGCGCGGCCGCCTGATCCTCAAGCAAGCGAGGACCGCATCATGACCGTCCTGGATACCGGCCCCCTTCCCGCCGAGCCGGCGCCCCGCTCCGCTCGCGCGTCCGGCGGCTCTATCCCAGACCGGCTGGAAGGCCGCGCCAGCCGCATCTTCCTGCGCTGGGAAGTGCTTCTCCTCGTGCTGGCCGCGATCGTCTTCGCGATCAACTCCTTCGCCTCGCCTTACTTCCTCGATCCGTGGAACCTGTCGGACGCGACCTACAACTTCACCGAAAAGGCGATGATCGGCCTGGCCATGGCGCTGTTGATCGTCTCCGGCGAGATCGACCTTTCGGTGGCTTCCATCATCGCGCTCGCCTCCGTCGCCATGGGTGCCGCGGCCGCGGCCGGCGCGTCGGTCTGGATGCTGGTCCTGATCGGCCTCGGTGTGGGTCTGGTCGCCGGTGCCTTCAACGGCTTCCTCGTCACGATGGTCGGGCTGCCTTCCATCGTCGTCACCATCGGCACGATGAGCCTCTTTCGCGGCATCGCCTTCATCGTGCTGGGCGATCAGGTCTACAATTCCTATCCCGCAGGCTTCGAGTGGTTCGGGCAGGGCTACGTCGTCTGGGCCTTCACCGTGGAACTCGTGATGTTTCTCGTGCTGGCGGTCATCTTCGGGCTGGTCCTGCAGAAATCGACCTTCGGCCGCCGGGTCTACGCGATCGGCAACAACCCGATGGCGGCGCGCTTTTCCGGCATCCGGGTGGAGCGGATCAAGTTCATCCTGTTCCTGCTCACCGGCGTGATGAGCGGCCTCGCCTCCATCTGCCTGACCTCGCGGCTGGGCTCCACGCGCCCCTCCATCGCGACGGGCTGGGAACTGGAAGTCGTGACGATGGTCGTGCTGGGCGGCGTCGCCATCAATGGCGGTTCCGGCACGATCCTCGGCGTGGTCATCGCCGCCTTTGTCATGGGCCTCGTGACCTTCGGCTTCGGGCTCCTCAACGTGCCCGGCATCGTGATGTCGATCTTCATCGGCCTGCTGCTGATCGCCGTCATCGCCCTGCCGATCCTGTTTCGCCGGGTGATGGCCGCCCGCCGGAGCACGCGACGGGTGGCGGCATGAGCAACGTCGAGCGCACCGCCTTCCGCATGAAGCTCAATCCCGGCATGGCGGAGGAATATCGCCGCCGCCATGACGCGATCTGGCCGGATCTGGTCGACCTCCTGCACGAAGCGGGCGTTTCCGATTACGCGATCTATCTGGACGAGGAGACGAACGCCCTCTTCGGCGTGCTGACGCGGACGAAAGATCACGGCATGGACGAGCTGCCCGCGCATCCCGTGATGCAGCGCTGGTGGGCGCACATGGCCGATCTCATGGCGGTGAAGCCGGACAACGAGCCGGTCGCCGCGCCGCTCGTGCCCATGTTCTTCATGGCCTGAGGGTGAGCCTGACAATGCAGCGCGCGGAGACGATTGCCGTCCTCGACATCGGCAAGACCAACGCCAAGCTGGTGCTGGTCGACGGCGGGACCGGCGCGGAAATCGCGCTCCGCACGATGGCGAACCGCATACACACCGACGGTCCCTATCCGCACTTCGACGTGGACGGCATCTGGGCCTTCTTCCGTGACGCCCTGCACGAACTCCACCGCGAGCATCCGATCGGCGCGATCTCGATCACCACGCATGGCGCGGCCGCCGCGCTGCTCGGCTCGGAAGACGGCGACGGGCTGGCCATGCCGATCCTCGATTACGAGCATGCCGGCCCGGACGAACTCGCGGCGGAATACGCGGCCGTGCGCCCAGCCTTCGCAGAGACCCGGTCAGCCCGCCTGCCCGGTGGTCTCAATCTTGGCGCGCAGCTCTTCTGGCAACAACATCGGTTTCCCCGCGAGTTCGGAAACGTCCGCTCTTTCCTCACCTACCCGCAGTACTGGGCATGGCGGCTGACCGGCCGCGCGGCGACCGAATGCACGTCGCTGGGTTGCCATACGGATCTCTGGAATGTGCAGACCGGCGATTGGTCGAGCCTTGTCCGGCGGATGGGCTGGGGGGACCTGATGGCGCCGCTCCGCTCCGCCTTCGACGCGATGGGGCCGCTGCGGCCGGAGCTTGCCCGCGAGCTCGGCCTGTCCCGCGACTTGCCGGTTGCCTGCGGTATCCACGATTCCAACGCCTCGCTGCTGCCGCATCTCATCCGCCACGAGAAGCCCTTCAGCGTGATCTCCACCGGCACCTGGGTGGTGATCTTCGCGCCCGGCGGCGGCATGGAGCATCTCGACGAGCACCGCGACGGTCTGGCGAATGTGGATGCCTTCGGGACGCCGGTGCCCTGCGCCCGCTTCATGGGCGGCCGCGAATTCGAGCAGCTCACCGGCAACAAGGCCATGGCCGCCGAACCCGGTGCGCTCGAAGCGGTCGTCTCCCGCGGGATCATGGCCCTCCCCTCCTTCTGCCGGGGAACCGGACCCTTTCCCGGGCAGAGCGGGACGTGGTCGCTCGATCCCGGCCAGCTCACGCCCGACGAGCGCGTCGCGGCGGCGAGCCTCTACGCGGCGCTGGTGACAGAGGAGGCGATGCGCATCGCCGATGCGTCCGGTCCGATCATCGTCGAAGGGCCTTTCGCCGCCAACGCCACCTATTGCGGCGCGCTCGCGGCCCTGACCCGGCGCCCGGTCATCCGCTCGGCAGGCCAGACCGGCACCTGCTTCGGCGCCGCCCTGTTGATCGACAGGAGCATTCTGGAGCGCCACGCGGCCGCAAGCACGGAAAAGCCTGTGCCGCCCCTGGAGATCGCAGGCCTCAACGCCTATGCGCGGGACTGGCGAGCGCGGATTGCCGCGCGCCGCCCGATCGCCGTCACCGCCTGAGACTCAGCCCTTCACCTCGTCGGTGACGACCTTGAAGCCCGTCAGCGAGCATGGCCCGAACGTCGTCGTGATCGCGACATCGGTAGCGTCGCGGCCCCGCGCCATGAGGATACGGGCGACGCGCGGCGTGTTGTGGCGGGCGTCGAACGTGTACCAGCGATGACCGAGATAGACCTCGAACCAGGCGCTGAAATCCATCGGCGCATCCACTGGCGGCACACTGATGTCGCCGAGATAACCCGTGCAGTACCGCGCCGGGATGTTCATGCAGCGGCAGAGCGTGACGGCGAGATGCGCGAAATCGCGGCAGACGCCGAGTTGCTCATGGAAGGCGTCGAAGCCCGTCTTGGTGGAGCGCGCATGCTCGTAGCCGAAGGTGATGCGCTCATGGACGAACTCCACGATCGCCTGCACCCGCGCCCAGCCCTTGGGCGTGTCGCCAAAAAGCGACCACGCGGTGTCAGACAGGCGGTCGGTTTCGCAGTAGCGACTGCCCAGCAGGAAGACGAGCACGTCGTCCGGAAGATCCTCGACCGGATGCTGCTCCGCATCGGGCACCACGATATCGGGCTCGCCCGTGTCGCCGACGAGGAAGTCGGCGCTGATCCTGAGCGTGCCTTGCGGGGCGACGATCCGGGTGCAGATATTGCCGAAGCCGTCCTCGTAATTATGGGAGGGGATCGGCGGATCGAAGATGATCTGGTGCGGGCTCTGCAGATCCGGAAAGCGCTCCGGGAGAATACTCAGCATCAGCAGCATCGGCGTGGGCTGCGGACAGTCATAGGTGATCTCGTAGCCGGCACGCACTTGCATCAAGATGATCTCCCCCGATCAATCAACCAAGAATTCTGGCGATATCTTTGTTCCGGTCAATGTGTCGATGAAAGTCGACCGAACGGAGCGGCGTCGGCGACACGTCACGCGCGCAGGTCCGCGATCCGCTGGCCGATCGGCCCTGACCCCGCATTCGCCTCGTCCGACGAGACATGGACGCTGACGTCCATATCGAGGAAGTCGCCGGGAAAACCTGTCCAGGAGCCGCCGAGCGGCAGGATCTGGCGCGGATCGCGGGCGACGGCGACGCGGATCAGGTCGCGATTGCCGATGATGGCATTGGTCGGATCGAAATCCATCCAGCCGATGCCGGGCACATAGACCTGCAACCAGGCATGCGTCGATCCACCGCCGAGATGGCCGCGCCCCTCGCGCGACGGCACGTAGATGTAGCCGGACACGAAGCGGGCGGCGAGGCCCAGCGAACGCACCGCTTCCATCATCAGCACCGCGAAATCGCGGCAGGTCCCGGCTTCCAGCCGCAGCGTTTCGACGGGCGACTGGATGCCCTTTTCCATGCGACGGTTGTAGCTGAACTCACGCCGGATCGCCTGCGTCATGGCGGAAAGCAGGTCCAGCGTCGCCGTCCGGCCTTCCGGGCGCAAAAAACGCCGCGCCCAGTTGTCGACGCGCTGGTCGGGATCGGAATATTGCCGCTCCACCGAGCGGACCAGGTCCGGCATTTCTTCCGAACCGTATGAGAACGGCCACGTCTGGGCATAGGGCGCGGGCTGGAAATCGTTCCAGGAGCGCACGGTGTGCTCGATGCTGCCAATGCTCTCGAAGCGCAGCTCGGCAGAGCGCGTCGCGAACCGGGCAACCGCGACGGAATTGCCGAACACGTCCTGATACCAGCGCAGGCTCGCCGGCTCGGGCGCGATCTTCAGCTGGAAATCGAGGAGGCGCTGGTCGAGGCCGCCCTGCGGCCTCAGCGTCATCCGGTGCTCGCCGAAGGCGACGGGCTGTCTGTACTTGTACGTCGTGACGTGACGAACGGTCAGGATTGGCATGGCCCTGCCTTGCAGACTCTCATTCCAAGCTCAAGCAAAAACCGGGCCAAAGAAGAAGGAGCCGCCCGGACGGCGGCTCCTGGAGGCCTATTCGCCACACGCCGTGCCGCTGTTGCAGGCGTCCTTGGCCTGGTTCTCACCCTGATTGGTAACGGGGCCGGCGGAGTTGTTCGTCGTCTCGCCGGCCGATTGCGGCGTGGCGGAAGTCGCGGCGCCCGTGCCCGCCGCATTGGCCCCCTGCGGCGCCTGCGCGGGCGCGCCCTGCTGCGTGGTCACGCCGGTGCCGGACGTGTTCGAGCCCATATTGGTGCTGCTGGCCGCGCCTTCCGTTGCATCCGCTCCGGTGCCCTGGGCAAGCGCCATGCCCGGCCCGGCCAAGAGCATGGCGGATGCGGCGAGAGCGAGCGATGCGGTCCTGATCGACATGGAATTCTCCGTTTTCAGGTCGTCAGGACCTTCAAGCCCCCTGGCTGAGAACCGTTCCAGATCAATGCTAAGGAGCCCTGAGTTCATTTGGCGCAGGGAAAATTAGAGTTTGTCAAAACAGCGGCGCCTAAGATGGGCTAAACGCGCCGCAACGGCTCATCAACGATCAGGGGTAATGGATGACATCCGCCTTACGCTCGGCGCTCTCAAGGCGTCGGTTCCTGACATCAACCGGGGTGGCTCTGCTGATCGCCCCGGCCGTGTCGAATGGCTACGCCCGCACGATCACCGGCCTTCCGTGGGAGCCCAATGCGGGGGATTACCCCAAGCCGGTCGTGCCCGGCGGCTGGGTGTTCTTCACAGGTGACGAGGGCGTCGCGGTGGAGGCGATCGTCGATCGCCTGATCCCGCATGACGACCTCAGCGTCGGCGGCAAGGAAGCCGGTTGCGCAGTCTATATCGACCGCCAGCTCGCGGGCTCCTTCGGCGATTCCAGCTGGCTTTACATGCGTCCGCCCTTCGCCAAGGGCACGCCTTCGCAGGGTATGCAGTCCCCCGTCGTTCCGGCCCAGCGTTTTCGCACGTCGCTGGCCGCGCTCGACAGCTATTGCAAGCAGACCTATTCCGGCAAGGGCTTCGCCGCGCTCGGCGCCGACCAGCAGGACGACCTGCTCAAGGGCCTGGAAGCCGGCAAGGTCCAGCTCCCCAATGTCGACGGCAAGGCGTTCTTCGACCTCGTGCTTCAGAGCACGATGGAGGGCTTCTTCGCCGATCCCCTCTACGGCGGAAACAAGGACATGGTCAGCTGGAAGATGATCGGCTTCCCCGGCGCGCGATACGATTACCGCGACCATATCAGCAAGCATAACCAGCCCTATCCCAACCCGCCGGTCTCGATCACTGGCCGCGCCGACTGGTCGGTGAGGAGTTAAGAGATGGCACAGAAACTGCCGCATAAAGACGTTGTCATCATCGGGCTCGGCTGGACCGCCTCGATCCTCGCGAACGAACTCACCGATGAAGGACTGGAGGTCGTTGCCATCGAGCGTGGCCCCTGGCGCGACACCGGCACCGACTTCAACATCAACTACGTCCAGGACGAGCTGCGGTACGGCATCCGCCTCGATCTGTTCCAGCGCCCGACGCAGGACACCGTCACGTTCCGCAACAACGGCGACCAGACGGCCCTTCCCGTGCGCCAGTTCGGCTCCTTCCTGCCGGGCAATGGCGTCGGCGGCGCGGGCGTGCACTGGAACGGTCACACCTGGCGCTTCCTGCCGAGCGATTTCCGCTGCCGCAGCCATCTGGAAGAGCGCTACGGGGCGAACTTCATCCCCAGCGAGCTGTCCATCCAGGACTGGGGCGTCACCTACGAGGAGATGGAAGCCTCGTACGACAAGTTCGAGTACCTGGCCGGCATTTCCGGGCAGGCCGGCAATCTGAACGGCCAGCAGACCGGGCATGGCAACCCATTCGAAGGTCCGCGCAAGCGTGACTATCCGCAGGGCCCGCTGCCGATGAACTACGGCCCCACCATCTTCGCCGAAGCGGCGCGGAAGTGCGGCTATCATCCGTTCCCGACCCCGGCGGCGAACTCCTCCGGCTTCTACACCAACCCGCTCGGCCTCACGATGGGCCCCTGCACCATGTGCGGGTTCTGCGAGCGCTTCGCCTGCGCCAACTATTCCAAGGCCAGCGCCCAGGTGAACGTGCTGCCGCACCTGATGCAGAAGTCGAACTTCGAGGCCCGGACGAATTGCGAGGTGATGAAGATCAACCTCGATTCCACAGGCAAGAAGGCGACGGGCGTCACCTATGTCGACAGTTCGGGCGAGGAGTGGGAGCAGACCGCGGACCTGGTGATTTCCTGCGCCTTCATCTTCGAGAACGTCCGGTTGTTGATGCTGTCCGGCATCGGCGAGATCTACGATCCCAAGACGCAGAAGGGCACCATCGGCCGGAACTACGCCTACCAGACGAATTCCGGCATCCAGATGTTCTTCGACGACAAGAACTTCAACCCGTTCATCGCGGCGGGCGCGCTCGGTCAGTCGGTGGACGACTTCAACGGCGACAACTTCGATCATTCCGGTCTGGATTTCGTCGGCGGCTCTGGCTTTAACTGCATCCCGACCAACGCCCGCCCGATCCTCAACCGGCCGACGCCTCCGGGTACGCCGAAGTGGGGCAGCGAGTGGAAGAAGGCGACGAAGGACCATTACCTTTCGACGCTCAGCTACTCGCTCCAGGGCAGCAGCTACGCCTCGCCCGGCAACCATCTCGACATGGATCCCGCCTATACGGACCGGTTCGGCCGGCCGCTGATGCGCATGACCTTCGACTTCCCGGACAACGACATCCGTATGACGTCGTACTGCACGGACAAGGCCGCCGAGATCGCGAAGCAGCTGAATCCGAAGCAGATGGTCGTCAGCAAGCGCAAGAAGCCCTACAGCGTGGTGCCCTACCAGAGCACCCACAACACGGGTGGCGCGATCATGGGCACCGATCCCACCAAGAGCGCGCTCAACCGCTACCTCCAGAGCTGGGATGTGCCGAACCTCTTCGTGATCGGCGCCAACGCCTTCCCGCAGAACGCCGGATACAATCCGACGGGCACGGTCGGCGCCCTCGCCTTCTGGGCGGCGGAAGCCATCCGCACCCAGTACCTGAAGAACCCCGGAGCGCTGGTGCAGGCATGAAACGACTGATCCGTTACACCCTGGTTGCCCTGGCCCTCGGTTCAAGCGCAGCCTATGCCGGCGACGACCAGTCCTTCACGGCTATCCAGAAGGGTCGCGATCTCGCGATCCTGGGCGACTGCGCGGCCTGCCATACCGCACCCGGCGGGCAGGCCTATGCGGGCGGCCTGGAACTGCAGACGCCGTTCGGCATCATCGCCTCGTCCAACATCACGCCCGACCGGGAAACCGGCATCGGCGCGTGGTCGGACGAGCAGTTCTATAATGCGCTCCACAACGGCACGACGCCGCACGGCTCGCATCTGTACCCGGCCATGCCATATCCGGCCTATACCAAGCTGACGCGCGAGGACACGGACGCGATCCACGCCTATCTGCAGACGCTGCAGCCGGTGAACAAGTCGGTCGTCACCAACCGCCTGCCCTTCCCCTTCAATATCCGGGCGGACATGGCGGTCTGGAACGCGCTGAACTTCACGGAAGGGACCTTCAAGCCCGATCCGCAGAAGTCGCCGGAATGGAACCGCGGCGCCTATATCGTCGAGGGACTCGGGCACTGCGGCACCTGCCACACGCCCAAGAACGTCATGGGCGGCGACAAGAACAGCGCGCATCTGGAAGGCGCAAGCCTGCAGGGCTGGTTCGCGCCGAACATCACCAACGACCAGCGGCTCGGCATCGGCTCATGGTCCGAGGATGATCTCGTCCAGTACCTGAAGACCGGTTCCAACGCCCGCACGATCGCTTCCGGCCCGATGGCGGAAGAGATCGAGAAGTCGAGCGCACGCTGGACGGACGCCGACCTGAAGGCCGTCGCGGTCTACCTCAAGGACCTGAAGCCGGCGCATCCGGGCGACAATGCCCAGCCGATCGCGGCCGACGACAAGCGGATGACCGCGGGCGCCGCCATCTACAAGGATCGTTGCGCCGGCTGCCACCAGGACAGCGGCAAGGGCGGAGCGAAGCTCTTCCCGGCTCTGGCCGGCAGCGCCATCGTGCAGCAGCCCGATGCCACGACGCTGATGCGCGTCGTGCTGCAGGGCAGCCAGGGAGCCGGCACTTCCGGCGCTCCCACGCACCCGGCCATGCCGTCCTTCTCGCATACGCTGAACGACGACCAGGTCGCCTCGGTCCTGACCTACATCCGCAACAGCTGGGGCAATGCCGCTTCGGCGGTCGCGGGGGGCGACGTGAAGTCGCTTCGCAAGAACTCGCCCGGCGGCTGATCCTCCCGGATCGCCGGAGCTGGGTCCCGCAGCTGGGTCCCTGAAAACAAAAGGCGGCCGCCCCAAGCGGCCGCCTTTTTCTTTGCCGCTCGACGATACGAAGAAGGGGCGGCATCCCGGGATGCCGCCCCTTCTGTAGTCTGCGCTGAAATGTACCGGTCGCCTACAGCCGGTGATGCGTCTCCACGTAGCGGATCGTGCCGCTGCGGCTCTCCGTGACCATGGAATAGGTCACCATGCTTGTTTCGGTCCGGCGAACGCCCTGGAGCAGCGAGCCGGAGGTGACGCCGGTCGCCACGAAGAAGACGTTGCCTCTGGCGATCTCCTCCACCGTGTATTTCCGATGCGGATCGGCCAGACCCATGCCGCGCGCACGGGTGATCTGTGCTTCGTCCTCGAACAGGAGCCTGCCCTGCATCTGGCCGCCGAAGCAGCGGATGGCCGCCGCCGAGATCACGCCTTCCGGCGCGCCGCCCGACCCCATGAAGAGGTCGATTTCGGAGCCCGGCTGCGCCGCCGCGATCGCCGCCGCCACGTCGCCGTCCGTCAGCAGCACGATGCGGCTGCCCGCCTCGCGGCATGCGGCGACCTTGTCGGCATGTCGCTCGCGGTCCAGCATGGTGACGACGAGGTCCGATGTGCCGCACCCCTTGGCCTCCGCCAGGCGACGAAGGTTCTCGCCCGGTGCGATATCCAGGTCGACCACGCCCTCCGGCAGGCCCGCGCCCACCGCGATCTTGTCCATGTAGATGTCGGGCGCGTGGAGGAAATGGCCGGCATCTGCGAGCGCCAGCACGACCAGCGCGTTCGGGCCGCCCTTGGCGGTGAGGTTGGTCCCTTCCAGCGGATCGACGGCGATATCCATCGCCGGGCCGCCGCCACCCACCTTCTCGCCGATGTAAAGCATCGGCGCCTCGTCCATCTCACCCTCGCCGATCACCACCGTGCCGGCGATGGGCACCGTGTCGAAAGCGCGACGCATGGCTTCCACCGCCGCTCCGTCCGCCTCGTTCTTCTTGCCGCGACCAATCCAGTCGTAGGCGCCAATGGCCGCAGCTTCCGCCACGCGCACCAGATCCAGCGTGATATCCCGTTCCAAAGCCCCGCCCTTCCCCGTTTCGTGCCGCCCGGCCAAATCCTCAACGCCCGGCAATGCTGCGACCCTTCGAGCCGAGATCCGCGAAGGCCTCGTCCAGCCGCTCGATGATGCCCTGCTCGCCGGCGCGCAGCCACTTGCGGGGATCGTAATGCTTCTTCGTGGGCTTGCCGTTTGCCGGATCGATCTGGTGCGCGAAGGCCGCCGGATGCTCGTTCACGTAGGCGCCCACGGGCTTAGCGAAAGCGAACTGCGTGTCGGTGTCGATGTTCATCTTGAAGACGCCATAGCTCACCGCCTCGGTGATCTTCGCCTTTTCCGAGCCGGAGCCGCCGTGGAACACGAGATCGAGCGGCTTGGCGCCGCCGCCATGCCTGCCGGAAACCAGCTCCTGCGACGCCTTCAGGATTTCCGGGCGCAGCTTCACGTTGCCCGGCGCGTAGACGCCATGGACGTTGCCGAAGGAGGCCGCCACCGTGAAGTGGCCGATCGGGCTCAGCCGCTCATAGGCGTAGAGCACGTCTTCCGGCTGCGTATAGAGATGCGCGTTATCGGCGGCGTCGTCATGCTCGTGGCCGATGCCGTCCTCCTCGCCGCCGGTAACGCCGAGTTCGATCTCCAGGCTCATGCCGAGCGGCGCCATGCGCTTCAGCATGCGCTCGCATTCCGCGACATTCACCTCCAGCGCCTCTTCGGAGAGGTCCAGCATGTGGGAGGTGTAAAGCGGCTTGCCGGTTCGCTCGAACCAGCGCTCACCCTCGTCGACGAGATTGTCGATCCACTGCACGAGCTTGCGGTTGGCATGGTCGGTGTGGAGAACGACGCAGATGCCATACTGCTCGGCCAGGAGATGCACGTGTTGCGCGGCGGAAACCGAGCCCAGCACCCGCGCCCGGTCGGCATCCGGGCAACCTTCGCCCGCATAGAAGCGCGCGCCGCCATTCGACAGCTGGATGATGACGTCGGAGCCGTTCTTCGCCGCCGCTTCCATCACCGCATTGATGGAGTTCGTGCCGACCACGTTGACGGCCGGCAGCGCATAGCCGCCTTCCTTGCAGGCCGCGATCAGTGCCGCGTAATCGGCTCCGGATACCACGCCCGGCCGAAGCGTCCTGCCCGCGCCGGTCCCAGATGCGGACACCGCGGCGGACCCGCTGGCGGGCGAAGTGGATTGATCGTTCATCTCTCGTTCCTCCTCGGTTTTTTTAGGCTCGGGCGAGCGCCTGAAAGGCGGTCGAACCCATTATCTCGACACGGCGGGGCGGGTTCGCCCCCGGGCGCGAACAGGTGATCCCGGCGCAGGTGACGCCGAACGCCAGCACCTTACGCAGCGCCTCCGGCGAGATCGAGGCAAGCGCGGCCTTACCGATCACCCCCGTTTCCACGAGCGCCACCAGCGAGGCGCCCTGGAATGTGTCGCCGGCGCCGATCGTGTCGGCGACATCGATCTTCGGGCTCGCAACCTCGACCCTGCCGCTCTTCGCCCAAGCCGTGACGCCATCGCCGCCGCGCGTGATCACCACGAGCGCGTTGCCGGCGGCAAGTCGCGCCTCGGCAAACAAGTCGTAGTCTCCCTCGCCGTAGAGATATTCGAAATCGACGTCGGACATGCGAACGATGTCGGCCAGCGCCATGAAGCCGTCCATGCGGCGGCGATAATCATCGATGTCGCCGACGAGGTTGGGGCGGCAGTTCGGATCGAAGGAAACGGTGGTCGCGGCCGCCGCCTCCCGCACCATCGCCAGCGTCTCGGAGGACACGGGATCGTGGATCAGCGAGGTGGAGCCGACATGCAGGACTTCCACGTCTGCGAAGGGGATCGAGCCTGCCTTGTAGGTCCAGCGGCGCGTGGCGGAGGCCTCGTCATAGAAGGCGTAATGCGGTTCGCCATGCACGAAGCGGACAAAGGCCAGCGTCGTCTCGGTCGGCGACCGCGTGACGTAGCGGAGATCCACGTTCGAGGCTTCGGCGTGCTCCGCGATCATGGCGCCGAACATGTCGTCGGAGATGCCGCCGACCAGACCGGTGGGGGCGCCGAGCCGGGCCATCGCCACCGCGACGTTGAGGCACGAACCGCCGACCACCGGCACATAGGCGTCGCGGCCCTGCGCGTCCTTGGCCGGCATGAAATCCACCAGTGCGTCACCGCAGCTGAGAAGCATCGCCTTCTTCCTCCCTTGGGCGTTGCAGCTGTCTTACGGGAAGCGCCGCCGCACCGCCAGAGCCTGAAAGCAGGGCGAAAGCAAGCATCGCGAAGCGAGCGGGTCCCAATCGTCGCACTGGTCAAACACCGATCCGGTCCCAAGTCTTGTTCTATCCCCGGCAGCCGGTTCACGGCCGCGATCCCTCAGGAGTTCAGCCCATGGAATATGTGAAACTCGGAGCCACCGGCCTTGACGTCTCCCGCCTCTGCCTCGGCTGCATGACCTATGGCGTGCCGGATCGCGGCAATCACGCATGGACGCTGGACGAGGAAACGAGCCGCCCCTTCATCAAGAAGGCGCTGGAGCTCGGCATCAATTTCTTCGACACGGCGAACGTCTATTCCGACGGCACCAGCGAGGAGATCGTCGGCCGCGCGCTGAAGGATTTCTCCACCCGCGACGAAGTGGTCATCGCCACCAAGGTGCACGGGCGGATGCGGCCCGGCCCGAACGGGGCCGGTCTTTCGCGCCGCGCCATCATGAGCGAAATCGACCATTCGCTGCGCCGCCTCGGCACCGATTACGTCGACCTCTACCAGATCCATCGCTGGGATTACGGCACGCCGATCGAGGAGACGCTGGAAGCGTTGCATGACGTCGTGAAGGCCGGCAAGGCGCGCTACATCGGTGCCTCATCCATGTATGCCTGGCAGTTCGCGAAGGCGCTCTACACCGCCGATTTCAACGGCTGGACGCGTTTTTCCACCATGCAGAACTACGTGAACCTGCTCTACCGCGAGGAGGAACGCGAGATGCTGCCGCTTTGCGAGGCGGAAGGCATCGGCGTCATCCCGTGGAGCCCGATGGCGCGCGGGCGGCTGACGCGCGACTGGGACGAGGGCAGCGCCCGCTCTGAAACCGACGAGTTCGGCAAGACCCTCTATGCCGCGACCGCAGCGGCGGATCGCAAGGTGGTGGAGAAGGTCGCCGGGATCGCGGCCAAGCGCGGCGTGCCGCGCGCGCAGGTGGCGCTTGCCTGGGTCCTGCAGAAGGAACCCATCACCGCCCCCATCATCGGCGCCTCCAAGCAGAACCATCTCGACGACGCCGTGGCCGCCCTGTCGCTGAACCTCACCGCCGAGGAGATCCTGGCGCTGGAGGAGCCCTACGTGCCGCATGAGGTGATCGGCTTTTCCTGATCCACATGCAGGAGACGGTCCCGGCTTTGCGCCGGGACCGATTGGGCGGTAAGAGCGTGCGGATACCGCAACGCCTGAAGGATCTCACATGGAGCCCCGCCTGACGCCGTCCCAATATGGTTGCGACCTTGCGGGCTGGCCGCTGGACCTGCCGATCGTGCCGGTCAATCCGACCCTCGCCATCGCCCTTTTCATGACGATCGACGGCGGCGTCCTGCTGGGCGAGCATATCGGCCGCGAGATGGCCAAGCGTCTGGCCCCGTCCAAACCCGACATCATCGTGAGCGCCGCGACGCTCGGCATTCCCGTGGCGATCGAGGCCAGCCGCGGCCTGGGGCTGGACCGCTACGTGATCGCCCAGAAATCGCCCAAGGTGCATCTGGGCGACGCACTGGTGGAGCCGGTCGTCTCCATCACCAGCAAGGGCCAGCAGAACCTGCTGCTCGACCGCAACGCGATCCCGCTGCTGGCGGGCAAGCGGGTTGCCGTGGTCGATGACGTCGTGGCGACGGGATCCAGTCTCAAGGCGCTCTGCAACCTCGTGCGCAAGGCCAGCGGCGAGGTGGTCTCCATCGGCGTCGTGCTGACGGAGGCGCATGACTGGCGCGCGGTGCTCGGCGAGGATGCCGATCTGCTGGTCAGCCTCGGCCATATCCCGCAGTTCGAAATTCGCGGCGACGAGGTCAGCGTGATCCCGGAGACGCTGGCGCATCCCGTCCCCGCCTGAGCCGAAGACCTCCGAAGATGGCCGGCGGCGCCGCCGCCGAGCCCTAGACGCCCGCCTTGTGCAGGTTTTCGCGAAGCTGCGTGATCTCGGCCTGCAGGCGCCGAAGCTGTGTTTCGGAAAGACCGGATGCTTCCAGCACGCAGCGGGGGACGTCGTGCGCCCGCTGCCGCAACGCCCTGCCCTCATCCGTCAGGCTCACGCGCACGACTCGTTCGTCGCCCGAATCCCGCCTGCGGCTCACGTATTTCAACGCTTCCAGCCGCTTCAGCAGCGGCGTGAGCGTGCTGGATTCCAGAAAGATCTTCGCGCCGAGCCCGCCGACCGTCTGGTCGTTCTCCGCCCATAGCGCGACCATGACGAGATATTGCGGGTAGGTCAGGCCAAGCTCATCCAGCAACGGCTTATAGACGCGGTTGAAGGCGTGGGAGGTCGAGTAGATCGCGAAGCACAGGAAGTCTGAAAGACCGATCGTGTCCAGGAGCGTCGACACGCCTGCGGACTCGTGCGGCGGCTGCGGGGCAGTCTCGGGCTTATGGCTTTCGGGCATTCCATTCGTCTCCGTCATGCGCTTCTTATATCACGAAAAATACATCGCGCTCGATTTAATCGACCATTGACAGAAACGGGGTCCACCTATATATAGGTCGTACGCGATTAAATCGCTGCCGAAATTCCGGCAAATTCTTCATGTCACGGCTCAGGAGATACCATGTCCGTCAACGCAATCTACAGCACCTCCGCCCGCGCTACCGGTGGCCGCGATGGTCATGCCGCCACGCTGGACGGCGCTGTCGACGTCAAGCTGACCACGCCGAAGGAGATGGGTGGCGCTGGCGGCCCGGGCGTGAATCCCGAGCAACTGTTCGCGACGGGCTATGCCGCCTGCTTCATCGGCGCCATGAAGTTCGTGGCTTCGCAGGGTGGCCCCAAGGTCCCCGCCGATACGAGCGTGACTGCCACGGTTGGCATCGGCCCCCGCTCGGAAGGCGGCTTCGGTCTGGCGATCGCTCTGGAAGTCTCGGTGCCCGGCCTGGAGAAGGCTGCCGCCGAGGAACTGGTCGCAAAGGCTCATGAGGTCTGCCCCTATTCCAACGCGACCCGCAACAATGTCGATGTGAAGCTCACCGTCGCCTGAAGACGTCCGGCGTGGCGGACTGTTCCGGCCGCCACGCCGCCACCGACCGCCCGTCGCCTGTCATCCGCGGAATAATTAAGTCGCGGACGATTTTATTGCCAAAGACTGAAACCTTTTCCAGACTTCCACCGTTTATATCGCATACGATCCTGTTGATCGCGATTTGATTGCAGACGCCTCATCTCGGGGCATTCAGGAGATTATCATGCGTAAGATCATTTTCGCTTCCGTCGCCTTCGGCCTGCTTTCGGCCGGTATCGCCAACGCCGCGGGCATCCCCGCCCTCCAGGCCGATACGTCAGGCACCCGTCCGGCCGTTGCCGGCGAGGTTTCGCGCGGCTTCCTTCTGTTCACCGACCAGAACGGCCAGAAGCGCGTCGTCAACCAGTATGCCGGCCAGGCCGAGACCGCCAATTCCTACGGCGCTCCCTACTTCGTCCACGGCCAGACCGAGACCCGCTAACCCATTCCGGCGCGGCCGCCCGCTTTTCGGCAAGCGCCGCCTTCTCATTTAAGGACAATCATTATGCGTAAGATCATTTTCGCCGCCGCCGCTCTCGGCCTTCTTTCCGCTGGCGCCGCCAACGCCGCAGGCATTCCCTCCCTGCAGCAGCAGAACGAGGGCACCTACCCGGCCGTCGCCGGCAAGGTCTCCAAGGGCTTCCTGCTCTTCACCGACCAGAACGGCCAGAAGCGCGTCGTCAACCAGTATGCCGGCCAGACCGAGACCGCCAATTCCTATGGCGCTCCGTACTTCGTCCACGGCCAGACCGAGACCCGCTAACCCATTCCGTTTCGGCCGCCCTCTTTCGGCAAGCGCCGCCCTCCCATTTAAGGACAATCATTATGCGTAAGATCATTTTCGCCGCCGCCGCTCTCGGCCTTCTCTCCGCTGGCGCCGCCAACGCCGCAGGCATTCCCTCCCTGCAGCAGCAAAACGAGGGCACATATCCGGCCGTCGCCGGCCAGGTCTCGAAGGGCTTCCTTCTGTTTACCGACCAGAATGGCCAGAAGCGCGTCGTCAACCAGTATGCCGGCCAGACCGAGACCGCCAATTCCTACGGCGCTCCCTATTTCGTCCACGGCCAGACCGAGACCCGCTGACCAATTGTATCGCCGGGCCTCACGCCCCCCACCCAAGAGACCCGGCAGTCCAGTCCTCCTCCCGGACTGGACGGAAGCCGCGAGCCGCGCCCCACCCGCGGCCCGCGGTTTTTCTTTGCCCGACGTTCGAGCATTGCAGCAGACGCGGGCCACCCATTCCGAAAGCTCTTCCCTTGCCGGCCGGAAATTGCTAGCTTTCGTTTAATAAGGAAACGCTTTCGGAATTTTCGAATTGGTCATCGGAGCCAACAGTGCCGCGCTGAAGCGGCGGCTAAAGGTTGCCGAGATCGTCCGCCGCGAGGGTGAGATGCGGGTCGACGACCTGAGCGCATTGCTCAATGTCTCGGCCGTCACCATTCGCAGCGATCTCAGCTATCTCGAGGATCAGGGCCTGATCGTCCGCCGCTTCGGCAAGGCGATGGCGCTGGAAGCGCTTGCGCCGAGGTCAGGCGGCCCGTCCGAGCCATCTGACCATCGCTTCACGGCCGACATGCTGCGCGCCGCGCGCGAACTCGTTTCCCCCGATGCGCCCATCCTGATCGGCCATGGCGTCCTGCCGGTCCGTCTCATCCCCCTGTTTTCCGAAATCGCCGGTCTCAGCCTGATCCTGTCGTCCTGGGACGCCGTCGTCGTGGCGCGCTCGTGCCTGGATTGCGACATCAACGTGCTGGGCGGACGGCTCGGGGCGGACGGCTCCTCGCTGCAGGGCCCCAAGGCGATCCAGAGCCTCAGCGCCGACCTGATCGGCACCTTCGTCTTCGAAGCCCGGGCGGTTACCGCGGAGGGCGGCCTCCTGATGCTCGATCCGGCGACGGAGCAATTCTGCGCCGCCGCCTGCCGGCAGGCGGCGCGCACGATCGCGCTGGTCCCGAGCGCCGCGCTGCTTCTGGCGCGGGCCGGATTCCAGCTGCCGCTCGATCTCGTCGATCACGTGATCCTCCCCTCTTCGCCCGACATGGGATGTCGGGAACAACTGATCCGAGCCGGCTATCAGCCCGGTGGGATGACAGCGTCCGTATTCGGCCGCGAGCATGCAATCACCAGAGGAAATGCCCATGTATCTGCATCGTAAAATGCGAACCGCCATCGTAGCGCTTGCGGCTTTCGGCGCCTCCGCCGCCGTTGCCGACGCCGCCACGGTCGGTGCTTCGCTGCTCACCCAGCAGCACCCCTTCTATGTCGAGCTCGCCAACGCGATGAAGCAGGAAGCCCAGAAGGACGGCCTGGATCTGCAGATCTCGATCGCCAACCAGGACCTCAACAAGCAGCTGGCCGACGTCGAGGACTTCATCACCAAGGGCGTCGACGTCATCATCATCTCGCCGGTGGATTCGCAGGGCGTGAAGTCGGCGGTGCTGCGGGCCAAGAAGGCCGGCATCAAGGTCATCACCGTGGACGTGCCCGCCAACGGCGCCGAGGTTGCCTCGCATGTCGGCACCGACAACTTCGCGGGCGGCCAGAAGGCCGGCGAACTGATGGCCAAGGAACTCGACGACAAGGGCGACGTGGCCGTCATCGACTACCCGACGGTCCAGTCGGTCGTCGATCGCGTCAACGGCTTCAAGGACGCGCTGAAGTCGCATCCGAACGTCAAGATCGTGGCCGACCAGGCCGGCATCACCCGCGCCGAGGCGCTTTCGGTGGCGCAGAACATGCTGCAGGCTAACCCCAACATCACCGGCATCTTCGGCTTCGGCGACGATGCGGCGCTGGCAGCGGTCTCGGCCGTGAAGTCGGCGAACCTGTCCGGCAAGGTCAAGGTCATCGGCTTCGACGGCATGAAGGAAGCCCGCGACGCCGTGGACCACGACCCGGAATTCGTCGGCGTCGTCCGCCAGTACCCGGACAAGATGGGCGAAATCGCCATCGACACCGCCGCCAAGATCATCAAGGGCGAGGACGTTCCGGCCAAGCAGCCGGTCGTTCCCGGCCTCTACACCAAGAATGGCGACCAGAAGTAAGCGATCACGGATCGCCCTGCACGAGCGGGGAGGCCACGCCTCCCCGCTCACACCCGATCGGAAAGCACGATGAGCCCCCAACCCGAAGGCCTTTCGCCGCCCGCTGCCTCTCCCGGCCACGTCACCGGCGCCGCCCCGGTTCTCGAGATCCACGACGTTTCCAAGAGCTTCGGTCCAGTTCAGGCGCTGAAGCGCATGGAGCTCGCCGTCACGCCCGGCCGCGTGCATACCCTGCTGGGCGAGAACGGCGCGGGCAAGTCGACGCTGATGAAGATCCTGGCCGGTGTCTTTCCGCCGTCCGGCGGCACGATCCGGCTGAACGGCAAGGACTATCTTCCGCGCGATCCCAAGGATGCCGCGGCTCACGGCGTTTCCATCATCTTCCAGGAGCTGAGCCTCAGCCGGAACCTGACGGTGGCGGAAAACATCTACGCCAATCGCGAGGTCAACCGCTTCGGCTTCATCCAGGACCGGAAGCTGAACGAGGACGCAGCCCAGCTCATCCGCGACCTCGGCCTGCCCCTCGATCCCCGCGCCCGCGTGGCGGATCTCTCCATCGCCAAGCGGCAGCTGGTGGAGATCGCCAAGGGGCTGAGCCATCCGACCCGCCTCGTCATCATGGACGAGCCGACATCCTCGCTCAGCGACAGCGAGGCGGAGATCCTGTTCCGCATCATCGCCAAGCTGAAGGCCCAGGGCGTCGGCATCATCTACATCTCACACCGCATGGACGAGATCATGCGGATCTCCGACGACATCACGGTGATGCGCGACGGCGAGTATATCCGCACGCTCACCCGCGACGAGGCCGACATCAACCAGTTGATCGCACTGATGGTCGGCCGGCCGATGCAGGACATCTATCCCAGGCGCGAAACGCCGGCGCCGGCCGCCAGCGTCGCTCCGGTGCTCGCGGTGAACAAGCTCAACGCTGCCGGCCTCTTCCATGACGTGAGTTTCACCGTCCGCCCCGGCGAGGTTCTCGGCCTCTTCGGCCTGATCGGCGCCGGGCGCTCCGACGTGATGAAGGCGATCTTCGGCATGCTGCCCCACGAGGGTGAGATCCAGGTCGCGGGCAAGCCGGTACGCATCGCCAGCCCCAGCGACGCCATCCGCAACGGCATCGCCTTCGTCACGGAAAACCGCAAGGACGAGGGGCTGGTGCTTGCCCATTCCGTCGAGCGCAACATCAATTCCGTGGCGCTCGGCAGCTTCGCCAACGCGCTCGGCTTCATGCATCCGCGCGCCGAAATCGCCAATGCCGGCGAGGAGGTCCGCCGCCTGTCCATCAAGACGGCGAACCTCAACACCGCAGCCCGAAACCTCAGTGGCGGCAACCAGCAGAAGATCGTGCTGGCCAAGTGGCTCGCCATCAAGCCGAAGGTGCTGATCCTCGACGAGCCCACGCGCGGCGTCGATGTCGGTGCGAAGTTCGAGATCTACAAGATCATTCGCGAACTCGCCACGCAGGGCACCGCCATCGTGATGGTGTCCTCGGAACTCTCCGAAATCCTCGGCATGAGCGATCGTGTCGTGGTCATGCACAACAAGAAAATCGTCGCCGAGCGACAGGCTGCCGGTCTCACCCAGGAACTGGTGATGCGGGACGCGGCAGGCGTAGACAGTGAGTAAGTCGATGAAGAACTTCGCCTCCAGCCACACGGTTCGCCAGTACGGCGGCATCGTCGCCGCGCTGATCGTGCTCTGCGTGATCTTCTCGGTCGCCAATCCGCGCTTCCTGCAGGTCAACAACTTCCTGAACATCATGCAGCAGGTCACCGTGGTGGCGATCGCCGCCTTCGGCATGACCTACGTGATCCTGCTCGGCGAAATCGACCTTTCCGTCGGGTCCATCATCGCGGTGGCCGGCATGGTCGGCGCGCAGTGCTTCGCCTTCGGCCTCGGCTTCGTGCCGACCGTCGTCATCACGCTTCTCTCCGGCGTGGTGATGGGCGGCATCAACGGCTTCGTTTCCGCCAAGATGCGGCTGCCGTCGTTCATCGTGACGGTCGCGACCATGGGCATCTTCCGCGGCGTTGTCAGCCTGCCGACGGGCGGCCTGCCCGCGCCGATCAACAACGATACCTGGCTGTTGCTGTCCATCGACGACCTCTTCGGCGTCCCGCTGATGGTCTGGATCCTCGCGGTCCTCTTCGTCTTCAACTGGGTGCTGCTCTCCAAGACGGTGTTCGGCCGCCGCGCATATCTCACCGGCGGCAACCGCGAGGCCGCGATCTATTCCGGCATCCGCGTGGACCGGCTGAAGATCGTCATCTTCATGATCTCCGGCGTCATGTCGGCGATCTCCGGCATCCTGCTCTCCTCGCGGCTCAGCTCGGCGCAGACCAATTCCGGCATGGGCTACGAGCTCGACGCAATCGCCGCGGCCGTCCTCGGCGGCACCAGCCTCGCCGGCGGCGCGGGCTCGATGATCGGCACGCTCCTGGGCGCGCTGATGATCGGCGTCATCAACAACGGCATGAACATGCTTTCGGTGCCGTATTTCTACCAACTGATCGTCAAGGGCGTCGTCATCATCCTCGCCGTCTGGCTCGACGTCCGCTCCAAGTCCTCCCGCGCGTGAAAGAACCCGCAATGAAGAAAATCGTCACCCTCGGCGAGATCCTGGTGGAGATCATGGCCGTCGATCGCGGCCAGAGCTTCCGCGCCCCCGGCACGCTGGTCGGCCCCTTCGCCAGCGGCGCCCCCGCCATCTTCATCGATCAGGTCGCCAAGCTTGGCCAGCCCTGCGGGATCGTCTCCTGCGTCGGCGACGATGATTTCGGCTGGCTCAACATCGAGCGACTGCGCGGCGACGGCGTCGATGTCTCGGCGATCCGCGTCCATCCCGAGCAGGTCACCGGCAGCGCCTTCGTGCGCTACCAGGAGAACGGCGAACGCGATTTCGTCTTCAACATCAAGAACTCCGCCTGCGGCCACATCTCGATGACCGAGCAGGCGGAAAAGCTGCTCGCCGGCTGCGACCACTTCCACATCATGGGCTCGTCGCTCTTCTCCTTCCGCATCATCGACGTGATCAAGAAGGCCATCGAGATCGTGAAGGGCAACGGCGGCACCGTCTCCTTCGACCCCAACATCCGCAAGGAGATGCTGAATATCCCGGAGATGCGGGCGGCGCTCGAATTCATGCTGGAATATTGCGACATCTTCCTGCCGAGCGGCCCTGAGATCTCGCTCCTGACGGAAGCCGACGACGAGGAGACCGCGATCCGCGAGATCCTCGACATGGGTGTTTCCTCCATCGTGGTTAAGCGCGGGCCGAAGGGCTCCAGCTATTACGACGCGGAGCGCTCGGTGCACGGCCGCTCCTTCCCCGTGGAGGAACTGGACCCGACCGGCGCCGGCGATTGCTTCGGCGCCACCTACGTGACATGCCGCCTGCAGGGCAGAAGCGTGGAGGAAGCGCTCCGCTACGCCAATGCCAGCGGCGCGCGCACCGTCACCCGCAAGGGACCGATGGAAGGCGCCTCCTCCTTCGCCGAACTCGATGCCTTCATCGCCAGCCATGAGGTCGCCGCATGAGCGCCGAACATCTCGCCAGCCTCCCGGAGCGCCGCGCCAACGGCTCGCACGAGGGGATCACCTCCGTCTGCTCCGCCCATCCGCTCGTCATCGAGGCGGCCTTCCTGCAGGGCCTTGCCGACGGGAGCGAAGTCCTGATCGAGGCGACCTGCAACCAGGTCAACCAGGACGGTGGCTATACCGGCATGACGCCGGCTGATTTCCGCCGTTTCGTCGAAGAGATCGCCGCCCGCGTCGGCTTTCCGCCCGAGCGCCTGATCCTCGGCGGCGACCATCTCGGCCCCAATCCCTGGAAGGGGCTCGACGCGGAAGCCGCCTTCGCCAAGGCCGACGTGATGATCGCGGCCTTCGTGGAAGCGGGCTTCACCAAGATCCATCTCGACGCAAGCATGGGCTGCGCGGGCGAACCGGAAGCGCTGGACGACGAGACGACGGCCGCCCGCGCCGCCCGTCTCGCGGCCATTGCCGAGGATGCCCATCGCCGCGTCGGTGGCACGGCTCCGGTCTACATCATCGGCACGGAAGTCCCGACGCCCGGCGGCGCGCTGGAAGCACTCGACCACCTGCAGGTGACGTCGCCCGAGGCCGCCGCCGGGACCGTCGAAGTGCATCGCCGCGCCTTTTCCGAGCGTGGCCTCCAGGCGGCGTTCGACCGCGTGATCGGACTCGTCGTGCAGCCGGGCGTGGAATTCGGCGATGCCGATGTCGTGCATTACGCGCCGGAAAAGGCCGTGGGCCTCAGCCAGTGGCTGAAAAGCGCGCCGCAATTCGTCTTCGAGGCGCATTCCACCGATTACCAGACGGAAGCCGGCCTTGCCGCTCTCGTGCGCGACGGCTTCGCCATCCTCAAGGTCGGCCCTTGGCTGACCTTCGCGCTTCGCGAGGCGCTTTATGGGCTCGATGCCATCGCCTGCGAACTGGTGGAGGGCTATGCGTCCCACTCGCTCAAGGCGGCGATGGAAGAGCTGCTGCTCTCCGAGCCCGGCAACTGGAAGAAGTACTACCACGGCGACGAGACGGCGCTTCGCGTCAAGCGGCACTACAGCTACAGCGACCGCATCCGTTACTACTGGCCGCATCCGACCGCTCGCGCGGCGGTGGAACGGCTGACGGCGGCGCTGGACGATGTGGCAATTCCCGAGACGCTGATCAGCCAGCATCTCGGCGCGCTGTATCCGCAGGTCGTTTCCGGTGAAGTGAAGCCGAATGTGCGCGATCTCCAGATCGCGGCCGTCCGCAATGTGCTTCGGCAATACGCCCAGGCTTGTTGAGAATACGCCTGCCGTGCTCGTCAGGCGATGAGCACGGCGGCTTCGCAAGCCCAGCGCGACTGGGCGGAACGCGCGGCGCGATAAGCGCGCACGCCGCTGGCGCAGGCAAAGACAACGCGGCCTGAGGACGGCTGGATCTCCGCGCTGACTTCGTCCGGTGCAACCCGCATCGCGCCAGCGACGGCTGGCTCCGGCGCTTCCTCCACCGGACGAAGTTCCACCACGCGATCCCCCGACCGGAGGTCGCAGGCCTCGATAAACGCGATCTCCACGTCCTCCGGCTCCGGCGTACCCTCGAAGCCAAAGCCGCCGAAGTTCATCGTCTTGAGATCGACGGAGACGAGGCGACCGAGCGGTGACGGGTGCTGACCGAGTAGCACCTGCAGCGCCATATGCGCCTGCAGCGAGCCGAGCACGCCGACCGCCGAGCCAAGTACGCCATTGATCGCGCAGCTTCCGACCACGGTCGGCATGTCCGGGAAGATCGCGCGGTAGCTCGGCGCCCCCCCGGAAAAGCCGCCGACATAGCCCCGCTGCTCCAGCACGGACGCCGTGATCAACGGTTTGCGGAGACGATGGCAGGTGCTGCCGAGCATGTAGGTGACGGCAAGACTGTCGGCGGCATCGACGACGAGGTCCACGGCGCCGACCAAGCCTTCTACATTGGACGGGCGAAGCCGCTCGGCATGGGCGTGCAGGCCGACCTCCGGGTTCAGCGGGGCCAACGCATCCCACGCCGCTTCGGCCTTGGGCCGGCCGATATCGGACATGCGGTAAAGCCATTGCCGGTGCAGGTTGGAAGCGTCGACGCGGTCGTGATCCACGATGTCGATATGCCCGACGCCGGCTCCGGCAAGCGCGGGGAGCACGGACGAGCCGAGCCCACCGGCGCCGACGACCAGCACCCGTGCCGCCGCCAGCTTCGCCTGCCCGACCGCACCGACCTCCGGCAGGATGATTTGACGTGCATAGCGGTCGCTCACCTGCCGGTCGTCCGCGTTGCCGCGACCCATTCCCGCGTCCGCGCTTCCGGATCGGCGTTCAGCAGGATGTCGGTCACCACCGCCGCGCTGTCGGCGCCCGCACCAAGCACCTGCCCCGCCCGCTCCGGCGTGAGACCGCCGATCGCCACCAGTGGCACGTCCCCGATGCGCCGCTTCCATTCGCGCACGCGGTCGATCCCCTGCGGCGCCCAGGCCATCTTCTTCAGGATCGTCGGAAACACCGGGCCGAGAGCGATGTAATCCGGCTGGACGGAAAGCGCGCGATCGAGTTCGGTATCGTCATGGGTGCTGACGCCGAGCCGTATTCCGGCCTGGCGGATCACCTCCACATCGGCGTCATCGAGATCCTCCTGGCCGAGATGGACGAAGTCGCAGCCCTCCTCGATGGCGATCTGCCAGTAATCGTTGACGATGAGCTGCGCCCCCGCGTCTTCGCAGAGGGCCCGCGCTTCGGCGATCTCGGTACGGAGCACGTCCTCCGGCTTGTTCTTGATGCGGAGCTGGACGAGGCGGACGCCCTGCGGCAGCAGCCGGTGCAGCCACTCCGTGCTGTCCACGATGAGATAGAATCGGTCGAGCATCGTTTACTCCCGAAAAGCCATGCCAAGCACGGGGGTTGAGGGGGCCGCCATGTCGCGGGCGTCCATGGGGTCGGCGAGCCACGCCGCGCGGCCGGCTTCGATCGCCTGCCGGAATGCCCTGGCCATGGCGGCGGGATCGCCGGCCTTGGCAACGGCGGTGTTGAGGAGAACGGCGTCGTAACCGAGTTCCATCGCCTGCGCCGCATGGGACGGCAGGCCGATGCCGGCATCCACCACCAGCGGCACGTCGGGAAAGCGCGCCCGCATCGTGCGAAGGCCGTACGGATTGGAAAGGCCGCGGCCGGAGCCGATCGGCGCGCCCCACGGCATCAGCACGCGGCACCCCGCCTCCAGCAGCCGATCGGCGACGCCCAGATCCTCCGTCGTATACGGAAAGACCTCGAAGCCCTCGCGGCAGAGGATACCGGCCGCCTCGACCAGCCCGAAGACATCGGGTTGCAGCGTGTCGTGGTCGCCGATCACCTCCAGCTTGATCCAGGCCGTGCCGAAGACTTCCCGCGCCATCTGGGCCGTCGCGACCGCTTCCTTGGCCGTGTGACAGCCAGCCGTGTTGGGCAGCACGCGCACGCCAAGATCGCGGATCAGATCCCAGAAGCCCTGCCCCGCACGGTCTCGGCCGGATTCCCGGCGGAGCGACACCGTGACGACTTCCGCGCCGGAAGCACGAACCGCGTCCGCGAGGATCGCCGGCGAGGGATATTGCGCCGTGCCGAGCAGCAGGCGCGAGCCGAGTTCCACGTCATAGGCTTTCATCTCAGCCTCCCTGCATCGGCGCGAGGATTTCCACCGTGTCGCCCTCGGAGAGTTCCAGCGCCGGCCGCCGTGTCACCGGCACGAAGCTCTCGTTGACGGCCGTCGCGACCACGGTATCGGCATAGCCGAGCTCGACCAGCAGGCCATCCAGCGTTGAGGCCGAGGCCTCCTTCGCCTCGCCGTTGACGGTCAGCCTCATCTCGTCACCTCCGGAAAGCTTACGTCATTCATCACGATGTCGGCCGCCATGCGGGCGAGCGCCGGCGACAGCAGGAAGCCGTGGCGGTAAAGCCCGTTGACCATCAGCCGGTCGCCATCGCGGCGGATGCGCGGCAGATTGTCGGGAAAGGCCGGGCGCGCATCGCTGCCGATCTCCAGGATTTCGGCTTCGGCAAAGGCCGGATGCAGCGCGTAGGCGGCGTTCAGGAGTTCCACCATCGAGCGGGCGGTGACGCGGCTCCGCTCGCCGCTCTCGATGCTGGTCGCGCCCACCATGTAGACGCCCCCGCCGCGCGGCACGATGTAGAGCGGAAACCGCGGATGCAGCAGCCGCACGGGGCGCGAGACGGAAACGTCGGGGCAGCGCAGGATCAGCATCTCGCCCTTCACGCCACGCAGGTCCGGCAGCCGGTCCTGCGCGGCAAGGCCACGACAATCCACGATCCGATCGGCCGCCGGGGCGTTCGCATCGGCATCCACTCCGAAACGGATCGGCACGCCGGCCGCTTCCAGCTTCGCGGCGAGCAGCTTCAGCGTCTCGCGGGGGTCGAGATGGCCTTCCTCGCGGAAGAACAGCGCGCGGGCGAAACGGCCGGCGAGGTCCGGTTCGAGTTCTCCCAGGGCTGCCTCGTCCAGCCGTTCGAAACGGTCGGTGCGGCGGGCGAAGCGGTCGAGTTCCGGCGCGTCGCGGCGCTGCGCGAGGACGAGGCTGCCGAGCCTTTCCGCCGGCACGTGGCGCGGCCAGTAGTCCAGCGCCTCCTGGCCGAGGCGCACGACCAGCGGCTCCGCGCTTTCGCCCTCGCACCACGGGGCCAGCATGCCACCGGCGAACCGCGAGCATGCCTCGGCGGCAAGCGACGCGGAGCGTTCGAGAATTTCCACGTCGGCGCCCTGCTCGCGAAGCGCGAGGGCCGTGGTCAGCCCCATCACCCCCGCACCGATTACCGCCACGCGCATGCGATCTCCCAGCTTCAGCCAGGCCGGACGGGAGTCCCAAAGCGGTTGAGGAGAAAGGGCCTCGAAAGAAGTGAGGCACGGTCCATCCCTTCGCCAGCTTGACCTGGATCAGGTTCGAAGGGTCACCGTTTTGCGCAAGCGCCGACGGTCTCTCAGCCCCTCTCAGGGACTCCCCTTGGATGGGAACTTGATAGGCGCGCCGGCAGGCAAGGTCAATCGACGGGATCGACCGTCGGGTTGACCCCTCGCGGCGGAGGCTCGGCGATAAAGCCGCCTACTCCGCGGGCACCCTCTCCGCTCCCGCTCCGGTTTCCGCCTCGTCCGCCCCGGCCTGTTCCGCCTGGTCGATGCGGCGGAAGGTGGCGAGTGCCTGCCCGACGACCTGGTCCATGTTGTAGTAG
>NZ_FOFG01000014.1 GCF_900110915.1 Faunimonas pinastri
GGTGTTTGAGCAACGGAGAGAAGATCGGACATAGGAGCCTTGAGTTGAGGCTTCTATGGTAAGTCAATACTGACTTATGTTTCAAGCGAAAAGGACTGCTCGAACGTGGCGGAGACCGAGCATCCGTCGTTGCCGTTTTTCTTGCTTTCCCATTCCTCGCAGGTCCACTTCACGGCCCGGAGTTCGTCTGAGGGTGTGTAGTAGAAGGAGGTGTCGCCACCGTGCGCTTCCAGGAAGTTCACGATGAAGGCAGCCTGGTCCGGCAGAAGCCGGTCCCAGTTGAGCGAGAGTACGCGTCGAATGTGGTTGAGCCCGGCGCGCGTCGTCTGGGTGTAGCCATCGCCGAACTCAGCCTTCAGCAGAGTGAGCTTCGGCTTGTCGCTGGTGCCCGGCGAAGGCGGGATCGGGGGATAGAAGACCCTGAGTGCCATGATCGACCCTTACTGATTACCGGCGGCCGTAGGCGATACCGCCCGGCCGCATCTGCTTCTGCAATTCGTTGACGACCAGGCTGCGCATCGAGCCCTCGACCTGCTTGGAGACCTGCTTGGCGAGATCTGCGTTCTGATCGTGGGTGCCGCCGCTGGCATTCACGGTGACCGGCGAGTTGATGGTGATCGCCTGCATGTTTCCGCCGCCGGCAGAACCCATTGCCGCCATCTGCTCGGGCGTGAAGACGCCCTCCCCGCGACGAGCAACGATCGGCACCTCGTCCGGCCCGAGCCCGCGGCCACGAATAACACCGCCGGTGTGGAACTTCGGGGCATTGGCAAAGATCGCCGGATTGACCATCGTGGAGCGCAGATTGGATGCGCCGATGACGCCGCCGGTGTGAGCCGTGCCGGTGAGCTTCGCGAGACCGCCGCCCTTACCTGCGCCGCCGCCAGCGGCCGCGCCCTTACCTGCGCCACCACCCTTCAGGCTGCGAGTCAGGCCGCTCGTGGCCCACTGCAGGGACATCTTGGCAAGATCCTTCAGGATCGACTGGGTCAGCGACGCGAAGTCGGCCTTGCCGGTGGTGACGAAGGTCGCAAGACCATCGAGACCGCTGTCGATCCAGCCAGCCATGCCCTTCTGCAGATTGCCGCCAAAGTCGGCATACTGCTGAAGCTCCTTGGCGATGGGGCTCTCCTGGGCAGTCTTTTCACGCACCAGGCGGATATGCTTCTGAATCGCATCTTCGAGACGCTGACGCTCCTCCGCGCTGCCCTTGAAGTTGTCGAGGAGCTTCTGGGTGCGGTCGATCTCCTGCTGGAGCGAGTTGTCGCGCGCAGCGCCCTGGGCCATGAGCGAACGCTCCAGCTCGGCATCCTGCTGAGCCAGGCCCGCGATCGTCGAGGTGACCTCGGAGTTCTGGAAGTTCTGAAGCGCGACCTTCTTCTGCTCCAGCGCGTCCTTGTAGTTCTGGCTGTCCTTCCCGTAGAGCTCCCCGAGCTTCTGGATCTGATCGTCCCACTGGCGCGAGAGCGAGAAGTAGCCGTCCGACTGCTTGGTCGCAGACGGGTCGTTCAGCCGGGCCATGGCCTCGGCCTGCTTGTCGGCAGCTTCCTTTGCCTGCGACGCCAGACGGTCCTGACCGGAATCAACGGACGAGCGCAGGCGCTGGTTCTTCTTCGCCTTCGCGTCGGCGTCGTCCCAGTCCTTCGTGAGCTTGATCAGCTCCTTGTAGCGATCGCTGTCGGGGTTCTTGTCCGCTCCATAGACGCCTTCCTTGATCTGCTTGCGCAGAGCGGAGACGTGCGCGCCGAACCCGTCGGCCTTTTCGGTAGCCTGGGCGATGGCATCCTTCGTCTTCAGGAACGTTTCGGCGAGATCGTTCTCCAGCTTCTTGGCATTTGCCAACTGCTCGATCTGCTGGGTCGCATTGAACTGCGAAACTTCGTCACCGTTCAGACCCGCCGGCGCAGCAAGCGTCGGATCGCCCGGGTTCTTCGGCCCCGCATACTGCCCGCCGGCGATCGGCGCCGTGGTGGGCGCGAAAGTCCGATTAGAGCCGAACTGAGCTGCAAGACGGCTCTTGAGCTGGCCCGCGGTGACGTTCTGCCACTTGTTCGCGGAGATCTGATCCGCGCCCAAAAGAGCACTCAGCAACGTGTCGGGCGCGGCCTGCAGCACCTTCAAGGCGCCGGAGGAGTCCAGCATGTGCGCGAGCTTGAGCTGCCAGTCGTTGGCCTGGAAGCCCTTGGACTGGAGCACCTGTGCGTTCTTGTTCGCGTACCAGGTGGCAGCCTCCACGGACATGGCCGCATTGCGACGCATGTCGAGAAGCTGGGCTGAGTTCATCACACCGCCCTTGCCGTCCTTCTGGATCAGCTCGGAGTGCATTTCCCGGATGAACTGCATCCAGGTGCCCTTGATGAACTGGGCAGCTCCCAGAGCAGACGAGGTCGAGGACTGCGCATTGGCGTTGCCGCTGCTCTCGGAGTGGATCAGCTTCCCGAGGAAGCCGGCGCCGGGGATGATGCCGGAGAGCGAGCTGAAGGCGCCACCGATGCTGCGCACCGCGCTGGGATCGAATGACAGCGCGCCGGCGACGTTCGTGCCCGAGACGTTGCCACGGAACGAGCTCCAGGCTTCATTCAGGCGCTGCACGGCGTTGATCAGCGTGTTGGCCGCATTGATGATCGGGCCACCGAAGACGGTCGACTGCATCGTGCGGGCAGCGTTCTGGGCAGCCGTTTGTGTGTTGGCGAGCTGCGTGTTGATACCCTCGACCGCGCGCTGCATAGGCGTGGCGTTGGGCCCGACGCCCTTGTAGAGCCCGGCTTTCACGCCGATCGCGATCTTGTCGGTCTCGGTGAGCTTGGTCTTGCCGAGCTCCGCGCTGCGGATGACCTCCTTGTAGTACGACTCCTCGGCGCTCGCCTGGGCAGCCCGGAGATCGTTGTCGAGCTTGTTGCGGCCCTCCATCAGCTCCTGGAGCTCGCGCACCTCAGCCTTAGCCGCGATGAGCTTGTCGGTGAGGTCCTGGACCTCCTGGCGCCCCATGTCGCCATACTTGCCGTTCTGCAGGAGCTGGGTGAGGTTCATCACCTCGACGTCCGCACCCTGCAGCGCAGCCTTGTAGGCGGTCGCCTTGTCCGTCAGGCTTTCCAGGAGCTGAGCGCCCTTCTGGAATGCCTTGTCGTCGTTGACGGCCTTCGGCGCCATCGGAACGCCACTGATCAGGCTGCGCGTGGACTCGCGCTGCTGCTGAAGCGTGCGGATCTGTCCGGTGATGTTATCCGCAACCGAGAGCGCCGTGCCCTTCTGCACCGCGTCGACGGCGTTGGCAGCCTGCTCCTGGTAGTGCGTCAGGTAGGTCTCGAGATCGGCGATCTGCTTGTCGTAGAAATCGAGCGCAGCCTTCCGGGACTCCTGCTGATAGCGCTCATCCTCGTCCTTGATGGACTTGTGCGCCGTGGAGAGCTCGCGGACCTGCTTGTCGTGCGCGTCGGCCGCTACACGAGCCTGCTGGTCATAGGCACGCGAGGTCGCGGTCAGGCTGTCCTGGATCCGGCTCAGTTCGAGCTGCAGACCCTTGCTGACCTCGTCCTTCTCCTGCTGCCCAGTCCAGGTATCCAGCTTTTCGCGCAGCTTCGGGATCTTCGCCTCGAGATCGGCGATCTGCTGAAGCGTGTCGTCGTACCACTGACGGTTCGGGTCGTTCTCCGACAGGGTGTCGAAGCCCGCCTTCTTGAGCTGGTCGCGCTGTGCATAGAGCTTGTCGAGCTGCGCCTGCTGCTCCTTGACGTAGCCGGACGCGTCCTCGATCTGCTTGCGGGAGACAGCGCCGAACTTCTCCAGCTCCTGCCAAGCGTCCCGCGCCTTATCCTGAAACAGGCCGAAGTAGTTCGCGACCGCGACCACACCCATACCCAGCGCCGGCAGGATGCCGACAATGGAGGTGAAGCCGGTGAGCAACATCGGCGCGACGGAGGCCAGCCCTTCAGACGTGAGTGAAACGGCCGCCAATGCATCCCGAAGACTGCGAATACCGGTGACGGCTCCGCCCCAGCCGGCGAAGGCATTACCCACTACGGACGCCTGATTGCGCAGGAGCTGCAACTGAAGGCCGAGTTCGGTGAACCCGCTGGCGATCAGCTCATGCAGGGCGAGCACCATCTTGCCGCCGAACCATGCAACGAAAACCGCGCCGACCTGCTCAATGACGCCGCGGTACTCGATCGCGGTCTCGATGACCTCACGAAACCCGGTGATCAAGCTGCTGAGGCCGCGGCCGAGGGAATCGGCCAGGCCGTTCGCGAACTGCCCGGAGAGCAGGTTGTTGAGGTCGATGACCTGCTGCTTCACCGTATCGAAGAAGCCAGCCTGCCCCACCTTGAGGGCGAGGCTCTGCATGTTGGTGTTGACGTTCGAGATGAGGCCGTTCCAGGTGCTCATCTGAGCCTGGGCAGCGCCACCAAAGGCGCGCTCCATCTCCAGCGAGAGAGCTTCGATCGCGGGTCGTGCCTGAACCGTGCCCGTGTTGATCTTCTGGAACAGCTCGGTGACGGAAACGCCCATGGAACGCGCCATGAGCTCGGTGGCGCGCGGCATCGCCTCGCCCAACTGCTGGCGCAGCTCTTCCATCTGGATGACGCCCTTACCCGCCATCTGGGAGATCGCGAGGGTGGCGCGCTGCAGGGTCTCGTCGGTGCCACCCATCGCGGCGACACCATCCATCAGAGCCTGCATCGAGCCCGCCATCGGGTCGATGCCGGTCGACTTGAGCTGGACGTAAGCCTTGGTCATACCCTGCAGCGAGTACGGGACCTGCAGGGCCTTCTGGCGGAGCCAATCGACCTGATCGGCCGCATCCTTGATCGGATCGGCGGCCTTGCTCATTCCCTGGAGCTGCTTGGTAAGCCGCTCCATCTCGGCGTTGACCTTGATGATATCGCCGAGCCAGCCGGTCGCGACATCGTGGAGCTTGCCGAAAGCGCCGGTCGCGACACCGGCGACGATGGAGACGTCGCGAAGGGTTCCGAGGAAGCCCTTCGAGCTGTCAGTCATGCGCTCCAGGGCAACGATGTTGCCGTTCACGGTGCTCTGGAACTGCTGGACAGACTGCCCGGCGTGCAGAATCCGGGAAGTGAACTCCCCGGTATCAAGCTCCAGTTCAACGCGAATTCCGGCCATACTCACCACCTGAATAAGTCAATATTGACTACCGACGGCGGGCAGGCGTTTCCCGGCCTTTAGAGCTTTCCCAGCCCCTTGAGCGCGAGAAGACCGTCCCGGTCGTATGCTGCTTCCTGCATGGCGAGCTGGCCCTCGTCGTACTCGACGACGGTCCCGATCTGCTTCCGAAGCCCCGTGAGAAGCTCTCGAACGCCCTCGGGTGTGTGGACCTGGGCGAGGATGGTCGCGGTGCGGTAGTCCCGCTCGGCGGCCATTCGGTCGATGTTCTTGTGAAGGAGCCAGAACATCTCGATCGGCAGATCGAGAACGTCTCTGGGCTTCATTGCGTATTCAGAGACGATGCGGGTGAAGATGTAGCCGAAGTCGACGGCTCTTACTGCCCCGCCGCCGGAGGGTTTGCGGTAGCCTCAGCCTCCGCGCTCGCTTCACCCTGCTTCTGCCCGTTGTTCTTGTGGGCAAAATCCAGGAGCGCGTTGAGCTTCACCAGCTCCAGCTTCTTGAGCTGCTCGACGGTCATCGTCGGGAAGGCGCGCACGAGCATCTGGATGACGGTGTCGACCTCGTCTTCGAGCTTGCCGCTGACGCCCAGCGACTGGATGAGCTTGGTGTTCTCGACGAAGTCCTCGACCGTGACCGGCTTGAGATGATGCTCCACGCCGCCGAGCTTCACGACGAATTCGTTCTCGGTGAGGTCAATGGCGTCGAGGTCGAGATACTTGACGGAATCGGTCATGCTTCCTGCTCTGCTGGAGGACTGACGACGGATTTCCCGTCGTCAGTCAGTAATGATTGTGAAATGGAGCCGCGATTACGCGGCTTCGGCGGTGTCGTCGCCGACGGTGAAGAGGGTCTTGGTGTCCGGGTCCGGATAGCCCTTGAAGGTGACCGTGAAGACCCGCTCGTCATCCAGCTTGTAGCTGAACTGCAGAGCGCCGGAGGTCGCCGCCTTGGGGATCACGAAGTCTTCGGAATAGTCGTCGTCGGCCAGCGCGATCGGATGCAGCACAAGCTCCTTGGCGAGCTCGAGCAGCGAAACGCCGATGCCGTTCGTGACCACGACCTTCTTCTTCGTCGGGTCGACGTGATCGGTGATCAGCGTGGCGCCGGGCATGATGCGGACCAGGTTGTCCAGCGTGGTTTCCGCCAGCGGAACCTTCGCCGTCACGGTACGGCCCATGATGTACTCGTTGATCGGGCTCTGGCCGAACTGGTCGACCTCGACCTCGTGGGTCTGGGTCTGCACCTCGACGTCAACGCCGCCCTTGGTGTAGCCGAGATCCTGACCGGCGAGCAGTACCCGGCAAACGCCGAGCTTCACGTTCTTGGTATCGGATGCCATGGTTCTGTCCCTACGGTAAGTCAATGTTGACTTATTCTAGCATCGTTGAGGCAGATAGAAACAGTCAAAATTGACTTAGTGGGGCAGAACCAAAGAACAGGCGAAATTGATCGACCACTCCAGGGCGTCGGAATCTGCCCGGGGATACACGATCGGCAGCGTCTCCGGCATCAGGCGGTTCACCTGCATGGCAAAGGAGCCGTCCTGATTGGTGAAGATGCGGCGCTGGTTGATCGTAAGGACCTGGATCACCTTGCCCGCAAGGTCTTCGCCGGCGCCGTGCGTCATCGCGCGCACGATCACCTGCAGGCCGAATTTGAAATAGCCCGGCAGCTCCTCATTGATGGCGATGCCGGTCAGCGGCGTTTTGATCAGCAGCCCCTGCGAACACTCGGCAGGCATCTCGTAGAGAAACAGGCTTTCTCCGGCGACGCCCAAGCCCGCGTCGCTCAGAAGCTCGGCCAGCAGATCAATCCTCATCGTCATCGTCGGAATCTCCTTCACCGCCCTCCAGGGTCCATTCCTCTGCAACGGCGCTGATCATCGCGTTCTTGAGCTTGGCCTCGCTGTCCGCCATGGCGCGCTCCAGGAACTTTTCGCCGATATAGACGCCAGGGTTCGCCATGCGCTTGGCGATCGTGCCGGCGCCTGGCTTCAAGCTGGAATAGTTTTCGTGCACCAGCAGCGCGTACCGGTCGACATTAACGCCGTTCACCTCGCCACCCATCACGATGTCGATCTTCAGACGACCTCGGCGCTCGTACCCGATCTCCTTGTGAATCGAGTCTTCCAGGTTGTGCTTGTCGACCGGGGCGTAGAGCTGCGCCGTTTTTACGATCTTGTCGGCGCCGCGCCGCATCGTCTTGCGCGCCTTGTCCTCCACGCGCTCTCCGGCATGGCGAAGGGCGATGACGAGCTGGTCAAAGCCTTCCGCGCGCATCTTCGCCTTCATCAAGGACCCCAGTGCGCGAAATCGACCTCGTAATGATCCAGGATCCCGAGCACGCTGTATCGCGGCTGGACCGTGATCACCTTGAGTGTAAAGCCGGCGATCTCGAAGCGGTCGCCGGCGATGATCGTGACGGTGGCGGGAAACAGGATCTTCGCGTCGGACACGGTTTCCTGCGCCGAGCCGCGGGAGGCGGAGCTGTCGGAGCGAACGGACGTCTTCTGATCGGTGTTGGCGAGACTGACGACGCCGCAGTCGACGGTTTCGGGGATGCTGAAGCGCGCCTCGGCCTTAATGGTCATGCCGATCTTGCGGCTGAGCCGCCCGGTGTTGTTGGGAATGAACATCAGTCGGCTCCCCTGGTCAGGATCGCGTCCGCATTGGGGTGGAAGATGCCGGAGCGCACCTCTGCATAGGTCGGAAGCTCGGAATCGGACGACATGGCGATCCGCATTCCATGGCTTTGCGCATTCGGATCGACGTGGCTCACCTCAGCCTGGTCCAGGCCGTGATCGGCCAGCGTCAGGAGCACGATCTCGTTGTAGAGGCTGAGCAGGTGATGACGCCACACGGCGCGAACGAACTTACGGGATGGCCACTTGGCGTTGCCGCGATCGTGAAAGAAGAACTGGATGTCGGCGGCGTTGCCAATGCGGTACTGCAGCAGCGCCGCCTTCATGGTAATCCGACGGGAGCGGGCCGCGATCGTTACCTGCAGCACCGCCTTACGCAGCGATTCCACCAGATGCGCAACGTCGCGCTCGATCTGCACCGAGAGTTCGTGCGTCAGATAGCTCACCGCAGCGATCAGGTGCTCACCGGCAGCTTCCGTGAGCTCGCTCGCACTCTCAGCGCCCAGCTCGCGCAAAGTCGTCTGGTGAGCTTCTGAAGCGATTTCGACGCTGTGCGCGTCAATCATCGCCGCTTCGGTGCTGATGAAGGTGCGAGCCAGATCGTAGGCTTCTGCACGCACGTCGGCGAGCTGCCGAGCGGACCCGAAATCGGGGGAGGCGATGGCGGCCTGGTAGATTGCGCGCCATGCTTCGATCAGGAGTTCGTAACGCTGGGCCGCGGCTTCACTCTCCGCGGTCATACGGGTCGTGATCATGAGCGGGTCGTCGTCACTCTAAATTCGAGGTAGCCGGCGAGATATTCCAGCGCTGCGGAGCTCATGCCGAGATCGAGCGGCTTGCCGGAGCGGAACATCATCGAGCTCTCGCCGATGGACTCGGAGAGCAGTCCGGAGCGCCGCTTGGCGTTTGCTGTGCCACCCTGCAGAACCTCGTCTGCCTCGGCAACCTGCGCCTTGCAGAGCGCCAGGCGGAAGCGGCTCGGATAGCGCTGCCACAGTTCGGCGTCCATGTAGCGCCACAGCGTCGCCGGGATGACCGTGTCGTCCGCGACGGCTGCCCGGTACATGATGTCCTGATCCTCCGGGCGCTGCACCCGATAGCCGAGTCTGGTCAGCCGCCGGAAGGCTTCCACCAGGGCGTTCTGCCGCTCCATGTCCGTTGCAGCGTTCCAACCGGCGAGACGAGGCATGGTGGAGACGTGTATCAACGCCTGCTCGTAGGTCTGGAAGGTGTTGCGCAGCAGCACGAAGCGATTACGCGCCTGTAGCAGGTAGGTCTGCCCCGTCGTGAAGACGCCACCCTCGGTGGTGATCTCCAGCTCCACGGTGCGAGCGCCAGTGGTTGCCTGAAGAATGCCCTCCTCGTCGAAGGTGCCGTCCTGCTTCTGATCGGGAAAAGGCGCCAGGGTATTAGTGGCAGCCTTGACCATGATGTCGATGTCGGTGGCGCCGGTCTCGAACGAGATGTCGGAGAAAGCTACAACCTCCTCCCCGTTCTGATCGAGCACGCGCGCCCGCAGCCCCGTCGGCGTGACCGGATCACCATTCAGGTCGATGAGCGGAATGACAACGTTGACGGCAACGCCGGCGGGGAACGTGTGCATGGATTACGCCTGTGTCTCGGTCGCGTCGATTTCGTCACCAGCGCCGGTGAAGGATGCGCCCTCATCGCCGGTAGCCGGCACGGGCTCCTTCTCCACCAGCTCCTCGACGGGAACCTCGACCTTCTCGCCGGCGATCTTGGTGCCGTTCTTGCGGGCGACGAACTCGGCCTGAGCCTTCAGGATTGCGACAAGCAGACCCGGAATAGACCGATCGCGCACGCCCCAGGGCTTGGCGATCTCACGCAGTCCGTTGATGCCCTTGTCGTCCGCGATCGCCATCAGCTCCTTCTGGGTGTAGAGCGTGTCGGCGGGCGGGCGGCCCGCGGTATCCTTCAGCCGCTTCTGCTCGGCTTCGCGATCAGCCTCGCTGGCGCGGGCGAGCGGGTCGATTTGCACAGTCAATGTGGCGCCGCCGATGATGCGCGCCGCAGCACCCGCTTCGTCTTCCAGACCGTCTTCGTCGATTTCCACGACGCCGATGCTGGCCGAAACTCGATCCGCCAGAACCTGCGGCACGACGCTCACGGAGCGACCGTCAACGAATTCGACCATGCCGATATGACCGGTGTACCCTTCCCAGCCTTTGGCGGTAATCCTGAGATGCTTCATCACTGTCCTCCGAGAAGCTGTTCGATGATCCCCGCCCTTTCGGCCGCCTCAAACGCGGCGAGATCGCCGACGTGGTGGGTTCCGACGAAGATCTGCGGGAGAGTTGCGCTGAGAGGCGCACGACGCCGGAGCTCACAGAGCGAAATCAGGTCGCCGGCGGCGTCGCGGACGACATGAGAATATCGCCGGCGGTCACAGAGCGCCTTGGCGGCCTCGGTATCGGCGCAGAGCACAGGGCTGCCATAGATTTCGACGTGCATGGGGCCTCAAGCAAAAGGGCGAGGTTGCCCTCGCCCTTATGGTAAGTCAATGTTGACTTACGTCAACGATTAAACGTTGGTGACACCCTGCAGACGGGCAACCGAGTGGGTTGCCTTCAGGGCGGTGCCGACGTACCACTTCACGCGGTAGCGGACAGCGTCCTTGTTCTGGATCGTGCCGATCGACTCGACCTGGATGCCGGCGTTCGGGCCGCCGTAGATGCCGTGGAAACCGTCCGTCTCGTTCAGACGCAGCGCGTAGATCGAGCAGGTGGCATCGGCCGTGCCCTGGACCTCGTCGGCGGGCAGGAAGTCGTTGATGATGACCGGCTTGCCGTCATAGCAGGGAACCGCCTGACCGAAGTTCTTGATCATCATCGTGGCAGCTTCATTGCCGCCGGCGGCACGGAGCAGCGCACGCACAGCGCGCCAGGTGCCCTGACGCATCATCAGGACGTCGGCGCCGTTCTTCACCGCATCCTTCAGCTCGTCCAGCATACCGAAGTTGACCGCGGAGCCATTGGCACCGGCAACCAGGGTCTGCGCGGCCGGAGTGAGGGCACGAATGCCGTCGAATTCCTTGGCGTTGACGCTGGAGTCGCCCTGGACCAGAGCCCGGCGGAACTTGCGGCCGAGCGCCTTCGACTTGGACGCGATCTGGATCGCGAGCTGGTCGTTGGTGTCGGACTGGGTGGTGATCAGGAACTTGTCCAGGTCGACGTCGCCGGCAAGGATGCGCAGCTTGGTCATGACTTCCTTGAACGTGGCAGCGCCCTCCGGGACCACCTCGTAGGGATCCAGGAATTCACCTTCCGAGAGGGTGTCCTCGCGGTTGTAGACATAAGCCTTCCCGTTCACGCCCATGAACGGAATGAGAGCAAAGAGCTCATCGGTATCGATGATCTCCTCGATGACTCCGCGCTCCATCTGCTCCTGGGAGAGCTTCGCGGCCTCTTCAACAAGCAACGGCATTTGAATCACTCCTTGGGGATAGATCGCCGATAGGTCAAAACTGACTGACCATTATTTTAGGACGGCGATCTCCATTTCACCAAGAGGAAAATGCAGTAAATACTGACTTATTTTCCTCGTTACTTCGAGGCGAGCTTCGTGAGCGCCGCGGCAATGCGGCCCTTTCCGAAGACATCGCCCGTATTCGGGGGCACCCGATCATTCTGCGTGCTGGAGCCGGCCCCGTTTTTCAGGGTCGAGCGTACCAGACTGTTACGATCCGGGTCCGCCTCGACGAGCTTCTTGATGGCGGCCTCGAAGCTGAACGGCTTGCCGGAGCCATCCACGAGAAGCGTGCGGCCTTCCGAGCCGCGGGGCTTGTCGTAGGCGACAACTTCGCCGTCCTTGACCTCGAAATGCTCGCCATACACCTTGCGCGCCTTGGCGGGCGTGAGCACCGTCTCCTTGCTGACGAACTCGGAAGTGCCGAAGGAATTGCCGATGGTCAGCTCGTCGATGGTTGCGCGAGCCTTCGCCAGAGCCGTTTCGCTCTCCGTCAGCTTGGCGTCGCGCGCGACGAGCTCCTTCTGGTGCTCATCAGCCATCATCTGCTTCACCCGGTCGAAGTCGCCCTTCGCCTCGGCCGCAGCCTTCTCGGCGTCCTGCTTCTCCTTCACGAGCTTGCGCAGCTCGTCCGGATCCAGGCCGTCGAACGCCGCGAGACGGGTCTTGGTCGCCTCGAGCTCCTCGTTGGCCTTCTTCAGCTTGGTCTTCTTGTCCATGTTCTCCTTGAGAAGCTCAGCTTCCCGATCGGAGAGACCAGACTTGTTCCGAGTCTCCTCCTCGGCCTTTTCCTTGGCCTCGGCGGCAGCCTTGTCCGCAGCTTCCTTGGCAGCCGCATCAGCAGCAGCCTTGGCCGCTTCGTCGTCGGCGTTGCCGGTGCCCGTGCCGTTTTCAGCTTCCAGCGCGATCCGAAGACCGAACTGAAGCGGAGAGGCGAAGATGCGGACGGCAGATGCTCCGACGAGAGCGGTGCGGTTGTGGACGATGTTCATCACTTACTCCTGTCGACCTGTCTCTCGGTCGGGTTGAAAGGACCTGTCTCTTGGTCCGTTGAGCAGATCAGGCGACCTGCTTATTCGCGGTCTCGGAAGTCACCTGACCCTGTCTGTTCTGGGTCTGAGGATTCTTGTTCGAGGCGTTGAAACTGGTGGGTGGCTTGCTGGAGGCAGCCGCGGCCAGATCGACGGGATCAGCGGGCCAGCTCTTCAGCTCCGTTTCGATCGTCTTCCGGAGATCCGCAGCCAGGCGCGGGAACAGCTTGTCGACGACCTGCAGCATCTGCTCGCGGCGCACGGTCTTGGGCGCGTCCACGAGGGAAAGGTTCTGGGCGATCGTGAATTCGTCAAAGAGACTGCGAACGTCGAAGGTGTCCGGGTACTTCACCAGCTCTTCAGCCGGCGCAGCCTTGCCGTGCCACTTCATGACCATCTCGACGAGACGGTTCTCTGCGTTCTCCAGGCTGTCGGCTTTGTTGGCGAGCAGCGAGTTCACGCGCTCGAAATCATAGGCTTTGGCGACGCCGGAAGAATTGTCGATGCCGACGGCGTTGTCTTCCTTGGTGCGCTCGCCCGCCATGCCGACGGTGTTGTAGATCTCGGCAATGATCTTGTTGATCACCGTGATGATCAACTGCGCCTGGGACGGATCGGGGGAGATGTACTCGGGCTTGGCCCCGCCCTCGCCGTCGTAGACGAAGATGCGCTTCGTCCCCATCTCCAGGAGCGCGTTGTACTTGTCCTCGCCCGGAAGCATACCCTGCGCAGGCATCGCGAGCTGGCTGAAGGTCTGATCCTGGATGATTGCATCCAGGTTAGAGAGGTAGTTGGCGACGGCGCGGTCGAGATAGGCTGAATCGTCGATGAGGCCGGGCGCCGTGTAGCGGTTCTCACCCAGCACATGGTCGACCGGGAAGCAGGGGACCTCGCCCAGCTCATTGATGCCGGAATCCAGCATACGGACGACTTCGCCGCGCTTGCCCGCCTGGATGATGTCGAAGAGATACCAAGCGTCCGGGGTCCAGAGGCGATATTCCAGAGTGATGTTGCCAGTCGCGGTGAACGGGTCCTGATCGTCGCGCCGCGTTTCCATCACCAGAATCCAGGCAATGCTGCCGTCACGGGCAAAGCCGACGTCCAGGATATTCTGCGGCTTCACGAAATAGGCGTAGACGCCGACCTGGGCTTCCTTCTCGTCAGCCGCGGTCACCACCTGCTGGGTCTTGTTGGTGTCGGTGAACACCCAGATGCGACCGAAAATGGCCGACATGCAGGAGACCAGCATCATGAACTGATCGATATCGAGGCCCGACTGCGTCGCCTTGTTCCAGAAGTCCCCGATTTCCTTCGGCGCATCATTCGAGCGCTCGACGTCGGACTTGAAGATGTACTTCTGGACGAGATCGACGGTCTCGCGCGTATGGTTGAACCGGTACGCGCGGCCGAGACGGTCGTTGAACTCCTTCTCGCCTTCCTTGATGTAGCGGAAGATGTTCGCCCCGAACCAGTCGCGGCCACCCTGGTAAGTGGACTCCACGAAGGTCCAGTGCGGCAGGGACGTGTAATACTCCGGGTGACGACGCTTCAGGAAGTTCTTCAGCGTCTCCTGATCGGTTGTCACAGCCATTCAAACACGTTCCTGAACAAGATCGAAGCTATGATAAGTCAACATTGATTTATCTACAAGGTCACAGAGAAAGTCCGAGGATCGTCACCTCACGAACCGGGAATTCCAGGTCGATGCAGTAGCCGACGGCGTCGGCCGGATGCTCGTAGCCGGCGGATTTGTCCACCTCGCGCGTGCCCGGCTTGTAGATCGTCTGCTCGAAAGCGGCGATCGCGTGCTTGCACTTGCTGTCGACCCGGAGGCGGATCTGTCCGTCACCGGACTGGAACATGCGGTTCACGGCGTTGATACGATCGGCAACCTTCGGATGCTTGCGGCGGTACTTCAGACGCTTGAAGCCAGCCTCGCGAAGAATGTCCAGGTCGGATTCGCCGCGCGAGTGTCCGCGGTTGGCGCCGGCGGGATCGGGATAGAAGGTGGTCTGTCCCATGTGCCGGTAATAGCGCCGGGAGATCTCGTTTGCCGTCTCCTGGGTGTTCGAGCCGAACAGGATCGCCTCATCGACGATCCACACCTCGCCGTTCTCCTGCTGCTGCATGATGACGGACGACATCGGGTCGATATTGAAGTCCTGACCAACCCAGATCGGCAGCTTCGGATTGAAGGCGTAGTCCCCGACGTGAATCTTGCGATCGAAGGCATGGTAGACGCGACCGGACATGGTCTCGAAGGACGCCTCGAACTCCTGTCGAAAGCTCTTCTCGTCCATGTCGCCGCGCGCGGCCTCGATCTCCTCCTTCGGAATGAAGGGCGAAGTGATCGTCGGAAACTGCCAGGACTTCCACGGGTTGAGCCGGCGCTGACCCTTCTTGGTCACGTAGTGATCGCCGCGCTGACCCAGCATGTAAAGGTCGTAGAGCCAGTTGAACGACTTCGGCGTGCCAATGATGAGCACGTCGCCGCGCGTGGAGGCGAGCGTCGGGCGCAGGACCTTGTACCAGGTGTCCTCGCGGATATCCTGGGCTTCGTCGATGATCAGGTGATTAAGGCCGACGCCGCGCAGGGTATCGGGCTTGTCTGCCCCCTTCAGCTCGATGCGGGTGCCGTTGTGCAGGCGGATCGACATGCGCGTCTCGTTGACGCTCTGGATCCACGCGCGCGGGATCGCCTCGCGCAGCTCGTCCCAAAGGATCGAGCGCGCCATGCCGTAGGTCGGCGCGACGTACCAAATGAGCTGCTTGGGCTTCGATGCTTTCCGGCAGATCGAGATCTTGGAAAGCTGCGTCTTGCCCCAGCGGCGTCCGGCGACCACCACCTTGAAGCGGCGGTGGTCCCTGAAAACTGTTCTCTGTCCCTTGTGTAGTGTGAGAGTGTGAGCGGTCACTCCTCCCCTTCCAAGACGACATCGTCGTCGGCGAGGTCTTCAAGCTCCGGCAGCTCGAGGTCGAAATCGTCCTCGTCGCGGTTCTGAAGGTCCGTAATCTCTTCGTCGCTCAGATCGCGGACGATCAGGTCCGGAAGCGAGTTGTCATCGATCTCGTTTTCGATCTCCAGGATCTTGTAACGCTCCTGACGGACCTGGGCGAGAATGGCGGACGCGGCGCGCAGATGCTTCATCTCCGCGGCCGCAAGCGGCTTGGAGCCCTTGTGAGCCTCCACCAGAGCCTTCATCACCATGGTATGAACCACGGTGGTCGCCTGGTACGCCTGCTGCTTGGTCTCCTCGATACGGGCGCGCTTGAGCATCGCGAAGTTCGTGACGGCTTCGACCGCCTCCGCCTTCACGCGCGAACCCACCGCCTCGGCGACCTCGGCTTTGCGCGAACCCCGGGTGATCTTGTGCCGCTTGAAGTAGCTGGAGATCGCGGTGTGCGTGATGCCGAACCGGGCGACCAGATCCGACATGGTGATTTGCCCGAGTTCCCACAGCTCTGTGGCCTCGGCCCATTGTGCCGGGGTCAGGCGCTTGGCCTTCTTCTCTTCGGTTTCCGGATCATCTCCGGCATCAGCTTCAGCCATCGTCTTGCCAGTCAATGCTTACTTATCACTCCGGACGTGGCAATGCCCAAAGCCGCGCGTTCAAATATATAATACACAGTTAGTAGTCTCCACGTATATACATTATTTGAACGCGCGGCTTTGGTCATCACCACGTCCTATGCTTCTATATTGGTTTCGTCTTTCCGGAAATGCTTGTAAGCCAGCAGCGTTGGCTTGATGAACAGCTTCCCGGAACGGTATTCCTTCTCCACCATGTTCCACTTCACGAGGAACCGGATGGAGCACTGCACCGCCTGCTTGGTCACCTCGGCGCCGTAGGAGAGCTTTTCCTTGAGCTCTGCCAGACTCAGATGCTCTCCGGCGTGGGCGGCGGTCAGGACGAGCGTCATGATCTCTTCCTGCTTCGGCGTGCGGTTGAATTCACCCCAGGCGCCCATCAGTGCAGGATCCTCGGCACGGACGCGTCGCCGGGGATGAAACCTCCAGTGAACAGGAAGGGCGCGTTCGGCGCCTGGTTGTCGAAGGCGGTCAGCGGCAGACGATCGGGAATGTCGCGCCCCGCGTCCGGGTTCTTCCAGACACCGTACATGGGCGAAGCCAGCACGATCTGCTGCAGGGACTTGATGACGGTGCGAGCCGACATGGCATCGACGCGCCCCTGCCCCTTGTCGCGGTTGTTGCCGGTCTTCTCCAGCGCCGAGTGGCGATAGTAGAAGTCCTTGCACTTCTGCAGCAGCAGCTCGCGCTCGATCTCCGGCTTCGCTTCCAGTTCCGCCAGGATCGCCTCGAAATCCTGCGGGCTCGCCTCAAAATGGGCCCGGAAGAACTTCAGCCCCTGCTCGTACTTGGCGGCATTCAGCGGCCGCACGAATGAGAAGCCGGCCTTCTGGCCGAAGAGGTTGAACTTCGACATGGAGGACTGGATCTCCATGTAGGTGTTCCCCTCCATCCGCGAGACGAGATTCATCATCCGGTAGCCGCAGCCGATGCCGCGGTACATCGTGTCGACCACGAAGCGCGAGATGACGCGGAAATTTCCGTTGATGAAGTTGTAGCGCCGGGTGTTGGTGAAGCGCGTGTCGTTGCCGTCGGGCTTCAGCTTCGGGAAAGCGATGTGTCGCTCCTTCAGCAGGCCCTTCGGGTTCGCCGTCACCAGGACGCCGATCGTCTCGCCGTAGAGCGTCAGCTTCCAGAAACGCGGCCCGATCGGCAGGTTCTCCGCCTTGTAGTGAAGATCGTGCAGCAGATTCCAGTCGCTCTTGTCACCCCGCTCGACAATCATGTCGTCAAGCAGCGAGAAATGCGCTCTGGGCGCATCCACACGCTCGATGAGTGTCGTCGTAGCACCCGAATCGAAATGCTCGCTGGTGAGCTCCTGAAGCGTTTCTGTCACGACAGCACCAGCACGAGCGCGAACGCGGCCAGCGCAATCGCCGCCAAGACGAGACCGCGAATCCAGCCTTTCAGATCACCCCACGAGAAGATGCCGGCAATCGCATCCAGCGAGCCGGAAACGCTGTCGCCCTCGTTGAGCTCGATCACGCGCCGGCAATGATCCTTGTCCAGGAAATCCAGGCAGCGGCACATGACGCAGCCCCAGCGTTTTCCGGTGAGCCAGGCTTTGGCGGAGCGCGAGGAGATCGTCTCGTCCGGGTAGCCGCCGGCGAGCGTGTTGGCGAGCTGGTCGATGGAAACCAGCACGTTCAGGATGTAGCGTCCGCAGGAGGTAACCGCGGGCATCAGTAGTCGCCCTCGCATACCTGCAGGCAGCGGACACCGTTCTCGCGCCACATCGCCGTCACCGACTTGCGATCTTCCACGGCGAAGAGCGGCTCAAACCCGGTTTCCCGGATCTGATCGAGCATCTCCTTCTTGATCTCCGTGTCGGGCCGCCGATCGCGGCGGTCACGCATGAGCAGGAAATTGTAGGTGATGCCGAACTTCTTCAGCCAGGCGGAGGTCATCTCCAACTGGTCGTCCTTGCGCCCGGTGCAGATGAACACCGGCACATGGGCTGACATCGCGTTGTTGAGGAGCTTGATCTCCTCGTTGACCGTGTCGTCGGCGGCCGCGGCCAGGAAGGCTTCCCAGTCGGGCGCCTGGTCGATGGCGGAGTTCGTGCGGCCGCCCAGGAGATGCACGCGGTGCTCAGCGTTCGACAGGGTGCCGTCGATATCCATGATGATGCAGGGGCGGCTCATTTCGTCTCCACGTCGACGCGCTCGCGGAAGCGCTTGGTGATGGTGAGGTCCGGTCCCAGTTCGTCCTTGAGATCGGTGTGGGTTGTGGCGACCATCAGGGTCTTGCCCTGCGCGCGAGCGACCTTCTGGACGTTGAAGGCGATGACCTTCGCGGTGACGCGGTCGAGCACGGCGCCAAATTCGTCGGCGATCCAGACGTCGGCGCCGGATTCCATGACCTTGGCAAGCTTCAGGCGGTAGCGCTGACCGTCGGAGAGCTCAGATGGCTTGCGGATGTAGATCCAGGCGTCGGAAATGCCGGCCTTGGCGAGAAGATCGGCGGCTTCGGTCGTGGTACGGCCCACGAGCTCGATCACCGGACGATCCTCCAGCTCGATTTCGTTCAGATCCGCGACCTTGAGCCCGGCGGCCCGCATCTGGGCGCTGAGGTCCTTGAGGAGCAGCGACTTGCCCGAGCCCGACTGCCCGGTGATGTAGACGACATCGTCGGCGCGCACGTCGAGCGCCAGGTTGTCGTAGACCACGAATTCCTTGTCGGAGAGGCCCAGGCCGAAGCCTTCGGCGATCTCCAGGACGCGCGGTGTCCGCTCCACCGACGAGGTGAACTTGCGATTGATCGTGTAGGTCATCAGTCCACCCAATCCAGGTCGGGATCGTCAAAGCCTTCCGGCGGCTGGCTCGGATCGACCCCGTCGGCGAGCAGCAGCAGATCGGACTTCAGAAGTTCGAGGTCTCCCACCATGCGCAGCGGGCCGACCTCCGGATCAGGCGGAAGCACGAGATAGTGGACGAAGCCGCGGTCCCGGGCATTCCAGACCACCGCTGCGAAGCCCTGTAGCTCCCCTGTGTCGACGCGCTCCTTCAAGCGGGCGAGTGCATCCTGGGTCGCTATATCGGGCCGAGCGGGGTCTGGTTCGTGAACGGGCGGCGGAGGCACGTACACATCGCGGGTCGCGATGCTCAGAACCTTCCGATCCTCCGCAGTCTCTGGCGAGTCCGTCATGAGTCAGTCCTGACTTTAGATGTAGCCTGCGGAGTTGAGGTGCTCGAGGAAGGCGTCAGCCCCCTTCTTGCCCGTTTCCGCCTCAAGCTTGGTCATGAAAGCCCGGATGCGCCGGGACTGGAGGATCGTCACGCGCTTGAAGCCGAAGGCGTCGCCGATGGGTGCCGCGCTCTCGTCGATCTCGCCGACCTTCTTGGCGTTTTCGGTCTTCTGGGTCTCCACCGCGGCGCTGATGTCATCCACGAACGCGCCGAGATCGAGATCGCCGATATCGTCGGCCGCGAACTCGATCTCCTTGAGATCGAAGCCCGTCAGATCCATGTCGAAGCCGTTCTTGAGGAGCTCGGAAAGCTCGTCATTGATCAGCTTCATGTCGTAGTCGGTGGAGGCGACGCGGTTGTCGGCCAGGCGCAGGGCATTCGCCTGTTCCTTGCTGAGGTCGTTGCGAACAACCACCGGGACCTTCTTCAGGCCCAGCTTCAGCGCGGCAAGGCGACGCCCGTGACCGGCGATGATCACATAGTCCCGGTCGACGACGATCGGCTGCGACCAGCCGAGACCCTGAATGGCCTTGGCGAGCTTCTCGACCTGCTCGGGGGAATGGATCTTGGCGTTTCCGGCGTAGGGCTTCAGGCTTTCGAGCGGCAACAGCTCGACCGAGATCTTGTCACTCGTCGTCATTGTCTTCCATCCTGGAGAGGTAGGTCATGAGCTCGCGCTCGTCGGGCAGATCGTCGTCGATCCGCTCCTCGAAGAATTCGCCGGCGCCGCAGCGCACGCAGAGGGGCGAGGGGCGCGAAGGCGAGTAGAAACGGCAGTCCCGGCAATCCTCAAACTTCGGCTTGAACCGGGTATTCATGCCTCGTCGGTCTCCTCGAGACCTTCCGCGCCCATCACGAGGTGGATCAGCGCGTCGCCGGCATTGGTGAGATCGTCGGAAGAGGTGTAGCCGAAGCGCTTCTGGGTCTGGGCGATCAGCGCAGTGAGGCGCTCGGAATCGCCGATCGACACCTTGAAGCGCATCACCGTGTGCGTTTTGGGTGCCTTTGCCGCTGGCGGCTCTTCGATTTCGGCTGACTTGTCGAAGTTTTCGTCTAACTCAAGCTCGTCCAGCGCTATGTCTACGCTTGAGAAGATCGAAGTGATGTCTGCGTCGGTGTAGGGAAGGAACTGTTGAAGGTCGTCAGCCGTGCCGATATCCTTCAGAAGGTCTGCCAAAGACAGCGTGTCGTCCGCGCCGTAGCGAGCATTGTCGGCGAGCGAGATCTCCTTGGCCTTCTGGTCATCGATCGGTCCCAGGTTCATGACCGGGACTTCCTTCAGACCGAGGCGCTGCGCCGACTCCCAGCGATGCTCGCCGCCCAGAATCTCGTAATCGTCCCCTACCTCACGCACGATGATCGGCTTGAAGAAGCCGAAGCGCTTGATCGCCTCGTCGAGCTTGGTCTCGTTCTCCGGCGAGACGAAGTTCGTGTTCCAGTCATTGGCCCGCAAAAGGGCGGGATCGAGAGAAAGGGCTTCAGCCACCTGGCTTTCCTATGATAAGTCAGCGCTTACTTATCATAGATCCTCAGGCTGGCAAGCGGAAATCAATAATGACTTATCATGTGACCATCGCCGCGAACGCCACTGTCGCCAAGCTCATCAATCCTGAGAAGGAGGTGAAGGACATCGTTTCCGAGCTTCTGTCCTATCAGGTGGAGGGCAAGGAGTTCATGAGTGGCTTCCAGAGCGGCACCTGGGATGGTCGCTCCTCGTTCTTCTCACACCGCACGGCAAGCTTCCCGGCGGGCTTCGTCCATCTGGTGCATTCCGAGCTGACGCGCCGCGGCCACAAGGTGAACCTGGTGCGCAAACCCGCACCGGCACCGCTCGGGCCGGAGAACCCGATCGTCGACGAGTTCGGCAACGACGATCCCCGCTACGACTACCAGCTCAAGGCTTTGCGCCAGGTCGAGCGTCACGGCCGCGGGATCGTGCAGATCGCGACCGGTGGCGGCAAATCCAAGATCGCCAAGCTGCTCGTCGCCCGCTATCGGCGCATGACGCTGTTTCTGACCACCCGCGGCGTTCTCATGTACCAGATGAAGGAAGGCTTCGAGTCCACCGGCTTCAATGTCGGTGTTGTGGGCGATGGCGTCTGGTCGCCGGTGAAGGGCGCCAACGTCGGAATGGTGCAGACGCTGGTTGCCCGGCTGCAGGAGCCGGATCTCGACGCCGAGGTGCGCAAGGTCATCGAGGAGGTGAACCTCAAGGAGATCAAGGCCACCAAGGATCAGATTCTGGAGCTTGCCCAGCAGCGCTTCCGTGAAAAGCAGATCACGCGCGCCCGCACCATCAAGTTCCTGGAGATGGTCGAGGTCGTCATCGGCGAGGAAGCGCACGAGGCCGGCGGCAACAGCTATTTCGAGATCCTGCGCCACTGCAAGAACGCCAACATCCGGGTCGCTCTGACTGCCACGCCGTTCATGCGCGACGACGCCGAAGACAACATGCGGCTGATGGCGGCGTTCGGACCCATCCTAATCAAGGTGAGCGAGGACACGCTGATCAAACGCGGCATTCTCGCCCGGCCCTACTTCAAGTTCGTGGACTCGCGGCCGCATCCAAAGCTGCGCAAGACTTCGCCTTGGCAGCGCGCCTATCAGCTCGGCTACACCGAGAACACCTTCATGCACGAGGACATCATCAACGATGTGATCCTGGCGGCACAGCACGGGCTCCCGGTGATGACGCTGATCCAGCGCAAGCAGCACGGGCTCACGCTGAAGAAGGCGATGCAGGAAAAGGGCCTGAGGGTCGAGTTCATCCAGGGCGAGAACGATCAGGACGCTCGAAAGGCGGCGCTAAAGAAACTCGGCAGCGGCAAGATCGACGTTCTGATCGGCACCACCATCCTCGATGTCGGTGTCGACGTTCCGGCGGTGGGCCTGGTGCAGCTCGCTGGCGGCGGAAAGGCAGAGGTCGCCCTTCGTCAGCGCATCGGCCGCGGACTTCGCTCCAAGAAGCCGCCGTTCCCGAATGTGGCGTTCATCGCGGACTATTCCAGCAACGTCAACATCACCCTGCGCGATCACACTCGTCAGCGCCGGGCCGTCGTGGATTCAACGCCGGGCTTTGCTGAGAACGTCGTGATCGATTTCGATTGGTCGATCTTCAAAAGCATGAAGAAGGCTGCGTGACCTCGCTATGTCCCGTCAGATGACACGCAACAAACCCAATCCGGTCCATGTCTTCGAGCGCGACGGCGCCTCCAAGCTCAACAGCGAGCATCTGGCCCGCGAGAACGACAGGCTCGGCCGTGAGAACGCCGATCTGCGCCGGCGGCTGAAAGCGGCTCAGGAGCGGCTGCGCTTCGTCGGCGACCCGCCGCCCGAGGAAGACCGACTCCGTTTTCACTGATCTGACGCTCCGCTGATCGCGGGGCGTTTCTGCTCGTCCGTGATCATCAATAAATATTGACTTATGAAAGACAAAGACATGCAGCTCCCGCGTTTGATTGGCATCTGCGGCAATCCTCGCTCGGGCAAGTCCGAAGCGCAACGCATCCTGAAAGAGCAGTACGGCGTGCAGCCGGTGGATGATGGCTTCGCGCTCCGGCACTTCGCCGTGCGTCACCTGGGTCTCTCCTGGGAAGACGTGCAGACGCAGGAGGGCAAGGCCCGCTACACCGATATCCTCGGCGGCACCTGGCAGAACCGGGAGATCCTGGGCGAACTCGGCAACAAGCTGGAAGGGATGTTCGGAGAGCACATCATGCCCTTCATGGCGACCCGCGGGCTGCCGGCCGAGGGCAGCTTCTCCTTCGGGTCCGTTCGTAAGCTGCAGGGCGAGTTCTTCCGGGCTCAGGGCGGCGTGGTGATCGAGATCAGCAATCCGCTCGCGCCGCCTTCACCCTACGACTTCGACTGGTACTCACGCGAGGCTGTCAACTTCACCATCGAGAACGACGCGCTGGCCCGCGGGCTGCCCGCCGAGGAAGCCAGGCTCGATCTGGCGGCGAAAATTCATGAGCTGGCGCTGCGGATGGTTGAAAGCTCCTGATGTCGATCCTGCAGGATATTCCGGTCTCCGTTCAGCTCGACCTCAACAACCTCTTCGTCGGTGAGAAGCTGGGTCATGGCTGGCATCGGGAGGTCTACGCCCATGCGCTGGACCCGAGCCTCGTCATCAAGCTGGAGACCAAGGACAGTAAGCAGTTCTGCAACATCCACGAATGGGCGATCTGGGATGAGTTCAAGGACGATCCGGAGCTTTCCAAGTGGTTCGCGCCTTGCGTGGCGATTTCTGCGAACGGCTCGGTCCTGGTTCAGAAGCGAACCGGCCCGATCGCGAAGCGCCCTGCCCGCATCCCCAGCCTGCTGGCAGATACCCACATCAACAACTGGGGCACCTATAAGCGACGGGCCGTGATGCACGATTATGGCAACCACAACCTGTTCGATGTCGCCCGCAAGAAGTGGAAGATGGTCGACCTTCCCGTGGACACGTACTGACCCGGGCTGGCCCTTTAACCGAACGTTAGTTAACGATGTGGCGTTTTAGCGAAAACGCGCGAGCCGCCACATCATGCCTGTATCTCTCAGCATCGCCTGTCTTTCGCAGAAAGGCGGCGTCGGAAAATCGACACTCTCCCGCCTGATCGCCCGCACCTATGCCGCCGCGGAGTGGCGCGTGAAGATCGCGGACTTCAATCCCAAGCAGAAAACCAGCGTCGACTGGGTCGCCCTCCGCCTGGAGCAGGGTGTCACCCCGGAGATCGCCGCGGAAGCCTTCAACTCCGTCAAGACGGCCCTCAAGCAGGACTACGATCTGATGGTGTTCGACGGGCGCCCGGATTCCGAGCCCACAACCCTCGAGATCGCCAAGGAGGCGGATCTCATCGTGCTGCCCTCCGGCGTCTCCCTGGACGACATGAAGCCCCAGGTCCTCTTCGCCCACGAGCTCCGCGCCCGCGGTATCGACGCCAAGAAGATCATGTTCGTGATCAACAAAACGGCCGACAGCCAGGTCGCGATCGCGGATGCACACCGGTATCTCTCCGACGCCGGCTACAAGGTCGCCAAGAACGACCTGCCGATGAAGACCGGCTACCAGATCGCCCAGAACAGCGGCCGAGCCGTCTCGGAGACGGGCTTTCCCACGCTCAACGAGCGCGCCGAGGCGCTTGCAGGTGAAATCGTCGCCCGCGCGACGGAATTGACGGGTGAATGACGATGGCGAGCAATGTTCCCAAGCCCCCAAGGGCACCCAGGCAGCGTCTGATGGTCTCGGCGCCGACGCCGACTTTCACGCCCGACAACCTGTCGAAGTCACCTGAGGAGCTGAAGGATCTCAACTTCAAGGTCTCGCCGGATCTGCATCGCGACTTCAAGTTGACGGCGACCGCCTGGGGCATGTCAATGAAGGAGCTTCTCGAGGCCGCCTACAAGGGCTGGGTGGAGAAGCACGGGAAGTTCCCAGGGGAGTGATGATGCGGGGGTCTTGGTGACGATCTCAATGGGTGGATGCCCGTGTAGTGGCAACCCGAATTGTTGATTTGCTAATCGGCAAATCAGCTATAGTTCACATTGGACGACATTCGAGAGGGCATCCCAATGCGGAGTGCAGCGCTGCGGCGGCCAGCGTCATCCACGTCCAGGCCGGAAAGACAAAGACCTTCCATCGGGCACAACTCCATCTGGAAGACCTCTTCGGAGGGAAAGGCAGGGAGAATGTACGCAATCGCATTCGACATGGATCAGGAGGCGCTAGCTGCGCACTATCCAGGTAATTCTCCTAACAACGCTTATGAGTCCGTGCGCCGAGTTTTGGAGCGATTCGGTTTTCATCGGCAGCAAGGAAGCGTTTATTTCGGCAACGATACCGTGACGCCGGTCACATGCGTCATGGCAGTGCAGGCGATGCAGAAACGGTATCCTTGGTTCGGGAAGGCCGTTTCCGACATTCGGATGCTTCGCATCGAAGAGCACAGCGATTTGCTTCCGGCGATTGCGGAACTGGAACTTGAATTAGAAGAGCCAGACGCGAATTTTGCTACCTCAGCTTAGGTGCTGTGGCGTGCAAGAGAACGAGCCGCATTTCTGCGACAGGGCGCCCACAGGAGAAGCATAGCCGTGTTGTCGTTCAGAGTATGACCGTTATCGGGGCAGAGTTCGTCTGCTTGAGCTAAAAGCCTGCTTCCTTGCTGGCCTTGTCAATTGCGGGAAGCCAAGTGCGCAGGCTTTTATCCTTCAATTGAAGGACGCTTTCACGATCAAGGATCGAGTCCTTGTCAACAAGGACCGATTCGCTCATTCCAATAGCTCGCATATTGCGCTGGGAATCCGTCTCGTTTGCCAGACGCAGCAACCCGCGTCCTGTATAATACGCAAGGTCCGTGCAAAGCCCTTTAGCTTTGTCGCTCTTCTCATAATCTCCGAGAGCAATCCCTTCGATGTAGCAGGCAGCTTCCCAAATGCGGAACCGGGTCTTCCCTTCAGCCCATCCTAAGGGAGATAGGGGAAAAAGCCATTTCCAGCACGCAATAAGCATCCACCCGAAAGCTCCATAGATGGACACTATTCCCCCGACGGTCAAAAGCGGCCAGCCGATCCAAGGCGGCAGGGTCGGGATCGTCATGGGAAGAACCCACGAGCAAAAGGTGATTCCCCGCAATGCAATCGTTTTGTGCCAAGCCCTCATACCGACAGGTTTGCATTACGACTGACTTCATTGCGAGTCATCTCCGCGCGAGCTGCGATCAGGTGGTTCCGAATATTCAAATTGAGCGAACGAGCTCCTGAGCGCCGGAGATGTCGGGAATGTTGCGGGATGTTGGGTGAGCCAAGGCTAGGAACCGCGGGTTCCTGCGGGCGCCAAGGATAGGTCACCGGAAGAGAGGCGAGCCAGAAGGCATCCCCCTGGCACACGCAAAATTTTTCTAGGACATCGACCCCTGTGGCGGGGAAGTCACGCGCAAGCACACCACCAATCCCACTCGCAACGCGCTCGCATGTGACTCGAAAGTCACACGCTCTAGAACGCTTTTAGAAGCTCACTGACAGCGATTTAGCGAATGAGCTACGAGCGTAGCAGAGAGCGCTAGAAACGCTCTCTGTGTCGCTCTGTGATCGTTTATTGCAGCTTCGCAAGCAGCGCTTTCGTCACGTCGCTTTCTGTGTTGAGCGTGTAGCAGATCGCATTGCTTTCGTCGCGCGTTTCGCGAAGCACATCGAACATTTGCAGCGCATTGATTGAAGATGACGACTGCGTTGAAGCAGTATTAGCAGCGACGTGTTTCATGTACTTAACAATGATCTTTTCGCGCTTTGCATCGCTCTTGCAAGACATAGAGCACGCGCTGATAGCGTCTTTGTGTGTCATGCGAAGTTCTGCGTTCTGAAATGCTTGCGCAGTCAGAAGAATAGCGCGCGTGTAGTGATTAAGCTGCGCTGCGCTTGCGCAAGCGCGAGCAACGTTGATGACTTTTTCAGAGGCATACACGTTGAAGCGTGCATTGCTACGTTCTGCGCGATTGATGAAAGTAGCATCGACGTTTGCAGCGAGCATGATGCTTGCGATTGCGTCGTGATCGACGCTCTTTTTCATCGTCGCGAGCGTGTTTTGCATCGACGTGTTTTCGCTATTCTTAGCGCTTTCGTAAGTAGCGCGAGCGTCGAAAGCGGCGATGAGCGAAGCGCGGTAGGCAGTGACGTCGGACATGGTGTTCTCTCTGTGTTTGTTATGTGTCGTTATCGACAAGATGCAGAATAGAGCTTTGACAGAACGGGTCAAGCACAAGAACGCATAGCTGTGATGCATAAATATGTGAGATAGTGCGTTGACAGAGATAGCGCAAAATGCAATTGTGTTTTCAGAGATTGAGAGGAGCGAACGATGAAGCGAACGGATGACACGAGCTGACCGAAACGGCGCAAAAGCCACAGTGGCCCAGGCGCCACATCCCAGCCCCGATCGGCACCGCGCCAGACCGCGGACCCCAGTGGCTCTTCCGCCACAACACCCCAGCCCTCCTGCCCACGGCGCCCCGAGGCGCCCCATGTCCGGCCCGCGGTTTATGCCATGGCTCTCCATGGCGCCGTTCCGCGGATCCCACTGACCCAAGCCGTACCTAAAATCCGCGCCGCCCGGAGATTTCGCCCTTCCCGGGCCATGAAATCCAACCCATGCGTGCTCATGGCGAGAAGCTGGCGAGACCGTGGCGAATATGTGTCCCTGAGAGCCCCATGGGGCACCGGGGAGCAACCGGCACCATGGAGCCCCGTAGACGCGCTCCGAAGAGAAGGGGCGCCGTAGCACCCCTCCCCTGTCGCGTCAGATCGCGACGTTCAATCCCATCTCGATGGCGAGCGCTGCAGCGGCGTCGTTGGCGCGCTGCGTCTTGGAGCGGCGGCGAAGAATGGCGACCCGTTCGCGCTTGCGCTCCGAGATGAGCCTACGCGCTTGCTCCCGCACGTCCTGCATCGTGATGCCCTCGGGGCAAGCACGCTCGAAGCGAACCCAGAGCTTCGCCCACTGATCGCGAGCCCGATCGCAGAGCAGCTCCTGCTCCGCCGTCTGGCGCACGCCGAAGACGATCTCAAACGAGCTGTCCATGAACTCGATGTAGTCAGCGGCGCGGGTGATGACAGAGGGGGCGACGAGAGTGATGCGGGACGACATTTGCTTGCTCCGTGTTCGTGTCGTTTTCGACATCGTCACTGTCGCGCGTCCGCTTCTGGGATGCGGGCGGGAGCGGATGGCGCGTGCGCGCTCCGGAGACGCTTGGGAGGTCATGGCCGCGGGAGACGGCGATCGCCGGCGCCATGGTCATCCATGGAGCGCCACGGCCTGAGTTTCACGGACCATGGCGGCCTGCGGAGAAAAGACCTGGCCTGGCCTCGAGAGACCAGACCGGCCTATGGTGCGTGGACCTCAGTAGCCCCAGGGGCTCAGATCGGGGATGCGCCCGAACCGTCGGTGGTACTTGCGATAGGTCTTGGCGATCAGCGTCGCCTCCGAGAGCATCATGGAGCGTTGCTCATGGGCGATGTGGCGCACATAGGCGCCGAACTCGTCGCTCCAGGTCTGAACCCGAAGCTGCCACCGGAAGAGCTTCCTGGGGTCGCGCTCCAGGCGAACGATGATGGAGGTCCGCGCGCTCATCAGCGGACGCTCGCGAGGACGATGACGAACGTCAGGAAGAGCACGGTGCAGGCGAACAGATCGGAGTTCACATAGCGCCAAAGCATCAGGTCGGCGGTGTTGAGGAACTTCTTCATCTGCTATCTCCGTCCAGTCAGTGTTGACTGTCAGAGTGTCGCGCAGCTCGAGACGGGATGCGGTTGGCACCTGGTGGGATCGCAAGTGGCTTCCCATGGAGCTCCTGGGAGCCCCGTGGAGCGCGTTTGTGCCTTGGAGCCCCACCGATGCCCTCGGGACGCCATGGAACCCGCCCTGGGGCCCCTGAGTCGCGGCAGAGCCATGGAGGAACGTCGTTCCTCGGGTCCCACTGACCCAAGCCGTACCTAACCGCGCACGCGACCGTACCTGGTTTCCGCCTGGCGCGGCAGCTCCATGGGATCCTCGTGCCGCGAAAAAGGGACGCCGAAGCGTCCCTTCTCCATCCCTCCTTTCGTTACGCTGCGAGGAGCTCCTCGATCTTCCGGGCGACCGGGGTATCGGTCACGCGGTAGACGGGGTTGCGGGTCGAGCCCTGGACCGAGACGGCGCCGATCGTCTGCAGGGCCTGCATGGTCGAGGAGGCTTGCGTGGGCGCGGTCGAGGCGGAGACCGTGTGCGAGACCAGGTGCTTCCTGAGCGCCGCTTCCACGCGGACCTTGTCGGAGGCTGCAGCCTTGGCGAGCTCACCGGTGAAGTCGAGGCCCGCGGCCCGGAAGCGGAAGAGCGACTTCATGCAGGCGATGTTGATGGCGTTGGTCAGCGCCCCACCTCCGAGCATGGAGGCGATGTCGGCGAACTTGCCGATGGCGTAGACGTTGTAGCGGGACCCGTCATGGCGCGACCCGTTCATGAAGGCGGGGTCGATGTTGGCGGCGAGGAGGACCCTGGCGACACCGGGGCGGACCATCTTCTGCCGGGCCGACTTGAGGGTGCGCTGAATGTTGGCGTTGTCCTCGTTCTTCCACTTCTCGAAGTCGGCGCGCTCGTCGATCTCCTTGCCGATGGCGTGCAGCATGGTGTCGACCTCTTCCTCGTCGACGGCGTCGAGCATGGCGTCGAAGGTCTCCGGCTCGTTGTTGCCCTCGGCCTGCTCCTCCTGGACCTCGTGGATGGCCTCGGGTTCCTGGACCTCGATGGCCTCGAGGTGGAGGACCGCTGCTTCCAGGTCCTTCTCGGAGACGGGCTCGTCGCTCTCCGGAGCGGCTTCCGGTTGGGCCTCGGTCTCCAGGGTCGCTTCGGCGACTTCCTCAGCCGAGAGCTCGATGGTAGCAGGTTCGTCCTGGGGCGCAGCGGTGTCGGCGCTCTCCGGAGCGATGATCTCCATCGCGTCTTCGGCGATCGTCTCGACGACGGGCTGACCCTCGGCAACGATCTCGGAGACCGCGTTGATGAGTTCGGCGTCGCTCAAGGCGGCGACGGTGGCGGATGCGATGTTTTTCTTGCGACGTGTCATAGTATTCTAGTCCTCTGCGTTGCTCAGCGCTCGTTTGCGTCGCTGACAAGTATCAATTTACTGATTGAGGCTAGGGGTACTACTGGAACGTAGTGGGACGTTTTCTTTCTTATTTCGCGCCATGGTGTACACACGCGCGCACGTACTCTATATATAAGCAATCACCTGCGCCGCCCGACCATGGTATGACTTGAAGTCCCATGGTTCACCTTGGTGAGGATCTCCACGCCGGATGATGGCTTTCCTCGGAAGTGTGGATGAGGACCTCCATGGCACCCCGAGGCAGATCATGGCTCTCCATGGTCTCGAGGCTATTCCGGGAATCCTGGAATGAGGACAATCCATGGGGCGCCATGCCGATGAGGCTTTCGCCATAGAGGTTCATGGGGCGTGGCGCGTGTGGATCGCCATAGTGAGGACGCCCGTGGAAGCGCGGAAAGTCCGTACCAGGTCCCGCCTCTACCGGGACATGCGTCCGTACCTAATTTCCGGCTGAGCGGCGAACCATGGAGAAATGCCGCCAAAAGAAAAGGCGCTCCGAAGAGCGCCTTGAGAGTTGAAGCGCGGGTGTCGAGGCCGCGCAAACACAGAGTGTCCGGCGAAGCTGCTCGGTGAGCGTCGTTCGCTGAACAAGATCGTTTATAGCTGATCGAACGAGGCTGTCACGAGGGAGAAGGCGGATTTTCGAGGATGAGGCTTTCAAAGAGGACGTCGCCGGTCCCTCCTCTAGATCCACACCCTCACGCATCTATTCCCCACACACGGGCACACCTCTGTCCCTCTATACGCGGTCACTCTCTCTTGGGGTCTCTGGTGCGCATTCCGGAGAGTCTCTACCTCTTTGGGTATGGTGATGCCCAAGCCCTCGCGCTCAATAAGTAGATACTTACGTATATATATTATTAGAAGACGCGGCTTTGGGCATTCGTTGGTTTTCTCACTCTTCCGGAGATGGTCGCGCTCTCTGTCTCTCTTAGGCAGAAGCTGTCAGTCTCTTCCGGGAGCGATCGTTTTCGATGCTATTTTCCGGGCTCAGATGCGTTTCGCTCGAATGTTCCCTTTCTTGAAACATTTGGATTTGGGAAATCGCGGAGTTCTGGGCTTTTGATGATGTTGCAACGGGTGCTATGGGTTTCGGCTGTAACTTAGCTGAAACATAGCACCAACATTTCATATACATAGCCATCAAGACGTAATTAGTCGTCTGATGGGAAATGTTTCAGGCGGCCTGAGGGTTTGAGACCTGCCCTCGGCCGTGGCCTGATGGACCAGTACCTGTGTTCGGTGGACTAGAGCGTGGGTCAATGATGGCTGATGTCGAACCGGTCTCAGCTCTTCCGGTACTTAGTGGGGTCGCTCATACCGAGGCCGCGGCCCTTCGCGTCGAAAGCCTTCTCGTATATCAGGTGCAGCTTCGCTTTCTTGGTGCCGTCCCGGAATCTCTGGCCGCTGTCCGTAAATAGCACGCTGTCTCCGTACATCTCGTTCAGCTTGTCGATCTCGGCGGTGAGGCCAGCCGTGTGTGCCTGCTCGACATCAAAGTGCAACTGAAGGCGATCGGCTCTCGCCTTTGTGCTCTCAAGCTCGGAGCGGAGTTGATTGATGGTCTGAGCCTGCTCACGAATATACCGATTTGCCTTCTCGATCTCAGCATTGGCCTTGTGGATTTGAGCGACGGCCGTGTTGAAGTCCCTATCGCCGTTCTGCCGCTCAATCATTGCGCCGATGAACATATCTTCGCTGATCATTGTCTCCACCCACCCAGCTTGGCCCATTGCTGAGGCAGCCTACGATAGCTATGGCAATTGCCTCAACTCGACTGGGTGAACTTAGTGAAGGATATTGGATGATCGATCTGCAGAGGCTGTTGAAGAGACTGAAGGACGAACAGCGGCGCCTGGTGCTTGCCATGGCGAAGATTGACGCCCTGCCCTCTCATACGGACGTGAAGAAGGTGGCTGAGCTGGAGAACGCGATCCTGGCGGTCTCCGCTGTCATCGAGGAGCAGAAGAGCGGATCTTAGGCGTTTATAGCTAAATCTCGCTATAAACGGGTCTAAATGCCTTTGCGAGTTCGGTCGATCTTTCGCCTCTCCTCAAGGTAAAGAGCTAACGTTTTCGCTTTTGCGGTGCCAAGATGCTCTTTCATGAGTTCATCCTGCTCCCGATCAGATGCGTACCCGAACTGCTCAGCTTGCCCGATCACGTCCAGATTCATCGTTCGGGCAAGTCTCCAGCTTGGAAGTTGCCGAAGGCGCTCCAGTGTCATTTCGTGTCGATAAGCTACGAACAGTCTTGTTGGGCTGATTGGCATCAGCAAGTAACTATCCGGATTAACCAAGACAACGGTGTAAACAACTGGCCGATCAGATGTTACGAAATGATAATTGTGTCGAAGCTCCAGAGAGACCCATTTCATCGCTTTGATTGTTGTGATGACCTTTTGGTTCGACACCAGACTTTCGTAGGTTTGGAAAGTAGCTCGCTCGGACCACGCATCCTTCCTTGAATCCCAGAACTCATCCGCACTCGTCGGTTGATCCGGCGTCCGACTGAGCTCGTATCTAGCTCTCATCTCAGGAGTGAGATTGTGCCAGTCCTCTTTGATTGTTCTTCGAAAGTTTTCGAGATCGGCAGGGTGACGAAAGATCATCGTCATAATGAACTTGGACCAGGCAAGCCTTAGCCGATCTGGAAGTATAGAAGGTGCGGGAGCTCGTAACAGAAAGTCGAGCGCCTCTGACGCCGCGGTGTCCACTGGCTCGAAGAAACGCTTCTCTAGGCTGGGAGCTGAACCGTCTAGCGAACTGTAGCCGAGTTCCTTGTAGCCCGTTCCACCTGGAGACCTATACTGAGAATTGACCACTCCGCTGTAGACACGCTGGTATTGGACAAGCCTCCGATTAGGTGCGTTCCAGCCCTTAAGGTAGAACTCGGGAACGAAGTGATGTTTACGGGAGGGATCATCTTCCACCTTCAATTCATCACCGCCCGACAAAGCCAAAGTTGCTCTCCTATTTCATTTAGCAGGGAGCGAGCGCGCGATTGCTCGCTCATCTCATACCAAAATGCATCTCTGGGTCTTCATCTTCGTCGGTGCCGTCGGAGACTCCTTCCGGAGTGTAGCCGGGCAAGCGGGACTCGATGCAGCTATGCGGGAGCGTCTCAGCAATTTCCTCGAACGTATAATGGTGCTGGCCGTCAACAAGTGGCAAGCGCTCTCTAACGGTAAGCTTTGTCCAATTTGGCAGGTTCTTGCACTCTTCACAGTGGACGGAGCTTGAGATCGTGCGCACTCGAGCGCCAGGGTTGTAGAAAGGCGTCATCAAAATACTCCCCATTCCTTGTTTGCCAGGAGCTCCGGCGTGGGCTCGACGCGCTCGGGCTCGATCTTGAGATTAAGCCTACGGCGCACCGCGGCGAAGTCTCTCTCCAACGCTCTCTCTGCCTGCTCGATCTTAACCGACACGCCTGGAACGATCTCCTTGGGTGGGAGTCCATTCAGCTCGCGCACAAAGGTCTGAACGTAGTCGACGGCCGCTTTCATGCTGTGAAACCATTCCCGCGGCGGAGCCTTCCCATCGCAGAAGAGGCGAAACTTCCGAGAGGTCGCGAGCGCGTCCATCTTCCGGTAGCGGCGCTCGTCATCCTTGACGATCTCGAAGGTATGTCCGCCCTGCTTCCAGCTTCCCTGGCTCTCAGGTGTGATCATCGACCTTCCTCATGGACGCTGATGAAGCGCTCGCGAATTTCGGCGCTGGTGACGAAGTTCATGTATTCCTGGACGCGGTTCTGCACGTCGAGCGTTCGGCATCGCACCTCCACCGCCACGTTCTGGTGGTGCTCCATGAGGCTGCAGTAGGCTTCCTCGGCGCGCAGACAGACCTCGCGCTCGTTGTCGCCGGAGATGAGGAGCTCTTCCTCGTCGACCAGGCGATCGGGGCGCGACTTGAGGATCCGCACGTTGATCGGATGCTTGAAACCTGGTCTGTGGCTCACCCTGTTCCCTCCTTCATGTGCGCGACCATCTCAGCCTCACTCTCGAAGACCTGGTCTCGGTTCCGCATTTGTTCTGAATGCCACAAACCGAGGAAATTCGCCAGCCGAGGAAGCCGATTGGGGTTACCGAGCTTCTCCAGCATGATGAGGGCACCGGCGCAGAACTGATCGTCCGGGCCGGGCTCATAGGGGCGATAGGTGTCGTCCCAGTTCTCCTCCTCGACCTGCAGCTCCTCATCCCACCGATCGCCGCTGATCGTCTTGTGGCAGGTGAAGCTAGCGTCTTGGCGCACGATGCTGTCCAGGATGTCCTGGGCGCGCTCCGGATGTAGATAGCCCTGAACGTCCCGACGGAACGGGCAATCCTTACAGGGCGCGACCAGGTTGAACTTCAAAACGGCGACTTCCCACCACCGAGGGTGAACTTGAACCTTCGCGCCAGCTCCTCAGCTTCCTGAGAACCGAGTGTCTCATTATCTTCGAGATAGTAGCCGCCCCATCTACCTCCAGGGCCGAATTGCCGATGAATGAGGAGCTTCTGACCGGCGTACCCAATGACCCATTGCGCCTCTTCGTCGGTTTCGCTCACCGGCACCTGTCCGGCGTTCTCGAAAGGTCGCAGAGCTTCGCGCGCCGCCTCGAGTGCCGCTTGGATCGTTCGCTGCTCCTCGGATGGTGCACCTTCAGCGAAGATTTCCGCAACCCGGCGAAGAGTAGCCAGGTGATGGACGTCGATCTCAACCTTGCTCATGGTCCCTCTCTGCTCTCGTGATCTTCAACTCTCGCACGTCTGCGTGAGGATGTCGGCTGGCACAAGCAGGAGAATTGACTCTCGCCATGGACTAGAACAAACATGGAACATGATCCCTGAAAACATCCGGGCGTGCCAGAGCACCGACGTTCCGATCTGCGTGGAATGCCTGAACTGTCACCATAAGGCGGTCATGGAATCCGAGTACCTGCTCTCCCGGTCTGCCAGATTGCACCCGGACGTCAGTCTGGTGCATGTCTCGCGTCTGCTGAAGTGCGGCGACTGCGGTTCCAAGGCGCTGAAGGTCTTCCGGCCGCCGGATCGTGACGCTGCGGCCGACTTTATCGCGACAGAGCTTTAGAAGCTCACAGAGACGCGCTTTTTGCGAGCGCTACAACGTGACGTGAAAAGCGTTTCCGTCGCTCAGTGCGCGTCTCTGCGCGTTCACGACGCTGTTCCGATCGCTTCGCTCGATTTGTCGAAGCAGATGATCTCTTCCCTGAACTGCGTACAGGCGCGATTTATGTCGTGGGCGCAGTCTCGGCAGTAGTAGGCGCGCGTGGAGATGTTGAACCAGGTCGCGCCGGGGCGTTGGCAGGCCGTGCGATTGCACGACCCGCGAAAGAGGCCCTTGTCCAGCTTCAGTCCGGACGTGGACGTTTCGGGGTGCCGGAGACGGCGGTGAGGCGATCGGCATAGCGACCCATTACTTCTTCCTCCAGGGCTGGGGCTGATCACCCGCCATGATCGAGCCATAGGGGAGGATCTCGTCGACGATCTCGGCGAGCCCGTAGTGGGCGATCTGCGACCGCACCGTCGCCGCGCTCTTGTAAGCATTGGGGTGCTCCGAGAAGTCCGGCGTCCCGCAGAAGGACCTGACGTCAATATGCTCGGGCCAGGCCGCCGGCGCGGACTCCTTGAGGAACTGGGTCCGGCTCATGTTGCGCCCCGCCCCATGCGGAAGGAAGCCGAGGCCGTTGGCTGCGTCCGTTCCGCGGGTGATGAGGATCGGCTCCGCCATGTTCAGCGGAACGATGGTCCGATCGTACTCCGCCCAGCCCGGGGTCGCGCCCTTCGCATGGAAGAAGGTGTCGCCGCGCTGGAAGATGAAATTGTGCTCGTTCCAGAACCAGTCGTTGATCGGGAAGCCGATGAGCTGGTGGATCTTGAAGTGGCTCTCGCGGGTCCAGTCCTTGATCGCCTGCAGCGCTTCCCAATAGTCCTGGCCCTCCTTCGTATCGAAGGGGATCCAGGCCGCAGCCTTGGGCACCTCGGGCGCCAGCTTCTCGCGAAAGCGTTCTGCGTCCTGCATACCGGCCTTGTAGAGCCTGGCGCCGGGACCGCGCGAGCCGTGGTGGGTTACGACGACCGTATCGCCCGTGCTCTGGAGCGTGCCGACGTAGAGGAAGTGGTTGCCATCGCCCTGGGTGGCGAAGTGCGAGATCATGGGCTGCAGGTGCCACTGCAGGAAGCGATTACGCTCGAAGCGGTCCATCACCTCGGCCGAGGGCTTGTGCTGATCGCGCTGCTGACGGCCGCCGGGGCCGAAGTGGGTCACGGTCATCGCCCGATCGAGCACTTCCTTCGGGTCGACGCGGCCGAGATTGGCGACAGCTACTGAGCAGCAGATGTCGGCTGAGTGGAAGCCGGGATGAATGGCGCCCTTCACCGCAACCACGCCGCCAACCGGGATGACGCCGGCCGGGCAGGCATCGGGCATCACCGCGCCGGCTTCAACCGTCGGTACGCGCATGAGCTCCTGCATCGTGGCGGAGACGGCAGCGATGTTGTCCGCGTCCCCCTCCCCTTCCGCATGGATGTTGAGGTGAAACGCGACCTCGCCAGCGGCTCGAAGGCCGCGCGGCTCGACCGGTGGCGGAACGTGTTGGGCGATGATCGCCCGGATCTCCGCCTCGGTGGCGCCGTGCGCTTCCGCATCATTGGCGTCGTGGAGCGCGGCGCCGAACCACGATGCGGGCTGGTAGCCCCACTCGATGAGGGTCTTGCCGGTGATCATTCCTGGTCCTCGTAATTCTCAGGGTGGAGTTTCTGATCGGTCTTGTCCGCGCAGCTCGGGCATTCGCCATCGAAGCCGTCGCCGCCGTCCTCGTATTGGGCGCCGCAGGTGCGGCAGAGATCCTCGTTCTCTTCCTCGGCGGCCTGCGTTCGCTCGCATTCCTTGCAAAGGCCGCTGTCGGCCCGTTCATCAAGCGTCCATTCGCCGTTGCAGCACTCGCAGACGAAGGTCTCGCTCGGCACCCACACCCAGGCACTGACCCACACGCCGTTTTCGGCATTGGAGACGATCGGATCATCATCGATTTCCAGATCGTCATCGGCATAGCGCTCTCGCGCAATCGCGATTTCGCTTTCGGCGGCGGCCGCCTCGCTTGCGGTGGCTTTGTAGCGTTCGGTGACGGACGCGAGCGCGGGCACGAAGGCGATCAGCGCCGCCTCTTCCTCGGTGATGCGCACGAACATCAGCGGGTCTCCCCAGGGTTGCCGAACGTGTGCAGGGCGTGTGCCTGGTCAGGGTAATCGCTGGGCAAGCCGAAGGCTCGAAGCGCTGCCTGTAGGGCCGTCTGCACGTCGCTCCAGTCCACGTCTTCCGGGTCGTTGCAGTAGGTGTTCACCAACGTCCGACACGCAACCTGCGCCGCGGAGTCCGCGATCAGCGGCAGGTCGTCAGGAATGCTAGCCGGATGCGCGAGGAGCTCGGTGTGCTTGTTGATCGCCGGCGCTCCGAACTGAGCCCCGAAGATGTCCTGAATGACCGGGTCGCACCAGACGGGGCGGCCGCCGGTGGTGCGGGCCCATAGAGTGAGGCCGCCAAAGTCGAAGTCGATCCGCTCGCCACGCTGCTCCAGGTGATAGGCCAACCAGTCGGTGACGACCCAGCATTCCGAAGTGTCGGCATCGTTTAGATCGATGCCGTATTCCAAACAAAGATCTTCCCAGCCGGTTTCATCCGTGGGTGACGCGGAAGCGGCTGTTTCTTGCTGATGATGAACGAACAAGCCATCATCTACCAACCATCCGCAGGAACGAGCTGCCTTCTCGTAGGCTTGCGGAAATCCGGCGAACTTCATGGCTCGATTGCAAAGTCGGGCCAATTCAATCCGGTCGGTGACGCGGTGAGTGTTGATGTCGACCAGATCGTCGCCCTGTGCCAGAGCGAGCATCAAATCGGAAACATCGGCGAGCGTGTGGGCCCGCACCATCTGCTCGACGGAGCGCATTTCTCTCTCTCTCCAGAACTAACGTCTTGATTTCGTTGACCTTACGCGATCAGGCGCGGGTTGCTTTCGGCAGCAGATGGGAGATGTCTTCGATATTCCGGACGAAGAAGTTGAAGGCTTTCAGGGCGTGGCCTTGGGAGATCACCCGCTCTCCGGCAGCCTCGACGTACATGAACGCGACGAGCTCCTGCAGCTCGACAGCCTTTTCCGTCGCGACCTTCGCCTTCTGGGCGCACGGTTTACAACGGAAGGCCCGCTTGTCTCCCTCGAACGGCTCGGCGCAGGTGCCGCATCGGCACCAATAGCCGCCTGACGCAAAGCCGAAGCTGACCAGAGAAGACTCGGTCACCATGTCGTTTTTGCCCAGTTTAGAATTGCGGGAATTGTGGGCTCTACTTCATACGCCTTGCAGGCGGCCTCATTGAACTCGACTCTCATCCCGATCAGATCGTCTTGGTCGATCCAGACGATGTCGGAGGACTCTCGAACTCGTGCGTAGATGGACGTTCCATCGAGGATGACGCTGTCGGTCGCGATGACTCCTCCATCCGACAGACTAAGGCTGATCGAGCCGATTAACTTGTTTATCTCCGGATTTAGAATTGGCAGGGCGTCGAGCATCTTCTTCATCGTGCTGCGCATAGGGTGTCCTACTGGTCGAGATAGCTGGCGATCGGGGCAGACACGCGGCCGCCGTTCTCGTGCTGAATGGTGAGGATAGACTGCGGGCTAGCGCCGCGCCGGAGACACTCCTGGGCCGCGGCAAGCGACGGGCGCCGGGAGACCTCGTCCCAGTCAGCGCCTTCGACAATATAGAAGCCTGGCCGCAGTGAATGCTGCCGAACGGTCACGATCTGCTCGGGAGACATAAGTCGCTCCTGATGTGTGCGTGTGTTGCGAATTCGTTATGCGACAAAGCATTATGGAAGTCGCTTGGCTGTGGTAGGATAAATCAAAACTGATTGTCAATCGGGAGAGAGTCCGATGATGAGCCTGCTTCACAAGCTCCAGTCCTACGAAGCGCTCGTGGGTCCTCTATTTGCGGTCGTCAGTGCGCCGCAACCCGCGCTGCAGATGTTGAGATTCTTGGCCCTTTGACAGCCCGCCAATTGGCGCTATCTTATTCGGAGTGGAGCGAGGGTTTCCCCTCGCTCCGTTTGGCTAGCCTATCGAGATTTCAAGGGCGAGTTGGAAGCTGCGGCCCTTAATTTTCTCGACGGTAACCGACAGGCGTATGCGTGGTATTAGCCACATCATCGTCTGTGCCTCCGTACTGACCAAGCGGGGCCTCCGCCCGAGGACGCCGAGTAGCCTACTCGACGTGGGGCCCCGCTTCCCTAGGGCCCTGGCGTACCGCCTGATCAATCTCGTCGTTCTATCGCACCCCGATGCGGGATGCTACTGCTGAGCGGCGTTCTCCGCAGCGCGCTCACGCAAGCGCCGCATGTTCTCTTCCGAGGTCGAGCGCACCGCCGCTTTCACAGAACTGATCAGCGACTGGCGATCGGCCAGGGAATACTCATCCAGGGGTTTCACTGGGCATTCGCAGCCGGGGTTCCGACGAACCCACTCACGGCGCATAGCCACGAGGAAGGTCTTCGTCGCGACCAGTGCCTGATCATCGCTAACTTGCATCTGCTATCCGTCTAAATCAGTGTTCATTGATCATAGCGAAGCAGGCTCGGGTTGCGATCGGATGCTCTCGGCTACTTGCGCTCGATGTTGCGAACGGTCTCTGCTGACCAGCGATCGGCGTGGAGTGGCTTGATACCGCGGGCGTCGAGGGCTTCGGCGATCTGCCGATATGATGAGAAACCCTCCTCCCGCAGTTTAGCGATGATCGGGCGAAGCTTGTTGCGCCTTTCCTCAGCTTCGGCTCCGCGCTTGGCACCGGCTCGGCGGCGTGCCTCTGCGAGATACGGGTTTCCCTTGCGGCCGCCGTCGCCGCCGAGAGCGGTAGCCGCCTGCTCCTGCAGTACGAGGAACCGGTCCCGGAAGTCAGGCTGTGCGGGGTCGAGCTCCTGGACTGCGCGGGCCACGTTCCGCAGCCGGCGCATAAGGACGCTGGTCTCAACTTCAGCCACTGTTCTTGTTCTCCGGCAGCACATACTCAACGGTGAAGGGCGGCGTGATGTCCTTGGCCGCGGCCGTCATCACTTCCGCCATCGACTTGAACGACCCATGCCATTTGGCGCCCTTCTTCGGCAACCGCAATGAGAGGCGACCGGGCGCGTCCATGCAGACTCTCACGGTCGGTCGCGTGGTGCCCGCCGAGTCCGGTCCTGCCGTTCCTGGTCGAGCTTCCGACGCTGGGCTGCCAGCTCCTCCAGCTCCCGCAGGTGGGGCCGCCGGCTTCTTCCGTTTTCGATCACTACGCCGTCGTGCGTCACCGTTTTCATGATCCATCTCCGGTCCAATCAAAATAGACTTCTAAAAGGCGATATAGCGAAATCGCGAAAACGTTGCAGACGGTTCCCCGGAAGAGGAACCGCCCTGCCCTACTCAGCTCGACAGCTTGGTATCCACCACCTTTTCGCCGACGATGTCGGGATCGGCCGCCATCTGCAGCAGAATGTCCATGACCTGTGGATGCGCCAGGGCGACAGAGAGCGCCATGAGCCGCTTGCCCTGCTCCTGCTGAGCCGTGGTCAGATTGGCGCCATCAATGAGACCCGTCGAGAAGACCTTGAAGGTCCCATCGGGCTTGAGGATGATGCCGGCATCACCCTCCTCGATAGGGGTCGCGGTGACATTTTCGTGATTGAGCAGTGCGGTCAAATGCAGGTCCCTCGAGATTGATCTGGATCAATTATTGCGAAATGTTGCTGAAGATCAGGCGGCCGTGTCGAACCCGCTCGTCCCGTCGTAAGTCAGAAGCCCCAGAACGGGCGTTCCGGGGCTTCCTCTGATAAACACGTTTTGACTTCACGACGCGGGGAGCAAACCTTTTGCTCTCCAGCGAATGAGCTGCCGAATTGCGCCTGACGGGCTTTCTGACCTTCATTGCGAGTCCTCTTTACTCTGTCGTGCCTCCAGTAAAACTTCTGCGTCACATAGTAGTCAAAGCTACAGCGCGTGATCTCGGAACGCAAAAGGGAATAGATTATAGCAAAAGAATCCTATTCGGTGAATCTTATAGCTGCTCTAATGCGTTAGCGAAATAGCGACATCTATAGGAGTTTGGGCCAATGACAGCGGGCAGCTAGCTCGCGACGTCCCTCCTCTGACTCTCATGAGACGTAATGCCGGAACTTCCTACATCGACCGAGAACCTTGAGGAGCTCGCAACTGCGCGGGTGCTCTTCAAGCTCCTGAACCTTGCCTCTTCCGCTGAGAATATCGAGCTCGCCTTCATCATCCTGACCATACAGATCGGAATTCTCGAAGGGCGTCCGATGGATATCTCCGCGCTGGCGGCGATGACCGGGCTGCCGCGTACCACGGTGCTCCGCAAGTTGCGGGACTTTGAGCAGCGAACCGGGCGCTTGCGCTGGCAGTCTAAGGGGTCGAGGCGCATTCCGCTGATCGACCCCGACTTCAGTCTCTGGGGAAAGCATTTGAAGACGGCAGCTCGCCTCATGCGTCAGTACGTCGACCTGCTATCCATTTTGGACAAGTCCGCGTTTGACCCGGCGGAAACTGTTTCTTAATTGTTCCTCACTCGGCTCGATAGGGAAAGCCGTGGAACACAGAGGTCCGAATGTCGGTGGAATTTGCGCGTCGGAAAGAAGAACTGGCTCAAAGACTGATTGAAGCAGCGCGCCAATACATGATGGAAGCGGGACAGCCCGAGTTTAGCCGCTCTGGACTCTCGCAGATGTCTATGGACCTGCAGGAAGTTGCCGGCGAAATGCTTTGCTTTGGCGGCGACATTTGGCCGGTCGAGGTTGCTCGCGAGGCTCTCATGGAAGAGAGTCCGATCGCTCCCAAGTTGATTCTCGTCGCCGCCTGAGCCGGCGACCTACAGTTTCGAGGTATCGAGCCCGATCTTCGGTTCCGGGCTCTTCTCTTCCTCCTCGGAGATGAAGGCGACCCCCTCCCCTTCCGCGTAGTCGCGGGCCACCCTGATCGCGTCAGCCAGGGCGACGGGGTCGACCTCTTTCCCCTCAGCGTGGTGTATGAGCGTGGCGATCGCGTCGAGGAGGTTCTGATCCATCACGGCTGCATCGACTCCATCATGCCCTTCATGTCCCACTGATCGATGGGCTCGCAGTGAGCATATACCCGGTCGTACATCTTGTTGATCCCGTTGCCGGCGACAGTGCCCTGCCAGGACTCCCACATCTTCGCCTTACGTTCGCACTCCTGCTGATCCATGAGCCGAAACTCCTTGTGGAAGACAGGTGCGTTGGCGCCGCTATAGAAGATGGCGACGATCAGAAAGGCTTTCATCAGGTTCCCTCGTTCGGTCGTCTCCGCTTCCTTCAACAAAGGCGTGGAGTCAACCGCGGTATCGCGAATTAGCGATGTACCGTCATAGCGAGAGAACGAAGGCGCGCTTTCGGGATACCGCGAACTAGCGTTCGCCGTTCACCTCCTGGTCAAAGATGCGGGCCGTCTCCGCGTCGCGGGCGAAAACGGTGCCGGCGAGCGCGTAGACATTGCTTTCACGCCCGAGACGTCCGAACAGCTCCTGGCACGTTTCGGCGATCGCGCGTTCCTGGGACGAAGCGGCGCGGAACCACCAGCGCCGATCGTTCTGCCCCCAACCGGTGCGGCGGAGATCGAGGTTGGTCTTCGGATACAAGAGAGTGTCTGCCACCATAGCGAAAGCGTCCTTGCGCGAATTAGCGATTAGAAGATGCCCCACGCCGCTGCGCGGGTGTCTTGAGCAGGCTGGAACGAAGACCCACCCTCCCCGGTTCGGTCCGCGATCTCGCTATTTCGCGAAATCGGGCCTTCGTCAACTGCCTTCCCACCCTCCGCCATGATGCCGAGGAGTTGCTGGACGTAGTTCGGCAGGATGCGTCGAGCGCGCGCAAGCTGCCGCGGCGTCATGTGATCCCTGTATCGGGGTAGCGCCTGGGCAACCGATGTCAGGAAGTCGGCGTCGGCCTTGTCCACGAACGTGGCGCCTCGGGCGCACAGTTGCCCGATGGCGCGAGCCACCGCCTTATCGCTGCGTTGCAGGAGATCGAGGATATCCTGCGCGGTCCAGACCTTGCTCTCGGTCATGTCAGTCGCTCTCGTGCGTTGCGTTGCATCGAACATCGCAGAATGACCGGTGGGAGTCGGCTGGAAATCGCGTCAAAGCGAATGGGCGTTTTCGCGAAATCGGGCAGGGCGCGCTCCTCGCTTTTAGAAGCTCGTAGAGCGTCGGGGAGTTCTGTGCGCTGTCGTCTATCGTCTCGCGCTAGAAACGCTGTCAGTGAGCGCGTGAGCGCGTTTAATGATCGCTGGGGAACGAGTTCTTCAAAAGCTCGTCGAGCTTCTTCATTTCGTCTTCGACCGATCGTGGAGGCTCCGTAGGGTTTGACGAGCGAGGATGGTCGACGTCGTCCTGCTGCAGCTCCAAAAGCGCCGCGGCCTCGCGCTTGTGGCAATTTACCTGCAGCTCGAAGCTATCCGGGAAGCGGTCAGCGCAACGCAGTTCGATGCGTCGGCGAAGCGATGGATCATTCACGCCCGGCATGGTATCCGCGAGAGCCGGAGTCGCCAGAAGAGCCGCGAAAATGGCCATTGTGATCCGTGGTGACATGCCTTGCGCCCGTGTGCTCGCTGGTTCTCTACCACGGAGGCGACTTCTTGGGCTATTCCGCGGCCTCGGGTAGCGCAGCAGGCTTTTTCGCGCGCATCAGAGCGGCCGGAGTGGGCGTCGCGAGCCAGGTTTCCAGTGTCAGCGTGTTGCCGTGGTAGACAACGGCGCTGGATCCGGTGAGTGCGAGCTGGATGTAGCAGCCGCACATCGCGTCAAAGTCCACGTCGATCGCGTGCCAATAAGCATCGCGACCGATATCCAGGCCCTGTTCGGTGAGAACCCGATTGCTGGCAAGGATCATTCCGCCAACCCCGCACGCCGGCTCCTGCAGCAGGAGATGATCGCGGCCTTCTGCTCTCGCCTCTGCAAGGATCACAGGAACATTGGACAGGCTCAGTCGGGCGATCAGCTCGGACACGCTGTCTGGGGTGAAGAACTGACCGATCTGCGTGTTCGCCTCGACCTCCATGAAGATCGGGCCCAGGAAATCATACGGTGCTTCGGCGAGCGCCCTGCCCGCAATCCCTAGCAGTCTCGCGAAATCGCCCATTGTCGCTTTAGCGATCTGACAACGCGCCACGATCTTCATGTACTCGGCTTCGTTGTGGCGCCAGGCGTCGCCGTCGGGCTTCAGCACCGAACCGCGGAGGCTGTAGAAAGCCGCGTGAAGCCAGGTCCGGAAAGCTTCACGTTCGCGCCAGCCTTCGCGATTGGTGACGTCCGCGAGCAGACCAAGGAATGTCTTGGTCGCTTCTTTGTGGCGCGGATCCGCGACCACGCGCCGAGCAGTCGGCTGCGCCATAAATCGCTCCTTCGTGATTTAGCGAGTTCGTGAAAACCGTGGATTAGCGAACCAGGCCGACGCTGAATTTGCGGCGCCCGATCCAGCGCCCAAGCGACCAATGCCGTCCGAAGTAGACCCATCCGGCGGAGCGATGACGCTCTAGGCCGCGCAAGGAGTTCGGCGCTCCATGCGCGTTCAGCAGGAAAGGGCCGAGATTTACCGCAATCACGATTTCGCCTCTTCGCTATTCCGCGAAGAAGCCTTTTCGACAATCACCAGCTCGTCGGGCGGAATGATGCAGGCAAGTGACCGCGGAATGTCCCAGTCGATCCAGACCTGCGTGTTCCTTCCCATCGGGCGCAGATCGCGGATCGTGCCGCGGGTGCCAGGCGGAATAGGGCAGGGGTCGTCGTCCATCTTCACCAGCTCGATGCGGTCACCACGATTGAACATCAGTGGGTCCTCTGGTGGTGGCGGTGGTCGAAGTTGTCAGAGGCGCGATCGAGTTCGTGGCTCTCCAGCACCCGGGTGTTCACCAGCAGACCGGCGGCAAGGTCGAGCTTCGACTCCTCGATCCAGCTTTGGTCGTGGAGGTCATAGTGCTGGCGCTTGAGCAGCTTTATGTGCCGCTCACCGCCCCAGATATCGACGCGGAGGATCATAGCGAGTTCCCTATTCAGCGAAGAAGCGGTTTAGCGATGCAGCCGGACACGCCGGCTGCACTGGCAAAGCCGCCTTACGCCGCCTCCTCCTCGTCTTCCTCGGCGTAGCCCTTGCCGCCGTCGAGCAGGAGCTTGAGCGCCTGTCCGTACAGGGAGTCCGGATTGAGCTTGAGAACCTTGCCGGCCCGCGTGGCGATCTTGGTCACGTCGAACAGCGCCATGATCTGACCCACCTGCGAGCGGGCAGTGCCCTCGTTGTAGGTGGTGCCGCGATTGCTGGACATCGTGCGCAGCGCAGCGACCAGGTCAGAGGAGGTGACCTCGCCCTTCGCGTCCAGAACGCTGTAGCAGCTCATGATGAAGGTCGACGGTTCGCGGTCAGCCGCGAGCGACAGGATCAGGTTGTCGAACTTCTCGGCGACCTTCTTCTGAAGGGGCCGCTTGGCGAGGACCTCCTTCTTGTTGGCTTCGAGGTCTTCGGGCACGTCGGCGGTCAGGATGAAGGCTTCCGGCGGCAGGCTGTTCAGGTCACGAGTCGGGCGAGGAGTCTTCGGGGTGCTGGGCGCACGAGCAGCGCGGGCAGGGGGCACGGCGGCGGCGATGCTCGCCTCGGCAGCCTCGACCTCGACGGCAGCGTCGCTCTGCTGCTCCTCGTAGATCTCCGCTCGGGTAATGCTCGCCTCGAGTTCGCCCAGGGCGTCGTCATCCAGAACTTCGTCGCCGGCAGCAACGGGGGTGGTCTCCTCGACCGCTTCCTCAGTGGTCGCGGTCAGCTCGGGCTCGCCGAGATCCTCGATCTCCTCGATGATTTCGCCATCGTTCTGGTCTTCGACCTCAAGGTCGGACAGGATCGCATCGATGCTGTCGAACTCGCTCGGGTCGATTTGCTCATGCGCACCGGTATTCATCGGGTCCATTGTGTCTATTTCCTCTTGCAGTGTGTCGAACTCAGAAAGCAACGCGCTCTCTATGTCGTCGTCTATACTGCGCAGAGTTTCGGATAGCGGCTGGGACATGCTTTCGATCCTGCGGAAAAGCGCGAACTAGCGAATAGGCGAAGGCGCTAATTCACGACCGAGAGATGGCTCGGTCGCTTCTTCGGAGAGGGGAGGGGAGGCGTCAGACGGCTGTTCACGGCCTGCGCGTAAGGATGCGGGACGCCGGCGATCATCTGCCCATATCGCTCGGCCGTGTCGTGTCGGCCCAGAAGCCACTCCTTCGGCTCGCGACCGGTGGTGATCATCATGAGCACGGGCGGCTTCCGGAAGCGCGGGTAACACCCTGTCACGCCGGCGCCGTTCTCGTTTGCAGCCTTCATAAGTCAATCCTGACTGTTGTCGGTGAGCGCGACAAAACCCAAGAGCGCGCACACGAGATGGAAGAGGCGGGCGCCGAGCCAGAAGACAGGCGCCAGGGCGAGGGTGACGAGCGCGAGAAGGAGCGCCAGGACGCACATGGTCACCGCCCTGAGCGGCCAGTAGAGAGCGATTACCAAGCTCTCCGGCGCGCGCCACAGATCCTGCAATGCTAGCTTGAGGGCATCCAGGCGACGCTCCGGCCGAATGATCCTAAGCCGCACGAGCCAGCTCCTCGATCTCCGGTAGCGTGTAGAAGCCCCAGTCCAGGCCCGCGAAGAAGCAGTCCATCATGACGCCAACGTCGTAGTCTGCTGCGTGCGCTTTGCTGGCGTCGTAGGGCATGTCGCAGGCGAAGCAGAGTTCACCGAGGTTCGGGCTTTTGCCAATGGGCGTTGCCCAGCGCCCCTGTAGCATCGTGTCGACGGTGGGCTTCTCGATCGGCGGCAAGCCGACCCGCTTGAACTCGTAGTTCAGGAACGGCAGGTCGAAGCCGTCACCGTTGTGGGCCACGATCATATCGGCGCGCGAAAGCACGGCATGAGCCTTCGGCGCGACCATGTCCCAGGTCGGGCAGCCGACGAGATCGCCCAGACTGATCTTGTGGACACGCTGCGCTTCAATGCCGATGGAGCGCTGGGGATCGATGCGCTGGTTCAGCTCGAACACCCGCTTGCGCGAGCGGAGGTCCCACAGTCCCGCATAGAACTCGACCAGACGATGGTCGCCGGGCTCAAGGCCGGTGGTTTCAATATCGGTGCCGGCGAGAAGGGTCATTTGTTAGCCTTTGCTTCACAGGCCCGTCGGGCACTGGAGAGAGTAGGGTGCAGCCCGGTGTAGATGATGATCCCGTTCCGGATGACACTCGCGAGGTACGGATCGATGGTGCGATCGACGTGATTGACTGCCAGTGTCACGTTGTCTGATCCGCGCTCCATAGCTTGACCTTTGTTCAAGGTTGGAGACTTCCAACTCACTTCCATCATACGTGACGCCAGGTCCTTTCTTCACGAATGTCGCTGATGGTTCCGCGACTGACCCCGTGTTTCATAGCGAGATCGGTCACGGTTGCGTCCGATTGGCGGATGGCGATGACGTCATCCGGGGTGAGCTTGGAGTTGCCGTTTGCAGTACCGCGGGTGGCTTTCAAACCGTGGGCGAAGGCGTGCTTCTCCTGGTCGCTGCGGCTCGCCCATTCCAGGTTACCGACGGAGTTGTCGGTCTTGTCGCCGCTCTTGTGGTTGACCTCGGGCAGGTTGTCCGGGTTCGGGATCAGGGCCAGACCGATCACCCGGTTCACCAGGACCGACTTGCTGATGCCGTCGAACGTCATGGTGAAGTACAGACGCTCCGTCTTGCGGTGGAGCGACGGCTTCACCCGGCGATAGACCCACTTCTTGCCTTCCATGAGGACGGTGCGGATCGCGCTCTTCGGTGCCGGCGCTCTGTACCAAACGGAGCCGTCTTCTCGGGCAACGTAGACCCGGTAGCGAAGCGCCCGGAGGATCCAGGCGTCCTTAGACCAAGTCATGCGGCTCTCCCGAATTCACCGAAGGCGCGCTTCGCCGCGTGCTCGTAGGCGTCGCGCGCCTCAGCCGCTGTCGCGAAGCTGCCAAGAAATTTAGCTGTTCCCTTGATGGTGATTTGGGCGAGCCAACGACCGTTTCGTTCGCGAACTCCTTTAATGCCGCTGGTGTTGTTCGACGGCGCGTTCTTGTTTGCGGCGCTCTCGCCCCCGTCAGCGAGACGGAGATTCTCAAATCGGTTGTTCCTGGGGTTTGTGTCGATGTGATCGACAATTCGGTCGGGCCAAGTGCCGGTGACTAGAGCCCAGATGACGCGTTGTCCGAGAAGAGGAGCGCCGTCGACTGTCAGCTTGAGATATCCATCAGGGCGGAAGCCGCCAGCAAGCGCACCAGCCAAGCAGCCACGACCAGGCCGCGTGACGCGCCAGCGCAGTTCTCCCGTGCTGGGCTCATAGCTGAGAACTTCGCGTAGGCGTTCAATCGTAGGCAGCGGACGAACCCTTTTAGGCCCAATCTGAGTGATGCCCTCCAGCAACTCAGATCTCCCGAGTTTTGGCGGAACCGACACGGCCCTTGCCCTCGATCGACACAGAGCGGGCGCGCGCTTGCACTTCGACCCGATGTCCGCTCTTCTGATCGACGTTGCCGAGCCAACCGAACCAGCGATTGATCCAATCGACGACCCGCATCATGCGGGCGGCTGCGTTGTAGTCCTCGCGCGTCAGCAGATCGGAACCGCACTCGGGGCAGGGCGTGCCGATCAGGTGCGGGCCGAACTTCTGGTGCGGAGCGACGTAGCCGCATCCCGAATTGTCACAGACGAGGCGACCAGCGTCATCGGGATCGAAGTGAATGAGCTTCTTTGCGGGCTTTGCGCGCATTGAGGAGTTCTTTCCTGACGTTGTAGATGGTGTCGGTGAGGTCCCAGGGAACGAGCCCGGAGACCGTGTCGAACAGCGAGTTGACCACCAGGTAGAGCTCGCGATCGGTGATCTTGCCTTGTTCGTGCTGGTGAACCCGCTCGGCGAGGGCTTCCACGACCTTGCGTGAAAGCTCGCCCTGGATGTCCTCCCAGGAGGGCATGGCTCAGGGATTGCCGGGGTTCATGGCGCGCGCCTGGCGCTCCGGGGTCCACAGCTCGTAGAAGCGGGCGAGGAAGCGCTGCTTGGCTTCGTAGGGCAGCCAGCACTCGATGGTCACCGGGGCGACGACGCTGTCGTCATGGAGCTTCCCGCTTTCCCAGTCTTCGCCGGCGCGCTTGGGAACGACCTGGTTGACCTCGGCCGCGGCAAGCGCTTCGTCGGCCGCCTTGACCGACGGCGGATAGGGGAACTGCAGACCGAAGCGCCGGGCGATGGCGTGCTCGTTGGCGTCCTCGACCTTCTTGAAGGGTGCTCGGAACAGCGGGTCGTACTTGAGCGGGCGGATCAGGTCGCCGTTGTAGGCTTCGGAGCCGTCGTGCAGCAGACGCTCCAGCGCTTCTTCCTCGGGCCCGAGATAGGAGGCGAGAACCGAATGCTCCGCGACCGAATAGAAGATCCGCTCCTTGTGCGCCGGATGCTGGATCGCGCCGTTGTAGCGGCAGCGGGTGGCTAGGTGATGCGCAAGCGTCTCGATCTCGACCTCCAGCGGGCGCGGGTCGAGCGGCCAGAACTTGCTGCCGGCGGCGGTGTGCATGTACTTCCCGATGCGATCGGGCTGAACGATGGCGTTCATCAGTCTGTCCTGTGCGTGTGTGTTGCGCTCTGTCAGTAAGTTATAGCTGACAGAGCGCGGGTTGCGATAGGTCAATATTGACTTATCAAACGGAACGCGAAGATGCCTTCAGGTTCTTCGAGAGGGACTCCCGATCCATTTTTAGCGCTTTCGCGATAGTGCGAATGGACTCGCCAGCTTCGTGGCGACGCTTGGCCTCGGCGAACTTCTCCTCGTAGGTAGCGAAGGTCTGCGGGGCGGCGGGAGCTTCGATGTCGGGCTTACCCTTCGCTTCAACGAAGTCCTGGGCGAGCGCCTTCGGAGCCGACTTCCCGGAATGCACACGCGGGGCCTGCTTGACCGGCGGTGCCTTCTGCCGCTCGTTCTTGGCAGCCTCGGTGATCGCCGCGCTCATGTCGCCGGACACCGCGGCCGCGACCGCCGCCTTGACGTCCTTGGGTTCGATGCGGGCAGCAGTCTCGACGAAGCCCCGGCGGAAGTTCGACTTCTTGGGCTTCGAGGCTGTCGCCTTAACGGGCGTAGTCTGGACTTCGATGCCTTTCTGGGTCGTGCTGCCGCCGACGACAACTTCCTCCAGGACGCCGATGTGATTGCCGGCGAGCACCGCCGCTACGATGGCGCGACCTTCTTCGTCCTCGATCGCGGAGATCTTACCCGCCACCTTCTGGTAGACGCCCTTCGGCAGCTCGGCCACGAGGTGATAGGCGCAGGCCCGCATCTTGCCGGTCTCGATCGAAGGAACCGCGATCACGTCTGCCGGGCGAACCTTCGCCAGGAACACGGCTGTGCCGTAGCTGCCGTAGTTCTTGTTGCAAACGTGCAGTCCCGTCGAGCACAGGGTCCGGCGATTGTCGTCGACCTTCTCGGTGGGCATCGACACGCGAGAGCCGAGACGCTGCTCGACCTTGCCGGTATGCGTGTCCACGAAGACGCCGGGCTTGTCGCGGTGGGGCGTCAGGAACTTGTAGACGACGATGGAGCCGTCATCGGCGATCGGCAGATCACCGTTGCGCATGAACTGCAGGAGCTCGTCCGCGCTGTGTTTGTGCGGGATGCGGGCGAAGTCGTCCATGAAGGCGGCGAGAGCCTCGGCGCCGAACCCGTGCGCGGCTTCTTCCACGTACTTCGTCAGCGGAGCTGCGTCCGGGATGACGGCCGCCGAGGTCTTCAGGGCAACCGTGCCGTTGGGCTGCGCTTCCATCGTAATGGCGCCCTGGGTCATCTCCGCCAGCTTCTGAGCCAGGGAGAATTCATCAAGGTCGATCTCCGCGCGATGGCGCGTGGCGAGTGGGATTGCGATGCGTTCCATGATTGACTGGGTGCGCCAGTTCTCCTGGGGCAACACCTCCGACGTTCCGTCTTCCAGGAACAGCGTGATGCCGTTCCGGCTGACGATGACGCCAACTGCTGTGACCATCTTCATTCTGCGTTCGTCTCCGTCTTGGGCTGGTTTGTGGTCGCTTTGGCCGCTTTCTCGACCAGGGGAAGGATGATCTCGAGGCTCTCGGTCGTGGTCTCGAAGGATGGGGTTTTGAGCACTGCCGCCAGCGGTCTGAGGTGAGCCAGACGCACCGTCAGCTTCGCTCGCTCTTTAAGATCGCGAATTCGCGGTTCCGCTTTTTCAAGAACAGCGTCCACGAGCTTCTTGAACCGTTCCTGACGCTCGCACTCCTCGTTGTAGTTTCCGGCCATCGAGTAGGAGCCGCCGGGCTTTACCCGGAACAACAAGCTGGCGCAGAGGATCAAATCCCAGCACGCATCTGCACCTTTGCTGGCGCGATAAGGCTCGGCGAAGGCCGCGTACGCCGCGCGCCGAGAATGCAACATGAGTTCGGATGCGAGCACGCTCTCCGGGTCTCGATGCATTATGGCTTCGTGACACTGCGCCGCCATCAGCATGAAGACGTCCTCGGGACGCGGCTTCTTCAGCCGTTTCTCCAGGCGCTCAAGGATGATGTCCTCGATAGCTCTCGCGCCTGAATCCAGGAGCTTCTTCTGCTCCCGGATCCCGGTAATCAGTGCCGTCGCCGGAACCAGCTTGTTCAACAGGCGAATGCAGAACTGTGGCTGGCTTGTCGCACCGAACGAGACGGCAGGCACATCGTGGTGCGAGTATTTGGACATTGCCAGGAATGCCGCTGGCTCGGCGAGCGTCTTTGGCCGGTCCACATAGGCTCGTTTCTCATACGCACTGACCGCCAGGTCCGCGAGCGCGAGGTACTTGGGCTTGTTATCGATCACCGTCGCTGGATCAGGCTTCGGCTTCTTCTCCCGCTTGATGCGATCGAGGAGCTCGGTGGTCATACCGTGCTTGGCCGCCCGCTCCCGGATATCCTTCAGTTCGGCTTCGCCGAGCTTGGGATCGATCAGAAAGTAGCCAACTCCGCCCCTCTTGAGCGCCGTTTCGCGGTTTGGCGCGATAACCAAATGCAGTTGCGTCATCGCCTGTTGATCAGACGGGGACTGGTGGCCGTAGCTGTCGTCCGACTTGCGAATTGGAAGCAGCCGCCCGGTCTTCTTCTCCCGGTAGAAGAGCCGCCCCATGTGGTTCGCGCCCGTCACTCGCAGCGTCCGGCGGCGGACCTGTTCGATGGCCTCGTCACGGAAGGTGCCAGGATAGGGCCATTTCTTGTAGCGGCGCGCGAACTCACGGCGATGATCGGGAAATCGGCTAACCGCGTAGCGCCCAAAATCCGCTGACTTGATCGTTCTCGTCTTAGCTATGGCGATGGCGATCTCGTCGGCGCCGGCGTGGACCCGCCGATCGATTTTCTCACCGGTAAAGTCGAAGTCCGCCAGAGTCAGTCGAGTGACGTTCTTGAGCCGCGCTTCGATGACCCTGTTCGTCTCGCGCTTCCCGATCGCCTGAACCTCATGCACGAGCTTCCGCAGAACTCTCTTGAGAGTAGCGATTGTGAGATCGTCCATCTGCAGGTCTTCGCGAGAGGGCGTGACCGAGATCGTGTCCGGTTCAGCGCAGACCACCAGACCCATCCAATCGATGCAGAGCGCCTCCGCTTGACGCTGGAGCGTCCTGAGCTCCGTCGAGTCACGAAGCGGATACAGGACGTTCCCATAAAGGACGTGAATGCCCTGAAGGTTGGGAACCAGGCCGTAGCCTTGCTTCCGCAATTCCGCGTAATCGTAGTGATTAAGCAGCTCGCCGTTCAGCTCCACCTTGATGCCACTGTTCCTTGCGTCGGCTTTAATGATGCGCTCGAACTCCAAGCGGTGATCCAGCAGCCGCTCGACTGTCAGCGGGATCGTGACCGTCAGACCACTCTCGTCCGTCGGCGTGGACACCATCGGCCGCACCGCGGGCAAGCCGCCCGTGCTTTCGTCGCCGATGTGCATGGCGTAGATGGTCTTGACGCCTTCATGGCAGCTCGCGACCGTGAAGTGATCGGTATAGGCAAAGGGTGACTTCGACCCGAGGCCGAAGCCGCCGGTTTGGGTAGAGTCAGCGGTCTTGGTGGAGCCGAAATAGGTGGCGTAGATCTCCTCGATCCGGTCGTCAGCGATGCCGGGGCCGAAATCCTGGATCGTAAGCGCGGTTTCCGTCAGCGTGACCTTCACCGGCAGGTCCGGTTGACCCACCATGATGTGCGCATCGATCGCGTTCCGGACGACCTCGCGCACGACGGCGAGCTTCTTGTCGCGGTAGAGCGCGTCGGACAGGATCTTGAAGGCATGTGCGGAAGCAGCGATTTGAAAGTTGCGGGCTGCACCGCCTCCGACAATCGCGTAGTTGTTGTTCTCCGCAAGCGCATTTACTTGCATTGATCTTCCTCGTGTGTGTGATCGCGTCTGAATTACATTAGCAACTCAGACGCGGGATGCAGTAGGTAAGTATTTACTTACTAGTGAAGCCAAATTTCGGAGTGCTCACGGGCGATCTCCTGCATCCGATCCGTGAGAACCTGCTTGCACGCCTCTGTCCGCTCGCCGAGGTCCAGAGTGTTGATCAGGCAACTCGTGCCCTCGATATCGCGCCCTACCTGGTCAACTCCGCCTTCGATGAGGAGCTGGATAAGGGTCTGATAGGCGCGGTTCGCCGGCGGCTTCGTCGGATCTTCCTCGTATGTCGGCAGCGGCCTCAGAAGAACCAGGGTGTCGTAATAGAGCCTGGTCGTTTCGAGGCAGCGATCGGCATAGGCGGCGTACCGCTTTGCGAGCTCCGAGTCCGCGTTGTGCATGGTCAGCTCGCCCAATGCGTAGGCCAGCATGTCGAGCGGCGTGCGATCGGTGATGCAGGGCCTGGGCAGCTTCTGCAGATCCTTGATGTGCCGGTCGAGGAGCTTCTCCTGCGCCGTGATGCGTTCAGCCATGGGGAGATCAGCTACAGCGTCGTAGCCGAGCTCCTTCATCACCTTGGTTGTGGACGTTTCGTGGAAGTGGATGCCGAGATCCTCGGCAACCTTCTTCGCCAAAGTCGTCTTCCCGGTGCGATGTGCGCCGATCAAGCCGAACATTACCGGGCGCCCGTCGATCCGAAGCCGCCTGCGCCGCGCGCCGTCTCGTCGAGATCCTCGACTTCGTGCAGAATAGCGCGGGCGACGTAGGTGAACATGATCTGGGCGATGCGATCGCCGGGCTCGACGACGAAGGGCTTGTCGCCGGTGTTCTGGAGAATGATGCCAACCTCGCCGCGGTAGTCGCTGTCGATGATGCCCGGAGCGTTCACGATGGTGATGCCAGCCTTGAGAGCGAGACCGGAGCGCGGGCAGGCGAGGAGGGCCAGGTGCGGCGGCAGTGCGAAGGCCAAGCCGGTGCCGATCAGGGAGCGTTCGCCCGGATTGATGGTGATGGGCTCCATGATGTCCGCCTTCACGTCCATGCCGGCAGATCCGTCGGTCTGGTAAGCGGGGATGGCGGCTGAGGAGCGCAGGCGCTTCACCTTCACGTCCTCGAGGTAGAACTGGTCCTTGCGGCTATTCATGCTTGTCATCCTTGATGTGCGTCACGGTGACGTCGTCGTCCGTGATTTCGTGGCCGAACTCGCCGGCCTTCGCGATGAAGGTCTCGACCAGAAAGGCGCTGGCGGCTTCGATTGCCGCTTCATTGGTGGGGAAGGGACCAACCATCGGCGGGGCAGGATTGCCCTCCAGCAGCTCCTCCTCCGCGAAGGTGTAGTAGAAGCCCGGCTCGACCGTCGTGGACTGCGTAAAGTCCAGGACGCTGACCGGGAAGCTCATTTCCGCCAAAGCAATGTCTCCAGTCATTACTGATTGATGATGTTGGGCGCGGCTAGACGATGATGCGGATGATCTCGTAGACGCCCCAGAGGATCAGAAGGCCGCAGACCCAGTCGGAGATGAGCAGGCGGCTCATCCCGGCACGAACTCGTAGGGGAGGGTCTTCCGGTTCTGGATGTAACCGGTGAAGTTGGCGTGCAGAGCTGGCTGCTGCCAGACGATGTCGGAGCCCGGAGTGTCCACGATCGCAACATCAGGCGTGGCCTGGTGCTCGGCCGGAGAGGCGTGAACCGGACGCGAGACCACGAGGCCCTCGTAGCGAGCGAGCTCCTTCTCCAGCGAGCCGTCACCGTCAAACGGCTTGATGGTCAGACGCGCGCAGCGGGCGACAGACAGCTTGCGAAGGGTGCCGCTGGGGTCGCGAAGACCGCCGTACTGCTCGATCTCAGCCTGGTCGTCCACGTAGGGCAGGTGCCATTCGCCGGGCTGCAGAAGCGTCTGCTCGGAATGATCGAGAGCCGCCTTCACCGCGCGGGCGAGATGCTGCACCTCGGGCTGGGCCGCCTCGTGGTCGCGAAGCGCGAAGAAGTTCTCCCAGTCGGTCGCCGTAATCAGCACGTCGATGTAGCCGAACCACTCCAGCGGACGATTGGCCCACTGCTTGTGAACGCCAAGCTCCGTGAGCTGGCGCACGGTGTCCTTGGTGGCTTCGGCGAGTTCGATCCAGAGACGCTCGGCAGTGACCATCTCCTCCGGCGTGAGCTCCTCGGTTGCCTGCATTCCCCGCTTGTTCTTCATGAAGTGAGGAACGTAGGGTGCCTCTTCCAGGAGCCGGGCGACGGGCACGGCGCGCGAGGAGCGGCCGTTGCGGGAAAGCTTCTCGTCGGCGAGCAGGCTGATATCCTGCATGACGATTTCCGAGAGCTCGCCCTCAAAGCCGGTGAGAATGCGATGGGTCTTGGCGTCGGCGTGAACCATGCGCGGATAGCGGGCCTGCACGGTGGGAAGTCGAATGCCCTGGGGCGAAACGCTGTCCTTGACGACGCGCGCCTGGGCGGACTCGACGGCGAAAAAGTGGTCGCTCATGCTGTCACCGATCAATAGAAGCGAATGGTGCCGCCCTTGCCCCAGTACGAGGAGCAGAAGACGCCTTCGACGTTGATGCCGGCGGGTGATTTCGCGCGAAAGCCGGTGCTGTAGTCGTCGCTGTTGCTGCAGCCGAACCATTCATGACCGGTGATGACGATGTCGCTGTAGCCCTGCTGGCGCAGCACGCGCTGAGCCGTCTCCGGATCGGTGCAGGCGCTGAGACCCAGTGCGAGAGCGGCAAGGAGAATGAACTTGCGCATATGTTCCTCGTGTGTGCGAGGAGCCCTAAGGCCCCTCGCGTGTGTAGTCAATGCTGACTTATCATTTATAGCAAGTCAAAGACGGCTTGCGACTGGATTCAGGCGGCGATCTGCTCGTCAATCGCGCGCTGGGTGTGCAGGTAGAGCTCCAGGGCGTCAGAGCCGCCGATCAGCACTTCCTGCTCCTTGTCGACCAGATAGACCTTGGGGAAGGTCCGATCGCCGTCGACGAAGCCACGCTCATCCATCCAGGCCGTGCGCTCTTCCAGGGTCGGAAGCTTCACGTAGTCGATGGTCGCTCCGTCGAGCAGGAGCATGTTCAAGGCCCGCTTGCAGAACGGGCAGGTCTCGAAACCGTAGACGCGAAAGTTTGCCATCATGCCTCACATGCAGCGCAGGAGAGAAGCGAGCGGACGAACTCCTGCGCGGGGTTAGTCGACCGCTGATAGTAGAAGCTCTTCACGCCCATGCGCCAACCGGCGATCATGAGCTCGTTCACGTCCTTGAGGGGCGTGTCAGGATGGATCATCAGGTTGATGGACTGGGCCTGGTCGATGAACTTCTGACGGTGCGCAGCCTGGGCCACGATCTCGCTCTGGTCGATCTCGCCGAACGTCTTGAAGACGTTGCGCTCGTGATCGGTCAGGAAGTCGAGGTGCTGCACCGAGCCGCCGGCGACCAGAATGGAGCGCCAGGTCTCCGCGTCGTCGCGGCCATATTCCGCCAGGAGCGTCTGCAGGTAGGGGTTCTTGTAGGTGAACTTGCCCTTCGCCAGATCCTTAGTGAAATAGTTGGAGTTCAGCGGCTCGATCGACGGCGACACCTGGCCCAGGATGAACGAGGACGAGGTCGTGGGCGCGATCGCCATCCGCGTCGTGTTGCGCAGGCCATAGCCTTCCAGCAGCGGCGGCTCGCCATATTCGAGTGCCATCTGCTTCGACGCTGCCAGCGAGCGCTCATCGATGGTCTTGTGGATCTCGATGTTGAGCAGCTTGGCCTCGAAGCTGTCGAAGACGAGCATCTTGGACTGCAGGTAGGAATGCCAGCCGAGCGTGCCAATGCCGATCGCGCGCTGGTCCACGGCGAAGCGGTGCGCTGCCGCCATCAGCTTCTCGTCGGCCGTCTTTTCGATGTACTCGCTCATGACGGCGTCGAGAAAGTAGGTGACGGTCTCGACCAGATCGCTGTCTTTCCACTCGTCGTAGTGGAGGAGGTTCAGCGAAAGCAGGCAGCAGACGAAGCTCCAAAGCTCGTTGGAGGCCAGCGCGATCTCGGTGCAGAGATTGGAGGCGTGGATCCGGATGCCCTTGTCGCGATAGACCTGGGGCGCGTTCTGGTTCACCGTGTCGGTGAAGAAGAGGTACGGATAGCCGGTCTCGAAGCGCTTACGCAGGACCCGCAGCCAGACGCGCCGCTTCTCCTTGTCGCCGGCGATCATCTCCTCCATCCAGGCGTCCGAAATACAGACGCCCAGGCTGACGTGCTGGATCGGGTGACCCTCTTCGCGGCATTCCAGATACTCGTCGATGTCGGGGTGATCGATATCGAGGTAGATGGCGCAGTTGCCGCGACGAACGTTCGCCTGACTGATGACGCTGGTATGGGTCTGCACCAGCTCCATGAAGTGAACCGGGCCGTTGGAAATGCCGCCGCCGGAGATCGGGGCGCCGCGGCCGCGCAGCGCGCCAAAGTAGGCGCTGGTGCCGGCGCCGTGCTTCGTCATCATCCCGATCTCGGCCGTCTTGAGCAGGATGCTCTCGGTCGTGTCCTCGAGATAGGAGCCGTTGCAGGAGATCGGCAGACCGCGATCGGTGCCGAAGTTGGACCAGACGGGCGAGGCCAGCGAGATCCAGCCGTTGAGCATGTAGCGCTCGAACTTGTCCGCGAACCCTGGCTTGTCCAGGATGCGCTCCGCCGTTTCCGCGATGACGCGAATACGACCTTCCGCAGTCTGTCCCTCAGCCAGGTAACCCCGGCTCAGGAATGTGCGCGAGTCTTCATTGAGCCAATAAGCGACCATCAGAACAGCTCTTCTTCCTTGTAGACCTTGTGGTTCTTTGAATATTCGACGGGCTTCTTGAAGAAGAAGTCTGTCATGTTGTTGCCGAGAGTTTCCTCTTCCATCCACAGGGTCTGCGCGAGGGCTTCCTGGTCGATCTCGGCACCGAAGACCGGCGCAAAGCCGATGCTCTTGAGGGAGTCGTCCAGGCGGCCCTGGATGTACGTCTTGAGGATGTGCGCATTGAGCTTGGGCTGGTCGAAGTTGCCGACGATCCAGTCGATGATCTTGGCTTCAGCGTTGAAGGCGACCCGCGTTTCTTCCAGGATGCGCGCCTCGAGCTCGGCGTCGAACAGCTCCGGGTATTCCTCGCGCATGGTGTTGATCAGCTTGATGCCGATCTGCGCGTGGAGCATCTCCTCGTTGCGGGTGTACTGGACCTGCTGAGCCGTATCCTTCAGCACGTTCCGGAAGCGGTTGAACCAGAGGACGATGTAGAACTGGCTGAAAAGGGAGGCGTTCTCCACGAAGAGCGTGAAGAGGGTGATGGCGTAGATGTACTGCTTGCGCCGATCGTCGCCGTAGACGCCCTTCAGGTACTTCCGCAGATAGTCGACCCGCCCTTTGACCACCGGCTCCTTCAGGTTCTCCTCGAAGACATCGCCCAGGCGCAGCGTGTCGAGCAGCTTCTCGTAAGCCTGGTTGTGAATGACCTCGGTATTCGCCATCGCGAAGCCCAGGTCGGACATGGAGGGATGCGGCAGGTTCTCACCGAGCTGCGCCCAGAAGCGCTTCACGGCGATCTCGATCTGGCCGATGGCGGACAACGTGCGAACGACGATCTGGCGCTCGTCGTCGACCATCTCCGTCTTGAACTGGGCGTAGTCCGCCTTGAAGTCGAACTCGTTGGGCGTCCAGAAGCCGGCCCAAATCTTGTCGATGAATTCCTGGGTCCACGGATAGAGGTTGGGCTTCCGTGCGACCTGTTCCTGAAACAGCATGATTGCCTGCGGAGAGGAGAGTGAAAGGGTGCCTATCCTAGTTAAGTCAGTATTTACTTACTAGTCTTGACGTCGGAAAAATCGGTCAGGCGGCGGCGCGATAAAGAGCCATCACCGCCTTGAACTCGTCGGTGCGGATGCCGGCGTGAACAACAGCAAGAGCATCGGCCATATGCTCGTTGTCCTCGTGCAGATCGCCCTTCGCGTGGTTCTTGGTCGCTTTCGTGTAGCGGAGCCAGGGAAGGTGAGGGTAGGTCTCCTCGGCCCACTCGATCATCTCCTCCTTGGAGGCGGTCTTGGTGCCGACGGTCGCGAGCTTCGTCTCGAAAGGCTGCACCTGAATGAGCGGGATGGGGCAGGAGGCCAGCAGACCCACGGCGATGCCAAAGCCGTAGACCGCGCGGGCCGACTGACCGCCGGAGGGAATTTCTGCGAAGGCGTACTTGCAGCCGGTCGTTCCTAGATAGAGCTCGCCGTAGAGCTCACGGGCCCGACGCAGATCATCCGAGTTCTGCCGCACGACCTTGTTGGCGCGCTTGTCGGTATGAGCGGACTTGATGCTCTCAGCCGTCAAATTGAAGGTGTCGAGATCGAGCGACATGCGCGCGATCCCCATATTGGCGAGTGCCGGATCGAATCCGACAACCTTGATCATGTTCATCAGAAAATTCCCCACAGTGGGTTGGAATGGTTGCGCCGCTTCAGTTCGGCGGCTTGCTGGGCAGCCTGCTGCGCGCGCTCTTCGGCAATTTCACGGGTGGTAGCGGCGAGCGCCTTGTGACCGTCGATGCCGATTTTCCAGACGACGCTGCCGTCGCCAGTGTTGCAGAACTGGAGACCGTGAAAGACGCCGAACTCGTGGGTCACCTTCGGCACCACGGTCATCGGCGGAACAAGCGTCAGTCTACCTTCGGCGCCCGGTCTCGCCACCTTGATGCTGTGGCGCTTCCGCTGAACACCGGTGCTACTGACACGGAGCGTGGTGACTAGCTCGAACGTCTTGCCGTTGACGCAGAAAACGTCATCCCCGATCCCGGCAAGTTCGACTTTTCGAGCGCAGAGCTCCATCAGTTCGCGGCAGATGATCATCAAAAAAGCCCCCAGTCCGGGTTCTCGGCCTGCCTGGCCTTGCGTTCCTTCTCCTCCCGGATCGCGATGCGCTTGCGTTGCACGCGGCCCTTGGCGAGTGCCTGATCGAGAACGGATTGAGGAATGACGTCCCAGTGGCTCATGTGCTCGGCCGTGAATTGGACGAGGCCGCCGAGCTCCTCAAAGGTGATGGTGCCGACCTCGTCGCGCAGGTCGAAGATCGCCGGAACGTCGAGAACTTCGTAGTGGACTTGCGAACTCACCCTACGAGAGAGACGCCCCGTTGGCTTGCTTCGCGACTTGCCGCCGAACACCGCCCAGGTGTGCGTGGTAAAGACGTCTTCCAGCAGAAGACCCTGAAAGTGCGTTCCGTCAGGCAGCTCAGTTCCGAAGGCGGATGTTGGACGAACGATCGCCACCGGCTTCGAGGCAAAACCACCCTTCTGCTCTAAGGCGGGGCGGATAGCACGCGCGTGCTTGCCATCCGGCACCAGCTCGAAGGTGGCATCTCGCAGACGAAACTTCATGCCGTCGACGCCGTAAAGCGGCACCGTCTTCCCGAGGATTGCGCGAAGCTCGTCGTGGAGCTGCATCAGAACATGCCCCAGGATCGGTTCTGCTCGTACTTGCCGACTTCTTCGACCTGGTGAGCGTCTTCGCGGGCCTGCTTATGCTCCTTGAGGAACTTCGAGCGCGCCTTCGACCAGCCGAGCTTCGCATCCTGGCCGAGGATCTCGATCAAGACATCCTCCAGGCCCTTGCAAACCTCGAACGCCTGCTTGTCGCCGAGCTCCATCTGCACAAAGCCCTGCGCGTCGAAGGGCTCGAACTCGATGATGTACTGGGCGCGCTTACCGGGACGAATACCCTTCAGAAGGAAGTCCTCGCCGCCGACGAACTTCTGGCTCTTGTAGGTGCCGCCTTCCTTCAGGATCGAGGCCGTGACCGGGCCGCTGAGGCTCGCGCCGAACTTGTCGCTGCGCTTTGCGAGCGCCTGATTGATCTCCTCGACGATCGGGTCGACGGTGGTGCTTGTCGTCATTGCGTTTCCAGTCAGTATTGACTTACAAAATCAATTATAGCGAAGCGGTGTCGGCTGCGCATTCATTCGGCGCAGAAGCGATCGGGTATTCAGCACCGATCGGTGATCCGACGGCGTGCATGAGGCGAAGACCGGTTTGCCACCGCCGGGCGGCACCAGCTTCCAGTGCTTGCTCGCCCGGCTGACCAACCAACCTTTGCCCCCATACTCGCGGATCAGGTCCTGCATCTCGGATTTGTGGGTCACCACATCTCCTCCGAGAAGAGGAGATCTTGGCTGCCGTGCTTCTCGCGGATCTGTCCTGCAGCCTGGGCGATCTTCAGCCCTTCGACGCGATCCACGAACCGGTTGTTGCTGGTGAGGAAGCCTTGTGGCGAATTCCCACCAACAGGCAGAGTTTCCGGAGCGCGCTCGGCGATCCGTGCGATGATGTGATGGTGCCGGCATGGCCGTGGCAGATGCCATCGCTTGCCTGCATGAACGATGGCTGCACGGGTGATAGTCTCAGGCAAGAGTGATCAACCCTCCTGCACGGCGCGAAGCAGGCTGCTGACAGCATCTTCCGGTGTTGAACCTCGCCCTTCAAATTCGGCAGGACTTTCGCCAATCAAGACATGCGGGCAGGTATTCCCGATCAGTGCGAGCCATTCAGACGATCCCGGTTTGTCACCTGGGAGAAAGAAGAGGCCGAACTCCACGTCGCCGGTCTTCAGCGTGATGACCTGATCGATGAGAGTGGTCAGGCTGACACTCATTCCTGCGCACTCTTTTCGTCTGCGGCGGCCTCAGTCACACGAGAAGCAAACCGCTCTACAAGCCAATAGCGTTTGGGGCCGGGCGTACATTTGTAGCCCGGTTCTGATCTACCAATGACTTCGCGCGTTCCAACAATCTCCCAAGCGGAGTGATCAGGCTCGCTCCGAGGATGGATATTCTCCGGGCCGCCTATCGCCTCGAAAAAGGCTTTGCTGCTTACCTCGATCATCGCGGCTGCTCCTTCTCGTCTGCGGCGGCTTCGGGCTTGACGGCGAGCGCATCCCTTGGAAGCCAGCCGATAACGGCACCGTCACCGAAAGCTTCCGGAGCATCGGGACCGAACTCTTCGACTTCCTCCTGTCCGATATCGTCACCGAGGACCCAAGTGGCTCCACTGTACTCACGAGGGGATACCGGGGTTTCTTCCGACCACTCGCCGGGGAAGAACCTCCCTTCGATTACTCCATGCGCTCGGTGGAGAAGTAGCACCTCTGTCCCGTCCCGAGGTGCATCGCGCATACTGCGCCAGCCGGCCCGCAGCCCTGCGTCTGCAGCGGGTGGAGTGGTGAGCTTAGCGATCCACCCCGCCGCATACCGCTGATCTTCAGGAGTTGCCTTACCCGACGCCAGCAGTCGCCAGAGTGCATCCTCCGACACAGCAGCGGTGTTGGTTGCCTCGCCAACAAAAAGCGGCTCAGCCTTCGGTGCATTCTCCGCTGCGGCGGTGATGGCGTTCTCGCGAGCAGCCCAGCCGCAGCGAAAAGCAAACTCGTGACCTTCGCCGATCCCTGGACTGCTTCGGAATTCCCGCCAGGCATCATCGATCGCAGGGATCATTTTCTCGGTCATGCCACCGTCTCCTCAATGGTCGACTGACCGCCCGCCTTGCGCACGGTCACGATCTGCGAGATCCAGTCCTTGAGATCGGCGTGCGAGATCACCATCACGGAGCCGCGCTCACGCGCCTTCTCGTGCAGAATCGTCGTGAGGCGCTCCAGGCCCGCCGGATCGAGGGCATCATCAATCTCGTCGCCGATGAAGAGGTCGATCGGCTTGGAAGCGCGCCGCGCAACCAGGTCCTGCAGCGCCAGCGCGGCCGCGATACGCACCTTTCGCTTCTCGCCGCCGGAGATTGACTTGAAGGTCTCCCCGCCGCAGTCGTTCTCGACCTCGATGGAGAACTTCTCCCGCAGCTCGCCCTTGGCGTTCTTGACCAGCGTCGACCAGGTGGCCCGGATGTTGCCGTCGGACAGGGCGCCCAGATACTTCGCCGTCTGGTCGTTCAGGAACGGCGTCACCTCGTCGAGAATGTGGGCGCGCACGCCGGCGGGTGAGAACACCTTGGCGACCGACTTCGCGATTTCCAGAGCGGCTTCAGCCTCCTTCACCTTCTTCTCCGCACCTTCGATGCGGGAGGTGACCTCCTTGGCCTGATCCATGAGCCGATTGATGATGGCAGCGAACGGGTTGTCCTCTGCCCTGACAGCCTTCGCCTGCTTGGCCCGATCGCGCGCCTGATTGATCAGGTTCTCGCGCTTACGTTCCAGGGCAGCGATGTTGCTCATCTTCGTGTTCAGAGACGCGCTAAGTGCGCTCGCTTCGCTGACATCAGTCAGACTAGCGCGATGCGTCGAAAGCGCGTCACGCGCGCTCTGAGCGCGTTTCTGAGCGCTTTCCACCTGCGAGCGCGTCGTCGCAAACTGCTTCTTGACGTCAGCGAGCTTGGCGCGGGCGCGCGTCGTCGCTTCTTCCAGGTCGTGCTCGCAATATGCCTTGCCGCACTCGCCGCAGGGCTGACCGACGCGCTCGCTGATGCCGTCAAGATCGACCTTCGCGCGGTCGAAAGCGACCTTGAGCGAGCGAAGATCCGCAGTGCCGGAAGCAACCTCGCGTTCGATCTTCGCAAGTTCGTCGGCGAGACGGCGTTCTTCCGCCTGTTCGCCCTTCACGCCGGCGAGCTTGTCCTGCGCTTCCTTAAGGGCAGTCTCGACGCCGCTCTTGCCTGCGGCCGTGATCTCGGATCCCAGCTCGCCAGCCTGGCGTGCCAGTTCCCGCGCTTCCTCGGCAAGAGAACGCAGACGATCGCGGCGGCGCTTCTCGAAGCCGGCGTGATCGGTGTTGGCCTGCTCCTGCTGCGCGATGATCGAGGTCTGAGCCACGATCTCAGCCTTGAGGCTCGCCTCCGCGTAGGTCTTGTCGCTCTCCTTCTGCAGGAGGCGCTTGCGGGCGACCTCGTATGCCTGTTCGAGCACCGTAGTGCCGGAGGCTTCCTCGACCAGGAGCTTGAGTTTCTTGTCGGTCATGCCGGGCAGGTCGGGCATCTTCTCCTGACCTGCATAGACGGAGCCGCAGAAGACCTCGAAGGACGAGCCGATGACCTTCAGCACCTCTTCCTGGGTCAGCTTGTCGGTGCCCTTGGTGAGATCGGTCCAGTCGCCGGTGGCGTCCTGCTTGAAGAGGTGCAGGGCATTCTTCCCCTGCTTGTGTTTGCGATGGCGAACGATCTTGTAGACGTCGTCGCCGTCGACCGCCGTTGTCGCCACGCGGCAGTTCTTACCCGCCTTGCGATTAACGACGGCATCGCCGCTTTCATCACGCGCCGTGGTCCCGTACAGGCACCAGCACAGCGCGTCGGCAATGGAGGACTTGCCGGCGCCGTTGGAATGGGCCGAGGAATCGTCCTCGTTGATACCTTGGAAGAGAACGAGGCCGCGATCGGCCAAGCTGAGCTTGGCCTGGCCGATCGTCAGAAAGTTCTCGATTTCGAGCTGGGGGAAATTCACGAAGCTTCCCTGGTCATGGTGTTGACGAGCTCGGCATAGTCGCCGTGCCGGATAGTGGTGCTCGGCTTACTGGCGGCTGCGTGCTGCGAGGCGGGCTTGCGGGCGTTGCCCGGATATTCGGTGCGCCGGCGCTCGGTCTTCTCGCTGGCGAGACGAACGCTGCTGCGACGGCTGTCTTCGGCGTACTCGCGGACGATCTGCACGTTGGCGTCCGGAAAGAGTTCCCGATAGCGTTGTGCCGTGAGCAGCGGCAGCCCGGTGTACTTCTCCTCGATCAGCTCCTCGCGGGTGGTCTTCGTCTTGCCCTGGCAAGAGGTAATGATCTTCTTGCGGCTGAGGGTGACAGTATAAAGATCGGACATAGCAAAACCTCTTGCGTCTTTACTTTTTAAGTATAGATCGCTGTTGCTCGGATTGATCTTGGATCTAGACGGTAATGCTCTGCACTTCCGCGAGGATGTCAGCGCACTGCGACTTGATGATCGCCGCTTCATCAGCGCCGAGATCATCGACATACTTGGCGACGGAGGCTTCCAGCGAGATCGCGGATGGTGCGGAAGAAGCTGCGCGAGCCGAAACCACCTCGCGAGCGACCTGGATGGATACGCCGCGGGCACCCAGGGTCTGCAGCTCCTCGCGAAGCTCCTTTACCTCGGAATCCGCGAGCTTCATGCCGCGAACCCGGGCGTAGTTGCCGTCGACGATCAGCGGGATATCATCCGGATCGGTGTCGCCGGTGATGTCCACGAAGTTCGGGGCGTGGCTCGCGCGGTAGTCGATGCGATCGGGATGCACGATGAGGAAGCCGGCTTTCGTGCCCACATCGCTCCAGGTCTGGTGCGTGGCCGCGCCGATAGAGGTGACCTTCCCGCCGGCCATGACCTTGTGATTGTGGTAGTGTCCGGCGAAGATCCGCTTGAAGCCGTACTTGGCGAGTTCGTCGGCCGTCAGCCCGTGTTCCGGAACGCCCGTCAGCACACCGTCGATGCCGGCGTGAATGACCACGTCGAGTTCGTCGGCGTCGGAGACGCTGTCACGGAGCTCAGCCAGATCGACCCGAAGTTGATCGAGGGATGCGCGCCAGGGAACGAGAGCGATCGACACGTCCTGCAGGAGCGTTGTCTTGGTCGCTACCCCGAAGTTCGGCAGGGCGCCGATCGTTTGGATGGCGTTGCCGAGTTCGGTGGTATCCTTGCTCTTGTTGTCGTGGTTGCCGGGGATCGCGACGATTTCCACACCCGAAGCCAGGATGCGCTTGAGGCACTGGTGGGTCGGATTGAATACCTCGGGGTTCAGCGACCCGCGTTGGTGGAAGAGATCGCCGCCGAAGACGAGCAGGTTGCCGCCGGCGGCCTTAACCTCGGCCGCGGCTCGCTCCATCTCGTTCAGGATGATGCGCAGGCGGGAATTGACCCCATCAGCATCGACCGTGGAGAACGCGCTCCAGTCGTGGCAGTGCTGATCGGACATGAGACCGTAGGGCTGGTCCATCGCTTACCTCGAAGAGAAGGGGCGCGACCCGAAGGCCGCGCCGTTGTTGTCAGATCAGAGGACGCCGACGTTGATGACCTTGATTTCGCCCGCGTCCGGGAAGCGCTTGATGACCTTTGCGGCCATATCCGCCGTGACCTCGGCGGGTACGCCGGCTGCTGCGAAGGTTGCTGCCAGTTCCTGGGTCTTGTCGCTCACACTGACCGGCTCGCCGCAGGTGCAGCCTTCGCCGCAAGTGTCAGCGGTGTCGCTCGACGCCTGGGCCGCATCGACCTTAGGTTCGTCGCCGGCTGCCTGCTCGCCTTCGTCCTGCTCGACACTGGCGTTGTAGATGTCGAAAGCACGGGCCTTCAGGATGTCGAACACGAGACGACGATGCTTGGCGGAGTTGGCGATCTTCTCGAGATTGGCGAGGTTCGCACGGGCCTGGTCGATCAGGACCAATGTGCGGCCAAGCGGCAGCACCACTTCATTGTCCACGTTCTCGAATTTATGGAGCTGGAGATCATCGGCCGCCTGCGCAAAGCTGCCGAGCACCTCGGCCAGCAATTCGAGCTGCGGCAGCTCGAAGGAAAATTCACCGCTGATTTTGCTCTGTGCGTTCATTGCGCTTCCCGTTCTGTGTGCGTGTGTCGTGTCGTCAATCAACACTTACTTATCTATAGCGACGCGCGAGAGGCTTGCGATGGGAAAGTCTCAGAGGCGAATGGAGCCTGCGATCATGCGGAAATGCGAGAGTGGAAGGCATCGGCCCCAGCGATTGACCGTGGCGTGCTCATAGAACCGATCGATGACCGTCAGCCACTTGTCGCCGGTGTCCTTGCAGAGCACGCCCACGTAGCGGATGCCCTGAGCGCGGATCGTGAGCAGGGTGTCGTCGTCAATGGCCCAGGCCGCGGTGCCTTTGCGAACCGCCGAGGAGATATCCCGCTCGCCGGCCCGCTGAATGTCGGAGGTTTTGCGATAGGCGAGGAAGCAGCGCTTCCCGTCAGACAACGTATAGATGCCGCCCCGTGACCGTCCTCTTCGGAAGGGTGTGCAGGGGATTTTCGGCTTGCGCTTCGCCATCAGGGTGACTCCAGTCCCAGACGCCCTGCTTGCCCATTGCCGGGATCGGCCGCGCGAAGGGCTTGGGCTGACGCAGGCGCCAGGCATAGCGCCCGGGCGTGTACCAGCCGAAGGCAAGCTCCTCGTCGGTCAGATCCTCCAGATCCTCGTCCGTTATCGGATCAGATGAGTGGAGCAGCACGGTGCCGAGAACGCAGCCGTGGGGTAGGCTGTCCAGGTCCGGCATTTCGGTCTCGCGATAGAAACGGGCGAAATCCGGATCGCTCATGGCAGCGCGCTGCTCGTGCTTGATCTGCTTGGTCGCGGCGATGCCGATCGTCTGTCCGATCAGCGACTTGGGCGCGGGCCATCCGCGTGTTTCGATAAATTTGTGGCCCTGGACGATCAGAGACGCCCAGGGCTGCCAGATGGAAATAACCTTCATCGCGCGACCCAAATCAGTGACGAATAACGAATAAGGGATAGCGCGATTTAGCGAAAGGGAGGTTCGGCGGGTTATGCTGCTTCCGGCGTTTCCTCAGCTTCCGTCTCGCCGCTGAGCTCGGCAGAGCCAACAATTTCCGGCTCGTAAGCCTTGGGCAGGAGAGCCTTCAGCTCGTTCATCGCGTTGTTCTTCTCGATCTCGCGAGCGAGCGCCTCACGATGAATGGACTTGCCGCCCCAGTCGACGCGACCCTGACCGACATCCTTGAGGAGCTTTTCCTTGATCAGGAATTCCACCATCGAGCGCTCGACGTCGAACTTGCCGAAGCCGGACTCGTCAAACACGAACCGCCAGCTCGCGGTCAGGAACGGGCGGACGATCTTGTTTTTGGCGACGACGGCCGATACTTCCACGCCGACGATCTCAGCGTTCTCGCCAGTACCCTTCTTGATCTTCGACGCCGAGCCCAGCATCAGCTTCTGGCTGTCGTAGAAGTAGGGCGCTTCACCGCCGGGCGTCTTGCGCGGATCGCCATACATCACGCCGATCTTCATGCGGATCTGGTTGGTGAAGATGCCGAGGACGCCGAGCTCTTCCAGGTAAAGATTAAAGGCCGGAAGATGCGCCGACGTGGCGCGAGCGAGCGCCGTGTTGTCGTTCATGTTCCGATCCGTCATCTCCTTATCCTTCTTGGTCTTCACGTCGATCAAGGCCGACATAGGGACCATCGAGGCGAGAGAGTCGAAGACCCACACGATCGGCGCCTCAGGGTCGATCAGCTTCTTGCCACGGATGAGCTCAGCCGCCTTCACGCAGGTCGACAGGCTTTCCTCGAACGTGCGCGGCTTCTTGTAGATGAAGCGACCGGGGGTGACGTCCAGGCCCATGCGCTCGGCAAGGAAGCTGGAGAAGGAACGCTCATGGTCACAGAAACCGGCGACGCCGCCGAGCTTCTGCGCCGCGATCATCGCACGGGTGGCGATCGCCGTCTTGCCCGAGGTCGAAGGACCCGCGATCTCGACCTGGCGACCGACGGGAAAGCCGCCGTCCCAGTCATAGGAGAGGGCGTAGTTCAGGGGCGGAAAGCCGGTGTCCAGGAAGTGCTTGACGGTCGCCTCGTCGTCGTTGGCGCCGATCACGCCGGCAAGGGATTTGGCGATATCTGCTGCTGAAGCCATGTGTGAATGTCCTAGGCTAAGTTATTCGGTATCAATGAAAGCGACCTCGTCATCATCTTCCAGGACCCGAGGTTTGGGCTTCCCGGTGCCGACGAGACGAGGCTGAGGACCCGCGGTCGCGGCGGGTCGCGCAGGAGAGGGGGCCAGCGAAGGAGGGGTCGCCGGCAAATCCATATCGAAAGAGAACCGGGTGGCCGCGCCAGGGTGCTTGTCCATCAGCAGCTTGGCGTTGCGCAGAAGGTTGTCGACCTGGGAATGGAGGTAGGTGCCGATCTTCGTCAGCTTCTCCGCGGTCATGTTCTCCAGATCCGCCTCGATGGCGCTCAAGGCGACATTCATGTGCGTGTTGACGTCCGTCACGGCGTCTTCGACGCTCGGCCGCCGGCGCGCGGGATCAATACGCCGCTCGTTCATGCCGCCCTCGCGAAGGGTTCACACCAGCCGTCGATATCAGTCAAAATTGACTTGAAAGACAGCTCGGAGCAAAAGCTGGCGAAGTCGTCGCGTTCCAGGCTCCCGGCAGTGAGCTTGAGACGGGCGGGCGCGGGAATGTCGGGCGAATTTAGATCCATCAGGGTCATGTTGCGGGTGAAGATGAAGTGCTTCTCCTCCTGCTCGGCGAAGTCGCGCAGCTTCTTGGGCAGCTTGGCAGCATCGATCGTGCGATCGAGGACCTGGTTGCGGAAGGAGACGACCGAACCGTAGGTGCGCAGGAGCTCGATTGCGCCCTTCTCGCCGATACCACCGACGCCGGGAATCTCGTCGGACGCATCGCCCATCAGAGCCTTAATCTCCAACCAGGCGCGAGGGGAGGGGACGCCCATCCAGCCGTCGATCTCGTCCTTGCCGTTACAGACGACAATCCGCTTCTTCGCCGGATCGTAGCCGAGCTTCTTCTCCAGCGTATTCAGGGTGAGGAGCTCGCCGCGCTGCGGATCGAACCAGCTCACATTAGGCTGGATAAGCTGGATCCAGTCCTTGTCGCCGGAGAGCATCAGAACCTTCTTGCCCTGCGCTGCATAGCGGCGAGCCAGGATGGCGGCGAGATCGTCGGCCTCGAGGTTCATGGCCGCGAGCTGGCTGACGCCAAGATGCTTGAGGCCCTTCAGAATGAGCGGCCGCTGCACCTTGTAGCCCTTTCGCAGGGCAAGCTGTGCCTTCGCGGCTGGCGTGTCGGCCGGAGCGTCTCGCCCAGCCTTGTATTCCTCGTAGAAGTGCTTGCGCCAGGACACGCCGTCCCAGAGCACCACGGGTTTGAGAAGAGGGTAGCGGGCGACAGCCATGCGGATGGCGCGCATGAAGCCGAAGACCGCCTGGACCTCCATTTCGCCGACGGTCAGCTTCTTGGTCGCTGCTGCAGCGAAGCCGATGTTGTTGCCGTCGATCAGCAGATAGCCGTTGGTCATGAATTCCTCGAGCGAGACATGAAAACGGCGGCGCCCACGAGATACAGGAGAGCGCCGCCGCAAGATCGAGACCCGCAGAGGCGGGGAGGGGATGCGGGTCTCGAAGCCCGATTAGAGCCCTTCGAGCTCGCTGAGGATGGAGTCCATGTCCTCCTCGTCGATCACGGCGCCGAAGTCGTCACCCTTGGAGGCGGGCTTGGCTTCCTCGACCGGAGCAGGCTTCGGCTTCGTGACGGTGGCCTTGGCGGTCGCCGGCGTCGCGACGACTTCCGGGGTCTCCTCGACCTCCTCGGCAACCGAAGCCGCCGCCGACGTGAGCAGGGCAGAGGTCGAGCGGCCGATCGCGGGCACCGAAATGCCGGTCATCTGGGTGATCGCGTTCAGGGCCTTCGTCTCGTCACCGCGGAAGAATTCCTTCTCGATGAACTCGTCGAGGTCGACGCACTTCTCCAGGGCGCTCGCCGGAACCGGATTGGGCTTGAGCGACGGCATGACCGTGTACTCGGTGTCCAGGCCCTTGCCCTTGCGCTCGATGACGAAATCGATGCCGGTCTTGGCGTCGAAGATGTTGGTTTCGTCGCCGTACTGCTCAGCCATCGAGAGGATGGTGCCGAAGGTCGTCGGCGTCATTTCCAGGACCACCGGATCTTCCGAAGCGTCGGAGCCGGAACGGATGAGCGCGTTCACGAGGACGCTCTTCTTGGCCTTCCATTCCTTGATGATGGCGAGGGAGTCGTCGTCGGTCGCTGCATGAGCGGCCTTCTCGATCGCCTGGCAGATGGGGCAGGGCTCGTCGTTGACGACGTCGCGGCAGCCGACGACGGCGACGGGCTTGCCGTTCTTCTCCATCTTGATCCAGTGGACGCCGAGATCAGCCCAGAACTTCTCGTCGGGCTTGGGCTGAAGGATGCGGACGGTGGTCTTGCCTTCCTTCAGCTTCACGGAACGGCTGTTGTTCCGGGAATACTTGTTCTTCGCGCCTTTGACGAGCGCGGCGAGAGCGGGAGAGAGAGCCATAAAATGCCTTTCGTACTTCGTGCTTTGATGCTGCGAGACTTGCCTATCGCCCTTTAGCGATTTAGCGAATTGCATAGCTGTTTATAGCGTTTTCGCTGAGGCTATGCAGTGGAAAGTCGCGCGGATGTCGATCTTTCGTTGGTGCCGGCTTACTTCCCGATGCTGATCATCGGGGTGGAGCCTCCGGGAACCATCGTGGAGGGGAGCTTGCCGTCCCAGCGTTCCGCCTGGGTCAGAGCTACGAGGTTGGGGTTGTCGCGCAGGGCATCGCCGCGAGCCTTGATGGCGGCCGCTTCGGCTTCGCCGCGCTTCTGCGTGGCATAGGCGTCAGCGTCGGCCGCGGCGCGCACCGAGTCTGCCTTGGCCTGGGCCTGCGTGACGGTGATCTGGGCCTGGACCTTCTCGCGCTGGGCGTTCTGCTGGAGCTTCTCGACTTCGATCTGCGCCTGCATCCGCTGCTCGATCGAGGCGACGTACTGCGGGCTGAACGTGATCTCCTCGATCTGCACGCCCTCGACCACGACCGGGCCGTCGACCGACTTCGCGATCGCGTCGAACACCTGCTGGTTCAGCTTGGCCCGGTCCTGGATGGCCTGCTGCGCGGTGAAGCGGCCGAACACGTTCTTGAACTGCTGCTGGATGCGCGGCTGAATGAGACGGCTCTCGACGTTCTCAGCGTTGCGGAACTCCGCGTAGATCGCCTGCACCTTGCCGGGATCCAGGTGGTAGTTCACCGACACGCGGATGTTCGCCGGCTGCTGATCGGAACTGTAGGCTTCCATCTGATCGATGGTCACGACCTGCATCTGCACCGGAAGCCGGGCGATGCTCTCGATGATCGGCACGTTGAAATGAAGGCCGGGCTGCGCTTCACCGACGATGGCACCGTTGCGCAGGATCACGCCGCGTTCGCCGGCGTCGATTGAGCTGGCGCTGGAGAAGGCCAAAATACCGACGAAGAGAGCGGCGCCGGCGAGCAGAATTGCCTTGGGTTTCATACAGGTCCTCTGGGTGTTGAAGAAAAGCCTCGTGCGGGTTGATCCGCACGAGTGAAGATCAGGCGGCGCTGGAAGCCGTCGCCGGCGCGCTGTCGTTGTCGGCCGCGGGCGTCTCGACCGGAACCGCGATCAGCTTCTGGATGTTCTGGGCCGCTGCCTGGGCCTGCGCCGCCTCGGTCGTTGCTTCCCGAGCCGCTACCTTGTGAGCGACGGAGCGTTCCTGGTGGAAGTCGGCGAGGCTCAGCTTGTCCTCGGCGTGCTCCTTCAGCTCCTCGATGATGTTGCCGAGCGGAGCGACAATGTGAGCGACGGAGCGCTCCACGAACTCCTCAGCTTCCTCGGCCGCGCCGAAGATCTTCGCAAAAATGCTCTTGATACCCATGCCCATGTCCTTCGGGGTTTGCGCCGGCTTGTTGAGCAGCCGGAATTCAGTGCGTGGCGTTCTCGCCGGTGATCCGCTTGAGGGTGCGTTCCTTCACGGCTTCGAGGGCGTTCTCCGCCTCGTTACGCCGGCTGATGGAGATCTCGCCCTTCATCTCCTCGCGGGAGATCAGGCCCTGCTGGATCAGCATGTCGCGGCGATGCCGAAAGCCTTCGACTGCGATCTTGGCAATCGCCTCGATCTGCTTGGCTTCGTTCAGGCAGCGCTTGAGCGAGACGACCTGGGAATGAACCGCGACCTTCTTCTCCAGCGCGGCTTCCGTGATCTTCTCACCGGTCTTGAGCGCGGCGTCGCGGAGCGCGCGGTAAACCTGCGCCTCGGCGTTCTCCAAGAGCATCTTGAGGGAGTCGACCTGGCGCGAAGCCTTCGACGCGAGGATCCCGTAGTGAACCAGGAGCGCGCCCTGGTTCATCATGGCGCTGGAGAGATCCGCGAGCGAATAGCTCATGTCCGCCTTGAGCTGCCCGGCGTCGATGTAGTTGCGCACCTTGAACTTGGTGGGCTCACTTTCCGACATGCGTTCCTCGTTCCGTCCGGTGTTAAATCAGTATTTATTGATCATAGCGAATGCGACACGGGTCGCAGCAGATTCTTCGCTTAGGCGATGAGATCCGCGACCTTGGCGAAGACCTCGTTCAGGGCGAGCTGTTTGTCGCGATCGTGGTAGATTTCGCCAGGGTTGAAGCCGATGACGACGTTGGCGTCGAACTGCTCGCTGTAGACGATCTTGCCCGCCGCATCCGACGCCTTGCCCTTGAAGTCAGGGAAGAACTGGCGAACGACGGTGGAGCCGAGCAGGACGATCACCGGAGGCTTCAGGAGATCCAGCTCGCGCTGCAGATAGGGCGCGTAGGTCGCGATCTCCTCGGGCGAGACCTGCTTGCCTTCCTTCGGCCGCTTGATCAGCGCGGTCCAATAGCCATCGGCACGGGCGAGACCCGCCTCCGACAGGGCTTCCGCCGTGTAGCCGAAGCTTTCTGCGAACGCCATGACGCCAAGACGCTCCTCGCCGTTGGTGGGCGCGTCGGTGATCGCCACGAACTTCGCCTGTTTGCCGAAAGTGATCTTCACCGGCATCCCGTCGGTTTCCCCGGGCGACGGCGCTGCTGGTCCATGCGCGCTCCGGTATTCTGCCATGAGCTCCGCGATCTTCACCTTGGTGGGTCTGTCCGTGTGCATGTCGCGGTGGACAGGCACGACGGCGTCGATCAGCCCTGGAATGAACTCGATCTGATCCTTGATGCGGCTCGGGTCGCGAGCGGACAGAGAGCCTGGCACAATGCGCGCGAAGACGCCCACCTTGTCCATCACCTCCATCTTGCCCTTATGGACCAGGCGCTTGTTCACGGCCGCGGTGAACTCCTCCAGCGACGCGAACTTGCCGCCGACGCTCTTGCGCGCCTCCACGATCGCCTTTGCTGCGTTTTCCGAGAGACCCTTGATGCGCGTGAAGGGGATGCAGAGCTTGGTGTCGGTCAGGATCTCGAACTGCTCGGTCGACAAGTTGAGGTCCGGGAGCACGATTTCGATGCCGAGCCGCTCCGCGTCCTTCAGGAGACCGGGGAGCTTCTCCTCGTTCATCAGAGACAGCGCCGCAGCGAAGAACTCGACGGGGTAGTTCGTCTTCAGCCACATCGACTGATAGGAGATCAGCGTGTACTCGACCGAGTGGCTCTTGTTGAAGCCGTAGCCCGCGAAAGCGGAAATCTTCTCGAAAATGTCGCCCGCCTGGCTCTCTCCCAGCCCGTGCGTCGCCTTGCAGCCTTCGACGAACTTGTCCTTCTGCTTCGCCATCTCCTCGGGCAGCTTCTTGCCCATGATCTTGCGCAGCTTGTCGGCTTCAGCCATCGAGTAGCCGGCGAGATCGCGAGCCACCTGCATGACCTCTTCCTGGTAGACCATGACGCCGTAGGTGTCCTTCAGCGCGTCGGTTATACTGGGATGGTCGAATTCGACCGTCTCCAGGCCCTGCTTGCGCAGGTAGTAGGAGTCCATCATCCCGGAATCCATCGGGCCCGGACGATAGAGTGCGGTCGCGGCCGTGATGTCGTCGAAGGTGATGGTGCCGTCCTTGCCGAGCTCACGCAGCAGGCGCCGCATTCCGCCGGACTCGAACTGGAAAATGCCGGTCGTGATGCCCTTCGCGAAGTTGTCCAGCACCGCTTCGTCATCAAGCGGGATGCGCATGAGGTCGACCCGCTTGCCGTGACGCTCGCGGATGTATTTCAGGGTCAGATTGATGAGGTCCAGGGTGCTGAGACCCAGGATGTCCATCTTGACCAAGCCCTGATCCTCCACGACGCGCTTGTCCCAGCAGACCACGCTTTCACCCTTGCGCCGCTCGATGACGGCGCGCTCCACCAGATCGCAGCCACCCACGACGATGCCGGCGGCGTGCTGACCAAGAGTGCGCGTGACACCCTCGACGCTGAGGCAGATGTCCCAGATCTCCGGGTTTCGATCCCGGAACTGGCCGATCTCGGCGACCTGATCGGCGGAATCCTTCAGCTTCACGGACTGCCCGTGTTCCTTGGGTGCCAACTTGGAGCAGCGATAATCGTTCTCGCTGAGCCCGCAGACGCGCGAGACGTCGCGGATGGCCGCTGCCGGCCCAAGCGCGATGAAGTTGGCGACGCCGGCGACGCGCTTGCTGCCGTACTTCTCGACCAGGTATTCCACGACCTCATGCCGGCGCTCGGACATGAAGTCGAGGTCGGCGTCGGGAAGGTCGATACGATCAGGGTTGATGAAGCGCTCGAACAGCAGACCGAAGCGGATCGGGTCGCAGTCGGTGATCCCCATCAGATAAGCCACGAGCGAGCCGCCGACGGAGCCGCGCCCTGGACCAACCAGAATGCCGTTGGATTTGGCGAACTGCACCACGTCCTGCACCAGCAGGAAGTAGCCGGAGAAGGAGAGCTTCTTGAGAACCTCCAGCTCGTAGGCGAGGCGGGGCCGATAGACGTCCCTCAGCTCCTCAGCCGTGGGTTTGTGGCCGAAGACCGACGAACCGAACCGCTTGGCCCAGCCCCCCTTGCACTCATTCACCACCGCCAGGAACTCGTTCGGCGCCATCGTGGGCAGTGAGACCGGCGCCTTGGCCCAGGAATAGGTCACCATGTCGGCAAGCCGGGCCGTGTTCTTGAGACCCTGGGTGAAGCAGGCGCCTGGGTCGGTCACGCCGCGGGCTTTCAGCCGGGTGATCGCGCCCTTGCACTCACCGGCGAGTTCCGACATCGAGAGCGGATGAAGATCGCGGGAGAAGGGTGAATTGTGCCAGCCGTCCGTGATCTTCACGTTGCGGGTGACCGCGTTCATGATCTCGGCCGCGTCGGCGCCCTCCTTCAGATAGGAGGCGGGGCGCGTGGTCAGAAACTCGCAGCCGAGCGCCTCCGCCGCGGCGATCGCGCGCTTGTTCAGCGTGTCCCAATACGGCGCGTTGATCGGCGTCAGCGTCAAGAACACGTTGCGAGCGCTCAGAGCGTCAACGCACTTGCGCAGTATGTCGAGCGCGTCAGCATGATGGAGCACGCTGTAAGCGTCGCTAGACGCGATTGCGACGTCATCCGACGTGACGTCTTCAAGCGCTGCGAACAAGTCAGCGAAGCTCAGCTTCGGGTTGTTGTAGAAGCGCTCCTCGGAGTTGGCGAGGGTGAGCAGCCGGAAGAGAGCGTGAAGCCCCTTCTCCGACAGCACGTACCAGGTCAGATAGAACTCCGGCGGGGCCTTCTTGTCCTCCTTGGTCTTGCGCCAGGAGGGATCGTTGACCAGGCGCAGGCGGCAACCGATGATCGGCTTGATTTCCGCCGCCTTGGCCTTGTTGGTGAAGTCGATCAGCCCGGTCACGGACATGGTGTCGGTGATCGCAACGGCCTTGGCACCCAGGGCCTTGGCACCGTCGACCAGCTTCTCGACCGTCAGAATGGATTCGCCGATCGAGAAATTCGTCCGCGCCGCCAGAATGGAATGCATCATCCCCTCTTGAGTGTCAGGCGCCCGTTCATCTCCTCCGCCGCGCCTAGCGCGACGAGAGCCTGACAGGCTTGAATTGCGTGAGAGGCCGCGGTCGCGGAGCTCCAGCCGAGCTTGGACTGGAGAGCCTGGCGCAGCATGTTGCGGTCAAAGCCCGAGGGCAGACGGAGCAGCAGGTGACAGGCGACCCGCATGAAGACGGGGGTCTTCTCAAACGGGTTCTCGCCGGCCGACAGACGTTCCGTCACCTTGATGCCGGCGCGCTCGAAGCGAGCGAGCAGCTCCTCTACCTTCTTCGGCAGGTTGCTCGTCAGTTGGATCGCCGGCGCGGGGTCGAGCTTCTTGGGCCGTTCCGCGCGCATTGCGGTCTTGGTCTTGCGCTCCACGATGCCGAGCTTGGCGCGGACATAGGCCATGTTGGCGGCGCTCAGCGGCCCGCAATTGGCCGCGAAGACGCACGTTTTGCATTCCGCCGCTTCAGCCTTGAAGGTCAGGGCCGAGCCGTAGCAGCCCGGCGCGCCCAGCGGCCTTTCCTTGCCACAAGTCATTATTGACTGACGACTCCCGTGATGGATCGGACCTCGTGATAGATTGCTTGGCGCTCCACGCGGTTGGCGCCCATGAGGTCGAAGATCAGCCCCGCCGTGAGTTGGTTGGGGGCATAGGTGTTGATGCCGCGCGAACGGGCATATTCGGACTTGGCCTTGATCGCCTGGATCTCAGCGAAGAGCTCCGGTGGCGGGTTTTCCAGGAGCTCGACGAATTGGCGAGCCCGTGGCGAAAGCCGCCTGAGGACCCGAGCCAGGCTATCTCGCTCGATGGCGCTTTGCTCCGGCAACGGCGCTGCATCCGGGAAGACGGAATGCAGACTGGCTCCTTCGCCATCCTCGCCCAGGTTCTTGTCGAGGGAGATCGCGGTCATGTGAGAGTCACCGATCGCGTCAGCGAGGAAGCGATTGATGTGGTTCTTCATGCCGCGCGTGAGGAAGGCGCCAAAGGGGACGTTGTACTCCGCCTTCCAAGCATCGCGCGCGAGGCACCAGGCGATCGAGAGCTCCTGAACGATGTCCTCGAACTCCACTCCGCGGGCTCCTGCAGCATGAACACGCTGCAGGACCTTGCGGGCGAAGCCGCGGATCAGCGGCTGACTGCTCTCATAGGTGATCTCCGGCTGCATCAGCCGAAGATCCGCTGCGCGAACTGCTCCACGACTTCCTTGTCGGTGCGCGAGAGACGGTTCGTGTAGCCAAGCCGGAGACCGCCGCGCCAGTCAGAGCCGCGCACGAGACCCAGGCGGGCCGCCGCGATCAGCTCGCGGGGCGAGACGGTGGAGCCGATACGGTTTGCGCGGAAGGCGTCGCGGATCTCCTTCGCGAAGTCCACGATCTTCTCGGCGTCGCGCTTGTCGATGCCGGTCTTGCCGACGATCACCGCGACCTCGACCTTCTTCTCCATGTAGAGGACTTCCTCCACGATCGCAAAGCGGCTGTAGTTTGCGGCGTTCTGGATCTGGACGCCCTGATAGAGGCCCGTCTCGTCGCCGCCGCCGTTGGTATTGCCGGTCGCGACAAAGCGGAAGTCGGGATGCGGGCGGATAACGCGGAACTCCGGCGGAGCTTCCTTGATGACCAGCGGCTTGCCCTCAAGCACCGGCTGGTAGACGGACAGCACGGAGGGCATGGCGAAGTCGTACTCGTCAGCGGCGTAGACGTGCCCGTTGAGCATCGCGAGCGTCAGCGGGCCGGGCTGGAACTCGGTCGCGCCATTCTTCACGACGTACTGGCCGACGATGTGCGCCTCTTCCGTATTGACGGTGTGTTGGACACGCATGAAAGGCCGCCCGGTGCGGGCGCAGACCTGCTCGAACACAGTGGTCTTGCCGCTGCCGTGCATTCCCCAGAGATACGTCGGGAGATTGAGCTCCAGGCCGATGATCACCGTCTTCGTGAGGTCGATGTTGAACACGTAGGACTTGTCGATATCCGGCACGATCGCCGCGGCCTCCGGATCGAGACCGCTGAAAATTGAGATCGGGATCGGCTCGCCGCGGGCGTTCAGAGCAGCGGCTGCCTTGCCGAGCTCGAAAATTTCGTGAAGAGGCTTTTTCGCGATAGAGCGATCTCGCGAAGCCGCAGCACCGGTCTCCAGCTTCTGCGAGACGGGGATCTTTTCGCCTTCGCGTTCCTTGGTGCGCTTCTCGATCTGCGCCTTCGCCATGTCGGAGAGGAGCGGCGCGTGCGGAAACTCCTGCTTGTATCGCTCCAGCGTCCATTCCGGATGCTGCGCCTTGATGTGAAGCTGCACGGAATGGACCCGGGCGCCGTCGATCTGGCAGGTGATCTTGCCGTCGTCGATCGTTTCCGTCGTCATGAATTCTCACCTCGTGTGTGTGCTGTGATGCTTTGACTTTATCGATTTCGACGCGGAAGACAAGTAAGTAATGACTTACCATTTAAGTCCCGCGTCGACGTTTTTCGCCTGCTTTCGCGCTCTTGCGCGGAAAGTGGCAGCTCATGCCGTGAGGATACGCTTGAGCTCACCCATGACGGTCCCCGGCAGGCTCTCCAGGTCGTGAAGCACCATGTGCTTGGGGTAGAAGGTCTTCACCGCGTCGTTCATGATGCCGATACCGATGACCTCGATTCCGGCTTTGGTTGCGCCCGCCACACTGGCGTGCAGGTGTGAGTACAGAGCTTTCCGATCGCCATCAGCCGCGGGGTAGCCGTCGCTCAGCACCAACAGCACCTTGCGATGTTCACGCCTGGGCATGAGCCGCAGCGACGCCGTCTCTACAGCTTCGCCGTCGACGTTATTGGCGAGGAAGCGCTGGTTCATAGCCGCGTCCGCAAAGCGTCTCTTGACCGCCGGGGTAAGACGCTCCTCGAAGCCCTTGTAGATCGGCATCAGGATCGGCTCGGTTCGTGCGAATTTCGTGCCGATCCGACGCGCCTCATTCCGAATAACTTCCGCAGACCAACCTGCCGGCTTGGTCGCCCACATCGTTGTGAAGCCGATGCACTCGTGAGCGATACCGACGCGCTCCAATGTCTGCGACAAGGCATAGCCCGCAGACATCGCGACACGCATCGGAGCTCCGCCCATCGAGCCCGAATTGTCGATCAGCAGGGAGACGGCGGTGTCTTTGGAGTTGTTCTCCTGGGTGCGGCGAAACACCCGGTCGTCGCCGGCGCTGATGCGGTGAAGGCTGGCGGAATGAAGACGACCGGAGCGGAAGCCCGGCACTCTGAGGACCTGACTGCGCGACGCCATCATCCGCTCGATGTCCTTCTGCATGACCCCGATCATGTGCCGGGTTTCGTCATCCAGCTTGGTGAGCTGCTCGTCCTTGAAGGACGCGGACACCTCGTGGCGCTCGATCCGATCGAAGTCCTTCGTGAACAGGACGTACTCGGCGTTGCGCGTTTCGCGGGTGGTGGCGTCGGTGATGCGCTTCTCCAGGGCGCCATCAAAGTCCGCATCAGTGAGATCCGGCGAGTTATCCATGAAGGGCGAGCCACGCGGGGAGGCTTCCGCTTCCGTATCGCGTCCACGCTCGGCCTTTCCGCCCTCGTCGGCATCGCCATCACCCTCGGCGCCAACCTCTCCGTCGTCGCCGTCTTCGTCGTCACCCGAGGAGTCACCCTTGCCGCCGCTGTTCTCGTCGCCGTCTTCCTGCTCACCGTCGCCGGTGCGCAGATCACCTTCCTCGTCCTCTTCGTTTTCGTCAGCGCCGTCGCCGTCCTTCTCGTCGGAGCCGGCACCATCGTCCTCGTCGCCTTCGTCGGCGTCCGTGGACTCGTCTTCCTCGGACTTGTCACCCCTGCCTGACTTTTCGTCGTCGGCGCCGCTCTTCTCCTTGGTTTCGTCATCCTCGGCCGCGGGTTTCGGCTTCTTGGGGGCAGGGGCCTTGCTCTTACCCTCTTCCTCACCGCCGGCGTCATCATCGGACGGCTTGCTCTTGCTGGAGGACGGCTTGCCCTTCTGCTCGCCCGAACCCTTCTTCTTGCCCGAGCCCTTGCCGCCGGACGACATGCTCTCGGAAGGATCACCCTCGTCTTCCCCTTCGTCTTCAGCACCCGAGGGCTTCGGCGGGTAGAGAACAGCGTGGAGCGTTTCCGCGATATCCAGTGCCTCGGCCGAGTTCTTGATCTTGGGGAAGCGCTTGATCACCTCCTCGGGCACGTTCTCCACGAACGCCTTGACCAGCGAATGATCCCAGTGACCTTCGCTCTTGAGGAAGTGCTGGAACTTCTCCTGCCCGGACCAGGCTCGGCAGATCGGCACGAGCAGCACCTGGAACTCGCGCATTGGGTCGCCCTTGACCTTCGGGTCCTTGAGAGCGGTTTTCGTGATGTTGGCGATGAAAAAGTCGTGAAGGCGCTTCACGTTGAAGACGGAGCCGGGGAACTTGCCGCCGATCGCGCGTTCGATGAAGGTGTCCTCCACGATGTTGTGGAGCTGATCCATCTGCTTGCCGTGCTTTGCAGCCTTCTTCACGACAGACCAGTCGGTGAAGAGGACGTGCGCGACTTCGTGGTCGATGAAGCCCTGGATCGCGAGAATCAAATCCTCGGTCGCGGTGTCCGGAATAAAGGGAATGTTGACGCGAACGGGCTTCAAGGTCACCGGATCGCTCTCGACGTAAGCCTGCGCGCCCTGCTGAGTGACGCGCAGCCCCTTGCCCGTGAGCATCTGCGTGAGCTTGACGATGGCGTCGCGCAGCGTCGCAATGTCTCTGTTCATGTGGTGTGATGTCCTCTCGTAAGTCGCTGCTGACTCACAAGCAAAAAGTTACTACTGAGCGTTGAGGACTGCGAGCGGCTTCATAAGGAGACTTTCACCCAGAGGTGGAATGACAATAATCACGTTTCCATACTCAGGATGATTTCCGCGAAAAACCGTTGACGCGGTCTTGTCTTCGCGGGTCTGATCTTCGAGGCGCGCTGCTTCTTCGTAAGCCTCCTCATGAGTGAGGTCGATGATCTGGATACGAGAGCAGGGCATAGGTACGGGTACTCCGAGTCTGCGCGTTAAGGCGTTCTATACGGACACTGTGTCCCAAGAACAAGATGAGAACAAGACGGGAACGAAAGAGAACATTACCGGTCTGTGAATCGAATGGATAAGTCAGTATTTACTGAACACAACTGGCACAAGAAAAGCGCCCTCGCAAGGGCGCTCAGTTACGAAGGCTGTTGAAACAGCCTCCGCAGTTCAAAGGTCAGGTCGTGGGCGAGCCGAAGACCGTTTCGAGCTTCTGCTCTAGGTCCGGCGTGAGCGACGGGTCCTGGTTATCCGTCAGCTCGCGGATCTTGGCGAGAACCTTGGACTCGTTCTTGGAGCAGATGGTGCCGAAGACGGTCCCGATCACATCGATGGACCAGCCATGCTGTTCCATTGCGAGACGGAAGAGAAAGGCGGGGTCGACGTTCAGAGACTTCGCCAGCAGCGGAATCTTGTCCATCGGAACTCGAGCTTCGCCGCGCTTGATCATGGAGATCATGTTCGGCTTGTCATAGCCGACTTCGTCGGCGATCTGACGCTGGGTCTTCATACCCTGGATCGCGTCGATCTGCTTGCTCAGGTAGCTTGCAAGCCTAGTATGCTCGAACGGCCGTGCCGGCATTTAACTTCTCCAAATCGTCGTTTCCACTGTTTCTAGCCCTCTGTGATGTTGTCGTCCGTTTTTGATTTATTGTTGATCGACTACATAGCAGGACAGGTAGTGGCAAGTCAGTCAGTAGATGTGTTTTCTTGTGGGGCCGTTAATCGTCCTTGTTGATTTCGGTTCCCGGATTTCGTCAATTAGACGAGACGAAGGCGATAAGTCAAAACATATTGATCATCCGGCGTAACGAAACGGTGAGTTCGGGTGCTCGGCTGATCAATAGGTCAGGACGCGCCGTTCGGTTCCATAATGCATATTATGCGAATGGAGCTGGAGCACCCCCAAGGCGCTGGGAGGCCCGTCAGCGGCAAGATTCAGAAAGCTTGGGCAGATTAGTCACAAGCGGCGGAATGTTCAACCACGAGCTCCTGAGAGGCTTGTAGCTCCGTTGCGTCTAAGTAGTGTCTCCAGCGACAAACAAGACGGCGGGTAAGAATGAACTGGTATTTGAAGGCGATGCGCCGCTACTTCGAGTGGCGTGGTCGATCGGCGCGGGCCGAGTTTTGGTACTTCACGCTCTTTTATCTGATAATCTCCTTCCTCAGCGGTGTGGTCGATTACCTCCTTGGCTACACCGATGTCGATCAGCTTACCCCGGTAAACACCCTGGTGATCCTGGTCCACATCATCCCGACGATCACCGTCTCCATCCGCCGCTTTCATGATAGAGATCAGAGCGGCTGGCGGACACTCGGTCTCATCGTTCCGATCGCCAATCTGGTGCTGCTCGCTGACCTCGCCCGAAGGGGAACAGACGGGCCCAATCGATTTGGCGACGATCCGCTCGACCCCATTGCCGATCCTCACGTCCATTCTCGTCTTCTTCAAGCTGGCGCCCCTAGAAGCGTACCTGTTGTCAACCCGAGAAGACCCACATTCACTTCTCACAACGCCGCCGTACCCAGCTCCAGCAACAGCTTGATTGAAGAGATCGAGCGTTTGGATCAGCTTCGGCGAAACGGCGTCATCTCCGAGCAGGAGTTCGATCGTCTGAAAGCCAACACCATGAAGCGAGCTGACGCATAATGAACCCCGACGTTTCTACGGGCCTTCTGCTCATCGTCATCCTGATTGCGCTCTATCTGTTGCCCGCGATCATCGCCTTCTCACGAGGGCACCATAACCGGGTCGCCATCCTCGTTCTCAACTTGCTGCTGGGATGGTCAGTTCTCGGTTGGATCGCCGCGCTGGTTTGGTCGTTCACGGCGGTCGAGCGTGCGCCAGGCGTCATTTATACCGATCAGCGAGCCCGTGAGCCACGAACCGTTCGTATTGAGCCCGTTTCGCCCGTTCGGCAGATCGAACCTGTGGTGTCGGCCGAACCGCCGGCGAGCTTAGACGGGGCCGATATCGAAGAGCATTTGCGCCATCTTGAGGCGTTAAGAGGTCGCGGCGTGATCACCGAGGAAGAACTGCGCGAACTCAGGCTGAAGGCGATCAGCCACTCCGTCCGATAGGCGATCTCGACACCACCGGAAGTAGCATGGTGGGACGCACCCGGACCATGCTCCTCTCAACTCGTTCTTCGTTCTCGAAGAGCGGGAGAGAGATAATGAGAAGCATCATTCAGGTGGCAGAGGTGTTGTCGGTGATCAGCTTCGTCGCGTTCTGTTTGATGGGCGCGGTGACCCTCTGGATCCAACAAAAGGCAGCAGCGGCCGCCGGCGCAGCCACAACCAGTGCGGCTGGTGCCGCCGCGAGCGCCGCGGCACAGCCTACAGCCGATCAGCACGGCTTCGCAGCCGATGCGTTGCAGACTGCAGTCGACCTGGTGAAAGCAATTCCTGCAGCAATGGAGGCCGTCGTAAAGGCAGGACCCGCCATGGCGGCACTTCTTGCTTCCATACTCTTTCTGGCGATCGCGGCCACGGTCGCGATCGAGCGCCAGCCGAAACTCTCATGCTCGATCCCCGCGCAGACGGGCCTGACCCTTGACCAAAACAAGTTGAAAGATGCGGTGACGGTGATCTGCGTGGGCGTCAAGAAGAGCTAGCTTCTCCGCCATCGACGATTTCACCGGCCCGCCGGCGTCAATCCCCTACCCTGCTCCTGTCCTGTGAATAACGGGACTCGCCACCTCATCCCGAATCGCGCATCACTTGTGATGCTTCCGTGGTGAACGAGGCGTTTTATGGATCGAGCAGTGGATCAGAGCAGCCACCGGCGCCGCATGGCGCAGCACAGAGAGCAGCGCAAGGCCGAAGGGTTTCGCGAGGCTAATGTGTGGTTGCGCCAGGATACGCTCGCCGAAATCGACGAGCTGGTCGCGTCTGGACAGTTCCGCAATCGATCCGAAGCCATCGCTGCCGCCGCGCAAGCCTTCTTCAAGGAGAAGACTTTGAACACGTAACCGCAAAAGCAAAAGGGCCTACGAGGTTGGCGCCTCGTAAGCCCTTGATGTTGATCACCGCCTGGTAAGGCAGACAACCGCGCTTCAGCAACGCGAATCTGCCCCTCCAGTCCGAAGAAGTCAAGTGACACCTTCGCGGTGAACGGCATCGCTTTGCCTGAAAACGGGGAATTGATGCAGACCGTCCCATCGGGCGGCCGACGGCTCACGCCTGCCGTTTTGGCCGGGAGAGAACTCGCGTTCGAGAAAGAGCGCACCGTCTCTCGTAAGGAATTGGCGCAAACCGCTCGTGAAGCTGAGAAAGCTCTCTCGCTGCGGCCCGGGCTGCGTCTGGTCCTCCATGAGCTTGTTGGCTCTTGGGGCGAACAGGACTTCGAGGGCAAGCTTCTGGTCTGGCCGTCGAATGATTACCTGGTCGCGCGCACCGGCTTGTCGGAACGCACCGTGCGGTATGCGGTCAGCCAGCTTGTGGAGCTGCAGCTCGTCTCCTCGAAGGACTCCGCGAATGGGAAGCGCTTCGCTATTCGCGATCGCGCCGGCGAGATCGTGGACGCCTTCGGCTTCGACCTGACGCCTCTCTATGCGCGCCGGGGAGAGTTCACTGCCGAGATCGAGCGCCAGAAGCTCGCGCGTGACGCCCAGGGGCGCTTGTTCGACCAGATTACGATCTGTCGCCGGGCGACGGAGGAAGCGCTCAGCGCGCTCGCGGAGCATTTCCCGGGTGTCGTCACTGCTGATCTGATCGAAGCGCTGGATGAGCTTCGCGAGCGTACTCCGCGACGTGGTTCCATGCGGCCAATCGAACGGCTTGTCGGTGAGTGGTTAGAGATCCGAAGGCTTGCCGAGAAGCGCTATTATGAGTCCGCCAATGGCGGCAATTCTTGCCGCCACAAAGAAACAAACAACGACTCCCCTAGTGAGTCTTGTACAAAGGTCGATGAGGGAGTTGGTTCAGCGGAACGGCCCGTTTCCCTCACACTCGGCCTCGTATTGGATGCCTGCCCTGCCCTTTCGATGTATCCGCGGCCGATCCGCAGCGAAAATGACCTGATCGACGCTGGAAAGCATCTTCGATCCATGCTGAGCGCACATCCGAGCGCCTGGCGAGAGGCCGTTGAGGCGATCGGACCCGTGCGAGCTGCCGGCGCCGTTGCTCTCGTGCTCCAGCTCTATGAAGACGATCAGGCCGCGGGCACGAACCGGATCCGAAATCCTGGCGGCTACTTCCGAGCCATGGTGCGCATGGTCGCCGAGGGCCGGGTCGACCTGCAGACGGAGATCATCGCGCTTCGGAAACGTCGGCTCTGCTGATCAGAAGAGCTTAAAGTGGGTCACCGGCTTGAAGATATCTCCTACGGCCTTCTCAACCTTGTAGATATCGTTTCCGGGACCTGGACCGTGTTGAAGATCGTGAAGACCATTGTTGAGAGCCTCTACGGTTTTCCCTCGAAGCCCGAAAGGATCCTCTATCGTCTTCAGAGCCTGATAAGCTACGCTATTCTCCCCGAGAGCGTGTTTAATCATGTCATCCCGTTGGTGCAGTAGTTTGACAAAGTCATTATTTGGACCAAAGCACCCGTCGTCTGTGCCAATACCATGTTCGAGACACTTTCCAAGCTCGCGCTCAAGAAGCTTACCGCCTGTGCAGACGACATACGCATGGGGCTCCATCTTGGTGTCGATCGCGCAACCTAGAGCGATCTGTTGCTCCGGAGTAGCATTACGGGCAATCGCGCAGACCATAGCAGCCGAGAGACTATCTTTGTTTTGGGTGAGACATGCGAGGTAGTACCGCTGATCCTCGTTCATAAATGGGTCAGCCACGCAAACTGCCCGGTCGGTGTTGCTATGCGCCTTGTCCACGCACTTTTTGAGATTGGTCACCTTGTCGTATATTTCGGTGAATCGCTTCCCACCGGTGGAACAAGCTAGAGCTCTGACGCGATCCTCGTCGTTATCCTCAAGGCACTTTTCCGTGGTTCGGTATGAGCGCGGAAGCGCGCGCTCGACAACACAGGACTGAAACTCATCCTCGGTATTTGAACCTTCCTGACATTCCCGCAGACCATCCAAGCTGGGTATCGGAGGCGCTGCCAGCATCGTCTCGGACTGAGCCGTCCCCGAGTTGGTGATCAGCCCCTCGCCATTCATGCCTTCGGTCGGCACAGAGACGGATAATCCCGCGGGAGTTATGCTGCCGAAGCCATTCGGGTTGATGAAAATCGGGCCAGGATCGGAAGGCGGAGGCGGTGCGCAGATTAGCGCTCCAGGAAGCCCACAAGGCAATGCTGACAGGCAGGTAGGAAAAGGTGGAGTCCCGCAAGCTGGTGCGACCGGGAATGGTGGAAACGGGAATCCGGGCGGTGGAGGGCACGCGATCGTGCCCGGTAAGCCACACGCGCGCGGCATCGGGCAAGGAGACAGGCCCATTGCACCGCAGAACGGCTCACCTGATGAACCTACAATCGGCTGGACCACCGACCCAGTGGGAGAGCCGAAACAGGGACCGTTGTTGATGCAAGACTCGAAAGTCGGAGTATCGACAAAGAGCCCGCTACAAGCTTGCATCAACTGCGTGTTGACCGCTCCAACGTGCCAGCAGTCGATTATCTTAGATCTCGGAGAGGCTTGTGAGTGGACAGCGTTCGTGACGCTGACGATAAGTATGACGCTTATGCAAAACCGCAGTAAAGCCGAACGTGAAAGTGTTGCGCCCATGGAAGTATAGCCTCATGTTGAGACAAGGACGTCAATGATAGTTAGCTTTGCATACGTCGTAGCAGTTACTCCATTTCTGCCGGCATATTGTCTGCTCTTGAAAGCCGGTACACGCTCTGTACTCGATCTCGCACTGCTGACTACACACCTCGAAACCAGAGATAACCAAGATCAGAGGTTCTGACCGCTTGGGCTCCGGTTCGTTGAGTGATTCAGTCGCATAGGTGAGCGATGTGGAGCTTAGAGTGATTGTTATGAGAGCGACGACAACACGAAACATGGCGACCTCCAGAAAGGATACTAGCTCCCATTTTTTGGAGACAGGGGGCTCTACCTGAAGCCGCGATCGTAGTTGCCCTTGAAATGCCGGATCAACACAGCCGAAAGACTTAAAAAAAAAAGGAGCGGCGCCTTTCGGGACCGCTCCTCACACCACACAAGAGGAAACACGACTTTTGAAGTCGTGCCTATTCTACGAAGCGCCAGATGATAAGTAAATACTGAACACTCCGCGAATTCACGAAATCGCGATTTATGCCGCCTCTTTCAGCCTATCGTCCTTGTCATCGCGGAAGCGAACGAACCGCGGATGACGGAGCGACCCGTCGGGCGTCACTTCATGGTACTCGACCTCGATCAGGCGCCCGATCAGCTCATTCTCCACGCCGCGATTATAGGCGTCCCAGAACTCGATGCGCTGCTGATCGGAGAAGCCGCCGCCGACACGGACCTGAACCCCTTCCCGATCGACGATGATGCCGCCGAGCTGGCCCTCGTACTTGCCCGAGCCCTCGAAAGCACCGACGATCCGAAGGTCCTCCGTTTCCTCGCCCTTGATCTTGAGCCACTGGTGCGAGCGCTTCTTGTGATAGGCGCCGGCGAGCGGCTTCACCATCGCACCCTCGAGACCTGCAGCCTGGAAGTTCTCGTAAAACTGCATGATCTCGGAATGCGAATTGGCGAAATAGCGATTTGACGTCCGGATAGGGGCGCCCTTCGGAGCCTGCTTCACCACCCAGTCGAGGAATGCGCGCCGCGCCGCGTAGTTGATGGGGATCTCGTTCAGATCGTTGTTGAGGAACGCCTCGTAAGGCAGGGCCTCGAACACCATCAGTTCCGCATCCGTTGCCGATTCGGACTTGCGGCGCACGTCGCCGACGGTCTTGTTGAAGGAGCCGGAGACCACCTCGCTATCAAGCGCCAGGCGTGCCTCGTCACCGCCGAGCCACTCGCGGTAGAGCGCCCGCTTCTCCTCGTCCTCGATCGTGCCGAGAGCCGCGCGAGCATTGTCGAGCATCGCCACCACATGCGGGCCGAGGTGCTCGACCGCGGGAAACGGCTTACCAGTCCTGGAGAAGAACTGCGCCGCGCCGTCGCGGGCCAGGGCGATATTGCGAACGCCGTCGTACTTGGGCTCGACCGCAACGGGCCATGCCTTGATGCGCTTCTCCTCGAACTTGTGCGCGAGCATCACGTCGAAGGTGGGAATGGTGCCGGGAAGAACCTTGTTCACGGTCTTGGCAGTGATGCCGCAGCGCAGGTCCTTGGAGAGGATGCGCCAGAGGAGCTCGGCCGCGTCGGGCGCCAGGCCCAAAAGCGTGTCCAGAACGTGCTGCTGAGCCGAGCCGCCGGTGATCGCGCGATCCTTCAGCGCGTCGAGAAGGCCCCAGACGACGCGATTGTCGGCATCGAATTGAAGCGTACCCTCGGTCTCGACCTTCGGCGGCGTAAGGCCAAAGGTGACAAAGGGATCGTAGGCATACTTCACAACCTGCTTCATCATCGGATCACCGATGACACGTTCCAGGATCTCCTCCTTTTCCGTCCGCGAGTTGGTGTCAGCGATCTGATTGAGGACCGCGAGGGCGTCATAGGAATTCATGCGTGGTGATCCTTCTCTCCCATGTAGGATTTGACCGTCATTTCCGGTGTCGTCTTGCCGGGGACTGCGCGCAGCCGGACGCCGTTGAAGCTGACGACGGTATGCAGCCCGGTGAGGTTGGCGATCCGGTGCATCTCCTCGGCGACATCTCCAAGCTCGGAGCCTGGGAACGGACGAAGCTCAAGTTCGAGCACGGGCCTCATGCGGCTCTCCCGGCGGCCGCTCGGGCCCGCTCCAGGAGCGACATGCGCGCCTTGGGCTTCGGGGTCGACGTCGCCGCCGATGCAGCGGGCTCTGCGGACGTCGTCATCGCCATGTTGATGGCGGCGGACATATCCCCGCTCTCGGCGGCAAGAACGGCGTCAGCGGGCTCCGGAGCGCGTTCCTTGACGCTCTCGGCCGGAGGCTTGCGACTGCGACGAGAAACGGGTGCCGTCTCCCGCTGCACATCCTCCAGTTCGACTGACGTTTTGCGGGTCGAGCGCTTGGACTGCTTGCCGCTCACCCAGGCGCCGGCGGCTTCGTTCGCTGCCAGGATCAGCTCGCGCTCCTTGGGTGTGACGGCATATTCGTCGAGGAGCTTGGGCGAGACCAGGACCGGCATGATCCGCTCGATGTGACGATCCTTCAGAGAGCCGACGCGCTTCTCGTCAGCATGATACGGATCGTCGGGCAGACGGCCAAAGTCCTGGATGATGTTGTTGATCGGGCATTTGCTGGCGCTCATGCACGCCTGGCAGCCCTTTCGCTGCTCGGGGCGCCGGCCCTTCCAGACCAGATCGCGCAAGGAGACGCAGGTGGCGAACCGGGTCTCCACGTTGAAGATCGGACAGACGAAGTGAAAGAGGTTCGCCGGCGACAGCGACTTGCGCCGCATGAGAGCGTATTGAATTCCCATCAGAACATTCCCCAGGCTGAAGAGGTGACGACCTCAAGGGCGTCGGCGATCGCATCGAGCTCCGCGGCACTGGCGGCCGCGGCCTCAAGCTTCTCCACGCGGCGTTGGATCAGGTTGGCGATCTGCTGACCTGGCGCCTTCAGCGCGGTCACGATCTCGGTTTCGGCGGCGAGTTCGGCCATCCGCAGGCCGAAGGCGATCACGTCGCTTGTTGTCGGAATGAACTCGCCCGGAATGACCGAGCAGAAATCACTCAGCTCCAGTGTCGACGGCGCTATTCCCGCAATACCACCCATCAGAACAGACCCCAGTCAGGGTTCGCAGCCACGCGATCGGCAACCGTGACTTCGGGCTCGGGCTCTGCTGCGAATGCGTCGTCACTGACCTTGCTGATGCCGCCCCCGAGCATGTCGACCAGGGTCTTGCCCATCACGGTCCACCAAGCGCCGAGCGCCCCCTTGAGCGCATCGAGATCGACAACCGTCGTATTGAGCTTCGTGAGCTCCCGCTCGTAGCCGCCGTTCTCCTTCTGCCGGAGCTTGCTGTTGTAGTTGCGCTCGGCGTCCAGGCTGTTCGCGTAACGATCAACCTTGGTCTGGCCCCATGCCTCGGCCTTGCCCCAGCGGTTCACGACCACCGAGGTGCCGTCGGCCGCGGTCAGTCTGAGCAGGTGATAGTCCTTCGTGCCCTGACGGTGTCTCAACGACACCCGGCTGACGATTACCGGAAACATCGCTTGCGTCTCTTGTGTGTCAGTGTGTGCTGACTTTCTTATAGCAGCGTGAACACGGATCAACAGTCAAAACTGACTGATTGTTTTTGATCCGCGTAGTGATTGCGAAGACGCCACTTCACGTCGAGCGTGGCGCTGTAGACTGTCGCCTTGTAGAAGGCGTCCTGGACCACCTCGGGCAGGACCTCGTTCGGATCGCAGTTCGAGGGCAGCAGCGCGATACGCACCCGCAGTCCGATGCGGCGAAGCTGCTTGGCCGCGTCCAGGGCGGAGACGAGCGCACGCCATTCGCCGTCCCACATGATCGTGACCTCTTCCAGACCCGCACGCTTGAGCTGCAGGAAGCAGCCGAGCTGATCCTTGCCGTCGACCGAACCGAAGGATAGGTGCTTGCCGAAGGAACCGATCGGCACGACGTCGCGAAGGTCGATCTTCTCGTCGAAGGCTTTCTTGATCGCCATGACGTCAAAGGCGCCCTCACCCATCACGACGCGCTTTGCCCGCAAGGCATTCTGCCCGTTGAAGAGGAAGCGCCCGGTGCCAGGAAGCCCCTTGGGAAACAGGTACTTCTCGCTCTGATCTCCGATCACATCACGGCCCTGAAACGTCACCAGCTTGCCGTCGAGATCGAACACCGGGATGATCAGGCGATTGACGAACTTCTGACCGCCTTGGGAGCCATCCTCCTTCAGGAAGTTCCACCATCCGTCCGTGCAAAAGCGGAGATGGAAGAATTTCGCCAGATCGCCGCTGATGCCGCGTTTCTCCAGATAAAGCAGGTTCTGCCCCTCACCCGTGGGTAGCGGGAACGAAACCGGCAGCTTCACCTCGCCAAACTCGACCGCAGCGGTCGTCGTTCGTTTGGGCTTCCAGCCCTGCTCCTTCAGAACCTCCCGGACGTGATTGAAGGTCTCCGCCCAGCTCAGGCCCAGGTTCGCGTTCACGAATTTGAGCTTGTTGAAGCCGGCGTTGCAGACGAAGCAATTGCCGAGCCCGGTCTCCGCGTTGAGATAGACCCGGTAACGACGATCGCCGCACTCCGGGCACTCGCGCATGTTGAGCTGCATACCGGAGGAGCCGCGCCCCTTTCGGTACGCCAGCCCCTCTCGCTCGCACCAATATTCCAGGTCGAGTTCGTCGGAGAGTTCCTGAGCGTCGCCGCCCCGCTCCGACATCAGTTAACGCCCCAGTCGTCCGGGTTGCGGAGGAAATAGTCACCGCGGCGCCGGCGCAGATAGGCCCAGAGCAGAGTGCCGATCGCGCTGCCGCCGATGATGGCGGCGAGCAACGTTGCCATGAGAGCGTCGAGCATCGTCATTCCTTTCCGAGAACCTTGGTGAGGAACTTCATCTTCTCCCGGTCCTGCTTGATGCGGAGGGTGAAGTTGGATTCGCCGTTACGGTGCGCTGCGAAGTAGAGCCTGGCCTCGCCGGACTTGCGCTCCTCCTCCACCGCGTTGATGGAGATGACGATGTCGGCCGTCCGGATCTTGTTGAAGTCCTCGGCCACGTCCGTCATCTTCGCGACCGTTGCCTTGGCGCCTTCGCGATTGGTCTGGGTCGCGGTCAGAACGGCTGCGTTGTAGGTAAAGGCAATTGCGCGGAGATCGATGTAGATCTGGCGCATGTCGTCCTTCAGATCGCCCGTGAAGCGCTCCGCGGCCATGATGTCCGCGTAATCCACGATGATCAGATCGAAGCTGATGCCCTTGCGACGGAACTGCTCCAGCCGCCGGCGCAGCGCTGAAACCTTGAGAGTGCCGGAAGGGAAGTCCTCGATGAAGAACTTGCCGGCCTTCTTACCCGCAGCGTCGATCTTGCCTTTGACGGTATGCGGTGAGTCCTTGAGCAGGCGGATCGCGGTGTCGGCGACGTTCGCATCGACGCGATCGGCGATGATCTTCCGGCTGACTTCGAGACTGGCGTAATAGACGTTGTAGCCGAGCAGCGATGCGTTCTTGCCGAACTCGCCCAGCGACATGGACTTGCCCGCTTTCGCGGCGCCCATGAGCACCGAGAGCTCCTTGCGGCCCCAGCCCTGGTGATAGAGGTACTTGTCGAGGTCGGCGATGCCGGTGGAGATGCCATCGGGCTTGATCAGGCCGGCGGCGAGATCGACGCGCTCAGTGGTGCGGTTCTCAATCTCCGCCCAATAATCGTATGCCTCGCCCTCCTCCGAAATCCCGACATCCTGGGCCTTCTGGACGATCTTCTCGATCTTGTCGTAGTCGCCCTTGATCAGGAGCTCGGCAGCTTCGAGGATCGCCGTCTCATAAGCCCGATGACGAGCGAAGCGAGCGACATTGTCGGCCACGAACTCGCGATCGCTGATGTCGGCTGCGAGAACGGTCTTGATGCGCTCCCTGACGTCGTCGACCAGGTCCTTGCGAATGCGACGATCGAGAACGGCGGATTTCAGGAGCGTGCCGATCGACTTGCGATCCGGCGTGCGCTTGTAGGTGTCGTAATAGTCCAGGGCGACCTTCGTGATCGCCGCATCAGCCTCGTTTTCAAAATATTCGGGACGGATCAGGCCGTCGGTGCGCTGCGCAAAACCCGCGTCGCGCAGCGCCAGGGCCACGATCTTGATCTGGAAGTCCTCGTCGAAGTCGTAGCCGGTGACGGACGCAGAGGTCTCGTCGTCGGCTACGCTCTCCTCGAGCTCCTCATCTTTCACGAGAGCGAGTGCCATCGTTTACTCCGCCGGGCGGTAGCCCTGGATGTCGTGCTTAAAGAGAGTCAAAGTCAATACTGACTTATCTTCCCGAATGCGAAGAAGCAAGGCGTACTGATCGGCTTCGAGGAGCTCGCCTGTCACCTGGGTGCCGTCGCGGAAGAGAACGACGATCTTGCGACCGCGAAGCTCCCGGAGCTGCTGCTGGTGCGACCAGAGCTTCGGCTTGAACGGCTGACGCTCACCCTTGCGAGCGATCTCGATCGGGCGACGAGTTTCGTTTCTCATGTTGCTGTCCTGTGTCGTGCTAACTTTGATTATAGACGCTACATCAATGGCTTGCGTCAGGCGTATGACTGGATCCGCTCGAACATGTCAGAGTCGACGCGAGCCCGGAGCTTGCTCTCCGGAAGGATGCGTTCCCCGTAAGTGAAGCGAGCATAGAAGGGCGCCGGGTTGTCGCGCAGTTCGGCCTGGCGGAAGAGCCACTCGTGGTGATCGTTCTGCGGCTGCGTCTCGCGATACAGGTCGATCTGATATTCCTCGTGCTGGCCGAGATAGAGGATCGACGCCTGTCGCTTCTCCCATTCCTCCACGACCTGCTCCAGGACACGCTCCGAATAGAGCTGCTGCGGCTGCGGCAGGTAGCGCTGGCGCCAATAGCGAAGGGTGTAGCGGTAGGCGAGCGTCAGGTAGACGCCGTAGGGCATTCCGATCGCGTCAGCGGCCCAGCGACCGCGCCAGCAGCCAATGAGCTTGTTGCGCTTGTCCTTGCCGCCCTCGAAGAAGTCCCGCACGGAGACCACGCGAACGTGCTCGGCGGCGTCGCGGTCACGGGTCTCCGCGAAGACATCGCGATAGACCCTCCCCAGTTCCCTGACATACTCGAAGGTGGCTTCGAGCGGATGCATGTAGCGGTAGTCGAACCACTTCGATGCATAGAGGGACCGCTCGAACTCCATCCACTCGGGCTTGATCAGCCGGAACGCCATCAGATCCAGTTCGGATCGACTAAGTTCCGGCTGCTCCCATTCCTCATCCATGAAATCTCAAGACCCTGTGCAGACCGTCTGTGTCGTCAGAGACATAGCGATCAGACTCAGGGTCAGCAGCGTTTCCCGAATAGGCGTTGACGATGTCCTGGACGATGCCGTGCCGAACGATGTCCTGCACGCCAAAGCGCACGGTCTTGATGCTGCCGACATGGCCGAGCCGGAGCACCGCATCCTCCAGACCGGACTTGCTGCGATCCGGAAGATCGCACTGGGAAGGATCGCCGTTGATGATGAACTTGGAGTTCTCGCCAATACGGGTCAGCAGCAGCTTCATCTGGGTGATGGATGCGTTCTGCATTTCGTCGGCAATCAGCCAGGCATTCTTGATCGTGGCACCGCGCAGGAAGGCCAGAGGCCACGCCTCGATCGTGCCGGCCTTCAGATGGTACTCCAGAGCTCCGGAACCGAGAGTTTCCTCCAGGGCGTCGCGCACGGGCCGGAAATAGGGCTCGTATTTCTCGTCCAGTTCGCCGGGCAGAAAGCCAAGAGACTCGCCGGCCTCGACTGCCGGGCGAGTGACGATGATGCGCTCGATCTTGCGGGCCTTCAGAGCTTCCGCGGCACGCGAGGCGGCCCACCAGGTCTTGCCGGTTCCTGCAGGCCCGATGCCGAAGGTAATGGTGCCGGTCTGGATCGCGGTGTCGTAGGCGACCTGGGAAGCGTTGAGCGGCTTCAGTTCGCGATTGCTCGGGCGAACGTGACGAGTGGGGGCCTCATCCTGGACGAGGCGCAACAGCGGCTCGTTGTTGCGCGTCTTACCCTGGCGCCGGTCCTGACGATTTGCGGCGCGATTCTTGGAGGCCATTTGGGGTCATACTCCGATCCGAAATATGACCCGTAGCTTAGATGATAAGTCAGTATTGATCTATCAAAGATGATGCCGATCAGCCTGCGATCGACATTTTTGGCGCTTGTCGATCACGGCCATCCCGTCGTCACGTCGATCGTGGCAAGCTTCTCCTGGGTTTCTGCCGCCGCAAGTTCGTCCTTCAGATTGCGGGCATACTGCCGAAGCAGCGCATACTGATTGCCGACAAAGGCGGCGAGCTGCAGGCCAGATTCCGGAGTCTCCAAAGGGATGCGGATGTTCTCCGTGGAGATCCACCCCTGGGCGTAACTGTCAGGCCACGGGAGTCCGCCGCCCGACGCGGCGAGCGCGGTGGTTCCCATGGCGGTCAGATCGGCTCGGCTGCTATCGTCAAGCGCAACGTGAAGACCGCCAGTAACCTGCACCCCTGCGCGAAGATACTGATCCAGAATTGATATGACCTGCGCTATCTTAGCGTTTCGCGCGTTCGCTACCAGGTCAACAACTCGTGGCACGGCTTCCCCACCATCCCATTCGTAGTTGCTCGCGTCAAAAACGATATTCTCCCAGTCCTCTTCGGTTACCTCGAACGCTTCCGCCGGGATCTTGGGGTTGCGGTGAAGTGAAGTGTCCTGCTTCGGTTCGCCGTTTTCATCCAGAACGGGTTTCCCATCCTCGTCGAGAACCGGCGTGGTCACCGCGACGAGCGGAAACGAGCTCTCCGGGTAGAACGCCGGATCGCCATCTTCATCGTTGATCGCCCAGATCTTCATGATCAATACCCAATGACAAGATAATTGACGCCAACTGAACTATTCTGAACGGGCGTATAGGAATTGGAGTTGTAGAAGGTCACCACCATCTTGGACGTGCTATACGAGGTGATGCTGTACGACCAGATGTAGCTGTTGTTCATCGCGACGATGGGGATGCACTGCGAGAAGGTGCGCGGGAATGTGAAGGTGACATTGCCGTTGCTGTCCGTCGTTCCGCCGACATGTACGAAGTAGGCGGTCAGACTTCCAATCGTAAAATAATACTGGTTGGAGCTGTGAGACGCAGACGGCATATCCGCGTCTGCAGCCGCACCCAAGGTCGACCTCGCTGTGGCGGCCGTCGTGTCATCCAGCAGCGTTTTTATAAATGACGAAATGCCGAGATTGCTTAGCGCTGAGGCGGCGCTGGTCAGCTCGCTGAGGTTGTTCGACCCCTTCATGAACCCGGATGTGCTCGGGATGTCGCTTGTGGCAGCCGCACCGATCGCGCTGCGAGCCGCCGCCTGGCTGGCTGCCCCGAACAACGCTTTACCGATGCTGGACGCGCCCAGGTTCGTGAGAGCTGTCGCAACATCGGTGAGATCAGCGAGGTTCTGATCCTTTGCGAGCTTCTGCCCGACAGTGGTGATCAGCGCGGCGAGTGCGGAATCTTCATCCTGCACCTTCGCTGCGAGCTCGTTAATCGTGTCCAACGTCTCGGGCGCGATGCCACCCATGATGCCGGCTACGGCCGAAGCGAGCGCCAGCGCGACAAACTCGGTTGTGGCGAACTGACGGGAGCTGGTGCCAGGTACGGGCGTGTCGCCTTTAGCTACGCCACTGAAATCCGGATCCTGAAGCGGTGCCTTTGCGGCGAGTACGTCGGGCAGATCCCCGATATCCTCGGCCACCAGGATGATGTCGCCGGTTCTTCCCGCCACTTTCGTGACAGGAGCCACCGGAAGCTGCGCCGCCGGAACCTTTCCATCGGCATCCAGACCTGCATAGCCGTTGGCGACGTTCTTCACGGCAGCCAGCTCTCGAGGGCGAATATAGCCGGTGCCCGTGCCGCCGATGATAGCCGAAGTTCCGGAAAAGGCGTTGCTGTTCAGCTTCCCGGCGAGTGCCTGGTCCACATCATCGCGCGGATAATAGAACTCGTCGTAATCACCCTGCTCAGGTACGACATGCCCGGCGCGATTTGCGAAGGTGAGCACGCCGCCGTCGGCGATCGTCTCAGCCTCCTTGGCGGCCGCCTCTGCGCGATCGGCAAATCCCGACGCGTTCTGCTCGGACTGTGCGGCGGCTTCGGCCGAAGCGTTAGCGGCATCCTGCGAATTCTTGGCCGCGGCTGCATATCCAGCCCCGCTCTCCTCACTGGCTTTAGCTTCCGCCGCGGAAGTCGCAGCGGCAGACGCAGAGCCGGAGGCCGCAGTCGCACTAGCGGCCGCAGCTTTCTCGCTGTCATGGGCAGCGCCAGCCGATCCTGCTGCAGCCTGGGCGCTGTCGTTGGCGGCTGTGGCAGACCCCGATGCCGCGTCGGCGCTGTCATGCGCTGCCGCAGCGGATCCCGATGCGGCTTCCTCGCTGCCATGCGCCGCGTCAGCGGAGTCGGAGGCCGCTCCCGCACTTACACCGGCGGCATCGGCCGAAGCCCTAGCAGCATCCCGCGCGTTCTCGGCAGCCGCATCGTGGGCCGCGCTATTTTCCTCACTGGTCTGAGCGGCTGCGGCGGAAGCGGCCGAAGCGTTCTCACTGCCCTTTGCCGCTGCGGCCGAAGACGCGGCTCCCTTCTCGCTGCTGGCTGCAGCCGAAGCGGAGGCGGCTGAAGCGTCTTCGCTCCCCTTGGAATTAGCCGCAGAGTTCGCGGAAGCATCCGCACTGCCCTGCGCTGCCGTTGCCGAAGTGGAAGCAGCAGTTTCGCTGTTCTTGGCCGCGACCGCAGACTTCGCGGCTGCGTCTTCGCTGCCATGGGCGGCCGACGCGGACGCGGCCGAGGCGTTCTCGCTATCCTTGGCCGCACCCGCCGACGACGCCGAAGCCTCCGCGCTGCCGCGAGCGGAATCTGCAGATGCTGCTGCAGCCTCTTCGCTGTCGTGCGCCGCCTTCGCCGACGCAGCCACGGCCTCTTCACTGCCGTGCGCAGCATCTGCAGATTCCGCTGAGGCATCCGCGCTCTTCTGCGCGTCGGTAGCCGATGTCGCTGCGGCAGCGGCACGTTCATCCGCCGCTGCGGCGGAGTCGGCAGCAGCTTCTTTGCTGCCACGAGCCGCGTCGGCTGACGCTGCCGAAGCAACCTTGTTGTCATTCGCCGCGGACGCGGATTTCGCGGCTGCGTCGCTTGAACTCGCCGCGGCTGTTTCGGACGCCGCGGCGTGCTGTTCGGAAAGAAGCGCGGCAGAAGCGGCTTTGGTCGAACTATCCGCCAGACCCTGCAATTCAGGCGTGATGTCGCCCGTGTCGCCCTTGTCCCCCTTAGACGCCATCAGCGTCCATTTGGAAGCGTCAAAGGCAGTACCGGACTTGTGCGCAGTCGCGCACACATAAAGCGACCCGCCGAACGTAACCAGGCTTGCGGGCGGGCCGATCACGTAGCTCGTGCTCGCCGCCCACGCCTTCGCTGCAGACCAGGGAACCGGGCCGGTGTTACCGGTGTCACCCTTCTCACCGCGAGGCCCGCCGTCTTCCATGATGATCTGGAAGCCCGGTTCCTCACTCTGCAGGATCGTGTCGCCGTTGCCCGAGAGCTCGACGTCGTAAAAGGACTCAAGAACAGCAACGCCGCTCATCGCGTAACTCCCTGGGCAACATCAACGATGACTTCGGCGACGGCACTCGTGGATCCGTTCACGGTGCGCAGGAGGTCACCCACGTACTTTCCGGCCGTCAGCTTCCCCTTGCCGATCGCGAGCACGAACTGGTTCGTGCCCTTGGCGATGGTGATGCCCCCGTTTGAGCTTGTCAGATCGAGTGCCACCTCTTTATCGGAGGCGTTCTTGCGAAGCTGCATCTCCATGGTGGAACCATCGAGCAGCGTCGCATCGCCGTCAGCATTCGTGAGCCGGAAGCTCCGGCTCCAATCAGCATTCGTGCGGGTCTTGATCTTTAGTCGAAACACCGATCGGCCTCGCTGAGTGTCGTTAAGTCAATATTGACTTATGATAACACTCGGCAGGAGCGATGAAAACCGGATTAGGCGTAGCCCATCTGCTTACGCAGCATGTCCAGCACCTGAATTCCCCGGTACATATCCTCGAAGAACATGGTCTCGCCGGTCTCCGGAACGTGGATCGTCATCGGCGTCAGGAACGGCTGGTTGGCGCGGAAAGCTTCGCGCTTGGCATAGCCATCAATCGTCTTGTAGGCGCCGAGCTGGATGCCATGAACGATGCGGCTGCGACCCATCCACTGCTTCTCGATCGAGGTGTGTCCGGCGACGTGGATGTGCCCGCCCCAGACGACATCCTCGCCCTGCCAGTTCTCCAGGATCCACACGGTGATCGCGTGAACGGAGTTGAAGCGGGAGTTGCCGCGATACTTGTGCCGAGCGATGTGAGTGAAGGATTCCCCGTTCGGAGAGTTCATGCGCACGCGGACCTGGTCCGTGTCGTAGATCGGGCCGAGACCGTAATCGTCGAACATCTTCTTGAGGACGTCGACGCCGCCGGCGCTCGTGGTCCAATCCATGTGATTGCCGGAGATCGCGGCGATCATCTTCGGAGCCAGGACGGAGATGTAGTGCTCAGCCAGGCGCCAGGCGTCGGAGTGGCTCATGATGTCCTTGCGACGCTCGCGCTCCAGGAAGCCGACGATGAAGTTGTCGAGCCAATCGCCGATACCGACAGCGAAGAGATGCGGGTGCTGGTTGATCACATAGGCGTCGTCAAAGGCGCGACGCACCAGCGTGCCGATGTTGTTGAGGTGATGATCCGGAAGCCCCACGACGCCATACGGCCCGGGGAACTGCACGTTCAGGTCGATGCAGGACTTCTGGTGATGGTGGGTGGCGAAGCGTTCGTTGCCGTCGATTACGCGCTTCAGGAGATCCTCAACCGGTTCCTCGTAAGGCTCCGGGAGTGTCTCGATCGTGCGGAACTTCTCGCCGATCGGCGCGACCGTGGCGGCCTTTGCCTTGCGGGAGATGAGAGCAGGAACCGCTTCGCCGCTTTCATGCAGCCGGCGGACCATGACAGCATGGTTCCGGACCGTGCGCGGGGAGATGTCGAGAGCCGCGGCAACATCGCCGATGGTGGGATAGCGCGTCACGTCATTGTAGATCCGGGCGAAGTTCTCCCAGCGGGTCTCTTCCATAACTGTCATGTGTTTCTCTTCAGGGTAAGTCAGTGTTGACTTATAAGACTTGGCGAGCAGATGCCCAAAGCCGCGTCTTCTAAGTATATTATATACGTACTACGTATTTACTTCTTTGCAGGCAGAGGCTCCGGGTCTGCAGTCTGCTTCTCGTAGTAGGTGACGAGACCGTTCATCTTGGTCATCCACCGGCCCACGGCGATCTTGTTCTCGACGGACTTCCGGGCGTCGTCCGGCGTCACGCAGACCATCTTGCCGCTTTCGCAGCCCTGCCACTTCTCGTCGTAGAGCTTCACCGGGCCGGGGCGCGCCGGATGGACGATCTTCAGGCGCTCAGTCCTGACCGTCACCGTTGTTTCCGGCGCTGGCATCTTCGAGCATCCGGTTAAGCCGAGCAGAAAGAGCGTTGAGGCGATCAGCCGTTTCATGGGTGTCCGTTCCCGTGTCGATGGTCTGGGTGTCGACGACGACGGACTGCCATTCGGCTTCAGCCGCCTCGTTGTGCTTGGAGAGGTCTTCCAGGTTCTTCACCTGGGCGTCGTTGTCGGCCTTGAGATCGGTGAGCGACTTCTCAGCGATCGCGCGCTGGTCCTTCTCCGTCGCCAGAGCGCTCTGGGACGTCACCAGGGCGTTCTGCAGGTGCGAGACGTACAGATAGACTCCGACGATGCTCCCGACCGCCAGCAGCGCTGCAAACGCGATTGCGCACGCTTTCAGGGGGAGTTTCGCAAGGATCGCGCTCAGCATGGGCCAGGTCCGTTCGGAGGAGAGGGAGGCAGGCTGGCGCGCTTGTTATTGTCGTCCCAAACCGCGCCGAAGATGTAGGCGAAGAGCAGTGCGATGCCGGCGCCCAGCAGCGTCATGAACGCCTGCGCCTGGAGCGGGCCGGCACCGAGGATCAGAAGATACTCGGCGTTGCCGGCGATCCAGGCGAGCGCCAGGTACAGGAGCCGGCGACGCCTGGGCCAGTTGTCGAGGTAGAGCGTCTCGACCAGCTCCTGCGGGGATCTCACTGCAGGAAGCTCTTGGCGCGGTTGGTCCAGCCCTTCAGGAACTTCGACTGGGATGCGTCGTGCGCCACGATGCTCTGATAGAATTCGATACGCTCCGCGACGATCTGGTTGACGACGGTCTTCGCGCCCAGACGGGCAACCGCATTCGCCGCGGCCGCTTCAGTCTTCGGCCCGGAATAGCCATCGACCTTGAGCCCGGCCTTGGCGCAGGCGTTCAGCGCTTCCTGCAGGCACTTGATCGAGCGGCCGCCGCCGGCATTCACCGAGATGTCGAAGAGCTGCGGCTGAAGCACGTCGGGAAAACCGTCGATGCCCGGAGCCTGAAAGAAATCGCGCTTGTAGAGGCGGTGGGCGATCTCCGGCGTGACCAGCATGATGTCGTGCTTGTCGATGTCGCCGTCGTGATCGAGGTCCATCTCCGGCTTGCCCTTGGCATAGCGCAGCGACACACCAAGGTTGGTGGCGCCGCCGGCGTCACCACGGACCTCGTTGTAGCCCCCTTCCCGCTTGATGATGTCGTCGATCATCTGGTCAACGGTCTGCATGGTAAATCAATCCTGACTGATCAATGAGTGTACGGAAATGCCTTGAAGACCTTGTCGAGGATCCCGAGACCCCAGGTGAGCAAACCGCCGACCGCGATGATCACGAACCAGCCGCCGCGCGCCTTGTTGACGAGGGTGTTGACGGCACCGATGCCACTGCCAATCGACTGAATCTCCTCGCGGAGCCCCTCGATCTCCTTCATGGACTCCTTACGGTGCTGGCTCATCTCCTGCTTGGTCTCGCGCCGGTGTTCGGCAAAATCGTCGGACAGGCGAGACAGGCGCTCGATTACGACGGCAAGCGTCGGATCTTTGGTCTCGAGAGAACTCGGCATCACTCACTCCAGGTCAGAGAAGGACGCCGCGGTCACTCGGGCATCAGAGATAAATAAATACTGATTTATTATAGAGCCCGTGGAACCACACGGCAATATAGTTCACGCGCCGAGCCCGGCGGAAATTGCCGCCCAGTCCACCTGTACCGCCTCGTCGACCTCTGCTCTCTTCTTGGCAGCATCGATGGCGACCTTGAGCGTGTAGCGCAGATTCTCCAGCTTGGAGTTTACCAGAGTCCACTGATCGGCCGTATTCTTGGTCACCTGAGCCGTAGCGGCGATCGTCTGTCTCTTGGCTTCAGCCTCTGCCCTAATTAGCGGGTAGCTGTCGGCGTGAGCTTCGACGTTTGGATCGGCGAGCGCGGTCGTCGCTTCCTGCAACTTGGTGAGATACGTCAGTTCCTGGCCCGGAATCACGGTCAGATAAACCGAACGAATCTTGCCGATCTGAGTGTTCACCTCAGTGACCTTCTCGGCCTTATAGGCCGCCAGATCGAACGTCATGGCGAGCTTCATTCCGCAGTCACCTCGAACCTGAAAACCTTATTGAGCTCGGGATAGGCGACCGTGATCGCATATGTGCAAGGTTCTTCAGCCACAAGCTCAACATCAGTGCCGTCGGACAGATATTCCGCATCGTTGATGGCGATAGAAGCGCCCTGGAGAACTCCCTGAAGAAGGGCATAATCCACGCCGTCAGCCGCGACTGTCGCTTTCGACAAAGTCGGCTGAGGAAAGGGAATGGCTTGCAATGAAGCCAGATCGATGATGCTGGCATCGAAGGGCGTGACCAGTAAATTCACCAGACCAAACCCCTCCGGCGGTGTCGGGAGATGAACGCGCTGAATGCGACCAGCGGAACGAATGATCCCGGTCGTCAGAGAATAGATGACGAAGGGAACGATATCGAATGGATTAGGCTCGCTGCTAGGCGCGCTAGCGTAATCATCCGAAACGGCTTCCGAGGACGACTGATCTTCTGAGAAATCCTCTACTTCGCTCAACGTTTCATCTCCATCAAAACAATTGAGATTGTATTCTGAACGTTGTCGTTAACACTCGTAGAAAGAGTTGCCACAACGGTGACGGTCTGGTGTGGGTTGTACATATTTCGATTCAGAACAATGTAGCCGCTGTAAGTAATCGTGCCCTCGATCGAGCCGGTTCCTGCTTTTCCGCCGACGGAGCCACTGGCGAACCAGTTGCCATTCACGGTCACAGTTAGCTGCGCGGAATTGTCACCGCTCGTGCCGTTCTTGAAGGTGGAGACCTCGGCCGTTACCTGAAGCAGAGCGTCACCCTGGCCGCTATCATCAAAGGTATGCTGCAGTGTCTGCTGCCCGGTGCCGTTGACGCCGGCAACGCTGGTGACAGAGTTGTACTGCATGTTCTTGGTCTGAAGAGTATTGGAGACGATATGGTTTGCCGTAATCGTGTCGGCCTTGATCTTGTCGGACGTGACTGCATTTGCCGAAATACTGTTTGCGACGACTGCGCCTGCAGCGATCTTGTCGGAAGTGATCGCGCCGGACTTAATCTTGTCACCGGTCACGGAGACGGCGGCCAGCTTCGGCGCAGTGATCGACTCGTCGGTGATCTTCACGCCCTTGATTGAGCCATCGGCATAATCGTCAGCAACGAGCTTATCGGTGGTGCCATTCACCGATGCGGTGAAGTCGCTGTAGTTGCCCGTCACGTCGATTGCACGGGCCCAGACGTAGTATTTGGTCTTGGACTTGAGCCCGCTGACGATACCTTCCTCGCCGAAGAAGGCGCCGGAGTACATGGCAGTGCCGATGTCGTTGGTCGTGTTGTACCAGAGCTCGACGTTCTCCAGATCCGGATCGGGAGGGTTCGTCCAGGTAAGGTCCAGCAGTCCGTAACCTGTATCCACGACCTTGAGGTTCGTGGGCGCGGTCGGAGGCGAAGCGTCCGACGAAAGGTTCAAGACAATGACCTGCAGCGGAGCCGAGACCGTCAGCTCGGCGACGTTCTTGCTGAAGACGTCATAGCCGGCGATCCGCACCCAGTAGGGCACGTTGTCGGAAGTCGGGATCGTGATCGCGGTGTTGCTGCCGTCGTAATAGGGCGCCGTGTTGAGCGGGTCGATATCCTTCTGAAGCGACCACCAGACCATCGTGCCGGCGAAGTCCGTTTCCGAGGCCGGAGCGCTCCAGCTAATGAACGCCGCCCCGTTACGAGCCTGGACCGTCGGCACCATCGCGCTCGGCGGCGGGTTGTAAGCGTCGATGCTCTCCGTCTCGGAGCTGCGATCCATCACGTCCCAGATCGTGACGGAGAACGTCAGCTTGCGGCTGGCGCCCCGCGCATAGACCTCGTTGTCCTTGAGATTGGAATCCAGGCTGTAGGTGTAGTTGTCCGTCGTGATGGTCTCGGTGCGCAGGATATCGCCTGTCAGCGTGTCCTTCACCGTCACGACGTTGTTCTTGAAGAAGGGGTTGTTGGCGCCCGTGTTCTTCGGGAAGTTATTGGTCCAGGTGAACGTCACGTCGCGGCCGGAGAAGACACCTGCTCCGGCAGAGTTCTTGATCGCCAGGTTCGTCACCCAAGGGTTGTCGGTTCCCGCCCAGCCGTGTGCGGTGTAGCTGAGCGACGCCTCCTTGGAAACGATGCCGGCAACGCTGGTCGCGGAGACGTAGAAGACGTAGTCGCCATCGACCACGTCATCGATGTCGATCGACGTATCCTTCGTCGAACCGTAATCGACAGCTCCGCCAGGCGTGGTGGCGCGAACATTGTAGCTGACCGAGGCGAAATCCGGCGTCGGGGTCCAGGACAGCGTGATGCGCGAGCGCGGCGTGCCGTTGTTGTAATACTGGTTCTCGACGATGGTCAGGTTCGTCGGCGGCTTGATCGTCGTCTTCGGCCGTGTGTAGGTGACGTCCGGCAGATTAAGGCCGTACTCCACACGCGCGTACTTCGTCGGATCGTGGAAGAGCGCGGTGATCTTGAACGTGTGCTTTTCGTCTTCGGCGACCGACAGCACACGGTATTCGCGCGGATGCACATCGGTGCCGCTGATCACGTACATTGCATTCGGCCGCGGGAGCTCAGCGAAAGCCGGGTTCACGGTCACCTTGTTGCCGTCGAAGCCCGTGATGTTGCGCGCCTCGACGTCGCCGCTCGGCAGGGTGAGCATGAGCTGGTAGGTCTGACCGGAGGCCGGGGTAAAGCTGTCGCTATCCAGGACAATGGTCTTGCGAGCCGTTCCCTCCGTACCCACGATGCGGCCGCCGGCACGAACCTGCGCCTTGCGCGGATCGGCGACCGCAATGATGTTGCCGGGCTTCAGTCGCGCATGATCCCAGGAGGCCGTATATTCGACCGTCTCGGTCTCGTGCTGCTCGACATCGAGGATCCACTTACCAAAGCGGTGAGCCTGTCCGCGGGACGTGCAGCCGTAGGCAGTGACCTGCGTCTCACGCCAACCGAAGCGCTGGAGCATCGCGTCGTTGATGACGGGCTCGAGTGTCTGCCTGTAGAAGTCCTCAGGATCGTTCCAGGCGACAACGGCAACCGAGTGCCGCGCCTTCATGGCGGTGCCGCTATACTCGAACTGGCCGTTGATGACGTTCGCCGGCGAGACGAGCTGCACCGGATCAGAAGGCATGTCCGCAACGGCGAAGACCTGACCGAGCGACCAGTAGGCCATGCCGCGGAACGCGGAGACGATATTCTGCAGGACGGTGTACGCCTCGTCCCGCGTGTTGATCACACCATTGTAGACGAAGCGGGGCTCGTACATCGCCTCGCCGCTGGAGCTGTTGTAGCCCGACGGCACCTGCTCGTCGCAATACTGCGCGATCTGGTAAAGACCCCACTTGTCGATCTTGGCGGCGTCGATGAACTCGCCAAGGCCATAGCGATCGTTGGTGATGAGATCGTAGAAGATCCAGGCGGGGTTGTTCGTGTACCGCTTGCGGAAGGTGCCATCCCAGACGCCGGTATAGGCTCGCGTATCCGGATCGTAGTTCGACGGCACCGCGATCTTCAGCCCCTTCACATGGAAGGAGCGCGCAGGAAGGTTGCTGCCGAACTGCTCGGAATCGACATCGATGTAGACGAAGGCCGTGTTCGGGTAGGTGAACCGACCCTTTGTCAGGACGACATAGCTGTCGAAATAGAGCTCGTTCTGGAGCGTGTCCTTATCCGCGTCGGGCGTGATACGGCGCACGCGGATGTCCCAGGGACAACCGCCGCGAGGCAGGTTGATCACATGCGCCTGATAGAAGGGCGACGTGCATTTCTGATGGTAGATGAGGACGTGTGCGGCTTCGGACCAATCGCCATTTATGGGGCGGACGTCGATGTAATACTCGAGACTCGTCGTGGTGATGTTGCCGTCGTCGTCAGTCTTCACCAGCGCCGGGATCTGGGTAATGACGCGGACGGAGTCGGCGTTCTGCTCGTTGATGGTGCGCAGGATCGGGCCCTGGGCCTCATAGACCCGCGTGCCCACGTCCACAGGCGTCTCCACCTGCGTCGTGCCATTGACGTACTCCTGGTCAGGCAGCCCGGTACGCTGTTCCCAGGTCACACCCTTGAAGTTGAGGTCGCCATCCTCGTTCTCGACTGGCGTCTGATCGAAGAAGATCGACTTGGCGCCGTTCACGAGACCCACGATTTCGCCTTCGCCCAGAAGCTCGACCATGCTGGCGGTCGTCTTGGAGCGCAGCGTGTTGGAGGCTTCCGACGTCGAACCGCTGCTTGCGCCCTTGCTGCTGCCCTTTGAACCGAGAATGGGCGACGGAACCGGGGTGAAAGGCGGCTGAAAAAGACTAGCGAGACTCACGAGCCCGGCCCCCATGCTGTATTGCCTGATCCGGCCGTGCCACCGGCATCACCACCGGCGCCAGAAGAGCCGGATGAGCCGCCATTGCCTCCCGTGCTGACCCCAGTGCCAGAGGAGCCCGAAGAGGAACCCGAAGAGGAAGCGTTCCAGGCGGAGTTGCCGCTGGTGCTGCCTGAGCTGTTGCCGGCTTCTGTCCAGGCGCCGATGTTCTCGATGTCGAGGCCGCCAGAGATCAACTGGCTGCCGGTGATCACCTCGCCGTAGATCAGCGGGACCGAATTGCCCTGTTCGTAGGAGTTGCCCGGGCCATTCACCGTGAAGCTGGTGTCGCTGTCGCTCTTCTTGGACTTGTTCTTGGAGGTCAACATCGACGAGACGCCGGCGAGCGACAGAGCGACACCAACCATCGCCATGTTGCCGTAGGTCAGGCCGGTGGAGCCGATCGCCGCGGAGAGGCCGCCGGCAGCAGGCGCAAAGAAGATCGCCGCGCCCACAAGGGCCACGCCGAGGATCGCCTTCATGACGCCGCCGCTCTTGGACCCCTTGAGGACGGGCACAATGTGCAGATCGGCCTTACCCAGGCGGAACTCGTTCACGTCCCCGAGCTCGAGGTGCATTCCGCTCTTGCGAGCGCCGCGCACGACTTCGTAGGCGCCCTTCTCCAGTTCCTGCGCAAAGCCCTTGAGACAGACGTTGAGCGCGCGGATCGCCTCGCCGGCGGTCGCGACCTCAAGTTTGAAAGGACCGCCGAACTTCTTCTTCAGGCGGCCGTAGAGGACGACCTCACGCATTCTGACCCTCGTAGCGAACCCAGATTTCGGCGTGCCGAGCCCAGATGCCGACGGGTTCGCGGCGAGACAGCCGGGTCGGCAGATGATGAAGAAGGAGATCGTTAGAGAGGAGGATGCCGGCGTGGTTCAGCTTCTCGGAGCGAATACCCATCAGGAAGCAGTCGCCCGGGCGAACCTCGGAGAGCGGCACCGGCGTGAAGCCGAACTTCGCGAAATGATCGGCGTAGAGATCCTGATCGCCGCTCCACCAACCATCGCTGCGGGCGACTTCAGGCAGCTCAATGGGATCGAAGGGCCAATCCTCGATACCCTGCTCAGAGAGCCTCTCCTTGCCCAGACGGAAGGTGTCGCGGACGAGCGAGTAGCAATCGTGGATGCCATGCGTGAACTCGCGGCCGATCACCGGCGCGATCGGCAGGCTGTCGCCCCAGACGATCGGCGGGCTTGTGCGTTCGCCGTCTGTGACGATGATGCCCCAGGGCAGATCCATATCGATCTGGGACTGCATGTCCCGTTCAGAGGGGTAGAAGGGGCCGCCGGGATGCGAATGCAGCACGGCCTGCAGAGCGCCGGTGTCGAGCGCATCCTTGTAGACCCGGCTTGCAATCTCGAAATCCTGCTCGGGCGCCGTCGCGTAGTTGAAGCAGGGCTGGTAGACCCCGCCCACGACCAGACCGCACGACTCCTTCGGATATTCGGCACGCGCGTGCGCCTGCGCCGCCTCGATGACGGAGGGACTGAGAAACTCGCTCATGACGTGCGTACCCGCGCGACACCGGGGAAGCCTCCGAACGGAAGCGCTGCGTCCTCGCCGAAGCGGCGCTTGCAGCCGGAGATCTTGCGGCTGCACGCATCCTTGGTCTTGTCAGTCGTGACCTGGTCGAGAGCGTCGTAGTAGACGCTCTGCGCGTAGGGGCACTGAGCATGGCTGTAGTCGAAGGACTGGGTCTTGGTGTTGTAGCTGCGATAGCGCCACAGGCAGGTATCGCGGATGACCTGGCGCCCGGGCAGCTCCTTGCCTTCCTGGTCGATGGAAGCTGACAGCTCCCACTCGATATAGACCGGGTTCTCGGAGATCTTGCGTTCGACGCGGAAGATGTCGGGGCCATAATAGGCCGTCGGATCAGCCTCCTCCTGACCGTCGAGAAAACGGCGGAAGGTGCGCACGCGCTTGACGGTGCAACCCAGCATGTCGCCGTAGGTGTTGACGATGCTCTGGAAGACGCCGTTGGAGTTGGCGACCTTCATGTGCGGCGTGGGCAGCGAGCCTTGCGCGTTCGTCTCGAAGTCGGTGAACTCGACGTCCACGGGCGTGTAATAGAGCCCGCCGAACGTCACCCCCTTCGCGTCTTCTGCCGCCTGGCAGAAGTAGTAGATCTGGCCGCCGAGATCGGTCGCATCGAGCGAGAACAGCGCAATGCGCTCGCCCGGGGCTGGTGTTTGAGCAACGGAGAGAAGATCGGACATAGGAGCCTTGAGTTGAGGCTTCTATGGTAAGTCAATACTGACTTATGTTTCAAGCGAAAAGGA
>NZ_FOFG01000016.1 GCF_900110915.1 Faunimonas pinastri
ACACTCCTCGATCCTGTCCAATAGCCGAGATGAGCCTCCGGATCGGGGGCTGCGGAAGCTTGGGTGCCGCGCAGGCGAGAACCGTAAGGCCCGGGCCGGAGCGCGGTTCGACGGGCTCCACCACGAGACAAACCTCAACACCTTACTCGCCGCAGCACGGCTCGACCTGTAGGCGAAGGTCCAGGGCCTGCTGGCGGAGGTTCATATGCACCCCACGGCAAAGCAACCGCTCTGTGCGACCCGGTGCAACAGTCTATGGTGGACATCGGGATCGGCGGTCGCGGAGGTTCAGGTGCCGCGGAGGCTAAGCCATCGCTCTGAGACCAGCCGGACCAGCTTTCCCGGCCCGAGCCGAACTTAGGGGCGAACCACCACTCCCGGTTCTCCTTTGCCCCTCGTCGTCGATCCATCGCTTCGGCCCGAGCACGCCCGCACGCCTGTGCAGCCATCGCCTCAAGCTCGCGAAATCCTGTCGCCCGTACTGCTATTGCCGCCTCTGATGGGCTACGATCATGCTGAAAGTCGGCGTGTCGACTTTGCCAAGAAAAGCAAGGGACGGAAATGAAGGCACTTGTTCTGGAGCGTGTTCGCGAGCTGTCGTTGAGGGACATCGACTTGCCGCAGGAACTCGGATCCAAGGATCTCAGGATCAAGATCGACACGGTGGGCGTCTGTGGCAGCGACGTCCATTATTATACGCATGGCCGCATAGGGCCCTTCGTGGTGAACGAGCCCATGGTGCTCGGCCACGAAGCTTCCGGCACGGTGACGGAGGTCGGCAGCGCCGTAACGAACTTCGAGGTCGGCGACCGCGTCTGCGTCGAGCCGGGCATTCCTGATCTGGAGTCCCGCGCGTCCAAGCTCGGGCTCTACAATGTCGATCCGAGCGTGAGCTTCTGGGCTACGCCGCCGGTTCACGGTTGCCTGACCGCGTCGGTCGTCCATCCCGCCGCTTTCACCTTCAAGCTGCCGGATAACGTCTCCTTCGCGGAAGGCGCGATGGTGGAGCCCTTCGCCGTCGGCCTGCAGGCGGCGGTCAAGGCGAAGATCGCGCCGGGCGACCTTGGCGTCGTCATCGGCGCCGGTCCGATCGGCATCATGGTGGCGCTTGCGGCCCTTGCCGGCGGTTGCAGCCGCGTGATCGTGGCGGATCTCGTGACGGAGAAACTGCAACAGGCGGCGCGTTATGCCGGCGTCATCCCGGTGAACATCCGCGAGAAGCCGCTGAAGGAGGCGGTTGCGGAGGCGAGCGACGATTGGGGCGCCGACGTGATCTTCGAGGCAAGCGGCAGCGCGCGCGCTTATGAAGGTATCTTCGACCTCGTGCGGCCGGGCGGCTGCCTGGTGCTGGTCGGCCTGCCGGTGGAGCCGGTGCCGTTCGACGTGTCGTCCGCGACGACTAAGGAAGTGCGGATCGAGACGGTGTTCCGCTACGCCAATGTCTTCGATCGTGCGCTTGCGATGATCGCTTCGGGTAAGGTCGACCTGAAGCCACTGATCAGCGAGACCTTCGCCTTCGACGACAGCATCGGGGCCTTTGAGCGCGCCGCGGAGGGACGCCCCGGCGACGTGAAGCTGCAGATCAAGCTCTAGAACAGGGGGTGGCCGGCCTCTGAAGGCCGGCTCACTCTCGCGCCGGCGAGCTTACCGGGGCCAGGGCGTCTCGCGGACCGGGGTTAGCGGTCCCTTGCCGGAGAACCATGTGATCAGATTGTCGACGACCAGCTGGCCCATGGCGCGGCGCGTTTCCGCCGAGGCCGAGCCGATATGCGGCAGCAGGACCACATGCTCCATCGCGATCAGTTCGGCCGGTACCTCTGGCTCGTGCTCGTAGACATCGAGGCCCGCGCCGAGAATGGTCTTGTCGGCAAGCGCCCGGATCAGCGACTGTTCGTCCACGACGCTGCCACGCGCCACGTTGATCAGCACGCCCTCAGGTCCGAGCGCGGCGAGCACCTCGGCGTTCACAAGATGCGTCGTCTCCACGCCACCAGGTGTCACCACGACCAGCACATCCACGGCAGCCGCCATCGCCACGAGGTCGCTATAGAAGCGGAAATCCACGTCGGCCTTGCGGGTGCGGCCGAAATAGGAAATCTCGACGCCGAAGGGCACGAGGCGGTTTGCGATGGCCTTGCCGATGCGGCCGAGGCCCATGATGCCGATCTTACGGTTGCGCAGCGTCGGCGAAAGGGCGAAGGGGCGCTCCGTCCATTTGCCCGCGCGAAGATAGCGATCGGCCTGCGGGATCTGGCGGAGCGTCGCGAGCAGCAGGCCGATGGTGAGATCGGCGACCTCGTCGCTCAGAACGTCAGGCGTGTGCGTGACCATCACGCCACGCCGGGCCGCTTCGGCAGCGTCGATATTGTCGTAGCCGACGCCGAAATTTGCAACGATCTCGAGATTGGGCAGGCGATCGAGGAACGCGCCGTCGATCTGAGTATGGCCGCCGCCGGTCGCGATGCCGCGAATGCTCGGCCCGATATCTCTGATGAAAGCGTCCCGGTCGGCGGCTTCCCAGGGGCGGTGCGCAGTGAAGGCATGATCGAGCTGATCCATGACATGCGGCAGCATGGGGCCGGTAATCAGCACATTGGTGTTCTTGTCGAGCATGGTTCCTCCCCGGTATTGCCCTGCGACTTCTAATCCGGCCTACCGGCTGCCGCTACCCCCGTCCTGAGCTTCCGAACGCGGCGGGTAGGGATGCGCGACCCCATGGATATCCTCCACCGTGCACGCGCCATCTTCTGTCGAAACGTAGTTCGGGCCGACCGGCACCTTGCCGTGGCCGCCCGGGATATCGAGCACGTAGGTCGGCTGGCAGAGCCCGGAGAAGCGACCCCGGAGCGCGCGCATGACCGCCTGTCCCTCGTCGATCGTGGTGCGGAAGTGCGACGTGCCGGGCGCGAGGTCGCCATGGTGGAGGTAATAGGGCTTCACCCGGTTCTCCACGAAGCGGCGCATCAGGAGGCCGAGCACCGCCGGGTCGTCGTTGACCCCGCGAAGCAGCACGGACTGGCTGAGCAGCGGGATGCCGGCATCGGCAAGCGTGGCGAGGGCGGCGCAGGCGGGAGGTGTCAGCTCGCGCGGATGATTTGAATGAACCACGACATAGATTGCCTTGCCCGCGATCCGCAGTGCTGAGGCCATCGCGGCGTCCACGCGGTCGGGAGTGACCACGGGAACGCGGCTGTGCCAGCGCACGACCTTCACGTGCTCGATGGTCGCCAGCCTTTCGCCCAGCTCCGCGATCCGGCGCGGGCTCAGGATCAGCGGATCGCCCCCGGTGATGACGACCTCCCAGATCTCCGGCCGGGCCGCGACATAGGCCAAAGCTTCATCCAGCGTCTCGTCGGAGAGCATCGTCGGCTGGCTCGGGCCGACCATCTCGCGACGGAAGCAGAAGCGGCAATAGACCGGGCAGACATGGACGAGCTTCAGGAGCACGCGATCGGGATAACGATGGACCAGGCCGGGAACCGGGCTATGCGGATGGTCGCCGATGGGGTCGTCGCGCTCCTCCGGCAGATGGTGGAGCTCGGCGGCGTCCGGCACGAACTGGCGGGCAATGGGATCGCCCGGATCGGCGGCGTCGATGAGATCGGCCATGGCCGGGCTGATGGACACGGCATAGCGCGCGGCGACGGCCTCCAGCGCCGGCAGCCGCTCGGGCGCGACGAGGCCGGCTTTCGCCAGATGGGCCGGGCGGCGAAGGGTCCGTCCCGTCACGTCGAACGGCCCGGCATCGCGTGGGAAGGAGTGGCGAGCGGTGTCCAGATCACCTGCTCGATGCGCGCGGCCCCGGTCGCCAGCATGACCAGGCGGTCTAGCCCGAGCGCGATACCGCTCGCCGGCGGCATGGTGGCGAGCGCCTGGAGAAAATCCTCGTCCAGCGGATAGCGCTCGCCGTAGATCCTCTGCTTTTCCGCCATGTCCGCCTCGAAGCGTCTGCGCTGCTCGGCCGCATCGGTCAGTTCGCCGAAGCCGTTCGCCAGTTCCACGCCGCAGGCATAGAGCTCGAACCGTTCCGACAGGCGCGGATCGCACCGTTTGCGACGGGCCAGCGCCGCCTCGCTCGCGGGGTAGTCGAGCAGGATCGTCGGCCGGCCGAAACCGAGATGCGGTTCGATCCGGTCGGAAAGGATACGGCTGAAGATGTCCGACCAGGTGTCGTCGGCAGCCGTGCGGATGCCGATCGCGGCGGCCGCTTCTGCCAGCCGCCCCGGTTCGGGGGCCGCGTCGGCGTGGGCGGGAAGCGTTGCCATCAGGTCGAGCCCGGCGAAGCGGGAGAAGGCCTCCGGCACGGGCAGGCGCTCCGGCTCGGCGAAGGGATCGGCCTCCCGCCCTCGAAAGCGGAAAACGTCGGCGCCCGCCGCTTGCGCCGCCAGCCGCATCAGCGCGGCGCAATCCTCCATCAGCCGATGGTAGGGCTCGCCGGCGCGATACCATTCCAGCATGCTGAATTCCGGATGGTGCAGGGCGCTCTGCTCGCGGTTGCGGAAAACATGCGCCAGCGTGAAGATCCGCTCCTCGCCTGCCGCCAGAAGCTTCTTGCAGGCGAATTCCGGGGACGTGTGGAGATAGAAGGGCGTGCGCGACGCATCGGGGCCGATGAGGTCGGCCTGGAAGGCATGAAGATGCGTTTCGTTGCCGGGCGAAACCTGCAGGGCCGCGGTCTCCACCTCGATGAAGTCCTCGTCCATGAAGAAGCCACGGAGCGCGTTGACGATCCGGTTGCGCGCCAGAAGGAAAGGGCGGCGGTCGGCATGAATATCGCGATGCCACCAGGGTGAAACAGAGGCCATGTCTTCTATCTCTTTACGCGTCGCGCCCTGCAAGAAGGCTGGTCATTCCGCCCGATATCACTATGGTGCGCCCAAACTGCCGGCGGTCCGGGCCGGCTCACAGACATATCGCTTATTGAGGTCAAGACGTGAAGGTTATCGCGAGCTCCATTCGCAAGGGAAACATCCTTGAGCTGGATGGCCAGCTTTTCACCGTTTTGACGGCGGAAAGCTTCTTCCCCGGCAAGGGCACCCCCACGACGCAGGTCGAAATGCGCCGGCTGTCCGACGGCGTGAAGACCGTGCAGCGCTACAAGACCACCGAGCAGGTCGAACGCGCCTATGTCGAGGAGCAGGAATACACCTACCTTTATCAGGATGGTGAAGCCTATGTCTTCATGAACCCGGAAAGCTTCGACCAGATTCCGGTGACCGGCGACGTGCTGGGCGACCAGGCGGTGTACCTGCAGGAAGGCATGGCCTGCCATATCTCCGTCTTCGAAGGCGTCGCCGTGGCGATCGAGCTGCCGCAGCGCGTCACCCTGGAAGTGACGGAGACGGAGCCCACCATGAAGGGGCAGACGGCGTCCTCCTCCTACAAGCCGGCGATCCTCTCCAACGGCGTCCGTTCCGCCGTTCCGCCGCATATCGCGACCGGCACGCGCGTCGTCGTCATGACGTCGGATGGTTCCTACGTCGAGCGCGCCAAGGACTGAGGCGCTCCTTCCCCGGGTTTTTGACAAGGCCGCTCCATTCGGGGCGGCCTTTTGCGTTTGGGCGATCAGCTTTCCGCTGTGTCGCGGGTCAGGCGGCGGAAACTGCTGGCCGTCGCGCCGCCCAGAGCGAGCGCCACGCCCAGCCAGAGCGCGACCTGTGTCTGGTTGTGCGTAAAGAGCCCGAAGATTCCGGCGACCAGCGCCGCGCCGACGGATTGCCCCACGAGGCGTCCCGTTGATTGCAGGCCACTGGCGCCACCGCTGCGGTTGCGCGGCGCGCTGGAAATGATCGCCTTGTTGTTCGGCGACTGGAAAAGGCCAAAGCCGAAGCCGGTCAGCGCCAGCCGCCAGACGATGTCCAGTGTGCTGGGATGCGCCGGCAGCAGCGCCGTCGCGGCAAGGCCGGCGGCCATGAAGGCGAGGCCGATGCCGCCGAGCTTGCCCGGCTCGAACCGGTCGGCGAGACGGCCGGCGATCGGCGCCATCATGGCGGTGGCCAGCGGCCACGGCGTCATCAGCAGGCCGGTCTGCGTGTCCGTCTTTCCCAGGACGTCCTGAAAGAAGAAGGGCAGGGAGACGAAAGCCAGCATCTGAGCGGAGAAGGAGCAGAAGGACGTCGCCATGGAGAGCGCGAAGATCGGCCGGCGCAGGAGATCCACCGGCAGCATAGGCGCTGGAAGGGAAAGCTGACGGCGAACGAAGACGATGCCGATCAGGATCGCCGCGCCGAGTTCCGCCAGCGGTATGGTGAGATCCTGATGATGGCTTAGCCCGTCGATGCCGATGATCAGCAGTCCGAAGGTGAGCGCATTGAGGATCGCGCTCTTCCAGTCGAAGCGATGACTGGAAAGGGGCGTCCGCGGCAGGGTCTTCGCGGCGATGATCAGCGCGAGGATGCCAAGCGGCACGTTGACCAGGAAGAGCCATTCCCAATGCGCGACGGACAGGATCGCCGCGGCGACGCTGGGCCCGGCCGCCGACGAGACGCCAACCACCAGTGCGGTGTAGCCCACGCCTTGCCCGAGCAGTCGCTGCGGGAAGATGAAGCGGACCAGCGCGATGTTGACGCTCATGATGCCGGCCGCGCCGAAGCCCTGCAGCACGCGCGCGAGGATCAGGAAGGTCAGCGAGGTGGAATTGGCGCAGAGGAACGATGCGAGGGTGAAGATCGCCAGGCCCGACCAGTAGATCCGCTTGTAGCCGAGGATTTCGCCCAGCGACGAAAGCGGCAGCAGCGAGACCGTGACCGCGAGCTGGTAGGCATTCAGAACCCAGATCACCTCCGACGAGTTGATCTGCAGGTCCTTGGCTATGGAGGGCAGGGCGACGTTGACGATCGCCCCGTCCAGCACAGCCATGGTCAGGGCGATACCGATCGTGAGGAAGGCGAGACCGCGCTGCGGATTGGGAATGCCGTCTTGCATGAACTTGCTTTTCGTCGGGAGGAACGGGGCGGGCCGAAGATGCCAGGCACGCCGGCAGGTATATCGGTAGCGCCCCCTTTGTACAGACGCGAATGACGGAGCTGCGAGCGGCTTTTCGTCCCGCAGCTGTCCTCTACCGCCTCAATTTTGCATAGCAGCAATCCGCCCATGAGCTTGCTGCGCTGCAACGGAAAATCTATACATGGGGCTCGCCCTTATAGGGCGTTTCCTCCCTAGACTTAGGGCCGCCGGTGCAAACCGTGCGGCCTCTTTTTTTGTCTGTCGTTCAGGCGCGCCGTGTCTGATTGCCGGGCGGGATGACGGGCTTCAGGCCGGAGGTTCAGGCTCGCGTCGTCCGTCCTGCTCACGGTCGCGGCGGTGCGGCGGCATCGGAAGGCCGGGGGAGCACGCCCCGCCGCTGCGGTGGCGCTCCTGCGAAATACCCCTGGCGCCGACCCGGTCAAATGCACGAGAGCGCCCGGCCAGCATGTTCCGCCGCGTCAGTCGACCGTGTCTTCCGCGTTGCTGGCGATCGCCTCCGCCTGGCGGCGGGTCGCGGTCCGGCTCTTCTTCTGCTGCTTGTGGCCGCTGATGTCGGCACCCGCATTGCGGGGGAACTTGAGGTTCCAGTAGGTCGCCAGCAGAGAAATGGCCGTCACGGTCAGGAAGGCCGCGGAGAAATCGGATGGCACCGGGCGGGGATGATCGTTGACAAGCGTGGAAAGGTGAAGCGCGGTCGCCGCGACGCAGATGCCGAAGGACAGCATCAGCTGCTGGAACGTCGTGTAGAAGCTCGTCGCCGAGCTTATCCTGGAGGCCGGGATCTCGTCATAGGCGACGGTGTTGTAGGCCGTGAACTGGAACGACATGAAGAAGCCGCTGACCAGCAGCACCGCGAAAATGACCGAGGACGGCCAGTCCGGCCGGAAGGCGGCGCAGACGGCGTAGCAGAGGCTGGCGATCACGCCGTTCACCACCAGCGATATCCGGAACCCCATCCGCCTCAGGATGATCGGAGCCATGGCCTTCATGCTCATGGAGCCCATGGCGGTGGCAAAGGTTATGAGGCCGCTTTCCGCGGCGGAGCGACCGAAGCCGATCTGCATCATCAGGGGCAGGAGGAAAGGATGCGCACCCTGCGTGATGCGGGTGAGCGAGCCGCCGATCACCGAAAGATTGAAGGTGCGAATCCGCATCAGCGAAAGATCGAGGATGGGCTCCGGGTGTCGCCGTGCGTGCAGCACGTAGAGGATGCCGCTGACGAGGCCGACGCCGATCAGGATCGCGATGTCGGGGCCGCCGCCGTCACGGCTTCCCATCTCGAAGCCGAAGAGCAGCGAGCCCAGCGATACGCCAGAGAGCACGAGACCCAGGAAATCGAAGCGGCCCGGCTTTTCCTCGCGGATGTCCCCGATGAATATCGAAACCAGCGTGATGCCCAGAACGCCGATCGGGACGTTGATGTAGAAAATCCAGCGCCAGTCGAGATAGCTGACGATCAGGCCGCCGACCGGCGGACCAATGATCGGGCCGATAAGGGCCGGAACGAGCAGCCAGGACATGGCGGAGATCATGTCGGACCGCGCCACGCTTCGCAGCAGCACGAGGCGGCCGACCGGCATCATCATGGCGCCGCCGAGCCCCTGAAGGAATCGCGCGAAGACCAGGAAGCCCAGGCTCGGAGCCTGCCCGCACAGGATCGAACCCAGCGTGAAGATGGCGATCGCGATGCGGAAGACGTTCTTGGCGCCGAACCGGTCGGCGATCTTGCCGCTGGCGGGAATGAAGACGGCGAGGCTGAGGAGGTAGGAGGTGAGCGCCACGCTCATATGGGCGGCTGTCACGCCGAAGTCCCGCGCCATGGTGGGCAGGGCCGTCGCGAGCACCGTGGCGTCGAGTTGTTCCATGAACATGGCGCTGGCGATGATCAGCGCGACGGTGCGGAAATTAGACTTTTGTGCAGGCGCTGCGACGGCGCTGAAGACTTGCTCGGACATGATCACCAGCCGCTTCCACGTCGATCGCCGGCGCGGGAGACGAAACGAACGAGGTCGGTCCGGGAGGGCCGATCAATAAGGGGACAGAACCGATATAGGGTGCTTCGTACCTGCGGCAAAGCGCATATCGCACAGGCCTGTCATGTCTTTGCCGGGGGTTCTCCGGCCTCGGTGGCGTGGGCCGGCACGAGAATGGCCCGGAAGCGGCCGTCTCGTCGCAGGAGGTGCCAGAGCGTGCCCGTCAGATGCAGGGCGAGAAGGGCTAGAAGCACGCGCGTCAAGATCACGTGAAGCGTTGCGGCCGTTGGTGAGTGACCGGCCGCCCCGGTGCCGAACACCGGCAGCAGCAGCACGGTGAAGGCCAATCCGCGTTGCGTCCAGCGCGCCAGAGTTTCGCGAGGCGTTCCCGAGGTGGGGCCACCCTCCAGAGAACGGCCGCGCATCTGGAAGAGCAGCATGGCCGCAAGGAAGAACAGCGTGATGCCGCTTACCATGTGAAGCGCTTCCTTCAACTGCTCGCCGAAGGGGATGATGGGGTCGCCCTGGCCGGAAAAGGCCTGCCACAGGAGGCGCATGGAGGCTCGCGTAAACCATTGCACGAGAAGCAGCGCGGCGATGGACCAGTGAAGCGCGATCTCGGCTCCGCTGTAGCCGCGGCCGGACGAGCGCGGCGGGCATTGGCCGGTCAGGCGCATCTCGGCGTCTCCGCGACATGGAAAAGCCGGCGCCTCGTGGAAGCGCCGGCCGGTTCGGGTGGCTCCGCCCGGTCCGGGCGGAGCATGTGTCGGTCCTCAGGCATGCGCCGGGTTGTTGCCCGGTTCCGCCGGAGGCGCTGGCGGGGAGGGCGGCGCCGTCGGCTTGCGTCGGCGGGCGAGCCGTCCGCGGATCAGCACGAAGAACAGCGGCACGTAGAAGATGCCGAGCGTCGTTGCCGCCAGCATGCCGCCGATGACGCCGATGCCGATGTCGTTCTGGCTGCCCGAACCCGCGCCGGTGCTGATCGCAAGCGGCAGCACGCCGAGGATGAAGGCAAGCGAGGTCATCACGATCGGACGCAGGCGCAGGCGTGCGGCCTCCATCGCCGCATCCACGACGCTCTTGCCCTTTTCCTGCTCGTCCTTGGCGAATTCCACGATCAGGATCGCGTTCTTCGCGGCAAGGCCGATGGTCGTGAGCAGACCGATCTGGAAGTAGACGTCGTTGGAAAGGCCGAACACGGTCGCCGCGACGAGTGCGCCCACGACGCCCAGCGGCACGACGAGCATGACCGAGAACGGAATGGACCAGCTCTCGTAGAGCGCCGCGAGGCAGAGGAAGATGACCAGCAGCGAGATCGCGTAGAGGGCAGGTGCCTGGCTGCCGGACAGCCGTTCCTGATAGGACAGGCCCGTCCATTCATGGCCGAAGCCGGCGGGCAACTGGCCCATCAGCTTCTCGATCTCGTTCATCGCATCGCCGGAACTCACGCCCGGTGCCGCCTGGCCCTGGATCTCGACCGCGGAGATGCCGTTATAGCGCTCCAGCCGCGGCGAACCGTAGGTCCACTTGGTGTTGATGATGGCCGAGAGCGGCACCATGCTGTCGCTGGAGTTGCGAACGTACCACTTGTTAAGGTCTTCCGGGTTCATGCGCGACGTCGCATCGCCCTGCACATAGACCTTCTTCACCCGGCCGCGATCGGTGAAATCGTTGACGTAGCTGCCGGCCCAGGCCGTGGACAGGGTGGCGTTCACGTCGGAGAGCGACAGTCCGAGAGCGCCCGCCTTGGCCTGGTCGATATCGACCTGGAACTGCGGCGTGTCGTCCTGACCGCCCGGACGGACGCCGGCCAGCATCGGGTCCTTCGCCGCCAGCCCGAGGAGCTGATTGCGCACTTCCATCAGCTTCTCATGCCCTGCACCGTTCTGGTCCTGCAGGTAGAAGTCGAAGCCGTTGGAATTGCCGAGGCCCTGCACGGCGGGCGGGGCGAGAGCGAAGATCTGCGCCGTCCTGATCTGCGAGAAGGCACCCATGGCGCGGGCGGCAATGGCCTGCGCCTTCTGGTTGGGTTGCTTGCGGACGCTCCAGTCCTTCAGCTTCACGAAGGCGAGGCCGACATTCTGGCCTGTACCGCCGAAGCTGAAACCCGCCACGGAGAAGACGGCGTCGACGTTATCCTTTTCCTTGTTCAGGTAGTAGTCGCGGACCTGGTCGATTACCTTCAGCGTCTGCTGCTGGGTGGAGCCGACCGGCAGCTGGATCTGCGTCATCAGGATGCCCTGGTCTTCCTCGGGGAGGAAGGAGGTGGGCAGACGGACGAACAGGAAACCCAGCACCACGACCAGGATCACGTAGAGAAGGCCGAAGCGCCAGGGCCTGCGGATGATCCCGCCGACGCCGCTGTGGTAGCCGCGGTTCGTCGCCTCGAAGCCGCGGTTGAACCAGCCGAGGGGGCCCCGATGCGTCATGTGCTCGCTGCCCGACTTCAGCAGCGTGGCGCAGAGCGCCGGCGTGAAGATCAGGGCGACGATGACGGACAGCGCCATCGCGGAAACGATGGTGAGGGAGAACTGTCGGTAGATGACGCCGACGGAGCCGCCGAAGAAGGCCATCGGCACGAACACGGCGGAAAGCACGAGGGCGATGCCGATCAGCGCGCCGGTGATTTCCTCCATGGATTTCGCGGTGGCTTCCTTGGGCGACAGCCCTTCCTCGCCCATCACGCGCTCGACGTTTTCTACGACCACGATGGCATCGTCGACGAGCAGGCCGATCGCCAGCACCATGCCGAACATCGTCAGCGTGTTGATGGAGAAGCCGGCCGCCGACAGGATGCCGAAGGTGCCGAGCAGCACCACGGGCACCGCGATCGTCGGGATCAAGGTGGCGCGCAGGTTCTGCAGGAACAGGTACATGACGAGGAAGACAAGCACGATGGCTTCCGCCAGCGTCTTCACCACTTCCTCGATCGAGAGCTTCACGAAAGGCGTCGTGTCGTAGGGATAGACGACCGTCAGACCCTTCGGAAACGACTTCGAAAGGGTCTGGATCTCGGTCTTGACCGCGTCGGCCGTATCCAGCGCGTTGGCGCCGGTGGCGAGGTTCACGGCGAGACCCGTTGCGGGCTTGCCGTTGAACTCGGCCGTGGCGTCATAACTCTCCGCGCCGATCTCGATGCGGGCAACGTCGCGCAGATAGACCGAGGAACCGTTGCTGGCCGTGCGCAGGAAAATACCGCCGAACTGATCCACCGTCTGCAGACGGCTCTGCGCCGTGATGGTGGCGTTCAGCATCTGCTCCTTGGTGGAGGGCGTGCCACCGAGCTGGCCGGCGGAGACCTGCGTGTTCTGCGCTTCCACCGCCGACGTGATGTCGCTCGGCATCAGCCCGTATTTCTCCAGCTTCATCGGGTCGAGCCAGATGCGCATGGCATACTGGGCGCCGAAGACGCGGAGATCGCCCACGCCCTCCACGCGGCTCACCGGATCCTGGATATTGCTGGCGATGTAGTCGGCGAGGTCGGTGGCATCCATGCTGCCGTCCTCGGAAACGAAGCCGGCCACCATCAGGAAGGCGGAGGAGGACTTCGTGACCGTGACGCCCTGCTGCTGCACCGACTGGGGCAGGAGGCTTGTCGCCAGCTGCAGCTTGTTCTGCACCTGCACCTGAGCGATGTCCGCGTCGGCGGCGCTGCTGAAGGTCAGCGTGATGCTGACGCTGCCGCTGGAATCGCTGGTTGACGACATGTACTGAAGGTTGTCGAGGCCCTTCATGTTCTGCTCGATCACCTGGGTGACCGAGGTTTCAACGGTCGCCGCGGACGCGCCGGGATAGGTCGCGCTGATGCGCACGGTCGGCGGAGCGATCGTCGGATATTGCGCGATCGGGAGACGGAGGATGGACAGCGCACCCGCCAGCATGATCACAATCGCGATCACCCAGGCGAAGATCGGCCTGTCTAGAAAGTAACGGACCATGGAGTGGCTTAGCCCTTCGAGGCTGCGGGAGGCTGCGAAGCCCCGGGCTTGGAATCGGTGGAATCGGTGGCGTTGTCGGCTGCCACTTCCTGTGCCTGAACGGTGTCGCCCGACCTGACCTTCTGCAGGCCTTCCACGATGACGCGGTCACCGTCCTTGGCGCCGCTGTCGACCAGCCAGTTGGTGCCGATCGTGCGGCTTACCCGGATGGTCCGCTGCTCGACTTTGTTGTCGGCGGTGACGAAGAGGGCGGTGGCCAGGCCACGCGGATTTCGGGAAACGCCACGCTGCGGAATGAGCAGCCCCTTGTCGTTCACGCCTTCCTGCACGATGCCGCGCACGAACATGCCGGGCAGCAGGATGCGGTCGGGATTGGCGAAGGTCGCGCGAAGCGAAACGGTGCCGGTGCTCTCGCCGACGGTGACGTCGGTGAAGCGCAGCGTACCTTCCTGATTGTAAAGCGTGCCGTCGTCCAGCCGGAGCTGGGCCTTCACGTCATCGTTCTGGCGCTGGAGCTGGCCGCTCTCGAATTCGCGGCGCAGGCGCAGGATCTCGCTCGCCGACTGCGTCACGTCCACATAGATCGGATCGAGCGCCTGGATGGTCGCCAGCGCCGTGGTCTGGTTGGCGGTCACCAATGCGCCCTGCGTCAGCGATGAGGTGCCGATGCGGCCGGAGATCGGGGCGGTGATCTTGGTGTAGTTCAGGCTGATGCGCGCCGTTTCCAGATTGGCCTTGGCGGCGGCGACGTCGGCATTCGCCTGCTCGGCGGCGGCGGACGCGTCCTCGATCGTCTGCTGGCTGACGGCGTTGGTCGTGAGCTGCTTGTAGCGGTTCGACTTGGTCTGCGCGCTGGAGAAGACAGCCTGCGCCTTCTGCTGCGCCGCCTCGGCGCTGTCGAAGGCCGCCTGATAGCTGGACGGGTCGATCTGATACAGAACGTCGCCTTCCTTCACCTCAGAGCCTTCCTCGAAGAGGCGCTTCTGGATGATGCCGTTCACCTGCGGGCGAACCTCGGCGATCAGGCTGGGGGACACCCGGCCGGGCAGTTCGGTCGTGATCTGCACGCGCTGCGGATGAATGGTGACGACGCCGACCTGCTGCGTATGCGCTTGCTGCTGGCCGCCGGCCTGCTGGTCCTTCTTCTGGCAGGCCGCGAGCGACGTGGCGAGGAGCAGGGCGGCAGCACTCCAGACGGCTGACCTTTTCAACGACATCATGTAGGTGGCTCTCCGGGCCCGAGCGTGTGTCCCGATTATCGCAGCAACCCGGAGGTTCGTACGAGGGAAAACTCGGCGGCTGTTTAACAGGAAACGATCTCGTTTCCTTTAATAGTGGTCTGCGCTATCTTTGCAACCGGCAAGCTCAAGAGCCGCCGCTCACAAGCGCGTGCGATACAATAGAAAAATACGACATGGTGGGGAAATGACAAATCCGGATGACGATCCGGCTTCACGGAGCCGGCGTCCACGGCTTTCCGATGAAGAACGGGTCGGTCAGCTCACCGCCGCGGCGCAGGTCGTCTTTGCCGCCAAGGGCTATGGCGAGAGCACCATGGAGGATATCGCGCGCGAGGCCGGGATGGCCAAGAAGACGCTTTATCGATTTTTCGCCACCAAGGGCGCCGTTCTTTCCGCCCTTCTGGAATGCAAGAATCCGGCGGGCAAGGGGCCCGACCTCAGTGAACATGGGGCAGACGGCGAGAGCCGGCTTACCGCCCACCTCTCCGACATCATGAACGTGGTGTTCTCTCCCTCCAACGTCACCCTGCTGCGCGCCCTGATCGGCGACGCGCATATCGAGCCGGAGGGCAGCGACGCCTTCGCCCGAACGATTCTGGAGCCCGGCCCGCTGGATCTCATCCGGCTCCTGGAATTCATCGCCGAGCGCGAGTGCTGGCAGATCGCCGATCCGCGCGAGGCGGCGGACCAGCTGCTTGCGCTCGCATTCGGCGGGCTGCACTTCCGCCTTCTGTTCTCCGACCGGTTCAGGTCGGAAATCCCTGCCGCGAAAGCGCGCCTGCCGCGGATCGTGGCGACCTTCGCCCGCATGTATCGGCGCGGCTGAGCGGTTCACGCCATTTTGGGCCGCGATCGGCCGATCGCTCGAAAGGGCCCCTTACGTCGCCACGGGTTTTCTGCGAGTCTGGCGATCGGCCAAATCGGAGGAAACCATGAAGTCCCGTCTCGTGGCGGCAACGTTCGCCTTGCTTTTCGTGAGCGCCTCGCTCGGCGCCGGCACGGCCGGTGCGCAAACATCGCCGGTCACCAGCCGCCCGGCTCCGATCATGGGAATGCAGACATCCCAGGGCACCGATAATGACAGGACGACCCGGGACAGCTTCATCAGCGGCGACGGCAGCGTGAAGCGCATGGCCGCTGCGGCCCTCCGTCCGACCGAGCGCGGGACGGTCCATCTCGCCCACACGATGGACGGCCAGGACGACAGCGAACTCGGCCGATAGGCCGCGCCCCCTTCTGGTAAAGGGCCGGGCGACACGGCTCGGCCCTTCGCTTTAACTCGGATCAGGCCCCGGAATCAGGCGGTTCCGGTCAGGCGGTCCGGGTAGCGCGGTCCTGCTGTCCCGCTTCGGCGGCAAGGGAATCGCGGATTTCCGCCAGCAATTCGTAAGAACGCAGCCGCTTGGCATGGTCGTAGATCGGCGCGGTGACCATGATTTCGTCCGCCGCCGTCTCCCGGATAAAGGCGGACAGGCCGCGCTTCACCGTTTCCGGCGACCCCACGAAGGCACAGGTCAGCATGCGCGAGGCCTGCGCCTTTTCCGACGGTGACCAATAGCTCTCGATATCGTCGATCGGTGGCTGCAGCTGGCTGCGTGCGCCGCGGAAAAGGTTGGCGAACTGCTGCTGGGCGCTGGTGAAGAGATAGCGCGCTTCCTCGTCCGTCTCGGCGACGGTGACGTTGGCGCCGACCATCGCATGGGGCTTGGAAAGCTGCTCGGAGGCCTCGAACCGCTCGCGGTAGACCTCCAGCGCCTGATACAGGGCGTCTGGCGCGAAATGCGAGGCAAACGCATAGGGCAGGCCGAGCATGGCCGCGAGTTGCGCGCCGAAGAGGCTGGAGCCGAGGATCCAGAGCGGCACGTTCGAGCCGCCGCCAGGCACCGCCTGCAGTGTCTGGCCGGGCTGAACCTCGCCCAGGAAGGCCTGCAGTTCCAGCACGTCCTGGGGGAAATTGTCGGCCGTCGCGGGGTCGCGGCGCAGCGCGCGGAGCGTGCGCTGGTCCGTGCCGGGAGCGCGACCGAGACCGAGATCGATACGACCGGGATATAGCGCTTCCAGCGTGCCGAACTGCTCCGCGATCGTCATTGGAGCGTGGTTTGGCAGCATGATGCCGCCGGAACCGACGCGGATGGTCTTAGTGCCCTCAGCGACATAGCCGATCGCCACCGACGTCGCGGCGCTGGCGATGCCCGGCATGTTGTGATGCTCGGCCAGCCAGAACCGGTTGTAGCCCCATTTCTCCGCATGCTGCGCCAGATCGCGCGCATGATGCAGCGCGTCGGCTGGCTTGGCGCCCTGCACGATAAAGGCAAGGTCGAGGATGGAGAACGGGATCATGTAAGCCTCCGGCCATGCCCCTCGATGATCTCCGCAAGGAGGTCTGTATCTCGGGGCAGGTTACAGTTCGTAACCATCTGGGATGGTCAGCCGGGCTTTGCAATAGCCTCCAGGAACAAGCGCGAAACTCAACCCTTCACCGCGCCGGAGGTGAGGCCCGCCACGATATGCTTCTGCGCCGCGAAGAAGACGATGATCGTCGGCAGGATCGTCAGCGTCACGAAGGCGAGGATCATGTTCCAAGCGCTCGTATATTCGCCCTGATAGAGCATGATGCCGAGCGGCCAGGGATACTTGCTCTCGCTGTTGAGCAGGATCAGCGGCAGCAGGTAGTTGTTCCAGCTGGTGACGAAGGTAACGATGCCGACGGTGGCGAGGATCGGCCGGGACAGCGGCAACGTGATCGACCAGAAAAATCGGATGTAGCTGCAGCCGTCCATCAGCGCCGCATCCAGAAGTTCCTCGGGGATCTGCTTGAAGAAATTTCGGAAGAGCAGGATGCTCATGCCGAGCCCGAAGGCCACCTGCGGCAGCGCCACGCCCCAATAGGTGTCGAGCAGGCCGAGATCGCGGATCTTGATGAAGAGCGGCAGGATCGCGGTCGCCGCCGGAAACATCAGGCCGAGCAGGAAATAGCTGAGCAGGAACTCCGAGCCGAAGAACTTCACCTGCGCGAAGACGAAGGCCGCCATGGAGGCCACCGCCAGCGTCAGCACCACCGTCATGCAGGCGATGATCAGCGAATTCAGCTGCATCTGCCAGTAACGGCCGCTGGCGAGGATCTGGCCGTAAGCGTCGAAGTTCCAGTGCCGGGGCAGGCCGAACGGATCGGTGCGGAGTTCGCCGACGCTCTTGAAGCCACCAAGCGCCGTGGCGACCAGCGGGATCAGGACGATGCCCGCCATCAGGATCAGCACGCCATAGACATAGATCGGGCGGAGGTTGAAGGGGCGGCGCGACGTGTTAACGCTACTCATTGCGCATGAACGCCTTCTTGTAGCCGAACGCGAAGATCACGCAGATCAGGAACAGGGTGACGCCGACCGCGCTGCCGAAGCCGATCCGCATGCGGGTGATCCCGTAGGAATAAAGATAGGTCACCATGGTCTGCGTGGAGTCGGAGGGGCCGCCCCGCGTCATCGGCATGATCAGGTCGAAAAGCTGCATCGAGCCGATGACGGAGAAGAACACCGTCAGCACGATGGTGGGTTTCAGCAGCGGCAGCGTGATGCGCCGGAACATCTGGCCCCGCGTCGCCCCGTCGATCTCCGCCGCCTCGTAATAGGAGCGGTCGATCGATTGCAGCCCGGCGATATAGAGCATCATGTGAAAGCCGAAATACTTCCAGACGATGACGACGATGATCGCGTACATCGCGAGATTGCGGTCGGCGAGGAGGTAGACCGACTGAAAGCCAAGCCCGTGCGCCAGCGATGCGACGAGGCCGTAATCGCCGTCATAGACGAACCGCCAGATCATGCCCGCCGCGATTTCCGCCAGGACGTAGGGCAGGAAGAAGATCATGCGGAAGGCAACCGCGCCGCGAATGCGCTGGGCCAGCAGCGTCGCGAGCCAGAGCGCCAGCGGCAGCTGCACCACGAGCGAAACGACGATGATGAGGACGTTGTTGGTGAGCGCCGTTCGGAACGCGTGCTGCTTCAGAAGCAGCAGGTAGTTCCGCATCCCCACGAAATGGTCGGGCCTGCCGTAGCCGTTCCAGTCAAAGAAGGAATACCAGCCGGCCTGAAGGATCGGGATTACCACGAACAGGGTGAAGAGCAGCAAGGCCGGCGGCAGGAAGAGCACAAGCACCGTCCAGTTGCTGCCGATCCTGCCCTGCCGCGCGGAAAGCGACCGCCCGCCTAGCGTCCCCTGCTTGATTGTTTTCGGAACCGCGTCGCTGAAGGCCATTCGCCTGCTCCAAGCCGAACCGGATGAACGGCGGACGGTGCGGCCGTCCGCCACGATCGGAGATCGTTCGCGCGATCAGTGCTCCATCGCCCAGGCGTCCTGCACGGCCTGGGCGGCTTCCTTCGGCGTGGTCGCGCCGGAAGCGAGGTCTGTCGTGACGTCGTTGACCACGCGGCCGACATTGGGACCGAGGAACTGGTCGTAGAAGATCTGGTGATAGGTGGAGTGGGTGAGGTCGTCGGCGATCTTCTTGTAGATCGGGTTCTGCATCTCGTCCGACGCGCCCTTCATCACCGGGATGAAGAAGCCATGGTTGGCCATGTATCTCTCATGGTCGAGCGTGACGAAGAACTTCAGGAAATCCACGGTTTCGGGCGGGGCGTTCTTCGTGACGAGCCAGCCGTTGACGCCGCCAAGCGTATCCGTGGGCTTGCCCGCTCCGTTCTTGACGGCCGGGAACTCCATCATGCCGAGATCGGCATCGGAGATGCCCTTGCCATTGGCCGCGCCAGACTTCTGGCTGGTGTAGAGCCAGTCGCCCATCAGCTCCATCGCGCCCTTGCCGTCGCCAAACTGGCCGTAGGCGTCGGGGGCGGTGGCGCCGAGATAACCGGGCTGGAAGGGCTGCAGGTCGGTCAGTTGCTTCATCATCTCGCCTGCCTTGACGAAGGTCTGGCTGGCGAAGCCGTCGCCCTTGCCGGCCATGGCGTCCTTGAAGGCCTGCTCGCCGCCGATGCGCAGCGCCAGGTCGGACCAGTAGAAATGCAGCGGCCACTTGTCGGCCCCGCCGGCGATGATCGGGGTGATGCCGGCCGCCTTGATCTTCTTCACCGCCGCGAGGAAATCGTCCCAGGTCTTGATGGTGGTGGGATCGACGCCGGCCTTCTGCATCAGCGGCTTGTTGTAGAAGAACGCGACTTCCGAGGCGAGGTGAGGGATGCCCCACTGCTTGCCGTCGCGATTGAAGGCGGTCCAGAAGGTCGGGTTGAACTGGTCGGAATAGCTCTTGTCGACGTCGGCCGTGATGTCCTTGATCACGCCGGCCTTGATCTGCTCGTCGAGAACGCCGCCGCCCCAGGAATAGATGATGTCGGGCGCGGACTTGGACTGCAGCAGCGTGGTGAGCTTGGCCTTGTAGGCCTCGTTCTCCAGGTACTGCATGTCGATCTTCACGCCGGGATGAGCCTTCTCGTACTCATCCGCCACCTGCCGCCAGTAGGCGACGATAGGCGGGTTTTGCTCCAGATGCAGCCAGTGGACCGTGGTATCCGCCAGCGCCGCCGTGGAAACCATCAACGTTCCGGCCAGCATTCCGGCGATCGCGCCGACATGGGCCAGCGTGCGAACGGCGCGTCGGCGCCCCAAGCTCTTCAGCATGCGTTCCTCCCGGGCAGCCGCATCGAGGCAGCTTTATTTTTGTATGCGGATTTAAGCTGTCCCTAAGTTTCCGGCCTGTCAAGCTGGGCAGATCCGGCTTCTTCGCTGCGTGTGCGCTATCGCGGTGCAGCAATCCACCGGATTCGGAGGAAATTTCGGCAGGCGATCCGTGGCCGCATCCGGCGCTTGACAGAGGCCGCATCCGGCGAATTTATTACGTGGCCGGGATTAATGATCCTGCCCGGCAGCCAGCAGGTTCCTGAATGAAGACGGCCGACCCCGAACTGATGCGGGCGATCAATCGCTTCCACGTGCTGGATACGATCAGGCGGCATGGGCCGATCGCGCGGGTCGAGATCTCGGAGCGGACGGAGCTCAGCGCGACCACCGTCTCGCAGATCACCGGCCTGCTGATCGAGGAGGGCCTGATCGCGCCCCGGCAGGTGGGCGATATCAGGAGCACGGCGCGGGGCCGCCCCCGTGTGATGCTGGAGCTCAACCCGGACGCGGCGCGTGTGGTCGGCGTGAAGATCGGCGCGCATCGCATCGTCGCGGTCGTCACGAACTTCCTGGGCGACGTGCTGGCGAGCCTCACCTTGCCCGTGCGGGTGGAAAGGCAGCCCCCCGGCGTCGTCGCCGACCTGGTGGAAGACGCGATCCGGCGTTGCGTCGCCGATGCGAGGCTGTCGCTCAAGGAGATCAACAGCGTCTGCGTCAGCCTGCCCGGCGTGGTGGAGCATGGCAGCGGCCTGATCCGCTACAGCCCTGTGCTGCGCAAGTCGCCGACGGGGTTGCGCGATGCGCTGCTGGCCCGCCTCGACCTTCCCGTGCTGATCGAGAGCGACGCCAATGCGGTGACCGTCGCCGAGCACTGGTTCCGCCTCTGTCGCGACCTCGACAACTTCCTCGTCGTCACGCTGGAGCAGTCGATCGGCCTCGGCGTCATGCATGAAGGACAGATCTATCGCGGCGCGCGCGGCATCAGCTTCAATCTCGGCGACCTCGTGACCTCGTCGCCCGGCAGCGCCGCCATCTCGCGGCTGGCCGATTTCGCCGCCGAGCCCGCCATCCTCGCGTCCTGCGGCGAGGACCCGCAACTGATCGACGCCGCACGGCTCGGTCGCGGCCTCGCGCATCTGATGGGGAAGGGCGGCGTGCTGGAAGCGGAGCGCCCGTCCTACCGGCAGGCGGCGGCGACGGCGGGCCGTGCCATCGGGCTCGCGGTCGCCAATCTCGTCACGCTCTTCGCGCCGCCTCGCGTGGTGCTGGTCGGCAGCAGCCTGGCGCTCGGCGAGGATCTCGTCGGCAGCCTGCGGCAGGCCCTGGCGCGCGCCGTGCCGCCTTACCTTTCCGACGTGACGGAGCTCGTCACGGACGACATGGACGACAGCGCCTGGGCGCGGGGCGCTGCGGCGACCGCGCTTCGGGAACTCTACGGCGCCCCTTGGGGCACCACAGGACCCGCCAGAGGTCCGGCCCCCATCAATCATCAGGAGGAAACCGCCCCATGGACAGGGTCGCGATTGGAATAATCGGCTGCGGCAACATTTCGGGTGCCTATCTCAAGGCCGCGCAGGGCTTTCCCGTGCTCGATATCCGGGCCGTCGCCGACGCGATGCCGCAGGCGGCAGAGGCGAGGGCCGCCGAGTTCGGGCTGAAGGCGACCGGCGTCGACGAGCTTCTGGCCGATCCCGCGATCGAGATCGTGCTGAACCTGACCGTCCCGAAGGCCCATGTCGAAGTCGGCCTGCGGGCGGTCGAGGCGGGCAAGCACGTCTATTCCGAAAAGCCGCTCGGCATCGCGCTTGCCGATGCGCGCCGGCTGGTTGAGCGGGCGAAACAAAAGGGCGTCCGCGTCGGCTGCGCGCCCGATACCTTTCTCGGCGGCTCGCACCAGACGGCGCGTCGGCTGGTGGACGAGGGGGCGATCGGCCAGCCTGTCGGCGGCACTGCGACCTTCATGTGCCCCGGCCACGAGCGCTGGCACCCCAATCCCGCCTTCTATTACGAGGAAGGCGGCGGTCCCATGCTCGACATGGGACCTTATTACATCACCGATCTCGTCAACCTGCTGGGGCCGGTGTCGCGTGTCGCCGGCCTTGCCACCACGCCGCGCCGCGAGCGGGAGATCGCCAGCGAGCCGAAGCGCGGCGAGCGCATCCCGGTTCATGTGCCGACGCATGTGACCGGGCTGATGGAATTCGCCAACGGCGCGGCCGTGCAGATCGGCATGAGCTTCGATGTCGCCGGCCACAAGCATGTGCCGCTTGAGCTCTACGGCACCGAGGGGACGCTGATCGTGCCGGATCCGAACTATTTCGGCGGCCAGATCCAGGAGATGAAGAAGGGCGGCGAGTGGACGGATGTCGCGACCCACATGCCCTATGCCGACGGCAATTACCGCAGCATCGGGCTCGCCGACATGGCGCACGCGATCCGTGGGCATCGCCCGCATCGCGCCAATGGCGACCTCGCGCTGCATGTGCTGGAGGTCATGGAAGCCTTCGGTCGCTCCTCCGAAGAGGGGCGCCACATCGCCATCGAAAGCCGCCCCGAGCGGCCGGAAGCACTGGGCCGCAATCTCGTCGACGGCCGCCTCGGCTGAGCCGCCGCTCAAATCAAGGGAGGAAAGCATGCAGCAGGAAGCGTTGATCGTCTGGGGCGGCTGGAGCGGGCACGAGCCCGAGCAGGGCGCCCGCGTCGTGGAAGGCATGCTGAAGGAGGCGGGCTTCAAGGTCTATGTGGAGAACACGACGGAGGCCTTCGCGGATCCCGCCATCCAGGACATGAGCCTAATCGTCCCGATCTACACGATGTCGAAGATCGAAAAGGAGGAGGTGGCGATGCTCACCAAGGCCGTGGAAGGCGGCGTCGGTCTCGCCGGCTGGCACGGCGGCATGGGCGACGCCTTCCGCGAGGCGGTGGACTACCAGTTCATGGTCGGCGGCCAATGGGTCGCGCATCCCGGCAACATCATCGATTATCGCGTGGACGTGACCCGGCCCTACGACCCGATCATGCGGGGCGTCCAGAGCTTCCCCTACCATTCCGAGCAATATTACATGCATGTCGACCCCTCCAACGAGGTGCTCGCCACGACGCGGTTTTCCGGCGAGCATGCCTGGTGGATCGACGGGGTGGTAATGCCGGTGGTGTGGAAACGGAAGCACGGCAAGGGCCGCGTCTTCTATTCCTCGCTGGGCCACGTGGCGTCCGAGTTCGACGTGCCGGAAATGCGTACGATCTTCCAGCGCGGCATGCTCTGGGCGGCGCGCAGGCCGGAAGAGCAGGGCGAAACGGCGCGGGCCGCCGAGACCGTTCCGGCTGCCTGAACCCCGGCGTCGGCGGTGCGCGGCCTAGTAGCTGCCGGCCGCCGCCGTCCCGCCGCCGACAATGGCGATGCCGTTGCTGGTGCCGATGCGGGTGGCCCCGGCCTCGATCATGCCAAGCGCATCGTCGCGGTTGCGCACGCCGCCGGAAGCCTTCACGCCGGCGCGGTCACCGACGGTCCGCCGCATCAGGGCGATATCCTGCGCGGTCGCGCCGGACTTGCCGAAGCCGGTGGAGGTCTTCACGAAATCGGCTCCGGCTTCGACGGAGAGCCGGCACGCCGTTTCCTTTTCCGCAACGGTCAGGAGGCAGGTTTCAAAGATCACCTTGAGCACGCGCTCGCCGCACGCCTGCTTCACCGCCGCGATATCGGCGCGCACGCGGTCGAGGTCGCCGTCCTTGAGGCCGCCGATGTCGAGCACCATGTCGATCTCGTCCGCGCCGGAGGCGATCGCGTCCCGCGTTTCCGCCACTTTCGCGACCGTGCTCATGGCGCCCAGCGGAAAGCCGATCACCACGCAGGTCTTCACGGCAGAGCCCTGCAGCCGTTCCGCGACTGCCCTGGCATGCACGCCGTTGACGCAGACGGAGAAGAAGCCGTGCTCGACGGCTTCGTCGCAGACGCGGAGAATGTCGGCGCGAAGCGCGTCGGGCTTGAGAAGCGTGTGATCGATGAAGCGGGCGAGAGCGCCCGCGCCGGGTGAAATCTTCTGGAGCATTCGGGTCCCTGGGGATCGCTGACGCGGCACGGATCGGTGCTGCGCCGGACCGATCTACAGGTTCCCTCGCTGACAGCCAACCTGAATGGTGCAGTGCGGGATAAGGCCGCGCGACAAAGGTCGGCGCGGCAAACTTCGGCGGTCAGCGCGTGCGGTTTGTCGTCTGCGCGATGGCGTTAAGGCCGCGAAGCGCCTCGGTGGAATAGCCGGTCTTGGCGACGGCCATGAAGATCTTCTGGGCGTCGCGGTAGCGGCCGAGATGATAATAGGACCAGCCGCGCACCATCAGGAGATCGTTCTGCTCGGGCGCGTACTGGGCGCGGTTCTGCAGCGCGATGATCGCCTCGTTGTAGCGTCCGTCCTGGTAAGCCGACAGCGCGCGCTGCGTGATGATCGCGACGGAAAGCTCGGTCCCGCGGTTGCCCTGCAGCGGCACGGCGGAGGCCGCGACGGCGGCTTCGCTGGTCAGGCCCTTGCGGAGGTAAGCCAAGCTCTTGCCGTAGGCGGCGTCCTGCGCCGTCTGGCCGCTGCCGGTGCGCATCGCCACGTCGAAGGCCGCGATCGCCTCCATCGGTCGGCTGAGCTGCATCAGGCACCAGCCCTGCGTCAGCGCCGCCTGGGCGGAAAGCTTGCCGGATTCCGCGCTGACGGAGCCGCACTGGCCGCCGGAAGGCGTGGCGGCGCCGGTCTGCTGAGGTTCGGGAGCGACCGTTGCCTGGGCGGAAGCCTGCTGGACGGGTTCGCGACGCGCCGGGCGACGCTCGACCGCGACCTCGTGGGCCGTTTCCAGAGACGGAGCGGCGGCGGAGGACGAGGGGGCGGAGGACGAGGGGGCGGATGCGCCCCGGCGACCGCGCGGGGCGGGCGTAGCCTGCGGCGCGAGCGCGGCGATGCGCGGCGACGTAGCCCCCCATTGCCGGATCATCGCGTCGAGCTTGGCCGTGTCCCGCCGCTGCTGCGCGCAGAGCGCCAGGCCGTAGGCGGAGGGCTCATCGTCCGGCTTCCATCCCAGAGCCGTGGTGAACCAGACTTCCGCGGTTGCCACCTGGTTGCCGTTATAGGCGTACCAGCCGAGCGCCTGCGCTCCCTGCGCATCCTTCTGCTGCACGACGAAGGGCGCCATGTGCGCCAATGTCTCGGCGTTCAGCGCAACCGGCGGATCGGCGGTCAGCAGTGCCGTGATCACGTCGGCATAAGCCTTGCGATTATCGTCGGAGCGGTCGTGCCATTCATAGGCGACCGGCTCGGCTTCCTGCGCACGACCCAGCGCGGTGAGGCTGCGGACATAGCCTTCCGCCGCCTTGGGGCTGTCGTTGCGTTCGCGCGCCAGCTTGAAGAAGTCCAGCGCATCCTGCGGCTGGTTGTGGCGATAGAGATACCAGCCGGCGAGCAGCGCGTCGTCGGCGCTCTGGCCGTCGCGGGCGAGACGCTCCACCCGCTTCACATCGTCGGCGGAGACGGTGATGGAGGGATCTTCGGCCGCCTTGCCGACCCGACGGCGGGCGAGATCGTCGCGGATCGCCTCGAATTCACCCTGGCCGTTGGCGTCCTTGTGTTCGTACTGCAGAAGTCCGTTGACCATGTCGTCGGGCAGCAGCGCGAGAGCCTTCTGCATGGTGGCGAGTCGCTCGGGCGGATTGGGGCAGCTCTTCAGGATGTAGATATAGGCGTCGCGCGCCCGGTCGTTGCGGTTGGTGCGCGAGAAGGCTTCCGCCACGCGCCAGAGCGTGTCGACGTCGGCGCAGGTGAGAAGCGCCGGGTTCTGGCTGGCCAGCGTGATGACCGAGCCCCATTGACCGGCATCGGCGGAGTTCGCGATGCGCTGGCGGGCTTCCGCCGCGTCGAGCCGAGCGATCAGGTCCGCCGGCGGCTTCCAGTTGGGATCGGCCGCACTGCGAGCCGCGATGGCGCTGCGCACGTCGCCGTATTTGCCGGCGGCGTAGAGCTTCCACATGCGGTCCAGCTCGGGGTCGCCCACCTGGGCCGGCTCGTTGAAGTTCGTCGGCGGCACCCAGTTGGGATAAAGCGCGCGCAGGCGCGCGATTTCGGCCCGCAGCCGCTTCTGGTCGCCTTGCTGGGCGAAATAGCGCAGGGCGGTTTCGTCGACCTTGGGCCCCCCCGCATTCTGGGCGGCGTTGCCGGCAGGCGATGAGGCGAGATTGCCGTTGGCGGCGGGCGCAGTCGCCGGGGCGGTCGGCGCAGGGGACGTCGTGGAAGCAGCGGCCTGGAGAGTGGAGGGGGAGGCGCCGGGCAGCGCGCCCTGCGCTTCCGCATAGCCGAAAATCGGCGCTGCCGGCCGATGGGTCGCCTCGGGGCTGTGCGTCAGCACCTGCTGCGCCACCGCCAGAGCCGAAGCCCCCATCGCTGCCGCCAGCAATGTCGCCTTCAGAGACATTGTGGATAGGCTTGCCCGACCAGCCCCAGGCTAAGCAGCTGAAGCGTGGACGGGTAATAATTGGTGGGTTGGAACTGGCGCAGATCGTCGGGGATGCGCGTGCCGTTCAGGGCGCACGCCATCAGCGCCGGGAGAATGCGGTATCCCGGATCCGTCAACATGGCGGCGGTCTTCCCCGTCTGGAGATTGACCACTGCCGGCGTTCCGGAATTTACCTGCATCCAGTTCCGTCCAATGGCAGACAACCTCTGCGAATCCGCTGATCCGCTCCGCAAGAGGTAAAGAGGTATCCTTAACGAATTGTAACCGAACTGGATGGGGAAGCCACTGGCGGGGGCGGGTGATCCCCCTTTGAGGGATATCCACTCGGATGGCATCGCGGTCGGTCCGAAGCGGGATTTCCCAATCAAATCAAGGCCGGAGGCCGAAAGCGCGGCCCAATCCGTGTCCGGATCGAGCTCCGCGAGGACCGGCAGCGCCTCGAACACCCAGTAAGAAAGGTTAACGACGGGGCCGTCGGCCCGCTCCTGGGGCGTAAACCCTTCCACGCCGGGCAGAAGGATCGTGCGGCCGCCGATCTTGCGCACGACGTTCTTGCCGATCGCCTTCGCCAGCGTCTGCGCCGCCTGAAGGTAGCGCTGATCGCCCCAGGCCCTTCCGGCGAGCGCCAGCGAGTAGGCGATCAGGATGTCGCCGTCGCTGGCGTCGTTCACGTCGGTCACGTGCGGCGTCTTCGAAGGCTCCCAGCGCCAGGCGGCGAGGCCGTCGTCCCGGATCATCAGTTCGGTGAGGGTGAACGTCCAGATCCGCTCAAAGGCGACCCGGTCACCGGCGGAGAACGCCAGCAGCAAGCCATAGCCCTGGCCTTCGCTGTGGCTGATGCCGCCATTCGCATCGTCGACGATGCGGCCGCTCTGGTCCACGAAATGGGACTGGTAGGACTGCCAGTCGGCCGGGCTCACCGTGCCGGCCGGCGAAATCGACGCTGCCGAAGCAAGGGGAGAGACCACAGCCATCACCAATGTCGCGAGAAGAAAGCTGAGGCGAAATCGCATGTCGGTGTCCTGATTAAGTGCGCCTGCCCATCAGTTTCAGCAGCGCCGCCGTCGAGATTCCCAACACCACGCAGAATCCGGCGAGCACGAGAGCATAGGCCACGATGTTCATGGAAAGCCAGTTTGCGGCGATCAGGCGGAGATTGCTGAAGCCGAGGGGCTGCGTCGGCAGGAAGATGTACGAGGCGACGGGCAGCACGTCCACGCGCCGGGTGGAGGTGCGGTAGGCGGTGAGGCGGCCGCCGACCTGCGACCAGAGATCCGGCGCGGTGATCTCGGCGAGGCCGCCGACGAGCTGTTCCTGCGTGCCGGCCGTGATCAGTGTCCACGGCACGGTCCGGTCGGGATTGAGACCCTGCGCGATGACGAGCGTCGTCTGCGGCGAGGGCTGGAACGGCACGATCGGCGGAGCGCCGAGCCGCAGCGACGAGGCCGAGATGTCGAAGGTCTGCTTGAACCAGTTCTCGAAGCGCGTGATGCTGCCGATGATCGCCCCGCCATTCACCTGGCCTTGCCAGCGCGCCAGGATATCGGCGTTGCTGGTGCCGGAAAGGGCGCCTTGGTTGGCGGCGGTCTGCCCGTTGCCCTGCTCCTGGCGATTGCGGAAATCCTGCAGGACGGAATCGTAGGGTCGGGCTTCCGGCGAATTCGGCACCGAGGCGGGCGCAGCCGGCCACGACGCGCGGGCGCTTTCCGCAACGCCGGCGACGGGCAGGATGCCCTGCGGCAGCTGGCCGGCCGAGCCGAGGAAGATGGCGGGGCGGTTGCCGACCGCATTGGCACCCACGGAGCTGTCGACCGAGAGCACGCGGCCGGCGTCATGCGCCATGCGCGCAAGCAGGGTCGCCGCCGCCGAGTAGCTCGGAAGATCGTGCCGACCGAGCACCAGCGCGATGGAGGACGCGGTGAGATTGTAGGGAAAGGCGGTGCCGGAAAGGCCGGAGAGGTCCGGCGTACGGCCGATGCGCGCGAAGTTCGGCATGTCGAGCGAGGTCGTGTTGAACAGCACGAAGCGGCTGTCGCCGGGCAACGTCGCGCCCGGCGCGCATTCCTCGTCGGATTGCGTGCGCAGGATCGCCTCGATCGCGATCTGGTTCAGGCCGGGCTTGAAGTTGCGCAGCGGCACCTTGACGGGGAAGTGCCGGAAAATGCCCCCGCCACTGGAGGTGATCGGTACGGTGGAGGCGATCTGCCCGTTCACGTAGATGTCGACATGGCTGCCCGGCAGCACCGCGGCCGTATAGGCCGCGTCCAGGTGGACAAGCGTGATGCCGTAGGCCTGCGCGTAGAAATCGGAGGGAACGCCCACCGCGAACTCCGTCCGGAAGCGGCGACCGGAGAATTCCTGCGTCGGCACTTCCACGTCCGCCAGGCTGACGCTGCCCTTCTGGGCGATGAACGGCGCATCCGGCGCCTGATAGGGAGCCGTGTCCAAGGCGTTGCGCGGCGCGCCGATGGGGCGCGAAACGCCGGCCGCGAGCTGTTCGATGCCCGCGTCGATGTCGGACCAGTTCGGCCCCGATATCACCAGCGCTTGTCCGCCGAGGCGCGGCTCGTCGACATAGCCGATAAAGGAGTGGGCGCTGGCTTCGGCCGGAGGCGAGGACAGCAGGTTGCCGATCTCCGTCCCGGTGCCGACGACGACGTTCAGCGTGCCGGGTCCGCCGGGCGCCGGGAGAGTGCCGGTCACGACCACCACGGGATGCGGAAAGCGGGCCCGCAGCGATATGGCCTGCACGGTGCGAAGCAGGCGGTCACCGACCACGGGCTGCTCGCCGCTCGGCGCGATGATGCGCACCGTGGTGATGCCGTCGGCATCCATGCCCACGGCTGGGAGGTCGTCCAGCGTCCGCAGCGTCTGGGTGCGGCCGCCGTTCAGGACCAGTCCCGTGCTCTTGGGGTCGATGTCGGTCCACAGATCGTAGGTGGAGGGGACGGTGCAGTCGGTCCGGTGGCGCTGCGTCGCCTGAAGGCGGACCGTGTTCGGGCCGGAGCGCAGCACGTTGCTGCCGACATGCGCGGTCAGCTTGGAAATCCCGTTGCCGGACGCCAGCGGCGTGTCGAGCACCTGCACGTCGTTGATCAGGACCTGGAGGCGGGAGGCCTCCGGCATGTCGAAGATGGCATTCTGGTAGCCGATATTCAGGTCGGCGCCCTGTGCCGCCTCGTCGCCGGTCAGGAACACAGACCAGGCTCGGGAAGCGGTCTCGCCGTTCAGCCGCAGCTTGGGATCGGGCAGGATGAAACGGTTGATCGCAGTGGCCGAACCGGGGGCGCCGGTCCGGGCCGGCACCGCGTTTCCAGCCGGCGCGTTCGGACGTGGCGGGACCGCCGATTGCATCGGGATCGCCGACGGGGCAGGGGGCGTGCCGGTCGCCGTCGGGAATGAGGGCTGCGGCGCGGCGGGCGTCGGCTGCGCCTGCGGCGCAAGATTGAACGGCTGCGCGGCGGTGCTGTTCGGCGCGAGCTGGAACGGTGCGGAGGGCGCCGCCATCTGTCCGCCGGACTGGGCTTGCGCCGGGGCCTGAGAGGGAGCCGGAGAAGAGGATGGGGCCGCTGAGAAGGGCGGCGTGGCCGGCGTTGAGGAAGGCGACGGCTGGAAGGGCGGCGTGGCCGGTGTCGCGGAGGGCGACGCCTGGAAAGGCGGTGTCGCGGAGGGGGCCGCCGCCGGAGGGGCAGTCGTCGATGGCGCGATCGGGGCCGGCGCGGACTGCTCCTCCGGCGTCATGTCGAAGGGCGTCGCCGTCTGTGCCGTCGCCGTGCCGCCGATCGGAGCCGCGAGCGTGCCGGTGAGGGCAAGCAGAAGCGCGGCGACCCTGGGTCCGCGTCCTGCAGGGAAAGTCGAGCGCATCATTTGCCGGCAGTCGCCGCCGAAAGAGCCGGGCTTTGCGCCGGCTTGGGGCGGCGGAACAGGTAGGAGAGCCCGCGCCCGGTCTGGTAGATCGATGTGGTCAGGAACCACCAGGTGCCGCGCAGGACGCCCACATTGGTGCGCCGCGCCTCCTGGATCTTGGTCCACTGGTCGGCATTCGCGAAGACCAGGTCGGCGATCAGCTGGCGGTGCTGCGGCGTCGTCGGCATGAACTGGCAACCCAGGATCAGCCCGCCTTCCTCGTTGAAGGTATTGCGGATCACCATGGGCAGCGTCTTCACCTCCAGCGAAGAAAGGGGCTCGAAGGTGATGGACGCCGCGGCGCCCTTGACGACGTTCTGCAGATGGCCGACGGCCCGGACGCGCGCGCCGCCGATGGATACGTTCTCCACCATGGCCGGGATGGTCTGCTCGCCGAAATGGAAGCTGCACCGGCGCTGCACGTCCACGCGGTGGGACAGGCGGCGCGTGCTGCGCTCGGAAACCACGCCCAGCGAGCAGCCCGCCATGATCAGGTTCAGGATGTTCCAGGCGCCGACGACGATGGTGACATCGGCCTTGTAGGGCTGCTCGATGATCCGCCACACGGTCGCGGCGACGCCGACCAGCAGCACCGCGAAGATGATATAGAACGGCTTGCCGATCTCCGAGATGCGATCCTCGGCCAGCGACTCGCCCTTGGCCGTCACGTTGAAGGTCGGCTTGCGCGGGTTCGCGACCACCGAGAGGAGGGCCGGGAAGAGATAGACCGACTGGATGAACTCGTAGAGCTCCGACACCCAGGGCCAGCGGAACCGGCCGTAGAGGTAGTTCTGCATCAAGAGGTTCACGATCATATACGAGAAGGTATAGGCCATGAACTCGGCGCCGGAGGCCGTGAAGATTTCCAGCGAGAAGAAGAGGTAGAAAAGCGGCGCGATGAGGAACATCAGGCGCGGCAGCGGGAACAGCCAGAACAGCGTGCTCGACATGTAGCAGAGCCGCTGCCAGAGGTTCAGGCCGCGCTTTCCCGGGGGGAAGCGGAAGCGCAGGATCTGCATCATGCCCTGTGCCCAGCGGGTGCGCTGGCCGATGAACGACGCGAAGGTGTCGGGCTGCAGGCCGGCGATCAGCGGCTTGTCGACGTAAAGCGAGTGCCAGCCGCTGGAATGCAGCTCGAGCGCGGTCTCGCAATCCTCGGTGATGCTGATGCCGCTGAAGCCGTTGGTCTGCTCCAGCGCCTCGCGCCGCAGCAATGCCGCGGAGCCGCAGAAGAACGAAGCGTCCCACTTGTCGAGCCCGCGCTGGATCAGGCCGTAGAACATCTCGTTCTCCGACGGCATGAACTCGAAAGTCTGAAGGTTGCGCTCCAGCGGGTCGGGATTGATGAAGAAGTGCGGCGTCTGCACCAGGAAGAGCTTGGGATCCTGGGCGAAATAGCCGATCGTCTCCTGCAGGAAGCTGCGGGCGGGCGAATGGTCGGCGTCGAACACCACCACGATGGAGCCGTGCGAATGGTTCAGGCCGTTATTGAGATTGCCGGCCTTGGCGTGTTCGTTGCGGGCGCGCGTCAGGTAGGTGACGCCCAGTTCCTCGGCCAGCGCCGTCAACTCGGCCCGGCGTTCCTGCGCGGCCACCGCCGTCGCCACGTCCGGTGAGTTGCACTTCTGGTCCGAGCCGCCGTCGTCGAGGAGCCAGACCTTGAACTTGTCGGTCGGGTAATCCATCGCCTTGGCCGCCGCCAGCGTCATCGTCAGGAGCTCGGCATCCTCGTTGTAGGTGGGCACGAAGATATCGACGAAGGGAATGTTCTCGGGGTCGATCGGCGGCGCGACGCGCTTCGGCAGCGGGCTGGACACGACGAAGAGGCTGACGAACAGCATGAAGACGCTGTACATCTCGCCGCAATAGAGCATGAAGCCCGGAATGAAGTTCGCCGGCTCGTTCAGCGGCGGCAGCGTGCTGGTCGTGCGCCAGTAGACGTAGCGAAGGACGATGGCGGTGCCGAGGGCCAGCGCGATCAGCCGGAAATTGCCTTCCGGCTTCATCATCTTGAGGATGATCATCGTGGCGACCACGAGGATGCCGATGATCAGGTGGGCCTGCAGGTTGATCGGCAGGGTGATGATCAGCATCACTGCGGCGGCAGCGAGTGCCCAGAGCAATACCAGCGCTGCCTTCTTCATCCGTTCAGCCCCTAGTGAGCCTGGGCCAGAGCGGCACAGGAAACACGCGATATTCGAGACGGTGAATAGGACCGGATTAGCTTAACGGTCGGTGTTTAACTGAAATCACGATCGGTTTTGGTATCGAAATTCTTATTGGCCCCCCACATTGGAGGGGGGAAGAGGTACAACGGGATAATTCTGCCCGGCCGGCGCGCGGCCCGTCAATGCGGGGGAGGGTGCGGCAGATGCGGCAGGCGCGGCGGTTCTGGGCGCCGTTGCCCGCGGCGCTGTCGTCCTGGGTGCTGTCGTCCTGGATACGGACGGCCGAGCCGGGGCCGCGGCGGTGGCCACCGGCGCCATCGAAGCGGGGACCATCGCGGCCGGAGTCGGCGGCAGCGGTGCGGCGAACATGTCGGCAGCCGGAGCGCCGACACCGGCAGGCGCGATCGGCGTCGGAGCTGCCGGCATGATCGGCGGATAATTGCCATGCATGGTGCCGGGAGCGGGTGCCGCCGCCTGCGGCATCACCGAGCCCGTCGTGGGCGGCACCGGCACGATCGGCGCCTGCATCGCCGGCGCCGGCGCGCCGGGTCCCATGGGCGTCATCATGCCGGGGGACGGCGTCATCGTCTTGGGGTCCGGCGTGGGCTCGGCGGGTTGCGGCCGCGCGCGCCGCACCGGCTGCTCGTCGCCATGCACCGTGTTGGCCGGCAGGCGGATCGTGGAGGTCGGCATTCCGGGCGCGGGCTTGGCCGTCGGGTAGACGCTGGCGCCGGCCACGCCGAGTTCGGGCGCGGGCGGCAGCGGCGAACCGTAGGGGTTCCAGGTCGGCGACAGGAAATAGGCGTTGATGCTGTAGCCGTACATCAATTGCAGCAGCGAGATTTCCGTGGCGCCCGGCTCGCAAAGCCGCACGCGCACGGCGACCGAGCCCTGGCTGGTGAAGGAGCCGGTCACCGAGCCCACGCGCTGCCAGGCGAACATGCAGAGTTCACCGCCGCCCGGCTGGCCCAGCGCATAGCCGAACGGGCCGTACTGGTTCTGCACGTAGTTCGGCGACTTCGTCATCGCCACGTTGGGCAGCAGGCGCCGCATTTCCTTGCTGATCGAGGACGGCGACAGCCGGTCGTCGGTGGCGACGTTCTCCGCGCTGGTACGCTGCGCCACCGGGCCGAACACCGTCACCTCGATGACGTTCTGTCCGGGAAAGCGGGAGCGGGTGGTCAGCGCGATTTCCTGCGTCAGCGCATTCGCGTTGCGGCGCTCGATCACGCCGACGATGCCCGGACCTCCCGGGGGCGGGGAAATATAAGCCTGGGCCGGCTGGATCTCGATGGCCTGATGGGCGATCTCCGGGTCCTGCGCACCGGAGGCGCAAGCTCCGAGCAGGCCGGCGGCGACCGCGACCGGCAGAAGGCGGCTCGCAGCGGAAAGGCGGCTCGGCGAGAAGTTCTTCCGTGTCATTCGAGCCGTCTGCTCCGGCGCTTTCTTGTTCTCACCCGGAAATCTGCACAAGGCCGGGACTCACGAAGCGAATCCCGCTTCGAATCAGTTCCCCAGATAAGCGCTGCTGCGGCATCAAAAATCAACTCGCATGCTGCCGTCGGCGATTGGGCGTTGCAGATGCACCACAGGTTGAGAGAAGTTGATTTTGCGACGGTTCTTCTTGGCGCCGGCGGAGGCTGATCTGTCGCGCCTTCGGCGTCCGCTCACCGGCGATGCCGTCTGCCGGCCTCAAGATGGGAGCGGAACAATCGCCATTTGTTGAAGCGGTTCTCCGTCGCACGTTTATCCATCTCATTGACTTTAGAACCGCTCGAAAATACGGCTTAATAGATTGCGGGCTACGGGGCCCGCTCCTGCCTTCGAAGGAGGGTATTCATGAATATGGAACTCTCGCGGCGCAGCTTCTTGAAAGTTGCGGGTGCGGGCGTTGCAGGAACGACTCTCGGGTCGATGGGCTTCGGCGATGCCGAAGCGGCGGTTGCGGCGCATGTGCGTCCGTTCAAGCTCGCAACCACGACCGAGACACGCAACACCTGTACTTACTGCTCGGTTGCCTGTGGCATCCTGATTTACTCCAAGGGCGACGTCCGCAAGGGCGAAACCGCCGTCATCACTCATATCGAGGGCGATGCGGATCACCCGACGAACCGCGGCACGCTCTGCCCCAAGGGCGCGGCGCTCAAGGACTTCGTCCACGCCCCGACGCGCCTGAAGTATCCGATGATCCGCAAGGCGGGCACGGACAAGTTCGAGCGCGCTTCCTGGGATCAGGCGCTGGATCGCATCGCCCGTCTCATGAAGGACGACCGCGACGCGAACTTCATCGCGAAGAACGAGAAGGGCGTCCCGGTCAACCGCTGGACGACCGTCGGCTTCCTCGCCGCTTCCGCAACCTCCAACGAGACCGCTTACGCGACCTACAAGGTCGTGCGCAGCGCAGGTATCGTAGCATTCGATAATCAGGCGCGCGTCTGACACGGCCCCACGGTGTCCAGTTTGGGCCCAACATTTGGCCGTGGCGCGATGACGAACGCCTGGACCGACATCAAGAACAGCGATCTTGTTGTCGTGATGGGCGGCAATGCCGCAGAAGCGCATCCTTGCGGATTTAAATGGGTCACGGAGGCGAAAGCCCACCGCGGCGCGAAGCTTATCGTCGTGGATCCGCGTTACACGCGCACCGCGTCGGTGGCGGACTATTATGCTCCGATCCGGCAGGGCACGGACATCGCGTTCCTCAATGGCGTGATCAAGTACTGCATCGACAACGACAAGGTGCAGTGGGAGTACACGAAGAACTTCACGAACGCCGCCTACATCGTGAAGGACGGCTTCGGATATAAAGACGGCCTGTTCACCGGCTACGACGAGACCAAACGCGACTACGACCGGTCGTCGTGGGACTACGTCATCGGTGACGATGGGTTCGCGGTGGTCGATATGACGCTGCAGCATCCGCGCTGCGTCTGGAACCTGCTGAAAGAGCACGTCTCGATCTATACGCCCGAGATGGTGGAGAGAATCTGCGGCACGCCCAAGGATAAATTCCTGAAGGTGGCCGAGATGATGGCCGAGTGCTCCTCGCCGACCAAGAACATGACGTCGATGTACGCGCTCGGCTGGACGCAGCATTCCAGCGGTTCGCAGAACATCCGCACCATGGCGATGCTCCAGCTCATCCTGGGCAATATCGGCGTGCGCGGCGGCGGCATGAACGCGCTTCGCGGGCATTCCAACATCCAGGGCCTGACCGATATCGGTCTGCTGTCGCACCTCCTTCCGGGCTATCTCAATATCCCGACCGAAAAGGAAGTCGACTTCCCGACCTATATGAGCACGCGCGGCTTCAAGCCTCTCCGGCCGGGCCAGACGAGCTATTGGCAGAACTACAAGAAGTTCTTCGTGAGCTTCCAGAAGGCGATGTGGGGTGCTGCGGCGACGCCGGAGAACAACTTCGCCTACGACTATCTGCCCAAGCTCGACGTGCCGGCCTACGACGTGCTCCGCATCTTCGAGATGATGGATGAGGGCAAGGTCAACGGCTACTTCTGCCAGGGCTTCAACCCTGTGCTGGCCTTCCCCAACCGGGGCAAGATCACGCGGTCTCTGTCCAAGCTGAAGTGGCTGGTCACCATGGACCCGCTGGAGACGGAAACGTCTCACTTCTGGGAGAACCACGGCGACTACAACGACGTCGACACGGCTTCCATCCAGACGGAAGTGATCCAGCTGCCGACCACCTGCTTTGCGGAAGAGGAGGGTTCGCTCACCAATTCCGGCCGGTGGATCCAGTGGCATTGGCCGGCGGGTTCGCCTCCGGGCGAAGCGCAGCACGACAACTGGATCATGGGGCAGATCTTCCTGCGGATGCGCGAACTCTACCGCAAGGAAGGCGGCGCGTTCCCGGATCCGATTCTGAACCTGTCGTGGGACTACGCCAACCCGCAGGAGCCGACCGCCGAGGAACTCGCCAAGGAGATCAACGGCCGGGCGATCACGCAGCTCACCGATCCCACCGACCCGACAAAGGTGCAGGTCGAGGCCGGCAAGCTGCTCGTGAACTTCTCGCAGCTTCGCGATGACGGCTCCACCTCGTCGGGCTGCTGGATCTATTCCGGCTGCTGGAACGAGCACGGCAACAACATGGCCCGCCGCGACAACCACGATCCGGACGACACCGGCGCGTACCTCAACTGGACCTTTGCCTGGCCGCTCAACCGCCGCACGCTCTATAACCGGGCTTCGGCGGACATGAACGGCAAGCCTTGGGATCCGGCCCGCAAGATCATCGAGTGGGACGGCTCCAAGTGGTCGGGCTACGACGTGCCGGATATCGCTCCGACCGCGAAGCCGCAGGATGTCGGGCCGTTCATCATGAACCAGGAAGGCGTTTCCCGCCTGTTCGCCCGGGGCCTGATGCGTGATGGGCCGTTCCCGGCGCATTACGAGCCGTTCGAAACGCCGATCCCCAACGTGCTCAACCCGAAGATCCGCGGCAATCCGGTTGCCCGCGTGTTCCAGAATGATGTGAAGCAGTTCGGCACGGCCGACGAGTTCCCCTATGCGGCGACCTCGTACCGGCTCACCGAGCACTTCCATTACTGGACCAAGCACAACCCGGTGAACGCGGCGCTCCAGCCCGAATTCTTTGTCGAGATCTCCGAAGAACTCGCCAAGGAAAAGGGCATCGAGCTGGGCGGCTGGGTTCGCGTCTGGTCCAAGCGCGGGTCGATCAAGGCGAAGGCCGTGGTCACCAAGCGCATCCGGCCGCTGATGTGCGACGGCAAGGCCGTCCATGTGGTGGGCATTCCGCTGCACTGGGGCTTCATGGGCGCGGCGAAGAAGGGCTTCGGCCCGAACTCGCTCACCCCGTTCGTCGGTGACGCCAATATCGAGACGCCGGAATACAAGGCGTTCCTCGTCAACATCGAGCCGACCACGGCGCCGGTGGGGGTCTGAAATGATGGATAGTCCTCGCACGGCGGTCAGCAATCCGCCAATCCAGCCGATGGACAGCAACCTGGGCGAGCGCGATCTCATTCGTCGCTCGGCCACGGCCAGCCTGCCCAAGCCGGAACGTCAGCTGACGCCCGTCGCCAAGCTGATCGACGTCTCCAAGTGCATCGGCTGCAAGGCGTGCCAGTCCGCCTGCATCGAGTGGAACGACACGCATCCCGCCGTCGGCGAGAACGTGGGCGTCTACACCAACCCGCATGATCTCTCCGAGAACATGTTCACGCTGATGCGGTTCACCGAGTGGGTGAATCCCGAGACCGACAATCTGGAGTGGCTGATCCGCAAGGACGGCTGCATGCACTGCTCCGACCCGGGCTGTCTCAAGGCCTGCCCGGCCCCCGGCGCGATCGTGCAGTACTCCAACGGCATCGTGGATTTCGTCCATGAGAACTGCATCGGCTGCGGATATTGCGTGAAGGGTTGCCCCTTCAACATCCCCCGCATCTCCAAGACGGACCGGCGCGCCTACAAGTGCACGCTCTGCTCCGACCGCGTCGCGGTCGGGCAGGGGCCGGCCTGTGCCAAGGCATGTCCGACCCAGGCCATCGTCTTCGGCACCAAGGAGGACATGAAGAAGCACGCGGACGAGCGCATCGCCGACCTCAAGTCGCGCGGCTACGCCAATGCGGGCCTCTACGATCCTCCCGGCGTCGGCGGGACGCATGTGATGTATGTGCTGCATCACAACGACAAGCCGCATATCTATGCCGACCTGCCGGACCAGCCGAAGATCTCGGCCGTCGTCCAGTCCTGGAAGGGCGTCACAAAATATGCCGGTCTCGCGGTGATGGGGCTGGCGGCTGCCGGCAGCATCCTGCACGGTATCCTCGGCAAGCCGAACCGGGTGACGGATGAGGATGAGGAAGGCGCGGAGAAGCTGACGTCCAATCCGTCCGCGACTGATCCGGGTGCCGACGGCCACCGTCCGGAGGAACGCGTCTGATGAAAGCCGAACGCGTACAGCCCGGCGATGCGATCCATCCCGGCAATCCGATCACGGTGAACCGATATGGTCCGGCCGCTCGGGCGAACCACTGGATCACGGCGGTGTCGCTGATCCTGCTGGCTCTCTCGGGCCTCGCCCTCTTCCACCCTTCGCTGTTCTTCCTGACCGGCCTCTTCGGAGGCGGCCAGAACACGCGGGCTTGGCACCCCTATATCGGGGTGGTTCTCTTCGTCAGCTTTTTCATCTTCTTCGCGCAGCTCTGGCGGGCCAACCTGCCCACCAGGACCGATGTGCAATGGCTGTCTCATGCCAAGGACATCATCGGCGGGCACGATGAAAAGCTGCCGGAAGTCGGCAAGTACAATGCGGGCCAGAAGTTCATCTTCTGGGCGATGGCGGGGCTGATCCTGCTCCTGATCGTCACCGGTGTGATTATCTGGGACCAGTATTTCGGCGCGGCGACGGCGGTGCAGACCAAGCGGTACGCGGTGCTGATCCATTCCATCTGCGCAGTGCTGATCATCTGCGTCTTCATCCTGCACGTCTATGCCGGCATCTGGACGCGGGGTACGATCCGCGCCATGACGCGGGGAACGGTGACCGGCGGCTGGGCATACCGGCACCATCGCAAGTGGCTCCGCGACCTGGCGGGCCGGGGCCGGCAAACGCCCGCAGAATGAGCCGCCCGCCGGCGACCGGCGCGGCATGACAAACGACAGGGGCGTGGCCGGTCCGGCCCGCCCACCGAGGTAAGATGTCCGATACCCATACGATTCAGCCCGATCCGTCCGCGATCGGGGGGGTGCCCAAGGCACCCTTCGCTTTGCTTCCCGACGCCTCGCGCCTGTTCGCGCGCCGTGCGGAACGCTTCGACGGCCTGGCACCAGGCAGCGACCTTGCTGCCTATCTCCATTTCCTGGCGGAGATCAGCCGCGCGCAGTCCGACATCGCGAACGACCTGCCACCTGCCGAGCCTATCCTGGCCGAGGTGACCGAACGGTCGCGAACCGGGCAGATGCCGCCGATCGACCGCTCTTCGGTGTCCGGCGGACAGGTCCGCGCCACGCTGCGCGCCCTCTTCGAGAAGGCGGACGCGATCGAGAAGCCCGAACAAGCCGCCACGGCGCTCGCCGCTCTCCGGCAGGCCGACGACGCGACGCTCGACACGCTGATCCGCGACGCGCTGTCCGACGCCATTCCGGTGGAAACGCTGGCCGCGAACCTCTTCGTCTCCGCCGGTCTGCAGGTCCACATGGCGCGCTGGGCCGGCGGTGCCGATGCCACCCGTCTGGTGCCCGTCAGCGTCGGCGTCTGCCCCGTCTGCGGCGGCAAGCCTATCGCTTCGATGGTGGTCGGCGTGATGGGAGCGGAAGGCGCGCGCTATTGCGTCTGCTCCTGCTGCGCCACGCAGTGGAACGAAGTGCGCGTGAAATGCGTGACCTGCGGCTCCACCAAGGGGGTGGGCTACCGTTCCGTTGCCGAGGACGACCGCGACGCGACCGTGAAGGCCGAGGTCTGCGACGAGTGCGGCAGCTACGTGAAGATCCTCTACGCGAACAAGAACCCGTCGCTCGATCCCGTCGCGGATGACGTGGCGAGCCTTGGCCTCGACCTCCTGATGCGCGACACGGAATACCGCCGCGCGGCGTTGAATCCCTATCTCCTGGGCTACTGATCCGGTGCGCTGGATCGAGCACCTGGGGCGGGTCGCGCGCGAGGCGGCAAGCCGGGTCACCTCCGCCGCGAGCCGAAGGGAAGACCCCGCCGCCGACGATCCCATGGCGCAGGCGGTGGAGGCGTCCAGGCGCGGCGATTACCAGACGGCCCTCGCGCTGTGGGAGCCCATGGCGCGGGCGGGCCATGCGCGCGCGCAAAGCAATATCGGCGCCTGTTTCGCGGAGGGGCTCGGCGTCGAGCAGGACTTCAAGCTGGCTCTGGGTTGGCTGACCGTGGCGGCCGAGGCCGGCGATCCGGTCGGCCAACGCAATCTCGCCGCCCTTTATTTCCGCGGCGACGGCGTCGAGGCCGACGATGCCCGGGCCGAGCAGCTCTACCGGGCCGCCGCCTCGCAGGGCGACGGGCCGGCGCAGGACATGCTGAGCTGGATGCTGCTGGAAGGCGAAGCCACGCCGGGGCGCATCGACGAAGCCCGCCACTGGGCGCTTTCCGCCGCCGATGCCGGCATTGCCAGCGCCATGACGCGCCTCGGCATGATGCATCACAACGCAATCGGCTTCGATCGGGATCCGGTCCGGGCGGCCCATTGGTGGCGGCAGGCGGCGCTCGGCGGCGATGCCGACGGGCAGGCCATGCTCGGCGCGTCGCTGCATCTCGGCAACGGCATCGGTCGCGACGGCCGCGAAGCGTTGACGTGGCTCCTGCGGGCGCAGGCCGGCGGTAGCTCGCTCGCCGCGCCGTTCCTCGAACCCGTCCGCAACACGCTGACGCCCGGGGATATTGCGACCGCCGAACAGGAAGCGACGCTTCCGCCGGCCCTCTCCGCGAGGGGACGCGCGGCATGATCGTCGGCACCGCCGGGCATATCGATCACGGCAAGACCTCGCTGGTGAAGGCGCTTTCCGGGGTCGATACGGACCGGCTGAAGGAAGAGAAGGCGCGCGGGATCACGATCGACCTCGGCTTCGCCTATGTGCCGGCGGGGGAGGGGCATGTCCTCGGCTTCGTCGATGTGCCGGGCCACGAGCGCTTCGTGCACACCATGCTGGCCGGCGCCAGCGGCATAGACATGGCGCTCCTGGTGGTTGCGGCCGATGACGGGCCGATGCCGCAGACGTCGGAGCACCTGGCCATCCTCGATCTGCTTGGCGTCGAGCGCGGCATCGTCGCGCTGAGCAAGGCGGACCTCGTTTCCCCCGAGCGGCTCGCCGAGGTGACGGCGGAGATCGACACGCTGCTGGAGCCGACAGGACTCGCAGGTTCGCCCGTCGTCCCGGTTTCCACGCTGACCGGAGAAGGCGTCGCGGAACTCAAGGCTCGTCTGATCCAGGCCGAACAGGATTTCGTTCGGGCGCGGACCGGGGGCCGTTTCCGTCTTGCCGTCGATCGTTGCTTCACTCTGCAAGGCGCTGGAACCGTGGTCACCGGGACGGTGCTCTCCGGCGCGGTTTCCGTGGGCGACCGCGTGCTGGTGAGCCCGTCGGCGCTGCCGGCGCGCGTCCGGTCGATCCACGCGCAGAACCGGCCGGCCGAGCGCGGCGTGGCGGGGCAGCGTTGCGCCCTCAATCTCGTCGGCGAGGCGATTTCCAAGGAGGCGATCCATCGCGGCGATGTCGTGCTGGATCCCGCCTTGCACGCGCCGACCGATCGTATCGACGCCGACCTTCGCGTGTTGCCGTCCGAGCGCAAGGCGATCGGGCACTGGTTCCCGGTTCGCCTGCACCACCACGCGGCGGAAGTCGGTGCGCGGATCGCGCTCCTGGGCGAGCATTCCGTGCGTCCGGGAGGCACGGGCCGCGTCCAGCTCGTGCTGGACACACCGATCGCCGCGACGGTGGGCGACCGTTACGTCATTCGCGACGTGTCCGCGCAGCGCACGATCGGCGGCGGACGTCTTCTGGATCTCCGGCCGCCGGCCCGCAAGCGCCGTACGGCCGAACGCCTCGCTCAACTCGATGCGCTGACCGCCACCGATCCCGCCGCCGCGTTGTCGGCTTTGCTCGATATCGCGCCGTTCTGGGTGGACGTGACCACCTTCATGCGCGACCGCGCGCTCTCGGAGGAGCAGTCCGCGACGCTGCTGGCGGCGGTCGCGCCGCAAACGCTTCCCGGCGACGGACGCGTCATCGCGCTTTCGCCCGCGCAATGGCAGCGCTTCTCCGCAACGGCCACGGAAACGCTTGAGCGCTTCCACGCCGAGGCGCCGGACGTGCAGGGGCTCGGCCGCGAGAAGCTGCGCAGCCTTGCCGATCCCAAATTGCCGCCCGATGGGGTGGCCGCCGCGCTGCAGATGCTGGCGCGGGCGGGCCTCGTTTCGATCGAGGGCGCCTTCGTGCGTCTGCCGACCCACGAGGTGCGGCTGACGGAGGCAGACGAGGAAATCTGGCGCGAGCTTTTCGGCCATCTCGGCGATGGCGAGCGCTTCCGGCCGCCCCGGGTGCGCGACCTTGCCGGGCTGCTGGCTGTTCCGGAGGGCAATGTCCGCCGCGTGCTGAAACTTTGCGCGCGCCTCGGCCGCGTGGACGAGATCGCGCACGACCACTTCTTCCTGCGCGCCACCACGCGCGAGATGGTGGGCATCGCGATGGATGTCGCGGGAAAGACCCGGGAAGGGCAGTTCAACGCGGCGCTCTTTCGCGACCGCATGAACAATGGCCGCAAGGTCGCGATCCAGATCCTGGAATTCTTCGACCATGCCGGGCTGACGCTCCGCCGGGGCGATCTCCGTCGCCTGAACCCGCAAGCGCTGGATCTCTTCGGAGCAACCGAGGCCGTCGGCATCGAGCGATCCGCCCTGCCGCACGGGCAGGAAACAACGAGGCCCGACCCATGAGTGCCCCCGCCGAAACCGATTTCGACGACTGGCTGATCGAAACCTTCGACAATACCGGCTCGTTCACGGTGCTGATTGTGCTGCTGGGTATCGGAGAAACCGAGGTCGCGTTGCTGCGCTCGGCCTATCTTCACGTGATCGGCAACGATCCGCGCTGGGCCGACATGGTTGCGATGTTTTCCGGTGCGGGCGTCGAGTGGAACGGCGCCGTCTTCTTCCGTGCGGGGGAGGAGGGACTGGTGGAGGACGGGGAAGCGAAGCGCCGCCTGGCGTCGCTCGTCCGGCACCTCCACGAAGACCGGACGATCATTCGAGATGGCGAGTTCTTCAATCGCGACGGACTGCGGCTTTCGCTGGAGGAGCGGGTCACGCACTGAGCGCGACCCGGAATTCGGCGATACGGCTCAGCAGCCGGAGTTCTGGGCGGGCTTCGGCTGCGATTGCGTAGGGTCGAGGCCCGTCGCTGTTTCCGCGTGGGCGTTCGGGGAGTCCGCGCTCGCGCCGGAAGGCGTCGTGCCGATGAACGAGCCGCCCGTGCCACCGCTCCAGCCGGTCGATCCGGCATTGCCCGGTTTCGTGCCCGAGTCGGCGCTTTGGGAAGGCTGCGTCGCCGGCTCGGTCGCCTTAGCCTGTCCGCAGGCGCTCGGCTTCTTCAGCGACTGGTCCGAAACAGGCTGTTGCGCGAAAGCGCACGTCGCCGCGGTAAGGGCCGTCATGAACACCAATGTACCGATCCGCAGACGCATCTGAGTTCCTTTCGTTTGAGAAGGGAACGTGGCCTCCGCGCGCGGGTTCCGCGCGCATGTGTAGGCCGGGGGCGGTGCGCGGCGATCCGGTAGCGGAATGCGGAAAGGCCGCCCCGGGGGCGGCCTTTCGGTGAGAGTTGTCGCCCGAAAGCGCGGGAAGGAAGCTACCAGCGGTAGCTGGCCTTGAGGTAGGCCGTGCGCCGGTCGCCGTAGCTGCACACCGTGGCGCTGCTGCAGGCGGAAACATACTTCTTGTCGAGGATGTTGTTGACGTTGAGCGCGATGCCCCACTTGTCACGCTGGTAGCGGATCGCCGCGTCGAACAGCGTGGCGTCGGGCACTTCCAGCGTGTTGGCCGTATCGGCGTAGGACTTGCCGATGTAGCGCACGCCGCCGCCGAAGCTCACGCCCTCGAAGCGGCCCTTCTGCAGGGTGTAGTCGAGCCAGAGTGAAGCCAGCGTATCCGGGACGACCGTGGGCCGCTTGCCGATGATGGACGCATCCGGATCGTCGGTGACTTCCAGGTCGTAGGCCGTGATCGAGGCGATCGCCTTCAGCCCGTTGGTCAACTGGGCGACGCCCTCCGCTTCCACGCCGCGCGAACGCACTTCGCCGATCTGCACGGTGTTCAGGATGTTGTTGGGGTCGGTCGTCTGGGTATTGGTGCGGGTCAGGTTGAACGCCGAGACCGTGATCGAGCTCTTCGAGCCCGGTGCCTGGTACTTCAGGCCGGCCTCGTACTCGTCCGCCTCCTCAGGCTTGTAGGCCTGGCCGTAATAGTTGGTGCCGATTACCGTATTGAACGCATGCGAGACGCTGACATACGGCGTCAGGCCGTTGTCGAAGAGGTAGGCAAGCCCGGCGCGGCCGCTGAAAGCTCCGTCGTCATTGCTGTAGCCGGTGCCGGTCAGGCGGTTGTCGACATCGGTCCAGAGATGGTCGTATCGGCCGCTCAGCGTCAGGAGCCATTTGTCGAGCTTGACCTGGTCCTGCACGTAGGTGCCGAGTTGCTGAAGCTCGTAGCGAGTCTTCAGGTAGGGCGTCGTGGAGAAGGCGTCGGAGCTGTACTGCGGATCCGCCGCGCTGATCGACGTGCCGAGGCCCGATCCCTGCTTGTCGTCCAGGTGGTAGTTCCGATAGTCGAGCCCGAAGAGCAGCTTGTGGGTCAGCGGACCGGTCGCGAAATCGACCTGCGCCTGGGTGTCGGCGGTGAGGAAGTTGACCTCCGGCGTCGTGCGGAAGGCATAGCGGCCGAGCTGGTACGTATTGGTCGGGTCGGTGAGATCGGAATTGACGTAGCCGTAGGGCGCCAGTTCCTGCTCGACGATCTTGAGGTGCGAATAGCGAAGGTTCTGCCGCACCGTCCAGTTGCCGTCGAACTTGTGCTCGAACTCGTAGCCGATCATCTCCTGCTGGCGATAGAACTTGTCGTAGTTCTTCTCGCTATAGAAGAAGTCGCTGGCGATCCGGCCAAAAGGTGCGCGCTTCACCGTGCCGTAATAGGGCAGGAAGCCGCTCGGATGATTGACGTCGTCATGCTCGTAGGAGCCGAGCAGCGTCAGCGTGGTGCTGTCGTTCGGGCGGAAGGTGACGGCAGGCGCGATATAGCCGCGGAAATCGTCGGCCTTGTCGGTCTGCGTGCCGCCGCCATGGATGAGGCCGGTCAGGCGATAGGACCAGACGCCGTTCGGATCGGCCTTTCCACCCATGTCGAAAGCGCCATAGGCGTTGCCGTTGGAATTCACGCCGGTCTCGACGTAGTGCAGCGGCTCCGTGGTCGGGTGCTTGCTGACGAGGTTGATCAGCCCGCCCGGCGAGCTGCCGCCGTAGAGCACGGAAGCGGGGCCGCGCAGCACTTCGATGCGATCGAGGCCGAAGGGTTCGTTCTTGAAGCCGGCAAAGGCGTAGCCATATTCCGCCAGCCCATCGCGGAAGAGGCTGTCCTGACCAACCTGGAAGCCGCGAATGAAGAGCCATTCGGTGCGGGGATCCGGCCCGTAGGTCTGGGCGCGGACGCCGGCGGTGTAACGCAGGGCCTCGTCCAGCGACTGGGCCTGCCGGTCCTCGATCTCTTCGCGGCCGAGCACGGCGATGGACTGCGGCACTTCCCGGATCGGCGTGTCGGTCTTGGTCGCGACCGCGCTCTGGCTGGCGACATAGCCGGGCACCGGACCCTTGGCCGTCTCTCCGGAGCCCTGCACCTCCACCGTGCTGAGCTGGATCGTGTCGCCACCGGCCGCCGCCGTGTTGGCGTCGGCGGTGTCCTGGGCCCAGCCGGTGGCGGGGATCGTCAGCAGCGCTGCTCCGGACAGAAGGGCCAAACCGAGGCGGGGTGAAGCTCTCATTTTTTCAAAACTCCCAGGCGACACCGACCCTCTCTTTGGAGCGAGTCTAAACCTGAACAAATACATCAAGTTTTCGGATAGTGGGGTCTGGAGGCTTCGACAAGGTGGCGCGAAAGGTTGCCGGGAACTGTTGCCGGAATCACACTCTCCGGAAACGGGACGTCCCGGTCGCGGGCCGATCGTCCGCGAGATCGTCGTTGGCTGACCCGACCCTGGTTGGGTCGGGGCTGCGATTTGCCGCGCCGTTTCGAGGCATTTCGGCTGGAAAGGGCAGCCATCAGGCTTAGGTTAAAGGGTTCAACAACGGAGGAACCGGGTGAACCTGCCACTCACGCTTGCCAATCTCGCCGGCACCGTAGCGCTGCTTCTGTGGGGCGTGCACATGGTGCAAACGGGTGTGCAGCGTGCGTTCGGCGCGCGCCTCGGACAATTCCTGGCAAAGGCGACGAAGAACCGCCTCGCCGCCTTCCTGGCTGGCATGGGCGTCACCGCCATCCTGCAGAGCAGCACGGCGACGGGCCTGATGGTTACAGGCTTCGCCGCGCAGGGGCTGGTCGATCTCGTGCCGTCGCTGGCCGTCATGCTGGGTGCCAATGTCGGCTCGACGCTGATCGTGCAGGTTCTTTCCTTCAATGTCAGCGAGATCGCGCCGGTGCTGGTGCTGATCGGCGTGCTGATGTTTCGCCGGGGGACTGCCGGCACGCACGATCTCGGCCGTGTCTTTATCGGACTCGGGCTGATCCTGATGGCGCTCGGCCAGTTCCTGCAGCTGATCGAGCCCTACGAGGACCTGCCGAGCCTCCGCATGCTGCTGGGCGCCGTGGCCTCGCAGCCGCTGCTCGACGTCGTGCTGGCGGCGGGGCTCACCTGGGCGGCGCATTCCAGCGTGGCGGTGGTGATCCTCGTCATGTCCTTCGCGGCCAAGGGTGTCGTTCCGCCCGAGGCAGCCTTCGCGCTGGTGCTCGGCGCCAATCTCGGCACGGCGATCAATCCGGTGCTGGAAGGAGCGGCCGGCAACGATCCGGCGGCGCGCCGCCTGCCGCTGGGCAACCTGCTGAACCGCTGCGTGGGCGTGGCGCTGGCGCTTCTCCTGCTGCCCACGATCTCGCGGTGGATGGTGAGGATCGAGCCGGATGACGCACGCTCGGTCGCCGACTTCCACACCGCGTTCAACGTCGTGCTGGCGGTGGTTTTCCTGCCGATGCTCCGGCCCTACGCACGAATCCTCCGGCGCTGGTTGCCGTCGCGCGTCGATGCTGCCGATCCGGCGAAACCGATCTATCTAGACGCGTCGGCCCGCGACGTGCCGTTCCTGGCCCTCGGCGCCGCCGCCCGCGAGGCGTTGCGGCTCGTCGATATCCTTGAAACCATGCTGCAGGGCTTTCGCGACGCCATCGACAAGCCCGACCGTCGCCAGATCACCGAGGCCAAGCAGGTCGACGACATCCTCGACAGGCTGAACAGCGCCATCAAGCGCTATCTCGTCTCGCTCGACGTGGAGGCACTGGGCGAGGAGGACCTTGCCCGGCTGAACCAGATCCTCGTCTTCTCCACCAACATGGAGCAGGCGGGGGATATCGTGGATCGCCATCTCCTCGGCTTCGCCAGCCGCAAGCTGGAGCGGGGCCTGTCCTCGTCGCGCGAGAGCCGCGAGGAACTCCTGGCCATCGTCGATCGGCTGCTCTCCAACCTGCGGGCCGCCGCCACCGTCTTCATGACCGACGACACGCGCGCGGCTCGCCTCCTGGCCGACGAGAAGCGGGCTTTCCGGCAGATCGAGGCCAGGGCAACAAAGGCGCATTTCGATCAGCTGAAGTCCGGCAACGACGGGAACGTCGAGGCGAGCACGCTGCATCTCGATCTCATGCGCGACCTGAAGCAGGTCAACGCGCACCTCGTGGCCTCCGCCGCCTATCCGGTGCTGGAGCGCCACGGCGATCTGCTGCCCAGCCGGCTGAAAAAGACCTAGTCGGCGGGACAATTCACCGCTCATCAAGGGAAGGGGTGCGAACGTCACGAAAGTGTCATAAAGGCTAGTCGCCCAAAGACGCCCGGAGGGGTTGGATGAACTGGTTCCGCAAACTGCTGCCGAAAGAGGATCGCTTCTTCACGCTTTTCGAGCAGCATGCCCGGACGGCCACCGAAGCTGCGAAGACCCTTGAGGCCCTGCTTGCCGGCGGCGAGGAAGTGCCCCAGCGCTGCCGCGAGATCGCGACGATCGAGCACAAGGCCGACGATATCACCCGCGAGGTGATCCTGGCGATCCGCGCGAGCTTCATCACCCCGTTCGATCGGGGTGACATCAAGGACCTGATCTCGCGGATGGACGACGCTGTCGACCAGATGCACCAGACGGCCAAGGCGATCACGCTGTTCAAGACGCGGGAGTTCGAGCCGGAAATGCGGGAGATGGGCGCGGCCATCGTCGCCTGCGCCCGCCTGCTGGAAGAGGTGATGCCGCTGCTCTCCGCGCTCAGCCGCAATGCCGCGCCGATCAGCGACCTCTGCCTGCGGATCTCCACCCTGGAGGGGCAGGCCGACGATGTTTACGACCGCGGCATGAAGGCGCTCTTCAAGGACGGCATGCCGGACGCGATGAACTACATCGTGCGCAGCCAGATCTACGATCACCTGGAGGAGGTGATCGACCATTTCGAAGACATCGCCGACCAGATCCAGGGCATCGTTGTCGAGCATGTCTGAGCGCGGAGCCCACGCCGCATGAGCCTGACCGCCAGCATGCTGCCCATCATCGCGCTGATCGCCATCGCGCTGCTGTTCGATTTCCTGAACGGGCTGCACGATGCCGCGAACTCCATCGCCACCGTGGTGTCCACCCGCGTGCTGCCACCCAAGGCCGCCGTGTTCTGGGCGGCCTTCTTCAATTTCGTGGCCTTCCTCGTCTTCGGCCTGCATGTTGCGGATACGCTGGGCACCGGCATCGTCAGCATGGGCGTCCTGGACAGCTATGTGCTTTTCGGCGCGCTGATGGGGGCGATCGCGTGGAACCTGCTCACCTGGTGGGCGGGCATTCCTTCCTCCAGCTCCCACGCGCTTGTCGGCGGCCTGCTGGGCGCCGGCATCGCCAAGGCCGGGTTCAGCGCGATCGTCTGGAACGGCGTGCTCAAGACCATCGGCGCCATCGTGCTGTCGCCGGCGCTGGGCTTCTTCCTGGCGCTGCTGCTCGTTCTGGTGGTGACGTGGATCGTGGCGCGCCGGACCCCTTTCGCGGTGGACCGCAGCTTCCGCGTCCTGCAGTTCATCTCCGCCGCCCTGTATTCCCTCGGCCACGGCGGCAACGACGCGCAGAAGACGATGGGCATCATCGCGGGCCTGCTCTATGCCGGCGGCTTCCTCACCGGCCCCTTCCACGTGCCGCTCTGGGTGGTGCTCGCCTGTCAGTCGGCGATGGCTTGCGGCACGCTGTTCGGCGGCTGGCGCATCGTTCGCACCATGGGATCGCGCATCACCGACCTCAACCCGATGCAGGGTTTCTGCGCGGAGATCGGCGGCGCGATCACGCTGTTCCTCGCGACCTATCTGGGCATCCCCGTTTCCACCACGCATACGATCACCGGCGCGATCGTGGCTGTCGGCGCGGCGCGGCGCACGCGCGCGGTGCGCTGGAACGTCGCCAGCAGCATCGTCGTGGCCTGGGTGGTCACCATCCCCGCCGCTGGTCTGGTCGGCGCCCTGTTCTACGCAGTCGCCCGGCTCTTCGCGTAAACGTCCAAGCGGGGCTGGTCTTTGCCCTACGCCTCGCGGGCCAAGGTGTCGCCTTGGCCCGCACGGTTTCATCGCCTAAGTGTTTCCGACCGTCCTTCCGGGCGGATCCTTGCAGTGTGACGGGCCGAACCACGGAATGTCGGAAACCTCGTTGGAGCGCGCGCGCGCCGGAAAGACCGGTCGGCCTTCCCGCCAGACGTCGCTGGAGCTGACGCAGCGGATTCTGGATGTCGCGACCGCGATGTTCCTGGAATGCGGCTATGGCGCCTCCAGCGTCGACACGCTGGCGGCCGTCGCGTGCATTTCCAAGCGCACCTTCTACGCTCGTTTTCCCTCCAAGGCGGATCTCTTCGAGGCGGTGATCGTCCGCTACATCAACGATCGGCTGTCCGGTTTCGAGAGCGAGATCGTTGCCTGCGACGACCTGCGCCAGACGCTGACGGACATCGCGACCGGGCTCCTGAAACGGACGCTGACGCCCGAAACCATCGCGCTCGATCGCATGATCACGGGGGAGGTGAAGCAGTTCCCGGAACTCGCCCGCACCCTCTACGACCACGGTGTCGTTCGCGTCGCCGGGGCGGTGGGGCGGGTCATCGAACAGGCGATCGGGCGGGGCGAGATCGCGGGCGGGGAGGTGGATTTCCTCGCCATCTCCTTCATCGACCTCACTGTCGGCCCGGCACTCCGTCGTGCCAGCCTCGGTCTCGAACCGGCGATCTTCAGCGACAAGAACGAGGTGCATGTCCGCAAGGCGGTCGACCTCTTCCTCAATGGCTGCCGCCGGCAGAGCGGCGAGCCCTGACGCGCGGCGGCGGAAACGATCGCTGGCGGCTTTCAACAATCGAGCGGGATGACAGACGAGTGGACGTGACCGGTAGCCATGGTGTCGGGGAGGACGCGCGCGCCGCGCTGCTGGAACTCCTCGTCTGGCGGCGAGACGTGCGGCGCTTCAGGACGGACCCGCTGCCATCGGGCGCATTCGAGCGGCTGGTCGAGACCGCCTGCCTCGCGCCCTCCGTCGGGTTGAGCCAGCCTTGGCGTTTCGTGCTGGTGGAAGCGCCGGAAAGGCGCCGTGCCGTCCGCGCTTCATTCGAGGCGTGCAATGCGGAAGCCTTGTCCCGCCAGAGCGGCGAGCGCGCGGCGCTTTATGCCGGGCTGAAGCTCGCCGGCCTGGACGAGGCACCGATCCAGTTCGCCGTCTTTGCCGACCGCGCCACGAGCCAGGGTCACGGCCTCGGCCGCATGACCATGCCGGAAACAATCGATTATTCCGCCGTGATGGCGCTCTACACGCTCTGGCTCGCCGCGCGAACGGAGGGGATTGGCCTTGGCTGGGTCTCCATCCTCGACCCGGTGGCGGTTGCCGCCGCGCTCGACGTGCCGGCCGGCTGGAGCTTCATCGGCTATTTCTGCCTGGGCTACCCCGTCGAGGAAACCGACGTCCCCACGCTGGAGCGGGACGGCTGGGAACGGCGCTGCGATCCCCGGGCCGTACTCGTCCGGCGCTGATGGGACGGGTCAGTCCTTCGGCAGGATCAGCCTGGTGTCGCCGGGTTCGTGCCCCTGCAGAACGCTGGTCTCCTGCTCCGTCCGGAAGAGGGTCCATGCCGCGATGAAGAGCGCCGCGATCAGCGGCCCGATCACGAAGCCGTTGATGCCGAGCAGCGACATGCCGCCGACCGTGGAGATCAGCACGACATAGTCGGGCAGCTTGGTTTCCTTGCCGACCAGCGGCGGCCGCAGCAGATTGTCGACGAGGCCGATCACAGCGACGCCCACGAAGATCAGGATGATGCCCTTGATGTAGGATCCCGTGACCAGCAGGTAGAGGGCGACGGGCGCCCAGACGACGGCCGCGCCGATGGCCGGCAACAGCGACAGGAACGCCATCAGCACGCCCCAGAGCAGGGCTCCCTCGATGCCGATCAGCCAGAAGGTGACCCCGCCGATCACGCCCTGGACGACGGCGATGATGACGTTGCCCTTGACGGTTGCCCGGACGACGGCGGCGAACTTGCCGAGAAGCTGGTTGGTGTACTCGTGGCTGAGCGGCATCGAAGCGCGAATCGCGCGGCTGATCCTGCGCCCGTCGCGAAACAGGAAGAACAGCAGATAGAGCATGATGCCGAAGCTCACCACGAACTGAAGCGTGTTCTGTCCGATGCTGAGCGCACGTCCCGCGACGAGCTGGCTTGCCTGCATGGCAGCGGAGGAGAGCTTCTCGCGCACGATGCCGAGATCGACGCCGGCATCGTTCATCCAGCCCTTGATGGATTCGGGAATCGCGGCCTGGAAGCGGGTGAAGTACTCGCCGAAATCGATGTTTCGATCGTGCACCTTCTGCACCACCGTGACGCCTTCCTGGACCAGCGAGGTCATCAGCACCGCGACCGGAATGATCGCCAGAAGGATGCAGACGAGCACGCTGAGGAGCGCCGCCACGTTGGCCCTTCGCGGAAGACGGTTTTCCAGCGCGCGATGCATCGGCTGAAAGATGATCGCCAGGATCACAGCCCACAGGACGGCGCTGTAATAGGGCAGCAGCAGCCAGCCGAATGCGACGGTGATGACCGCCAACAGCAGAAAGAACGCCTTGCGCTGGACCGGAATGTTCATGGTTCTCCTTGCGACGACCTGCAAACAGCGCGCGTGCCACCATGTTCCATCGGACGACGTTTCGATCAACCGAATGAATCACGAACAATGTCGCAGGGGCGCCCGACGGTCGATCCGTCGCCGGGCGCTCGGCCTAATGGTCAGAGGTCGTTTTTCTCGTCCGGCAGTTCGTGACCGCGGCGCTGGAGAATGCGATCCGCGACGGGGACCATCCCGAAGGGCACCAGAAGCACGGAAGTGCCCGCGATGGCACGCGAGCCGGTGACCAGCCAGAGGCCGGAGCAGATGATCGTGGACAAGAGGGCGACGAGCATCACGCCCCTGGCAATATAACCCATCGGGTTCTCCCGGTTTTCACCGGGCGCAGATGGCCGACCTGCGACAATCTGTCAAGCGTGCCTGTCGCGGGCTCGATGGGAGAAGGGCTTTAGACCGCCGGTCGCGGGATCGGCGGTCTTTCCTGACCGACCGTCGCCGTCTCAGGCGCGGTCAGTCTTGTTGCTCACCGGCGGTGCAGGCCGGCCCCGCAATCGCCCGAAACATGGCCGGCGGAAGAGCCCGGTCGGTCGAGCGCCTGGGCGAGCTGCTGGCGCAGATCCTCAAGATGATTGAGTGCCAGTCGTTCCTTCGCGGTCTTCGAGGCCACGGCCAGACTATGTCTTCGCACTGCGTTGAGCTGGTCGAGATTCGTCTTCAGCATGAAAAAACCTCCCCGATAGGCGGCATGGGGATAAGCTTTCTTGTCGTTTGCCGCACAGGTTCAATTCGTGAGGAGCCAGCTTGTTCCTCTTGTATGAGGCGGCGTCCCCGATTGCGGTTTATTCTCCCGGCTGAGGTCGGGTGAGTGCTTCGCGCCCGGAGGCGCTGTCCCGCCCGACCATTCTCTCCGTCCTGAGGAAATCATGTCCATCGACCCGCAGCAACAGAAACCCCCGCCGATCGAGCCGACGATCCGCACCATCGCCATGCCGGCCGACACCAATCCGGCGGGAGACATCTTCGGCGGCTGGCTGTTGGCGCAGATGGATTTCGCCGCCGGTGCGGCCGCCGCGCGCCGGGCACGTGGGCGCTGCGCCACGATCGCCATCGACGCGATGACGTTTCTGCGGCCGGTGCTGGTGGGTGACGAGGTGAGTTTCTACGCGGAAATCGTCAAGGTCGGGCGAACCTCGATGCACATCAGGGTCAAGGCCTGGCGTCGCGACCGCGAAAGCGAGGAAACGGAACAGGTGACGGAGGGTACGTTCACCTTCGTGGCGATCGATTCCAGCGGGCGACCTCGTCCGATCGAGTCGGAAGGCGGGAATAACTGACGATCCAGCCGGCGGGTTCTCCCGCCGGCGATGTCAGGTGGATCAGATCCACTGCGAGGCTTGCGCCTCGTCCGGCACCTTGCCCTGCGGCGTCATGCCGTCGACCACGTGGGGCAGCATGCGGGAGAGCTCGGAGAGAACTTCCTGGTGAGGCACGCCGGTCTGGCGCGAAAGTTCGTCCACCGTGTCGCTGCCCAGCGCGTCGTTCAGCTGTGCAGGTTCGAGCTGACGGTTCTCGCCGTTGCCGATCCAGGAATTCGCCACGTCGCCATGGCCGCTCTGCTGCAGTTGCTGAAGCAGGCCGCCGAGACCGCCGGCAATGACGGGACCGGACATGCCGCCGGAACCGTTCAGCACCTGGCCTAGGATGCTGCCCAATCCGCCACCGCCACCGCCACCCAGCGCGCCGCCCAAACCTCCGCCAAGCCCGCCGCCGGGCTGCGCCGAGGCGCCCTGATTGCCGAGACCGCCGAGCAGGCCCCCCAAACCGCCGAGACCGCCCTGGCCGCCTGCCGCGCGTGCGGCGAACATGGCCAGCAGCAGCTTGACGAGCTGGGAGGACATGCCGCTCCCACCGGCCTGGCCCGGAGCCTGGGCCTGGCCCTGAGCCTGGCTTTGCCCTGCCGTGTCATAGCCGGTGCTCTGGCCGAGCCCGGAGCGGTTCAGCGCGGAGCCGATGACGTCGTCGAGAAAACCCATCTGCGTTCCCCTTCAAAAGAAAAAGGGCCCGCCTCGAAAGGCGGACCCGCTTTGTGCCGTTACGATCAGCGCTTGGTGCGGCCATCCGTGTCGATGATGGAATTGCCGCGCTCGTCCTCGACCTCCACCTCGGTGTGACGAACCGTGTCGGATACGGTCTGCGTCCGCTGGCCGACTTCCTTGTTGATGACGAGTTCCTCGCGAACCCGCGCATCCTTGGCGATCACGGCCTCTTCGGCGCGCTCTTCAACCTCGATGGTGCGATCCTTGAAGAGCTGCTCGTCGCCGGTGAGCGCGCGGTCGACCGCACGGCGCTCGACGCTGACGCGTTCGTCGCGCAGGGAGACTTCCTCGTTGACGGGCGTTTCCACGACGTAAGAGCGGACGCGGACGCGACCGTGGCTGACGTCGCGCTTGCCGACGCGGAGCTCTTCCTCGACGATCGGGATCACTTCCTCGCGGCCCGTCGCCAGCGTATCGGAGCCGTACGCGGCGACCGTATCGGAAGAAGCGTAGCCGGCGACCGTGTCGGACGCGTAGCCGCCGGTCAGCGACGAAGCGGTGCCCGTGGTGCCGACCGCGGCCAGCGTGTCGCTGCCGAGCGTGTCGCCGGAACCGGTGTAGCCGGTGCTGGTGCCGGGCAGGCGGCCCGTCTCATAGGCGCCGGGGGTCGTGTCCGACCAGCCTTCCGAGCGCCACGACTGGGCGCGCTCGTCGATATCGACGCTGCCTTCGTCGTCCAGAATGTCGAGCGCCCGCTCGTAATCGGCGTCGGTGGTGGCGACGGAGACGACGTAGCCGCCGCGGCGCAGACCCTCGCTGTAGGTGCGGGTGTCTTCCTCCGGCAGGAACAGATCCTTCAGGGATTCCCAGAAGCCACGATCTTCATCGGCGGCGCGGGTGGTCGTGCCCGTTGCGCCGCTTTCGTTGCCGGCAATCAGGCGTACGCTGGTGAAACCCTCCGAACGGAGCTTGCTGACCGCATCGTTGGCGTGGTCGCGGGAATCGAAATAGGCCGTAACCGTCCGGCTGCCGCCGCTGCTTGCTTCATACGTCATGGCTGGTCTCCTCGTTTGATTGTGTTGGTCGAACCTGGCGAAAGGCTTGCCGCATCGTCGCCGTTCTGTTCGTCGCCTGCCGTCCGTTCCACCGTCGCCGTCTGCCTGCGCAAGGTAACGGGCACATGGACTTCTTCTCTGGTGGCAACCCGACGGATGTGCAGCTCTTCCTTCAGGACGAGCCGCTTCTCCACGAAAAGGACTTCTTCCAGGATGGGCACGATGGTGACGTCGCCCTCCGTCCGCAGGGACGGGGCCTCAGTCACGACCCTGTCGATAGCCACGCGCGTGACCTCGACTTCTTCCCCATGCAGAACCGCACTCGCGATGTCGTCGAAGGACTCGACCCGGGTTTCCACCCGGACCTTGCCTGAAACCACTTCGCGGGCTTCGACATGTGCCTCCTCTTCAAGAAGAGGCACGACAAGATCCTGTCCCTCCGGCGAGCCGCCGGTCGGGTCGTTGGGTTGCTGCATGTTTACCTTTCCGTCGCCGCAGCCAAACGTCGGAAACGAAGGCCGGTTCCGTTATTTCGCAGTCGAACAAAATGTTCTTGGGTGCGGGCCGGAAAAACTCTGGTCCGGCAATCAAAACGCGAAAGTTGCCGAAATATGTCAGTATTGGGGCGGGACTGTTTCGGGTGTTTGTTCGCTCCGAGCGAGGGAACTGTCGGCTCGGGGCGGAGTGGTGCCGCGAGCGGTTTGCCGCGAGGAAAGTTTGCCTGCTACATTCCTGTTCGCGGGGCAGGTGGAAATTTCCTGCTTTGTGCTAGAAACGTCGCTGACGGATAATGCACCTCGGCGGCAGTGTGCTGCGGCTGGAAAGCAACCTGGTGGAGAGCCCTGATTTGTCTGATTCGGCTTTGTCTGATGCAACCGGCAACGAACCCGCCGAGGCACCGACACAGGGACGGCCGGACGTGGCCGTCTGCATGCTGGATCGGGACGGCTTCGTCGTCAGCTGGAGCAAGGGCGGCCAGCGCTTCACGGAGCAGGATCCCGACGGGATCGTCGGTCAGCCCTTTTCCGCTCTTTTCGCCGAGCGCGACCGGCAGGCGGGACTCCCGGGGACGATCCTGCAAAAGGCGCGTGAGAGCCACTTCGAAGGGGAAGTCTTGCAGCAGCGCCCGGAAGGCGAGGGTTTTCGGGTTCGACTGACGGTCGAATCGACCCGCAGCGCCGGCGGGGATGTCCTCGGCTTCGTCGTCGTCAGCCAGGATCTGACCGCCGGGGCGGCTATCCAGGAATCGCTGCGCCAGAACGAGGAGCAGTTCCGCCGGCTGGTGCAGAGCGTCACCGACTACGCCATCTACATGCTGGACCCCGAGGGTTACGTCAGCAACTGGAATTCCGGCGCCCAGCGCATCAAGGGCTATGCGCCCGAGGAAATCGTGGGGGAGCATTTCTCCCGCTTTTATACCGACGAGGATCGCAAGAACCGGCTGCCCTGGCAGGGTCTTGCCACCGCGGCGGAAGCCGGGCGCTTCGAGAAGGAAGGCTGGCGGGTGCGCAAGGACGGCTCGCGCTTCTGGGCGCATGTCGTCATCGACCCGATCCGCGACGACGACGGCAACCTCCTGGGGTTCGCCAAGGTCACCCGCGACATCACAGAGCGCATGGAAGCGCAGCGCGCGCTGGAAAAGGCGCGTGAGGCTTTCTTCCAGTCGCAGAAGATGGAGGCGCTGGGGCAGCTCACCGGCGGTGTCGCGCACGATTTCAACAATCTGCTCGCGGCCGTGCTGGGCAGCCTCGAGCTTCTGAAGAAGCACATGCCCGAGGAGCCCCGCGCGACGCGGCTCGTCAACAACGCCATCCAGGCGGCCGAGCGCGGCGCGACGCTGACGCAGCGCATGCTCGCCTTTGCGCGACGGCAGGAACTGAGCCTGGAGGCCGTCGAGATCGACGCGCTGGTGAAAGGCATGATCGAACTCCTGGAGCGTTCGCTCGGTCCCTCCGTCACGATCCGCGCCAACCTCCCCTCCGGGCCGCTTTTCGGCAAGGCCGATGCCAACCAGCTGGAACTTGCGATCCTGAACCTCGGGGTAAATGCCCGCGACGCCATGCCGGATGGCGGCCTGATCGATATCGACGTGCGCGAGGAAGAGGGTGCCGGCGTGCCCGACGCGCTCAAACCCGGCCGTTACATCTGCATCTCGGTGGCCGATACGGGCGAGGGGATGGACGAGGCGACGCTGGCGCGCGCGACGGAACCGTTCTTCACCACCAAGGGCATCGGCAAGGGCACCGGCCTTGGGCTTTCCATGGTGCATGGCATGGTTGAACAGTCCGGCGGCAGGCTGATCCTGAGGAGCGACAAGGGCAGGGGGACGACCGCCGAGCTCTGGATACCGCGCTGGAGCGAGGGCGCACCCGGGCAGGGACAGGTCGATCGGGCGCTCGCGGTGGAGGTGGCGACGAAGCCCTGCACCGTGCTGGCGGTGGACGATGACGGCCTGGTGCTGCTGAACACCACGGCCATGCTGGAGAATCTCGGCCACACCGTCTTGCCGGCGAGTTCCGGCCGGCAGGCGCTGAACATCCTGAACGAGCGGGGAAATGTCGATCTGGTGATCACCGATCACGCCATGCCCAGGATGACGGGCAGCGAACTTGCCAGCGAGATCCGCGCTCGCTCGCCGGAACTGCCGATCATTCTGACGACAGGCTACGCGGAGCTGCCCAAGGGAGCCAATCTGCGGCTGCCGAAGCTGATGAAGCCCTTCAGCGAGGCCGCTCTCGCCCGCGCCATCGCTGACGTCATGAACGAACGCCCCGCAGCCGCCGCCCCCAACTGACGGGGCGCGCGCTTTATTTCAGGGCGTGCGTGATCAGACCCGACAGATCCTCCGGCCTGCGGCCGGCGAAGTTGGCATATTCCACCAGCACGGCCTCGTGCGTCATGAGGAATTCCAGCACGCCCGGCAGGAAGGCCGGAAGCGTCGCCGCCTGCCGGATATGCTCCGGCGTCAGCCCGCTTTCGGAAAGGAACAGCTCAAGGAGCTGCGGGTCGGCCGCCAGATAGGTGAGGACCTCGACCGCCAGCGCCTCGGCTTCCGGGCCGAAGCCCCTCGGCCGGGGTAAGCCGGTCGTCCGGGCCTCTCCGCCGTCGCCGGACTGAGGGAGGACATCGTCATAGCCGGAGCCTGACGGAACCTCCTCGCCGTCCAACTCGGGCGGCAGGTCGCCGGTGCGGAAAAGCACCTCCGGCTCGTCCCAGCTTTCGCCTTCCATGCTGCCGGTCAGGCCGAGGGCAACGGCGCCTGCCTTGCGGGCGCCGAGCCTTTCGGCCGTGGCGATGGCAGCTTCCGCCGTCGGGTGCGTCTTCTGCGGATCGGCGACGAGCCTTCCGCCCTCGCGGCGGAAGGTCTGGCTGATGAAGAGGGTCGTCTCGCTCATGAGCCCTGTCTAGGACGCGCGCGGCACTCCCGTCCACTTCCGGATGAGGGAAGCGGAGCGCTCATATTGCACGACCGCGTGGAAGGGTTCGCCCAGCACGGATGCGGCCCGCCAGGGCCAGCGCGGATCGGCAAGCAGCGCCCGGGCGACCGCCACCATGTCCGCCCGTCCATCGGCGATGATGCTCTCGGCCAGCTTCGGGTCGTCGATCATGCCGACCGCGCGCGTGACGATGCCCGCCTCGCGCTTGATCTTCTCGGCGAATTCGACCTGATAGAGCGGGCCGACCGGAATTTTGGCGTCCGGCGTGTTGCCCGCGGTGGATGCGTCGATATAGGCGACGCCCTCGGCCTTCAGGGCCTTCGACACAGCCACGGATTCCTCCGGCGTGAAGCCGCCGTCGACCCATTCCGTCGCGGAGAGCCGCGCGCCCACCATGAAGGACGGCGACACGGCGGCGCGGATCGCCCGGGCGATCTCCACGATCAGCCGCATCCGGTTTTCCAGCGAGCCGCCCCACCGGTCGGTGCGATGGTTGGAGAGCGGCGACAGGAATTCGTGAATGAGGTAGCCATGGGCACCGTGGATTTCCGCGAACTCGAAGCCGGCGCGTTCCGCCCGGCGCGCGGCCTCGGCGAACCGGCCGATCAGTCGCTCGATCCCGGCCTCGTCCAGCGCCTCCGGCACGTGCCAGCCCGGCGCGAACGGCAGCGCGGAGGGCGCGACCGTCTGCCACGCGTCCTGTTCGGCGGAAAGCGGGCCGCCGCCTTCCCACGGACGCTGGGTCGAAGCCTTGCGTCCGGCATGGGCAAGCTGCACGCCGAAACGGGCGCCGGGCGCTGCCACGCGGCGCGCCGCGGCGAGCGTGCGCTGCACCGTCGCCTCGTTCTCATCGCAGTAGAGACCGAGATCGCCATAAGTGATGCGGCCGCGCCGCTCCACCGCTGTCGCCTCGACCGTGATCATGCCCGCGCCGGACATCGCGAGGTTCATCCAATGCTGAAGGTGCCAGTCGGTCGCCGAGCCATCGGCGGCGGAATACTGGCACATGGGCGCCACGGCGATGCGATTGGGAAAAGACAGGCCGCCGACATCGATCGGCGAGAAAAGAGCGGAAGGCATTGAGGCTCCAGGCGTCTGAGGCGCGCCAGGATCGGCGCTGCCCATGCGGAAGAATGGTCGGACCGGCAGGCCGGCTGGCCTGATCTGGACTGCTCCGGCCGGGAGGGCAAGCCGGTGCGCCCATCCGACGCGTCCCGCTGGAGCGAGCCAGTGGCTAGCGGCGCAGGCGGGACTTCAGTGCCCAGAGACCGGGATTGAGCAGCGCGTGCAGGAAATGCAGGCGCTGAAAATAGCCGTTGATCGAAACCCGCGGCAGCCCGTGCCGGGTGCCGGTCGCCGCGATGAAGCCGGGCCGTGTGGTGAAGGAGGCGAGGAAGCCGGCTTCGGCCGCCAACTGCGCCTCGCGCTCGCCCGCCGCCCCCACCGAGCCATAGGGGAACGCGATGGCGATGGGCCGCGCGCCCGTCTTTGCCTCGATCCGGTCGGCGCTGACCACCATCTCCCGCGTCGCTTCCTCCCGCGACAGCCGGGCGAGCGTCGGATGCGTCAGCGTATGCGCGCCGATGGTGCAGAGCGGATCGGCGGCGATCTCGCGGATCTCGTCCCAGGTCATGACGAGGCTGCGGACCAGAGCGCCGAGATCGACGCGATGGCGCGCGGCAAGGTCGATGATCGCGCGGCGGCGTTCCCCTTCAGGCAGGTTCATCAGCCAGCCGCTCCAGGCGCGAAAGGCAGCGTTCTTTTCCGGCAGGCTCCGGGACGGCATCTCGCCGGCAGGCGCTTCGCCCGGAACGGGCACGGCATCCGCCTTGGCGATCACCGCTTCGGCGGCTTCCCACCAGAGCGGCGCTTCCGCATCGGCGTCCGCGAAGCCTGTACAGACAAAGATCGTGAACGGCGCCCGATGGCGGCGGAAGACCGGCCAGGCATGAACCATGTTGTCGCGAAAGCCGTCGTCCAGCGTGATGGCGATCCGCCGCGCGGCGGGCGCGGCGGGGCGGGTGATAATCTCCTCGACGGAGACGAACTGCCAGCCTCTTGCCTTGAAGTCGCCGATGAAGCGGTCGAGAAATTCCGGGGTGATCTCCAGCAGCGTCTGCGGCGCGAAGCTGCCGGCCGGAGGCGCCGGGCGGACATGATGCAGCGTCACCACGAAGTCGCTGCTGCCGGGTATCTTCAGCCAGCGATGCGCCCGGACCAGGCCGAGGCCCGTCAGTGCAAGCCAGAAGAGGCGGTGACGCGTTTCCATTCTTCCCCGAGCGATCCGACGGCAGACAATATGCACGAACGATAGCGCCTGCGCGATTTCCCTTCGATTAAGATTACAACCCTCCGCTGGTTGCTTTGTCGCCGGATTCGCCGCAACTCTTCGGCAGGATAGCAGCTTGTCCTTCGGGGAGGGGGCGATATGCCGTCGGCAGCCCGAGCCGGAGTGACAGGCCCTGAACACGATCGAAGCAGCAAGGGTGACCTCGTCGCCGGGAGCGCTGATCCTTGGCGGTGCGCTGGGAAGCCTTGGCGCGATCCGCAGCCTTGGCCGAAAGGGCGTTCCGGTCGCCTACGTCACCCATGACAACCGGCTGCCGAAATTCTCCCGATATGTCCGGCTCTTCTCCGAATGGCCGGGTCCGGAGTATCCTGACGCACTCGAGGCGCTGCTGGGCCTCGCGGAACGCCATGGCCTGAAAGGCTGGGTCGTGCTCGCCGGCGCGGACGCGGAGATGCGCTTCCTGTCGCAGAACCGGGAGCGATTGTCGGCCGTCTTCCGGGTGCCGACGCCCTCCTGGGACGTGGTCCGCTGGGCCTATGACAAGCACCTGACCTACGATCGCGCCGCGGAAATCGGCATCGGCTACCCCCGCAGCTTCTATCCCCGAAGCCGCGCCGAGCTGGACGGCATCGAGTGCCGCTTTCCGGTGATCCTGAAGCCGACCCGGCGCGAGGCGCGCAATGCCTTCACGCTGGCCAAGGCCTGGCGCGCCAACGATCCGAAGGCGCTTCGTTCGCTCTATTCGCGCGCGGTGGAACTGGTCGGGGCTGACGCCATCGTCATGCAGGAGATGATCCCCGGCGGTGGTGAGGCGCAGTTCTCCTATGCCGCGCTCTGGCAGGACGGCGAGGCGCTCGCCTCCATGGTGGCGGTGCGGACGCGGCAATATCCCATGGAGTTCGGCTATACGAGCAGCCTCGTGCGCTCGGTCGAAAACGTCGACGTGGAGGAGGCGGCTAAGCGGTTTCTCCGCTCGCTCGACTTCAGCGGACTGGTGGAGATCGAGTTCAAGTACGACGCCCGCGACGACACGTACAATATCCTCGACGTGAATGCCCGGATCTGGAACTGGATCTCGCTGGGCGACGCGGTCGGGATCGATTTCGCCTATCTCGCCTGGCGCCAGGCCATGGACCTGCCGGTAGAGCCGGTCCGCGCCGAAGGGGATGCCGTCTGGCTCCACGCGTCGCGCGACGTGGCGGCCGCGCTGCAGGAACGTGGGGCCGGTCTTCTGACGTGGAAGAGCTACCGGCGGAGCCTCGCCGGCAAGCGCGCGTTCGGCGTCTTCGCCGCGGACGATCCGCTGCCGGCGATCGTGGAAAACCCGATGCTGGCCGTCCGGCTTCTCACCCGTCGCGTGCCGATCATGCTCGGCACGCTGCTTCGCCGGGGCGAGCAGGATGATGAGGATGCTCCGAAGGCGGACAAGCGCGCCCCCGGAGCATAGATATCAGCTGTCCTGAACTTCGACGGCGGCAAGCGTCATCATGTTGAGGACGCCGCGCGCCGTCACGGACGGTGTCAGGATGTGGGCGGGCTTGGCCGGCCCGAGCAGGATCGGACCCACGTGCAGCGCGTCGTCCATGACGCGGATCAGGTTCAGCGCGATGTTCGCCGCATCGAGCGACGGGAAGACCAGCAGGTTGGCGTCGCCCGTGAGGCGGCTGGACGGCATCACCCGTTCGCGAAGCTCGGTGGAAAGCGCCGAATCGCCCTGCATCTCGCCATCCACCTCAAGATCCGGCGCGATCCTGGAGAGGATCTTCACGGCTTCGCGCATCTTGCGGGCGCCTTCCGTATCCAGCGAGCCGAAGTTGGAGCTGGAGAGCAGTGCCGCACGCGGCTTGATGCCGAAGCGCGAAACGTGCCGCGCCGCCTGAACGGTGGTTTCCGCGATTTCCTCCGCGGTCGGGTTCTCCGTCACATGCGTGTCCGTCAGGAAGACGGTGCCGTAGGAGGAGAGGAGCAGGGAAAGACCGGCGAAGTGGCGGACGTTGTCGGCGGGGCCGATCACGTTGCGGATGTCTCGGAGATGCCGCTCGTAACGCCCTTCCAGCCCGCAGATCAGCGCGTCGGCTTCGTTGCGGCGGACGGCCAGCGCCGCAATCACGGTGGTGTTGGTGCGAACGGCCGTGCGTGCCGCCTCGGGGGTGACGCCGCGCCTTCCGACGAGGGCGAAATAATCGTCCACGTATTGCCGGTAGCGCGGATCCTCCAGGGGGTTCACCACCTCGAAATCGCGATCAGGGCGGATCTTCAGGCCGAAGCGCTCCGCCCGGCTTTCGATCACCTGCGGGCGGCCGATCAGGATCGGCACGGCAAGATCGTCCTCCAGAGCGATCTGCGTGGCGCGCAGCACGCGCTCGTCCTCGCCCTCGGCGAAGATGACGCGGCGCTTGGAGCTCTTCGCCGCCGAGACGATCGGCTTCATGACGAGGCCGGAGCGGAAAACGAAGCGGCTGAGCCCGTCGAGATACGCCTCGAAATCGGTGATCGGCCGGGTCGCCACGCCGCAATCCATCGCCGCCTGCGCCACTGCCGGCGCGATGCGCAGGATCAAACGCTGATCGAACGGCGTCGGGATCAGGTAATCCGGCCCGAAGGTATTGGCGACGCCGCCATAGGCCTTCGCCACGATTTCGGAGGGTTCCTCACGCGCCAGCGCTGCGATGGCGTGGACGGCCGCCATCTTCATTTCCTCGGTGATCTGGGTCGCCCCGACATCCAGCGCTCCGCGGAAGATGTAGGGGAAGCAGATGACGTTGTTGACCTGGTTGGGGAAGTCGGAGCGCCCGGTGCAGATCAGCGCGTCCGGTCGCGCTTCCTGCGCGTCCTTCGGCATGATCTCGGGATTGGGGTTGGCGAGCGCCATGATCAGCGGGCGCGGGCCCATGCGCTTCACCATCTCGGGCTTCAGCACGTTGGCGGCGGACAGGCCGAGGAAGACATCGGCTCCCTCGATGACCTCGGCCAGCGTCCGCAGCTCCGTTTCCTGCGCATAAACCGACTTCCAGCGGTCCATGGACGCTTCGCGGCCCTTGTAGGCGACGCCATCGATGTCGGTGATCCAGATGTTCTCGCGCTTGACGCCGAGAAGCACCAGCAGGTTGAGGCAGGCGAGGGCGGCGGCGCCCGCGCCCGAGGTCACGACCTTGATGTCCTCGATCTTCTTGTCGGCGAGTTCCAGCCCGTTCAGGATGGCGGCGCCGACGATGATGGCCGTGCCGTGCTGGTCGTCGTGAAAGACCGGAATGCCCATCCGGGCGCGCAGCTGCGCCTCGATCTCGAAACATTCCGGCGCCTTGATGTCCTCAAGGTTGATGCCGCCGAACGTGGGCTCCAGCGCGGCGACGACATTGACGACGCGGTCGATTTCCGTTTCCGCGATCTCGATGTCGAAGACGTCGACGTTAGCGAACTTCTTGAAGAGGACCGCCTTGCCCTCCATCACCGGCTTGGAGGCCAGCGGTCCGATATTGCCCAGGCCGAGCACTGCGGTGCCGTTGCTGACGACCGCGACGAGGTTGCCCCTCGCGGTCAGGTCCAGCGCGGCGCCGGGATCGGCGGCGATCACGCGGCAGGGTTCGGCGACGCCGGGCGAATAGGCCATGGCGAGGTCACGCTGGTTGGCAAGCGGCTTGGTGGGCTGGATCTCGAGCTTACCCGGCCGGGGATAGCGATGATAGAACATCGCGCTCTCGTTGATCGAGAGGCCGTCGGGATCGTTTCGCTCGGACATTCTGCTGTTTCCTCATTCGCGAAGCACGATATCTGCGGGTTCCGCTTCGCTCTTCCCTGGACCTAAACCCGGTCGGAATCGTGTCGCAACGATTTTCCGCTCGATCGGCGCATTGTTCGTCGGGAAATGATCTGAAGGATTGAGGAACATCTCTCGGGGGCCGGCGTTTTCCCCCCGACAAAAACAGGAGGGCGTTATGCGCTTTAAGATCTTGGGTGCCGTTGCAATTACCGCTGTTCTCGCCGTTCCGGGCGCGGCCCTCGCCGCTTCGGGCACGACAACGGGCGTTGTAGGCGGCGCCGCGACCGGCGCGGTCGTGGGCGGCCCGGTGGGCGCGGTTGTCGGCGGTGTGGCCGGCGGCGTCGTGGGCCATCGGGTGGACGAGCGCAATCACCGCCGTGTCGTGCACAAGAAGCGCGTGATTCATCGCCGGGGCGCCACCTCGACGACCACGACGACGACGACCCGCTGAGACGATTTCATCGAGGGTTGAGCGAGGGGCGGCCGAAAGGCTGCCCCTTTTGCGTTTGGCGTCGCCTCGAATGTTTCCCGATGCCGCGAAGTTGAGGGCTTGTGCCCCGGCGCCCGAGGATCGTTTCCCGGGTCACGGAGTTCTGCTGACGACGGATTCCGCGGATGCGGGATGCGTCGAATTCACCGTCGAACTCAGCGGAACAACACGATGACTCCGGACGAACGCACGCTTCTCGGAAACTTCCTGCAGGATCTTCAGCAGACGCGGAACGTTGCCAAGGATTCCGAGGCCGATCGCATGATCTCGCAGGCCGTGCAGAGCAACTCGGACGCGGTTTACCTGCTCGTCCAGCACTCGATTCTGGCGGATCAGGCGCTTCGCGTAGCCCAGAATCGAATCGCCGACCTGGAAGCCCAGACGCGCAGCGGCTCCAATGGCGGCGGAAGCTTTCTCGGAGGCGGCAATCCCGGGAGCAGCCCGGCCGGCGGACGGCCCAATCCCTGGGGCGGCTCCCGCGACAACGGCTACGATCAGGCGCGTAATCCCGCTCCCGGTTACAGCCAGAACTCGCAGGACGGGGGATACGGGCAACCCGCGAGCCAGGCTTATCAGCCGCAGCAGAGTCGGTTCGGCGGCTTCTTCCAGAACGCGGCGGCCACGGCTGCGGGCGTCGCGGGTGGCGCGTTCCTGGCGCAGGGCCTTTCCAACATCTTCGGCGGCGGCCATGGAGGCTTCGGCGGGCTCGGTGGCATGGCCGGATTCGGCGGTGCGGGGCTGAACGCGCAGCCGAACGTCGAAAACGTCACCATCAATGAATATGGCGACCAGAATTCCGGCGCCGATTACGATCAGGGTGTCAGCGACGCCAGCTACAGCGACGATTTCGGCGATGATGGCTTCGACGACGGCAGCGGGTTCGCCTGAGTGGCAAACGAATAGCCGAACTCGGTTTCGACGTTCTCGATCAGAGCCGACAGCAACGCGGAAAGAATTGCCAGGGGTTCGGTCCTGCCGTTTCCCTGGCTGGAGCGCCGCTCGCGCGCCGAGGCGATCCAGACGCGGCAGCCTTGCGCGTCCGGCATATAGGATTGCCAGCTCCAGCCGGGAAGCGACTTCGCCAACTCGGCGAGCACGATCTCCGTGCTTTCCGTGATGGCGGGGGCAATGCGCCAGCCTTCCTCGCCATCGATGAAATAGCGGCCTTCCAGATGCGTCAGGATAGAGCCGGGCTTGCCGCTCAAGGCGAGGCAGAGTTCTGCATCAAGTATTCGACTCGGGGCGGAGGACTGTTGAACGCGCTGACGAAGATCGCGCAGGAGCCGTGGCATGAAGGGACTCCAATGTCCAACGAGAGTAAGGCGGCCCAACCTCTGGCCTCAACCTTGGGCACAGGTAGGAATAGCCGAGGCATTGTTGGCCTGCAACCAAGGCTTGTCATTTCGGCTGAAACTCACCCGGAATTTTGTTTCCGCAGGTCAGCTTCTTTGCTTTGGCGCAAACGAACTCGCCGCACCGCTGCTTTGGCAATACTCCGGGCAGTATCGTGCGCCGAGACCCACAACCATTGCGTCCGTGCGGCGGCCCGGTCGGGACTGACGATCAGGGTTCGGTAATGCTCGCGGGAGGCGAGGCTCGCCTCCGGCTTCCACAGCAGTTCCAGGATCCGGCTGTCGGCATCGCAGACGGGGTCCACCCGGTTCACCGACGCATCCTCGCACCAGCGGTCGGAAGCCTTCAGCAGGATGTGCTTGCCCGGCGAGAATCGCGCCAGCTCCTCGTCGAATGCGATTTTCCAGGGAATGGCCAACCCGCCCGTCTCCAGCCGGATCAGGCATGCGGCGGGCCGGTCGCCGGCCCACAGGGTGTCGAGGGAGACGAGACCGGCAGCGGCTCCGCCTCGCACGACCTCGGCGGCGAAGCGGAGGATCGCGGGATCCTGCGCCATGGCGGTGCCGTTGCGGCCTTTCCAGCCGAATTGCTCCAACGCCGCGAAGATCCGGAACGCTTCTTCAGCGTCCGCAACGGAGGTCGCGGTGGTGAGCCGGACCGTCCCCTCGCGGTCGAGCGTACGAAGCTGCTGGTTCAGCTTCTTGCGCCTTTTGCGCGGCACCAGCGCCACGCTCGCAACTTGCCGGTTTTGCGCGGTGAAGTTCAGCACTGGCCGCATTCGGTCCGCGGTGCCGAGCAGGGTGGCGTTCCCGCCTGCCGTCGCCTTGCGGAGCGCGTCGGCAAATGCACCGGCGACCGGAAGTTCGGGAATGGCGAGCGACCGCAGCCCAGCCGTTCCGATGCCGTCGATGAGGTCGGAGACGACTGCCTGCCCCTGTTCCCTGTCAACCAGCGGGGTACCCAGTGGCGCGAAGGGGTGCGTCCAGACAGAAGCCCAACGGAGTGGCGCGATCGAAGCTCGCTGCACGACCGGAGCGAAGAAGCTCAGCCGCTCGCGCGAGCCGATCAAGGCGAGGGAAACGTGGCCGTTGCCGAGCGCCTCGATGGCGGGTCCGAGAAACTCCGGCATGAAAAACGGGTTGGGCGCCAGCGCTCGGGCGGCGAGGTCATGGACCGCGGCGGCGTAGGCGGGCAGGCTGGTGGCCGGCTGGAGACGCAGCCCGGCGCTACCCGCCGGACAGGTCCTCGATACGGTCGTGGTTGCATTCTGCGCCATGCCGCGAGTGCCAGCCTTGCTCCTGTCGGTTCCTTCAAAGTGGGATTAATGTTTCCGTTCGCAACACAAAGGTTCGGCAACCGGACGTTAACCCTACGCCGGAGGCGGGACGCAGGGCGGACTGCCTCGACGGGCGCAACGAGAAAGAGCGGAGGAATCGTTCATGGAAGCAAGCCGGCGGCTTGATCTGCGCGGCCTGAAATGCCCGCTTCCCGTGCTGAAGACGGGCCGAGCGGTCCGCGACCTGCCGGCGGGCAGCCGCATCGAGGTGCTCGCCACCGATCCGATGGCGGCGATCGACATTCCGCATTTCTGCCGCGAGCAGGGCCACCGGTTGCTGGAACAGACGCGGGAAGCGGATCATCTCCGCTTCCTCATCGCGGTAGGCGAGGGCGCTGCCTTCAGTCCGCCTTCGCGGGATGGCGAGGCTTCGGCTTGACCGGAGCCTTGGGCTTGGCGACCGGCTTCCGCGCCGCGGCATCCTTCTTGCCTGGAGCCGCCCTGGATTCGCTCTTGCCGCTGTTGGCCAGCGTCTTCACCGGGCCGCGCGTCGGCTTCGGCGTGTTGTTCAGCACCGAGCGGCCCTTCTTTGTCGGGCCGAGCTTGCCCACATCCACCGGCAGGCCGGCGACATCGCCGGATTCCATCAGTGCCTTGCCCTGGATCGACTGGGCCTGAAGCGAGCGGGCCGGGGCCTTGGCGCTGATGGCCGGCGTCGTCGCTTCGGTGGCGGGAGCCGCCGTCGTGCCTTCGATGGAAACGGGGATCGAGGCGAACTGGCCACGCGGCCCGAGCTTGAAGCGGGGCAGGGCCGCTTCGCTCTGCGGCATCTGGCCGTTATTGGCGACCTCGTCGGCGGTTTCCAGCACGGTTTCGGACGGCGTCGTGCCCTTCTTGCCGGAGCAGATGATCTCGCTCATATCCACGGGCGTCGTATAGTTCATGCCCGAGGAGACGGTTTGCAGCGTCGTGGAGGTCAGCGGCAGGGCATTGCTTCCGTTCAGGGCCTCTTCCAGGAGCCCGGCGGCTTCCTCGGCGCGCGCAAGGCCGCCGCTGGCCCCGAATACGACCGCCATGGCCTCGTGGCCGTTGCGACGGGCCGTGCCGATCAGGTTGAAGCCGGAGGCGCAGATGAAGCCCGTTTTCATGCCGGTCGCGCCGGGATAGCGCTCCACCAGCAAATTGACGTTGTGGATCGTGCGCTTGCCGAACTGGATCGACGGAATGGAGAAATAGCCCCGGTACTGCGGGTACATCAGCGCGATGGCGCGCGTCAGTACCGCCATGTCGCGGGCCGTGGTGTAGTTATTGGGATCCGGCAGGCCGTTCGGGGTCGCGAAATGCGTCCGCGTCATGCCGAGGCGCTGCGCCTCCTCGTTCATTCGGGCGACGAACTGTTCCTCGCTGCCGCCGACGGATTCCGCGATGGCCACCGCCATGTCGTTGGCCGACTTGACCAGCATCATCTTCAGCGCGTTGTCGAGCGTCAGCTTGGTGCCGGGCTTGAAGCCCATCTTGCTCGGCGGCTGCGCGGAAGCGTTGGCCGACATGACGACCGGCGAATCCCGCGTAACCTCGTGGCGTTGCAGGGCCTCGAACACGACCAGCGTCGTCATCAGCTTGGTGGTGGAGGCTGGATACCAGGGCCGGTTCGCATCGTGCTCGGCGTAGATCCGGCCGGAAACCAGGTCTGCGAGGATGTAGGGACCTACGAAACTGTCCTGGGCGGCAGCGGAGCCGATCCCCGACACGGCCGACAGGAAGAGTACGGCGGCGGCAGAAACGCGGCGCCATCCGGAAACAGCAGGGAAAGGCAAGCAGGACCCCTTTAAGGTAAGGCAGTTCTGATACCTCATTCGGAGGAGTTTTTGCAGACGTGTTTGTCTGCGTCCCATCCGCGCGGCCAGGCCCCGATTTCCGCCAGCAGCTTGCCGGCGTTTTCTTTCACGTTCGTTGCACGAGCGGTGAAGATCCGGCCCCGCGCATTGCCAGAGCCGTTGTCGGACGGGTAGCTTGCGCCTCAATGGAGCAAGTCATGCCTGTCATCAATCGTTTTGCCGAACTGCACAGAGAGATCACGGAATGGCGGCGGGAATTCCACCGTCGCCCCGAGCTTCTCTATGATGTGCAGGGTACGGCGGCCGAAGTGGCGGCGAAGCTGCGGGAATTCGGCTGCGACGAGGTGGTGGAGGGCGTGGGCCGCACCGGCGTCGTGGCGGCGATCCGGGGCGATCGGACGAATTCCGACCGGGTGATCGGCCTGCGCGCCGACATGGACGCCCTGCCGATCACCGAGATGACGAACAAGCCCTGGGCCTCCACCGTGCCGGGCAAGATGCACGCCTGCGGCCACGACGGCCACACCGCGATGCTGCTCGGCGCGGCGAAATACCTGGCGGAGACCCGCCGCTTCGGCGGCACGGCGGTGCTGATCTTCCAGCCGGCCGAGGAGGGCGGGGCCGGCGCCCGCACCATGATGCAGGACGGCCTGATCGAGCGCTTCGGGATCCAGGAAGTCTACGCCATGCATAACTGGCCGGGCCTGCCTGTCGGTCATTTCGCGACGCGCAGCGGGGCGATCATGGCCTCGGCGGACCAGTTTACCATCGAGATCGCCGGGCGCGGCGGCCATGCGGCCAAGCCGCACGAGACGGTCGACCCCGTGGTCGTGGCGACCCACATCGTGCAGGCGCTGCAGACGATCGTCGCCCGCAACCTCGATCCGCTGAAAAGCGCCGTCATCTCCGTGACGACGATCCACGCCGGCGAGGCCTTCAACGTGATCCCGCCCAAGGTGACGATGACGGGCACGGCCCGCGCGCTGGATCCCCTAGTGCGCGACCTCGTCGAGCGGCGCATGCATGAAATGGTGCCGGGGCTGGCGGAAGCCTTCGGCGCCACCGGGACGCTGAACTATCGCCGCGGCGATCCGGTGACGGTGAACCATCCCGAACAGACCGAAATGGCCATCGCCGTGGCCTCCGAGATCGCCGGTCGGGACAATGTGCTGGAGACGCCGCCCAGCATGGCGGGCGAGGACTTCGCCTACATGCTGGAAGCGCGGCCGGGTGCGATGGTGTTTATCGGCAACGGCGATTCCGCCGGCCTGCACCATCCCGAATACGATTTCACCGACGCCGCCATCCCCTTCGGCTCGTCCTTCTGGGTGCGGATGATCGAGACGCTGATGCCGGCCGCCCAGGGCATCGCAGATGGGGGCGCCGCGCGTCCCGCCGCCGGCTGGCGGTGATGGAACCCGGTCGGAACCTGATCAGTCCCGGCTCAAGGCGCGCGGATCGATGCTTTTCTGCATGAAGACGCGCCGATAGCCGTGTTCCTCGGCCCGGTGCGTCTCGCGGTAGCCAAGGCGCGCGTAGAGGGCGATATTCTCCGTCATCGCCTCGTTGGTGTAGAGCCTGATCGTATCCAGGGAGAGGGCCTTTGCCGTCTCTTCGGCGAAATCCAGCAGCGCCCGGCCGTAGCCGCGTCCCTGAGCATCCGGATGCACGGCGATGTTGTCGAGGAGCATGGTTTGCCGTTCCGGAACGAGCACGACGAAGCCCATCACGCGCCTTTCGCATTCAAGGACCGAGACCAGCTTTCGGTCGATCAGCCCGGCATAGTCTGCGGTGACGGGTCCCGGCTCGCGACCGATGCGGGCCGTGTAGATGGCATAGGCCGCCACGGCGATGTCCGTGATCGCCGCAACGTCACCTCTGGTGGCGAGGCGAAGGCCGGCGATGCTCGGCACCGAAGTCACGCGAGCGGCCGGTTGGTCCGGCCGCTCGCTTCGCGTTGGAAAGGCGTCAAACCCGCTTCAGGCCGCGCACGTCGCGGACGGCCCCACGGGCGGCGCTGGTGGTCATCGCGGCATAGGCCTGCAGGGCCGCCGAAATGCGGCGGTTGCGGCCGATCGGCGTCCAGGCGTCGTCGCCCTTGGCTTCCATCTCGGTCCGTCGGCGGGAAAGCTCGGCGTCCGGCACATCGAGCCGGATGATCCGGTTCGGGATATCGATGACGATGAGATCGCCTTCCTCCACCAGCGCGATGGCGCCGCCTTCCGCCGCTTCCGGCGAGACGTGGCCGATGGAAAGACCCGACGTGCCGCCGGAGAAGCGGCCGTCGGTGACGAGCGCGCAGGCTTTGCCCAGGCCCTTCGACTTGATGTAGCTCGTGGGGTACAGCATTTCCTGCATGCCGGGGCCGCCGCGCGGGCCTTCATAGCGGATCAGCACCACGTCGCCAGCGCCGACCTTGCCGCCCAGAATGCCTTCGACGGCGCTATCCTGGCTTTCGAAGATGCGGGCCGGACCGGTGAACTTGAGGATGCTTTCGTCCACGCCTGCCGTCTTCACGATGCAGCCGTCTTCCGCGATGTTGCCGTAGAGCACGGCGAGTCCGCCATCCCTTGAGAAGGCGTGGTCGATATCGCGGATGACGCCATGCTCGCGGTCACGGTCGAGATCGGGATAGCGCCGGTCCTGGCTGAAGGCGACGACGGTCGGAATGCCGCCCGGCGAAGCGCGATAGAAATTCTGCGCCAGTTCGCTGTTGGTGCGGCTGATGTCCCAGCGGTCGATGGCGTGGCCGATGCTTTCGCTGTGCACGCAAGGCAGGTCGCGGTGAAGCAGGCCGCCGCGGTCCAGCTGGCCGAGAATGGCCATGATGCCGCCGGCGCGGTGCACGTCTTCCATGTGGACGTCCGACTTGGCCGGCGCGACCTTGCAGAGGCAGGGCACCTTGCGCGACAGCTGGTCGATATCCGTCATCGTGAAGGGCACTTCCGCTTCCTGCGCGGCGGCGAGCAGATGCAGCACGGTGTTGGTCGAGCCGCCCATGGCGATATCCAGCGTCATGGCGTTCTGGAACGCCTCGAACGTCACGATGGAGCGCGGCAGCACGGTCGCGTCGTCCTGCTCGTAGTAGCGACGGGCGAGATCGACGATGAGGTGGCCGGCTTCCACGAAGAGGCGCTTGCGGTCGGCATGGGTGGCGACGATGGAGCCGTTGCCGGGCAGCGACAGGCCGAGCGCTTCCGTCAGGCAGTTCATGGAATTTGCCGTGAACATGCCGGAGCAGGAGCCGCAGGTTGGGCAGGCCGACCGCTCGATGGCGAGGACTTCCTCGTCGCTGATGCTCTCGTCCGCGGCCGCGACCATGGCATCGACGAGGTCGAGCGACCGGATCTTCTCGCCGAACTTGACCTTGCCGGCCTCCATCGGGCCGCCGGAGACGAACACGACGGGGATGTTGAGCCGCATGGCCGCCATCAGCATGCCGGGCGTGATCTTGTCGCAGTTGGAAATGCAGACCATGGCGTCCGCGCAATGCGCGTTGACCATGTATTCCACGCTGTCGGCGATGATCTCGCGCGACGGCAGGCTGTAGAGCATGCCGTCATGACCCATGGCGATGCCGTCATCGACGGCGATCGTGTTGAATTCCTTCGCGACGCCGCCCGCCTTCTCGATCTCGCGCGCGACCATCTGGCCGAGATCCTTGAGATGGACGTGCCCGGGTACGAACTGAGTGAAGGAGTTTACGACCGCGATAATCGGCTTCCCGAAGTCGGCATCGGTCATCCCGGTGGCGCGCCAGAGGCCGCGAGCACCGGCCATGTTGCGGCCGTGGGTCGTCGTACGCGATCGATAAGCAGGCATGTCGTTGTCCTTGGGTAACCCGGGCGAGCGCGGTTATGCCCGCTTGATGTCCTGCCCGGGGTTCGGCGCCTCCCGGCGCGAACGCGCCACATAAGTCATTTCGCGGCTGTTTGGTAGGGGAAACTGGTTCGACCGCCCCGCGCGATCGTGCAACGCAGGGCACATCCGCGCCTTTGACGGTGGACGGCACCGTTCGGCAGCCTTACGTAATGGAGGACGACAGCGTCGCCATGTCGCCTGCCGCCATTTCATGCAACGATCGAGCGACACCATGCTCCAGAATGCGCGCGGCCGGCCCGTCACGACCGAGGAAGAGATAGAGCGTTTCGAGGATCTGCCGAGCGACGCGCTGATCCCGGACGAGGACGACGGGCCGGGCGGTTATCTCCAGCGCGGCACGCCGGCCTATCGCCGGGCCAATCTGGCCTTGTTCGCCGCCGGCTTCTCCACCTTCGCGCTGATGTATTGCGTGCAGCCGCTGATGCCCGTCTTTTCCGAGAACCTCGGTATCAGCCCCGCGGCCGCCAGCCTGTCGCTCTCCGTTACCACCGGCGTGCTCGCCTTCGCCATGCTGCTGGCCGGCTCGATCTCGGAAGCGCGCGGGCGCAAGAACCTCATGACGGTTTCCCTCCTGGCGGCCGGCGTGCTCACGCTGCTGGCCGCCTTTGCGCCGAACTGGGGCAGCTTCCTTGTCATTCGCGCGCTGGAGGGGCTGGCGCTCAGCGGCGTTCCCGCCATCGCCATGGCCTATCTCGCCGAGGAAGTGCAGCCGGAAGGACTGGGCGCCGCGATGGGACTCTATGTCGGCGGCACGGCTTTCGGCGGCATGGCCGGCCGTGTGCTGACGGGCCTGATGGTGGATGCCAGCGGCTCCTGGCGCGTCGCCATCGGCGGCATCGGCATTCTCGGGCTGATCGCGGCGCTGGCCTTCTGGCGCCTGCTGCCGCCCTCGCGCCATTTCGTGGCGAAGCGGGGCAGGGGGCTCTCGCCTTTCGTGACGTCGTTCGCCGGGCTCTTTCGCGACGCGGGGCTTCCCTGGCTCTTCCTCAGCGGCTTTATCCTGATGGGAGCGTTCGTCACCGTCTACAACTACACGGGCTATCGGCTGATGGCGCCGGAGTTCGGGCTCGGTCAGGCGGAAGTCGGCGCGATCTTCCTGATCTATCTCCTCGGCATTCCGTCCTCGGCATGGTTCGGCGTGCTCGGTGGCAGGATCGGTCGCGGGCCGACGCTGATCGCAGCCGTCGTCCTGATGCTCGCCGGGCTGGGACTGACCACGGCGCATGGCCTTGTCCCGGTGGTGCTCGGCATCGCGGTCTTCACGATCGGCTTCTTCGGCGGCCATTCGCTGGCCAGCGGCTGGGTCGGCGCGCGCGGCAGCGCCTCCCGGGCACAGGCGTCGTCGCTTTACCTGTTCTCTTATTATGCCGGCTCCAGCCTGATCGGGGCCTATGGCGGCACGCTGTGGTCGGCCGATGGCTGGCGCGGCGTCGCCACGCTGGTGGGTATCGTGTTGCTGGTGGGGTTTGGCGGGGCGATACGGCTCGCGCTCCTGAAGCGCGAGCCGCCTAAGTTCGCCTGAGCTTAGCGCTGGACGAAGATCTGCTGCGTCTCGGCGTAGCGCGCACCGGCGACCGCCGTTTCCGGCACGGCACGGTCGATCGCGGCGACCTCGTCTTGCGTCAGCCTGATATCGGCAGCCGCGGCGTTCTCTTCCAGATAGGCGATGCGCTTGGTGCCGGGGATCGGGATGATGTCCTCGCCCTGATGCAGGAGCCAGGCGAGCGCCAACTGGCCGGAGGTTGCGCCACGCGCATCCGCAAGCTGCTTCAGCGTTTCCACCAGGGACAGGTTCTTTTTCAGGTTGTCGTCGCTGAACCGGGGAAGATTGCTGCGGAAATCGTCACTTCCGAAGCCTGAACGGTCGGTGACCGCACCGGTCAGGAAGCCGCGGCCGAGCGGGCTGAACGGCACGAGCGCAATGCCCAGTTCGCGCAGGGTCGGCAGCACCTCCGGCTCCGGATCGCGCGTCCAAAGGGAATATTCGCTCTGCACGGCGGCGATCGGATGCACCGCGTGGGCGCGGCGGATCATCTCGGCAGGAGCTTCGGAAAGCCCGAGATGGAGCACCTTGCCCTCGCGGACCAGCTCGGACATCGCTCCGACGGTCTCTTCGATCGGCACGGCCGGATCGACGCGATGCTGGTAGAAGAGGTCGATGTGATCCGTGCCGAACCGCTTCAGCGAAGCTTCGGCCACCGCCTTCACGTTTTCCGGACGGCTGTTGAGGCCGGCGATACGGCTCAGCCCCGAAGCTTCCGTTTCCGGCAGGATGCGGAAGCCGAACTTCGTGGCGAGCACGACCTGATCGCGACGGTCGCGGAAGGCGCGGCCAAGCAGTTCCTCATTGAGGTAGGGGCCATAAACCTCCGCGGTATCGAAGAAGTTGATGCCGAGTTCCAGCGCGCGGTGCAGGGTTGCGAACGAGGTCGCCTCGTCGGAGGCGGTGCCGTAGGCCCAGCTCATCCCCATGCATCCAAGCCCGATCGCGGAAACCTCGGGGCCGTTGCGGCCCAATTTGCGCATCTGCATATGATTCTCCTGATTGTCGCCGGAAGATGCGGCAGATCCCTTGATCTGATAAGCAGGGTAATCCTGTACGGTCTGGTGAGCGAAATTCAGCAATGGCCAGAGGCGACCTTTCCGACCTCGAGGTGCTCGCGACGGTGGCGGGGCATCGGAGCTTCCGCCGCGCGGCCGCCGAACTCGGCGTTTCCGCCTCCGCCCTCAGCCACGCGGTGAGCGGGCTGGAGGAGCGCATGGGGGTTCGCCTTCTGAACCGGACGACCCGGAGCGTCGCGCCGACGGAAGCGGGCGAGCGGCTGATCGCGCGGCTGGCTCCTGCGTTTTCCGAAATCCGCTCGGCGATCGCCGACGCGCGCTCCTCCATGGGCCGGCCCGCCGGTGCGCTGCGCCTGACCGTGCCGACGTCCGCCGCCCAGCTTCTCCTCGGTCCGCTGCTGGCGCGCTTTCTCCAGGCTTTCCCCGAGATCGAGATGGAGGTGTCGGCCGATAACTCTCTGATCGATGCCGTCGCCGCCGGTTTCGACGCGGGCATCCGTTTCGGCGAAAGGCTGCAGCAGGACATGGTCGCCGTCCGCATCGGCCCGGACCAGCGCATGCTGGTGGTCGGCGCGCCCGCTTACCTCGCGCGGCGCGGCACGCCCGAGCGGCCGCATGATCTCGCCGGGCACAATTGCCTGCGGCAACGGCTGCCCAGCGGCGGCATCTATCGGTGGGAGCTGGAGAAAGAGGGCGAACCGACGGAGTTCGAGCCGGCGGGATCCTTCACCACCAACGATCATATCGTGTTGAAGCGCATGGCGGTGGACGGCTTCGGCCTGACCTTCATGTTCGAGGGACATGTGGCCGACGAGATCCGGGACGGGCGGCTCGTGCCGGTGCTGGAGGACTGGTGCCCCGCCTTTCCGGGCTTCTTCCTCTATTATCCGAGCCGCCGCCACATGCCCGCAACCCTGCGCGCCTTCATCGACTTCTTGAAGGCCGAAGTCTTCTGAAGCCCCTGTCCGGCGGGGACGCCGTGTCGCAGAGCATCGCGCCATGCTTGGGGAACCGAATGAGGGTTCGTGTCCTTGAAGCTCGCATCCCACCCGCGTAAATGCGCAAAGATCCCAGGAGACATCCATGTCGAACGACAATCAGGCACCCGTCTGGTTCATCACCGGCTGCTCGACGGGCTTCGGCCGTGAACTCGCCCGCCTCGTGCTGGAGCGTGGCTGGAAGGCGGTCGTCACCGCCCGTGACGCAAGCAAGGTGCAGGACCTGACGGAGGGTCACGAAGGCAACGCGCGCGCGATCGCGCTCGACGTGACCGACCCCGCGCAGATCAAGAAGGCCGTCAGCGAGGCCGAGCAGGCTTTCGGCGGCATCGACGTCCTCGTCAACAATGCCGGCTACGGCTACATGGCGGCCGTCGAAGAAGGCGAGGAGGACGAGATCCGCGCCATGTTCGAAACCAACTTCTTCGGTCTCGCGGCGACCATCCGCGCCGTCCTGCCCGGCATGCGCAAGCGGAAGCGCGGCACCATCGTCAACATCTCCTCCGTCGGCGGCCTCGTCGGCTTCCCCGGCTCCGGCTATTACGCCGCCACCAAGTTCGCGGTGGAGGGGCTTTCCGATTCGCTCTCCAAGGAACTGGCGCCGCTCGGCCTCAAGGTGCTGGTCGTGGAGCCCGGCCCGTTCCGCACCGACTGGGCCGGCCGCTCGCTGAAGCAGTCCAAGACCTTTATCGACGATTACGAACAGACGTCCGGCTCGCGCCGCAAGCAGACCGCCGGCTACAGCGGCCAGCAGCCGGGCGATCCCGTGCGCGCGGCGGAAGCCATGATCAAGGCCGTGGAAGCGGAAAACCCGCCGCTGCACCTCGTGCTCGGCAAGCCCGGCCTGGAGAACGTCCGCAAGAAGCTCGATGCGCTGATCAACGACATCGACACCTGGGAGGAAACCACGCTGGGCGCCGACTTCCCCGACGCTCAGTAACGGCCGGCTCCCTCCTCAGGCGAAAGCCTTCACGGGAAAGCCGGGGGAGGGACGAAGCCGCCGAACGCTTCTTCCAGAAGTTCGGCAAAGCGGATCGGCGTCCGGTCTTCCATATATGGGCCGATGATCTGGACGCCGATCGGCAGGCCCTCAGGGCCGAGCCCGGTCGGCGCGACGCTGGCGGGCAGGCCCGGCGCGGTCGCAAGCCCCGACCAGACGGACTGGTCGATATAGTCGGCCTCCTCGCCGTCGATGACGATGCGTCGCTCCGCCTTCGGCTCCGTCGGCTCGAACTTCCGGTAAGCCGGGGTGGAGAACGGCGGGCAGAGCACCACGTCGAACGCTTCGAAAAGCTTTGCCCATCGGTGGCGCAGTCGCGCTCGCGCCTCGTTCGCGTCGATCCATTCGTGATGGCGCATCAGCGTGCCGCGCAGGCGGCAGGCGCGCAGCGAATGGTCATCGCCATCCAGCGACGCGACCTCAGCCTCCATCTCCCGATAGAATTGCGGAGGCCGCCCGGCCGAAAGCGCGGAAGCGAGCAGCGTGGCGTAAAGGCGCGCGGCTTCACCAAGATCGGGCAGGAGATCGCTTTTCCGCCGCACCGTCGCGCCCGCTCGCTCAAGCTTTGAGGCAAGTTGGTCCAGCGCATCGCGGACGGAGGGATCGGTCGGGAACAGCGGATGCTGGTCGATCACCAGCACGCGAAAATCGCCGATCGCCTCGTGCCGCGCCGGCGGTAGCTCAAAGCGGAACGCACCGGCATGTTCGGCATCCGGCCCGGCCAGCATGTCGAGCGCCAGGGCGAGATCGCCGGCGGTGCGCGCCAGCGGCCCCGGCACGGAAAGGTCGAGGCGCGCGACACGGCCGAGCGCATGGCCGCCATGGGCGACCAGCGGGAAGCTCGGCTGATGACCGAACAGGCCGCAGAAATGCGCGGGCACGCGGATGGAGCCGCCGATATCGGAGCCGATCTCCAGGGAGACGAAGCCCGCGGCCAGCGCCGCCGCAGCCCCGCCGGAAGAGCCGCCCGCCGTGCGATCGAGATCGTAGGGGTTGGAAGTCGCGCCGAAGAGCGGATTGACGCTCTGCCAGTCGTCGAGGAATTCCGAAACGTTGGTCTTGCCGAGAATGATCGCCCCGGCCGCGCGCAATCGCGCCACGGGATCGGCATCCCGCCGGGCAATGGAATCCCGGAAGGCCGGAACGCCCCACGTCGTCGGCAGGCCTTCCACGTCGAAGGATTCCTTGATGGTGATGGGCAGTCCGGTAAGCGGACGACGCTCTCCGCGCGCCAATGCCGCGTCTGCCGCATCGGCCGCGTTCCGCGCCCGCTCGAAATCGCGGACCACCACCGCGTTCAGCCGGCCATCCAGCGCCTCGATACGGGCAATGGACGCCTCCAGCAATTCGCGGGCGGACATCTCGCGGTTTGCGAGACTGCGGGAAAGCGCCCGCGCGCTTCGATAGGCGAGTTGATCGTGAGACATTGCCGCAGGTTCCAGGCCGAGCGGCCAGAGGTCCACCAGAGCGGCCGGGCGATCAAGCCCGAACATTATGCAGGCAGGGCATCAGGCGGACCAACCGCGATTTTTCGGAGAGTGGTGCGGGTGGTCGGGGTCGAACCGACACTCCTTGCGGAACCGGATTTTGAGAGACCCCAGATGCCCTATCCTTTGTGTATCCGGGGGTATCCGTTTTCCCGATAACCGACTGTCAGTACTAGCTTTTTTCGGATATCGAGTCACCCATACCTAACCGGATGTACGCCACGGTTGGCTTTCTAGGTGCACCTATATTGCACCTGAAATCCGACCTCATCGGAGGTTAGGAATGCCCAAAATCAAACTCACCAAGACCGCTGTAGACGCAGCAACCCCGCAGGAGCGCGATTACGAACTCCGCGATACGACGATACCCGGCTTCCTTGTCAAGGTCACCCCGGGCGGCCGCAAGATTTTCATGGTGGCCTATGTCGCCCATAATGGGCAGCGCCGAAAGCCCGCTATCGGCCGCTATGGCGAGATCACCGTCGAGCAGGCACGCGGGATCGCGCAAGACTGGCTGGCCGAGGTTCGCCGCGGCGTCGATCCCAGCGCCGAGCGGGCCACCGCCCGGCAGGCGCCCACGGTCAAAGAACTCTTCGACCGGTTCATCACCGACTACTCGGAGAGCCGCAACAAGCCTTCCACCGTCGAGTCGAACCGCGGTTACGGCAAACGCTACATCATCCCGGTGCTCGGCCAACTGAAGGTGCCCGACGTCACCCGCGCCGACATCTCGGACCTGATGAAGAAGATGTCGAAGAAGCCAACTAACGCAAATCGCGTCCTCGCGGCCGTGCGGAAAATGTTCAACATGGCCGAGGTCTGGGGCATGCGCCCCGACGGGTCCAACCCCTGCCGCCACGTCCCGAAGTTTCCGGAACGGGGAAAGACCCGTCTGATCACCGACAGCGAGATGAAGAAGCTCTTCGCCTACCTCGCGCGCGCCGAGGCCGAGGGTCTTGAGCATCCCTTCATCCTCCTCGCGGTCCGGCTGCAGTTCGAATTCGCAGCGCGCATGTCGGAGATCCTCCAACTCGAATGGTCGTGGGTCGACTACGACAATCGGCGTGTCGTCTGGCCCGACAGCAAGACCGGCGGCATGTCCAAACCCATGAGCGCTGAAGCTCAGCGGCTCTTCGAGACCGCGCCGCTGCTTGAGGAATCGCCTTTCGTCTGCCCGTCCGTCTTCGATCCCAACCTGCCGATGTCGAAGCACACCTATTATCAGGGCTGGCGGCGCATCCTTGAGCGTGCGGGGCTCCCGCATATCGGTACGCACGGCATTCGGCATCGCTCGGCGACCGACATCGCCAACTCCGGCATCCCGGTGAAGGTCGGCATGGCGCTCACCGCCCACAAGACGGTGACCATGTTCATGAAATACGTCCACACCGAGGACGATCCGGTACGGGCGGCGGCGGAAGCGGTGAACCAGCGACGGCAGGCTCTGCTTGGCGGTCACTCGGCGAGCCCGCCTCCCGCGCCGATGCCGGCGCCGATTGTGGACGTGCCTTCGGTGGCGCCCGAGGTCGAGGTTATCGAGCCGGTGTTGACCGCGACCGGCAAGCCCCTCGGCTACGAGGACGGCCAATACGATTCGCGCACCAAGCTCGGAAACTATCGGCCGTTCCGTCATCGCTCCGGGGAAAACCGCGCCGTCCCTCCTGGCACCAAGCGCGACGAGCCGAAGGAGGCGAGCCATGCGTAAGGACGCCAACCAGCAGCGCCGCTGGCCTACGGGGGACATCCTGCGTCGCGCCCGGTTTGTCGATGACGCTGGACCGATCCGGTTCGTCGATACCGAGGCTGCGGCCCGCTACCTCGCTCTCGAAGCGCACACGCTCGAATGCTACCGCTCGCTCGGCGGCGGGCCCATCTTCCATAAGTTCGGAAAATGGGTCCGATACGCGGTCGACGATCTCGATGCCTGGGCCGAAAGTTGCCGTCGCGTGACCACGGCGTCACCGGCCGCTCCGCGCGTCCTTCCCATTGACCTCGAATAGCTTGGAGGCTATATGACTTGGGAAGTCAGATTGCATTCGGCCTTCGAGGACGAGGTTCTGGCCTTCGAGCGTGACGTCCGTATCGCACTGGTCGCCGCCGCCAAGCTGCTCGCCGATTTCGGTCCCCAGCTTGGCCGGCCCCACGCCGACACACTCAAGGGGTCGAGGCACTCAAATATGAAGGAGCTGAGGTTCGAGGCGGCTGACGGCGAATGGCGAGCAGCTTTCGCCTTCGACCCTGAGAGAAACGCGATCATTCTCGTGGCCGGCGACAAGTCCGGCGGAAGCCAGAAACGCTTCTACAGGAGCCTGATCGCAAAAGCGGATTTACGGTTTTCCGACCATCTGGACAATCTGAAATCCGCAAGGAAGGGAAAGTAAGATGGCACGGAGCCTGAACGAATTCATCGCTGAACTCCCTGCGGATGAGCAGGCGGAGATTGAGGCCCGCTACCAGGTCCTCAAGCAGGAAGTCGAAGGCCTGCGCGAACTGCGTCAGATCGCGGGCAAGGCGCAGGCCGACATCGCGACCGCACTGAACATCAAGCAGCCTTCCGTCTCGAAGATCGAGAAGCAGGCGGACATGTATCTCTCGACGCTGCGGAGCTACGTCGAGGCGATCGGCGGGAAGCTGGAACTGATCGTGAAACTGCCGACTCGCCCGGCATTCACAATCCAGCATCTCGGCGACGTGGCGGGCTCAGACGAGAGACCGACGCGGAGTGTTGCGCGGCGCAGGTCCGCCTAGTGGTAAACGTTCTCAAGGCCCGGGAAAGGACTGGGGCGCTTGTCTGGGGGGAAGCGTTGGTTTGCCGACCGCTGGCTCCACCTTACTCCAAAAAGCTTTCAACGTTATATCGAGCCGTTTGTTGGAAGCGGCGCAATGTACTTCTCTCTACTTCCAGAGATAGCAATCTTGAAGCTAAGGTTATCGTCGAAGGCGTTGAGGCGATCGTCGGTGTTCAGGGCGGCGTGTAACCTCACTCCATTTACAAACTGCGCGTCGAGGGGTTCAGCTAAGACGCTGCGCGCGCAGCTTCATCCGACCTGTTCGACTTGGAGCGTCCCGGGCGCCAGCGGCTTGATGAGCGACTTCGCCGATATTGAGGGGTCGAGCCAATCGACCCAGGCGTCGCGTTCGAGGATAACGATTTGCCGATCGTGGTAGGGCGCCATGTCAGGACCCGGCCCCATGGAAAGCATGGTGAAGGCTTCGCCGACGTCAGTGGTCTCCCGCCAAATGCCGGCAATGCAGAAGATCGGCTCGTCCCGCTTCGTGAAAAGCCATTTGTCCTTGCGTTTCTTTCCTTTCTCGGTCGGTTCGCTGAATTCGTAGAATCCGTCCGCGACGATCAAACAGCGGTTCGTGGTGAACTCGCGTCCGTCGGACCGAAAGTTATAGACCGGCTTTTTGCTCGGACCCGGCCAGCTCCAACGCCGCTGAACGAGGTCGCCTTCCCCGCGAACGCCTTCGACCGTGCGGATGATCGGCGCCACGTCGGTGATCTTGATGTCCTCACGCACCTCGATGTTCGGCGTGCCCTCGCCAAACCGGATCTTGATCTTCAGATCGGCGAAGTCCTCTACGATCGAGGCGACATCTACCTTCAGGCGATAGTCATTGCACATAAGACCTCCGGTTCCACCGCTCTTATACGGTACCCATGAGCGCAACGACATTCGGTTCCGAAGACTCGTTCCGCCAACGGCGTCTGAGATCCGGCGTGACAGAGACGAGAGCCCCACTTGGGCCTCCGCCCAATCACCGCAACCCGCGTGAAGTTGCCGTGCCGGCCGAGTCTTCATCCACTAGGCTATGCCGGAATGCGTGCGCCCATCCATCTCAAGCGTGATAGCTCACGCCTTTTCCGCAACGCGTTTGCATACATGCATGAAGGCGCTCACGATTATGATCCAAGTTGACGCGCATCCAACGAATTCGCTGGAAGCAATTATGCGAAGCGTTCTTGCTCTGGCTGCGCTGTTGTGGCCTGCCCCCATTAGGTGGCCCGGTTGGAATCTAATGCATGGTGGGCTTTGACGTGCTCCCCGAGTTTGGACCGCCCGGCTGGAGGATTTCCGGGGGTGTGACGTGCTCCCCGAGTTTGGACCGCCCGGCTGGAGGATTTCCGGGGGTGCTGCTCAGGCTGTCGCACCGTCTCCTGAGCGTTTCATCAGCTCGA
>NZ_FOFG01000019.1 GCF_900110915.1 Faunimonas pinastri
CTTCGACGTCTTCATGGAATTCTCCTCGTCCCGATCCCGGGATCATAAGTGGAAAATTCCAGCTCAAAACGGTCCGAATTCCTGGAGGCACGTCACTGATCCGCGAACGCTGGGCAACCAACATCCGGATTGCCGTCGCTGTCGGCGCTCGGCTGAGGGCCTTCGACCTCGCACTGTCTTTGGCGCGCGTGGTCGGATCAGCTCGAAATCACCGCGTCAGAACGACGTATTCGCCAGGCGCTCCTTAGCACCGAGGGTGTTGAAAGCGTCAGAACGGCCTTCAAAGATTCAATGCCTCACCAGATCTCTCCCACGGCAGTCGCCGCGCTGATCGCAGCTTGGACGGCATTGAGCCGCCACCGGGCCGGAAATATCCTTTGCTTTCCGATCGTCGCAGAGGTGCAAAGGCTCATCCGGAATGTGAGAAAAACAGCTGACTTTTGAGGGGTTTCTCACGGCCGTTGTCCGTAAGTCGTTGATCTTGTTATGGGACTTGTCGACTTTTAATCAGTAGGTCGTGGGTTCGACCCCCACAGGGCTCACCAACTTCTTCAGTGAGTTAGCGGTACAGCTGGGAGAACAGCAATAGGCGCATGTGACTGCGAGAAACAGGCCTTATGGGTGACTGAGGCATCTTATGCGATGTTGACCTACCCTTCGAGATAAGCTGGTGGGACTTGGTCGGTGAGCCAGACGCCATTGTCCGCGCGTACGAACTTGGAGCCGTCTGCGTACATACGGGCTGCGTTCACCTTCAGGACAGTGGCCTTGCCGTGACGTTCTCCGACCTTCATGGCCGTCGCGAGATCGACCGACAAGTGCACTTGCTGCGTTGGCCGGGTCTCAGGCCTTCGGCAAATATCGCATCGAGATTTTGGATGGCGGTGTAATGGTTAGAGCAGGGTAGGAGGCTCGCTCGCCGCGAGGCCGAGATCCACGGCGACCGAGTGGCCTTTTTCAGCGCGAATGCGGGAGCCCTCATCGGAGATTGTGGAACGCCTCTTGTCACTTTCGGACACGACTGTGCGCAGGGTCTCCAGATCGATGGTCTTGCCGGCCCTCTCGGCCTTTGTCAGCAACTCGCTGACATCCGCCCAGCCGTTGACATCGAGGTGCAGGCCGATCGTCTTTGGCGCGTGCCGTAGAATATAGCTCAAGAACTTGCTGATCTCCTTGCTCATGGCGACCTGCACTAGGGCAAGTTCGCCATGTGCTCATGGCGAGTTCCGCATGTGCTGCGCCCGGCGCCGAGGCGTGAGGAACCAGGATCAACTCCCGGCTCCGTTCTCGCCCTCCCGATAACGTCATCGCGCCGCACTTGCGTTTGAGCCGCCGGGCGTTAATCAGAGCCCTTCGATTACCGGTCGCAGCCCACCCGGTCAAAACAAGGGAACTCACACTTGAAGACAATCGTCATCTGCTCCGGCGGACTCGATTCCGTGTCGCTTGCGCACAGGGTCGCCGCCGAGCGCGAACTTATCGGCCTCATTTCCTTCGATTACGGCCAGCGGCACAGCAAGGAACTCGGCTTTGCCGCCTCATGCGCCAGACGCCTCGGCGTGCCGCACCAGATCGTCGACATCCGGGATATCGGTCGCAGCCTGTCCGGCTCGGCGCTGACCGACGATGTCGCCGTGCCCGACGGCCACTATGCGGAGGAGACGATGCGCGTCACCGTCGTGCCGAACCGCAACGCCATCATGCTGGCCATCGCCTTCGGCGTTGCCGTCTCACGCGGGGCCGACGCCGTGGCGACCGCCGTGCATGGCGGCGACCACTTCATCTATCCCGACTGCCGTCCGGGCTTCATCGACGCCTTCCAGGCCATGCAGAACCACGCGCTCGACGGCTACGCGAGCGTTCGGCTGAGCGCGCCTTATGTGAACGTGCCGAAATCGGCCATCGTGGCGGACGGGACGAAGCACGGCACGCCGTTCGAAGAGACCTGGTCCTGCTACAAGGGCGGGGAGCACCATTGCGGGCGCTGCGGCACCTGCGTGGAGCGGCGCGAGGCATTCCATCTCGCCGGTATCACCGATCCCACGGTCTACGAGGACCCCGATTTCTGGCGCGGCGCGGTGGAACGCGCGGGCGAGCGGGCGGCAGGCTGATGTTCCGCATTACCAAGGAATTCCATTTCTCAGCCTCGCACCAGTTGACCCATCTTCCCGCCGACCATCAATGCGCGCGGCTGCACGGACACAATTACATCGTCGTGGTAGAGCTTGCGGCTAAATCTTTGAACGAATTCGGGTTCGTGCGCGATTATCACGAGCTGGCGCCGTTTAAGCGCTATCTCGATGAGAGCTTCGACCATCGGCACCTGAACGACGTGCTCGGCCATGACGACGCGACCTCGGAGCGGCTGGCGCAGCACTTCTACGAATGGTGCAGGGAGCGCCTGCCCGAGACGACCGCCGTCAAGGTGAGCGAGACGCCGAAGACCTGGGCGGAGTATCGGCCGTGAACGCGCCCTCGGCGATTTCCGCACGGATACGGGGAGCGGCGGAGGCGGTGGTCCGGGTTAGCGAGATCTTCGGGCCGACGATCCAGGGCGAGGGCGCGCTGATCGGGTTGCCCACCGTCTTCGTGCGGACCGGCGGCTGCGACTATCGCTGCTCCTGGTGCGACAGCCTCCATGCCGTCGACAGCCGCTATCGCGCGGACTGGAAGCCGATGACGAGCGGCGCGATCCTCGACGAAGTGCGCCGGCTCTCCGGCGACCGGCCGCTGACCGTCACGATCTCCGGCGGCAATCCCGCGATCCAGCCGCTGGGCGATCTGATCCGGCAAGGTCACGAGCGCGGCTATCGCTTCGCTCTGGAAACGCAGGGCTCGGTCAGCCAGGACTGGTTCGCCGAACTAGATATGCTGGTGCTCAGCCCAAAGCCGCCGTCGAGCGGCATGGTGACGGATTGGCAGGCGCTGGCGAACTGCGTGGCGGAGGCGTCGGCCGGGCCACGGACGGTGCTGAAATTCGTGGTCTTCGACGAGGCGGATTATGCTTTCGCCCGCGATGCCGCGAGCCGCTTTCCCGCTCTGGCGGTCTATCTTCAGCCGGGAAATCCGATTCCCGAGGGCGCGGAAGCGGAGCACGAAGCGGTCGATCCGGATGCGCTGATGCGGCGAATGGAATGGCTGATCGACAGGGTGACCGCCGACCGCTGGTTCGAGGCGCATGTCCTGCCGCAGCTGCATGTGCTGATCTGGGGCAACAGGCGCGGCGTCTGATCCGGCGCGCACTAGCCGAAAGTCGCGCGTAGCGGATCGGCAAGCTCGCCGCCGCCGACCACCTCCACGCCTTCGAGATCGAGCCAGTCCGCCATCAGCGAGAGCTCCGAGGCAAGTCGTTCCGGCGTCTCGGCGGGTGCCTGCGGCTCCAGAAGCGCGCTTTGCACCAGAAGTCGCCGGGATTGCCGGTCCGATTTCAGATCGACGCGGGCGACGATTTCGCCGTCCATCAGGAAGGGCAGCACGTAGTAACCGTGCACGCGTTTTTCCGCCGGCGTGTAGATCTCGATACGGTAGCGCATGCCGAAGAGGCGCTCGGCGCGCGAACGCTCCCAGATCAGCGGATCGAAGGGCACGAGCAGGGCCTGGCCGGAAATGCGGCGGCGCGGCTTGGCGTCGACATGCAGATAGGCTTGCTGCGGCCAGCCTTTCACCTGCACGGGCAGGAGACGGCCGGCCTCGACGAGTTCCGCGATTCGGGGCAGCGCGTCCGCCGGCTTCAGCCGGAAGTAATCGCGGATATCGCCGGCCGTCGCGATGCCGAGCGCCCGGGCGGACCGGTCGAGAAGCTCGCGCTGCGCATCGGCTTCGGTCGGTGTTGGCGCTTCCACGACGGCGCGGGGAAGCACGCGCTCGGGCAGGTCATAGACGCGTTCGAAGCTCGTGCGCCGGGTGAGGGCGGTGATCCGGCCCGACCAGAACAGCCACTCCATCGCGTGCTTGGCGTCGCTCCATTCCCACCAGCCGCTCTTGCTCCGCGTTTCCGTGACGTCGGAGGCGGCAAGCGGACCCTCGGTCGCGATACGCGCCAGCAGCGCCTCGGCTTCGTGCCGCCGCTCGCCCGCATAGGGCGCCACGCGTGACCACGTGCCCTGTCCGCGCTCGGCCCGCGCCATGCGCCAGCGCAGCAGTGGGTGAAAGTCGAGCGGCAGCAGCGAGGCTTCGTGCGCCCAATATTCGAAGAGCCGGCGCGGCTTGCCCCAGGCGGCCTTGTCCAGAAGGTCGCGGGAATAGGGGCCCAGCCGGGAAAAGAGCGGCAGATAATGCGCGCGGGCCAGCACGTTGACGCTGTCGATCTGGTGCAGCGCGATCCGGTCGAGCACGCGCCGCAGGTGACCCTGGTCGATCGCGCCGATGGGGTGGGAAAGGCCGAAACCCTGCGCCGAAAGCGCGATGCGCCGGGCTTCGGAAGCGGAGAGCGTTTCTTTCAGGACCGAACTGCCTTGTCGGGATTCGTGAGATCGATTGTCCGCACGGGAACGCGAATGACAAGCGTCGGAGTGGTCCGGCGCGGGCCTGGATCCGCACCGGAGCCGGGCGAAGGGTTACGGACCGCCATTGCCGCCGACCGCGCCGAAGACCTGCCCCGTTGAATAGGTCGCTTCCTGCGAGGCGAGCAGCACGTAGAGCGAGGCGAGTTCCGCCGGCTGGCCGGGACGACCCATGGGCGTATCGCCGCCGAACTGCGGCAGCTTCTCTGGATCCTGCCCTCCGCTCGGTTGTAGCGGCGTCCAGATCGGACCGGGCGCCACGGAGTTCACCCGTATGCCCTTCTTCGCGAGCTGCTTGGCCAAGCCCTTGGTGAAGTTCATGATCGCCGCCTTGGTCGCGGCATAGTCGATGATGCTTTCCGACGGGTCGTAGGCATTGACCGAGCTCGTGGTGATGATGGCCGAGCCCGGCTTCATGTGGGGCAGGGCTGCCTTCACCAGCCAGAACATGGCATAGACGTTGGTCTTGAAGACATCGTCGAACTGCTCGCTGCTGATGTCGAGCACGTCGGGCACCGCATGCTGCCGCGCCGCGTTGCTGACCAGGATATCCAGCCCGCCAAGCTGCTGGACGGCGTCGGCGACGAGCTTCTGGCAGACGGCCTCCGTGCGGATATCACCGGGCAGTGGCACGGCCTTGCGACCCTCCGCCTCGATGAGCTGCACCACCTCGCGCGCATCCGGCTCCTCGGCCGGAAGATAGCCGAAGGCCACGTCGGCACCCTCGCGGGCAAAGGCAATCGCCGCCGCGCGACCCATGCCGGAATCCCCGCCCGTGACGAAAGCCTTGCGGCCCGCGAGGCGGCCCGAGCCCTTGTAGCTCGTCTCGCCGTGATCGGGTCGCGGCGTCATCTTGCCGGCGAGGCCCGGCCAGGGCTGTTCCTGCTTGGGGAAGGGCGGCTTCGGATATTCCGTGACGGGGTTCGTCATGATCGGCGGCGTCATGTCGGGGCCCGGGCCGGCCTTTCGGGCGGCGCCTCCTGCGCCCTGTGCGCCGCCCGGCTGCGTCGCCTGCGCAAGCGCCGGCGTGCCGAATGCGGCGACCAGCCCGGTCGTGATTCCACCGACGACAAGGCGCCGGGAGCTATCGGGTTCTTCAGGCTTCATCTCGCGCTCCTCGTCAGGATTTCAGGCGAGGCGCAGCGCTGGCCATCGCCGCCGGTGGCAAGGACGATCGGCATGGTTAAGGCGCCTCGGCTCCTCAATTCCCGGCGGGCAGGCGGGTTCCTGCAGATCAATCGGCGCGTGATCACGATGGGGCGGGCAGGAACGTTCGCCTCTGCCCGGCCCTATCCGTTGAGCGCCGAGCGCTGGCGGGCCTGAAAGCGGTGCTGCTCGATGAAGCCGCGCGCATGACGCGCAAGCTCGACATTGTCGGACCAGAGATCGCGCCAGATGGCGGTCTTCAGCGATAGTTCACGGTCCACGATCTTCCGCGAGAAGGATTCGAAGGTGATGTCGCCGGCATATTCGACGTCCTGCAGCGCGTCGAAAACCGCCGGGAAGTCTATAGTCCCGGTGCCCAGCGGGCCGCGATGGCTTTCGCCGATATGGACGTAGCCGATATGGGCGCCGGCCTGCCGGATAGCCTGGCCCATGCCGGCTTCCTCGATGTTCATGTGGAATGTGTCTGCGTGCAGGAAGACGTTGTCCGCCCCGGTCTCGCGGATGAAGTCCACACCCTGCGACAGCGTGTTCAGCAGGTTGCTTTCGAAGCGGTTGACGACTTCGAGGTTCAGCGTGACGCCGGCGGGCTTCGCATTCTCAGCGACCTCGGCGATGGCCGCGACGCTGTTCCTCCAGTTCCGCTCGCTCGGCATGCGTTCGTATTTCCGGTGCGCCGAAAAGAGGATGCCGGCCAGCACGTCGCCCCCGAGATCCCGCGTCAGCGAGATCGCGTCCTGAAGCATCTGCTTGCCCGCCGCCACGACGGAATCGTCTTCGCTGGAAACGTCGCCCTCCGGTGGCAGGCCGATGCTGATCGCCGCCTTCATCCCGGAATCGGTGAGACGGCGGGCAAGCCGATCCACATCGACGGCCTTCGGATCGAGATAGGAGAACTCGACCAAGTCGAAGCCGGCCTCCTTGCTGCGATCGATCATGAGGTCCAGCACCTCGGGACTGGCCTCCGCACCCCAGACAAACGAATGGACCCCAACACGCGCCATGTTTCTTCCTCCCCGTCATGTTTGTTGCGGACACGATAGGTCGCGAGAAACCGGGGCGGCAAGCTGTTTGGCAGGGGCAAGGTCGGGTGGGGCGTGCCTGAGGCAAGAGATCCGGGATGGGCCGGTTCGAAAAACGGCAACAGCCTTCCGTCCGCTCGACAATCGTCGTAGCAGTCCGGCGCAAGTGCTTGATCTGATTGAGAAGGAATGGTGGGCGCGACAGGGATTGAACCTGTGACCCCTCCCGTGTGAAGGGAGTGCTCTCCCGCTGAGCTACGCGCCCTCTCTTCAAGAGGTGCCGCTCTATAGATTTGCCGTGCGGGCGAAGTCAAGAGCGCTTCGCCGCTCATCCCCGCATTATCGGCCGAGCAGCCGATCCGCCTCGGCCACGGTCAGCCCGTCGTAATGGTCCAACATCAGGTCCGGCGCGAGTTCCGCCATGGGGATCGTCGTGTAACCGAAGGTCAAGCCGATGAACGGCACCCCCGCATTTCGGGCGACACCGGAATCCGTCGGCGCGTCGCCAACCATGATCGCTGTCTGCGGAGAGCCGGAGGCTGCGGCGATCGTTCGGAGAAGATGGTCCGCCTCGGGCTTGCGGACACCGAACGTGTCGGCGCCGCAGATCGCCTCGAAGCGCGGGGCGAGGTTCATCTGGTCCAGGAGTTCGCGGGCGAGGTATTCCAGCTTGTTGGTGCAGATCGCGAAGCGCCACCCGGCCTGCGCGAAGCGGTCGAGCATCGGCAGCACGCCGTCGAAGATGCGGCTTTCCTCGCACATGTGCTTCTCGTAATGCGCCAGGAAGTCGTCGAACATGGTGTCGAGCTTTTCGGGCGGGACGGAAGCGCCCTGATGCCGCAGCCCGATCTCGATGAGGTGCCGGGCGCCGAAGCCGATCCCGTCGCGCAGGCCCGGGTCGTGCGGAGCGCCGAAGCCGTGCTTCTCCAGCACGAAATCCAGCGTGGCCAGGAGGTCGGGGGCGGTATCGACCAGCGTGCCGTCGAGATCGAAAACAAGGAGCGGTTGCATGATCCCGGCCTAAGGGCTGGTCGCGCCCGTGGCAATGGGCGTTTCGCCTGTCCCTCCATGCACCCGGGAGCGGCGTTCACCCTTGCTCCAGCGGGATGCGGGGCACGGCTATGATGCTCTGGCGCACCATGCTAAAGCAAATCATCCCGACCTTTGGTTGCTTTTCGCGAGCCCGGACGACTTGCCTCTCACCAACGATTCATCTGCCCTGAAGAAGCGGGCCGCCGAGGCTGCACTGGCTCATGTCGAGAACGGGATGCGCCTGGGGCTCGGCACCGGATCGACCGCCGCCTTTCTTGTGAGCGGGCTCGGCAAGCGGGTCGCCGAAGGGCTCCGGATCGTCTGCGTGCCCACCTCGGAACAGACCGCGGCGCTGGCGCGCCAACACAATGTTCCTCTCACGGATCTGGACCGCACACCGGAACTGGACCTCACGATCGACGGCGCGGACGAGATCGGACCGGGCCTGATGCTGATCAAGGGCGGCGGTGGCGCGCATCTCCGGGAAAAGATCGTGGCTTCCGCCTCCAGCCGGCTGATCGTCATCGCCGACGCATCCAAGAAGGTCGCAACGCTTGGCGCTTTCCCGCTGCCGATCGAGGTCGTGACCTTCGGGCTGGCGGCGACGGAGATGGCGATCCGCAAGGCGGCGCAGGAGCTCGGGCTCGCCGGCTCCCTCGAAGTGCGGAGCAGGGACGGCCAGCCTTTCGTGACGGACAGCGGAAACCGGATTCTCGACGCATCATTTGGCCGCATTCCGGACCCAGAAGCGCTGGCCGAGAGACTCGCCGCCATCCCCGGCGTGGTCGAGCATGGGCTTTTCATTGGGTTGGCCGATCTCGCCATCGTGGCGGGCGAGGGAGGCATCGAGGAAATCGATGCGTGACCCGCAAGACCTTTTGAACTAACGACGGGGCGGGAAGCATCCCGCCTGAACAGGAGTTTTCTTGCATGAACCGCTTGCTTGCCTCAGTTGTTATCGGGCTCGCTGCTTTCCAGATGGTTCACCCCGCCTTCGCGCAATCCACGGCTCCGGCCGCCGCGTCGGCGAAGCAGAACTTTCCCGATCCTGCCAAGGTTGATCCCGCCAAGCTCGAACTGGCCAAGCAGCTCATCAAGCTGAACGGCTCCAGCCGCGAGTTCGACGTGATCCTGCCGAACATCGCCGATCAGGCGAAGACCACCTTCATCCGCGCCAATCCGCAGATGCAGCTCGGCATCATCGATGTCGTCGACAAGATCGCGCTCTCCATGGTGGACCGTCGCGCGGAACTCGACGACCGTCTCGCGGCCGTGTGGGCGCAGTCCTTCGATCAGGACGAGCTGCAGAAGCTGGTGGACTTTTACCAGTCGCCGCTCGGCAAGAAATTCTCCGACGCGCAGCCTAACGTGATCGGCACCCAGGTCCGCGTTGCCCAGCTCTGGGCCCAGCAGATCAGCGAAGACATGACCAAGCAGATCGCGGCGCAGCTGAAGACCGCGGTCGCCAGCGAGGCCAAGCAGCTTGAGGGGGCGCAGCCGTCCTTCGCGCCTGACGCGGACACCGATGCCTCGGCCAGCGCGCCGGTCGAAGCTCCGGCTGCCAAGCCGGCTCGCAAGCCTGCCGCCAAGCCGGCGAAGTAATTGTCGATGGGTGCCTACGACTACGATCTCTTCGTCATTGGCGCGGGCTCCGGTGGCGTTCGCGCCGCTCGCAAGGCGGCCGAAACCGGCGCTCGCGTCGCAATTGCTGAATCGGATCGGGTCGGGGGCACCTGCGTCATCCGGGGCTGCGTTCCGAAGAAGCTTATGGTCTTCGCCTCGCAGTTCTCCGAAGCCTTTCAGGATGCGGTCGGCTTCGGCTGGTCGGAAACGTCGCCGAGCTTCGACTGGGCGACGCTGATTGCAAACAAGGATGCGGAGATCGCCCGGCTCGAGGGCATCTACCGCTCCAACCTCGCCAAGGCGGGGACCGAGCTGATGGAGAGTCGCGCCCGGGTCGTCGGGCCGCACAAGGTGCTGATCGAGGCCGAGGACCGCGTCGTCACCGCCGAGCGCATCCTTGTCGCCACGGGCGGGCGGGCCAATCCGCACGCCGCGCTGGACGGGCACGAGCTCTGCATCACCTCCAACGAGGCCTTTCATCTCGAGCGCCTGCCGCAAAGCGTTGTCATTGTCGGCGGCGGCTATATAGCGCTTGAGTTCGCGGGGATCTTCAACGGGCTCGGCGTGGACACGACCGTTGTCTATCGCGGCAAGGAAGTGCTTTCCCGCTTCGACACCGACCTTCGCCGCATGCTGCATGCGGAGATCATCAACAAGGGCGGCAAGATCGTCTGCCAGGAAGTCCTGCACAGGGTTTCCAGACGGGCCGACGGCCGGCTCGACGTGGAGCTCGGCAGCGGGTCGCTGATGCAGGCCGACCATGTGATGCTTGCCGTGGGCCGCGATCCGAATTCCGAGGGCCTCGGCCTGGAGGAGGCCGGCGTCAAACTCGACAAGCGCGGCGCGGTCGTCGTCGACGAGTATTCCAGGACGACGTCCGACCATGTTTGGGCGATCGGTGACGTCACCGACCGCGTGCAGCTGACGCCGGTCGCGATCCACGAGGCCATGTGCTTCGTGGACACGGTGTTCCGCAACAAGCCGACCAAGCCCGATTACCGGATGATCCCGACGGCCGTCTTTTCGCAGCCGGAGATCGGCACAGTGGGGCTGACGGAAGACGAGGCGCGGGCGAAACACGCCAATCTCGACATCTACAAGACCGCGTTCCGGCCGATGAAGAGCACGCTGGCGAAGCGCTCCGATCGCATGCTCTTCAAGCTGATCGTGGACGCCGACAGCGGAACGGTCGTGGGCGCCCATGCCCTCGGGCCGGGCTCCGGCGAAATGGCGCAGCTCCTCGGCATTTCGCTCAGGATGGGCGCGACCATGGACGACTTCAACGAGACCATGGCGGTGCACCCGACCGCTGCGGAAGAGCTGGTGACCTTCAGCGGCCCGACGCTCCGCATCCGCGACAGCCAGGAGCTGGCCGCCTGAGGCATCGCATCGTTTCGATGGCGGACGGCGGCCCGAATATCCCCGCTGCTGATAGCATGGACCGAAGGAGCCGGCGGGTTTGAACCTTAGCCGGCTTCTTGCGTTATCCCTGCTCGGACAGGCAGGAGCGACGGATGCATTCACTGGACCAGATCGAAGAAGGCCTGCGCGCCGGGTCGGACCGCGTGGCCTCGTTTTCCTTCCATCTCCTGCGCTCCAGCCTGATCGTCGGCGCGGCCTTCGCGATTGCCGCCTGGCATGACCGTCGGCGCGGTGAACGGGCGGGAGAGCGGCAAGACGCTTCGGCCGCCAATGCGGCGCTCGATCCCGCCGATCCCGCAGCGTCGTTGCCGCCCGGCACCTACGGGCAGGTGCGGGCGGCCGGGCCGGAAAGCATGCGCGACGGTGACGTGAAGCGCTGGGACCAGGTGGACGAGGGCTCCGACGAGTCCTTTCCGGCGAGCGATCCGCCCGCTTACTGAGTGGGCGGAGGGTTCAGGCCGCGAAGGTTCGGTCGAGCGCGGCCAGCCAGTTTTCGTGGCCGATCTTGCGGAGCAGTGCGTCGTCATAGCCGTGGGCGCGCAGCGCTTCCATCAAGCGGGGCAGCCCGGCGACATCGCCGATCTCGGCGGGAACCAGCGCGCCGTCGAAATCCGAGCCAAGGCCCACGCGGTCTTCCCCCACATGCTCGATCAGGTGATCGAGATGCTGCGCCATCGTGTCGAGCCCGGTATTGGCGTTCATCGTGCCGTCCGGCCGCAGGAACGACGTGGCGAAATTCAGGCCCACCATGCCGTCGCTGTCGCGAATCGCGTCGAGTTGGCGGTCGGTCAGGTTGCGGGCGTGCGGGCACAGCGCGTGGGCGTTGGAATGGGTGGCGACCAGCGGTGCCTTCGACAGCGCGGCCACGTCCCAGAAGCCCTTCTCGTTGAGATGCGAGAGATCGATCAGGATGCCGAGTTCGTTGCACCGGCGGACGAGGTCCTTGCCGGCATCCGTCAGCCCCTCGCCGGTATCGGGCGAGGAGGGGAAGCGGAACGGTACGCCATGGGCAAAGGCGTTGGATCGGCTCCACACGAGGCCGAGTGACCGCAGCCCGGCCGCGTGCAGGATATCCAGCATCACGAAGCGCGGGTCGATCGCTTCGGCGCCTTCGATGTGCATCACCGCCGCGACCGCATCCTCCGACATGGCCGACCGGATCTCCGCCACGGTCCGGCAGATCCTGAAGGCACCGGCGGAGCGACGTTCCAGCCGGATCAGGATGGATGCCATGCCGAGCGTCGAGGTCTGCGCGTCGCTGAGGCCGAGCAAGGGCGGCAGGGCGAGCTGGTAGCTCGCGCCGCGCATGCTGCGGCTCAGGTCCTCCATCTGGAGGGGCGGCGGGAAGATCGCGAACATGCCGCCGACGAAGCCGCCCTCGCGGGAGCGAGGCAAGTCGATGTGGCCGCCGCGCGTGCCCTCCAGAAACAGGACTTCCGGCTCTCCCGTCCCGGTCGCCTCAGCATTGTAGAGCCGGAGCAGAAGGTCGTTATGGCCGTCGAAAACCGGGATCAGGTCGGACTTTGACATGGGGCATTGCTTTCCGCTCACGGTGAGATCGACAGGCGGACGCGAACCGGCTGCAGTCGAAACCGTGAGAGCGTTGACGGGGAAGACCCCTGGGGGTCATGAGAAGCTCATGATCTGGAAACCGGCCAGCCAAATCAACCCACGTCTTTGTCGCTTCCCGCGGTCATTTTCGCCGGCGACCGACGAATGGCTCACGTTCCCCCCGGCTCCCGACAGCGGGAGCGGGGCGAGACGATGACAGGGGCCCCTTTGGTCACCGATCTGTTCGCTCTCGTTCAGGTCATCTTCCTCGATCTCGTGCTGGCCGGCGACAATGCGGTCGTGGTCGGCCTCGCGGTCGCCGGCCTGCCGGGCGATACGAGACGCAAGATCGTGGTGGCCGGCATCGCGCTTGCCGTGATGCTGAGGATCGGCCTGGCGCTGGTCGCCGCGAAATTGCTGACGATCGTGGGGGTCGGCTTCGCCGGCGGCCTGCTGCTTCTCTGGGTCTGCTGGAAGCTCCTCCGCGAGGTGCTGGCGTCAGGTGGCTCCGGGGGCGGCGAGACCGAAAGCGCTGCGAAGCCGAAGAGCGGCGGTCAGGCGCTGATGCAGATCGTGATGGCCGATCTTTCCATGTCGTTGGACAACGTGCTGGCTGTGGCCGGAGCGGCGCGCGAGCATCCGACGATCCTGGCGGCAGGTCTCGCGGTTTCGGTGGTGCTGATGGGTGGCGCGGCGACGGTGATCGCGCGGGTCCTGGATCGCTGGCGCTGGCTCAGCTGGGCCGGCATCCTCATCGTCTTCGTCGTGGCGCTGAGAATGATCTGGACCGGCGGCGTGGAGATCGGCGACGCCATGGACTGGATCTGAGCGGACCCCGAAAAAGACAAAGGCCGCGAACATCGCGGCCTTTGCTGGTGTTCTGACCGGAAGGATCAGACCGAGTAGTACATGTCGAACTCGATCGGATGCGGCGCCATTTCGTAGCGCATGTTCTCCGTCATCTTGAGCTCGATGTAGGCGTCGATCTGGTCGTCGTCGAACACGCCGCCGGCCTTCAGGTAGTCGCGGTCGGCGCTGAGGCTTTCCAGGGCTTCGCGGAGCGAGCCGCAGACCGTCGGGATCTGCTTCAGCTCTTCCGGCGGCAGGTCGTACAGATCCTTGTCCATGGCGTCGCCGGGATGGATCTTGTTCTTGATGCCGTCGAGGCCGGCCATCAGCATCGCGGTGAAGGCGAGGTACGGATTGGCCGTCGGATCCGGGAAGCGGACTTCCAGGCGCTTGCCCTTGGGCGAGTTGGTGAAGGGGATACGGCAGGAAGCCGAACGGTTGCGCGCGGAATAGGCGAGCAGGACCGGAGCCTCGTAGCCCGGGACCAGACGCTTGTAGGAGTTGGTCGACGGGTTGGTGAAGGCGTTCAGCGACTTGGCGTGCTTCAGGATGCCGCCGATGTAGAACAGGCACTCTTCCGAGAGGTCCGCATAGCGGTTGCCGGCGAAGAGCGGCTTGCCGTCCTTCCAGATCGACTGGTGCACGTGCATGCCCGAGCCGTTGTCGCCGAAGACCGGCTTCGGCATGAAGGTCGCCGTCTTGCCGTAGGAATGCGCGGTCTGATGGATGCAGTACTTGTAGATCTGCAGCGCGTCGGCGGACTTGATCAGCGTGTCGAACTTGATGCCGAGCTCGTGCTGGGCGGAAGCCACCTCGTGGTGGTGCTTCTCCACCTGCACGCCCATCTCCTTCATGTACATGAGCATGTCGGAGCGCAGGTCCTGCGCGGAATCGATCGGCGGGACGGGGAAGTAGCCGCCCTTGGTGCGGACGCGGTGGCCGAGATTGCCGCCTTCGTATTCGGCGTCCATGTTGGTCGGCAGTTCGACGGCGTCGAGCTTGAAGCCGGTGTTGTAGGGCTCGGACGAGAAGCGGACGTCATCGAAGATGAAGAACTCGGCTTCCGGGCCGAAATAGACGGCGTCGCCGATACCGGTCGACTGCATGTAGGCGAGGGCCTTCTTGGCCGTCGTGCGCGGGTCGCGGTTGTAGGGCTCGCCGCTGACCGGATCCAGGATATCGCAGAAGATCGCGACGGTCGGCTGGGCGAAGAAGGGGTCGATGACAGCGGTCTCGGGATCCAGCATGAGGGTCATGTCGGATTCGTTGATGGCCTTCCAGCCCGCGATCGAGGAGCCGTCGAACATGACGCCTTCGGCGAACATTTCTTCATCGACGAGATCGACGTCCATCGTGACGTGCTGCACCTTGCCGCGCGGGTCGGTGAAGCGCAGGTCGACGTATTTGACGTCGTTGTCCTTGATCATCTTGAGGACTTCGGAAGCGTTGCTCATTTTTACCCCTTAGTGGTCCCTCGTGAGGGTTCGTTTCCCGGCGTTGAGGGCCGGGGATTGGTGCGGGCGCCTTAGACGGCGTCCAGTCCGGTCTCGCCGGTGCGGATGCGGATGGCTTCCTCGACGGGAGAGATGAAGATCTTGCCGTCGCCGATGCGGCCGGTCTGCGCGGCGTTGCGGATCGCGTCCACCGCGCGGTCGACCAGATCGTCGGCCAGCACGACCTCGATCTTCACCTTCGGCAGGAAGTCGACCACATATTCCGCGCCGCGATAAAGCTCGGTGTGGCCCTTCTGGCGACCGAAGCCTTTTGCCTCGGTCACGGTGATGCCCTGCAGCCCCACTTCCTGGAGCGCTTCCTTCACCTCGTCGAGCTTGAAAGGCTTGATGATCGCCTCGATCTTTTTCATCCCAACGGTCTCCAGAACATGGTCCCGCCGAAGCAGGAAGCATGCCAAATTCTCTGCCCGGACTTTCGCAAGGGACGTGCAACCGAACGGCCCTTGCTTCTTTACTGCTCTTTAGAGCGACGCAACGTTTCGCGGAAGCTCACATAATGAGCAAGTGCACAGAAAACGGGCTATTTTGATGCTGGAGATTCTCGCGCCCACGGAAATGTCCCGGGTCGACCGCCTGGCCGGGGAAGCCGGCGTGGAAAGTTACCGCCTGATGCTGAACGCCGGTCAGGCAGTCGCGGAACAGGCGATGGAGATGGCGGACGAAGGCGCAACGGTGGTCGTGCTGGCGGGGCCCGGCAACAATGGCGGGGACGGGTTCGTGGCGGCGCAGCGGCTCGCGGGTGCGGGGTTCCGCGTGCGCGTGCTGCTTCTCGGGGCGCTTGCGAAGCTGAGCGGCGACGCCGCCAAGGCCGCTGCCGGTTACGCGGGCGAGGTCGGAGAACTGGCGGCGAACCCGGATCTCGACGCCGATCTCATCATCGACGCGCTGTTCGGGGCGGGGCTGTCGCGCGATCTCGATGGCGACGTGGCTGCCGTGGTGGAAGCCGCGAACGCATGCGGTTGCCCGATCCTCAGCATCGATCTGCCGAGCGGTATCGATGGCGCTACCGGGCAGGTGAGGGGCGCCGCGATCCGCGCGACGGCCACGGTCACGTTCTTCCGGCTGAAGCCCGCCCATCTCCTGATGCCCGGCCGGGTGCATTGCGGCGAGCTGGCGGTCACCGATATCGGCATCCCTTCCGAGGTTCTGGAGAGGATCGGGTCCAGGCTTTTCCACAACAAGCCGGAACTCTGGTCGAAGCATTTCCACGCTCCGGCGCTCGACGGACACAAATACGATCGCGGCCATGCGGTCGTCGTCGCCGGCGAGGCGAGCAAGACCGGTGCGGCGCGAATGGCGGCGCTGGCGGCTCTGCGCATCGGGGCGGGGCTCGTGACCGTCGCCTCGCCGAAGGATGCGTTGCCGGTCAACGCGGCGCATCTGACGGCGGTGATGCTGCGGGAAGCGGAAGGGGCGGAAGGGCTCCGCTCGCTGCTGGAGGACAAGCGACTGAATGCCGTGGCGATCGGGCCCGGATATGGTCACGGCGGGGAAACCGCCGCCGCCGTCGAGGCCTGTCTCGCTTCCGGTGCGGCCGTCGTTCTCGACGCCGATGCGATCACCGCGTTTCGCAACGATCCCGAGCGGCTCTTCCGCGCAATTCACGGGAGCGTCTCGGGCGTGGTGCTGACGCCGCATGCCGGCGAGTTCTCGCGCCTCTTCCCGGATCTGGCGGAGGGTGGCGACAAGGTGGCGAAGACCCGCGAGGCAGCAAGGCGTTCGGGCGCGACCGTGCTTTTGAAGGGCACGGACACGGTGGTGGCGAGCCCCGACGGTCGCGCTTCCATCAGCGACGGCGGCACGCCGTGGCTCGCGACCGCCGGGACCGGCGACGTTCTGGCCGGCCTGATCACGGGTATCCTGGCGCAGAAGGTGCCCGCCTTCGAGGCGGCCTCGGCTGCGGTCTGGATTCATGCGGCGGCCGCGCATGCCTTCGGCGCGGGTCTTATCGCGGAGGATCTGCCGGATGTCGTGCCGGCTGTGCTGGAGCAGCTTTTCGGCACGGAGCCCGCCCGCGAGATCCGCTGGAAGTAGGCCGGCTCGCTGCCGATCGCTTCCCTGTGACCGGCCAGGCGGGGGAAGGGCGGAAGAAGTCTTGCCCCCGTGACGGACATGCTATAGGAGCGCGGTCTGAATGACGCACGGTTCGTCAGCACGCGCGCGGGCGTGGCGGAATTGGTAGACGCAGCAGGTTTAGGTCCTGCCGCCGCAAGGTGTGGGGGTTCGAGTCCCTCCGCCCGCACCATGCTGGGGACGGCCGTCACCAGCCGGGACTCCCAGCTGCGCTACGCCGGGACGACAATCAGGAAAGAACGATATGCAGGTGAACGAGACGCTCTCCGAAGGGCTGAAGCGCGAATTGAAGGTGACTGTCCCGGCGTCCGAGCTGTCCGATCGGCTCTCGCAGCGTCTGGATGAGCTTAAGAACCGCGTCCGCATCAACGGCTTCCGTCCGGGCAAGGTGCCGACGGCCCATCTGAAGCGGGTCTACGGCAAGGCCGCCATGGCCGAGATCGTCGAGAACCTCGTCACCGAAACCTCGCGCGACGTGCTGGCCGGGCGCGGCGAACGCGCCGCCATGCAGCCGCGGGTCGAGATGACCGAGGACGAGGCCGAGGCCAACGAGATCCTCGACGGCAACGCCGACCTGATCTTCACGGTCGCCTACGAGATCCTGCCGACCTTCGAAGTCTCCGACTTCAAGGACATCAAGATCGAGCGTCCGATCGCCGAAATCGGCGATGAGGAAGTCGAGGAGCGCGTCAAGCGCATCGCCGAGGGCAACCGCGACTACGCCCCGGTCGAGCGCGTCGCCCAGGACGGCGACCGCGTGACCATGTCCTATCTCGGCAAGCTCGACGGCGAGCCCTTCGAGGGCGGCGCTGACGAGAACGGCCAGCTCGTGCTTGGCTCCGGCCAGTTCATCCCCGGCTTCGAGGAAGCTCTCCTCGGTCTGAAGGCGGGCGACGAGAAGACCATCGACGTCACTTTCCCTGAGGAATACGGCGCGGCCCATCTCGCCGGCAAGCCCGCGACCTTCGACATCGTCGTCAAGGAAGTGGCCGAGCCCACCGATGCCGAGCTCGACGACGAGTTCGCCAAGCGTCTCGGCATCGAGTCGATGGAGCGCCTGCGTGCCGCCATCCGCGGCCAGGTCGAGAGCGAATATGGCTTCTCCACCCGTCAGAAGGTGAAGCGTCAGCTTCTCGACGCGCTTGACGAGCGTCACAGCTTCGACCTGCCGGCCAACCTCGTCGAGCAGGAGTTCACGAACATCTGGCAGCAGGTGATGCACGACGTGGAGCATCACGGCCGTTCCTTCGAGAGCGAAGGCACCACGGAAGAGGCGGCTCGCGACGAATATCGCAAGATCGCCGAGCGCCGCGTCCGCCTCGGTCTCGTGCTCTCCCGCATCGGCGAAGACGCCCAGGTGCAGGTGAGCGAGGAAGAACTGCAGCGCGCCCTCTATGACCAGGTCCGCCGCTATCCCGGCCAGGAGCAGCAGGTCTTCAACTTCTACAAGAGCAACCCGGATGCCCTGCAGGGCCTGCGCGCGCCGATCTTCGAGGAAAAGGTCGTCGACCACATCCTCGGCCAGGTCGACGTGACGGACAAGACGGTCTCCAAGGAAGAGCTGCTTGCGGAAGACGAGGAGGAGGATTTCGATCATCCCCACGTCCATCACCATGACCATGGCAGCCATGACCACGAGGGTCACGACCACCACGACCACGACGACCACAATCATTGATCTGCCGAAGCCCGTTGCCAAACGGCGGGCTTCGCGGTCGCGATTGCACCGAATTCCTGAGCAGGCCGGGCTTTTGCCCGGCCTGCTTGTTAACGGGGAAAGCGTGTCGTTGCCCATGATGCAGGGTCTTGGGGATCGAGACAAACGGGCCTATGTAAGGACGACTCGCTCCTGCCGGTCGCCTGATGAGCGGCCCCTGAACTAGGTAAGCTTCGATGAGAGATCCCGCCCAGACCTATATGAGCCTGCTCGTTCCCATGGTGGTCGAGCAAACGAACCGCGGTGAGCGGTCCTACGATATCTATTCGCGGCTCCTCAAGGAGCGCATCATCTTCATTACGGGTCCCATCGAGGATCACATGGCTTCGCTGGTCTGCGCCCAGCTTCTCTTCCTCGAGGCGGAAAACCCGAAGAAGGAAATCAACCTCTACATCAACTCGCCGGGCGGCGTGGTGACCTCGGGCATGGCGATCTACGACACCATGCAGTTCATCAAGCCGGCGGTGGCGACGCTCTGCATCGGTCAGGCCGCTTCCATGGGCTCGCTGCTGCTGTGCGCGGGCGAGAAGGACATGCGCTTCGTGACGCCGCAGGCGCGCGTCATGGTGCACCAGCCTTCCGGCGGCTTCCAGGGGCAGGCCTCGGACATCGAGCGCCACGCCGAGGACATCATCAAGATGAAGCGCCGCCTCAACGAGATCTACGTGAAGCACACCGGACAGACCTACGAGTCCGTGGAGCGCACGCTGGACCGCGACTATTTCATGACGGCCGAACAGGCTCGCGATTTCGGCATCGTCGATCACGTGATCACGAGCCGGGCCGCGCTTGAGGAGGTTGCGGGCAAGCCGGCGGAGTGATCCCCCGCACGTGCCTGTGACATTAAGTTAATCTTGAAACCTCGCCCACAAGAATGCTTCGATGCATTGGAGGGGCGGGGGCCCGGTTCGGTCATCGGCCGTGTCGGGCACGCTTGAGAGGTCTAAGATGAGCAAAATCAGCGGAAGCGGCGGCGAGAGCAAAACAACGCTCTATTGCTCGTTTTGCGGCAAGAGCCAGCACGAGGTCCGCAAGCTTATCGCGGGTCCGACGGTCTTCATCTGCGATGAGTGCGTCGAGCTGTGCATGGACATCATCCGGGAGGAGAATAAGTCCTCGCTGGTGAAGTCGTCCGACGGGGTGCCCACTCCGATAGAGATCTTCGAGGTTCTGAACGATTACGTGATCGGTCAGGAACACGCGAAAAAGGTCCTCTCGGTCGCCGTCCACAACCATTACAAGCGACTGAACCACGCGGCGCGCAACAACGACGTCGAGCTGGCCAAGTCCAACATCCTGCTGATCGGCCCGACCGGTTGCGGCAAGACGCTGCTCGCGCAGACGCTGGCCCGCATCCTCGACGTGCCCTTCACCATGGCCGACGCGACGACGCTGACCGAGGCCGGCTATGTCGGCGAGGATGTCGAGAACATCATCCTGAAGCTGCTGCAATCGGCCGACTACAATGTCGAGCGCGCGCAGCGCGGCATCGTCTACATCGATGAGGTCGACAAGATCTCGCGCAAGTCGGACAATCCGTCGATCACCCGGGACGTGTCGGGCGAAGGCGTGCAGCAGGCGCTCTTGAAGATCATGGAAGGCACGGTCGCCAGCGTTCCGCCGCAGGGCGGCCGCAAGCACCCGCAGCAGGAATTCCTGCAGGTGGACACGACCAACATCCTGTTCATCTGTGGCGGCGCCTTCTCCGGTCTGGATCGCATCATCTCCGATCGCGGTCGCAAGACCTCCATCGGTTTCGGCGCGAGCGTTGCGAACCCCGAGGATCGCAAGACGGGCGAGCTGTTCCGTCAGGTCGAGCCGGAAGATCTCCTGAAGTTCGGCCTGATCCCGGAGTTCGTCGGGCGTCTGCCTGTCGTGGCGACCCTGGAAGATCTGGACGAGCCTGCGCTGATCCAGATTCTGACGGAGCCGAAGAACGCGCTGGTGAAGCAGTATCAGCGTCTCTTCGAGATGGAGTCGGTGAAGCTGAACTTCCACGAGGACGCCCTCAGCGGCATCGCCAAGAAGGCGATCGAGCGCAAGACCGGCGCCCGTGGCCTGCGGTCCATCATGGAAGCGATCCTGCTTGAAACCATGTTCGATCTTCCGGGCCTGGACGGGGTCGAGGAGGTCGTGATCTCCGGCGAAGTGGTCAGCGGCAGTTCCCGTCCGCTCTACATCTACAGCGAGCGCGGTGACGAGCAGCAGCAGAATGCCGGCCGTTCGGCCTGACCATGACTTTGCCGGCCGCGGGAGCGGCCGGCATTCCGGCTTCGGCCGGGAGGTCCGGACTTGAAGTTGGTCCGCGGCGTTTCCACTTAAGTGTCAACGCAGTGGCTTGCGTTACGACCGGGTCCCAGAGCCTGTTTTCCCTCTCTGGAAAGGCGCTTCGGCAGCAAGCCTCCCCGAATCTCAGTCCGCTCCGTGCTCCTCCGCCTGGGAGCGGATTTATCAAGGAAAACCCATGACCGACACTCCGCGTCCTATCGGTGTCAGCTCAGGCGAGAACGTCTATCCCGTTCTGCCGCTCCGCGACATCGTCGTTTTCCCCCACATGATCGTTCCGCTTTTCGTGGGCCGCGAGAAGTCCATCAGCGCGCTTGAGGAAGTCATGCGCGCCGACAAGCAGATCCTGCTGGCGACCCAGAAGGATGCCGGCGAGGACGATCCGACGCCCGAGAGCATCTACGAGATCGGCACGCTCGCGACCGTGCTGCAACTCCTCAAGCTGCCGGACGGCACCGTCAAGGTGCTGGTCGAGGGCCGTGATCGCGCCAGCGTGCTCCGCTATACCGATCGCAAGGAATATTTCGAGGCCGAAGGCCGTGTGCTGCCCGAAGTGCCGGGCGAGGACGTCGAGGTCGAGGCGCTCGGGCGCTCCGTGGTTTCGGAGTTCGAGAACTACGTCAAGCTCAACAAGAAGGTGAGCCCGGAGGTTCTCTCCGCCGTCACCAATATCGACGACCATTCCAAGCTGGCCGACACGATCGCCTCGCATCTGGCGGTCCGTATCCCCGACAAGCAGGAAATCCTCGGCCTGACCTCGGTCGTCGAGCGCCTGGAAAAGGTTCTCGGCATGATGGAGAGCGAGATCTCCGTCCTGCAGGTGGAAAAGCGCATCCGCTCGCGCGTCAAGCGCCAGATGGAGAAGACCCAGCGCGAGTACTACCTCAACGAACAGATGAAGGCGATCCAGAAGGAGCTCGGCGACGGCGAGGATGGCCGCGACGAACTCAAGGAACTGGAAGAGCGCATCGCCAAGACCAAGCTCTCCAAGGAGGCCCGTGAAAAGGCCGACGCGGAGATGAAGAAGCTGCGCCAGATGAGCCCGATGTCGGCGGAAGCCACCGTCGTGCGCAACTATCTCGACTGGATGCTCAGCATTCCGTGGAAGGCGCGCAGCAAGGTCAAGACGGATCTCAACTTTGCCCAGTCCGTGCTCGACACCGATCATTACGGTCTCGACAAGGTCAAGGAGCGCATCGTCGAGTATCTCGCCGTGCAAAGCCGCGCCAACAAGCTGAAGGGGCCGATCATCTGCCTCGTCGGTCCTCCCGGCGTCGGCAAGACCTCGCTCGGCAAGTCCATCGCCAAGGCGACCGGCCGCGAGTTCGTCCGCATGTCGCTCGGCGGCGTTCGCGATGAGGCCGAGATCCGTGGTCACCGGCGCACCTATATCGGCTCCATGCCGGGCAAGGTGATCCAGTCGATGCGGAAGGCCAAGAAGTCCAACCCGCTCTTCCTGCTCGACGAGATCGACAAGATGGGCATGGACTTCCGTGGTGATCCTTCGTCGGCGCTGCTGGAAGTGCTGGATCCCGAGCAGAACAAGGCGTTCATGGACCACTACCTGGAGGTCGAATACGACCTTTCGGACGTGATGTTCGTGACCACCTCGAACACGCTCAACATCCCGGCGCCGCTGATGGACCGTATGGAGATCATCCGGATCGCGGGCTACACCGAGGACGAGAAGGTCGAGATCGCGCGTCGGCACCTGCTGCCCAAGGCGGAGCGGGACCACGGCGTCCGCAAGGGCGAGTTCGCTCTGGACGACGATGCGCTGAAGACGGTGATCCGCCGGTACACTCGGGAAGCGGGCGTCCGTAACCTCGAGCGCGAGCTGGCGACGCTTGCCCGCAAGGCGGTGAAGGAGATTCTGACCTCCGAGGCCACCTCCGTCCATGTGACGGCGGAGAACCTCGAGACCTATCTGGGCGTCCCGCGCTATCGCTACGGCGAGGCGGAACTTGAGGATCAGGTGGGCGTGGTCACTGGTCTTGCCTGGACGGAGGTCGGCGGCGAACTGCTGACGATCGAAGGCGTCATGATGCCCGGCAAGGGAAAGATGACGGTGACGGGCAACCTGAAGGACGTGATGAAGGAGTCGATCTCCGCCGCGGCATCCTATGTCCGCTCGCGGGCCGTCGACTTCGGGATCGAGCCGCCGCTCTTCGACCGGCGCGATATCCACGTCCATGTGCCGGAAGGGGCGACCCCGAAAGATGGTCCGTCCGCCGGCGTCGCCATGGCGACCGCCATCGTGTCGGTGATGACCGGCATTCCCGTCCGCAAGGACGTGGCGATGACGGGCGAGATCACGCTGCGTGGCCGCGTGCTGCCGATCGGTGGTCTCAAGGAGAAGCTGCTTGCCGCCCATCGCGGCGGGATCAAGCTCGTTCTGATCCCGGAGGACAACGCCAAGGACCTGGCGGACATCCCGGACAACGTGAAGAACGGCCTGGAGATCATCCCGGTTTCCCGTGTCGGCGAGGCGCTCCGCCACGCTCTGGTGCGGATGCCGGAGCGGATCGAATGGACCGAGCCGACCGTCGACGCCAAGGCCAAGATCGCGTCCGACGAAGAGGCTGGCGCGGGAATCGTGGCTCACTGAGCTGCCTTTCATGGTGAAAAGCACAGCCGCCCGGACCTCCGGGCGGCTTTTTTTGTTGCAAGTCCCGCGTTTCCGGGCTTTTCAACGGGTGGAGGCCGAAGTTCCGTATCAGACGGGCCCCGGTTGCCTGCGCCAGCAGGTCTTGAGCGAAGCAGATGGAGAACTCAAAATGAACAAGGGCGAGCTTGCTGCCGCTGTCGCGGAGAAGACGGGACTGGGTAAGTCGGACGCTTCGCAGGCGGTCGACGCAGTGTTCGACGTGATCTCCGAGGGCCTGAAGAAGGGCGACGAGATCCGTATCCTCGGTTTCGGCAACTTTGCCATTTCCGAGCGCGCAGCGACCACCGGCCGTAACCCGCAGACGGGCGAGCCGATGGAAATCAAGGCCTCCAAGCAGGCCAAGTTCAAGCCCGGCAAGGGCCTGAAGGACGCGATCAACGGCTGAGCCGCCGCGACCGAGAAGATCGAGCCCCGCCATCGTGCGGGGCTTTTTCATGGCGCGCACAAGACCTCGGGACGGGGAGCGGCAAGCCCCTTGCCATCCCGCCCGATGCCGCTTAAACGAGCCGCAGGGGCGGTTAGCTCAGTTGGTAGAGCATCTCGTTTACACCGAGAGGGTCGGCGGTTCGAGCCCGTCACCGCCCACCATATTTCCCGAACGATTTCAGCAGCTTAGGTTTTCGGGGCGGTTCGCGAGCGCCCGGAAACATTCTGTTTTCGGCCTCAGTAGGCCGTCGCGGACTGTTTCTGTAAGTCGACGTGATGGTGGCCGTAGGTAGCTTCGAGCTGGGCCACGGTCATGCCCAGGGAGCCGGCAGCGTCCCAGAGATCGACACCGGCCTGCATCAACCATGTCGCACGCGCCTTTTTCGCCGGATCGGGTTTCCGCGCTTCCATGCGCCTCAATCGCGCATTGAACCTCACCTGTCCTATAATCGTCATCCAGTCCGCCGCCTCTATGTTCCCTTGTATCTTTTTGGAGGCCGTCTTCGACCGACGAGTGCCAGTAAAAAGCGCCGAGAATATCGATTGCTCGGATGGCTCACCCGCCCCGGGCTTTGTCGTTTCTGGGGGGGCAGCATCCCGGTTCGCCCTCCGAGCAGCCGTCCTGGCAGCCAGCAACCGTACGTGAGCGGAAGCGGGAAGCGGCCGTGCGGCGGACCGAGCGGCATGAATGGCGTGCCTGATACAAGACAGTGGGCTGGCAGCAGCTACGCAAACAGCGGTTTGCATCGGAACCGCTTTGCCGCATGTGCGCGGTCGAGGGCAGGACGACGCGCGCGACCACGCCGAGCCGCATCGCGTGACGAGGTGAAGTTCTGGGGCGGACCGTTCCAGTCCCTCTGCGCCTCGCGCAGCCACCGCCAGAGGCAGAGGGTCTCCGCCAAGGTGGTGATCGAGGGCAACGACAGCGTGCAGAACACCATCGCCATGATCCTGCTGGAGGGAAAGTGTTGAGCGAGACAGCCGACGAACCCGACCCAAGGGAACCGGTGGCCTTCACCATCTACGCACTGCCGACCCGCATCATCCGATCCACGGGCCGGACGCAGCGTATGCACCGGCCTGAGCCGCCGGAGGGCTTCGGCATTGCCGACGTGCTGGTCGAGCCCTTCGACGCCAGCATTATCCACGTGGCGACCGGGCAGCCCGCCGCAGCCGGTTCTTTCGAGGACGGAGATCGCCGCCGACGGGCAGGACACCGCGATCCTCTCCGGCGTGCTGGCCGGCGCCACGGTGACGGTGAACGGTGAGGACCACGCGGCGGACGAGGGCGACATCGAACTCGTGACCGACGCGCCCTGCACCTCTGCGATCACGGTCAGCTATCCGGATCTGCGCAAGGACTTCGCCCTGGAGGTGACGGCGGCAAGAGGCTGACGCTCCCCTTCGATCTCGCAGGCTACAAGACCGGGCAGGTGGAGGCCGGGAACGCCCGCATCGGCGCGATCCGGTCGCAGTTCCTGACCGTCATTCCCGGCCAGTAGATGACCTATATCCAGAAGCTGGAGGAGGCGACGGCGACGCTCGCCGACGCAGCCGCCTTCGATTATCCCGACGACTATCCCCTGCTGGCGGCCGAGGCCGATGCCAAGGGCCAGACGGTGCTGGAGATCGCCCAGCTGGCGGAGGACACCACCGCCACCTGGCGCAAGGTCAACGCCGTGCTGGAGAAGGTCCGCTACTCCGCGAAGCTGGTCAGCGCGGCGTGGAGGCAATTGGCCGGGTGAGTGCATAAAAGCGGGAGCCAGTAACAACGCTGGAGACATGGCCGGCTCCACAAGGTGGGACGGGCCAACTTCCGTGGGGCAGCGGCTGGGAGCAGGTGACGGTTATCGCGGCGGAGGGCGACTGGCAGGCTCTAAGAAAGCATGATCGTCAAAAAATTCGAACGCAATTGCTTGTTCTATTGGACTCGCTTTCCCTCCTGTGCAACTTACACGTGCTGCAGTTATCATGATGATAAATGCAGTATTTATTAAAGATGTCTTGGTGCTGCTTGCGCAACCAGGGCGATACTTTTCTCAGGGGTGGGCGATGAAAACTAAAGTGTTGAGCGGTGTTGCGAGCCTGATGCTGTTGTTTGGACTTGCAGCGTGCCAGACAGCTCAGGAATCGTCGACAAATGCACAGATGACATGTAGTGCACAGGGGTTGAAGGCTGGCACGTCACGCTACCAGAAGTGCGTCGCGGCGACCTATCAGAGCAATCGCCAGCAGGCCCAGCAGGCCCAGAATAATGTTGCCGCCGGAGCGGCAGTCGGGGTGCTCGGTGGCGTTGTGCTCGGAACAGCTCTGGACAATCACGATCATTACCATCACCGCCGCTACTATCGCGGTTGTGGGTACTACGGCTGCTACTGATAGCAACAGACGGCGAATGCCGATGCACCTGATGACAATTGGTGCTTATCAGCCAGCGGCAGCTGACTCGGCCTAAGCTATAGGCTGAGCGGCCTTGCTCAGGGGCGCATGAATCGTGTCGCACCCGAAGCAAGGCTTACCGTAAAACTTGAAGGCCGCTCTCTGAGCGGCCTTTTTGATTTCACCCACATCACAGGATCTGCTCAGGCTTCCATCTCGCGGCGACGAGCTCGGTCGCCTCCGGTCCCGCCGATGTGACCGGCTGCGGCACCCTCTTCGGCGAACGCCAAGGCTGGCGACATGCTCTTGCCGCCGGGAACGCCGGCATCGTTGGGGCGGTCGTCTCCGGCAACGCGTTGACGCTGGCGCAGCCCTGGTCCGGGCCGGCGCTGGCGGACGCGGCCTATGTGATCAACCGCACCGAGAGGGGCGGCGGTTCGAGCCCGTCACCGCCCGCGAGATTTCCCCGGATGGTTTCAGCATCCAGATTCTGCCCTTCGTGAGCGCTCGGAAACGTTCTGCGTTCGACCTCGGCAGGCCTTGTGGCCGCATCGGGAAGTCGTCGTGACGAGGTCCGTAGGGTCGCCTTCGGCTCAGCTGAAATCCGTGACTGGGCTGATGAAGGGCGGCAGTGCGTCGTTGTCGTGCCGCGTTCCGGTCAAAGCGTCTGGCGGGCGAGGACGGCCGCGCCGATGAGAGCGGCCTGGTCGGGGTGGCGGGCTTGCACCAGGAGAGGCTCGGAGGATGGGCGCATGATGCGCCTGCGCACCTCCGTGTCGAGCACGGCAACAAGTTCCGCATCCGAGGCGAGGCCGCCGCCCGCAGGCAGGGACGACGCGCCGGTGACGTTGACCACCAGCGCGAGCGGATCGGCCACGAGCGACAGCCAGAGCTCCAGCGTGCGCGCGGCCTGTCGGTCGCCGTGATGCCAGCGCGTCAGGATCGTCCGGCTGTCGATCGTCTCGGCATGCAGATGCCGGTGCAGGCGCTCCAGTCCTCGCGCGCCGCCGACCGTATCGACGCAGCCGCTTTGGCCGCAGCCGCAGGCGAAACGCGGGACGGGCGGAAAGCTTTCCGGCACGCCGCCGCCGGTGATCGGCCCATGTCCCCATTCGCCCGACACGCCACCCGCGCCCGGCACGAGCCTGCCGTCCACGATCAGCCCGCCGCCGACGCCGGTGCCAAGGATGACCCCGAAAACGACGCGGTGGCCCATGCCCGCCCCGGCATTTGCTTCGGCCAGGGCGAAGCAGTCGGCGTCATTGGCGACGGCGACCGGACGGCCAAGGGCGGCCGAGAGATCCGGGCCGAGGGAACGACCGTTGGCGCAGGGGATGTTGGCGCTGATCAGCACGCCGGTATCGGGATCGACCGGGCCGGCGACCGAGAGGGCGATCGGCGCGCCGTCGTCGATACCGCTGCCCTCGATCTGCAGGGCGAGGGCGGCGACGAAATCCGGCCACGAGGCGATCGGCGTCGGTACCTTGCCTGTGCGCCGGACAGCGTTGGCGGCGTCGACCAACCCGAAATCCATGAAGGAGCCACCGATGTCGACGCACAGGAGCGGTGCATGGGAGGCGCGGCTTTCGACTGGCATCAAGATGGGGCTCCGGGCTCCTGATTCGAGCTTTGCAGTGTCGCTGGCTGGAACCGGCCCGTGAAGCCCGGTACATAACGGTAACACGGTGATCGAGGCTGGAATGACACTGGAACTGATCTCGCAGGCCCGCATCTTCGACGGTTGGCAGCGCACCTACAGCCACCAGTCGGCGGCGACGGGAACGACGATGCGCTTTGCCGCCTACCTGCCGCCGCAGGCGGAAGCTGGCCCGGTGCCCGTCCTCTGGTTTCTCTCCGGGCTTACCTGCACCGAGGACAACTTCACGCAAAAGGCGGGCGCGCAGCGCGTTGCGGCCGAACTCGGCCTCATGCTGATCGCGCCGGATACCAGCCCGCGCGGCCCGGGCGTGCCGGACGATGCGGAGAACGCCTACGATTTCGGCCTCGGCGCCGGCTTCTATGTGGATGCCACGACCACGCCGTGGTCGGCGCATTATCGGATGCGGAGCTACATCGAGGATGAGTTGCCGGAACTGGTCGGGGCGTCACTTCCGGCCGACATGACGCGGCAGGCGATCTCCGGTCACTCCATGGGCGGCCATGGCGCCCTGACCATCGCGCTTCGCAATCCCGGCCGCTTCCGCTCCGTTTCAGCCCTCGCACCGATCGGCTCGCCCATGAACTGCCCGTGGGGCGAGAAGGCGCTGACGGGCTATCTCGGTCCCGATCGCGCGTTCTGGCGCGAATACGATGCCTGCGCGCTGATCGCCGATGGCGCCCGCGTGCCGGAACTTTTAGTGGACCAGGGCGCGGCCGACAACTTCCTGACGAGCCAGCTGAAGCCGGAGCTGCTTGAGAAGGCCTGTGCCGATGCCGCCATCCCGCTGACCCTCAGACGGCAGGAGGGCTACGACCATTCCTATTTCTTCATCGCCTCCTTCATCGAAGACCACCTCCGCTATCATGCGGAGGCGCTTCGTTAAGGCGCGTCAGCTGTAGCGGCGGGGCTCGGTGGAAACGGCGAGGCTCGCCGCCTCCACCCCCCGGCGGATGCAGGCGGCGATGTCCTGTCCCTCGATCCGCGCGGCGAGATAGCCGGCATTGAAAGTATCGCCCGCCCCAATCGTGTCGATCACGGTGACCGGCGGCGCGGGAACGTCGATCCGTTCGCCGGAGCGGAAGCCGGAGGCACCGCTGCCGCCGCGCTTCACGATCAAGCAGGCTCCGGGCGGAAGCATCCCCGCCACCGACGCGCAGGCGACGTCGAAATCGTCGGTCGCCGCGAGGCCCGCGACCTCCGCCTCGTTGAAGAGGGCGTGATCGCAACGCGCCAGCCAATCGCGCGTGAGCGTCCGCATCGCCTCGGTCCAGCCTTCGTCCGGCCAGCCCGTATCGATGGCGACCGCATAGCCGAGCGCCTTCAAGGCACCGATGAACCCGGCATAGGCAGGGAAGATCGCCGGGCTCAGGAAGACACCGGAGAGCAGGGCCACGCTGCCCTTTGCCGGCGATGTCGGGATCAACGGCCGGATCTCGTCGAGGTTGAAGTCGAGGAGATGGCCCGGCGTGGTGAAGAACGTCCGCTCGCCGCTGGCATGGACGATGCCGACGGAGACCGTCGTGGCGCGTGGGCTCACCGCCCAGCGCGACGTCGCCGCGTAGAACTCGCCGGCAAGCCAGCCGCCCAGCGCATCGTCGCCGCGACTGGAAACCAGCAGATGCGGAGCCCCGAAAGCCTGCAGCGCAAGCGCGCTGTTGCCCGCCGAGCCGCCGGCCCGGAGTTCGCTCCGTTCCGTGGTGATCTCCGTGCCGATCTGCGGCCACGCGCCGATCGGCCCCATCACGAGATCGACATTGCAGTTGCCGATCACCAGAACGTTGGGGGCGGCTCGATCCGCTTCGCTCATTCGCCGTTCGTCACCTTGGTGGAACGGACGGGGCTGCCGATATCCGGCACCATCACCGCGGCCGCGAAGACGATCGCCTTCTGCATGGCGACGAGACCGGCCGCCAGGGCGGCGAGCCCATCCAGGCGGGGCAGGGTGACGTTGAGGCAATCGGGCAGAGGTGCCTCGCCCGATATGTCGAACACCACGGGGCGGATGCCGGCGGCAACGCAGATCGCGGCGACGTCGGCGACCGCCCTGGCGTCGCTTGCCGGGCGAAGCAGGACCACGCCGGTGTCCTTGTTCAGCACTTCCAGCGGCCCATGGCGGAACTGGCCGCCTTCGAGCGCCAGAACCGGGATGCGCGCCAGTTCCATGAAGGTGAGGCTTGCCGCTTCCACCACGCCCTGCGCCGCGCCGCGGCTGGAGAAGATCGCGAAGGTGAGGCGGGAAAGTGCGTCGGTCGCGGCCTGCGTCTCCGGCTCGACCGGGTTGCGGAAGAACTCGATCAGGCCGGACACATCGGCGCCGAGGGCGTTCAGGATCGCGGCGTGGAGCGCGAGCGAGATCGTCAGGCTGCGGGTCGCCGCGAAGGCTTTCTCGCTGCCGCCGTTGCCGATGAGGCTGCGGACACGGCGGGCGAGGCCGGATTCGGCACCCAGCGTCAGGCCGAAGACTTCATCGAGTTCGGCCTGCTTCTGGTCGAGATAAAGCAGGATCTCGCCGGACCCGCCGGATTGTGAGGTGAGGAGTACGGTCGCCTTGCCCGGCACCGGCGAGCGCAGGATCTCCGATGCGACATAGCACGTCGCGTCGATGCCGGCCTGCCGGTAGAACGGCTCGACGATGCGGTTCACCCAGTGGGACGCCCCCATGCCGACAAGATGCAGGCGGCGCGTGCGGCGGAGGCTTTCTGCAATGGCGCGTGCGGTCTCGTGAGCCGCGTCATAGGAGGCGAGGGCGTCGGAAAATTGCAACGCCATTTCGGAGCGCAGGGCGGTGAGGCCCTGCGGTTCGGTCGTCGTATGGGTCATGCTTCAGCCTTTGACGCTGCCGGAGGAAAGCCCGGCGATGAGGGATTTCTGGAAGAAGATCGCGAGGATCACGGGCGGGATGGCGGCCAGCACGCCGATGGCGGAAACCATGCCGTAATCGGTGACGCGGCCGGCCGCAAAATCGGCGATCGCGACGGGCAGGGTCTTGGCGCGGAGATCGCTGGTGAAGAGCAGCGCGTAGAAGAACTCGTCCCAGGCGGTGAGGAACGAGAGCATTGCGGCGGCCACGAGAGCCGGCCGGGCGATCGGCAGGAGCACGCTCCACATGATGCGCAGGGTGCCCGCTCCGTCGAGCATCGCGGCTTCCTCCAGCGACACCGGCAGGATGTCGATGTTGGTCTTGGTGAGCCACACGGCGAAGGGCAGCAGCAGGGCGCTGTAGATGATGATCAGGCCGGCGCTCGTGTTCAGCAGTCCGATCTTGCCGAGCCCGGTATAGAGCGGCAGGGCATAGGTGATCGGCGGCACCATGAAGGTCGCCAGCATGACGAAGAGCATGGCTCGCGGCGCGTTGCGGCGGGACATGGCGTAGGCTGCCGGTATGGCGGCGGCCATGGCGACGAGCGTCGCGCCTCCAGCCGTGATCACGCTGTTGCGGAGCGCCGGCAGGAAGATGTTTTCGCTGCCGTCGGAAGTCAGGCCCAGCAAGCGGGCATAACGCGAGAAGTCGGGCGACTTCGGGATCCAGTGCAGCGGCACGGCGGTTAGTTCCTGCGCGGAGCTGATGCTCATGATCACCAGCCAGAGAATGGGCACGCAGGTGAAAAGGACGAGAACGGCTACGGCCGCATAGATCAGCACGTAGCGGACGAGTTCGCCGCGCGAGAGGGACGGATTGCTCATTTCGCCTCCTGCCGGCGGATGACCAGGATATAGCCACTGATCATCACCGCGCTCAGAAGGGCGACGATGACGGCGTAGGCCGCGCCGGTGCCGGCATCGAGATAGGAGAAGTAGGTCTGGTAGACGTAGAAGCTGACCGTCTTGGTGGAATCGATCGGACCGCCACGGGTCATGACATAGATGATGTCGAAGACGCGGAAGGCCTCGATGCTGCGCAGCACGATCGCCACCAGCAGCGGCGCGACGATGCCGGGCAGGGTGACGAAGCGGAAGCGGCTCCAGGGGCCGGCGCCGTCGATCCGCGCGGCCTCGTAGAGCTCCGACGGCACGGTCTGCAGCGCGGCAAGCGCCACGAAGGCGACCAGCGGGAAGTTCTTCCAGACGTCGGCGAAGATCACCATCGCCAGAGCGGTCGAGGGATCGCCCAGCCATGAGCGATAAGCGCCAAGGATGCCCGTCTGGGTCAGCGCCGCGTTCAGCGCGCCGTATTCAGGGTTCATGATCAGCCGCCACATCATCGCGTTGACGATGTTGGGCACGGCCCAGGGCAGGATGATCGCGGTGCGGGCGATGGCGCGACCCTTGAACTCCTGATTCAGGAGCAATGCCACGGCCACGCCCATCACCGTCTCGAGTGCGACCGAGCTGACGGTGAAGACGATCGTGCGGATCAGCGCGGCGTGAAATCCGGCGTCGCTGGCGGCGTAGGCATAGTTGTCGAAGCCGACGAAATTGCCCGATGTGCCCGCCGCGCTGATCTGGGCGTCGGTGAAACTGAAATATAACGTGCGGAGAAGGGGATAGAAGGTAATCACCGCCAGGATGGCGAGTGCCGGGGCCATCAGGACCCAGGCCTCAAGCGGCGTCTTGCGCTCGTCTCTTGTCATGCTCAAAGCCATTCGATCCCCTTCCAGACTTAGCGGAGGCGCGAGGCCTGATGCGCCGCCTCGTCCATGGCCGCCTTGGGTTCGCTGGAACCGAAGAGGGCGCTCTGGATCTGCGTCTGCAGGACGCTCGACAGCCGCTGGTAGGAGGCGATCATCGGGCGGGGATACATCACGGCGATGGACTGCTTCGCCGCGGCGACAAGCTGCTCCTGGCCCTTGGCGACGGCCGGATCGTCATAGGACGACTTCCAGATCGGCAGGCTGAGCTTGGCGTACTTGTTCTGCACGTCCTGCGAGGTCAGGTACGAGATGAACGACCACGCTTCGTCCGGGTGCTTGGAGCCGGAGGTGACGCCCAGGCCCATGGAGCCGTTCATCGCCGAGACTTCGGACTTGCCCTCCACGCCGGGGGCGGGAGCGACGCCGACCTTGCCCGCGATCTTGCTCTGTGCCGGATCGTTGGCCTGGTTGTACATGTAGGTCCAGTTCAGCGCGAAGGCCGCGTCGCCATTGGAGAAGGTCTTGCGGACGTCCTCTTCCAGGTATTCGCGGGAGTTCGGGTTGGTGACCTTGTCGTCCAGCGAGGTCTTCATGAACTTGAGCGCATCCAGCGCGCCGTCCTCGTTGAAGGAGGGCTTTCCGTCCTTGAAGAAGGAGCCGCCATAGGCGGAGACGAGTGTGGTGTAATCGCAGATCAGCGCCTCGGCCTGCGACCAGCTCCAGACGATCGGGTATTCGACGATCTTCTGGTCCTTGATCACCTTGGCGTCGGCTTCCAGTTCCGCCCAGGTCTTCGGCGGATGGTCGATGCCAGCCTTCTGCAGCATCTCCGTGTTGTAGTAGAGGTACTTGGTGTCGAGGATCCACGGCATGCCGTAGCGCTTGCCGTCATAGGTGACGGTGCTCCAGGCGCCATCGAAGACCTTGGAGGAATCCGCCGCGGGGATCTTCGAGGTCACGTCCTTCAGGAAGTTGCCCTTGGCGAATTCCGCCGGCCAGATCACATCGAAGAGCACGACGTCGTAGCCCGAACCGCTGGCCTGCGCCGTGACGATCTTGTCGTGCAGCGACTCGTAGGGCACGAACTCCAGGTTCACCTTGACGTCGGGATGAGCCTTCTCGAAGTCGGCCGTCATCGCCTTGACGTCGTCCTCGCTATAGGCCGCCTGTTTCATGAACAGGGCGTTCAGCGTCGTTTCCGCCAGCGCCGGAGAAAGGCTGGCCACTCCGGCCAGGAGCGTAACGGCTCCGGCCACTGCAAACTTGAACTCCTTCATCGGAGCCTCCCATGCTCGCCGCCTGCGACCCTCTCCGCCGGCGTGACGGTGAATAGAAAATCGACGTGCTTGTTTTGTCAAATTGATTTAATAATCCGGCTGGGGAGAAATGACGCATGAGCGATTTTTCAGCACCGATCGGTTCGCTCGGGACCAACCTGACGCATGCGCGATCCCATAATTATCGTGTCGTGCTGAACGTCATCCGGAACTCCGGGCCGATCTCGCGCGCCGCCATCGCTGAGCGGACTTCTCTCACCCGCCAGACCGTCCACAACATCGTCGCGGATATGCAGCGAGCCGGGCTCGTCACCCTTGGCGATCCCCTGGCGGGCAGCCGTGGCGCCCCCAGTTCGGCCGTGGCGCTGCGGCCTGAAGGAGCTTACTCGCTGGGGCTTCTGCTCGATCAGTTCGGCCTGATCGGCGTGGTGACCGATCTAGCCGGCCAGATTGTCGCGCGCGAGGATCTGGCGTTGCCCGACCAGAGCGTCGCGACGGTTCTGGCCGCCATGGCCCGCCTCTCCGCGCGGCTGCGGCAGCGTTTGCCCGAGTACTGGCCGCTCTTCGTAGGGGCAGGGCTGGCGCTACCCGGTCCCTTCGATGTGCATGGGATGAGCGGTGTCGGCAGAACCGCGATCGGCGACTGGTCCTCGCCGGAAATGGTGCGCGCATTGTCGGATCGGCTCGGCCTTCCCGTGCTGGTGGAGAACGACGCTTCGGCGGCGGCGGTGGCGGAGCATCTGCATGGGGCGGCGCGCGGCTTCGGCAGCTTCGCCTACGTTTATTTCGGCGTCGGACTGGGCGCAGGCATCTTCACCGAGGGACACCTCTATCGCGGGCGAGGCGGCAATGCCGGCGAGATCGGCCACATGGTGGTGGAGATCGACGGGTTGCCATGCCCCTGCGGCAAATGCGGTTGCCTGGAGCGTTACGTATCCATCGACGCCGCGGTCGAAGCCCTGCGGCTGGACGGCGACAGCGGAGAGGTGCTGCGGCAGATCGACGAGCGGCTGGCGGGGAATGACCCGGAGCTGATGGGCTGGATGGACGGCGCGTCGGTACGGCTGAGGCAGGGCATCAACGTGCTGGAAGCGGTGCTTGACGCCGACGCGATCATCCTCGGCGGGCGACCATCGCGCGCCTTCTTCGAAGCACTGGTCGAACGCACCTTGCCGTTGATGCCCTCGGTGGCGGTGCGGGGAGGCGAGCCGCGCCCACGCCTGCTGATCGGCTCGGCGGATATCGATACGCCTGCGCACGGCGCGGCGGCGTTGCCGATCTTCGCGGAGTTCAATCCGCAACTCGACGCGCTTCTGAAGATGTAGGGCGGACGCTCAGTCCTCTTCCTCGGCGGCCTCGCGGGCACGCTCGCTGAGGCCATGCCCGAGCGCGACGCGATCGTCGAACACGAAGCACTCGCCCTTCCAGCGGCTTTCCGTCTGCGGCACGTTCTCAAGATATTTCAGGATGCCGCCCTTGAGGTGGAAGACCTCCCCGAAACCCTGCGTCAGCATGAAGGAGCTCGCCTTCTCGCAGCGTATGCCGCCCGTGCAGAACATGGCGACGCGCTTGTGCCGCCCCGGATCGAGTTCCGTGCGAACGAAGTCCCGGAAGTCGCTGAAATGCTTCAGCTTCGGATCAATCGCGCCTTCGAAGGTTCCCATCTTCACCTCGAAGGCGTTGCGGGTGTCGATGACCACGACATCGGGCGCTTCGATGAGCGCGTTCCAGTCGGCGGGATCGACGTAGGTGCCGACCGTCCTCGTCGGATCGGTGCCCGGGTCCTTGAGGGTGACGATCTCCTTTTTCAGCCGCACCTTCATGCGGGCGAAGGGCATCTCGGCCGCGCTGGAGAACTTCAGTTCGAGATTGCCGAGCCGCCCGCCGAAGAGCGGGCCCTGGCAAAGCTCCTCCACCAGCGTGTCGATCGCCGCCGGCTCGCCCGCGACCGTGCCGTTGATGCCTTCCTGCGCCAGGAGCAGCGTGCCGCGAATGCCGAGTTCGCGGCAGCGCGAAAGCAGCGGCTCCCGGATCTCGCGGAAGTCGGGCAGGGCGACGAACTGGTAGAGGGCGGCGACGCGATAGCACATGGCGCTGCTCTAGCAGGTGAACGGAGCCGGGAAAACCGGCCTTCAGCCTCGCCCGTCGCCGGCCTGCCAGCGATCCAGCTCGCGGCGGAGCGCCGCCACCGCTGCCGCATCCGTTTCGCGTCGGGAGCCGTTCTGGAAGCCGAAAGCGGCCGCACGGGGATCGGCCTTCGCCCGCACCATGCGGCAGGAGGCGTGCACCTCGCGGACTGCCGTCCGGTCGAGCAGTTCCGCGACGTTGCCGGCCGAAATACCGCTCCCCGCCAGGACGGCGATTCGGCCGCCTGCCGCCTCCACCAGTTCTGCCAGCACGGCACCGCCTTCCTGAGCGGTCAGGGCGCCGCCGGAGGTGAGAATGCGGTCGAAGCCGAGATCGATCGCGGTCCGCAAGGCGGCGAGCGGATCGGGCACGAGATCGAAGGCCCGGTGCAGCGTTACGGAAAGTCCCTCCGCATGCGCCACCAGCCGGGCCAGCATCTCCGCGTCGAGTGAGGCATCGGAGCGACTGGCGCCCAGCACCACGCCGGCAAGTCCCGCCGCGCGCGCCGCGTCCACATCGCGGAGCATCGTGGCGAGGTCGCCCTCATCGAAGACGAAGCCGCCGGAACGCGGGCGGATCATCGCATGGACGGAGCAGGGCAACGCCCCTGCGATGGCCATCAGCCCGGCGGACGGGGTCAATCCGCCGATCTCCAGCGCGGAGCAGAGCTCGATCCTGTCAGCTCCTCCTTCGACCGCTGCATCGAGGCCGGTGGCGGTGTCGACGCAGATCTCCAGAACAACCCGCCCGCGCGAAGAAGCGTTCATCGTCACCGTTCCCGGTCCTTAGTCGTACCCGGCTGTTAGCACGCCGGGATCCTGCCGGCATCAAGGGATGGAATGCCGTGAAAGGTGATTGCATGTTAAATTGACTTCTTGTGTCAACTTATGTAGCGCAGCCCGTGTTTTCCCGGTCGGAAAACTGGCAGGAGTTTCGACATGCAAGCGGTTCAGAGCGGTTCAGGACGGAAGGCGCGCGCCCGGTGGCGGTCCAGCCTCCTCGCGGCTGCCCTGATGGTTGGCCCGGCAATGGCGCTGGCGCAGGAGGCGGCGCCTGCACCGGCACAGGCCGCGCCTGCCGCGACGTCCGCTGCTCCGGCACCCTCCGCACCGGCTCCTTCCTCTGCGGCACCCTCCATTCCGGCTCCCTCGGTTCCGGCCTTATCTGTTCCGGCTGACAGCACGGCGGCCACACTCGCTCCGGACACGGCAGTCGCTCCCGAGGCACCCGCGCCGTCCACCACCGTGGCCGAAGCGGACCTGCCGCATGACCTTTCGCCCTGGGGCATGTTCATGGCCGCAGACTGGATCGTGAAGTCGGTGATGACGCTGCTCATCCTCGCCTCCGTCGTGACATGGACGGTCTGGCTGGCGAAGACGCTGGAGATGATCGCCGCCCGCGCCCGTGCCCGCAGTGGTCTGGCCAAGATCTCCGATGCCCGCCGTCTGGTGGACCTCGCCCCCTCGGTTGCACAGGGCAGCAGCCCGGTGTCGCGCCTCGCAGAAGCGGCGCTACGCGAGATCGACCGCTCGGCGGAAGCGGGCGCCGATCTTTCCGACGGCGTCAAGGAACGCGTGCAGCTTCGCCTGCAGCGGATCGAGGCGCAGGCCGCCCGCCGCGCGGGTCGTGGCACGGGCATCCTGGCCACCATCGGTTCGGTCGCGCCCTTCGTCGGCCTGTTCGGCACGGTCTGGGGCATCATGAACAGCTTCGTCGGCATCTCGCAGGCGCATACGACCAACCTCGCGGTCGTCGCGCCCGGCATCGCCGAGGCGCTGCTCGCCACCGCCTGCGGCCTAGTCGCGGCGATTCCGGCCGTCGTGATTTACAACATCTTCGCCCGCTCGGTGACGGGATACCGCGCCATCCTGACGGACGCCTCCGCCGAGATCCTCCGTCTTGTCAGCCGCGATCTCGACAGCACGGCGCGCCCGCTGCGCTACGCCGCGGAGTAGGCGATGGCGATCCAGCTCAACGAAGGCGGCGGGGACGATCTCGCCGAGGCACATGACATCAACGTCACGCCGTTCATCGACGTGATCCTGGTGCTGCTCATCATCTTCATGGTGGCGGCGCCGCTGGCGACCGTCGACGTTCCGGTGGAATTGCCGGCTTCCAACGCCGCCCCGCAGGCCAAGCCCGACCAGCCGGTGTTCCTGACGCTGAAGAACGACCTCACGCTGTCGCTCGGCAACGATCCGGTCGCCCGCACGGTGCTGCAGCGGTCGCTGGACCAGGCGACCGGCGGGGACCGGCAGAAACGCATCTTCATGCGAGCCGACAAGGGCGTCGCCTATGGCGATCTGATGTCGCTGATGAACGACCTGCGCGCCGCTGGCTATCTCAAGATCGCGCTGGTGGGGCTGGATGATGCGTCCGCGCCCGAGGCCGCACCGCCCGCCGCTTCGGCTGCGCCTGCAACGCCCTGAGTGCTCCCAGGCGGCCGCACGCAACGGAAGTGCGGCTAGGGCCCGTCGAACGAAACGCCTTTCCTCAACGGCGCGCCGGAATTGCATTAGAAAGAAACGCGTCAGCCTTGATGTCGCCATCGTTTGGCAGGCTTGCGCGCCGAACGGTTCTCGGCGGCGGAGGTCCGTGCTAGGCCGGCGCCAACATGCGGGATCGTCCCGCCGTCGGATCTTGTCATGAACGCACCTGCCGGGCAGCGGCTCGAAGGACCGGGACTTGCGGCGCACATCGCCCAGGAACCGGCCATTGCCTTCCGCAACGTCTCGAAATCCTTCGCGGACGCGGGCGGCGCGGCGAAGGTGACGGCGCTCGACGCTCTCGATTTCGCCGTTCCCCGCAGCAGCATCACCTGCATCATCGGGCGCTCCGGCGCCGGCAAGTCGACGCTGATCCGCCTCGTCAACGGGCTGGAAAAGCCGACTTCCGGCAGTGTGATCGTGGACGGCACCGACGTGAGCGCGCTGTCGGAAAGCGCGCTGCGCCCGGTTCGCCGCTCCATCGGCATGATCTTCCAGCACTTCAACCTGCTGACCTCGCGCACCGTCTACGACAATGTCGCGCTGCCGCTGGAAATCGCCGGCGTCAATCGGCGGGCGATCGAGGCCAAGGTGATGCCGCTGCTGGACCTGGTGGGCCTCGCCGACAAGAGCCGGCGCTATCCGTCCGAGCTCTCAGGCGGGCAGAAGCAGCGCGTCGGCATCGCCCGGGCGCTCGCCACCGATCCCAAGGTACTGCTCTCCGACGAGGCGACCTCGGCGCTCGACCCGGAAACCACGCGGTCGATCCTGGGGCTCCTGAAGCGCATCAATGCGGAACTCGGGCTGACCGTGCTGCTCATCACCCACGAGATGCAGGTGGTGAAGCAGGTCGCCGACCGCGTTGCCGTCATCGACGGCGGTCGCATCGTGGAGGAGGGCGACACCTATTCCGTTTTCACCCGTCCGCAGCATCCGACGACGCGCACGCTGCTCGCCGATGTGGTTGGCGTGCATCTTCCGGCCTTCGTCACGAGTCGGTTGAGCCCCGAGCCGAAGCCGGGAGCCGACGCGGTGGTCAAGGTCATCTTCACCGGCCCAAACGCGACGGAGCCGGTGCTGGCGAAGCTGGGCGAGACGATGGGCCTCCACCTCAACATTCTCGCCGGCGCGGTGGACGAGATTTCCGGCCGGCCCTACGGCACGCTGGTCGTCTCGATGGATGCCGGTCCCGAGACGCTTGCCCGCGCGCGGGGCTTTATCCACGATCTCGGGCTGGAGACGGAGGTGCTGGGTTATGTGGTTTGAGATCCTCCGGCTGATCGTCAACGCGACCGGCGAGACGCTCTACATGGTCGCCGTCTCCGCCCTGATCGGCTCGCTGATCGGCGGCCCGCTCGGCATCTTCCTGGCAACGAGCCGACGTGGCGAGCTCTTCGCCGCCCCAGCGGTGAACGGCATCCTCGGCATCGTCGTGAACGCCACGCGCTCCACGCCCTTCATCATCCTCGTCGTCGCGATCATCCCCTTCACCCGACTGGTCGCCGGCACGTCGATCGGTACCAGCGCCGCCATCGTGCCGCTGACCATCGCGACCATTCCCTTCGTTGCTCGGCTAATCGAAACGGCGATCCGCGACGTCGATCCAGGGCTGGTGGAAGCCGCCCGCGCCATGGGCGCCACACGCCTGCAGATCGTCAGCAAGGTGCTGATCGCGGAAGCGCGCCCCGGCATCACCCTCGGCATCACGCTGACGGTCGTCAGCCTCATCGGGTATTCCGCCATGGTCGGCGCCGTCGGCGGCGGCGGGCTCGGCGATCTCGGCATCCGCTACGGCTACCAGCGCTTCATGCCCTCGGTGATGCTGGCCGTCGTCGTCGTGCTGATCGTGCTCGTGCAGATCGTGCAGACTGTCGGCGATCTCCTGGCCCGCCATTTCGACAAGCGCGCCCGGCGCACCTGATGCTTCTCCAGAACCTTCCGGAAAGATCCCGATGTCATTGAAATCACTCGTTCTTGCCGCCGCGCTTTCCGTGTCGATTAGCGGCGCCGCCCTGGCGGAAACCATCAAGGTCGGCGTCACGCCGGGTCCGCACGCGCAGATCATGGAGAAGGTGAAGGAAGTCGCGGCCAAGAAGGGCCTCGACATCACCATCGTCGAATTCTCCGACTATGTCGTGCCGAACCAGGCGCTGGCGGACGGAGAACTCGACGCGAACTCCTTCCAGCACAAGCCCTATCTCGATGCGCAGGTGGCCGATCGCGGCTTCGATCTCGTCTCGGTCGCGACCACGGTCAATTACCCGATGGGCGTCTATTCCCGGAAGCTGAAGAGCCTCTCCGAGATGCCCGATGGTGGCTCCTTCGGCATTCCGAACGACCCGACGAATGGCGGCCGCGGGCTGCTGCTGGGCGCCGACGCCGGGCTCTTCAAGCTGTCGCCGGAGGCCGGGCTGAAGGCGACGCAGCTCGACATCGTGGAAAACCCGAAGCACATCAAGATCAAGGAACTGGACGCGGCGCAGCTGCCCCGCGCGCTCGACGACCTGTCGGCCGCGGCGATCAACACCAACTACGCCACGCAGGGCGGCCTCGATCCGAACAAGGACCCGCTCTTCAAGGAAAGCGCCAAGTCGCCATACGTGAACATCATCGTGGTGCGCACGAAGGACAAGGACAAGCCCTGGGTGAAGACGCTGGTGGATTCGTACCGCAGCGATGAAGTGAAGGCTTTCATCAAGGATCAGTTCAAGGGCTCGGTCCTGACGAGCTGGTAAGGCTCTCTTCCCTTTGCTTCGGACGGTGACGCAGCCGTCCGAAGCGGGGAGGCGAATGGAATATCGTCAGCCGGGATAGGTCGCGGGAAGGGAGGCGCCAGGCGCCCCGTCGTCGCTCTGACGCCGGCGAACTGAACGCTGTGTTTCCCGCGGCGAACTGGCGCATGTTCTGGTGCCATGCCAAAGCTTTGCTTCTCTGGCATGGGAGATTCTCCAATGGAAGTACGCCTGAAAGCGCCCGATTACGCTTCGCCTGTTCTCAGCCTCCTGCGCATCGTGTCCGCCTTGTTGTTCATCGAACACGGCACGATGAAGCTCTTCGGCTTTCCCATGGGCGGCCATACCGTCGAGTTGATGTCGCTGGCGGGCCTTGCCGGCGTGCTGGAAACGGTTGGCGGGCTTCTGCTGCTGGTCGGCCTCTTCACGCGCGTGGTCGCCTTCATCCTCTCGGGTGAAATGGCCTTCGCCTATTTCATGGCCCACTTCCCCAAGAGCTTCTGGCCGGCGGTGAATGGCGGCGACGCCGCCATCCTTTTCTGTTTCATCTTCCTTTATTTCGCGGCTGCCGGTGGTGGCTCGTGGAGCATCGACCGGCTTATCCGCCGCCGTATCTGAAGACGATTCGGGAAGGCCACGGACGCGCAAGCTCCGTGGCCTTTTCACGTCCGGTGCGGCGGCGGAGAGATCGTTCTGCAGGAGGCATGGACAAGCGGAACGCCTGCGCGGAAGCGCTCAGGAATCGTCAGGGGCTTGTTCAGGGGGAGGCCGTCGCAAGGCGGCAAACGAGAGGGGGCAAGGAGTTGGTATACACCCTAGGGGAATCGAACCCCTCTCTCCACCGTGAAAGGGTGGCGTCCTAACCGATAGACGAAGGGTGCACAAACTCCAACTTGCCCCGCCGCATCCAAACGTCTCGAATCCCAACAAGGATTCAGATCCGTCTGAGTGCGCGAGATGGGAACTTTGGGAGTGGTCTCCGTCGGCCCGACATCTCTGCGGTGCCGGGCTTATATGCGGAGCTTTCGCCGGCTTCAAGAGGCGGGCGGCGCTTTCCCGGATGTTTCGTGTGGAAAAATCCGCACCGCCCGCTTCGGCGCCCGCTTTTTAGCGGAAGAGGCTCACCACTTGCCGGTGTTCTGCATGCTGTTCCACGGCTCCTGGGCCGGAAGGGCCGCACCCTTCTGGAGAATCTCGATCGAGACATTGTCGGGTGAGCGGACAAATGCCATGCGGCCGTCGCGGGGCGGCCGATTGATGGTCACGCCGGCCTTTTGCAGGCGCTCGCAGGTCGCGTAGATATCGTCCACCTCGTAGGCGAGGTGACCGAAATTGCGGCCTTCCCCATATTCCTCCGCGTCCCAGTTAAAAGTCAGCTCGACGAGCGGAGCGCGCTCTTCCTCGGCCCGGAATTCATCGTCGGGAGCCGCCAGGAAAATCAGGGTGTAGCGGCCGGCCTCGTTTTCGTTCCTGAACTTTTCGATCAATCCCAGCTTGTTGCAGTAGAAATCGAGCGAAGCCTCGATATCCGTGATGCGGACCATTGTGTGGAGATAACGCATGGGCAGGCTCCTTTGAGCGGGGACGGGCAGGGAACTGGCAAGGGCCGGCTCTCCGACGAGGGATCCCTTCTTAAATCTATGATCGATGCGGCGCAAAGCATCGTCGCCTTCACCGGGGCCGGGATCTCCACCGAATCGGGCATTCCCGATTTCCGGAGCCCCGGCGGCATGTGGTCGCGCCTCAAGCCCATTACCTACGGCGAATTCGTCGCATCCGAGGAAGCGCGCCTGGAAGACTGGCGGCGGCGCTTCGTGATGAACGAGGACTTCGCCCGCGCTCGCCCCAATGCCGGGCATCTGGCACTGGCGTCGCTGCTGGCTGCGGGCCGTGACATCCGGATCATCACGCAGAACATCGACGGCCTGCACACCCGCTCCGGCTTTCCCGCTGACCGGCTGATCGAACTGCACGGCAATTCCACCTACGGGCGCTGCCTGGACTGCGAAACGCGCATGGAGCTTGCCGCCGTTCGTGCAGCGATCGACGACACCGGCGCCTCGCCGCGTTGTCCTGTCTGCGGCGGGCTGGTGAAGGCCGCGGTGGTTTCCTTCGGCGAGGCCATGCCGCGCGAGGGGATGAACCGGGCCGTCGAGTGGTCCCGGCGCGCCGACCTCTTCATGGTGATCGGTTCGTCGCTGGTGGTGCAGCCGGCGGCGACCCTGCCGGTCATCGCCAGGCAAGGCGGAGCGGAACTCGCCATCGTCAATCGCGATCCCACGCCCCTCGACGGAGAGGCTGATCTTCTGCTGCGCGGGTCCATCGGCGCTATCTTCGAAAGAATAGGCGCGAGCGGCTGACCGCTTTGTTCATGTAAGGCTTATCCGTGGCAAAAGTGCTGCACCTCTTTGGCGGACACGATGCTATCGTGACTTCGAATCATGGTTGCTGCGGGTTCCGTGGCGGTCGTGGAGCGTCCTTGAAACAAGCTCGAACGGAGTCGAGCGTATGGGCCCGGAAGACACTGACAAGCGCGGGGAACTGGGGAGCTTCTCCCTGGAAGACGCGCCGGTTGGACTGGCGGAGATTTCGGGCCTTATCAAGTGGTTCGACGTCGCGAAAGGCTATGGCTTCATCGTCCCCGATGATGGCTCGCCGGATGTTCTGCTACACGTGACCTGCCTGCGCCGCGACGGCTTCCAGACCGCCTACGAGGGCGCTCGGATCGTCTGCGAGGTGACCGACAGCCCCAAGGGCCGTCAGGCGTTCCACATTCATTCGATCGTCGAGGGCGAGGCGCCGCATCCGTCGCAGCTGCCGGTGCGCGAGCGCGCGTCCGTGGTGCCGACCAGCCCGCTTATCCGCGTCATCGTGAAGTGGTTCAATCGCACCAAGGGATACGGCTTCGTCAGCGAGGGCGAGGGTGCGCCGGACATCTTCGTTCACATGGAAACGCTGCGCCGTTTCGGGTTGACCGAACTGCGGCCGGGCCAGGTCGTCCTGGTGCGCTACGGCGAGGGAACGAAGGGTTTCACGGCCGCCGAAATTCGGCCGGAATCTCCGGAGCAGATGCGCTCGTCCCACTGAGGTTTTCCCGATGGCGCTTGCCCGTACTGCCCTGGCCTTTCTTGCGCTGGCGCTCGCTTCCCCGCTCAGCCCGCTGCATGCCGAGACGGCCGCGAACCCCACGGCGCCGCTGACCTTCCACACCAAGGCCGGATCGCGCACCTTCACGGTGGAGCGCGCGCTGAACGAGCAGGCGCGAGAGCGCGGCCTCATGTTCCGGCGCGAGATGGCCGACGATCACGGCATGATCTTCGATTTCGAAGGCGAGAAGCCGGTCGATATGTGGATGCACAACACGTACATCCCGCTCGACATGGTGTTTATCGGGGCCGATCGCGCCGTAAAGCGCGTCGCCCGCAACACGACGCCGCTTTCCGACAAGATCATCAGTTCGGAAGGCCCGGCGCTCTATGTCGTCGAGTTGAACGGCGGCGAAGCGCATCGCGCGGGGATCGAACCCGGCGACAAGGTGTCTGGCCCGGCGCTGGAGAAATAAGGAGCGGCGAGGTTCGGCCCGACCGGAGCGTCACAGGACAGGCTGCAGTCATCGTAGTCTTTCGCCGTCGAATGGTTTCGTCGGGCAAGTTTTGGGGCCGTGCTCGGCTCCTCTGTTGAGGCGCCCATCGCGATCTCGCGTCTCTATAGCCAGAAAACTTGTAGAAATGCGTTTCGGCAATTCGGTATTTACAGGATGTTCGATATTCTGCCTTTATTCACTCACGAGGTTTGAGACTTTCGGGGCAGACTGACATTGCCGGAACGTAAGAAGGCAGGATCGATTCCGGCGGGACGAGCCGCCGATGTGCTGGACCGACTGCATGTCGGTCTGCTCATCGTAGATGGCGCCGGGCAAATCATTTCGGCCAATCCCGCCGCGGAATACCTCCTTTCGCCTGAGAAGCCGCGGGGCATGCTGCTCGGCAACCTGCTCTCCGCCTGTGCGCCTGTGGCGGCCGAGGAGATCCTTCGTGCGGTCGAAAACCGGAAGTCGATCGACTCCAGAATCATCGACGGGCCGGATGGCCGGGAGCTGGAATGCCGGTTCTCGCCGCTTTCGGACGGGACCGGGCTGGTTTCGCTCTCCGAAATTTCGGGCGAGGGTGGCAGAAGCGGCCGGGACCAGTTGACCGGGCTTTCCAATCGGGAGGGCTTGATGCGCCGTCTCGGTGACGCCGTCGCTCAAGGCTCCGACGAGACGAAGCCGGTCGCCGTGCTCTACCTGAACCTCGACCGATTTCACTCGGTCAACGAGACCCTTGGCAGGGGGATGGGCTTTGCCCTCCTGAACAAGGTCGCCGACCGCCTCCGCGCGGCGGTTAGCGAAGCCGACATGCTATCGCGTCTGGACGCGGACGAGTTCGCAATCGTGCAACTCGGCAGGGAACAGCCGGAAGCAGCGGACGCGCTGGCGCGCAGGCTGCTCGATCTCGTCAGCCGGACCTATGTGATCGGCGGCCATAGCGTGAATGTGAGCGTCAGCATCGGCGTCGCCCTGGCGGAGCCGGGTGAGGATGCCGAAAGGCTGCAGCGTCGCGCCGACCTCGCATTGCACCACGCCAAGCGGGAAGGCGGCGGCGTCCGTTCTTTCTTCGAGCCGGGCATGAACGCCGAGGTGGAGAAAAAGCGCGAGCTCGAGATAGACCTTCGCCGCGCCTTGCCGCTCAAGCAGTTCCATGTGGAGTACCAGCCGCAGGTTCGGCTTTCCTCCGGGCGGGTTGTCGGCTTCGAGGCGCTGCTGCGCTGGCGTCATCCGCTTCGCGGCCCTGTTTCGCCCTCGATCTTCATCCCTGTTGCCGAGCGGATCGGACTGATCGGCACGATCGGCGAGTGGGTGCTGCGCACGGCCTGCCAGTCTGCGGCCCCGTGGCCAGCCGATATCAATGTCGCGGTTAACGTATCGCCTCTGCAGTTTCGCAGCCTCGACCTGCCGGAAAAGGTTGTCGCGGCCCTCGCAGCCTCCGGGCTCCCGCCGTCGCGGCTGGAACTGGAGATCACGGAAGGGGCGCTGCTGGCGGATACGGCCGAGGTGTTGCAGCAGCTGCGGAGGATCAAGGCCGAGGGTGTCCGCATCGCGATGGACGATTTCGGCACCGGTTTCTCGTCGCTGAGCTACCTTCGGAAGTTCCCCTTCGACAAGATCAAGATCGACCAGTCCTTCGTCCGCAGTTCCAACCACGATCGGGAAGCGCAGGCCATCGTGCGCGCGATCACGGCGCTCGGAACGAGCCTCGGCATGACGACGATCGCGGAGGGCGTGGAGACACCGGAGCAGCTTGCCCGCATGCGGACCGTCGGATGCACGGACGTTCAGGGCTATCTGACGGGGCGACCGCTCTCGGAAGGGGAAGCGGCGGCGCTGGTGGCCCGAATCCTCCATGTTGCTGATCTGGCAGGAGAGGATGCATGACGGAAGCGATCCAGCGTTTGGTCTATTACAGCCGCAATCGCATGGGCGGCTCGCCGGAGGAAACCGTCGAGGCGATCCATGGAATTCTGGCGGCCAGCCGCCGCAACAACGCGCGAGCCGGGATCACCGGGGCGCTGATGTTTAATGCCGGCTGCTTCGGACAGGTGCTGGAGGGACCGGCCGACGCGGTCGAGGCGACTTTCGAACGGATTCAGCAGGATCCGCGCCATGACGAGGTGTCGCTGCTGGACCTATCGTTGCAGGCGGAGCGCTTCTTCGGCAACTGGTCCATGGCCTTCGTGGGAGGTTCGGAAGACGGCCGGGCGCGGTACGGCAGCCTTGCTGGCGATAGCGGGTTCGATCCCTCGCGCATGACCGGCGAAGCGCTCTTCGGCGCTCTCCGGCAGCTCATCCTGGAGGAGGAAACGGTGGACCGGTGACCCTTCGGGAGAAAGAAGGAGGAGGACCGGAACGGATCGTACATGCACAGGTTCATGCTCATCGAAAAAGGTGAGCGGGAACGGGCCCTGTCATGCGAGACACTCTGGATTCGGTGGCAGCGACGCGGCCTTCGGAGAAGCCGGAAGCCGCCTGCAGCGTGCCGACTGAGGCAGATGCGAAAAAGCCCCTTCTTGTGTGTCTTTCGCATTTGCGCTGGGATTTTGTGTATCAGCGGCCGCAGCATCTTCTGGTGCGGGCGGCGCGGGGCTTTTCCGTGGTTTTCATGGAGGAGCCGGTCTTCGCCGATGAGCCGGCGCCTCGGCTGGACGT
>NZ_FOFG01000035.1 GCF_900110915.1 Faunimonas pinastri
CGACAGCTCAATCGTCCGCGCTCACCAGCATGCGGCGGGCGGTAAAAAGGGGGTCCGGATCACGCCATCGGCCGTTCTCGTGGCGGACTGAGCACCAAGATCCACGCCGTCGTGGATCAGGACGGCCTACCAGTGAGGCTGCTGATCACCGCCGGCCAGGCTTCGGACAAAACCGCCGTTCCGGACTTGCTGGTCGGCCTGCCCGCAGCCGGAGCACTCGTTGCGGACCGCGGTTATGACAGCCGCGCCATCCTCGATCTTGTCGCCAAAACAGGCGGACAGGCGCATATCCCCACCCAGAGCCGGGTCCGTGTGCAGCGCTCCGTCGAGCCAGCCCTCTACCGCCGGCGCAACCTCGTGGAGCGGTTCTTCTGCAAGCTCAAACACTTCCGCCGTGTCGCAACGCGCTTCGACAAGCTCGCCCGAAACTTTCTCGCAGCCGTCCTGATCGCCTCAACACGCCTATGGCTGAGAGCTTATGAGTCTACGACCTAGCCGAGGGGAACGAGCCGAACCGTGGTCCAGCCGGCTTCGATCGGGGGAACGGCGGTTCCGAGCACCGGAGCGACTGACGCTTCCCCGCCCGCATCGGGACGCGCCTGCTCGACCGCACCCGCCATTCCGGACAGGCGCAGGGGATGACCTTCCCGCTCCACCCGGCCGCTCGTCCTGATGCGCGCGGTGCCCCGCAGCACGACCGCCACCGGCGCGCCGGGCTCGGCGGCCTCCGCGGCAACGCCGCTCAGGGCCGCTCCCTTCCCCGCGCCGGCCGGGCCGACATCGTCGGAGGCCGAGCCCGCCGGTCGGACATTGGCCCAGCAGGCTTCCAGCACGTCGCCTTCCCGCACGGGTTCGCTGGTGCGGTCCACGAAGCGGACGGTGCCCTCCCAGGCGGTGCCCACCAGTCGGACCTGGCTGCCGGGGTCCAGCATGGCAGAGAAAAGCGGCTTTCCGGCCTCCCGGCAGTTCGCGACGAGACCGTCGGCGCCATGCACTTCCAGCCCGTTGGCGGCATCCAGCCTGAAAAAGGATTCGGCGGCCGGTTGCCAGTTCTCGATCGGCGAAAGGCCCCGCACTTCGCTCCGTTCGAACGCGGCGAGGTCGAACGTCGCCCGCGACGGGCGACCGGGCCATTTCTGCTGCTCGTGCCAGTAGATGAAGGCGTTGGCGATCCGGGTATAGGTCATGCCGCAGCGCCTGGCGTCGCCCTCCTCCAGCACGAGAGAATTGCCGATCGCCTCGAACTGGCAGTTGGTGAAGGTGACGTTGTCGGTGACCACGTCGTAGTCGACATAGGCCTCCTTGAGGATCGCGTAGGGCGCATAGCCGATCAGGCAGGTGTCGAAATGCGTGCCGAGGATGCCGGCGGCGCCGGAAACCGCTATCGCCGCCTGGGTCGCGCCGACGAAGGCGCACTTCACCCAAACCGTGTCGCCGTGGTGATCCAGATTGCGGGAGGAATAATAAAGCGAGTAGCGGCAGCGATCGGCGGTAACCCGGTGATGCGCGGTCTGGCCGCCCTGCACGTCGATCCCGACGTCGAACTGCATCACCGAGATATTGCGCAGCTCCACGCCATCGACCAACGCGAGCCCCTTGGTCTTCGTATCGCCCTCCGCGCCGGGACCGAGATCGCTTTTCGGCCCCCACAGCATGAAGTCGGACAGTCGCGACCCATGCGCGCGCTGGTCGTAGGAGGCGACGCTCCGGTCATAGGAGATGGCGAAGGCGTCCCCGATCTCATCGCAGGTAATCTCCGTTACCTTATTGCCGGATCCGGCTATCGAGACGATCGGCAAGGCCGTGGGATAGGCGGCTCCCTGGCAGGCCGGCAGAAGCAGCGTGCGGTTGATGCGGAAATGGCCGGGTGGCAGCCGGACGATCCCGCCCCGCCCGGTTCCGGCAAGATTGATCGCGCCCTGGATCGCCGCCCAGTCGATCTCATCCCGGAGATCCTGAGCATGCGGAAAGACCACGCGCGCCTCGGCAAGTGTCGCGAACCGCTCGGAGAGCGGATGCGACTGCCCGTCGCCGATCGAACCAAGAATACGCGGATCCAGCGGATCGCCGAAAATACCGAGAGAAGAGGCCGCGCGAGGTCCGCTCATGCCACGGTCCAGAGCAGCGGATCGCCGGCATCGTCTACGAGATGCTCATCGGCAGAGACCCGGATCAGGGCCAGTGTGTCTGGCTCTTCCGCCAAACGGAACCGAAGGACAGGTCGCGCGACAAGAACAACGGAAAACCCAATCACAAATTTACGCCGGCTCATAGAAAATCTCATATCCGCGAGATCCCTATCAAAGGTTATGTCGTTAAATTACATTTAAGTTACTTCTGATTTTTCCCGTTGCTATGTACGTTAACATATATGAAACACGCAGGAATTTACCCCTTTGACGTTTATCCTGATGGATAGGGGAAATACCTCTTTCGGGGAGGTCCGATTGGACTGTCTCGCAGGCAAAAAAATTTCCTCGCTTCCGTCCACGGCGGAGCCTGATCTGCAACCCAACAGCTACTTCCTGATCATGCCCGACGGGGCGCCGCTCGCCCTGGATCTCGGGGAGGAACCGCCGGTCGATGTGGATCTCACCTATTTCCTGCGCTCGCTGCGGGAGATGGAGGGCGAACTCTCCATCGGCGGCCTGGTCTTCTACTTCGTCTATGACAGCACCGTGCCGCTGCCGAGCTACGGGCCCGAGGTGGTGGTCATTATCTTCGGCGACGAGCGACGTCGTTTCCCGCCCTACCTCGACCGCGTCGGCTGCGTTTTTTCCTGCTTCGGCATGCGACCGGTTTTCGGCGTCGGCAGGCTCGGCTCGCTGCAGGGGCTGACGGAACTCCTGGATTTCGCCCGGCGCTCAGGGGCGTGGCTGCCCGGCTGGCTTCAGGGACAGATCGCGCTGCGAGGGGCTGACAGGATCGCCCCTGTCTGGCGGATTCCGCAAGGTTACGCCAAGCTGTGTGACCTGGATGTGCGCCCGCTTTTCAGCCGATCCTGCACCCTCTCCTTTGTCGGCAGCCTGGCGGGCAGGCCCGCTCCGGCGCTATCGATCCGCGGTGTTACCGGCACGCCCAAGATCCATGCCCGCAATTCGCTGGTCGCGACGCTGGAGCGGATGCGGCGATCCGAGCGGTTCGGCCGAATACGGATCGAACTCACACGCAGTTTCGACGAGAGTCGGGCCCGCGGCGCCGAGGGCTTTTCCGAAATACTGATGGACACTCAGATCTGCCCGGTTCCTCGCGGCACCGTGCCGGAGACAGCGCGCTTCTATTCCGCCGCGCGCTACGGCTGCATCATCGTCTGCGAGCAGCAGCCGAGGTCCTGGTTCGCGGATAGCTGCCCCTGCCTCGTCATCCGCGACTGGCGCGAACTCCCGAACCTCGCGACAGGCCTCCTGTCCGACCCTGAGCGGATGGAGCGCCTGCACCGGCAGACCCTCGCCTGGTGGAAGGACATCTGCAGTGAAAAAGCCGTGGGCGGCTTCATGGCCCGCGCCCTCGCCGCGCCTATGCTTTCGGAGACCCGCGCATGACCGACCGCGCCGACAACAACATTCCGGGAGCCCCCGGCCCCCTCTCCCGCATCATTCAGGCGATCGGCGTGCAGCCGGTCCGGAGGCTATCAAACTTGTTCGTTCCGGCACGTCCGCTCCCCTCCAATTCCTCCGCCGGTTCCTGCGCCAGCGTCAGGGACAAACACCCCGCGGCGCCACCCAGCGTTCTTTTCGTGGATCACACGGGTGAACTCGGCGGCGCCGAGCTCTGCCTGTTGGACCTCGCCCGCACCTATAGCGGTCGACACAAGGTCCTGCTCTTTCAGGACGGTCCGCTGCGGGAGCGTCTCGCCGATGCCGGGGTCAACGTCGAAGTTATCGAGGCCGGCCGCCACCTTCTCTCCGTTCGCCGCGCTTCGGGCCTGCGAAATCTCTGGAAGGCCATCCCGACGATCGCGGGCCTCGCCCGCCGGATCGCGCGGGAAGCGCGCGACTTCGACATAGTCTACGCGAACTCGCAGAAGGCCTTCATCTGCAGCGTGCTTGCCGCCGGCCTGGCACGTCGCCCGCTGGTCTGGCATCTCCACGACATCCTCACCGGGAGCGGCTTCAGCCAGACCCTGAAATCGGCTGCCGTGCACCTTGCCAATCGCGGCGCGTCGCTGGTCATCGTCAATTCGGTCGCCACGGCAGACGCGTTCGCCGCCGCCGGCGGTCGCACCGACCATACGGCGATCGTCTATAACGGGATCGATCCGCGACCTTATCTCCACGCCCAGCCGTCGCCCCGCCCGAGGCTTCCGGATGGTTCCGCGCCCCCACTGGTGGGCATCTTCGGACGCCTTGCCGCCTGGAAGGGGCAGCACGTGCTGATCGACGCGCTGGCGGAACTGGACGGCGTCCATGCTCTGATCGTGGGCGACAGCCTCTTCGGCGAGGTCGCCTATGCGGACGAACTGAAACAGCGGATCGAGGCGCACGGCCTGCAGGACAGGGTCCATTTCCTCGGGTTCCGACAAGACGTGGCTCCACTCATGAAATCGGTGGATGTCGTCGTGCATGCCTCGACCGCGCCGGAACCGTTCGGCCGCGTGATAGCAGAAGCCATGATGGCCGGCCGCCCCGTGGTGGCGGCGGCCAATGGCGGTGCGCTGGAACTCATACAGGAGGGGGTGACGGGGTTTCTCGTGAAAGCCGACAATCCGGCGGCACTTGCGGAAAAGCTGCGGGGCGTCCTGGCCGACCCCGTGGGGGCCGCCGAGATTGCCGGTCAGGGCAACAAGGCTGCTGTTCGCGCCTTCACGCTTTCCGCAGTCACAAAGGAGATCGAGGCCTTGCTGGCTCGCGTGGGACGGCCGCATCCGACGGGCGCGCCGCATCGAGGCACGAAGCGCGTGGGGTTCAACCCCGACGAGATCAATCCATAAGTGCTAGGCGTATCCCTCCTGAGGAGAATTGCTTAGCCGCAGCGAGTGCCACTAGTCTTCCCCTGTTTCGCGATGACGCGGGAGGTTTCCATGTCTGCGACATTCAGGTCGTTATCGGATTCGGAAGTGCGCGCTCTGGCCGCCGACATGGACCGCAAAGGTTATGCTGTCCTGCCGCATTACGTGGCGCCGGAAGATGTCGAGGCCGCGAGAACGTTCGTCCGCGACGAAGTTGAAAGACGCGGCAACCAATACTTCGCGTTCGTCGGACCCGAGCCCGTTGCCCATACCCTTCCCGGCGATCTTGGCGGGTCAGCGGCATTCCGGGATATTCTGACGCGTCTCTACACGATTGGGACGGGCAAGGCTGCTCCGGCACTTCCG
>NZ_FOFG01000009.1 GCF_900110915.1 Faunimonas pinastri
CATCTCAATCGAGAACAACCAGACCTCAGTGCCGCTAACCGCGCCCCGTCGTCCGGTGTGACGCTGATATAGACAGGGCAGCCGAGGGTGTCAACAAGGCGAAACAGGAAAGCTGGAAAAAAGTTCACATAGTCGAGAAGTTCCTTTTGGATCAGTGACTTGGAAGAAGCGTGTTTCGCACAGGCGGCCTTCCCGCGCGGGCCCCGGCGTTTCACGCCCCGTTCCTCCAGTTCCTCCTGGATGATACCTGCCTGGTCTGCCCCCTGAAAAGTGGTCCTCCCTGAAGTAGGCTTTTGAGCCTTTGGAGGATGTCAGGAATGCCGCGTAAGAAGCACCAGCCGGAAGGGATCGTCGCCAAGCTGAGGCAGGTCGATGTGCTCGTGTCGCAAGGCCGATCGGTTTCGGAGGCAATTCGCACGATCAGTGTGACGCCGTTCACCTACTATCGGTGGCGCAAGGAGTTCGGTGGGCTCAAGTCCGATCAGGTGAAGCGCCTGAAGGACCTGGAGAAGGAGAACGAGCGGCTACGAAAAGCCGTTTCGGACCTGACGCTTGAGAAGCTGATCCTCAAGGAAGCCGCGTCGGGAAACTTCTAAGCCCCGCCCGCCGTCGCCAGTGCATCGACCACGTCATGGTGAAGTTTGGCGTATCGGAGCGGCTGGCGTGTCGGGTCCTGGGGCAGCATCGATCCACCCAACGAAAAGTGCGGAAGGGTCGCGCCGATGAAACGGCGCTGACCGCCGACATCGTCGCGCTCGCGACCAAGTACGGTCGTTATGGCTATCGCCGGATCGCAGCCATGCTGGAGACCTTCGGCTGGGTCGTGAACGTCAAGCGCGTCGAGCGGATCTGGCGACAGGAGGGGCTGAAGGTGCCAGCCAGGCAACCGAAGAAGGGCCGCCTCTGGCTGAACGACGGCTCGTGTGTCCGGCTCCGGCCGGAATATCCCAACCATGTGTGGTCCTACGACTTCGTTGAGGATCGCACCCACAACGGCCGGAAGTTCCGCATGCTGAATGTGATCGACGAGTTCACCCGGGAGTGTATCGCCATCAGGATCGACCGAAAGCTCAAATCCACCGACGTCATCGATGTCCTGTCCGATCTCTTCATCCTGCGCGGCGTGCCTGGGCATGTTCGCTCGGACAATGGCCCCGAGTTCGTCGCCAGGGCGGTGCGGGAGTGGATCACAGCGGTCGGCGCGAAAACGGCGTACATCGAGCCTGGCAGCCCTTGGGAGAATGGCTACTGCGAGAGCTTCAACTCCAAGCTCCGCGATGAACTGCTGAACGGCGAGCTGTTCTATACCCTCGCCGAGGCCAGGATCGTCATCGAGGGCTGGCGCCAGCACTACAACACCCTGCGCCCGCACTCCTCCCTCGGCTACAGACCGCCAGCCCCCGCCGCCGTGGTGTGGCCAAATACGCCAACCCAACCTGCGTCGTCGGCCACCTCAACCATGGCCGACAAGCCCACCATGCATTAGATTCCAACCGGGCCACCTAATGGGGGCAGGCCACAGCCCCGCTGCGGGATTATCGATGTTCGAGCGATGGCATCAGGACCTCCTTAGGCTGGTGCCCCCCTCCTTCGAAACGAGCCGGGCTAGTCCAAACGTCTTCCAGCCTGTTGCTCGCGGGGTCGATTGACTCTCTCGCGCCGCAGAACATAATAGGAACAAATCCATTCGAGCCAGCGAAACCGTGGAGGGGGTTCCTCCGCGAGCGGCGGAGCCATGCCAGAGCAGCCCCCATCCAACCGCCCTGCGGCCAGCAAGCTCGGCCTGACGCTGGCGCAGTCCATCGGCTCGGAGATCGAGCGCCGGCAACGGCGCGCGGGTGAGCCGGCCTATGCCGAACTGCTGAGTGCGTCCAACTTCTCCTTCCTGCATGGCGCTTCGCATCCCGAGGAGCTGGCGGCCGCCGCGGAAACGCTGGAGCTCTCCGGTCTGGTCATTGCGGACCGCAACACGCTGGCCGGCTCGGTACGCGGCCATCTGGCGAGCCGGCAGACCGGAACGCCCTACGCGGTGGGTTCCCGGCTCGTCTTTCGCGACGGGACGCCGGATATCGTGGCCTGGGTGCCCGACCGCGCCTCCTACGGCCGCCTCTGCCGGCTGCTCAGCGCCGGCAATCTGCGCGCGGAAAAGGGCTCCTGCCACCTCGATCTCGCCGATCTCCTGGAATGGGGCGAAGGCCTGCTCCTGGGTGTACTGCCCGGTCAGGCGGTCGATACCCGCCTCGCGCAAACCCTGGGAGCGCTTCGCGATGCCTTTCCCCGCCGCGTCTGGCAGGGCGCAACCATGCTCTACGACGGTCGCGACGCTCGCCGCCTGGCGGAACTCGACGCTCTCGGCCGTCGCACCGCGACGCCGCTGGTGGCGCTTGGCGACACTCTCCACCACGGGCCGGAGCGCCGTCGGCTGCAGGACGTGCTGACCGCGATCCGGTCGCATGTGACGATCGAGGAAGCCGGCCGCCGATTGCAGATCAATGGCGAGCGCCATTTGAAGAGTGCCGCTGAGATGACGCGCCTGTTCCGGGCGATCCCGCAGGCGATGACGGAAACCCTGCGCGTCTTCGACCAGCTTTCCTTCTCGCTGGCGGAGCTGAAATACGAATACCCGGAGGAAACGGCCGGCGAGAGCGCCACCCCCTTCGACGAACTCGTGCGCCTGACGAAGCTCGGGGCGGCCCAACGTTATCCCGCCGGTGTGCCGGACAAGGTGCGCGCCACGATCCGGCACGAACTGAAGCTGGTCCGAGAACTGAAATACGAGGGCTATTTCCTCACCGTGTGGGACATCGTCCGCTTCGCCCGCAGCCAGGGCATCCTCTGCCAGGGTCGCGGCTCGGCCGCCAATTCCGCCGTCTGCTACTGTCTCGGCGTGACGGAGGTGGATCCCGACCGCGCCGATCTCCTGTTCGAGCGCTTCATCTCCCCTGAACGCGGCGAGCCGCCGGATATCGACGTGGATTTCGAGCACCAGCGCCGCGAGGAGGTGATCCAGTATATCTACGGCAAGTACGGCCGCGACCGTGCGGCGCTGGCCGCCACCGTCATCACTTACCGCACGCGCTCGGCCGCGCGCGAGGTAGGCAAGGCCTTCGGGCTCTCGGAGGATTCCGTCGGGGCGCTGGCCGGCAATGTCTGGGGCTGGTCGTCGGACGGGCTCGCCCTGGAGGATGCGCGCCGCGCGGGTCTCGACCCCGCCGACGCCCGCATCGGGCAGGTGATGGAGCTGACGCGCGAGATCGTCGGCTTTCCCCGCCATCTCTCCCAGCATGTCGGCGGCTTCGTGATCACGCGCGGCCGCGTCGACGAGACGGTGCCGGTGCTCCACTCCGCCATGGACGGCCGCACCATCATAGAATGGGACAAGGACGATCTCGACGCGCTCGGCATCCTCAAGATCGATGTGCTGGCGCTCGGCATGCTGAGCGCCATGAAACACGCGCTCAAGCTCCTGGAGACGCATTACGGCAAGCAGCTGACGCTCGCCTCCATCCCGGCCGAAGACCCCGAGGTCTATGACATGATCTGCCGGGCCGATACCCTGGGCGTCTTCCAGATCGAGAGCCGGGCGCAGATGACCATGCTGCCGCGTTTGCGCCCGCGCACCTTCTACGATCTCGTCATCGAGGTGGCGATCGTCCGCCCCGGGCCGATCCAGGGGGACATGGTGCATCCTTATCTGCGCCGGCGTCAGGGGCTGGAAAAGGCGAACTATCCCCGGCCCGCTCCGGAGCACGACCCCATGGAGTTGGAGCAGGTGCTCTCCAAGACGCTGGGCGTCCCGCTTTTCCAGGAGCAGGCGATGAGGATCGCCATCGTGGCCGCGAAGTTCGAGCCCTGGGAGGCCGACAAGCTCCGCCGCGCCATGGCGACGTTCCGCCGGGTCGGCACCATCTCCACCTTTCAGGAGAAGATGGTCGAAGGCATGGCCTCGCGCGGCTACGACCGGGCCTTCGCCGAAAGCTGCTTCCGCCAGATCGAGGGCTTCGGCGAATACGGCTTTCCGGAAAGCCACGCGGCGAGTTTCGCGCTTCTCGTCTACACCTCCGCCTGGATGAAGTGCCATTATCCCGACGTCTTCTGCGCCGCCATGCTGAACGCGCAACCCATGGGCTTCTATGCCCCGGCGCAGCTTGTCCGCGATGCGCGCGAGCACGGCGTGGAGGTGCGCCCCGTCGACATCAATCATTCCGACTGGCTTTCCTCGCTGGAGCCGGAAGCCGGGGGCGCCGCCACCTTGCGCCACCGGGTCGAGGCGCAGCATGCCACCCAGCGCGCGGCGATCCATTCGACCGGCTCCGTCCGACTGGGCTTTCGCCAGATCCGGGGACTGCGCGAGGACGAGGCGGAGCGGCTGGTGAGCGCGCGCGGTGGCGGCTATCGCAGCGTTCGCGAACTCTGGCTGCGCACCGGCCTGATGCGGGCGAGCCTGGAACGGCTGGCGGAAGCCGATGCCTTCCGCTCGGTCGGCCTCGACCGCCGCGCCGCCCTCTGGGAGGTGCGCGCGCTGGATACGAAGAGCGCCGCGGAACGCCTGCCCCTCTTTGAAGCCGTCGCGATGCCTGGCCTGGCGGAGGATGCGGCTCCGGATTACGACGCACCGCCCTTGCAGGCCGAGCCGACGGTGGCACTCCCGGCCATGCCGCTGGGCGAGCATGTGGTGAACGACTATCGCTCGCTGTCGCTGTCGCTGAAGGCGCATCCCGTATCGTTTCTCCGCGACCGTCTGCGGCGGGCGGATATCGTGGAATGCGGCCGACTTCGCGAGATCCGCGGCGGCCGGCATCTGACGGTGGCGGGGCTCGTTCTGGTGCGCCAGCGGCCGGGCACGGCCAAGGGCGTCATCTTCGCCACGCTGGAGGACGAGACGGGCGTCGCCAACGTCATCGTCTGGCCCAAGGTCTTCGAGAAATACCGCGCCGTGGTGATGGGCGCACGCTTCATTGCGGTGACCGGCCGTCTGCAGTCGGAGCAGGGCGTGATCCATCTCGTCGCCGACCAGGTGGAGGACCTTTCGTCGCTCCTTTCCCACCTTTCCGATGAGCCTATCGGGGCGGCCGGCATGGCGCGCGCCGACGAGGTGCGCCGACCCGTGCCAAGCCGCTACCAGAAGGTTTCCACCCGCTCCCGGCTGCAGCAATTGCTGGCCGAGGAACCCGGCGCACGGGCCGAACTGGACGCTCTCGCCCGACAGGCCGGCAGCGTCATGCCCAAGGGCCGCAACTTCCAATAAGGCCGGCGCTGCCCCACAAACGCTTCGCAGGCTAACTTCTTCAACCTGTACTTAGATGCAAAACCGGCTACAACTGGGCTTTTCACGACCTCGGGAACGAACCTTCTATTACCGTCATTTAGTTGGCTATAGACGAGGACGAATGTGACAGAGACAGCGCTAATCATCGGCGGAGCCGGCTTCATCGGCTCCCATCTCGCCCGCGAACTGCTGCAGAACGGCTACAAGGTCCGCGTTCTCGACAATCTCGACCGGCAGGTCCACCCGGAGGGCAAGCGCCCCGATTACCTCGAAGCCGAAGCCGAGCTGATCGTCGGCGACGTGCGCGACCGCGCAGCGGTGAAGACGGCGCTGGAAGGCGTTCAGGTCGTCGTCCATTTCGCCGCGGCCGTCGGCGTCGGCCAGAGCATGTACGCGATCGAGCATTATACCTCGGTCAACGATCTCGGCACCGCGATCCTGCTGGAGGAACTGGCGCAGACCGACGTGCGCCGCCTTCTCGTCGCTTCCTCCATGTCGATCTACGGCGAGGGACTCACCCGCTCCGGCGACAGCTTCGTGGAGCCCGCCGAGCGGCCGCTGGAGCAGCTCAAGGCCGGTCAGTGGGAGCTTCGCGGCCCCGATGGAGAGGCGCTGGAGCCGATCCCGACGCCGGAAAGCAAGCACCCCGCCCTTTCCTCCGTCTACGCGCTGAACAAGTTCAATCAGGAGCGCATGACGCTGATCTTCGGCCGCGCCTATGATCGCGAGGTCGTGGCGATGCGCTTCTTCAACGTCTACGGGCCGGACCAGGCGCTTTCCAACCCCTATACCGGCGTGCTCGCGATCTTCGGCTCGCGCCTGCTCAACAACCGTCCGCCCATGGTCTTCGAGGACGGCCAGCAGCGCCGCGACTTCGTGCATGTGCGCGACGTCGCCCGCGCCTGCCGGCTCGCACTTGAGGCACCCGAGGCCAACGGCCACGTCATCAATGTGGGCTCCGGGCAGAGCCGCTCCATCATGGAGATCGCGCAGGCGCTGGCCGACGCAACGGGAAAGACCGAGCTGACGCCGCACGTCACCGGCAAGTACCGCGCCGGCGACATTCGCCATTGCTTCGCCGATATCTCGCTGGCGGAGAAGCTCCTGGGCTTCAAGCCGCAGGTGCGTTTCGAGGACGGCATCGCCGAACTCGCGGAATGGCTCTCCGGCCAGATCGCCGTCGATTCCGTCGAGGCGGCGACCGAGGAGCTCACCAAGCGGGGCCTCGTCGCCTGATGGCAGCGCCTGTATCACCGAACAAAGCCCCCGGCGCCGCGCCGGGGGAAGGCCGCATCGTCGTCACCGGCGGCGCGGGCTTTCTCGGCTCCAATCTAGTTGCCAACCTTGCGTCGCAGGGTGAGGACGTCCTCATTGTCGACACGCTCGCGCGCCCGCGCGTGGAGGAAAACCTCAACTGGCTGAAGGAGCGGCACGGCAACCGCATCGCCTTCGAGCGCAGCGACGTGCGCGATGCCGGCAAGATGGCCGAGGCGATCCGCGGGGCGAAGGCCGTGGTGCATCTGGCCGCCCAGGTCGCCGTCACCACCAGCGTGACCGATCCCGTCTCCGATTTCGAGATCAATGCGCGCGGCACGCTGAACGTGCTGGAAGCCGTCCGTAACGGTGCGCCGGACGCGCCCGTCCTCTTCGCCTCGACCAACAAGGTCTACGGCAAGCTGATGGACCTCGACGCGATGAAGCAGGAAGGCGAGCGCTACGTGCCGCGCGATCCTGCCTTCGACAAGGGCTTGGACGAGACGACGCCTCTCGCCTTCTACAGCCCCTATGGCTGTTCCAAGGGCGTGGCGGACCAGTATGTGCTGGATTACGGCCGCGTCTACGGGCTGAAGACCGCCGTCTTCCGCATGAGCTGCCTTTACGGGCCGCGCCAGTTCGGCACCGAGGACCAGGGCTGGGTCGCGCATTTCCTGATCGCGGCGCTGACGGGCCGCAAGATCACGCTGTACGGCGACGGATACCAGGTTCGCGACATTCTCTATGTCGACGATGCCGTGAACGCGTATACGCGCGCACTCGCCGATATCGACAGCATGGCCGGGCAGGCCTTCAATCTCGGCGGCGGACCGGCCAACACGGTCAGCCTGCGCGAGCTGCTGTCCTTGATTGCCGACATCACCGGCGTGAAGCCGGTCACCGACTTCGACGAATGGCGGCCGGGCGACCAGCCCTGGTACGTCTCCAACACCGATCACCTGTCCCGCACCTCCGGCTGGCGCGCCGAAACCAGCGTTCGCGACGGCCTGTCCAAGCTGCAGAGCTGGCTCGGCACCGCTTTCGAGGCTCAGGGCGCCGCGAAGCGGGAGCTCCGCGCGTGACCGGCGGACCGGCGACATGACCAGCGAGCCCCGCCGCATCCTGATGACGACGGACAGCGTCGGCGGCGTCTGGACTTACTCGCTCGACCTCTGCCGGGAACTGTCTCGCCGCAACATCGACGTCACGCTGGTGGTGATGGGCGGCAAGCCCAACCGCGAGCAGATGCGCGACGCGGAGTTTCTCTCCAACGTTTCGCTGATCGCGACCGACCTCAAGCTGGAATGGATGCAGGGCGCGGAGGACGATCTGCGGATCGCCGACGAATTGCTGATCGAGCTGGAAGCCGAACGGCAGCCCGACATCGTGCATCTGAACGGCTACCATCATGCCGCGCTGCCCTTTCAAGCGCCGGTGCTCGCCGTCGCGCATTCCTGCGTCACCTCCTGGTTCCGCGCCTGCCGGGCCGAGCCGGTGCCGGCGGAATGGGAGAGGTACGAGCACCGCGTCGGCGAATGCGTACGCGCCGCCGACATGATCGTGGCGCCGACGCACTCGTATTACCGGACCTTCACCGAGCTGCACGGGCAGCCGCGCGCGGGCCGTGTCATCCTGAACGGACGCGATCCCAACCGCTTCGATCCCCGCCGCCAGAAGCACCCGGTGGCACTGGGTTCCGGCCGCCTCTGGGATGAGGCGAAGAACATCTCGCTCCTCTGCAAGGCGGCCGAGGGCCTCCCCTATCCCGTGGCGATCGCCGGGACGGCCTGCCCCCCCGGCAGCAATCGGGCCGAGCTCCAGCCCAACGTCACCGAACTCGGTTTTCTGCCGCCGCCCGACCTTGCCGGCCACATGGCGCGATCGTCCGTCTATGTCGCCCCGGCGCGCTACGAGCCGTTCGGGCTGGGCGTCCTGGAAGCGGCGCTTTCCGCCTGCGCGCTGATCGTCGCCGACATCGGCACCCTGCGCGAACTCTGGGACGGCGCGGCGGTCTTTGTCAGCCCGGACGACGCTGCCGGCCTGCACAATGCCCTGCGCGCGCTCCTGGACGATCCCCGCCGCTGCGAGGAACTCGGGACGCTGGCGCTCGAACGTGGCCGCCATTTCACGGCGGAGCGGATGGCCGAGGGCTATCTCGACGCCTACCGCACGCTCCTCGGCGGCTCGCATCCCCACGTCGGAATGCCGGCCCGGACGCAGGGAGCCCGACTTTGATGGCCCGGATTTTACGGAACGCAGCATGACATCGAACTCCGCATCGAACGCGAGGCTCAACGGATGAAGGTCGTCTTCTTCGTCCATGCCGTCGCCTCCTGCTGGAACAATGGCAACGCCCACTTCCTACGCGGCGTCGTGACCGCGCTGCAGGAAAAGGGACACGAGGTCGTCCTCCACGAGCCTGCCGGCGCCTGGAGCCGAGAGAACCTCATCGCCGACCATGGCGTCGCCGCGCTGGAGCGCTACGCCCGGACGTTTCCCCACATCCAGCCCGCCCTTTATGCGGGCGATCCCGACCTGATCGAGCTTACCGAGGGCGCGGACCTGGTGATCGTCCACGAGTGGAACGAGCCGGACCTCGTCAACCGCCTGGGCCGAATGCGGGCGAACGGCGCGCCGTTCGTGCTGCTCTTCCACGATACGCACCACCGCGCCGCCACCGTGCCCGATGAGATGGCCCGGTTCGATCTCTCCGGCTATGACGGCGTGCTGGCCTTCGGCGCGGCGATCGGCGAGATCTACGAGGAGCGCGGCTGGGCCAGGCGCGTCTGGACCTGGCACGAGGCGGCCGATACCTCGATCTTCTATCCCCGGCAGGCGGGGGAGATCGCAGGCGATCTCGTATGGGTCGGCAATTGGGGCGACGAGGAGCGCTCGGACGAACTTCGCGAGTTCCTGCTGGAACCCTCCTCCGCCCTCGCCCTGACCACGCACATCTACGGCGTCCGCTACCCGCAATATGCGCGGGACGAGTTGAAGCAGCACGGCATCGAATATCGCGGCTTCCTGCCGAACTACGACGCGCCCGATGCCTTCGCCCGCCATCGTTTCACCGTGCATGTGCCGCGCCGGCCCTATGCGCGCGCTCTGCCCGGCATTCCGACGATCCGCGTCTTCGAGGCGCTGGCTTGCGGCATTCCGTTGATCAGCGCCCCCTGGGAGGACACCGAGCAGCTCTTTCCCGCCGGCAGCTATCTCAGGGTTAACAGCGGCGAGGAGATGCGACGCGCCATGCGCGCCGTGCTGGACGATGAGGACCTCGCGGCCTCGCTGCGCGAAACCGGGCTGAAGGCGGTGCTGAACGGCCATACGTGCCGCGATCGCGTCGACCAGCTACTCGAAATCTACTCCACCCTCGCGCCCCGGACGGGTGCGCAGCGCATGCAGGAAGCGGTTTGATGCAGTTCGCCTTTTTCGGCTCCAGTCTCGTCTCGGCCTACTGGAACGGCGCCGCCACCTATTATCGCGGCCTCCTGAAGGCGCTCGCCGCGCGTGGCCATTCGGTCGCCTTCTACGAGCCGGATGCGTTCGAGCGGCAGGCGCATCGCGATATCGACGACCCCGACTGGGCGCGCGTCACTGTGTTCCAGCCGGATGCGGAAGGCCTGCAGCGCTCGCTCGATGCCGCGGCTTCGGCCGACGTGGTGGTCAAGTTCAGCGGCGTCGGCGTGCTCGACCGCGAGTTGGAGCAGGCCGTCGTCGACATGAAGCGGCCAAACCGCACCGTGCTCTTCTGGGACGTGGACGCACCGGCGACGCTCGACAGCATCTTCGCCGACCCCGCCGACCCGCTCCGCCATCAGATCCCGCGCTACGACGCGGTCATGACCTATGGCGGCGGCGAGGCCGTGGTCTCGGCCTACGAGAAGCTCGGGGCCAAGGCCTGCCTGCCGATCTACAACGCCGTCGATCCCGCCACCCATCACCGGGTGGAGCCCGAGGACCGCTTCCGCACCGACCTGGCCTTCCTGGGCAACCGCCTGCCCGACCGCGAGGCGCGCGTGGAAGAGTTCTTCCTGAACCCCGCCGCGAAGCTGCCGGAGCGCCGCTTCCTGCTAGGCGGCAACGGCTGGGCCGACAAGCCGATGTCGTCCAACATCGACTATATCGGCCACGTCTATACCCGTGACCACAACGCGCTGAACTCGTCGGCGCTGGCGGTCCTCAACATCAATCGCGAAAGCATGGCGCGCTACGGGGCTTCCCCGCCGACGCGCATCTTCGAGGCCGCCGGGGCCGCCGCCTGCATCGTCACCGATGCCTGGGAAGGCATCGAGCAGTTCCTGGAACCCGACCGCGAGATCCTGCTCGCCGCGACCGGCGACGAGGTGGCCGCCCATGTCGAGGCGCTCGATCCCGAACGCGCCCGCGCCATCGGCGACGCCGCCTGCCGCCGCGTTCTCGCCGCCCACACCTATTCCCATCGCGCGGAGCAGTTGGAGGCCATCCTGGAAGGCCGAGAGGCGCTGCAGGAGGCGATCTGATGGCGACGATCGCCATCCTCGGCCTGTCCATCACGTCCTCATGGGGCAACGGACACGCAACCACCTATCGCGGGCTGGTGAAGGCGCTGGCGCGGCGCGGGCACGATGTCGTCTTCCTGGAACGCGATGTGCCCTGGTACGCCTCGCATCGCGATCTCGCCGATCCGCCCTATTGCCGGACGCATCTCTACGCCGACCGCGAGGAACTGGATCGTCGCTTCTCCGCGATCGTGCGCGAAGCCGATGCCGTGATCGTCGGCTCCTACGTGCCGGAAGGCGTGGAGGTCGGGAAATGGGCCCTGGCGCGCGCCTCGGGACCCGTCGCCTTCTACGACATCGACACGCCGGTGACCTTGGCCAAGCTCGCGCGCGGCGACGAGGAATATCTGACGGCCGAGCTCATCGGCGCCTACCACCATTACCTGTCGTTCACCGGCGGCCCGACGCTGGACCGGCTGCGCCAACTAGGCAGCCCCGACCCGGTGCCCTTCTACTGCGCCGTGGATCCCGACGTTCACCATCCGCTGGACGTCGCGCGCGACTGGCGGCTCGGCTATCTCGGCACCTATTCGCCCGACCGCCAGCCGACGCTGGAGCGGCTGCTGCTCGCTCCCGCGCGGGACCTTTCGGATGCGCGCTTCGTCGTCGCCGGCCCGCAATATCCCGAAGACACCGCCTGGCCGGAAAACGTCTCCTACATCTGGCACCTGCCGCCCTCGGAGCATGGCGCCTTCTATTGCGGACAGGACTTCACGCTGAACATCACCCGCGCCGACATGCGCGCCGCCGGCTGGTCGCCGAGCGTGCGGCTGTTCGAGGCGGCGGCCTGCGGCGTGCCGGTGATCAGCGACACCTGGGACGGACTTGCCGATTTCTTCGAGCCGGGCCGCGAGATCCTGCTGGCGGAGAGCACAGCCGAGGTCGTGGAATTCCTGAACGATATCGACGAGGCGGGACGGCAGGCGATCGGCGCGGCGGCGCGCGCGGCGGTGCTGCGCTCGCACACCGCCGACCACCGTGCCGAGCAGCTGGAACAGCTCTTCTCGCTCCGCCCCGCCGCTCGATCCGAGAACACGCGGCACCCGGAGCCGGTGTCGTGAGCGCCATCCTGTCCCGGCTAAACTATCAAGGAACAAGGATGATCGCGGAAACGTTCGTGTCCGGCATGAACCGCTCCGTCCCATCCACAAACGCAGCAGAACCCCTGACTGGCGTCTCGCGCCGCCCCGGCGCTACGATCCCTCGGGAACAGCAAGAAGGAACGACGCGATGAAGCGCATTCTGGTCGCCGGCGGAGCGGGCTTCGTAGGCTCCCATCTTTGCGATCGCCTTCTGGCCGAGGGTCATCACGTCATCTGCCTCGACAATCTGCTCACGGGCTCGCACGACAATGTCAGCCATAATCTCGACCACCCGCGGTTCGAGTTCATGGAACATGACATCGTCGAGCCGCTGAAGATTCGCGGCAAGCTCGACGAGATCTACAATCTCGCCTGCCCCGCCTCGCCCGTGCATTACCAGGCGGACCCGCATTACACGGTGATGATCAGCGTCATGGGCGTCTATCACCTGCTCGCGCTGGCGCGGGAAAAGGGCGCCCGCATCCTGCAGGCCTCCACCAGCGAGGTCTATGGCGACCCGCTGAAGCATCCGCAGACGGAAAGCGACAACGGCAACGTCAACTGCACCGGCCCGCGCGCCTGCTACGACGAGGGCAAGCGTTGCGCCGAGGCGATGCTGTTCGATGCGCTGCGACAGCACGGCACGAACATCAAGGTGGCGCGCATCTTCAACACCTACGGCCCGCGCATGCACGAGAAGGACGGACGCGTCGTCTCCAATTTCGCCGTGCAGGTGCTGACGGGGCAGCCGATCACCGTTTATGGCGAGGGGCGGCAGACGCGCTCCTTCTGCTATGTCGACGACCTCGTGGACGGCTTGATGAAGCTGATGAACTCGCCGGACGGCGTGCACGGCCCGGTCAATCTCGGTAATCCCGACGAGGTCACCATTCTGGAATTCGCCCACCGGATCGCCGCCCATGTCGGCGTGGAGGCGGAAATCCTGCTGAAGCCGCTGCCGGTGGATGATCCCCAGCGCCGCCGGCCGGACATCCGCGTCGCCCGGGAAGTTCTGGGCTGGGCGCCTTCCACCGTGCTGGAAGAGGGTCTGTCGCGGACGGTGGATTATTTCCGCGCCAAGCTTAACCGGGAAGATCGGCTTTCGCGCAAGGTGCAGGTGCAGGCGCAGCCGGCTCCGGTCCGCGCTGCCGCCGCGACGGAAGTCGCCGTCTGAAGGTCGCCTGTCCCGGGCGGCCGCTCAGTCGGCTCCCGGGTTCGGGTGACAAACGCTGCGGTTCCCCGCGCGGGAACCGTCGCAGCCGGCGGCCTCTAACCCGGCCAGGATCGGACAATCCGGCCGGCCGTCGCCGTCGCAGGCATCGGCCAGATGCTGCAGCACGTCCGCCATTTCGCGAAGCCGGACGATGCGTCCTTCCAGTTCCGCCAGATGCGTTCGGGCGAGCGCCTTCACCTCAGCGTTGCTGCGTCCCCGGTCGGTCCAGAGCCGCAGCAGCACCCGGATCTGCTCGATCGGAAAGCCGAGGTCGCGCGAATGGCGGATGAAGCGGAGGCGGGAGAGATCCTCGTCCGCATAATCGCGATAGCCGCTGTCGCGCCGATCCGCCGTCGGCACCAGCCCGATCGCCTCGTAGTGCCGGATCATCTTGGCGGATACGCCCGAAGCCCTGGCCGCTTCCCCGATCTGCATGAACGCTCCGAATTCCGTCGCTTGACCTTCCCATGATGGGAAGGTGCAGAACCGGTTTCAACAAGGAAACCGATCATGACGGAAAACATTCCGGACGCCGGCCACTCATGCTGCTCGGCCAAGCACGCCCACCAGGAGCGAAACTCCCAGCCCATGACCGCCACGGACCCGGTCTGCGGGATGGACGTGAACCCGTCCACGGCGAAGCACAGCGCCGAGCACGATGGCGCGGCCTATTATTTCTGCGCGGCAGGCTGCCGGACCAAGTTCCTCGCCGATCCCGACCGCTATCTCGCCAAAGCCGAAGCTCCGGCACACGCCTGCTGCGGCGGACATGGTCACGACGCCGCTGTGGCCGGGGGAAAGGTCAAGGACCCCGTCTGCGGGATGAGCGTCGATCCCGCCACGGCGAAGCACAGCGCGGAGCACGATGGCGCGACCTATTATTTCTGCGCGGCCGGTTGCCGGACCAAGTTCCTCGCCGATCCCGCCCGATACCTGAACCCCCAACTGAGAGCCGAGGCACCGGCCGCAGCGGGCGCGATCTATACCTGTCCCATGCATCCGGAGGTGCGGCAGGAGGGACCCGGCACCTGTCCGATCTGCGGCATGGCGTTGGAACCGGAGACGTTCACCGCCGATGCCGGGCCGAACGAAGAGCTGATCGACATGCGCCGGCGCTTCTGGATCGCGCTGGCGCTCGCCATTCCCGTGATGATCCTCGGCATGGGGAGCCATCTCGGTCTCGACCGGATCATCCCGAACGCGCTTTCCAACTGGGCGCAGCTGGTGCTGGCGACGCCGGTCGTGCTCTGGGCCGGCTGGCCGTTTTTTCAGCGCGGCTGGCAGTCGGTGCGCACCGGCCACCTCAACATGTTCACGCTGATCGCCATCGGCACCGGCATCGCCTGGATCTACAGCGTGGTCGCGACGCTCGCGCCCGGCATCTTCCCGCCCGCCTTCCGCGACATGCATGGCGGGGTGGCCGTGTATTTCGAAGCGGCGGCGATGATCACCGTGCTGGTGCTGCTCGGTCAGGTGCTGGAGCTGCGCGCCCGCGATAACACCAGCAGCGCCATTCGCGGCCTGCTCGACCTCGCGCCGAAGACCGCGCGGCGGCTCAAGCCGGATGGTGGCGACGAGGAAATCGGCCTCGACCATGTCGGCACCGGCGACCGCCTCCGCGTGCGCCCGGGCGAGAAGATCCCCGTCGACGGCTCCGTCGAGGACGGCCGCAGCAACGTCGACGAATCCATGGTCACCGGCGAGTCCATGCCGGTGGAGAAGACAGCCGGCGCTCAGGTCATCGGCGGCACGCTGAACGGCAGCGGCAGTCTCGTCATTCGGGCGGAGAAGATCGGCGCGGAGACCGTGCTCTCGCAGATCGTGCAGCTGGTGGCGCAGGCGCAGCGCAGCCGTGCGCAGATCCAGCGGCTCGCCGACGCCGTCGCCGGCTGGTTCGTTCCGGCCGTGCTCGCCGCGGCGGCCGTCACCTTCGCGATCTGGGCGATCTTCGGCCCGGAGCCACGCTTCTCCTACGCGCTGGTGGCGGCCGTGGCCGTTCTGATAATCGCCTGCCCCTGCGCGCTCGGCCTCGCCACGCCCATGTCGATCATGGTCGGCATCGGGCGGGGAGCGCAGGCGGGCGTTCTGATCCGCAACGCCGAGGCGCTGGAACGGCTGGAGAAAGTCGATACGCTGGTCGTGGACAAGACCGGCACGCTGACGGAGGGCAAGCCGTCGGTCACCGCCATCCTGCCGCTGGCTCCCTTCACCGAAAAGGAACTGCTGCGGCTTGCCGCCAGCGTCGAGCGGGCCAGCCAGCATCCGCTGGGCGAGGCCATCGTGCGCGCGGCGAGCGATCGCGGCATCGCCCTTCCGGACGCGCGGGACTTCGACGCCCCGGCCGGAAAGGGCGCCCGCGCCGTCGTGGACGGCCGAACCGTGCAGATCGGCAATGCCGCCTTCATGGCCGATCTCGGCACGGCGACCGCACGGCTCGACGCCAGGGCCGACGAGCTGCGTCGCGACGGCGCCACCGCCGTCTATGTCGCCGTGGACGGGACGCTTGCCGGAGCGTTCGGCATCGCCGATCCGGTGAAGCAGTCCACCGCCGCCGCCATCGCCGCGCTGAAGGCTCAGGGCCTGCGCGTCGTCATGCTGACCGGCGACAACCGGACCACGGCGGAAGCCGTCGGCCGACGGCTCGGCATCGATGAGATCGAGGCCGAGATCCTGCCCGACGCCAAGGCCCGGGTGGTGGAAAGGCTGCGCGGGGAAGGCCGGGTGGTCGCCATGGCCGGCGACGGCGTCAACGATGCGCCGGCACTGGCCGCCGCCGACGTCGGCATCGCCATGGGCACGGGCACCGACATCGCCATGGAGAGCGCCGGGATCACCCTGCTCAAGGGCGACCTGACCGGCATCGTCCGGGCGCGGCGGCTTTCCCGGCGCACCATGGCGAACATCCGGCAGAACCTGTTCTTCGCCTTCATCTACAACGCGGCCGGCGTGCCCATCGCGGCGGGCATTCTTTACCCCGTCTTCGGTCTCGTCCTGTCGCCGATGATCGCGGCGGCCGCCATGGCGCTCTCGTCGGTCAGCGTCATCAGCAACGCCCTTCGCCTGCGCTCGGTCCCGCTGGACTGAGCGCCATATCCATTCATCAGAGGAGACCAGCAATGAAGATCACGACCATCCTGTCCGCCTTCATCGCGACCGGCGCCCTTGCCCTTCCGGGCATGGCTTCGGCGCAGGGGATGCAGGGCATGCAGCAGGAGGCGGGCAAGACCCAGGCCGCTGCGGCCTCCCCTGCCGACCAGGCCTTCGCCAGGTCGATGCAGAAGATGATGACGAACATGAAGATGAACCCGACGGGTCACCCCGACCACGATTTCGCGACCATGATGATCCCGCATCATCAGGGCGCGATCGACATGGCCGAGGTGGAGCTGAAATACGGCAAGGATCCCGAACTGCGCATGCTCGCCGGGAAGATCGTGGCCTCGCAGAAGCCGGAAGTGGCTGAGCTCAAGGCGTGGCTCGCCAAGCACCCGAAATAGCCGAAACGAGCTCTCCGGCCGGCCGGGTCGGCAGCCGGAGAGCCGGAACCTCAGACGGACTCGACACCCCATTCGTCGCGGGCCTCTGCCGCCGTGCGGTTCAGCACGACCCGGTCGCCCTCGATTCCGCCCACGCTGTCGATGTGGATGAAATGATGCTCGCCGCCGGCGGCCGGATCGGTCTTGGCGAGCTTGATGCGGTCGCCATCCATGTGGTCGACCTTGCCGACATGCTGGTGATCCGAGCCGACCACTTCCATGTGCTCGCGGATTTCGGATGCGTCTGCCATTGGGATCTCCTCTTCGCCCTTGCGCGGCGTGCACGCTCAAACGACCGACCCGAGCCCATGTTCCCGGCGGCCGGCGCTTACTCTCCCGCTTCTTCGGCGGGCCCTTCCACCGGCTCGACCGCTGGCTCGACCACGGGCTCGACCACGGGCTCTACCGCTAGCTCCTGGGGCCAGCGCTGCAGCGCCTCGCGCCCGGGGTCGGTGAGGTCGTAGAGGCCGCGCTCCACCCGGGCGAACCAGCCATAGACGTTGCGAAGCAGGATCTTCGCCGCATCGGGGGCCGCGTCCGGCGCTGCCGCCTTGAGGTCGCGCGGGCGCTTCGGCCCCGTTGCCAGAAGCGCGGCACACGATAGCGCCTGCTGGCGATAGGCGGTCATGACCGGCGCCTTGGTGCCGCCGCCGGCCATCGGGTCGCCGCGCCGGCGGCGGTGCTCGTCCACCAGCCGCGACCGACGCTTGGGATCGCGGCGCGGCATGAGAGCGGCTGGGCTGAGCAGGACCTCCACCTGCCCCGTGGACGTGACGCCCAGGAGCCCGAAACCGAGCCGCCGGCAGAGATTGCGGAAGCGCGCGTCGCTCTCCCGTCCCTTGCCCCGCGCCGACATGCGCGCCGCCAGCCAGACCTCGTCGGAGGCCGCCGCCCGGTCCACGCCCTGCAGCACCAGCTCCATGTTGAAGCTCAGCTTGAGCTCGCAGACCACGACGACCGGCGTTTCTCCGTCGCGGAGCGCCAGCACGTCGCAGCCGCCGATCTCCCCCTTCACCTCGAAGCCGAGCTTCTCCAGAAAGCGTTTGACGGGTGGGTAGAGACTGGTTTCCAACGCTGCTCCTGTTTTCGCGACCTTGGCGGTGGCGGATCGAACGGGCACTGCCGCCGGGTTTCCCGACGAAAACTCTCAGGTTTTCTGCCGGTTCTGTGGGCGGAACTCAATCCGATCTGCACGCTTGAAGCAATCGACAGGCGGTGAAATCGCCCCCTCGCTCACCTTCCAGCACCGGAGCCTGACTTGACCGCACCCGCGTCTCCCGTTCGCTTCGATCCCTCCGTCGAGCAACCCGCCCCGGACGAGGCGGAAACGATCCAGTCGATCCTGGACAGCATGCGGTACGTCGTCGAGACCACCTACAAGGACGGCGGTCACGGGCTGCGCAGCGTGCATGCCAAGAGCCACGGCCTGCTGCAAGGCGAAGTGCGCGTTCTCGGCGGCCTGCCCGCGGTGTTGTCGCAGGGCGTGTTCGCGCAAGCGAAGACATACCCGGTGGTGATGCGCTTCTCCACCAATCCCGGCGATATCCTGGACGACAGCGTTTCTACCCCGCGTGGGCTCGCGATCAAGATGATCGGCGTGGAAGGCGAGCGGCTGCCGGGCTCGGAAGGCGACGCCACGCAGGACTTCGTCATGGTGAACGGCCCCGTGTTCAACGCCTCGACGCCGAAGCAGTTTGCGGGCAACCTCAAGCTGCTCGCTGCCACCACCGACCGGGCGCAGGGCCTGAAGAAGGTCTTCTCGGCCGCCGCGCGCGGGCTGGAATGGGCGCTGGAGGAGGTCGGCACGAAGAGCCCGACGCTCACCGGCCTCGGCGGCCAGCCGGAAACGCACCCGCTTGGCGAAGCCTTCTACACGCAGGTGCCGATCCGCTACGGCAACTACATCGCCAAGCTCTCGATCGCCCCTGTCTCGCCGGAACTGCGCGACCTCAAGGACGCCCCGCTCAACGTCAACGGCAAGCCGAACGGCCTTCGCGACGCGATCGGAGAGTTCTTCGCGGAGCATGGCGGCGAATGGGAGATCCGCGTCCAGCTCTGCACCGACCTGGAGACCATGCCGATCGAGGACGCCTCCGTCCGCTGGCCGGAAGAGGAAAGTCCCTACGTTCCGGTCGCCCGCATCAGCGTTCAGCCGCAGCCGAGCTGGACGGAGGAGCGCTCCCGGACAGTCGATGACGGCTATTCCTTCCGGCCCTGGCACGGGATCGCCGCCCACCAGCCGCTCGGCGGCGTGATGCGCGTCCGCAAGCCCGTCTACGAGGATATCGTGGGCCTTCGATCGAAGCTCAACGGCTGCCCGATCCATGAGCCCGCCCGCCTCGACAAACTGCCGGCCTGAGCCGGCCATCCGATCAGGGGCACGCCATCTGGAGCACGGCCCCGCTCCAACCGAAGCAGGACCCGATGAGTTCGCAAGACGCACAATCCCTCTCGCCGGCGGCCGTGCCGATCCGGCTCACCATCAACGGCACCGAACGCCGGCTCCAGGTGGAGCCGTGGACGACGTTGCTCGATCTCCTGCGCGAGCAGGAAGGGCTGACCGGCTCAAAGAAGGGCTGCGACCACGGCCAGTGCGGCGCCTGCACCGTGCTCATCGACGGCAAGCGGGCGAATTCCTGCCTGGTGCTGGCCGTGGTGAAGGACGGCGCGGAGATCACTACGATCGAGGGGCTCGGCCAGCCCGGAAACCTGCATCCGATGCAGGAAGCCTTCATCGAGCATGACGCCTTCCAGTGCGGCTATTGCACCCCCGGGCAAATCTGCTCGGCCGTCGCCCTCGTGCAGGAAGGCCGCGCCCACACCCGCGAGGAAATCCGCGAATACATGAGCGGCAACATCTGCCGTTGCGGCGCCTACACCAACATCGTCGACGCCATCGAGGACGTGCTCGGGCAGTCTTCCACCCTCAGGGAGGCCGCGGAATGAAGCGCTTCGATTACGTGCGGGCCAACGATGTTGGCGAGGCGGTCGCGGCTTTGGCCGCAAGCCCGGCCGCCAGGATCATCGCCGGCGGCACCAACCTCGTCGACCTCATGAAATACGACGTCGAGACACCCGAGCGCGTCATCGACATCAACCGCCTGCCGCTGAACACGATAGAGGCGACGGAATCCGGGGGCTTGAAGATCGGCGCGCTCGTCAGCAATGCCGACCTCGCCTATGACAGCCGCATCGCCGAGCGCTATCCGCTGCTCTCCAGCGCGCTTCTGGCCGGCGCCTCGCCGCAGCTGCGCAATCTTGCCACGACCGGCGGCAACCTGCTCCAGCGCACCCGCTGCTACTATTTCTACGACACGGGTACGCCCTGCAACAAGCGCGAGCCCGGCTCCGGCTGCCCGGCGATCGAGGGCGTGAACCGCATCCACGCGATCCTCGGCACCAGCGACCAGTGCATCGCCACGCATCCCTCCGACATGTGCGTCGCCATGGCCGCGCTGGACGCGAAGGTGCATGTCATCGGCCCCGGCGGCGAGCGGACGATCGCCTTCGAGGATTTCCACCGACTACCCGGCGACATGCCGGAAAAGGATACCAATCTTCAGCCCGGAGACCTCATCACCGCCGTGGAGCTGCCGGCGGAGGATTTCACCGCCCATCACAGCTACCTCAAGCTGCGCGACCGGCAGTCCTACGCCTTTGCGCTGGTGTCCGTCGCGGCGGCGCTGAAGATCGAGGACGGGCGCATCACCCAGGCGCGGCTGGCGCTCGGCGGTGTCGCCCACAAGCCGTGGCGCGACACCGAAGCCGAGGCGATGCTGAAGAACAGCACTCCCGGCGTGGCAAGCTTCTCGGCCGCCGCCGCCAAGGTGCTGGAGACGGCGCGGGGCTATGGCGAGAACAGCTTCAAGATCGACCTCGCCCGCCGCGCCATCGTGCGCACGCTGAAGCAGGCCGCCGACGGGACGCCGCAGTCCCAGACCGACAAACGCATTCGCTAGGAACCGACATGGCTGACACAGCAACCCTGATCGGCCGGCCCTCCATCGGCCAGCCGACGCGCCGCGTCGACGGCCCCCTGAAGGTCTCCGGCGGCGCCAGATATGCCGGTGAATACTTCGCCGACGATCTCCTGCACGGGTACGTCGTGTCCGGCTCGATCGCCAAAGGCCGCATCCTGTCCATCGACACCTCCGCCGCCATGGCGATTCCCGGCGTCGTGGAGGTCTTCACCCACGAGAACCGGCCGCGCACGGCGTGGTTCGACAGCAAGTACCAGGACCAGGTCGCCCCGCCCGGCAGCCCCTTCCGGCCGCTCTACGGCGACGGCATCCTCTACAGCGGCCAGCCGATCGCGCTGGTGGTGGCGGAAAGCTTCGAGGCTGCCCGCGACGCGGCGGCGCTGGTGAAGGCCACCTACGCGCCGGAAGAGCACATCACAGATCTCGACGCGGTGAAGGGCCAGTCCTACGTACCGCCCAAGAAGCGCTCGGGCATCGCCCCGCCGCCGGAGCCCCGTGGCGACGCGGAAGCCGCGTTCGCCAAGGCGCCGGTCAAGGTGCACGAAACCTACCGGGTCGCCGTGGAGCATCACAACCCCATGGAGCCCTTCGCCACCACGGTCGTGCGCGACGCCGGGGGCAAGCTGACGATCTACGACAAGACTCAAGGGTCGCAGAACGCACAGGCCTACGTGACCGGCGTTTTCGGCCTGAACCAGAGCGACGTCACGGTCGTCAATGCCTTCGTCGGGGGCGCCTTCGGCATCGGCCTGCGCCCGCAGCACCAGCTTTTCCTCGCCGTCATGGCGGCGCAGGCGCTGGAGCGTTCCGTACGCGTGGTGCTGACGCGCGACCAGATGTTCACGCTCAGCTATCGCCCCGAAACGATCCAGACGCTGTCGCTGGGCTCCGCGCCCGGTGGCAAGCTCGACGCCATCATGCACCACGCTGTGGCCGGCACCTCGCATTTCGAGGACTACCAGGAGGTGGTGGTGAACTGGGCGGGGCTTCTCTACGGCTGCGACAACGTCAAGCTCAGCTACGAACTGGCGAAGATCGACACCTACACGCCGTCCGACATGCGCGCGCCCGGCGCAACGCTGGGCGTGTTCGCGCTGGAATCGGCCATGGACGAACTGGCCTATGCCGCAGGCGTCGATCCGCTGCAGCTGCGGCTGACGAACTATGCCGACTTCGACCAGAACGAGGACAAGAAGTTCACCAGCAAGGCATTGATCTCCTGCTACGAGCAGGGCGCGGAACGCTTCGGCTGGTCGAAGCGCAGCGCCGAGCCGCGCTCCATGCGCGACGGCCACGAGCTTGTCGGCTGGGGCATGGCGACCGGAGTCTGGGAAGCCAAGATCAACAAGACGGCGGCGCGCGCCAGCCTGACGGAAACCGGCCATCTGGAGGTTTCCAGCGCCACCTCCGATATCGGCACCGGCACCTACACGGTGATGGCGCTGACCGGCGCTGACGCCTTCGGCCTGCCGATCGAGCATGTGACGGCTAGGCTCGGCGACAGCTCCCTGCCGACCGCGCCCGTCGAGGGCGGCTCATGGGCCGCGGCTTCCACCTCGTCCGCCGTCGTCGATGCCTGCGACAAGCTCAAGCAGGCGCTCTTCAAGCAGGCACAGTCCATGCCGGACAGCCCCTTCGGCAACGTTGATTTCGACGGCGTGGCCTTCCGCGACGGTCGCATGATGCTGGCCGCGGATGAGGGATCGAGCGTGAAGCTGGGCGAGATCGTTCGGTCAGCCCGCCAGCACCGGATGGAGGCGGAGGGCAGCGCCGCTCCGGATTCCGCCACCCAGAAGGAATATGTCAGCTACACCCATTCCGCGATCTTCGTCGAGGTGAAGGTCGACGAGGAACTCGGCGTCGTTCGCGTCACGCGGATCGTCAATGCGGTCGCGGCGGGCAAGATCCTGAACCCCAAGGCGGCGCGCAGCCAGATCCTCGGCGGCGTGGTGATGGCAATGGGCGCGGCGCTGGAGGAGGAAACCTTCGCCGATCACAATCTCGGTCGCTTCATGAACCACAATTTCGCGGAGTACCACGTGCCGGTGAATGCCGACGTGCAGGACATCGACGTGATCTTCGTGGAAGAGCCGGACGACAAGACCAGCCCGATCGGCGCCAAGGGCATCGGCGAGATCGGCATCGTCGGCACCACCGCGGCGATCGCCAACGCGGTCTACCACGCAACCGGCAAGCGCATCCGGGACCTGCCGATCACGATCGACAAGATCCTCGCCTGAAGCGAGGCTCGCCAAAGGACGGCGCTCCGGGAACCGGGGCGCCTTTTTCGTTTCCCGAAGCGCGCGACAGGGCGGCCAGAAATGCTAAAAGCGGCGTCCACGCCGACGGAGGAAACGTCCTTGCAGCAAGAAAACGGACAGGCACCGAAGCCTTGGAGAAACCGCCCCTATCATCGCCTGTGGCTGACGGGCCAGGCCCGCACGCTCTTCGACACCTTTCAGTTCGCCTCGGTCAATCCGCTCGGCGGCTTCTACGAGCTCGACGATGACGGCCAGCCGATCAAGGACGAGAACGGCTCCGGCACGCGTAATCTCCACGCCACCAGCCGCCTGATCTTCTCCTTCTGCGTCGCCAAGGCGCTCGGCCATCCCGGCGCGGATGAGGTGATCGACCATGGCATGGATTATCTGTGGTCCGGTCACCGCGACCCGGAGAACGGCGGTTACTTCTGGGGCGTCGGCGACGATGGGCCCGTCGATCCTTCCAAGCAGGCCTATGGCCATGCCTTCGTGCTGCTGGCGGCGGCCAGCGCCAAGCGGGTCGGCCATCCCGATGCCGACCGGCTTCTGGCCGATATCGTGCCGCTCCTGAAGGAGCGCTTCTGGGAAGAGCGCCACGGCGCCGTCGCCGAGGAATTCACCGCCAACTGGCAGCCGCTCGGCGCCCCCTATCGCGGCCAGAATTCAAACATGCACCTCACCGAGGCGCTGATGGCGGGCTATGAGGCGACCGGCGACGAGACGCTGCTCCGCATGGCGGAATCGATCGCCGACCTGCTGATCCGCCGCATCACCGGCGCGAACGACTGGCGCCTGCCGGAGCATTTCAACGAGAACTGGGAACTCGACCTCGCCTACAAGGGCTCGGAGATGTTCCGCCCCGCCGGCTCGACGCCCGGCCACTGGCTGGAATGGAGCCGGCTCCTGGCACAGCTCTGGGTCGCGGGGTCGCGCCGCCACGACTGGATGATGGAGGCGGCCTCCACCCTCTTCCACAATGCCGTTCGCGACGGCTGGGACCCGGAATACGGCGGCTTCTTCTACACCGTCGGTTTCGACGGACGTCCGCTCAACACGGAGAAGATGTGGTGGCCGGCCTGCGAAGGCATCGGCGCCGCGGCTTTCCTGCACGATCTGACGGGCGACGCCTTCTTCGAGGACTGGTACCAGCGCATCTGGAACTTCACGACGGCGCATGTGCTGGAGCGGCCGAACGGGCGCTGGATCCCGCAGATCGACCGGGAGCTGGAGGTGAATACGAGCCTTTTCTCCGGCCAGCCCGATATCTATCACTCGCTGCAGGCCTGCCTGATCCCGCTCTTCCCGGCGAAGGGCAGCCTGCTCGATTGTGCGCTGGCGGAGGCGAACGCGGGCTGAAGCCACGGACCGGGTCGCGCACGTTGCGGCCCGGTCCCGGCAGCATTCGACAGCATACGGAGGAGCGACGGGAAAAGTTTTGCTCCACGGCGTCACGTTTAATTGCGGCGCAGGGAATAGTTTCGTCCGTCAGGATCTCTATTTCCACCCTGAGATCATCCCGGAGCCGCTCCCGTGCCCGCCTATCGCTATCCCACCGTTCCCGCGTCAGAGATCACGCCGAAGGAACTCTTCCTCAGCCGGCGGCAGATTCTGGGCGGCGCTGTCGCGCTGGGCGCGACCGGACTTGCCGGCCCGGCGCTCGCGGCTCCTCTTTCCGCCAAGCCGAGCGCCTTCAAGGTGGACGAGAAGCAGACCTCGCTGAAGGACATCACGACCTACAACAATTTCTACGAGTTCGGCACGGACAAGGGCGATCCCGCCGCCTATGCCGGCTCGCTGACGACCCGACCCTGGACGGTGAAGGTGGACGGGCTCGTCAACAAGCCCGGCGAATTCGGCATCGACGACCTCCTGTCCTCCATGCCGCTGGAGGAGCGCGTCTATCGCATGCGCTGCGTGGAAGCGTGGTCGATGGTGATCCCGTGGATCGGCTTCCCGCTCGCCGAACTCCTCAACAAGGTCGAGCCGAACGGCAGCGCCAAATACGTCGCGTTCGAGACGCTGCAGCGGCCGAGCGAGATGCCGGGGCAGAAGGGTTTCCTGCCCGTGCTCGACTGGCCCTATGTGGAGGGCCTGCGGCTGGACGAGGCCATGCATCCGCTCGCGATCCTCGCCGTCGGCCTCTATGGCGAGACGCTGCCCAACCAGAACGGAGCTCCGATCCGGCTGGTCGTACCGTGGAAATACGGCTTCAAGGGCATTAAGTCGATCGTCCGCATCAGCCTGGTCGACAAGCAGCCGCCGACGTCATGGAACAGGCAGGCCGCCAACGAATACGGCTTCTACGCCAACGTGAATCCCGAGGTCGACCATCCGCGCTGGAGCCAGGCGACAGAGCGCCGCATCGGCGAAAGCAGCTTCTTCGGCGCCGGCCGGCACAAGACGCTGCCCTTCAATGGCTACGGCGACCAGGTGGCGAGCCTCTATTCCGGCATGGACCTCCGGGTGAACTACTGATGGCCTCGCCTGCCCGTCCGACCGCTCCCCCGGCCGCCGCCCCGGCCACCCCCATACGTCGTTCGGGCCCGCGTCCCGGCCGGCGGCAGGCGTGGCAGGTCTGGGCGCTCTACGTCGTGGGCTTCGTGCCGGCGGTCTGGACCTTCTATCTCGGCGCGACGGACCAGCTCGGGGCCGACCCGGTCAAGAGCTTCGAGCATTCGCTCGGCCTCTGGGCGCTGCGCTTCCTGATCCTGACGCTCTGCGTCACGCCACTCCGCGAGATCACGGGCATGAGCCTGATCCGCTACCGCCGCGCGCTCGGGCTTCTCGCGTTCTATTACGCCGCGATGCATCTTTCGACTTACCTGATCCTCGATCAGGGATTGGATATCGCGGCTGTCGTCGCCGACGTGCTCAAGCGGCTCTTCATCACCATCGGCATGGCGGCGTTCGTCATGCTGATCCCGCTGGCGGTGACCTCGAACGGTTATTTCATCCGCCGCCTCGGACGAAACTGGGGTCGCCTGCACAAGCTGATCTATCTCGCCGCCGCCGCCGGGGCCGTGCACTTCGTGATGTCGGTGAAGTCCTGGCCGACGGAACCGCTGGTCTATGCCGGGATCGTCGCGGTGCTTCTGACATATCGGCTGCTCAGGCCGCTCTGGCGGCCGAAGCGGCGTGGCTCTGCAAGGCAGCGGAGCGCCGGAACGCCCCTCGCCGGCCAGCCGCGCCAGGTCTGAAACGCCGCAGCCGGTCCCGTCAGGCGGGGACCGGCTCCTTGCGCCGGAAGCCTTCGCTCGCCGCCATCAGTTCGCGCGTATAGGGCTTCGTCACCTCGCCCGCCACCAGCTGCCGGCTGGTGAGGGTCTCCACCTCCCGGCCCGACTGCATGACGATCAACCGCTCGCAGAGATGGGTGATCACCGCGAGGTCGTGGCTGACGAGGATCGAGCTCAGCCGGCGATGCTGGCGGATCTCCTCCAGGAGGTTCAGGATCTCCGCCTGCACGGAAGCATCGAGCGCCGATGTCGGCTCGTCCAGAAGCAGCAGTTCCGGCTCGGTGATCAGCGCCCGGGCGATTGCCACGCGCTGGCGCTGCCCACCGGAAAGCTGGTGCGGATAGCGGAAACGGAAGCCGCTGCCGAGGCCCACTTCATCGAGCGCCTGACGGATCCGCCGTTCGCCATCGGCGATGCGGTGGATCGCCAGCGGCTCGGAGAGGATCTGGTCCACCGTCTGGCGTGGATGCAGCGATCCGTAGGGGTCTTGGAAGACCATCTGCACATGCCGGTAGAAAGCCTTTTCCCGGCGCTTGCCGAGCGGCTTGCCTTCGAACCGGACCGCGCCGGAGCTGATCGGCGCGAGCCCGGCGATGGCGCGCAGGATGGTCGACTTGCCCGAGCCGGACTCGCCGACGAGACCGAGCGACTCGCCGGGCCGGACCTCGAAGCTAACGCCGTCCACCGCGCGGAAGGGGCCGAAATCGACGCCCAGCGCATCGGCGATGAGGACCGGCGCCCCCGTCCCGCTCTTCCCGTGAAGGTCGCTCATACCGCCCACTCCGCCTGGCGCTGCAGCGTCGGCAGCGGGTGCCGATCGTTGTGCAGGCGCGGCACGCAATCGAGCAGGCCGCGCGTATAGGGGTGCTTGGCCTCCGAGAGGCGGCTCGCCTCGATCTCTTCCACGACGCGGCCGGCATACATGACCAGAACCCGGTCGCAGAAGGACGAGACAAGGCGAAGGTCGTGGGAGATGAAGATCAGCCCCATGCCGCGCTCGGCGACGAGCTGGTCCAGGATCGCCAGCACCTCGATCTGCACCACCACGTCGAGCGCCGAGGTGGGTTCGTCCGCGATCAGCAGGTCCGGCCCGGCGATCAGCATCATCGCGATCATCGCGCGCTGGCCCATGCCGCCGGAGACCTCGTGCGGGTAAAGCCCGAAGACGCGCTCGGGATCGTTGATGCGGACGCGTTCCAGCATTTCCAGCGCGCGACGGCGGGCGTCGCTGCCGGATACGCGGACATGCGAGCGCAGCGCCTCCACGATCTGCTGGCCGATGGTCATCAGCGGGTTCAGCGAAAAGCGCGGGTCCTGCAGCACCATGCCGATGCCGCCGCCGCGGATCTGCCGGCGCTGCCGCGGGCTCGCCGTCAGGAGATCGGTTCCCTTGTAGGCGAGCCGCTCGGCGGTGATGCGGCCGGTCGGCGGGGTCAGGCCGATGATCGCGCGGCCCGTCTGCGACTTGCCGGAGCCGGATTCGCCCACGATCCCCAGCCGCTCACGGCCAAGGGTGAAGTTCACGCCGCGCACGACCTCGGTGCGGCCATCCCGCGTGGGATAGCTGACGCGGAGGTCGCGCACTTCCAGAAGCGGCGCGGTATCGGATTTCATGTTCGTCATCCGCGCGTATCCAACGCATCGCGCAGGCCGTCGCCAAGCAGGTTGAAGGCGAGGCTGACGATAAAGATCGCAGCGCCCGGCGCCGCCGCCACCCACCATTGGTCCAGCACGAAACGGCGGCCGTCGGCGATCATCGCGCCCCATTCCGGCGAGGGCGGCTGCGCGCCGAGGCCGAGGAAGCCGAGGCCGGCGGCGGTCAGAATGATGCCGGCCATGTCGAGCGTGACGCGGATGATCAGCGACGACAGGCAGAGCGGCACGACGTGGCGCAGCACGATGCGCACCGGCGACGCGCCCATCAGCTGCACGGCGGCGATGAAGTCGGAGTTGCGGATCGCCAGCGTTTCGGCACGGGCGATGCGGGCATAAGGCGGCCAGGAGGTGATGGCGATGGCAAGCACCGCATTCTCGATGCCGGGGCCGAGCGCCGCCACGAAGGCCAGCGCCAGTACGAGCTTCGGGAACGAGAGAAAGATGTCGGTGATGCGCATCAGCGTCGCATCGACCCAGCCGCCGGCATAGCCCGCCACCGTGCCCATCAGGAGGCCCACCGGCGCGGCGATGATCGCCACGAGGAAGACGATCATCAGCGTCAGACGCGAGCCGAAGACGATGCGCGAGAAGATATCGCGGCCCTGGTCGTCGGTGCCGAAGACATGCGCGGCCGAGGGCGGCAGCAGGCGCGCGGTGCGCAGATCGCCTCCCACGACGGGGGAATCCGGCGCGATGAGACCGGCGAAGACGGCGACGAGCAGCAGCAGGACGAGGATCGCCAGCCCGACCAGCGCCAGCCGGTTGGAAGCAAAGCGCGTCCATGAGGCATAGGCCCTTCCTAGCCGGGCCTGCCGTCGCGAGGCCGGGCGTTCCGTCAAGAGCCATTCCCGCCAGCCCGGAGCCGGCGGATTATATGCTTCCGGCATCATCGCGCGCGGGTCCGCGGATCGAGGATGGAATAAAGCAGGTCAGACAAGAGGTTAAGGGCGATGAACATGGATCCGACCACGATCGTGCCGCCGAGAACGGCGTTCAGATCGGCATTCTGAAGGGAGTTGGTGATGTAGAGGCCGAGACCCGGCCAGGAAAAGATCGTCTCGGTCAGCACCGAGCCTTCCAGCAGGCCGGCAAGAGACAGCGCGATCACCGTGACGAGCGGCACCAGAGCGTTTCGGAGCGCATGGCGCCAGATGATGCGGAATTCGCCGACGCCCTTGGCCCGGGCGGCCACGACATATTCGCGCGACAACTCGGTCAGCATGAAGGAGCGCGTCATGCGGCTGATATAGGCCATGGAGAAATAGCCGAGCAGCGCCGCCGGCAGGATCAGATGGCGGAGCACGTCGACAAAGGCGTCCCACTGGCCCTGCAGCGCCGTGTCGAGCAGCATGAAGCCGGTCTGCCGCTCCACCGTGAATTCATAGGCGATGTCGATGCGCCCCGGTCCGGGCACCCAGCCGAGCCGCGCATAGAAGAGCACGAGCCCCATCAGGCCCAGCCAGAAGATCGGCACGGAATAGCCGACAAGGCCAACGACGCGGACGAGTTGATCCACGAGGCTGCCGCGCCGAACGGCGGCGATGATGCCGAGGGGCACGCCGATGCCGGTGCCGAGCAGCGTGCCGGCGAGCGCCAGTTCCAGCGTTGCGGGGGTCGCGCTTTTCAGATCCTGGATGACCGGATTGGAGGTCAGCACCGAGGTGCCGAAATCGCCCTTCACCGCCTTGGCGACATACATGACAAACTGCTCGTAGAGCGGCTTGTCGAGCCCCAGTTCCTGACGCGTGCGCTCCACGACGTTGGCCGGAGCGCGGTCCCCCACGATCGCCAGCACAGGATCGATCGGCACCACGCGGCCGATGAAGAAGGTGACCGCGAGAAGCCCCGCATAGGTCAGTACGATACTGATCAGGAGGCGGGAAGCCGCCTTGCCGAAACCCTTGAGGCGGGCGCCGGAGCGTCCGCCTGCATTTGCCGTGAGGCTCATGCCGTCAGCCCTTGGTGGCTTTGTAGGCGTAGTTGGTATCGAAGGACGGACCGAGGCGGAAATTGCCAACGTCCTTGCGAAGCGACGCAACCTCGATCTGCTGGTAGATGATCACGAAAGGCCCGTCGGCCAGCAGCTTGCGCTGCATGTCCTGATAGAGGGCAATGCGCTTCTGCGTGTCGCGCTCCAGGACGGCGGCCTGCACCTCGTCGTTCATCGCCTTGTCCTGCCAGGCGTTGCGCCATGCCGGGGACTTCTCGGTGGAATTGTCGGAGTTGTCGGGGTTCCAGATCAGACCGCTCGCATTGGAATGCGGGTCCTGGTAGTCGGCGCCCCACGGGCCGATATAAAGGTCGTGGTTACGGGCGCGATACTTGGTCAGCGTCTGCTTGCCGTCGCCGGGGATGATTTCCATCTTGATGCCGGCCTTGGCGAAGCTCTGCTGCACAGCCTGCGCGATGCCCGTCACCGGCTCGGTGTTGCGCACGTCCATGGTGACGGAGAAGCCGTCCTTGTAGCCGGCCTTGGCAAGCAGCTCCTTGGCCTTCGCAACGTCGAGGTGATAGGGCTTGTCGTCGATCGCACCGAGGAAGCCGTCCGGCTGTGACGTCTGGTGGATCTCGCCGATGCCCTTCAAAAGGGTGGCGCCGATCGCGTCATAGTCCACCAGATATTTCATCGCTTCGCGCACTTCCGGCTTGGCGAGGATGGGGTTCTTCTGGTTCAGGCTGAAATAATACAGGGTGCCCTTGGGCGCGCTGACGGTCTTGATATCCGGGTTCTTCGCCATTGCGTCGAGCTCGACGGGGCCGAGATTGCGCGCCACGTCCACGTCGCCCTTTTCCAGCAGCAGGCGCTGCGTTGCGGCTTCCTTGACGTGGCGATAGATCACGCGGGCGAGCTTTGATTTCTCGCCATTGTAATTGTCGTTGCGCTCCAGCACGACGATCTCGTTGGCGCGCCATTCGCGGATCTTCATGGGGCCCGAGCCGGCATAATGGGTCTTCAGCCAGCCATTGCCCATGTCGCCGTTGGCTTCATGCTGCTGAAGCAGCTTCTCGTCGACGATCATGGAGACCGTCGCGGTCAGGCAGTTCAATACGAAGGTCGGCGCATAGGGCTTGTCGACTTCGAAGGTGAGCGTCAGGTCGTCCACCTTCTTCACCTTATCCTTCACGTTGTCCTTGGTCAGGCCGAACTGGCCAAGGATGAAGGCTGTCGGCTTGTCGAGCAGGACGGCGCGCTGCAAGGAATAGACCGCGTCCTCAGCGGTCAACGGGTCGCCCGAGGCGAATTTCAGACCGGGCTTCATCTTGAAGGTGTAGGTCTTGCCGTCCTCGGAAATCGTCCAGCTCTGCGCGGCGTCGCCGTAGATCTTGGCGGGGTCGTCGATGTCGAAGCGGACCAGCGTCTGGTACGAATTGCCCAGGATCTCGCCGGTGCTGAGCTCGTAGGACTCGCCCGGATCCAAAGTGATGATGTCGTCGAAGGCAAAGGCCTCGACCAGGGTGTCCTTGGGCGTCGCGGCCAGCGTGGGCAGGCTGACGCCCCCCAGCATGATGGTCAATGCGCAGAAGGCGGCGCGCGCGACCGGCGCCGTTGAAAGCAGCTTCATCGTGTTCCCCTCAAGATCTCGGCCCGGAATGTGCCTCAACCGTGATCAGTGGAACATTCTGCACGAAAAGCAGGCGTTGACCAGCGGCCCCACTGGACGGATCGGCCAAGTCGGAGGTCCGAACCGTCTCCGTCCCTGTTTCAACAGGAGGCCGTCGGGATTTTTCGGTCGGCAGGAACCGTCCGCTCGCGCTAGAGGGACGCAACGTCGCGTCGAAGCGGGCCACCAGCCCTTCCCCAGCCTCAAGGGATACCTCCATGACTGCCAAGATCGATCCCTTCCACGCCATCGGCCTCAGCCGGCTCGCCCATCAGATGAAGGCGGAGGGGCGCTCGATCATCCACATGGAGTTCGGCCAGCCCTCTACCGGCGCCCCGGCAAAGGCCATCGAGGCGGCGCACCGCGTGCTCGACACGGACGGCATGGGGTACTGGGAAAGCATGCCGCTGAAGGAGCGCATCGCCCGGCACTACGCCGAGAGCTACGGCGTGAGCCTGGACCCCGAACAGATCCTGCTGACCTGCGGCTCCTCACCCGCTTTCGTGCTGGCGCTGAACGCGGCCTTCGCTCCCGGCGCACGCGTGGCCGTCGCCCGGCCCGGCTACGTCGCCTATCGCAACACCTTGAAGGCGCTGCAGCTGCAGCCGGTCGAGGTCGCCTGCGGCGAGGCCGAGCGCTATCAGATCACTGCCGCCGCCATTGCCGCGATGGATCCCCCGCCCGAGGGGCTGATCATCGCCAGCCCCGCCAACCCGACCGGCACGATCATCGAGCCGGCGGAAATGCAGGCCATCGCGAAGATCTGCCGCGAGCGGGACATCCGCATCGTTTCCGACGAGATCTACCACGGGCTCAGCTATGTCGGGCCGACCCGCTCGATCCTGCAGGACGAGCCGGAAGCGCTGGTGATCAACAGCTTCTCCAAATATTTCAGCATGGCCGGCTGGCGGCTGGGCTGGCTGGTCGTGCCGCCGGAGCTGATCGCGCCCGCCCGCGCGCGCATTGGCAACCTTTTCCTCACCCCGCCCTCGCTCAGCCAGCACGCCGGCCTCGTCGCCTTGGATTGCGTCGACGAACTGGAAGGCCATGTCGAGACCTACCGGCACAACCGCGACCTCCTGCTCCAGCGCTTGCCGGAACTCGGCCTGACCCGCATCGCGCCGCCGGACGGGGCGTTCTACATCTACGCCGATATCGGCCATCTGACGGACGACAGTCTCGCCTTCTGCACCCAGCTCCTGCGCGACACCGGGGTCGCGACCGCCCCGGGCATCGACTTCGATCCCGTGGACGGCCACCGCTTCATGCGCTTCAGCTTCGCCGTCTCCACCGACCGGGTGGAAGAAGCGCTGGCCCGCATGGCGCCCTGGTTCGCGGCGCGCCGGCAGACGGGCTGAACGGCTGCCTTCGGGCTGCCGCCCGAATGCCACACGGCAAGGAATAAGCCGCGGGGTCTTGTTTCAATCGGCAGCGCGTGCGGAATGAGTCTAGGACACGATCGTCTTCGATCGAGCATCTTTCCGGGAGGGCCGGGGTGCAGGAACGGTATTAAGCGCAGGCCGGTAAGCCGGTCGGCCCGTCTCGCTATCAGAATTAGAACGACTCTTCGCCCGCGGCGATATCGGGCGGGAGACGCTGATCTGGCTTGAAGGGTGGCCGGACTGGCAGGCCTATGGCGAGGCCATGGAAACCCGGTCACGGCCGCGCAGCACGATGGCACGACGCCGGCACGCGGGGTGCCCAATACGCGGGGCGCCCCCTGATTGCGGCAGGGCGCGCGCTATTTCGACATCCACCTGATCACCATCCCTCTCATGTTCCTGTTCGGCCTTCTTGTTGTGAAGGGCTGGCTTCCCAGGCCAACGGAACAGGGAGGCTACGACAGGCTCCTGCCCTTCTTGGTGGTAGCTCTGGCGTCTCTCGTGAACGCCGTCACCCTCGCGCTCTTCGGCAACTCGCTGGGCAAGAAGATCCTCGGGCTACGTGCAGTCGCGGCGGATGGAAGGACCCGCCTCAGGCTTTTCAACAGCTGAAGCAAGAATGACGGTCCTCGTCAACGAAACCGCCTATGGCATCCCCGTTGTCGGGCAGATCCGGGCCTATCGCGCTTTTCGAGAGGCGCGTGCGGGACGCACCGGTTCCTTATGATCGCGGCATGGCTACAGTGATCGCCCGACCGATCGGACGAACGCGGAGATTCATCGGTGTCCTGCTACCGATCCTGTTGCTGCTCGGCACCTTCGCGCTGTTCGATCGGGTCGGACAGCTGCAACTGGAACAGAGTGCAGCAGCCAAAGAAAAGTACTGGACGAACCCGATCTCCGGGAAGGCTGCCTGGTTGCCGCAGGGCTGGACTCTCTCGATCAGGACAGTGGAGGGGGCGAAAGATCCAGTCTTCAGCTTCGCCGCCCTGGACGGATCCAGCGTCGTGAGGCTGGCCGCCGACAGTGATGTCACCGGTCAGGAAGAGATTACCGTTTACGCCCGACAACAGCGGATAGCACTCAGCACCATTCTTCAACTCGACGGCGACTGGGCGCCCTTCAAGGTGGGGAACGTGGAGTTCGTCGAGGCCAACGGCTTTTTCCTGAAGCGGGGGCCTGGTCAGCTATTTCCTGAAGAAAACCGGGTCCCGCTTCTGGCACGTCATGCTCTTTTCCAAGCCAACGGACCCACCACCCAGCCCAGCCCAGTTGCAACTCGTGCAGGCGTTGTCCCAGACCATCCGCTAGCAGGAAGGCCCGCTCGGCGTCGGGGTCACACCTTCTTCAGCGCGTCCAGATCCACCCGGCCCTCACCGCTGGTGAAGGTCAGCGAGCTGGAGCCGGATTGCTGCTGCGAGACGCCTGAAATGCCGTGGTCGCCGCTGTCATAGGTGGCGATCTCCCCGCCCTTGCGGATCAGCAGGCGATGGGCGGCGGCGAAAAAGGCATATTGGACGTCGTTCTGCCCGCCGCTCGTCGATGGCTCGCCCAGATCCCGCGGCCACCAGGGCTCGCTGCCCTTCATCGGCTTCATCGGCTCCATGGGGCGCATGCCTTCCATGGGTTTCATCGGCTTCATCGGTTCCATCGCGTGGCTTCCCTGCGTTTTCTCCAGAGAGAACGCGCGGACGCGGCACTTGTTCGGACGGGGCAACGCCGCATTGCCGCAGCGAGACCTGTTTATCTCGGCCGAGTTCCGCGTGTAGAACAGCGGGAAGTGCAAGGAGCATCCCCATGAAGACACGCGCCGCTGTCGCCTTCGAGGCGAAGAAGCCCCTCGAGATCGTGGAACTGGACCTGGAAGGTCCCAAGGCCGGCGAAGTGCTGGTGGAAATCATGGCGACGGGCATCTGCCACACCGACGCCTACACGCTGGACGGCTTCGACAGCGAGGGTCTCTTCCCGTCGATCCTCGGCCATGAGGGCGCCGGCATCGTGCGGGAGGTGGGCGCCGGCGTCACGGGCGTCGCGCCGGGCGACCACGTCATCCCGCTCTACACGCCGGAATGCCGCCAGTGTAAGTCCTGCCTCAGCGGCAAGACCAACCTCTGCACCGCCATCCGCGCCACGCAGGGCAAGGGCCTGATGCCTGATGGCACGACCCGCTTTTCCTACAAGGGCCAGCCGATCTACCATTACATGGGCTGCTCGACCTTCTCCAACTTCACGGTCCTGCCGGAGATCGCGGTCGCGAAGATCCGCGAGGACGCGCCGTTCCAGTCCTCCTGCTATATCGGCTGCGGCGTCACGACCGGCGTCGGCGCCGTGGTCAACACGGCCAAGGTGGAGCCCGGTTCCAACTGCATCGTCTTCGGCCTCGGCGGCATCGGCCTCAACGTCCTCCAGGGCCTGAAGATGGTCGGCGCGGACAAGATCGTCGGCGTCGACCTCAACGACAGCAAGGAGGAATGGGGTCGCCAGTTCGGCATGACGCATTTCGTCAACCCGTCGAAGGTCGAGGGAGACCTCGTGCAGCACCTCGTGGCGCTCACCGATGGCGGCGCGGACTACACCTTCGACTGCACCGGCAACGTCAACGTGATGCGCACCGCGCTGGAAGCCTGCCATCGAGGCTGGGGCCAGTCGATCATCATCGGCGTGGCGGAAGCGGGCAAGGAAATCTCCACCCGCCCGTTCCAGCTCGTCACCGGACGCGTCTGGAAGGGCTCGGCCTTCGGCGGCGCCAAGGGCCGGACGGACGTGCCGAAGATCGTCGACTGGTACATGAGCGGCAAGATCGCCATCGACCCGATGATCACCCACGTCCTGAAACTGGACGACATCAACAAGGGCTTCGACCTCATGCATTCCGGCGAGAGCATCCGCTCCGTCGTCGTTTACTGACCGAGCGAGAACCGGGCGGCCGGGCGCAGGCGGGCGAACGCGGCGGGGCGATCCATCCCGCCGCGTTCGACCTTAACGAAGTTTAACGTTTACCCGGCCGGCCGGCGGCCTAGATCGTCTCCGACACGTCGCGTGAAGGAGCTGCCATGCGTCCCATCCGAACTCTCTGCCTCGCCGGGCTTTGCCTTTCCCCGCTTCTGGCCGGAGCCGCCTCGGCCGCCACGATCGTCGACGAATGGAAGAGCGTCGCCGTGCCGCCTCCGCCGGTGCTGCAATCCGTCAAGGCGGATCCCGCGACCACGGCTCTCGTCATCCTCGACATGGTGCAACAGCGCTGCAACGAACGCCCGCGCTGCGTGGATTCCGTGAAGCCCGTCTCCGAGCTCCTGGCGAAGGCGAGGGCGGCGCATGTGCCGGTGATCTATACGCTCGTGCCCGGCGCCAAGCCGGCCGACGTGGTGAAAGAGCTGGCGCCGGAGAAGGGCGATCCGGTCGTCACCGCCAGCGCCGACAAGTTCCTGAAGACCGATCTTGAGAAGATCCTGAAGGACAAGGGCATCAAGACGATCGTCACGGTGGGGACGGCGGCGGAAGGTGCGGTCCTCGCCACCTCCTCGGAGGCTGCGATGCGCGGGTTCGAGGTGGTCGTGCCAGTGGACGGCGCCTCCTCGGCGACCCCCTACGGCGAGCAATATACCGCCTGGCACCTGGCGAACGCGCCGGGGCCGAAGGGACACGTGACGCTGACCCGAACTGACATGGTCGCGTTCTGATCGTCGCATATCGGCATCTGCAGACAGCCCATCCCGTTGCCGTTGCATTCGAGCGGCGGTTCTGTGAAGGCTGGCTTACGAAACAAGGACCAGTCCATGACCTCGGCGAAACTCGATACGATCCCGCTCACACGCATCGACGGAAGCGAGACCTCGCTCGCGGATTACGCGGGCAAGGTGCTGCTGGTCGTCAACACCGCCTCCAAGTGCGGGCTGACGCCGCAATACGAGGCGCTGGAAGCGCTCTACCGCGAGAAGCACGGCGCGGGGCTGGAAGTGCTCGGCTTTCCCGCCAACAACTTCAAGGGACAGGAGCCGGGCACCGACGAGGAGATCGCCAGCTTCTGCTCGATGAACTACGATGTCAGCTTCCCGCTGTTCTCCAAGGTCAGCGTCAAGGGCGAGGACATGCATCCGCTGTACCGCGCGTTGACGGAGGCTGCGCCGGAGGCCGCCGGCCCGGGCACGATGCGCGCCCGGCTGGAGGAACGCGGGCTCGTCGACGGCGGCCCCTCTGACGTTCTCTGGAATTTCGAGAAGTTCCTGATCGGCCGCGATGGCGCGGTGGTCGGCCGGTTCGCCCCCGACGTGACGCCGGATGCGCCGGAGCTGCGGGAATCGATCGACCGCGCGCTTTCCGCAACCGGCTGAGCCCGGCCAGCCCACTGGAGCAGCCATGCCTCTCACGCTGACGCGCCGTGGCTTTGCCGTTTTCGCCGGCTCGGCCCTGGCGGGCGGAGTGCTCGGCCGCTCCGGCCTCGCTCGTGCCGCGCAAAGGGATGCTCTTGCCGCGAGCTTCGCCTCTATCGAGAAGCGGCTCCAGGCCCGGCTCGGCGTTGCGATACTGGATACGGAGACCCGCCGCGCGTGGAAGCACCGCGCGGCGGAGCGCTTTCCGCTCTGCAGCACCTTCAAGCTGCTCGCCGCCGGGGCGGTGCTCGCCAAGGTCGATGCCGGTGATGAGGATCCCGCCCGTCGCATCCGCTTCGGGAAAGCGGATGTCGTGACCTATTCGCCGGTTACCCAGCATCACGTCGGCGACGGCATGACGCTGGCCGAGATCAGCGCGGCCGCGCTGACGCAGAGCGACAATACGGCCGGCAACCTCATTCTCGACAGCATCGGCGGCCCGGAGGCCGTCACCCGCTTCGCCCGCTCGCTCGGCGACGAGGTCACCCGGCTGGATCGCCGCGAGACGGCGCTGAACGAAGCCACCCCCGGCGATCCCCGCGACACGACGAGCCCCGAAGCCATGGTGGCCGATCTGGGTGCCTTGCTGCTCGGCCCAACCCTGAGCGGGCGCTCGCGCGAACAGCTGGCGGCATGGATGGTGGCCAATGAGACCGGCGGCGCGAAGCTCCGCGCGGGCCTGCCCAAGGATTGGCGCGTCGGAGACAAGACCGGCGGCGGCGACCACGGCGCCATGGCCGACGTCGCGATAGCCTGGCCGCCGAACCGCAAACCGGTCATCGCGGCCGTCTACATCACGGAAACGGAAGCCTCCTTCGACGACCGTAATGCGGCCATCGCCGAGATCGGCCGCGCGCTCGCCTCAGCCCTCGCCGGCTGAGCCGCGTCCGAACTTTCGCGCCAGCGCGTCGGCGGCATTGGCGAGCAGGCCCATGTCGATACCGACAGCGGTGAAGACGGTACCGAGTTCGATGCAGTGCTGGGCAAAGGCGGGGTCGCCGGTCAGGATGCCCGCCGGCTTGCCGCAGGCGCGGATGCGGCGGATGGCTTCGCCGACAGCGGCGCGCACGTCAGGATGCCCGAGATTGCCGTTGTGGCCCATGCTGGCGGCGAGATCGGCCGGACCGATAAAGATGCCGTCCACGCCCTCCACGGCGGCGATCGCCTCGATCTGGTCCACGGCCTGCAGGCTTTCCACCTGGACCAGCAGGCAGATCTCCTGCCGCGCGCGGGCGAAATAGTCCGGCAGGCGGCCGTAGCGAGTCGCGCGCGTCAGCGATGAGACGTCACGGATTCCCGCCGGCGGATAGGCCACCGCCTCGGCGGCGGCCCGTGCCTCCGCCGCGTTCTGGACATAGGGGATCAGCAATGTCTGGACGCCGAAATCGAGATAGCGCTTGATCAGCACGGGGTCGTTGCCGACGGGCCGCACCACCGGCGCGACGGGATAGCCGGAAAGCGCCTGCAGCATCGGCAGTACGCTCAGGACATCGGCCGGCGAATGCTCGGTATCCAGCAACAACCAGTCGAAGCCGGAACCCGCCACCACTTCCACCGAGGTGGAGGTCGAAAGCGTGCACCAGCAGCCGATCTGCTGCCGGCCCGCGAGGATCGCGCGCTTGAAGGTGTTGGGTGCAAGTTCCATGGTGGTCCCCCGCCGCGTCGCGGAGAGCGCCCGCGATAAAGCGATCCTTTCCTAGAGCCGAGCCAAGTTCAACCCGCCGGCGCTGTCGTCGCCTCGCCGCCCAGCACGAAAGCGCCCCGGCGCCGCTGCACGGCGCGCACGATGTGGGCATGCACTTCCGCCACCCGGCGCGTCTCGTGCGTATCGGGGTGGGACAGGAGCCAGTAGGTCCGGCTGAAGCGGAGATCCGGCAGCACGCGCGTGAGCTCCGGCGACTGGCGGGCGATGTAGTCGTGCAGGATGCCGACGCCGCGCCCGGCGCGGATCGCCTCCGTCTGGCCGGTCACGCTGCCGCACTCGAAGCGCCGCTGCATCAGCCGCCCCAGCGCCGCCGCGTAATCCAGCGCGGGGCTGTAGGCGATATCCTCCACATGGGTGACGAAGAGCCTCCCCGCGAGATCGGCTTCCGTCCCGATCGGGCCGGTGCGGGCGAGGTAATCGCGGGAGGCATAGACCCCCAGCGTGTAGTCCGTCAGCTTCTTGACGATCAGCCGGCCCTGCGCCGGGCGATCCAGCGTCACGGCGATATCGGCCTCGCGCCGCGACAGCGAGAAGGTACGCGGCAGCGGCACCAGCTGGATGACGAGATCGGGGTGACGTTCGGCGAGTTCACCCAGCGTTTCCGCCAGCACGTAATTGCCCAAGCCGTCGGGGGCGCCGACGCGCACGATGCCGGAAAGCGCCTCGTTGACGCCGGAAAGCGCCGAGGATGCCTTGAGGAACTCCGATTCCGCCTTTTCCGCCGCGACCAGCAGGATCTCGCCGGCCGGCGTCAGCGTGCAGCCGGTGGTCTGACGATCGACGAGCCGCGCGTTCAGCTCCGCTTCCAGCGCGGTGAGCTGCCGGCTGACCGTCGCATGGTTGAGGCCGAGACGCCGCGCCGCGCCCAGGATCTGACCCGTCCGCGCCACCGCCAGAAAGATCCGCGCCCGTTCCCAGTCCATCGACGCCCCTTCGTTTTCCGCACATCGGAACCGCAATCAATGGCGTTGCTGTGCGCAGATAAAGGGAGGCATATCAAGCGGACAAAGAAATGCGGGAGAACGCCATGCATGCCATCGGTCATTTCATCAACGGGCAGCATGTGCCGGGAAAGAGCGGGCGCACCGCCGACGTCTTCAACCCGGCGACCGGCGAAGTGCAGGCGCAGGTGGCGCTCGCGTCCGCCGACGAATTGCAGGCCGCCGTCGATGCCGCCGCGAAGGCTCAGCCGGCATGGGCCGCGACCAACCCGCAGCGCCGCGCCCGCGTCTTCATGCGCTACGTGGAACTCCTGAACCGCCATATGGACGAACTGGCCGAGATGCTGTCGCGCGAGCACGGCAAGACGGTCGAGGATTCCAAGGGCGACATCCTGCGCGGGCTGGAAGTGGCGGAGTTCGCCATCGGCATCCCCCACCTCCAGAAAGGTGAGTTCACCGAGGGCGCCGGCCCCGGCATCGACATGCATTCCATCCGCCAGCCGGTCGGGATCGGCGCGGGCATCACGCCGTTCAACTTCCCGGCCATGATCCCGATGTGGATGTTCGCCCCGGCGATCGCCTGCGGCAACGCCTTCATCCTGAAGCCGTCCGAGCGTGATCCATCCGTGCCCATCCGGCTTGCCGAACTGATGATCGAGGCGGGCCTGCCGGCCGGCATCCTCAACGTCGTCAACGGCGACAAGGAGACGGTGGATCGCATCCTCGCCCATCCGGCGATCGGCGGCATCTCGTTCGTCGGCTCCACGCCCATCGCGGCCTACGTCTATGCGACCGCCGCCGCGCACGGAAAGCGCGTCCACGCTTTCGGGGGTGCCAAGAACCACGCCATCATCATGCCCGACGCGGACATGGAAAAGGCGGCGGACGCGCTGATCGGCGCGGGCTACGGCTCGGCCGGCGAGCGCTGCATGGCGATCTCCGTCGCCGTACCAGTGGGCGCGGAAACGGCCGACCGTCTGGTCGAGGCACTGGTGCCGCGCGTGGAACGGCTGCGGGTCGGCCCCTACACCGACGAGAACGCCGATTACGGTCCGGTGGTCACCCGCGCCGCGCAGGAGAAGATCCTGTCGCTGGTCGATCGCGGCGTGCAGGAAGGCGCCAAGCTCGTCGTCGACGGTCGCGGCTTCACACTGCAGGGCTACGAAGAGGGCTTCTATGTCGGCCCCTGCCTCTTCGACCATGTCGGCGCGGACATGGACATCTACCGCACGGAAATCTTCGGGCCGGTGCTCTCGGTCGTTCGCAGCGACAGCTACGAACAGGCTCTGAAGCTGGCCAACGACCACGAATACGGGAACGGCGTGGCGATCTTCACGCAGGACGGCGATGCGGCCCGCGACTTCGCCTCCCGCGTCCAGGTCGGGATGATCGGCATCAACGTGCCGATCCCGACGCCGCTGGCCTACCATTCCTTCGGCGGCTGGAAGCGTTCCGTCTTCGGCGACCTCAACCACCACGGCCCGGACTCGGTGAAGTTCTGGACCCGCACCAAGACCATCACCTCGCGCTGGCCCTCCGGCATCAAGGACGGCGCGGAATTCTCCATGCCGGTCATGCGTTGAGGTGATGCGCCGAGATTATGCGTCGAGTGGAAAGAACGCGCTGAACGGCTGAACCAGAGCCTCTCACCGGGATAAATCGGCGGGAGGCTTGCTCCTCTGCGGTCAGGTCGCTTGCGGCCGCGGTTCCGGCGCGGTGCCGGTCTCCAGCCGCGCATCGGCGCCGGGCACGAGGGACACGGGCTCGGCCTCCGTCACGATGACGTTCCACGAGAGCGGCTTCAGCTTCACCCGCAAGCGCTCCCCTTCCACCGAAACGTCGCGGTTTTGTTGCGGCACCACATTGTTCGGCGCGGCCTTGGTGTTGGTCGCCTTCAGGTTGGCGTTGTGGAGTTCGCATGCTTCCACCAGCCGGCGCCCGGTGCCGAGGCCGCGAAGCTCGACCTCCAGATCCAGCGATTCCGAGACGCTGCGGTTCAGCGCGAAGACGGTGTTGCGGCCGGTCGTGGGGTCGTCGACCACGGCGGCCACCAGAAGCGGCGCCTCCGGCACGGTCTTGGTGGAGAAGTTGGGCGTGCGAACCTCCGTCCGCATCACCCGGCCATGGCCGTAACGGGAAGAGAGCGCGAAGGGGTGGAAGATCGTCTGCCGCCACGCCGGACCGCCGGTTTCCGTCATGATCGGGCCGATGACGTTGACGAGCTGCGCGATGCAAGCGGTCTTCACGCGGTCGGCATTGTTGATCAACGTGATCAGCGCGCCGCCGACGACCAGCGCGTCCTCCACATTGTAGATCTCTTCCAGGAGTGCCGGCGCTTCGGGCCAGCCGGGCTTGCGCATGTGCTCGATCGTGTGGGCCTTGTACCAGACGTTCCACTCGTCGAAACTCAGCATGATGCGCTTGCTGGCCCGCTTCTTGGCCCCGACGGCGTCGCAGATCGCCACGACTTCCTTGATGAAGGAATCCATCTGGTCGATGACGCCGAAATAGTCTTCGATGTCGTCGGCCTTGTTGGCGAAATAGGTGTGCAGCGAAATGAAGTCGACCTGCTCGTAGCAATGGTCGAGCACCTCGTATTCCCATGAGCCGTAGGTCGGCATCTGCCGGTGCGAGGAGCCGCAGGCCGACAGCGTCAGCGTCGGGTCGAGCCAGCGCATGACCTTCGCCGTTTCCAGCGCCACGCGGCCATATTCCTCCGCCGTCTTCTGGCAAATCTGCCACGGCCCGTCCATCTCGTTGCCGAGGCACCAGAACTTGACGTCGTGCGGTTCGTCGTAGCCGTGCGACTTGCGCATCTCGGCGAAGTGGCTGCCGCCGGGATGGTTGCAATATTCGAGGAACTCGCGCGCTTCGTCGGCGCCGCGCGTGCCGAGATTCACGCCCAGCATCGGCTCGATTTCGGTCTTGCGGCACCAGTCCATGAATTCGTTGGTGCCGAACTGGTTCGTCTCGGTGGAGAACCAGGCAAGGTCGAGCTTCTTGGGACGGTTTTCCGCCGGGCCGACCGCGTCCTCCCAGTTGTAGCCCGACATGAAGTTGCCGCCGGGATAGCGGACGATGGTGGCGCCCAGTTCCTTCGTCAGCTCCATCACGTCGCCGCGAAAGCCGTTCTCGTCGGCGGTCGGATGGCCGGGCTCGTAGATGCCGCCATAAACGCAGCGGCCGAGATGCTCGACGAAGGTGCCGAAGACGCGGCGGTCGAGGTCGGCCAGAACGAAGTCGCGATCGACGATGATTTGGGCGCGGGCCATTTGTGGGGGTCCTGTCTGTATCGATGCTGGGAGGATGTTCGGGATCGCGGAGGTTTCCGGCCTATCCCTTGATGCCGGCGGAAAGCATGATCGCGTCGGTCACGCGCCGCTGGAACACGAGATAGGCGACCGCCACGGGCGAGGCGGCGATCACCGCGCCGGCGAGATTGCGTGCATATTGCACGCCGAAATTCTCGTGGATCTGGGTGATGCCGACCGTGACGGTCATGCTGGCGTTGGAGTTCGTCACCAGGAACGGCCAGAGGAAATTGTTCCAGGCGGCGATGAAGGTGATGATCGCGAGCGCGGTGGTGACGCCCCAGTTCATCGGCACATAGAGCCGGCCGAAGATCTGGAACTCGTTGGCCCCGTCGAGAAGCGCCGATTCCCGGTATTCCCGCGGGATGGAATCGAAGAACTGCTTGTAGACGATCACCGCGACCGGGACGATCAGCTGCGGCAGGATCACACCGAGCCACGTATTGATCAGCCCGAAATCGTTCATCAGCACGAAGTGGGTGATGATCAGCGCCTGGATCGGCACCATGAAGCTCACGAGGATCATGCCGTAGATCAGCCGGCGTCCGGGAAAGCGGAGCTGCGACAGCGCGTAGGCACAGCCGGCGCTCATGATCAGCACGAGGATCGTAATCGCCGCCGAGGTCACCGTGGAGTTCAGGTACCAGCGCAGGATCGGCGTGTTCTCGAAGACGTAGACATAGGCGTCCAGCGTCCAGTGCCGCGGGATCAGCCGGATCGTCGGCTCGACGACCTCGTATTCCGGCTTCAGCGAGGTGATCACCGACCAGTAGAGCGGGAAGAACCACAGGATCGCGGCGATGATGGTGACGAGGGTGATGAGCGCACCCCCGAGGTTCAGACGGTTTCTCATTCGGATCGCGTGCGCAGGACTTGGTATTGCAGCACCGAGAGCGCCGCGATGGTGACGAAGAGGGCGACCGCGATCGTCGAGCCGTAGCCGCCGTGATTGGTCTGGAAGGCCTGCTTGTAGATGTACTGCACCACGACCTGCGTGGAGTTGAACGGGCCGCCGACCGTCATCAGGTAGATCTGGTCGAAGATCTTGAGCTGCAGGATCAGCTGGATCGTCAGCACCAGGGCGGTGACCGGCCAGATCAGCGGCCAGGTGATGAACCGGAAGCGTGTCCACCCGCCGGCGCCGTCAAGCTCGGCCGCGTCATAGACGTCCTGCGAGATGTTCCGCAGCCCCGCGATGAAGAGCAGCACGTTGAAGCCGTTGGTCCACCAGATCGTGATGAAGGCGACCGAAGGCATGGCCCAGACCGGATCCTGCCACACGGAAATGGAATGGCCGAAAAGAAGCCGGAACGCCGGCTGCGCGATGCCGAACTGGGAATCCAGAACCCATTCCCAGATGCGGAAGACGACGGTGACGGGCAGCACGTAGGGCAGGAAGAACGCCGCGAGCACGAGGCTCTGCAGCCAGCCCTTCAGCCGCCCGACGAGGATCGCGATCACGAGCCCGAGCAGCGTCGTCGGAATGACGGTGAGAACCACGAAATAGATCGTGTGGACCACGGAGCCCTTGAACAGGCTGTCGCGGAAAAGGCGGGAATAATTGGCCCAGCCCACCCACTTGCCCTCGCCGACCAGCGGCGCGTTGGTGAAGCTCAGCTCGAGCATCTTCAAGCTGGGATAGATGAAGAGGACGAGATAGGCGATCACGAACGGACCGACGAGGACCAGAGCTGGCAGGATCTGACGGCGTTTGAACATGGTTCCGCTCGCAGCGTGGCTTCCGGGGAGCAGGGCGCAACCGGCCGACGAGGCGGCCGGTCGCGGTGGCTTCGGTCTACTGCAGGTCGTTCTGGAGTTCGTCGCGCATCTGCTCGACGGCGCTGGCCGCATCCATCTGCCCGTTGATGGCGGGCTCGAGGAAGTTGGTGGCCGTGTCGTAGGCGGGCGAAGCGACGCCCGTGATGCCGGATTTCGGGTCGAACACCGCCGTCTCCGCCAGCGAAGCGTAGTCGGAATTCGGCTTCATGTTCTTGAAGTCGGCCGATTCCGTCACCGCCTTAAAGGCCGGGATGTGGCCGGCATTGGCCCACATGATGCTGTGATGGTTCATCCAGGAGATGATCGTCATCACGGCCTTCATCTTTTCCGCCGAGACCTCGTTGCCCTTGCGGTTCGGCACCGCGAAGGAATGCGAATCGGCCCAGGTCGCGGCATGGTCGAAGATGACCGGGATCTGCATCACGCCCCAGTCGAAGCCGAGCTTCTTCTGCTTGGCGAGATCGACCATGGTCGGCACTTCCCACACACCGTTGATGTGCATGGCGGCCTTGCCGGAGGTGAAGAGCGCGATCGACGAATTGTAGCTCACATTGGCGGGCGACCAGCCCTGTTTCACCCAGTTCGCCATCGTCTCGACGGACTTTTGCGCCTTTTCCAGATTGTCGCCGTCCAGCACCTTGTTGTCGGTCATGAAGGTGCCGCCCTGCTGCGCCAGCAGGGTGTAGAAGATGCGCCACGCCGAGGATCCGTCCGGCGCCCCGTCATGGATGGAGAGCCCGTACGTGCCGTTTCCGGTCGTCAGCTTCTTCACCGCCGCGTTGAAATTATCGAGCCCGTTCAGGCCCTTGGGCTTGCCGTCGTCGCCGAGTAGCCCCGCCTTCTTCAACAGGTCCTTGTTGTAGTAGAGCACGATGGAGTGGATATCGAGCGGCACGCCATAGAGCTTGCCGTCGACATGGGCGGCATCCCAGTCAGATGCGAAGTAGTCGCTCTGGCCGAGGCCGACGCTCTTCAGCTCGTCGTCTGTGAAGGGACGCAGGGTGCCGGTCGAGACGCCCAGCGGCATGCGCGACAGATGGTAGGTCATGATGTCGGGACCCTGCCCCACCGCGGCCGAGGTCTGCACCTTCGTATAGAAGGGCGTTCCCCACTCCAGCGTGGTGGCGTTGATCTCGATGTCGGGATTGTCCTTCTCGAAGGCCTGGATCATGCCTTTCATGCGGACGCCGTCGCCGCCGCTGAGGAAATCCCACCAGACGACCTGCGTCTTCGCCTGCGCGGGCACAGCGAGGCCGACCGTCATCAAAGCCGCGGCCAAGCCGCCGGCCAGACGCTTCCATCCCGTCTTCATTCTCATCCCTCCTTGACGTTTCCTCTGCGGCATCAGCCACATTCGCGCGGGTTCCCCGCGTCGTTCGGCCCCGGATCGTTCCCCTCTCGATGAAGGTGAATTGCTCCGTTTCCGTATTTCATATTATCTTATGCTGATTATCATGTTGCCGACGCGGGGCCTTGTCAATCGTCCTTGCGCGAGCGTTGGCCCCACGGGTTCAGCGGCCGGAGTGTCGCACCGCTCGTGCGGGCTGGGAGGGAATTCAGAGGAATGCTGGAGCGCGAGACGCCGCCCATCGGCACGATGTCGGCCCAGATCGGCCAGCATCTGGGCACACGCATCGTCTCCGGCGAATTCACGCCGGGCGATCTCCTGCCGGTGGAAAACGACCTTTGCCAGTTCTATGGCGTGAGCCGCACGACGATCCGCGAGGCGGTGAAGACGCTGGCCGCCAAGCGACTGGTCGACGTTTCGCCCAAGGTCGGCACGCGCGTGCTCCCCTTTGCCGACTGGAACCTGCTGGATCGGGACGTCCTCTCCTGGCGGCTCAACGCGCAGTTCGATTCCAAGATCGTGGAGGACATCTTCGAGATGCGCTTCTGCTTCGAGCCCCGCGCCTCCTTTCTTGCCGCCCGCGAGGGCACGGCCGAGGATTACGGGCTGATCGAGCATCATTTCCAGGCGCTCGCCTCCAGTTACGGGCCGGACGGTTCGCCGGAAGCGGCGTCGCAGGCGGATCTCGAATTCCACCTCGCGGTGATCAACGCCTCGCATAATGGGCTCTTCGTCACCATCGGCACGGCGCTGAAATCGGCACTCCGCGTGTCCTCGCGGCTGATCCAGCGCGAAAGCACGCAGCCCATCGCCGATCTAGACCTGCACGAGGCGGTGTGGACGGCGATCTCCCGGCGTGAGCCGCAGCAGGCTGCCGGCGCCATGGAGAAGCTGCTGCACGCCGCGCGCGCCCGCGTGCTGCCCTTCACGGTCGGCCCCGACCCATGAGGACCGACATATGAAGGTCCACACGAGATGGCCCACACAAGAAGGCCGGGCGCTCCGACCGCATCGCGACTGACATAACAAGACAATCAGGGAGGCATTCATGACCACCACAGCAGAGGTGCGGCCCAGCCTGTCCCTCGACGGCACCTGGGAGTTTCGCCACGAAAGCCGGGACGGCTGGCGGACGACGACGGTGCCCGGCCCTTGGCAGGCGGCCTTCGACGACCTCCGCGAGAGCTCCGGCACGGCCGACTATCGCCGGACCTTCCTGCTGCCCGCCGATTGGGCTGGCCGGGAGGTGTGGCTCCGCTTTGGCGCGGTGAACTATTTCTGCATCGTGCGCGTGAACGGCACCGAGATCGGTCGGCACGAGGGCGGCTATCTCCCCTTCGAATTCGTCCTGCCGCCGGATTGCCTGCGCCCCGAAAACCAGATCGAGGTCACGGTCACCCTGCCCACCAGCGAGGCGGACCGCTTCCCGGACTTCCCCTTTCCGGAAATCCCGCATGGCAAGCAGAGCTGGTACGGCCCGCTCGGCGGCATCTGGCAGTCTGTCAGCCTGCTTGCCCGCTCCACGCCGCATCTCGCGCATTGCCGTATCCACGCCGATCTCTCCGGGGGCGTGAAGGTCGATCTCGGGCTTTCCGCGGCTCATTCGGGTGCCATCAGGATCCGTGCGCTCGGGCAGGACGGTTCATCCGCCTGGAAGGGAGAGATCACGGCCGATGGCGAGCAGGCTGCGGCGCGGTTCCATGTCGACGCGCCGCTGCCCTGGTCGCCGGATGCACCGAACCTCTATCGGCTGCAGCTGGAGCTTCTCCGCGATGGCGAGGTGATCGACGCGCTGGAGGAAAGCTTCGGCTTCCGCCGCATCGAAGCGCGGGAGGGCAAGCTCTTCCTCAACGGCGAGCCGCTCTATCTCCGGGGTGCGCTCGATCAGGACTATTACCCCGACGGCATCTGCACGCCGCCCTCGCTGGAATTTCTGGAAGACCAGCTCCACAAGGCGAAGGAGCTCGGGCTCAACTGCCTGCGCTGCCACATCAAGGTGCCGGATCCGCGTTACTACGAGGTGGCCGACCGGCTGGGCATGCTGGTCTGGACCGAGATCCCCAATGTCGAGCAGCTGACGCCGAACGCCGCGCGGCGGCTGCGCGAGACCTTCGAGGGCATTCTCCGCCGCGACGGCAACCATCCCTCGATCATCGCCTGGACCCTCATCAACGAGGACTGGGGCACGCGGCTGGTGGAAAATCCCGAACACCGGGCCTGGCTCGCCGAGACGTTCGACTGGGCGAAAGCGCTCGATCCGACGCGGCTCGTGGTCGATAATTCCGCCTGCGTGCCGAACTTCCACGTGAAGACAGACATCAACGACTACCATTATTACCGCGCCTTCCCGGAAAGGCCGGCGGAGTGGGAGCGGCTGACGGAGGAGTTCGCCGGCGGCGCGGACTGGACCTTCACGCCGCATGGCGACGGCACCCGCACCGGCGAGGAACCGCTGATCGTTTCCGAGTTCGGCGTCTGGGGCCTGCCCGATCCGGCCAAGTTGACCGAACCGGACGGCAGCGAGCCCTTCTGGATGGAAAGCGGTCCCTTCTGGGGCGACGGCGCGGCCTACCCCCACGCGATCCGCAACCGCTTCGACATGCTGCGCCTCGACCGCGTCTTCGGCACCTTCGACCGCTTCATCGAGGCGGTGCAGTGGCACCAGTTCCGCAATCTCCAGTACGAGATCGGCTCGATGCGCTCGCACCCGTCGATCGTCGGCTACGTCATCACCGAGTTTACCGACGTGCACTGGGAGGCGAACGGCCTGCTCGACCTGAAGCGCAATCCGCGCGTCTTTCACGAGCGCTTCGCCGAGGTGAATACCGACATCGTGCTGGTGCCGAAGCTGGAGCGCCATGCATTCTGGACCGGCGAGACGATCGACCTCCAGATCGTGATCGCGGCGGGCGGGCGGCATGTGCCTGAGGGCTTAAGCCTGCGCTGGTCGCTGGCCGGACGCGCGGGCGAGGTCCAGGCGCCGGCCGTCGCGCCGCTTGCCACCTCCGCGCCGCTCGCCGTCACGATCGGTGCGCCGACGCTCGACGCCTCGGTCAATGCGACGCTGCGGCTCGACCTCGTGGCCTCCGATGGATCGGTGCTGGCGACCCATGCCGGCGACCTTGCCCTGCTCGCGCGGGCGCCGGAGCCCCCGTCCCTCACCCTCGCCTGTCGAGATCCCGAACTCGCCGCCTATCTCGGGGCTCTCGGCTACAGGCTTGCCAAGCCGGGCGAAGCCGACGTGGTGGTGGCGCGCGGCGTCGACGCCGACGATGTCGACGCGATCCGCCTCGGCGGCCGCATGCTGGTGCTGGCCGACGGGCATGGCCGGGCTCGCGGCAACCTCCGCGCCGACGAACCGCCGCGCGAGCAGCCCTTCATGCCGATCGTCGATGGAAGGCCCGGCATTCCCGTCGCCAACCATCATTATTTTCCCGGTCTCGGCCTTGCCGAGCGGCACGGCACGATGTGGCGCGGCGACTGGATCTCGTCCTTCTCGTGGCTGAAGCGGACCGGCGCCTTCGCCGACCTGCCGGGCGGCCCGCTGCTGGATCTCGCCTTCAACAATGTCGCGCCACGCCATGTGCTGACCGGCTTCCAGCCCTGGGAATATGAAAGCCGCGTCCATGCGGGCGTCGTGGTCGGATGGATCCACAAGCCCGCCGTGACGATCGGCGAGCGGCCCTTCGGACGCGGCAAGCTCGTCGCCAGCACCTTCCGGCTGACGGAATCCGCGCCCGGCGAAGACCCGGTCGCGGCGACCCTGATGGCGGCGCTGATCCGCACCGCGGCCGGACGTTGAGGGCAGGAGGGGACGAGGCGGGGCGAGCGCGCCGCCCCGTCCCTTCCTCATTCCTCGACGAAGATCCCGGCGGTGCGGAGAAACGGCTTCAGCGCCGGATTGAGATTGCCGCGCCGCCAGGCGATCACGTGCTCCACCACTGGCGCATCCTCCAGGTCGCGGAAGACGACGTCGGCAAAGCCGATCTTGCGCATGGTTTCCGGCACAAGCGCGATCCCGAGCCCCTCCGCGACCAGCCGGACGATGGTCTGCTGGAGCTGCGCTTCCAGCTGCACCAGCGGTTCGAAACCGGCGGCGCGGCAGAAATCGACCACGACGTTGCGCAGGATCGGCGCGACGTCGGCGTGGGTGGCGATCAGCGCCTCGCCTTCGAGATCGGCGGCTTGCACCGTTTCCCTGTCGGCCAGCCGATGGCCGGGCGGAACGACGAGGCAGAGACGCTCCCGATGGATCGAGCGGCTTTCCAGGGCCGGGTTCCCGCCCCCATGGAAGGTGATCCCGGCATCGAACTGCCCGGTCATGATCAGCTGCGGGAGCAGGCTCGGAATGACCTCGCGCAACGACAGCCGGACGCCGGGATAGGCCGCCATATAACGCCGCGCGATGCCGGGCAGCGCCCCGTAGGCCGCGTGCATCATGAAGCCGATGGCGAGTTCGCCGAGTTCGCCCTCATCGGCCAGCTTCGCGTTGCGACAGGCTTCGTCGAAGGAGGCGAGCACCGCTCTGGAATCCTGCAGGAAGCGCTTGCCCGCGGCCGCCAGCGACGCCTGCCGCGAGTGGCGCTCCACGAGCCGCACGCCGAGCTCGCGCTCCAACGCGGCGATCTGGCGGCTGAGCGGCGGCTGGCTGAGATTGAGACGCTCGGCGGCGCGGCCGAAATGCAGCGTCTCGGCGAGCGCCACGAAATAGCGCATCTGGCGAATATCGATCATGATGCCGAAAAGGTATGGATCGCCGGAATAATCGGCATTGGATCGTAACGCCTCCGCCCGCTATGCGGGAGGGGCTTCCTCCTCCTTCTCTCCCGAACGCCCGCGATCATGCTCTCCACCCTTTCCATCGTGCTGCCGATCTTCGCCCTGATCTTTGCGGGCTGGCTCGCACGACGCACGAAGATCCTGAGCCCGCAGGCTTCCAGCGAGATCAACCGTTTCGTGGTCTGGCTGGCGCTGCCGGCGCTGCTCTTCGACATCGTGGCCCATGCGCGGTGGAGCGATGTCTGGCAGCCCGGCTTCATCGCCGCCTTCGGGCTGGGTTCCGGCATCGTGTTCGCGCTGACGATCGCGGTGCGGCTGCGGCGTCCGCGCCATCTCGCCGATGCCGCGATCGACGGGCTGAACGCCGGCTATGCCAATGCCGGGTTCATCGGCTTTCCGCTGGCGCTGGTGGCGCTCGGGCACGACGCACTCGCCCCGACGCTTGTGGCAACCATCATCACGGTCTGCGTCCTCTTCGCCGCCGCCATCGTGCTGATCGAGACCGGCCTGCAGACGGAGAAGCGGCGGAGCCGGCTGGCCGCCAAGGTCGGCCTGTCGCTCCTGAAGAACCCGCTGCTGGTCTCGCCGCTGCTCGGCGCCATCGTGCCGCTGGCCGGGTTCACCATCCCGGCGCCGGCGGAAACGTTCCTCAAGCTTCTGGGCGGCGCGGCGTCGCCCTGCGCGCTGGTGGCGCTCGGCCTGTTCCTGGCCGCCGAACGCCAGCCATCGGAATCGGACTTCGGCACCACGACCCTCCTGGTGTTTTTGAAGCTCATCTGCCAGCCCGTTCTGACCTGGGTTCTCGCCGCTCATGTCTTCGGACTGCCGCCGCTCTTGACGCACACGGCCGTGCTGATCGCGGCGCTTCCGACGGGAACCGGCCCCTTCATGCTGGCGGAATTCTACAATCGCGAAGCCAGCATCACCTGCAACACGGTGCTGATCTCGACGATTCTCTCCGTCTTCACCGTGTCCGCCTATCTGGCGGTGGCCGGCTAGCGCAGACGCCCCCGACAGAAAAGGGCGGCTCGCGGCCGCCCTGCTGTTCGATCAGGCCGCCGCTCGCAGCAGCATGCCGAAAAGGTCGCGCGGCTCGTCCGGGTCGGCCACCATGTCGAGTTCCTCGAAGAAGGCCGTGCCGGTCACCTTGGAATGCACGTAGCGGAGGGCGGAGAAATCCTCCGTGGCGAAGCCGACGGAATCGAACAGCGTGATCTGCCGGGGATCGCGGCGGCCGGGGATCTGGCCGGTGATGACCTGCCAGAGTTCCGTCACGGGATGATCCGGCGCGAGCTGCTGGATCTCGCCCTCGATGCGGGTCTGCGGCGGATATTCCACGAAGATGTCGGCGCGGCGCAGGATGTCGGCGTGAAGCTCGGTCTTGCCCGGACAGTCGCCGCCCACCGCGTTGATGTGGATGCCGGAGCCCACGAGATTGTCCGTCAGGATCGTCGCGTACTGCTTGTCGGCCGTCACGGTGGTGACGATCTCGGCGCCCTGCACCGCTTCCTCGACGCTGCCGCAGATCGTGACGTCGAGCCCGAAGCCCGCGAGATTGCGGCGGCACTTCTGGCTGGCCGAGGCGTCGATATCGTAGAGGCGGAGCTTGTCTATGCCGAGCAGCGACTTGAACGCGAGCGCCTGGAATTCCGCCTGCGCGCCATTGCCGATGATCGCCATCGTCCGCGCGCCCCTGGGCGCCAGATGCTTCGCCGCCACGGCGGAGGTCGCCGCCGTGCGCAAGGCGGTGAGGATCGTCATTTCCGTCAGGAGCACGGGGTAGCCGTTGCCGACATCGGCGAGCACCCCGAAGGCGGCGACCGTCTGGCGGCCGGTGCGCGAATTCTTGGGATGGCCGTTGACGTATTTGAAGCCGTAGGCCGTGCCGTCCGAGGTCGGCATCAGTTCGATCACGCCCTCAGGCGAGTGGGCGGCGAGGCGCGGCGTCTTGTCGAAGCTTTCCCAGCGGCGGAAATCTTCTTCCACAACCTCTGCCAGCTCCGTCAGGAAACGCTCCACCCCGATGGAGAGGACCAGCTTCATCATGTTGTCCACGCTGACGAAGGGGACGATGTTGAGTTTCGGGATCATGCGGCAACTCCGGAAGGCGGCCGGAACGAAACGCTGTCGCCTTGGCCGAAAGAACTTGGGACCAGAGCCTAGGCGAGCAGAATGCAAGGCGAAACGGACGAAGTGCGGGAGATACGACATTTGTCCGGGCAGAAGTGGAGTAGCTTTCAGGCAACTTGATGGGTCGAACTCAGATGCCGGTGTCCTTCACCGTCTGCATGACCACGAAGGTGGAGGTGCTCGCGACATGCGGCAGGGTGGAGATGCGCTCGCCCAGCACGTGGCGATAGCGCCGGATATCGGCGGTGCGGACCTTCAGCAGATAGTCGAAATTGCCCGCGATCATGTGGCATTCCTCGACCTCCTGGATCCGGCTCACCGCCGCGTTGAACTCCCGGAGCGCCGCCTCGCGGGTGTCGCTGAGCTTCACCTCGGCGAAGGCGATGTGGTCCAGCCCGAACTTGCCGGGATCCAGCGTGGCGCGGAAGCCCTGGATGAAGCCATCTTCCACCAGCCGCTTCAGCCGGACCTGACAGGGGGATTTCGACAATCCGACCTTCCGGGCGAGGTCGGTGATCGTCATGCGTCCGTCCTCGACCAGAGCATCGACGATTTTCCGGTCAAAGACGTCTAATTCTCCGGCATCAACGGATTTCGCCGCCATTCTTCCCTCTTTCTATCCATAAAGAAGGAAGAAGACCTGTTTCCTCGCCGATTTCAAGCGCGTCGGCTCGCTGTCAGGGATGCTAGGATTTGAGCCAAGAGAAGCGCGGCCCGAACGCCTCGCTCAGACCCCGGTCCCGCCATGTCCGAACCCATCTCTGCGCCCACCGAAGAAACTCCGGCCGCCTCGCCGGTCTTTGCCGGTTTCGCTCCGCCGATCCGCGAGCAGGGCTCGCTTCGTCGGGCGATCACCGCCGCAACCCGCCGGCCCGAACCGGAATGCCTGCCGCCGCTGGTGGAAGCCGCAACGCTTGAGCCCGCCATGCGCGAAGCGGCTGCCCGCACCGCGCGCCGGTTGATCGAGGCTCTTCGCGCCAAGCACAAGGGCTCCGGCGTCGAAGGCCTCGTGCAGGAATATGCGCTGTCCAGCGGAGAAGGCGTGGCGCTGATGTGCCTTGCCGAAGCGCTGCTCCGCATCCCGGATACGGCGACGCGCGATGCGCTGATCCGCGACAAGATCGCCGACGGCGACTGGAAGTCCCATCTCGGCGGCGGCCGCTCGCTCTTCGTCAATGCCGCGACCTGGGGCCTGGTGGTCACGGGCAAGCTGACCGGCACCGTCAACGACCGTTCGCTTTCCGCCGCCCTCACCCGCCTCGTCGCGCGCTGCGGCGAGCCAGTCATCCGGCGCGGCGTCGACATGGCCATGCGGATGATGGGCGAGCAGTTCGTCACGGGCGAGACGATCGGCGAGGCGCTGAAACGGGCGCGGCCCCTGGAGGAGCGCGGCTTCCGCTACTCCTACGACATGCTGGGCGAGGCGGCGACGACGGCCGCCGACGCGGAGCGCTATTACCGCGATTACGAAGGGGCGATCCACGCCATTGGCAAGGCGTCCGCTGGGCGCGGCATCTATGAGGGGCCGGGCATCTCCATCAAGCTCTCGGCCCTGCATCCGCGCTATACCCGCGCGCAGGCCGGGCGCGTCATGGGCGAGTTGCTGCCCCGCGTGAAGGCGCTGGCGCTGATCGCCAGGGGTTACGACATCGGCCTCAACATCGACGCGGAAGAGGCCGACCGGCTGGAGCTCAGCCTCGACCTGCTGGAGGAGCTCGGCCTCGACCCCGGGCTTGCCGGCTGGGATGGCCTCGGCTTCGTGGTGCAGGCGTATGGCAAGCGCTGCCCCTTCGTGCTCGACTTCATCATCGACCTGGCGCGCCGCGCGGGCCGACGCATCATGGTGCGGTTGGTCAAGGGCGCCTACTGGGACGCGGAGATCAAGCGGGCGCAGATGGACGGGCAGGACGGCTTTCCCGTCTATACCCGCAAGATCCACACCGACGTTTCCTACGTCGCCTGCGCGAAGAAGCTCCTGGCGGCGACCGATGCCGTCTTCCCGCAATTCGCGACCCACAACGCGCAGACGCTCGCCACCATCTACCATCTCGCCGGGCCGGATTTCCGCGTCGGCCTCTATGAATTCCAGTGCCTGCACGGCATGGGCGAGCCGCTTTACGACGAGGTGGTCGGGCCGGCGAAGCTGAACCGTCCCTGCCGCATCTACGCCCCCGTGGGCACGCACGAGACGCTGCTTGCTTATCTCGTTCGCCGCCTGCTGGAGAACGGCGCCAATTCCTCCTTCGTGAACCGTATCGCCGATCCCGCCATCACGCTGGACGAACTCGTCGCCGATCCGGCGGACGCGGTGCGCGCCATGCCGGTGATGGGCGCGCCGCACGAGGCCATCGCCCTGCCGGCCGATCTTTACGGCGAGGTGCGCCGAAACTCCGCCGGGCTCGATCTCGCCAGCGAGACGGAACTTGCGGCCCTTTCCGACGCGTTGCGGCAGAGCGCGGCGCGGGACTGGTCGGCCGCGCCGGGCTTCGGCGGAACCGGTTCTGCCCGTCCGGTGCTCAACCCCGGAGACCGTGCCGACGTGGTGGGCCACGTGGTGGAAGCGTCCGAAGACGAAGCGCGCGACGCGGTCCGGCGCGCGGCTTCCGCCGCAGGGGGCTGGGCGGCAATTGGGCCGGCTGACCGCGCGGCGATGCTGGAGCGCGCGGCCGACCTCATGCAGGACCGCATGCCGATCCTGCTCGGGCTCATCTGCCGCGAGGCCGGCAAGTCCCTGCCCAACGCCATCGCCGAAGCGCGCGAGGCGATCGACTTCCTGCGTTATTACGCCAGCGAGACCCGGCGCACGCTGCAAGCGGCCGACCGCGCGCTCGGGCCGGTCGTCTGCATCAGCCCATGGAATTTCCCGCTGGCGATCTTCACCGGCCAGGTCGCGGCGCCGCTCGCCGCCGGCAACCCGGTACTCGCCAAGCCCGCGGAAGAAACGCCGCTGATCGCCGCCGAAGGCGTGCGGATCCTGCATGAGGCAGGCATCCCCCGCGAGGTGTTGCAGTTCGTGCCCGGGGACGGTCCGATCGGCGCCGCGCTGGTGGGCGCGCCGGAAACGGCCGGTGTCATGTTCACCGGATCGACGGACGTGGCGCGACTGATCCAGGCGCAGCTTGCCGACCGTCTCCCGCCCGGGGGCAAGCCGATCCCGCTGATCGCCGAAACCGGCGGGCAGAACGCGATGATCGTGGATTCCTCCGCGCTTGCCGAGCAGGTCGTGGGCGATGTCATCGCCTCCGCTTTCGACAGCGCCGGCCAGCGTTGTTCGGCTCTCCGCGTGCTGTGCCTGCAGGAGGAAGCCGCCGATCGAATCCTCGCCATGCTGAAGGGCGCGCTGCACGAGCTCGGCATCGGGCGCACGGACCGGCTCAGCGTCGATATCGGCCCCGTCATCACCGAAGAGGCGAAGGCCGGGCTGGAGAAGCATATCGACGCGATGCGGGCGCTCGGCCGCAAGGTGGAGCAGATCGCCTTGCCACCGGAAACCGGGGCAGGCACCTTCGTGCCGCCGACCATCATCGAACTCATGAGCCTCGCCGATCTCCAGCGCGAGGTGTTCGGCCCGGTGCTGCATGTGATCCGCTATCGCCGCGAAAAGCTCGACCGGCTGATCGACGACATCAACGCCACCGGCTACGGCCTGACCTTCGGCCTGCATACCCGGCTGGACGACACGATCGCCCATGTCACCAGCCGCGTGCGGGCGGGCAATCTCTACGTCAACCGCAACGTCATCGGGGCCGTGGTCGGCGTGCAGCCCTTCGGCGGACGGGGCCTTTCCGGCACGGGCCCGAAAGCCGGCGGCCCGCTTTATCTCGGCCGCCTCGTCGCCGACCCGCCCCGCCCGGTCGATGCTTCGGGTAGCCATCCCGGCGTGGCGCTCGGCGATTTCGCGGCATGGCTGGAGGCGCGGGGCGCCAGGGTTGAAGCCGAGCGAGCCCGCCAGACCGGGGCCGTCTCCCCCCTCGGCTTCGGCGCCGAACTGCCGGGCCCGGTGGGCGAGCGCAACCTTTATCACCTGCATCCGCGCGGCCGGATCCTGCTCGCGCCGCAGACGCCGGCGGGGCTCTACAGCCAGCTTGCCGCGGCGCTCGCCACCGGCAACCGCGTCGTGGTGGACGCCGGCTCCGGCTTGCAGGAGGGCCTCACGGACCTGCCGCGCAGCGTCGCGGCGCGGCTCACATGGTCGAGCGACTGGGCGAGCGACGGCCCCTATGCCGGCGCACTGGTGGAAGGCCATGGCGAGCGCATCCGCGCCGTGGCCACGCTGATCGCGAAATTGCCGGGGCCGCTGGTTCTGGTGCAGGCGGCATCCCCGGCGGAGATCGCCGGCAAGCCCGAGCCTTATGCGCTGAACTGGCTGGTTGAGGAGGTCTCGACTTCCATCAACACGGCGGCCGCCGGCGGCAATGCCAGCCTGATGGCCATCGGCTAAACCGACCGCCGACGACCCTCCGGAAGCCCGCCTCGTGCGGGCTTCTTCCATTCAGGGGCAGCACGATCTCTCCCACCGGCTTGCCCGAGGGACTTTATTCCCGTATTGTCTATAAACACAGTGTATTGTTCTTTCTCCTCCTTGCGGGCCTGCCTTAAGGTCTCCGCATCCCGATCGAAGGAGCAAGTCATGCGATGTCCGGGTCATCGAAGACCGGTCTGGTGCTTCAGGAGCAGCCTCCCCCGGCGGTCAGCGCGAGCGACTGCGCCCGAAGCCGGCTCGTCGCCGGAACGTGCCCGGACAGCGTGACGGGCGTGAAAGCCGGCGCCCGCGTCAGCACCCCAACGCGGTTTCTACCGTGGTTCCGAATTCATTCAGAAACAGGATCCCAGCCATGTCGATCGATCTTGTCCAAACAGGCTCGCCAGCGCTGGAGGCGGCGAAACCCCGCTCTCCCCGCTCCTCTCTCCTTGAGCTGAAATCCGGCCGATTCTTCCTGATCTCCTGGATCGTTCCGGTCGTGGCCGTTGTCCTCTGGGAGGCGCTGTCGCGCGCCGGTCTGGTCGCTGCGCAGGTCCTGCCGGCGCCCAGCAGCGTCGTCCTGACCGCCTGGAACCTGATCCAGCAGGGCCGGCTCCTGAGCGACCTCGGCGTCAGCCTGCTCCGCGCCGCGGCGGGCCTCCTCATCGGCGGCGGCATCGGCTTTTCGCTCGGTGTCCTCATCGGCTTTTCGCGGCTGGCGGAAGCGCTGCTCGACCGGCCGATCCAGATGGTCCGCGCCATCCCCTTCCTCGCTCTCCTGCCCATGGTGATCGTGTGGTTCGGCGTGGACGAGACGGCGAAGGTCTTCCTGGTTTCGCTCGCCGTGATGTTCCCGATCTACATCAACACCGTGCTCGGCATCCGGCAGGTCGATCCGAAGCTCCTTGAACTCGGCCGCGTGATCGGCCTGAGCAACCGCGAGCAGATCCGCCGCATCATCCTGCCGGGCGCGATGCCCTCCATCCTCAACGGGGTGCGCTACGCGCTGGCGGTCGCCTGGCTGGCGCTGGTGATCGCTGAAACGCTCGCCACCACAAAAGGCATCGGCTTCCTCGCCATGGATGCCCGCGAGTTCCTGCAGACCGACGTCATCGTCCTTACCATCGTGATCTATGCCCTAATCGGCGTCGGCGCGGACGGGCTGGCCCGCCTTCTGGAACACAGCCTGCTCGCCTGGCACCCGAACTTCGCGAAGGGATCGCGCTGATGTCCGTCGCCACCGTTCCCCGGGTTTCCGGCACGCCCATCGGCCCCGCCGTCGCCGTGCACGGGCTGAAGCGCCAGTATGGCGGCCGGGTCGTCATCGACCGGCTCGACCTCCGCATCGATCGCGGCGAGTTCGTCGCCCTCCTTGGCCAGAGCGGTTGCGGCAAGACCACGCTGCTCAGGGCGCTCGCCCGGCTCGACCTCGCGGATGCGGGCCGGATCGAAGGGCCCCTGCGCCCGGCCGTGGTCTTCCAGGAGCCCCGGCTCCTGCCCTGGGCGCCGCTGCACGCCAATGTGGCGCTCGGCATGGAAGGCCCGGAAGGGCAGCGGCTTGCGGCGGCGGCGCTGTCGGAAGTGGGCCTTGTTGGCCGCGAGAACGACTGGCCGCGCAACCTTTCCGGCGGGCAGGCGCAACGCGTGGCGTTGGCCCGGGCACTGGTGCGCGAGCCGGAACTGCTGCTTCTCGACGAACCCTTCGCCGCGCTCGACGCGCTGACCCGCATCAAGATGCATCTCCTGATCAAGGAGCTGGTCGCCCGTCACCGCCCCGGCGTCCTCCTGGTCACGCACGACGTGGACGAGGCGATCACGCTGGCCGACCGCATCCTCGTGATGAAGGCCGGGCGTATCTTCGCCTCCTACGAGGTCGGCGCCGAGGTCGAGCGCGAGCGGCTGCGTCGCGATCTCCTGACGGAGCTGGGCGTCGAGCTTCCCACGGCCGCCTGACGGAGCGCCTCCCACGAGATCAGGACCTCAAGAACATGCCTGGAAGGATTGCCTCATGACCAAGCTCGATCACGCACTGACGCGCCGCCATTTGCTGCAGGGCGCGGCGCTTTCCGCAGGCATTGCCGCGGCGGGCCTCGCTCTGCCGCGCGGCGCCTTCGCCGCCGGCACCCGCAACACCGGTACGGTCCGCCTCGGCTGGGGACAGGGCGGCCTGCCTCTGGTCGCGCGGGAACGGGGCGAACTGGAAAAGACGCTCGCCGGGAAGGATATCAAGGTGGAATGGGTCGGTCCCTTCCCCAACCATGCCCCCTCCATGCGCGCGGTGGTCGGCGGCAGCGCCGACTTCGGCTTCTGGGGCAGCACGACGCCGGCGCTCGCCGCTCTCATCGCGGGGTCGCCGCTCGTCTTCACCAATTTCCTGCTCACCAACCCGCGCAGCACCGCGATCATCGTCAAGAACGCTTCCGGCATCGCGGGCGTCAGGGATCTCAAGGGCAAGCGCGTGGCGGTGAACCGCTCCGGCCTCGGCGAATTCCTGCTGGTCGCCGCGCTGGAGAAGAACGGTCTCGACCGCAAGGACGTGGAGTTCGTCTACCTGAACCCGCCGGATGCCGCTCCCGCCTTCGGGCAAGGCAAGGTTGATGCCTGGTCCATGTGGTCTCCCGGCGTCGACATCGCCCGCGACCGCTTCGACGCCAGGGACATCTTCTTTGAAGGCAACGACCTCGATTTCGTCATCGACTTCACCTCGCTGGTGACGCTGCGCGGCTTCGCGGAGAAGAACTCCGAACTCGTCCGCGCCGTGATCGACGCCTATTACGAGGAAGGCAGGTGGGTGAACGATCATCCGGGTGAGGCCAACCGCATCGCGCAGAAGGTCGGGCAATATTCCGATGCCGTGCGCGATCACCTCACCGGCCTGCAGCAGAAGATCACCTTTTACGAGCCGGACGATCAGGACTTCGTCAAGAAGTTCCAGTTCGCGTCCGACTGGCTGAGCGAGCGCAAGATCCTGCCGCAGAAGGTCAACGTCTCCGATTATCTCGTGAAGACCTGACCCGAGAGCGCCACGGGGTGCCGACGGCGGCACCCACATCCGAATTCGCAGAGGAGACAGCCATGTCCCGATCAAAACCCGTCCGTCTCGGCGTCAACGTGCTGGCTTCCGGCCGTCACGACGCGGCATGGAAAAAGATTCCGAACCCGGAAACGGTGTCGACGGATATCGATGCCTTTGTCCGGATCGCGAAGGTCGCCGAACGCGGCCGTCTCGACGCGCTGTTCCTCGCCGACGGTCCGGGCGGGCTGGTGGAGGAAGCCTTCCACCGTCCGTGGCGGGCGCTGGAGCCCGTGTCGCTGCTGGCGGCGCTCAGCCAGGTGACCGACCATATCGGGCTGGTGGCGACGACCTCCACGATCTTCGGCCATCCCTATGCGGTCGCCCGGCAGATCGCCACGCTCGACCATATTAGCAAGGGTCGCGCGGCCTGGAACATCATCACCAGCCAGAACAAGGTCGCGCTGGACGCCTACGGCGTGGAAACCGGCTTCGGGCAGGAGGAGCGCTATCGTCGCGCGACCGAATTCGCCGAGATCGTCACCGGGCTCTGGGATTCCGTGCCGCAGGAAGCGGTGGTGGCCGATGCGGAGCGGCATGTCTTCGTCGATCCCGAACGCCTTCGACCGATCCATGTGCGGGGCACGCATTTCTCGTCCTCCGGCTGCCTTTCCGCGCCGGTGGGGCCGCAGGGACGCCCGGTGATCTTCCAGGCCGGACAATCGGCAGACAGCAAGGCTTTCGGCGCCCGCTGGGCCGACGCGCTCTTTACCGGCCAGCGGATGATCGAGGGCGGCAAGCAGTTCTATGCCGACGTGAAATCGCTGGCGCTCGCCAATGGCCGCGATCCGTCGCAGCTCCTCGTCATGCCCGGCCTGTTCCCGATTGTCGGCGGCACCGAGGCGGAAGCGCAGCGCCGCAAGGACGAGCTCGACGCGCTGCTCGACCACGCCTTCCTCAAGGAGGAACTCGCGACGCATCTCGGCATCCAGCCGGAGGATCTGAAGCTCGACGAACCCCTGCCCTACGAGCGGATAGCCGCCTCCAGTTCCGAGCCGATCGCCTCGCGCTGGGTGAAGAAGCAGATCGTCAGCGAGGCGCTGGCCCACGGCTACACGACCCGCCAGTCGCTGTTCAGCAACATCACAGGCGGCCATCGCATCGTCGTCGGCGCGCCGGAGCAGGTGGCGAGCGACATCCTGACATGGGTCGACGAGAACGCCAGTGACGGCTTCAACCTGAACATCGACATCCAGACCAGCGGACTGGAGGACATCGTGGATCACGTGATCCCGATCCTGCAGCGGGCCGGGCGCTTCCGCACCGAATACACCGGCCGGACGCTTCGCGAAAACCTGGGCCTGCAGCCCTTCTTCGCGGCCGGGCTGGACAGCGAACCGCTGCTCCGCACCGGCACCGACAACTGAGGCGAGCGGGACCATGCTGGACAAGACACGCCTCGAAACCCTTCCCGCGACGCCCGACTGGAGCGAGCCGACCCGCCGGCTGGGCCTCGCGGACGCCTTCGCCCGCTTTGCTGCAGACGCGGCCGAGCGGGACGTGGAGCGCCGTCCGATCCACGCGGAAGTGCAGGAGCTGAAGGCGGCGGGCTACGGCGCCGTGCGGCTTCCCACCGAGCTTGGCGGTGCCGGCCTCTCGCTGCCGGATCTCTTCGGACTGACGCGGGATCTCGCCACGGCGGACTCCAACGTCGCGCACGTCTTCCGCAACCACTTCCACGCCGTGGAACAGCATCTGAGGACGCCGGATGAGCCCTTCTCCGCCCGGCTTCTCGATCTGGCGCGGCAAGGCCGGATGTTCGGCGTCGCCTTTTCCGAAGTGACGCGCGATCCGGCGGGCGGACGGGGCACCGTGCCGGCGGCCGAACTCGCCTGGTCGGAGGCGGAAGGCCGCTACCGGATCTCCGGCACCAAGATCTACAGCACCGGCAACATGTATGCCGATCACCTGATGGTTTCCGCCCGCAGCGGCCGCACCGGCGAGGCGACCGCCTTCCTGGTGGGCACGGAAGCGGAGGGCGTGCGGCTGGAAGACGACTGGGACGGTTTCGGCCAGAAGCTGACCGGCTCGGGCAGGACGGTTTTCGACCGCGTGCCTGTCATGGAGACGGACCTCTTCACGCCGCCGGCGCAGGGACCGGATTCCTATGGCTACACGTTCCACCAAATCTATCTGACCACCATCGTCTCCGGGGTCGTGCAGCGCATCCTCATCGACGCGATCAACCTCGTGCGGGGGCGGAGCCGGAATTATTACCATGGCCTGGCGGACCATCCCCGGCAGGAGCCCGAGATCCAGTCCGTCATCGGCCGGATCGCCGGGTACCGTTCCGCCGTGATCGGGACGGTGGAGCGCGCCATCGCCGCTCTGGACGAGGCCTGGCTCGCGGCCGGCACGCCGGATGCACATGAGCTATCGGTGCAAGCCACCATCGCCGCGGCGGAAGCCAAGCTGGTGACGGACGAAGTGGCCGCGACGCTCGCCAGCCTCCTGATCGACGTGGCGAGCGGCAGCGGCGTTTCCGTGCGCAACGCTTTCGACCGCCACTGGCGCAACATCAAGGTCATCGCCGCCCACAATCCCCGCATCTACAAGGAGCGCGTGGTGGGCGACTTCCATCTCAACGGCACCCTGCCCCCCACCGGCGCCTTTTTCTAAAGCGAGCGCGAGGCCGATCATGACCAAGACAATTTCCGCCCGGGACCTTCGCGACCACTGGCGGGACGATCGCGAGATCGCCCTCCTGGACGTGCGCGAGGAAGGCCCGTTCTCCCAGGGGCATCCCTTGTTCGCCCTTTCCGTGCCGGTCAGCGAGATCGAGCAGAAGGTGCCCGCGTTGATCCCGCGCAAGTCGGCGCCCGTCGTCGTCTATGATTCCGGCGAGGGCTATGCCGGGCGCGCGGCCGAACGGCTCACCGCGCTGGGCTATACGGATGTCGCGATCCTGGAAGGCGGGCTGTCCGCCTATGCCGGGCACGGCGAGGTCTATATCGACGTCAACGTCCCCTCCAAGGCGTTCGGGGAACTCGTCGAATCCATCCGGCACACGCCGTCGCTGCCCGCCCCCGACGTGCACCGTATCCTCCAGACGGAAAACGACGTCGTCGTCCTCGACGCCCGCCGCTTCGAGGAATTCAACACGATGAGCATACCGCGCGGGCGCAGCGTGCCCGGCGGCGAGCTCGTCTATCGCATCAACGACGTTGCGCCCTCGCCCGACACGCTGGTGATCGTGAACTGCGCCGGGCGCACCCGCAGCATCATCGGCACGCAAAGCCTGATCGATGCCGGCATCCCGAACCGCGTGGTGGCGCTGCGCAACGGCACGATCGGCTGGACCCTGGCAGGGCTCGACCTCGCGAAGGCGCGGACGGAACGCGCGGAAGCCCCCTCCTCCGCCGGCCACCGGCGCGCCCGTGCCAACGCGGAAAGGTGGGCCGCCCATGTCGGCGTGCCGGTCATCGGGGCGCAGGATTACGAGCGCCTCGTGGCCGAACGCTACGAGCGGACGCTTTACCGGCTGGATGTCCGCACCCCCGAAGAACATGCCGCCGCCCATCCCGAGAGCTTCGTCTCGGCGCCGGGCGGTCAGCTCGTTCAGGCGACCGACGAATGGCTGGGCGTGCGTGGTGCGCGGATCGTGCTCTACGACGATGACGGCGTGCGCGCCCGCATGACGGCCTCGTGGCTGCACCAGATGGGCTGGGACGTGTCCGTGCTGGCGGACGATGTCGAGCTCCCCCCGGCCCGCAGCGAAGAACCGCGGCAGGTCGCTTCCCACGTGGACGCGGAGCGGGAGATCGAGCCGCGGGATCTCGCGAAGCTAGGCGATGCCGTGGTCGCGGATCTCGCCCGCAGCCCCGCCTACAGGGCCGGTCACATCCCCGGCGCCTGGTTCGTCTCCGGCCCGGAGCTTGCCCGCGATCTCGGGGCGCTGCCCGGCGAGGGACCTGTCGTGCTGACCTCGCCCGACGGCGCGTTGGCTGCCGCGAACCTCCGCCTGGCAACGGCCTCGACAAAGCGGACCGTCCACATCCTAAAGGGTGGCACGGCCGCTTGGCAGGCGGCCGGGCTGCCGCTCGACACCGCCGCGCGATGGGCCTCGCCGCCGCAGGACGTCTACAAGCGTCCCTACGAAGGCACCGACAACCAGAACGACAAGATGCAGGCCTATATCGACTGGGAACTGCAACTTGTCGCCCAGCTTGCCAATGACGGCATCTCCCGCTTCCGCGTGGTGCGCGCCGCGCCCGCCGAATCCGGCGGCGCGGGCTTCTCGGAGGCCGCCGAATGAGCGCCTCGTTTCAAGCCGCAGCCGCAGGACACGCCGGCATCGCCCCCGATCCGCGCCGCCCCCTTTCTCCCAAGACAGGTGAAGCCATGTCCCTTCGTCAGCCGACCCGGAGCTTCGAGATCCCGGAGCCCGCCCGGCTCTCTCCCGAACCCATTCCCGCCAGCCTCAAGGAGGCGATGCGCCACCTCGTCGGCGGCGTCTCGGTCGTGACGGCGGGCCTCGGCGACGAACGAACCGGGGCGACGGTGACCTCGGCGCATTCGCTTTCCGTCGATCCCGAAACCATGGTGGTCAGCATCAACCGCTCTTCCTCCACTTGGTTCGCGATCCAGAAGACGGGGCACTTCTGCGTGAACCTCCTTCGCGCCGACCAGCAGGACGTTGCCGACCGGTTCGCCGGACGTGGTGGCATCAAGGGCCCGCAGCGCTACGAGGGCGCGCGCTGGTCGGTGCTGGAAACCGGAGCGGCGGCGCTGGACGACGCGGTCGCCTCGGTGGATTGCGAGGTCGAGCACATCCTGGAGCGGCACAGCCACGCCGTGATCTTCGGCGCCGTCCGGGCCGTCGTGATCCGTGGCGGCCCGGCTCTCGTCTACAGCCACGGCCGCTACGGCGAGTATCGCCACGGGATGGAGCCGGTCGCCTGACCGTTCGTTCCTCGATGTGTCCGTCAGGCCGGGAGCGTGTGACGCTTTGCCGGCTTTACGGCCTTGTATTTCCAGCTGGTTTTTCTATTTTCCGTGTAGATTTATCCGGCCGCGATACGAGGGGTTTCCGTCCCGCAAATGCTGACGATGAAGGGCAAATACGGCCTGAAGGCCATGCTGCACCTCGCGGGAACGCCTGCGGGCAAGATGGTGCTTTCGGAGGAAATCGCCCGCACCAACGGTATTTCCAAGAAGTTCCTGGACGCCATCCTGGGCGACCTGCGCAATGCCGGCTTCATCCATGCCCGCAAGGGGCGCAACGGCGGCTACGTGCTTTCGCGCCCGCCGGAGGAGATCCGCGTCGGCCACATTCTCCGCGTGCTGGATGGGCCGCTGGCGCCGATCCCCTGCGCCAGCCGCACCGCGTATCGCCGCTGCAACGATTGCCAGGACGAGGAGCGCTGCCAGGTCCGGCTCGCCATGCTGGAAGTGCGCAACGCCATTTCCGCCATCCTGGACGAGAAGACGCTGGCCCAGTTCCGCTCCATGGGCACGGAGCTGGACGACGATCTGGCGGAACTGGCCATCAACGCCTGATCGCGGCGAAGCACCGGCTTCGCCCCTCCGGCCCCGGCGCCGTCCGTCCCGGCTTCCCTTCTCCCATTTCGAACCGGAGGCAGGCATGAGCGCGAGCCGGATCATCATTATCGGCGGCGGCGCGAGCGGGGTCCTCCTGGCCGCCCAGCTCCTGCGTACCTCCGGGGACCGGCTGAAGATCGCGCTGATCGAGCGGCGCGGGGGCATCGGCCGCGGCATCGCCTACAACACCGAAGAGCCCGACCACATCCTGAACACCCGCGTCGGCAGCATGAGCGCCTATGCCGACGATCCCGAGCATTTCTGGCGCTGGATCCAGGCATCGGAAGCGGCGAAGCCCTTCTGCGTGGCGGACACGTTCTGCTTCGTGCCGCGCAAGCTTTACCGGCGCTATCTGGAAGAACTCGTGGAGCCCTGGCTGAAGCATGGAGGCGACGGGCGGCTGGAAATCATCCACGGCGAATGCGTGGATGTGACGGAAACCGACGGCGGCGTCGCGGCGACGCTGGCCAGCGGCGAAAGCCATATGGGCCACATCGCCGTGCTCGCCACCGGGCATCACGTCCCGTCCTTCTCCTCCGGCAATGCCCTGCTGCATGCCTGGGTGTCGCCGGAAGAAGCGGGAATCCAGGAGGAGGCGGCCGTGCTGATCCTCGGCACCGGCCTTTCCATGATCGACTGCGCGATCCAGCTCATCAATTCCGGCCATCGCGGCCCGATTACCGCCCTGTCCCGGCGCGGCCTGCTGCCGCTTCCCCACAAGCGGAGCCAGCCGATCCGCATCGATCCCGCCGATATCCCCTTCGGCACCGACCCGGCGTACCTGCTGCACTGGTTCCGCGAAACGGTACGCTGGGCGACGGAACGCGGCGGTGACTGGCGCGACGTGGTCGACGGCATCCGGCCCTACACCCGGCAGATCTGGCAAAGCCTGTCGCCCGGAGGCAAGCAGCGCTTTCTCCGTCATGCCCGCACCTTCTGGGAGATCCACCGCCACCGCCTGCCGCCGGAAAGCGACCTCCGCGTCAGGCTGGCGCTCCAGAGCGGAAGGCTGGAGATCCTGGCCGGGCGCTTCCTGGGCATGGAACAGCAGGGAGCCGGGCCGCAGGAAGGCGGGTCGCTGACGGTCCGCTTCCGCCGACGCGGCAGCCGGGCGGTGGAAAGCCGGTCCGTGAACCACGTCATCGACTGCACCGGCATCCTTCGCGATCCCGCCGATCATGGCGACGCCTTGATCACCTCGCTGCTGGCACGCGGGATCGCACGGCGGGATCCCCTGGGGATCGGCATCGAGGTGGACGGGCGCTGCGCCGTGATCGACAGGCAGGGAACCTCGCGCCGCCGCATCTTCGCCGTGGGGCCCGTCACGCGGGCGCAGTTCTGGGAGGTGACCTCCATCCCGGATATCCGCAACCAGTGCGCGGCGCTCGGCGCCGAGTTCGCGGCGCAGCGTTAGCCGGGCGCGGAAGGAACCCTCTCTCTCCGAGCCGAGCCGGGCCGACCCGGGGCCGAGCCGGCCGGGGAGAGAGCCGTAAGAGGAGCGGGAACAGCTTTGCCGAAAATTCCATCTATTTAGTGGATTTTACTTTCTCTCCCGGGGCTTTCGTTCCTACCATCCGGCCATGGTTCGGCCTGGAGACGTGCAGCGGCTGCACGTGCCGGGGCCGCCGAGACCCGACAGGAGAACGTCGATGTCCTTCCAGCGATTTACGATCATCGGCGCTGCCGCGCTTGCCCTATCGATCGGCAGCGTCGTCCCGGCCTTTGCCGACGAGACGATCCTGAACGTGTCTTACGATCCGACGCGCGAGCTCTACAAGGAATACGACGCCGCCTTCGCCAAGCACTGGAAGGCGGAGACCGGCGAGACGGTCACCATCAAGCAATCTCATGGCGGCTCCGGCGCGCAGGCCCGCTCGGTGATCAACGGCCTCGACGCCGATGTGGTGACGCTGGCGCTCGACGCCGACATCGACGCGATCGCCAAGGCGACGGGCAAGATCCCCGCCAATTGGCGAGACCGGCTGCCGAGCCACAGCGCGCCCTACACCTCCACGATCGTCTTTCTCGTCCGCAAGGGCAATCCCAAGGGCATCAAGGACTGGGACGACCTGGCGAAACCCGGCGTCGAGGTGGTGACGCCCAACCCGAAGACCTCGGGCGGCGCGCGCTGGAACTACCTGGCGGCCTGGGCCTACGCGGAAAAGAAATTCGGCGGCGACGAGGCCAAGGTTCGGGATTTCGTCGGCAAGATCTACTCCAATGCCCCGGTGCTCGACACGGGCGCGCGCGGCGCCACCACGACCTTCGCCCAGCGCGGCATCGGCGACGTGCTGATCGCGTGGGAAAACGAGGCGCTCCTCGCGCTCGACGAGCTCGGCCCGGGCGAGTTCGAAATCGTCGTGCCCTCCGTCTCCATCAAGGCGGAACCGCCGGTCACATTGGTGGACGGCAATGCCGACAAGAAAGGCACCCGCAAGGTCGCCGAGGCCTATCTGAACTATCTCTATGAGCCGGAGGGCCAGAAGATGGCGGCCAGGAACTATTACCGCCCGATCCATCCCGAGGGCGTCGACCCCGCCGATCTGAAGCGCTTCCCCCAGATCAATCTGGTCACCATCGACGACCCGCTCTTCGGCGGCTGGGCCAAGGCGCAGCCCAAGCATTTCGGCGACGGCGGCGTCTTCGACCAGATCTACAAGGCGAAGTAGGCGTACCCTTGGAATGAACAGGGCGGCATCCGGGATGCCGCCCTTTCTTCATCTGGACGTCGGAGGCTTCAGGCGCCTTCCGTTCCCGCCAGCTGCGCCTGCGCGTCGTGCAGACGGCGATAGGCGCCGTCCTTCGCCAGGAGCTCGCGGTGGTTGCCGGCCTCCACGATGCCTTCCCGCCCGACCACCAGGATGCGGTCGGCGTGACGGATGGTGGCGAGGCGGTGGGCGATGATCAGCGTCGTCCGCCCCACTGAAAGCTCCGCCAGCGCGGACTGGATCATCCGCTCCGTCTCCGAATCCAGCGCCGAGGTCGCCTCGTCGAGGATCAGGATCGCCGGATCCTTCAGGAACATGCGGGCGATGGAAAGCCGCTGCTTCTGGCCGCCGGAAAGCTTCACGCCGCGCTCGCCCACCACAGTGTCGTAGCCGGCCGGCAGCGCCGCGATCGTGTCGTGAAGCTGCGCCCGCCGCGCCGCCTCCTCGATTTCCGCGTCCGTGGCTTCGAGCCGGCCATAAGCGATGTTCTCGCGCACCGTGCCGCCGAACAGGAACACGTCCTGCTGCACGATGCCGATCTGGCCCCGGAGCGACGCCATCGTCAGGTCTCGGATATCGATGCCGTCGACGATGATGCGTCCGCCCGTCACCTCGTAGAACCGCGGCAGCAGCGAGCAGATCGTCGTCTTGCCGGCGCCGGACGGCCCGACGAAGGCGATCGTCTCGCCCGGCTCCACGGTGAAGTCGATGCCGGCAAGCACCTTGCGGCCGTTGGAATAGGCGAAGGACACCTCCTCATAGCGAATGTGCCCTTCCAACTGCGGAGCGGCAATCGCCTCCGGGCGGTCCTCGATGTCCGGCCGCATGTCGATCAGCTCGCAATAGGAGCGGAACCCGGCGAGGCCCTTGGGATAGGTTTCGATGACGGCCGAGATCTTTTCCACCGGCCGGAAGAACACGCCGACGAGCAGCAGGAAACCGACGAAGCCGCCATTGCTCAGGGAGCCCTGCAGGACGAAATACGCGCCCGCCAGCATGACGACGAGCTGCGTCAGGCGCATGGAGAGATAGCTGAGCGAGGCGCTGGTCGCCATGATGCGATAGGCGGCGAGCTTGTTCTCGCGGTAGTGCCGGTTGTTCTCGGCGAAGAGCTTGCGCTCGTGGTCCTCGTTGGCGAAGGCCTGCACCACGCGGATGCCGCCGACATTCTCCTCGATACGGGCGTTGAAGTCGCCGACGCGGCTGTAGATCGCGCGCCATGCGCCCATCATCCGCCCGCCGTAGCGCGCGGTCACCCAGGCCGTCGCGGGCACGATGGCGGCGGTGATCAGCGCCAGCTTGCCGTTGACCAGGAACATCAGCACGAAGGCGCCGATAAAGGTCATGACGGCGATGAAGAGATCTTCCGGCCCGTGATGGGCGACCTCGCCGATCTCCTCCAGGTCCTTGGTGAGGCGGCCGACGAGATGCCCGGTCTTCTGGTTGTCGAAGAAGCCGAACGAGAGCTTCTGGAGATGGTCGAACGCCTTGCGGCGCATGTCCGTCTCCATGTTGATGCCGAGCATGTGGCCCCAGTAGGTCACCACGGCCATCAGCCCGGCATTCAGGATATAGACGAGGACGAGCGCCGCCGCGGCCAGCGCGATCAGCGCCCATTCGCGGCTGGGCAGGAGCTGGTCGACGAATAGCTTCACCGCCATGGGAAAGCCGAGCTCCAGCAGCCCGGCCAGCACCGCGCAGGAGAAATCCAGCACGAAGAGCCCGCGATAAGGACGGTAATAGGCAAAGAAACGTCGAAGCATCACGATCTACCAATGGGGGCCGTCGGCGGACGCCCGTCCGGGTTTGCGCCTGCCGGCTAGTTCCGCCCGACCCCGCGCCTGAGCAGCCAGACGAGATAGGGACCGCCGATCAGCGAGGCGAAGAGGCCAAGCGGCAGTTGATAGGGAAAAGTCAGCATTCGCGCCAGCCAGTCGGCGATCACCAACAGGGTCGCGCCGATCAGGACCGCCCCGGCAAGCTGCTCGCGCGGCCGCCGGAACCCGGCGTGGCGCGCCAGATGCGGCGCCATGAGGCCGACAAAGGAAAGCGGGCCTACGAAGACGGCGGCGGCACCGGTCAAAAGCGCGGCGAAGAGGACGAGCCAGAGGCTGGCCCGCCCGGCGTTCAGACCCAGGGCCGAGCCGGTCGCAGGCCCGAGCGGCAGGATCGACAGCCAGCGGCCGAAGACGAATAGCGGCGGCAGCAGCAGGCAGGCCGCCACGGCCGAGATGACGGCATCGCGCGGCAGGACGGCGTTGGTGGAGCCGCTGAACCAGCCGAGCAGCTGGAAGGCTTCCGGCTTGCCCGTGGCGATCAGCACCGTGATGACAGAGCCGCCCAGCGAACTCACCGCGATGCCGCCGAGGAGCAGCCGTTCCGGTCCGTAATGTCCGCGAACGGCAATTGCGAGGATCGCGAGCAGCGTCACGCCTGCCCCGACAACGGCGCCCAAAAGCTGCAGTTCGCGGCTCGGCGCGGTGACCGTCAGCAGCACGGCGGCGAGACCCAGCCCGCTACCGGTGGCGATGCCGAGCACTTCCGGGCTCGCCAGCGGATTGGCGGTGATACGCTGGAGAAGGACACCGGCGGCGGCGAGCATCGCACCCGAGGTGGCGGCGATGACGATGCGCGGCAGCCTCCAGGCCGCGAATTCGGCCAGATGGGACCCGAGCGCCAGCGACCAGCCATCCGGCCCCTTGCCGAGGAGCAGGCCCAGTGCCGCGGCCAGCACGAGGGCGGCCCCGACGATCAGGGCCGCCTTTCCCGGACGCATCCGGGGTGCCGCGACAGGCGCTTCGGGCTCCAGCGGTCGCGGTCGGGTGAGGCGCGGCAGGAGCCAGAGGAGCAGCGGCCCGCCGAGCAGCGCCGTCACCGCGCCGGTCGGCACGTCGGAGCCGCTTGCCTGCACGAGGCCGTCCGTCACCCAGAGGATCAGTCCGCCCAGCACCGGAGATGTCAGCAGCACGGCCTTTTGGGAGCGGGCACCGAGCGCGCGGGCGAGTGCCGGCGCGGCAAGGCCGACGAACCCGATGAGGCCCACTTCCACGCTGACGCCGACCGCCAGCCAGACGGCGACGACGAGCACGAGGAAGCGCATGGCGGCCACGCCCACGCCGAGACTTCTGGCGCTGGACTCATCAAGGGCGAGGATCGCCAAGGGTCGCAGCAGAAGCGCCGAGGCGACGCCGGCGATGCCAAGGCGGGCGAGGATGGTCAGCGTCGGCGCCCAGCTGTCCTGGATCAGCGATCCCCCGCCCCAGATGAAGAGCGACATCATGTAGTCGCCATTGGCAAGGATCAGCGCCGCGCCGAGCGCCCCGGCCGTCAGCGAGACCAGCATGCCGGAGAGCACGACCGAAACGGGATTGAAGCCGCCGCGCGACGTCAGCGCGAGCACCAGCAGAAAGGCTCCGAAGCCGCCGCCGAGCCCCACCCATTCGCGCGAGGTCGCCATCAGCGCCGGCGCGTAGACCGTGGCGAGCCCCAATGCGAGCTGCACGCCGGAGGCGATGCCGAGGGTGGAGGGTTCGGCGATGGGGTTGCGCAGCACGCGCTGGAACAGCGCGCCGGACAGCGCCAGCGACGCCCCGGCCGCGATCGCCACGGCCGCGCGCGGCAGGAGACTTTGGTAGAGCAGCAAACCGTTGATGGCCGGCGGGCGATCCGATCCCATCAGACGGAAGGCGGCGAGCAGCGTCAGCCCGGCGCCCAGAACAACGGCGAGGGCCAGCACCGCTCCCGGCCGCCGGAACAGTCTCCGCACCTCAGCCATTCGACGACGCCTCCAGCGAGGCCGCGAAGAGGCGGGCGAAACGAAGCGCGGCGGGCAGCGCGCCGAAGGCATCGACCGGCGGCAGGAACGTGGCGCGTCCCCCGGCCACCGCCGGCAGCGCCTTCCAGAGCGCGCTTTGCGGCAGCACGCGCCGGGCATCCGGCGGCACCGGCCCGACCACGACGATACGCGCCTCCGGCACTTCGGCCAGCGCTTCCAGTCCCACCGGCGCGGTGGCGCGATAGCTGGTGGGCCGCCGCCACGCATTGTCGAAACCGAGGCGGGAAAGTACGTTCCCGAACATGGAATCCTCGCCGAACGAGCGGACGTGACGGGGATCGCCGACATTGACGATGAAGACCGGCCGCCTCTCCCGCCCGGCGAGCGCCGCACGGATACGGTCGATCTCGGCGGCGGCATCGGCAACCACACGCTCTCCCGCGCCGGCGATACCCAGTCGCGCCGCAACCTCCCGCGTCGCCGCCTCGGCCTTGCCGTAGGGCGGCTCGCCCGGAACATAGATCGGCAGCGACAGGACCGGCGCGATCCGCTCCAGTTGCGGCCTCGCCCACTTGGCGAAGGGAGAGGACAGGATGAGGTCTGGTCTTGAAAGCAGCAGCTGCTCAAAATTAAGCGAACCGCGAAGGCCCAGATCGGCGACGCCGGCCGGTATCGGCGGCTCCACCACGATGCGGGCGTAAAGCTCCAGCTCCGCCGCCGCGACCGGTGGATGGCCGAGCGCCAGCAGGGTCTCCAGCATCGCCCAGTCCACCGCCGCGACCCGGCTGGGCGTTGCCGCTCCGGCCGGCCGAACCGCGCGGGCAAGCGCCAGCGCGCCGAGGCCGCCAAGCAGGGAGCGGCGGTCCAGTCCGTTTCGAAACGATGGTCGGGATGCGTGCATGGAGAAGATCGAAGTACCGGCGCCGGACCGCCCCGCTTTGCCCGATGGCATTTCGCGGGACAACACCGGTCGCGGACGGTCAGCCGCCGAGCTGGGCCGCACGGTTGAGAGCGGCGCCGAAGCCGTTCAGCGAAACGTTGAAGGTGACGGGATTGCCGTCCGCCATGTTGAGCGCCGAAACCGTCAGCTTCTGCCCTTTCTTCAGCGCCTCGACGGCCTGCGCCGGGAAGGAGATCGACAGCAGGCAACCGGCCGGGGTGCAGGTGGAGAAGCGGACGCCGTCGCCCAGATCCTTGTCGTCGAGCTTCAGGATCGCGCCGGCGTCGAAACTCAGGCCGAAAGGCATCAGCAGCGTGCCCTCCGTGTCGCCGTCCTTGGGTGCGCGCAGTTCGATGCCGAAGACGCGCTGCCCCGTCTCCTTGCTGCCCTGCGACTGGTTGAAGACGCAGACCCGGGCATTGTTGGCGATGCCGCAGTTCACCGTCCAATCGCCATAGACCTCGGTGATGGAGGTTGCCCCGTTCGCCAGCTGCACGGTCGGGCCGGGCGCGGGTGCCGGACTTGCCGCAGCGGGTGCCGGCTGCGGCGCGGCAGCCGGATGCGGCGGCGCGCCTTTTTTCGCCGGTGCCGCCTTGCCGGCATCGCCCGTGCCCAGCAGGTCCCATTTGGACGAGGCCGAGCCATCGCCGGACGGCTTCTGGGCAAGGGCCTGGCCCGAAAGGGAGACCATGGCGATCAACGCCATGGCAGCAACCGTTTTTGCGGCGGGGGCAAATGGCAGACGAGGCATGGGACTATCCGTTCAGATGAGCGACGATGCGCGCGCGGGCACCGACCGATCTGCTCGATTGCAAATACGACGACCGAATTCAAGTTTTATCCGGCGCCTTGCTGCATCGTGAACGAAAGCGGCGGTGAGCCCCTTATTCTTCTTCGGCGCGCAGCCGGTTCTCTTCCCGGGCGCGAAGCTCCTCGCGGCAGAGCGGCATCGGCTCCGTCGCCGGGCGGTGGAACTCGACGTAGAAGGCGACCGGGCCCATCGGCTCGACGGAATGCAGGATCGTCGGCTCCACGAGCCCGGGTCCGCTTTCCGGGGTCAGCGTCGCGTCCAGCGCATCGCGGCGCCGATCGGTGACGCGATAGCGCAGCGTTCCGCCCACGACATGGATCACGCCCCAGACGTCCGCCTTGTTGCCGTGGTCCTTCCGCAGGCCCGCGGGCAGCGTGGCTTCCGTGAAGAGGTCGGTTCGCCGATAGGACTCGAAGCCATCCGGCAGCCGGTCCGGGTTCTGCTGTGTTTCCATCGCCGTCTCCGTTTCCACCTCCCCGCTTCCGCTGGAAAACCTACAGCCGAGCCCTGCGCCGGGCTAGATCGGCCAGCAGTCGCTCCGGTGCGGGTGTCGCATTGCGTCCGCCCGGCCGGCGGGAGTAGGTGGTCGCCTTGCGTGTGGGCGCCGATCATCTCACGCCAGGAGGACCATGGTGCTTGACGAACATCCGGAAAAGCCCACCGCCTTGCAGCTCTTCCTGGTCTTTTCCCGGATCGGCCTGACGAGCTTCGGCGGCGGCCTCAGCGGCCTTTTCATGCGGGAGTTCGTGGACCGTCGCGCCTGGATCAGCCGCGACGAGTTCATGAACGGGCTGGCGCTCTCCCAGGCCCTGCCGGGCGTCAACGTCAAGAATCTCTCGATCTGGATCGGCTACCGCATCCGCGGCCGCTCCGGCGCGATCGCCGGCTTTCTCGGCACGATCCTGCCGCCGGCAATCTTCATCATCGTGCTGGCAAGCCTGTTCGCGCGGCTGACCCAGTTCGACCTCACGCAGTCGCTGCTGATCGGCGCCGGCGCGGCCGCCGTCGGGCTTTCCCTTTCCATGGGCCTGATCGCGGGCTGGCACGTGCCGCGCGAGGCCGTGCCCATGATCCTGATGGCGACGACCTTCGTGGCGATCGGGATCTTCCACCTGTCGCTGATCCTAACCGTGCTCGTTGCCGGCGGGATCGGCTTCGCCCACGCCTATTACCGAGCCGGGAGCTAGGCCGTGCAGAACCCGGTCTGGACCCTGATCGCGGTCTTCCTGCCGCTCTCCGTCGTCACCATCGGCGGTGGGCAGAGCGCGCTGGCGGAGATCCAGCGGCAGACGGTGGACGTGCAGCACTGGATGACCTCCGCCGATTTCGTCGACACCTTCGCCATCTCCCGCATGACACCGGGGCCGGGGTCGCTGATCGCGACCCTGATCGGCTGGAAGGTGGCGGGGCTCCCCGGCGCGATCGCGGCGACGCTGGCGCTTTTCGGGCCGACGTCTTTCCTGATCTATGCCGTCGCCCATCTCTGGACCCGCTATCGCGGGGCGCGCTGGCAGGTGGCGCTGGAAACCGGCCTCCGGCCCGTGGCGGCCGGCATGATCCTCGCTGCGACAAACGTGCTGATCCAGTCCATGTCCGGCGGCTGGCTCGCGCGCGGCATCTGCCTTGCCTCCGCCGCGGCGCTGACCTTTACCCGGGTCAATCCGGTGATCCTGCTGGCGCTGGGGGCCGCCACCTTCGCCGCCATACACCCGCTTCTATAGCGCCGCGCTTCCCCGTGGCCGACGGGAGGTCAGCCGGAACAGCAGAAACGCGACGCCCAGCATCGCGAGCGTGAAGAGGAACACCACGGAGGCCGCGGCATAGACGGTCGGCGCCGGGCCATATTGGAGGCTGCCATAAAGGTAGACCGGCAAGGTGTTCAGCCGGGGCGTGGTGAGAAACGTCGAGATGACGAGATTGTCGAAGGAGAAGGTGTAGGCCATGACCGCGCTGGCGAGGATCGCCGGCAGCATCTGCGGCAGCACGATGAACCGGAGCGTCTTCGCCCGCGTGCTGCCGAGGTCGGCGGCGGCTTCCTCCACCCGCCGGTCCAGCGTGAGGACGCGGGCGCGTACGATCAGCGCCACCACGGCGATCGCCACCGGCGTGATGCCCGCCACCAGCGTGGCCGAACTGAGCCGGATGGCGGTCACGGCATAGAAAAGCAGGGAGGAAACGCCGATCACCGATTCCGGCACGATCAACAGGAAATAGGTGATCGCGGAAAGCAGCCTGCGCACCGGCGGGCTCGGATGGCGGATCAGGGCATAGCCGAGCGCCGTGCCGACCAGCACCGAGATCAGCGCCGACCAGAAGGACACGACGAGGCTCGTGCCCACCGCGCGGCGCAGCGAGGTGTCGTGCCAGGCGGCGGGAAACCATTGCAGCGTCCAGCCGGTGAAGGTGGAAGTCTGCTTGCCCACGATGCCCAGGTTGAAGGCATAGACGAGCGCGCAGAGGATCGGCGCGAAGAGGAAGACGACGACCAGCGCGTACCAGAGCGCCAGCGCCCGATCCGTGGCCCTGCCCTGCAGGAGATTTGCCAGCCGGGACGATTCAGGGACGGGCGGAGGGCTCATCGCGGCACCTCGACGAAGCCCTTGGTCATGCGGGCGAGCGCCGCCACCAGCACGCCCACGGCAACGAGCACCAGCACCGCCATGGCGGAGCCCAGCGGATAGTTTTGCGATTGCAGATATTGCGACGAGATCGCCTGCCCCATCAGGAGGCCGCGCCCGCCGCCGAGAAGCCGCGGGATTACCAATTCACCCAGCATCGGCACGGCCGTCAGCAAGGCGGCGGTGGCGATCCCCGGCCGTGTCAGCGGCAGCGTGACGTGGCGGAAGGTGCGCCAGCGCGAGGCGCCGAGATCGCGGCTGGCTTCCACCAGCGCGCGCGGGATGCGGTCGAGCACCACGACCAGCGGGATGATGGCGATCGGCAGATAGGCATAGACCATGCCGATGAAGACAGCCGTCTGAGTGTCCAGGAGATCCAGCGGGCCGGCGTGCAGACCGACGCCGTTCAGCAGCCATTCCACGACGCCGCCGCGCGCCATCAGCATGGTGAGGGCCATGATGCGGATCAGGAACGAGGAGAAATACGGGATGAGGATCAGAAGCAGCGCGACGTTTTTCCGCCGACCGGAGAGCCGCGCGATGAAGAGCGCCGCCGGAAATGCGACGGCGAGGCAGAGGGCCGACGCCGTGACCGCGAAGCGCAGCGTTCTGAGAAACGTCGCGCCGTAGAAGCCGGACAGCGCGAGGCGGTAATTGTCGAGGGTGAAGCCGAGCTCGACGCCGCCGAAGAGCGAATGGCCGAAGGAAAAGACGAAGGTGAAGGCGAGCGGCAGCAGAAAGAAGACGGCGAGCCACAGCGCCGGCACCGCCGCGATCAGGTGATCGGCGACTGCGACGGAACGGCGCGGGCGGGCGGTTCTTCCACCGTCCGCGCTCCTTGCAGGGTTTCCGTTTGCCTGAGCCATTCCGGCCCGATCAGCCCGCAGCGGCCTGGATCTCGCTCTGCACCTGCAGATAGATGCCGATCGTCTTCGGATTGACGACGAAGGAGGTGAGCTTGGAAAAGTCCACGCCCTCGCCGCCGAAGATCAGGTCGACGTTCTTCACGTCGGTCCCGAGCTTGCCGCGCAGCCCCTTAATGGCGGCCGGGAAGCCGATATATTCCGTCTCGCTGACCTGCACCTCCGGCCGGAGCTGGTAGGACAGGAAGTCGTACGCCTGGTCGAGATTGGGCGCGCCCTTGGCGATCGCGTAATTGTCGACCCAGAGTTCGCTCGTCGGGCCCGGCACCACCCATTTCAGCTTGGGATTGAGCCCGATGGCGGCGCGTGCGGTGCCCTGGTTGCACTGGGCCAGCACGATGGAGCCGTTGGCCGCGGCATTGGCGTCGAGGGCGGTGAACGACTTCACGTTCCTGGCGAAGCTCTTGAGCCGCTCGCCCGCCTTGCGGATATCGGCTTCCCCGGCGGCGTTCCAATCCTTGCCGTCCAGCCAGAGCGCCGGGCCGATCGTTTCCCAGCCGGAATCCGACAGCCGGACCTTGCCCGAAACGCCCGGCTTCTCGCCCGCCTTGAAGAAATCCTCCCACGTGCGGATTTCGGTCCCCACCCCCTCGGGATCGTAGATCACGCCGAGGAGGCCCCAATCCTTGGGGATGGAGTACTTGTTGCCCCGGTCGTAGTCGCGGTCGAGCAGGTCCGGGTCGAGCGAGCCGAAGTCGAGCCGGCCGTGGTCCAGCTCCTCCAAGAGGCCCTTGGCGGCGAGCTGCTCGATCCAGCTCGACGAGGGAACCACGATATCGAAGCCCGCGCCTGCCGGGCTGTTCAGCTTGGCAAACAGCGTGTCGTCGGAATCGTAGGTGGAGATCGCCGGGGTGACGCCGGTTTTCTTTCTGTAGGCGGCGAGGCTCTCGGAGGAGAAGTAATTCGGCCAGGAATAGATGTTGAGCCCACCGGCGGCGAAGGCACGCGGCACATGCCCCAACAGGGCCGCCCCGGACGCGGCGCCGAAGAGCCCGAGGGTCTGACGGCGGTTGAGCATGCTGGTCATGGCAGGCGTTCCTTTCATCCAGTTCGCAGGCCGGGATCCGGCCGATAGACGCGTGCGGCCTCCGCCGCGAAGCTGACGGCGATCCGGCTGCCGGGTGCCAGTTGGCCAGGGCTGCCGGGCTCCGTTCGCGGCCGCACCGATTCAAGATCGAGGCCACCCGCCGTCCGCGCCCTCAGCCGCATGGACGAACCGAGGGTGACGATATCGACGAGATCGGCCGGGATGCGGTTCGGCCCGCCTTCGCTCTCGTCCCAGGCGCTGAAGCGCGTCGCCTCCGGCCGCACCACGACCAGCGCATCGCTGCCCCTCGCGAGATCGGCCCCGCCGCCGGCATGAAGAGGACCGAAATCGGTGGCGATCACCGGATGCGGCCCAATCGTTTCCACCCGGCCCGGAATGGCGTTGCCGCTGCCGACGAAGAGCGCCACCCAGGCGTCCGCCGGATCGTCATAGACCTCCGACGGCGTGCCGACCTGCACGAAGCGCCCGTCGCGCATCACGGCCAGCCGGTCGGCCATGCCGAAGGCTTCTTCCTGATCGTGGGTGATGTAGAGAAAGGTCGCGCCGAGTTCGGCCTGCACGCGCCGGAGCTCGCGCTGCATCTCGTCGCGGAGCTTGCGGTCGAGCGCGCCCAGCGGCTCGTCGAGAAGCAGCACCTCCGGCTCGTTGGCCAGCGCCCGGGCCAAAGCAACGCGCTGCTGCATGCCGCCGGAGAGTTCGTGCGGACGCTGCCCCGCCACTCCCTCCAGACGCACCAGCGCCAGCATGTCGCGCGCCCGGGCATGACGCCCGCGTCGCGACAGGCCCTGCATTCGCGGCCCGTAGGCGACGTTTTCCAGCACGTTCATGTGCGGGAAGAGCGCGTAGCTCTGGAACACGGTGTTGACGCGCCGCCGCTCCGGCGGATCGAGCGTCACGTCGCGACCGCCGATCTCGACGGAGCCCTCGTCCGGCCGCTCGAAACCGGCGACGATGCGCAGCAAGGTCGTCTTGCCGCTGCCGCTCGGGCCGACGATCGCCAGGAACTCGCCCCGCTCCACCCGCAGAGAGAGCCCGGCCAGCACGGCCCTGCCGTCGAAGCTCTTCGTGAGCCCCCGGAGAGCTACGGCCACATCTCGCGAATCCACCAGGTCGATCTCATCGGGAAAGAGAGAAACAGGCGGACCGTCCCGCCAGGACGGGACCTTATCCCAAGCCGGCGCCATATCGAAAGGCGTTCATTCGCCGCCCTGCCGCTCGCGGGCAAGGCTCCGGAAACGACGGGGACGCTCTTTATTCCAGCACGGCTTGCTCGGCGTGAACCGGCCTTGGATAGTCAGGAGCCCTAGGCCGCGACAATTCCACGGCAACGCCGCTCGCGGCAGCGGCTTCCGCGATCTCCTGGGCGATTGCGACGGGATCCAGCCCGCAGGCCGGGTAGGTTCTGGACAAGCGCCAGGCCAGCGGGCCCGAAGCGATGACGGTGGGTTTCGAGATCGCTTCCGAGACGATGGCCCGGATCTCTTCCAGCACCAGAGCCTGAATCAGCGAAGCGCTGCCAGCGTCCTCTCCCATCGAATTCTCCGCCGTTCACCCAGGAGCGGGTCTACGCCTTTGGAGGCGGGGGTGGATTATCAGAGGTTAATCACGGGATCGGACGCCGCCGCGCATCGTCAGCGCTGCCAAAGCGGGCGCAGGCGGGGCGGCAAGTTCCCGGATGTGCTATGAATATCCTACAAACGACCCCATCGGACGGAACGGAATTCATCATGCGCGACGTTCTCGTTCTCGGTGCCGGCGCGGTGGGCGTCTCGAGCGCTCTTCACCTGCAGAAGCGGGGCTGGTCGGTGGTGCTCGTCGACCGTCTCGGGCCCGGACGGGCTACCAGCTACGGCAATGCCGGGATCATCCAGAGCGAGGCCGTCGAGCCCTACGCAATGCCGCGGAGCTGGGCGGCTCTTTGAGACATGGCCGCGAGACGAAGCAACGACGTGCACTACACCCTCGACGCCTTGCGCGCCCAGGCCGGGCCGCTGCTGCGATACTGGTGGCACTCGGCGCCGTCGCGTCACCGGTCGATCTCGTCGGCCTATGCCAGCCTTATCCGCAGGGCCACGGCGGAGCACGGCGACCTGATCGGGGAAGCCGGTGCCGAGGCGCTCGTTCGATCCGGCGGGTTCCGCATCCTGCATCGCACGCAAGCGGCCATGGAGGATGCGATCCGGGAAGCGGAGCGCCTGAAAGCCTCCTACGACGTTCCCTTCGCCGCCTTGTCCGCGACCGAACTGCGTGTCGCGGAGCCCTCGCTGAAGGTGACCGGGGCCGGCGCGATCCATTGGACGGAGCCCATGTCGGCGAGCGATCCGGGCGGCCTGGTGGAAGCCTATGCGAGCCTTTTCCGTCGTTGCGGTGGCGAAATCCGCGTTGCGAACGCCGCGACCTTGCGTCGGGCGGGCAATGGCTGGAGCGTCCAGACCACGGATGGGGCGATCAAGGCCGAGGAAATCGTGGTGGCGCTCGGTCCCTGGTCGCCCGACCTGCTCCGGCCGCTCGGCTATCGTATCCCGATGATCCGCAAACGCGGATATCACCGGCACTGGTCCAGCCCTCAACCGCTTCGGCTGCCGCTTCTCGATGGGGCGAACGGCTATGTGCTCGCCCCCATGGCGAAAGGGCTGCGGATCACCACGGGGGCGGAGCTGACGAAATTCGACGCGCCCGCCACCCCGGTGCAGCTGCGCCGCGCGGAGGAGGCCGCCGCCGAACTCCTGGATCTCGGCGCCCCGGTCGAGGCCGAGCCCTGGTTCGGCACGCGTCCCTGCATGCCGGACATGCTGCCCGCGATCGGACCGGCGCCGCGCCACAAGGGGCTCTGGTTCAACTTCGGACACGGCCACCAGGGCTTCACCCTGGGTCCGGCAAGCGGCCGGCTGCTGGCCGAGCTGATGTCGGGCGAAAAGCCCTTTGTCGCTGCCGAACCGTTCAGCCCGCGACGCCTGCCGGCCTGAGGACACTTCGCGGGATCACACCGCCAAAAGGATTTCGTCGGGATCGCCGGGCATAGGAACCAGAAAGCATGGACATCCACGACGCCGCCGCGACGGCCCGTCTTCTCGACTATCCCAGCCTGATCGAAACGCTCGCGACCGTGGTCGAAGAATACGGCCGGGGCGAGATCGTGAGCCCCGAGCGCCTCGTGGTGCCGACCGGCGACCGACGCGGGCTGCTGCTGTCCATGCCATGCGACGCGCGCGATATCGTGGCGCACAAGCTGCTGACGATCTATTCCGGCAACCCGGCCTCCGGCCTTCCCGCCATCCAGGGACAGGTGACCGCGTTCGACGCAGCGAACGGAACGCCGCTCTTCTGCCTGGACGGCCCGACCGTCACCGCCCGGCGCACCGCCGCGATCACGCTGCTCGGCATCCGGCATCTCGCCCCGTCCGCACCCCGCTCCGTGCTGCTGATCGGCACGGGCGCGCAGGCGCTCGGCCACGTCGAGGCGCTGCTGGCGATCTATCCCGAGGTTTCGATCCGCGTTCGTGGTCGATCGGCCGCCAGCGCGCGGGTTTTCTGCGAGCGTGCCGGCGGCCGGCACGGGCAGGTGGTGCCGGACAGCACGGCTGCGGGACCGGTCGATGTCGTCATCGCCGTCACCAGCAGCAAGATCCCGGTCTATGACGAGGAAGCCGACGCCGCCCGCCTCGTCGTCGGGGTCGGCGCCTACCGCCTCGACATGATCGAAATCGGAGCCAGGCTGATCCGGGGCAGCCAGGTCTATGTCGACGATCCCATCGGCGCACCGGTGGAAGCAGGCGATATCGCTGCCGCCGGCACGGACTGGAGCACTGTGCGGCCGCTCGCCTCGGCACTGTCCGGACAGTCCGACTTCGCCCGGCCCATTTTCTTCAAGAGCGTCGGCTGCGCCGCCTGGGATCTCGCGGCCTGCCGGGCCGCAAGAACGGCGCTGACGCGGCTTTGACCGATCAGCCCAAGGCGGTCGCCATATAGCCCGGGCGCGACTTCGCCGACTTCTTCGGGGCCATCCTGACCGATGGGGCAACCCGATATCCGCAGAACCGCATCCGGCACACACATCGGCCCACTCGGAACACGAGGGCAGAGAGAGCGGGAGGGCCGCTGACGGAGATCGGCACGCGTCACGTCAGGACGTGGCGGTGACACCCCTCAGCACCAGCTCTTTCACCCGGAGCCGCGTCGCGCCGGGTTCCCAGGCGAAGCGGATCAGGTCGGCGGAAGCCCCCACCTCGATGCGGGCACGCCCGCCGACGAAGCGGCCGGGATTGACGGTCGCCAGCCGGAGAGCGTCCGCGAGGGAAAGATCGCCCATCCGCATCGCGATCGGAATATCCTCGATCAGCGGACGCGCCGCGCCGGCGAGGTAGGGCGTGCCGGCAATCCCGAGGCGACCGTCTTCCCGCAATTCCACGTCGCCGCCGATCGGCTGGCGATACGTACCGGGCGGCAGACCTCCGAGCGCCGCCGTATCGGACACCAGCACCGCGCGTTCCAGCCCCTTGGCGCGGAGCATCGCCCTGAAGGCGTCGGCGGGAAGGTGATGGCCGTCGGCAATGAAGGAGGCGGTGAGGCGATCATCGGCAAGCTGCGCCCAGATGAGGTTGGGGTGGCGCGGCAGGGTAGCCGCAACGCCGTTGCCGAGATGGGTGGAAAGCGCCGCGCCGGCATCCACCGCCGCGCGGATCTCCTCCGGGCCCGCATGCGTGTGCCCGATGGCGACGTGCACCCCCTCCCCCGTCAGGGCTCGGATATAATCGGGAGCTTCGGGATGATGCGGCGACAGCGTCACCATGCCGACCAGCCCGCCCGAGGCTTCCTGCCATCGGTGGAATTCGGCCAGATCCGGCGGGCGGACGTGCTCGCGCGGATGGGCCCCGCGCGGTCCGTCCTCGGGGGAGATATGCGGGCCCTCGACATGGACGCACGGAATGGAATGCGCCAGGTCGGGATCGCTTTCGCGTGCCCGCGCGATGGCCCGCAACGCCGCGCCGATCGAGCTTTCGGACGCCGTGATCAGCGTCGGCAGGAAGGTGGTCACGCCGTTGGCGCGCAACACGTGCGCCAGCGCCTTCACCGTCTCCGGAAGGAGACCGGGGGCGTTCAGGTCGTGCCCGGCGAAACCGTTGACCTGCAGGTCGATCAGCCCCGGCCCCAGCCAGTCCTCCGCGTCGGACGGCCCCTCGCCGATCGCCGCGATCATCCCGTCCGCGACGGTGACAGCGAGCGGGAGACCGGAAGCCGGGTCCCTGCCGGTGATGGTGCGGGCCAAACCGCTTTCCACCTGGCTAGCCCCGGCCCGTCGGCGCGGAGGCGGCGTCCAGATAGAGCGTCGCGTCCGCGTGACCACGCAGCGCGCTCGCGGGACAGGCTGTCGAAACCGGCCCTTCCAGGGTCTGCCGCACGGCCTCGCGCTTGGCCTTGCCCGGCACCACGCAAAAGATCTTCGCGGCCCGAAGCAGGCGCGGAACGGTAAGGGTCACGGCCCGCTCGGGCACGTCGTCGAAGCTCGCGAAGCAATCGTCATCCACCTGCTGCTGCCGGCAGACATCGTCGAGCTCCACGATCTTCACGTCCAGCGGATCGCCGAAATCGGCCACCGGCGGATCGTTGAACGCGATATGCCCGTTCACGCCGATGCCCATGCAGACGATGTCGATGGGAGCGGCGGCGAGCAGCGCCGCGTAGTTCCGCACGGCCTGCGCCGGGTCCTGTCCGGGGTCGATGAGGTTGACCGTACCGAAGGGGAGCCGGTCGAAGAGGTGCTCGCGCAGCCAGAGCGCGAAGCGCTGCGGCGCATCCTCGGGCAAGCCGATATATTCGTCCATGTGGAAGGCGGTGACGCGGCTCCAGTCGATGCCGGGCTGGGCGCGCAGGGCTTCCAGCATGTCGGACTGGCTCGGCGCGGCCGCGAAGACCATGCGGACGCGGTCCTGCCGGTCCAGCAGCGAGCGAAGCGTCGTGGCCACGTCGGCTGCGGCGGCGCGGCCCATCTCGGCCCGTGTCGGAGAGATCTGGAAATTCATTCTGGGCCGTTATCCCTGGGTTCGTTGGTCGTATCGGGAGATGACGCCGGTTGCGGCGGCAATCGTTCGAGGATCAGCAGCAGCGATCGCGCGATGTGGAACGGGTCCTTGACGGGCAGCGCCACGGTTCTGGTCAACGGAGCGCCCTGCCGGTCGCGGATCTGGATCCACTCCTCTCCCGGGCGGCCCGGAAACGTCGCGGAGATGTAGCGGGAAAGCCGGTCGTACCAGGCGCCCACATCCTCGCGACCGGTTTCCAGATGCAGGAGCAGCATGGTGTAGAGCGCCTCGGCGTGCGGCCACCAAAGCTTGGTGTCCCAGGTTTCCTGCACCAGCCGCTCGTAGCGGTCGTCCACCAGCCGTCCGCGCGGTTCGCCGCCGTCGCGGTCGACATAGCGAAACAGCCCGCCCGCTTCCGTGTCCCAGCCGATGGTGGCGGCATGGACGGCGATATCCGCCAGCACGTCCGGCTTGAACAGCGCGTGTTGCGCGAAAGCCCAACGGTCGCGCACCATCTCGCCGGCATGCAGGAAAAACCAGCAGGCCTCCAGCACATGACCGGGCGTGCGATGCCGGGCCAGCAGCGTATCCGCAAGCTCCGGATCGGCCGGCTTCATCTCGAAGACGTCCGCCCCCTGCAGGAACTCGCCCTCGATCTGCCCGATCGCGTCGATGACCGTTCCGGCGGAAGCGTGCGATCCCGTTGCGGCATGGACCTCCGCGCCCACGCCCACCAGGATCATCGGCAGGGCAAAGCTGCCAAAGCCCGTCGGCACGGGATAGGGCTCCGTGCGCGCGCGGCCGGCGAGGATGCGGTCCCGCGCGTTCTGGAGGAGACGGTCGGCCGCCTCGCCCCAGCGGTCGCTCCCGGTTTCCGCCGAAAGAGCGGCGAAGCCGAGCGCCACGAAGAGATCGGCGAAGACGCTGGTATGAAGACCGCCGCCGACCTCCGGCTCCTTCGGCATTCCGTCTTCCGCCAGCAGGAACGCGGTGCTGCCATCGGGCAGCAGCGCATGGCTCTCCAGGAAGAGCGCCGTCCGTTCCGCCCGCTCCAGGCATTTCGCACCGTCGAGATCGACGAGGCCCAGCCGCGCCGCGCGCGACAGGCGCGCCATCAGCCAGATCCACCGCCCCTGCGACCAGGTGTACTTGTCGCGCGAGAGAAGGCGGGAATTGTCGTTCGACCAGCAGGTGAAGACACCGCCCCGCGCGTCGTCCGGCCCATGCCGGAGCCACCAGGCGAGCACGTCTTCCGTCAGGTGACGGGAGACGCCGGCCCGCAGCTTCTCAAGCTCTGCCGTCGTGCCGAAATCAGGCACGGGCGGCGGCCAGTGCACGCTGCTCTTCCTCCGGCATTTCCGTGCCGATGGAGGCGATCAGCGCGTCGGAGGCGGGCTTGTGCCAGGGATCGATCAGGCCGATCACCACGTAGCTCACCATCGAGCAGAGCACCGGCCCGGCAACCGTGATGGTGGTCGTCCAGTCCGGGTTGAGCGCCTTGATCTCGCCGGCGAAGACATACTTGATCAGCACGAAGGCGAGAATGCCGAGCGCCCAGGAGCCGATGGCCGCGGAGGGACCGCTGCGCCGGAACGCCGGCAGCAGGCCGAAGAGCATGGGGATCGCGATGGGTCCGACCAGCGCGCCGAACCAGAGGATGATCAGGCCGAGCACGCCGCCGAAGTTCTTGGCGGAAAGCGCGATCACCATGGACAGAGCGATGAAGACGAAGGTGCTGATGCGGCCGATCCGGAGTTCCGTCTTTTCCGACACGGTACGGATCCCCTTCCAGACCGCCGGCAGGATGTCGCGGGTGACCACGGCGGAAACGGCATTGGCGTCCGAAGAGGTCATCGCCATCGTGTGCGCGAACATGCCGGCGAGCACGAGGCCGATCAGGCCGCGCGGCAGAAGGGTTTCCGTCAGGATGGCATAGGATTGCTGCGGCTCCGCGAGGTTCGGCAGCAGGATCGGCGCGGCCCACATCGGGAAAAACAGGATCAACGGCCAGACCAGATAGAGCGCGGCGGACAGCAGCGCCGCCTTGCGGGCCTGCGAACCGTTGGGCGCGGCGATGAAGCGCTGCGCCAGGTTCCACGTGCCGCCATTGTAGGACAGCGTGTTGATCAGGAGATAGACCAGCGCGAAGACCGCCGTGTACTGGCCGTTGAAGAGGTGCGAATGCCCTTCCGGCAGCTGGTCCCAGATCGTGAACACCGAACCGAAACCGCCGAGCCTGGCGGCAGCCGCGATGAACATCACGATGCCGGCGACGAGCTGGATCAGGAACTGGCTGAAATCGGTCATCGCATCGGCCCAGAGGCCGCCCACCGTCGCGTAGATCAGCGTGACGCCGCCGGTCAGCAGCACGCCCCAGACCAGCGGCACGCCGGCGAAGACGTTGAGCAGCAGCGCCGTCGCGGTCCATTTCGCGCCGACGTCGAAGACCTTGAGGGCGCCGCCGCTCCAGGCCAGCACCTGCTGGGTCGGCACGTTGTAGCGGGTCGTCAGATATTCCAGGGGAGAGATCACGTCGAGCCGCTGGCGCAGCCGCGCCCAGCGCGGCGCGAACGTAAAGGCGCCCACCACCATGGCGATGGTGATCGTGCAGGCCCACCAGACATAGATCGTGAAGCCGGCCGTATAGGCGATCGCGGCATAACCGACGAAGACGGCGGAGCTGTAGCCCGACATGTGATGCGACACGCCGGACAGCCACCAGGGCATCGCGCCACCGGCGGTGAAGAAGTCGCGCGCGTTCTTCACCTTGCTCCGCGCCCAGATACCGACGCCAATCATCAAGATGAAATACGCCGTCAGCACGGCCCAATCCAAAATGGACATATTTTCCCCTCCGGCATTCTGCCTTGTGCTCTCATACTTCTATGCAATCGGTTTCCGGTCAACATGCAACCGGTTGCATAGAAGATTATCGCCTGCTCGCTTGCTCGTGCCGGCCATCCGGATAGAAGAAGGGATGAGTTCGATACGGACGGTGTTGTGAACCCGACGATCCAGCAGGTTGCGGAAGCCGCGGGCGTTTCCCGTTCCACCGTGTCCCGCGCCTTCACCCGGCCGGACATGCTGAACCCGGAAACGGTCGCGCTGGTGCGGGACGTCGCGGCGCGGCTCGGCTACGTGCCGAGCCAGGTCGCCCGTGCCCTGTCCACCGGCCGGTTCGGCAACATCGCGCTTCTGGTGCCCGATGTCGGCAATCCGTTCTTTCCCCCCTTGATCCGTGCGGTGGAGAAGCAGGCGGACCTGTCCGGGGCTTGCGTGTTTCTCGGCAATTCCGACGAGAACCCCGAGCGGGAGAACGTCCTCCTGAAGCGGCTCTCCGGGCAGGTCGACGGCTTCATCCTCGCGTCCTCACGCCTCTCGGATGCGGAAATCCGGGCCCATGCCGCGCGACGGCCGGTGGTGCTGGTGAACCGCGACATCGCGGGCCTCGGGCGCGTCCTGATCGACAGCGCCCAGGGCGTCGGGGACGCGATCCGGCATCTTCACGAACTCGGGCACCGGCGCATTGCCTATGTCAGCGGACCGTCGGCATCGTGGTCCAACCAGCAGCGATGGTCGGCCGCATCCCGGGGGGCGCGGGATCTCGGGCTGGATCTGGCGCTGATAGAGGGCGAGCAGCCTTCCTTCGAAGGCGGTGCGTCGGCCGCGCGGCTGGCAGTGGACACGAGGGTCACCGCTGCGATCGCCTTCGACGATTCCATGGCGCATGGCCTGCTCGCGGGCTTCTCTGCGGCGGGTGTCGACGTGCCGGGCACGATCAGCGTGATCGGCTGCGACGATGTGCTGGGCGCCAGGACCTATCCGCCGCTGACGACCATCTCCTCCGGCGCCGACGATGCCGGCCGCCTCGCGACCGACATGCTGATGGGCCTCCTGGGGGGAAGTCAGGCAGGTGAAACCCTGCGTCTGCCCACGACCCTGATCGTCCGCGCGACCACCGCGATCGCCCGCCAGGGCTCGTAGTCGAGACGCTGGCGCGGCGTCACGATCTCGCGGGTTCGCTGGCGCGGAAGCTTTCGTCGAGCGCCCTGTTCACCGCATACATCCCCGTGGTGCGGAACTCCGTGGGGCTGGTGCCGAAGGTACGGCGGAAGGCCTTGGCGAAGTAGTTGGGATCGGAAAAGCCGCAGGCGATCGAGATCGCCTTTACCGGGAGGTCGCCGCTCTCCAGCAAGCGGGCGGCCCGGCGCATGCGCTCGTTCAACACGTATTCGGCGGGGGGAATGCCTTCGGCCGCGGTGAAGATGCGGGTGAAATGGGCGCGACTGAAACCGGCGAGCCGCGCCAGCGCTTCCACGTCGAGCGGTTGGTCGAGATGCTCCCGGACGTAGCCCCGGATGGCGTCGAGAGTGCCCGCGTCCTCGCCGCCGGCGCTGTCGGAGTGGGGAGCGAGCAGGTCGTCGTAGAGCGCCATCAAAGCCTGGTAGGCGAGCGACGAGGCCGTGCCTGGCCGCTCCGGGAGATCCTGACCGGCTCTTTCGAGGAGCCCGTGACAGCTCGCGGCAAGAAGCCCGATCGCCTCTTCCGAAAGACGGAAAACCGGACCGCGAACATCGAGGATCGTCTTTTGCAGCCGCAGCGCCTCCTGACCGTACATGGAAATCCAGAAGAACTCCCAATGGTCCCCTTCCGCCAGCCAGTAGCGGTGATCGTGCGGGATCATCACGAGCATGGTGTCGCCAGCCTCGATCCGGTGCAGGCGACGGTCGTAGGTGAGATGGCCCCGCCCGCTCAGGGTGTGCTGCAGGACGGTGAAGGGCGTCTCGCCCCGCTTGCGGCCGCTCCAGTCGTAGCTCTGGCTGGTGACGCGGTCGTAGCCGAAATTGGTGGGCATGGCGTGCAGCCGGTGGCGTCCGCGCGGCAGCGAAAGCGTCTTCATCACCGGGCCGTTCCGCGTCAGGGCATCGAGCACAAAATCACCCATATCAGCACAATTCCGCTCTAGAACTTCGGCTGCTCCAATCGGTATTACTCTTTCAAACGTCGATGCCGCGAGTGAATTTCACCCGCGCTCCGACCAAAGGCGAGCGTTTCTCGCCAGAGCCGCCCGCCGGAGCCGATCGCTTCAGGAACGAGGGGCCGAAGGGAAGGGAGAAGGTTCGGATGTCCTCAGGGATCAAGATCGCCATTATCGGCGCGGGCAGCGTCGGGTTCACCAAGAAGCTCGTGACCGACATTCTCTGCGTGCCGGAGCTGCAGGATATCGAGTTCGCGCTGACCGACATCAACGCGCACAACCTCGATCTCGTCCGGCAGATCGTCGAGCGGATCGTCTCGGTGAACGGGCTGCCGACGCGCGTCACGGCGACGACGGAGCGTCGCGAGGCGCTGGAAGGCGCGCGCTACATTATCAACTGCACGCGGATCGGCGGACTGGAGGCCTACCGCCACGATATCGAGATCCCGCTGAAATACGGCGTCGACCAGTGCGTCGGCGACACGATCTGCGCCGGCGGCATCCTATACGGCCAGCGCAACATCCCGGTGATCCTCGACTTCTGCCGGGACATCAAGGCGGTCGCGGAGCCGGGCGCCAAGCTCCTGAACTACGCCAACCCCATGGCGATGAACACCTGGGCCGCGCTGGAATATGGCGGCGTCGATACGATCGGCCTCTGCCACGGCGTGCAGAACGGCTGGCGGCAGATCGCCAAGGCGCTCGGCGCGGAGCGCAAGGAAGACGTCGACATCTTCTGCTCCGGCATCAACCACCAGACCTGGTACCTGGACATCCGCTATGGAGGTCGGAAGATCTCGAAGGACGAACTGGTCGAGGCCTTCGAGCGCCATCCCGTCTTCAGCCAGCAGGAGAAGGTCCGCATCGACGTCCTGAAGCGCTTCGGCTTCTATTCCACCGAGTCCAACGGCCATCTCTCCGAATATCTGCCGTGGTATCGCAAGCGGCCGGGCGAGATCCTGAACTGGATCGATTTGTCCGACTGGATCCACGGCGAGACCGGCGGCTATCTCCGCTACACCACGGAAAGCCGGAACTGGTTCGAGACGGACTTCCCGCAGTTCCTGGAGGAGGCCGGCCAGCCGATCGACGCTTCCCGCCGCACCGACGAGCATGCGAGCTGGATCCTCGAAGCGCTGGAAACCGACCGGGTTTATCGCGGGCATTTCAACGTCCGCAACAACGGGATCATCACCAACCTGCCGGCCGACTGCATCGTGGAAAGCCCCGGCTTCGTCGATCGGTTCGGCCTCAACATGACGGCCGGCGTCACCCTGCCGGAAGCCGCGGCCGCGACCTGCATCGCCTCCGTCAACGTGCAGCGCATGTCGGTCCACGCCGCGATGACCGGCGACGTGGAACTCCTGAAGCTGGCGGTGCTGCACGATCCGCTGGTGGGCGCCGTCTGCTCGCCGGAAGAGGTCTGGGCGATGGTGGACGAATTGCTCGTGGCGCAGGCGGAATGGCTGCCGCAATATGCCGAGGCGATCCCGGCCGCCCGCGAGCGCGCCAGCCGCTCGACGGTGCAGACCACCGACTGGGCCGGCGCGGCGCGCCAGCGCGTGCGCTCCGTCTCCGAAGTGCGCGAGGCGACCTCCCGAAAGAAGGAGGCGGCCCTCGGCCAGATGCCCGGAGCCTGAGGACGACGGGAACGACGACGAGAGGCCGGCAACGTCCGGCCTCCGGGACAACAGAGCTGCCGAATGGCAGCCGGCCGGACATCGGCGCAATGGGAGGGAAGACGATGATGCATTGGAGGACGACGGTTGCAGCCGTCGCGTGTCTCGGTCTGTGGTCGGCGGGCGTTGCCCGCGCGCAGGAGCTGAAAGGCCCGGTGCCGGTGCCGGCCGGCAAGTCGCTGCAGAAGGGCGAGCGGACGCAGGTCGCCTATGACAAGCTGATGCAGATCAAGGCGCTGCCATCCTATTCCGAGCCGGACTGGGTCAAGGCGCTTGTCGACCAGGGCAAGCTGCCGCCGGTCAAGGATCGTCTCCCCGCCAAGCCCATCGTCGTCGACACTTCATCGGTGGAGGGAACGGGCGTCTATGGCGGCGTCATCCGCCATGTGTCCGGTGCGCGCCCGCAAGGCTGGAACTGGATGGCCGGCAACATCCTCGCCTGGGGCGGCGTGGAGGAGATCGAAAGCCAGTGCCTCGTCCGCCTCGCTCCGGTCTGGATGCTGACGCCGGAAAAATCGGAGCCGCTGCCGCAGCTGGCGACGCATTGGGAATGGTCCGATGACGGCCACGCGCTCACCATGCATCTGCTGGAAGGCGCGAAGTGGTCGGACGGCCAGCCTTTCGGCGCCGACGACGTGATGTTCCTGTGGAACGACAACATGGGCGATCTCAACGTTCCGGCCTGGGGACGGCCCGAGGCGTTCGGTGCCGGCACGACGCTGGAGAAGGTCGACGACAACACCATCCGCTGGCACTTCAAGGAAAAGAATCCGGCGACGACCCTCTATCAGATGGGTTTCCAGAAGCTCTGCCCGGGTCCGGCGCACATCCTGAAGCCGCTGCATCCGAAGTACAACAAGAGCGCGACCTACCAGAGCTACATCAACGCCCTGAAGCCGGAGAACACGCCGGTCGTGTCGATGGGGCCGTGGACCGTCACGGAATACAAGCCGGACCAGCTGATGGTCATGCGGCGCAACCCGTATTTCTACGAGGTGGACGAGAAGGGCAACCAACTGCCCTACCTCGACGAGGTGCAATACAAGCTTTCCACGTGGGAGGACCGGACGGTCCAGACCGTCGCGGGCTCGGCCGACTACGCCAACATGGAAGATCCGTCGATCTACCTGGAATCGCTGCGGCAGGCGAAGAACCCGGACTTCCCCGACAAGATCATCTGGGGCGCGCGAGCGCTCGACTGGTCGGTGCTGCTGAACTATTCCACGAATTGCGGCGTGCAGAACGATCGCGACAAGGCGATCCGCAACCTCAACCGGACGCTGGATTTCCGCCGGATCATCACACAGGGGATGGACCGCGAAGCGATCGGCCAGAGCCTCGTGCGCGGGCCGTTCATCACGCCCTTCCCCGGCGGGCTGCATCTGGAATCCGACTTCGGCCAGCCGGACATGGCGGTCTATTATCCGTATGACCTTGCAGGCGCGAAGGCGGCGCTGGCCAAACTCGGCTTCAAGGATACCGACGGCGACGGCATCGTGAACTGGCCGAAGACCGCCATGAGCGGCCCTCTGGCCGGGCAGAACCTGCAGATCAACCTGCTGTACACGACGCTCTACACGACCGATTCCAATGTCGCGCAATCCGTGGTCTCCATGATGCGGGATCTCGGCGTCTCCATCCTGCTGCAGCCGAATTCGACGGAGCTGGAGAACACCATCGGCACCTGCCAGTGGGACTGGATGGTCCGCCGCATCGACCATGACGCGCAGGCACCGCTGCTCTACCTCGACCGCATCGCGCCGCTGGCGGCGAACAATCCGGAATGGCACCACGGCACGGCGCAGGAGAACCAGAACCTCCTCCCGTTCGAGAAGCAGCTGGTGGACATCATCGGCCAGATCCGCACGGAGGTCGATCCGGCCAAGCGCAACGCCCTGCTGCGCGATTACGACAAGGTGGCGACGGAGAACGTCTATCAGGTCGGTCTTGTCGCCGTTCCCGCCGCGATCCTGATCAACAAGCGCTTCCACAACGTGCCGCCGGGCACGCCGGTGCTGGCCTATGGCTGGGGCGAGGATGCCTCGATGCGCGAGCGGTTCTGGGTGGCCAAGCAGGATCAGGGCAAGGTGAGCGAACTCGCGCCGAAGACTCTGCCGGGCGTGAAATAGTCCGCTGCCGTGCCCGGGCCGGAGCGATCCGGCCCGGATCTCCAAAACCGGAACGGAAGGCATGCCATGCTTTACTTCCTGATGCGGCGTCTGGTGTCCGCCATCGGCCTGATCTTTGTCGTCAGCATCGTCTCGTTTCTGCTGATCCAGGCCCCTCCCGGGGACTACGCGACGACGCTCAAGGCTGACGCAATGAGCCGCGGCGGCATGAGCGAGACCGAAGCGGAAGCCATGGCGCAGGCCGCACGGGTGCGGCTCGGGCTCGATAGGCCGCTGCCCGTCCAGTACTTGCACTGGATCGGCGGCATCGTCGGCCACGGCGATTTCGGCCCGTCATTCAGGCAGAACAAGCCGGCCGCGCAAGTCATCGGACAGCGCATCTGGTGGACGCTCGGCATCGCCATCGTCTGCCATTTGCTGGCCACCGTGATCGGCGCCGGGCTCGGCATCTTCGCCGCCGTCAACCAGCACCGGCTCGGCGACAGCATCGCCACCACCTTCGCCTTTCTCGGCATGACGATCCCGCGCTTCTTCATGGCGCTGGTGATCCTCTATCTCCTGGCTTTCGTGATCCACTCGCCGAATATCGGTTCGCTGTTCTCGGCCGATTACGTCTTCGCGCCGTGGTCGCTGGGCCGCCTCGGCAACCTTTTCCTCCATGTCTGGCCGATCATCCTGATCGCCAGCTTCGGCGGCCTCGCCTACAATCTCCGCGTCATGCGCGGCAATTTGCTGGACGTGCTGCGACAGCCCTTCATCGAGGCGGCGCGGGCCAAGGGCCTGCCGGAGCGCAAGGTGATCCTGAAGCACGCGGTGCCCAACGCGATCCACCCGCTCGTCATGTATCAGGGCGTCATCATGCCCTACATGATCTCCGGCGAGCTGGAGACCGCGATCGTGCTTTCGGTCCCGACGATCGGCCCGCTGATGTTCCAGTCGCTGATCTCGCAGGACATCTACGTCACCGCGACCATCTTCCTGTTCCTGTCCGTGCTTCTCGTCGTCGGCAATCTCCTCGCCGACCTGGCCCTCGCGCTGATCGATCCGCGCATCCGGCAGGGAGCGCACCCATGACCATGCCCCCCATCAACGATCCCGCGACCGACCTCGTCTTCGCGGACGGCGCGCTCGTCGCCAGTTCCGAAATCCGCGAAGTTCGCTCGCGCAGCTATATGGGCCTGGTCTGGCGACGGTTCCGCCGGCATCGGCTGGGCCTCGTCGGCGCGGTTCTCGTGGCGCTGATCATGCTCACCGCGATCTTCGCCAGCGTGCTGGCGCCCTACGATCCCTACCAGCGCGACGGCAAAAGCATCTACCTGCCGCCGCAGCGCCTGCATGTCTTCGCCGATGACGGGTTCCACCCTCTGCCCTTCACAAATCCGGTGAAGCTCGACCTCGATCCCGACACCTATGAACTGGTGCCGACGATCGACACGGCGACGCGCTGCTCCGTGTCCGTTTTCGGCAAGGGCTGGACGTACAGCTTCTTCGGCATCCGCACCGACCGGCACCTCTTTGCCCCCGCCCCCGATTGCGGCTGGCATGTGCTCGGAACCGACAGGGACGGGCGGGACATGCTCTCGCGATTGCTGATCGGCAGCCGGCTGACGCTGCTGATGGCGGCGGTGGTGGTGACGATCTCCGTCATCATCGGCACGCTGGTCGGCATGGTGTCCGGCTATTTCCGGGGCGCGGTCGACCATTGGCTGCAACGGATCGTCGAGTTCATCCTGGCGCTGCCGGAACTGCCCTTCTACTTCGCGCTGGTCGTGATCATTCCGCGCAACGCCGATCCCTTCCGCGTCTTCCTGGCGCTGGTCGGCATTCTCTCCGTGATGAAATGGGCTCAGCTCGCCCGCGAGGTGCGCGGCAAGACCCTGTCGGTGGCGAGCCTCGACTACATCGTCGCCGCCGAGGCGGTCGGCACGCGAACGCCGCGCATCGTGCTCCGGCATATCCTGCCCAACGTGCTCAGCCACGTCGTGGTCGCGACCACGCTGATGATCCCCTCCATCGTGCTGCTGGAGAGTTTCCTCTCGTTCCTCGGCATCGGAGTGCGCGCGCCGCTCGTGTCATGGGGGCTGCTGCTCAATGCGGCGAGCGACCTGCAGAATCTCGGGTCCTATCCCTGGGTGCTGACGCCGGTCGTCGCGATTCTGATCACGGTGATGGGTTTCAACATGCTGGGCGACGGGCTGCGCGATGCCATCGACCCCTACCAGAACTGAGGAGCTCGCCATGCCAGGCGCCCCGCTCATCGCCACGACCGGTCACCTCCTCGACGTCCGCGACCTCTCCGTGCGGTTCAAGCTGCAGGACAATACCGTGCAGGCGGTGGACGGGGTCAGCTTCCATGTCGACCGCGGCGAGACGCTGGCGATCGTCGGCGAATCCGGCTCCGGCAAGTCCGTCAGCGCCCGCGCGATCATGCGGCTCCTGCCGCGCACGGCGCTGATCGGCAAGGAAACGCGGATCCATTTCGACGGCCAGCGCATCGACATGGCCAGTGAACGCCAGATGCTCTCCATTCGCGGCGACAAGATCGCGATGATCTTCCAGGAGCCGATGTCGTCGCTGAACCCGATCTACAAGATCGGCAGCCAGATCGCGGAAACGCTGATGCTGCACCAGCGCTTGACGAAGAAGCAGGCGCTGGCGCGTTCGCTCGACCTGTTGAAGCAGGTGCATATTCCCGAGCCAGAAGCCCGGCTGGAGCAGTTTCCGCACCAGCTCTCCGGCGGCCAGCGACAGCGCGTGATGATCGCCATGGCCATCGCCAACGAGCCGGACCTCCTGATCGCCGACGAACCCACGACCGCGCTGGACGTCACCGTGCAGGCGGAGATCCTGAAGCTAATCGCGCAGCTGCAGGCGAGCTACAACATGGGCGTCGTCCTGATCACCCACGACCTCACCATCGTGGAGAAGGTCTCCGACAGGGTCGCCGTGATGCGGCTGGGCAAGCTCGTGGAGAGCAACGGGACGGAGGAACTCTTCCGCCATCCGCAGCATCCCTATACGCAGCGCCTCCTCGCGTCCGAGCCCAAGGGCACGCCGCAACCGTTGCAGGCGGACGCCGCGACGGTGCTGGACGTCGACAAGCTCTGCGTAGCCTACACCCTGAACTGGGGCGGCCTCTTCAGCCGCCAGACCCGCCAGCTCGTGGCCGTGAACGACATCAGCCTCGATATCCGGCAGGGCGAAACGCTGGGCGTGGTGGGCGAATCCGGCTCCGGCAAGACCACTCTCGGCAAGGCGGTGCTACGGCTGATCCACAACGACAGCGGAAGGATCCTTTTCCATGGCGAGCGCCTGGACGACAAGGACAAGGCGGAGATGCGGCCTTTCCGCACCAGGATCCAGGTCGTGTTTCAGGATCCCTTCGCCTCGCTCAACCCGCGCCTGTCGGTTCGCGAGCTGATCGAGGAAGGGCTGATCGTCAACGGGATCGGCACCGGCAGTCGCGACCGGTTGGTCCGGGTGCGCCGCGCCCTTTCCGACGTCGGCCTCGATCCCAACGTGCTGAACCGCTATCCGCACGAGTTCTCCGGCGGCCAGAGACAGCGCATCGCCATCGCCCGCGCGCTTGCACTGGAGCCGGAATTCATCGTGCTGGACGAGCCGACCTCCGCGCTCGATCTTTCCGTCCAGGCGCAGATCATCGACCTCCTGCGCGATCTCCAGGTCCGTTACGGGCTGACCTATCTCTTCATCAGCCACGATCTGAAGGTGGTGCGCGCGCTCTGCCACCGCGTCGCCGTCATGTCCGCGGGCCAGGTGGTGGAAACCGGGGAGACGGCGCAGGTGATGGATGCGCCGGTCCATGATTATACGCGCCGCCTGATCCGCGCCGCGCTGGAGGTGGACGCCTGAGCGCCGCCCCCCTCGCCCTCCCAATCATTTCAGAACAGGGACGTTTCCCATGACCAAGATTGCCATGATCGGCGCCGGCTCCACGGTGTTCATGAAGAACCTCCTCGGTGACATCCTCCAGGAGCCGCTGTTGGCGCAGTCCACCATCGCGCTGATGGATATCGACGAGCATCGGCTGGAGACCTCCCGGCTCGTCGCCTCCAAGGTGGCCGAGGCCGTCGGCGCGTCGCCCACGATCGAAGCCTATTCCGACCGGCGCAGGGCGCTGGAAGGGGCCGATTACGTCGTGCTGATGATCCAGGTCGCCGGCTACAAGCCGGGCACGGTGACGGATTTCGAAATCCCGAAGAAGTACGGCCTGCGCCAGACCATCGCCGACACGCTCGGCATCGGCGGGATCATGCGCGGCCTGCGCACAGCGCCCGTCCTGGTCGGCATCGCGCGCGACATGGCGGAAGTCTGCCCGAACGCGCTGATGCTGCAATACGTGAACCCGATGGCGATGAACTGCTGGGCGCTGTCGCGCTTCGTGCCGGAAATCCGCACCGTCGGCCTCTGCCATTCCGTGCAGGGCACGAGCAAGGAGCTGGCGGAGGATATCGGCGTGCCGATCGATGAGATCCGCTATCTCTGCGCCGGCATCAACCACATGTCGTTCTACCTCAAGTTCGAGCGCCGGCTGCCTGACGGCTCGATCGAGGATCTCTATCCGCGCATCCGGCAGGTCTATCAGGAGGGCCGGGCGCCGGACTGGAACCGCGTCCGCTACGAGGTGATGAAGCACTTCGGCTACTTCGTCACCGAATCCTCGGAACACTTTTCGGAATACGTGCCGTGGTTCATCAAGCGCAACCGGCCTGAGCTGATCGAGCAGTTCAACATCCCGCTCGACGAATATATCCGCCGCTGCGAGGTCCAGCTCTCCACCTGGAACGAGCAGGAAAAACAGCTCGTGGCCGGCGGCGGCATCGAGGTGAAGCGAACTCACGAATATGCCGCCCGCATCATCATGGCGGAGCTCACCGGCGAGGCGACGGTGATCAACGGCAACGTTCGCAACGACGGGCTGATCGACAACCTCCCGGCGGATGCCTGTGTCGAGGTTCCCTGCCTCGTCGACCATAACGGCATCCAGCCGATCCGGGTCGGCAAGCTGCCGATCGAGCTGGCGAGCCTGATGCAGACCAACATCAACGTGCAGGCGCTGACGGTCGAAGCCCTGGCGACCGGTCGCCGCGATCACGTCAAGCAGGCAGCGATGCTGGACCCCCATACGGCGGCAGAACTGCCGCTGGAGGACATTTCACGCCTCGTCGACGACCTGATCGACGCTCACGAAGGCTGGCTGCCGATGCTGAACTGACGCGCGAGCCGTTGCTGCCGGCAATGGCGGCGACGGCTGTCGTCGTCTTCGGGAAACCGCGTCGGCGTCCCGGGTGATCGGTGCAGACCGTCTCGCGAAACGCCGCCACCTCCGCGTCGGGCACCGAAACCGTCAGGTTCCCTGCCGAGCCAGCAAGGGTGTCGTCCCGTAGCGCTGCTTGAACAGCCGGGAGAATGAGGCGGGATCGGAAAATCCGCAGCGGTAGCCGATCTCGGCAATGCCGGTGCCCCGGGGACAATCGGAAAGCAGGGTCCGCGCACGCTCCAGTCGCTGGTTGCGGATGTACTCCGCGACCGTGGTTTCGGTCGGCTCGAACAATCGGTTCAGATGCCTCGGGGACACGCGAAGCCGGTGGGCGACGAAGTCCGGCCGGAGCGCGAAGTCCCCCAGGTTTTCCTCGATGATGGTCATCGCCGCCGCGAGCATGCCGAACTTCCTCGCGGAGTTGCGGCCGCTCAGCGCCTCATCGAGGACTTGCCGGCAGGCCCGCACGCTTGCCGGGTCGTGGCGCACCATAAGCTCTTGCAAGGCGCGGTTCAGCGTCGCGGTGAGAACGCGACCGCCGCCGATCCCGCCGTCGATCTTGACGGCTCGCGTGCGGCGGGCATCGGCATCGCCGCCCGCCAGCGTGGACGGCGGCAGCTCGATCAGGATCTGCCGCATGCGGCGCGTGAAGCCGTAAAGGAACGGGCGGTCGGCATCGTAGACCAGAAGGTCTCCGGCTCGGAGCGTCAGGCAGTGCTCCCCCTGGAAGAAGAACGCGTCTCCTTCCAGAAGAAGGCAGGCGAAAAGCGAGTCCAGCGGCTGGCGCTTCATGATTTCCGGGGTGCGCTCGACGATGTGCTGCTCGCCCCGGATATCGCTGATGCGGAAGCCGTTGCGGTCGTAATGATCGGCGCTTACGCGCAGTCCGTCCGCCGCGTGGGTGGAGCAACGCACCCCGGACAGGCTCGCGACGTTGTAAGCCTCCCAGTATTCGATGCGCTCGCTCTCGGGCACATCCATCGTGGAGATGCGCGCGTGGCTGCGTTCTTCCGTCATTGCCCCCTCGCGGCACACCCGCCGGCTCCGATCGCATGCCGCATGTCCGGCCGATGACATGGCGGCCCCGGATACTTGTCGAGGAAGGACTCCATTCTTGTCAATTCCGGACATCTCGCCCTTTCGCGGGCGGCCCGGCTGGCGGCGGCAAGAGCGGCGGATAAGGTCGACGGCAGCCAGGAGCGACCGGCCTTTGCGGTAGCCCCTGCCTGAAAGGAGATTTCTGTCGATGTCCGAAGCAAGCAGCATCCCCTGGCGGTTCGACCGAAACCGGGCGGCCCTCATCGTCGTCGACATGCAACGCGACTTCGTGGAGGAGGGCGCCATCATGGAGGTGGCCATGGCGCGCAGGGCCATTCCCACGATGGCGCGGGTCGTCGAGGCCTGCCGCGGCGCGGGCATCCCGGTCATCTACACGCGGCACGTCCTGCATGACGAGTTCGACATCTCGCCGCTGGAAGCCGCCTACCAGCCCAGGCTGAAGACCTCCGGCATGCGCGCCGGCACGCCCGGCGTCGAGATCGTGCCGGAACTCGCTCCGCTGCCGCGTGACGTCATCGTCACCAAGCACCGCTACGACGCCTTTCACGACACGCAGCTGGAAACCGTGCTGCGCAACATCCGCGGCGAGCGGCAGGTCGACACCCTGGTGATCATCGGCACCGTTACCAGCGTGTGCTGCGAATCCACGGCGCGCAGCGCGTTCATGCGCGACTACAAGGTCGCCTTCATCAGCGACGCCAATGGCGGCTTCGACGAAGCGTCGCACAACGCCTCGTGCGACATCCTGGGCAGGGTTTTCGCCCGGGTGATGCGGTGCGACGAGTTCCTGGGGGAAATGTGAGATGACCGAGAGCAAGTTCGACACGAATTACGAATGGAAGGCAGTCACCCTGCTGGGGCTCGGCTTTGGCCTCGTCGGGCTGGATCGCTGGCTGATCACGCCGCTCTTCCCCGCCATCATGGCGGACCTGTCGCTCACCTATAAGGATCTTGGCACGATCGTTGGCGTGCTCGGCATATCCTGGGGCGTGTTCTCGATCCTCATGGGCAACGTCTCCGACCGGATCGGCCGGCGAAAGGTGATCCTCCCGGCGATCCTCATCTTCTCGGTGCTGTCTGCCCTTTCCGGCTGGACGGGCGGCTTCGCCGGCCTGCTGCTTATCCGCATCCTGATGGGACTGGCGGAGGGCTCCTATTGCCCGACCAGTGTCGCGGCCACCGGGGAAGCGTCGCACCCGAAGCGCCGCGGCCTCAATCAGGGCCTGCAGATGAGCCTGTTCGCCCTCTTCGGCTTCGGCTTCGCCCCGATCATCGCCACGCAGCTCCTTCAGGTGGTCCCCTCCTGGCGGTGGGTCTTCGTGATCTCGGCCCTTCCGGGAATAATCCTGGCGGCCATCATGTATTTCGTGATCCGCGAACCTCGCGCCATTCCCTCCGCGTCCGTCCAGCAACCGGCAAAACGTTCGCAGGCGCGCCCGGGCTGGGGGGAGCTCTTCAGCAACCGGAATGTGCTCACCGCCATTATCGGGCTGTTCTGCGCGATGAGCGGCATCTTCGTGATGGGCGCGATGATCCCGAACTATCTCGTGGATTACCTCAAGCTCGGCGGGCAGCAGATGGGCTTCGTGATGTCGGCGATCGGGTTCGGCGGCTTTCTCGGCGAATTCGCGGTGCCGGGTATCTCCGACCTGATCGGGCGCAAACTCGCCGCCATCCTCGCCTTTATCGGCGCGGCGATCTTCCTCTGGCTCTTCTCCCGGACGGGCGCGAGCCCCACGATGCTCTTCGCCCTGCTGTTCTGCTCCGCCTTCTTCTGCCTCGGCCTGCTGGCGCTCTTCACCGGCCCGATCGCGATGGAAGCAGTGCCGGCAGCCCTGATCGCATCGGCCATCGGCCTGGTGTCTGGAGCCGGTGAGATCTTCGGCGGCGGGGTCGCTCCGTTCCTGGCGGGTATCGTGGCAGACGGATACGGCATCCAGTACACCCTGTATCTCGCCTTGTCGGGCCTGGTGCTGGGGGCGTTCGTCAGCCTCTTCCTGCGCGAGACCGCGCCCGGAAAAACGGCTGTGGTCGCCATCCCGGCCGGATGACCTGCCTGCCAGAATAAGTGGGCGGAGGCTTCCGAGCGGCGATCGGAAGCCCCCGCCCCAAACTCACCGGGCGGCCGCTCCCGGTTCGGCGACGGCATCTTTCGCAGGGTATGGCGGCTGCCAGGAGCAATCGTTCCCAGCATCGGGAACGACCCGCCGCCGAGCGGCCTGCGACGCTCCGCTCCAGATCACCGCCACGACGAATAGTTTGGCATCCATCCAGTTGTCGACCGGCGAGCGATCTGGTTCACTCCCGGGAACGACACCGTGACGAGCGGTGAGAATATCGGTCCAAAAGGATCCGGGGGGAGGCACATGGCACAGCTGCAGGACAAGGTTTGCGTGATCACCGGCGGCGCCGGGAGCATCGGGATGGAAACGGCGAAGCTGTTCCTGGCCGAGGGCGCCAGGGTGATGCTTGTCGATCTCGACCGGGAGCGACTCGAAGCGGCGGCGGCAGAACTTGCAAGCCGGGATCTCGCCACCATGCAGGCGGACGTCACGTCACGCGAAAGCGTCGAAGCCTTCGTGGCGGAAACGGTCCGACGCTGGGGCGGCATCGACGCGGTCTTCAGCAATGCGGGCAATTTCGGCACGGTGGCGCCCATCGAAGCCTACCCGGAGGCCACTTTCGACGCCGTCTATGCCGTGCACGTGAAAGGCGCCTTTCTCGTCTGCCGGGCCGCGGTGCCGCACATGGGGCGCGGCGGCAGCATCGTCATCACCTCAAGCGTTGCCGGCACCCGCGGCGACCCGGGAGTCTACGCCTATATCACGGCCAAACATGCGCAGGTGGGGCTGATGCGCTGCCTTGCAAAGGAACTCGCGCCCAGAGGCATCCGGGTCAACACGATCCATCCGGGACCGATCGAGAACGGCTTTCAGCACGCGGTCGAGGCCGATCTTTCAACCATCATCGGCCGCGATGGCGGGGCGTTCTTCGACGAGATCATCCCGATGGGCCGCCACGGCCGCGCCGAGGAAATCGCCCGGTCCGTGCTATATCTCGCCTCCGACCAGAGCAGCTTCACCACCGGAACCACGCTGATGGTGGACGGCGGGATGAGCGCCTGATCTTCCGCTGGACCCTTCCCCGGGGACAACCCGCCTTCCCCGCCCCGCCCGCGTATCGTCGAGCGGGCTAGCGGAGCAGCGCGTCGATCATGTCGGCGCTCAGTCCCACCGCATCGTAGTGCGCCTTGCACATGGCGATGTACTTGTGGACGTCGAAATAGCCGTTCGGCTCGCCGTCCTCGTCGAGCCAGATCAGCGGGCCCTCGACAATGAAGATCGCCTTCATCGGGTCCCGGTGCTCGTAGGCGACCAGCGTATGCCCCTCGCCCGGAGTCTCGTAGATGAAATCGCCCGCCGTGGCGGTCCAGTCGTGCTCCAGGTAACCCCATTTTCCGGAGATCGTATAGGCGAAGACCTGATGGGGATGGTAATACCGGTTCACCAGCCCGGCCCGTCTGGCGGTCAGCACGTCGCACCATTTGTTCTGGCTGGGCGAGATCCAGAGCGGGCGCGAGGACACCGTTTCCGTGAAGGGAACGTAGTAGCGCTCGTCCCCGGTGGCGGCGTCCGCGGTGTAGACTTCCGGCAGGGCGTTCGGCTGGAACACCGTGGTGATCGGCTTGAGGTCCTTCCAGAATTCCCCCGTCGCAGCTTCAGGCATGGCTTCCTCCGTCACCGCCCCCTCCGGGGCTGTTGCTGATCGTCCGTGGCAGGCGATCGCCCCGGCGGGTCAGCCGGCGGGCGTCGAATGCGGCTCCTTCAGGTGCGTGCCGGAGGGCGCGCTGTCGGACCCGGCGAGGGGCCGCGCCGGCGGCCGGTGCGACACGGGGATGAGGTCGCCCGGCACGACGCGGCGCAGGATGCCCCAGAGGCCGCGCGGTTCCACCATGATGACCCCGATGGAGAGCATGCCCAGGATGATGAAGTGCCAGACGCCGATCTCGGCGAGGTATTGCCGGATCAGGAAGAACACCACCGTGCCGATGATCGGCCCCTCGAAGCTGCCGATGCCGCCGATCACCACGATGAAGATCACGTAGACCGTCCAGTCGGTGATCGAGAAGGAGGCGGGCGGCGCGACGCGAAGCTTCTGCAGCGTGATGATGCCGCCGGCGAGGCCGAGGAACGGCGCCGTCCAGAGAAAGCAGAGAATGCGCGAGCGGATCAGGTTGACGCCGACGGAGCCCGCGCCCTCCTCGTTGTCGCGCATGGCGGTGAGGCCGAGGCCGATGCGCGAGCGCATCAGGAGCCAGGTGGTGGCGAGTGCCACGGCGGCGACCGCGAGCGCCAGCCAGTAGATGTGCGAATAGCGCAGCGCCGGCTGCACGCCCAGCGACCGGACCACGGAGACGGGCATGCTGACGCCCGAGCCGCCGCCGAAGGCGGTGAGCTTGCCGGCGCCCAGCATCAGCGTTTCCGCCACCACCCAGCTGCCGACCGCGAGATAGGCGGCGCGCAGGCGGAAGATGATCAGCATGACGGGCACGGCGAAGACCAGCGCGGTCGCGCCACCCGCCAGCAGCGCCAGGTAGGGGCTGAACCCGGCGAAGACGGCAAAGCCGAAGAAGGCATAAGCTCCGATGCCGACAAAGGCGTGCTGGCCGACGGAAACGATGTCGGCATAGCCGGCGAGCAGGTTCCACATGATGGCGATGACGAGCAGCGACAGGAACTGCGTCAGGAGCTGCAGCTGGGGAATGCTGCAGACCCACGGGCCGGCGATCAGGAAGCAGAGGCCGAGCAGCAGGAGCAGGCGTCCGGCGGGCACCAGCCAGGCGTTGAAGGGAGCCTTGGGCACCGGTGACACCTCAGTTCCGGGGAAACAGGCCCTGCGGCCTGAGCATGAAGATGATGAGGAAGACGATGTGGCCGGCCAGCACCTGCCATGCCGCGTCGAACTGGGCGCCCAGTGTCTGCGCGACGCCGAGCACGATGCCGCCGATCAACGTGCCCCACAGGCTGCCGAGGCCGCCCAGCACCACAGCCTCGAAGGCGGTGATCAGGCGGCTTGGCCCGCTCGTCGGATCGAAATTCGTCCAGACCGACATGAAGCCCGCCGAGATCGCCACCGTCACGCCGACGATCCCCATGGCGATGGCATAGATGTGGGCGGAGGGCAGGCCGACGAGATTGGCGGAGGAGACGTCGTCGGAAACCGCGCGGATACGGGCGCCCATGCGCGTGCGGTAGAGCAGCAGGTCCAGTCCCGCCACCATGACCATGGCCGTGACGAAGATCGCCAGCGGCAGCACGCCGACATTGATGCCCTTGCCCAGCATCAGGGTCGCCGTCTCGATGCCGCCGCCGGCGACCTTGCGGGTATCGGCGCCATAGGTGCCGAGCAGCCCGTTCTGGATGATGATGGAAAGGCCGAAGGTGACGAGGATGATCGGCAGCACGCCTTCGCCGATCACCCGCTGGAGCAGGTAGCGCTGCAGCAGGTAGCCGCCGAGAAAGGCGAGCGGCAGGGTGATCAGCACGGCGAGGATCGGATCGAGCCCGAAGGCCTGCGTCAGCGACAGGATGAGGAAGGAAACGAGGACAATCAGGTCGCCATGCGCGATGTTGACGAAGCGCATGATCCCGACCGACAGCGAGAGGCCCATCGCGAACATCGCGTAGAGCCCGCCGACCAGGACGCCCTGCAGGATTTGGTTGGCCCAACTGAAAAACATGTCTCAGACCCCGAAATAGTGCTGAGCGACGATCTCGCGCGTCGTGTCCTGCGGCCGGCCGGTCAGGTTCACCCGGCCTTCCAGCAGGCAGTAGAAGCGGTCGGCGACGGCGAGCGAGCGCGTGATGTCCTGTTCCACCACGACGATGCCGATGCCACGATCGCGGATCGCCGGGATGATCTCGTAGAGTTCGTTGATGACGACGGGCGCGAGGCCGAGGCTGATCTCGTCGCAGAGAAGCAGGCGCGGATTGGCGAGAAGCGCCCGGCCGACCGCCACCATCTGTTGCTGGCCACCGGAAAGCTCGCGCGTTTTCTGCCGCCGCCGCTCCTTCAGGATCGGGAAGTATCGGTAGACCTCGTCGAAGCCGATCTCGCCCTGCCGTCCGACTTCCCATCCGATATGGAGGTTCTCCTCCACGGTGAGCGAGGGGAAGAGCCGCCGGCCTTCCGGCACCAGCGCCACGCCGCCGCCCACGATCTCCGCCGTGGGCAGGGCCGTCAGGTCCGCGCCTTCCAGGAGGATGCGTCCCTCGGTGCGACCGACCTGACCGACGATCGCCTTCAGGAGCGAGGACTTGCCCGCCCCGTTCGCGCCGATGATGGAGACGATCTCCCCGGCCCGGACCTCCAGGTCCACCCCGAACAAGGCCCGGAACTGGCCGTAGAAGACGGACAGCTTCTCCACCGCGAGCAGGGTGCCGTTTCCTGTCGGTGCGACCGCCGGTCTCCCCGCCATGTCAGGCCTCGACACCGAGATAGACCTCCCGCACGCGCGGGTCGGCAAGCACCGCGTCGGGCGTTCCGCTGCTGATGATCTTGCCGCCGTAGAGAACCGCCAGACGGGTCGCGGCGCGGCGAAGCGCGTGGATCACGTGCTCGATCCAGACGATGGTCGCGCCCTGCCGGTGAACGCCGCGGATGATCTCAAGAAGTTCGTCGCATTCCATGTCGGTCAGTCCGCCGGCGATCTCGTCGAGAAGCAGCAGCTTGGGGCGGCAGGCGACCGCCTTGGCAAGTTCCAGCCGCTTCAGGTCGAGCAGCGAGAGTTCGCCCGCCGGCCTTTCCATGCGATGAGCGAGGCCGGTCAGCTCCACGACTTCCACCGCCCAGTCGCGGGAGGCGCGGATGGAGCCCTGGCCGCCGCTGACAGCCGCGACCAGCACGTTCTCGAACACGCTCATGTGGGAGAACGGCTTCGGCACTTGGTAGGTCCTGCCGATGCCCATCTGGCAGCGCGACCACGGCCGCTTGCGCGTGATGTCGCGCCCCTCGAAGCGGACATGGCCGGCGCTGACGGGATGAACGCCGAGAATGACGTTGAACAGTGTCGTCTTTCCCGCGCCGTTCGGGCCCAGAATGCCCAGCACGTCGCCCTTCGCCACCGAGAGGTCGAGATCGTCGATGACCTTGAGCGGACCGAAATGACGACGGACGGAAACAAGCTCCAGCATGGCACCCTCCGACTTGGCTAGCCGGCCGGCGCGACAGGCGCCGACCGGATTCTCGATCCGCCGGCTCAGGCGTAGGGGATCGGCTGCGGCTCGCCGCCGACGGGAATGTCGGGGAAGAGGGAATTGTCGACCACGACGAGGTCGAAGGGATATTTCTTCCCCAAGCGCCATTGCCCGGCCACCAGAGGCGTCAGCCCGCAATTCGGGAACGGTCCCTTGGTGAAATCCACCATGCCGATGATGGTGTTGAGTTTAGTGGCCTTCAGCGCGTCGCGAATGGAAGCCGGATCGTCGAGATCCTGCGTCCGGGCGAAGGTGTCGAAGATCACCTCGAACAGCGAATGGCGGAAGCCCAGCGGCTGCGACCACTGGCGGCCGCTGCCCTTCTCGTAGGCGTCGGCAAGCTCCTGCGAGGACTGGCCGGTGAGGCTCGACTTGTAGGGAGCCGAGGCCGTCCACCACACCTCCGTCGTGAGCCCCTCCGCCCGCGCACCGAGCGGGGCGATGGCGGAGGGAAACTCCAGCGCCTTGCCCATGTAGACCGCCTTGGGCCGATAGCCCTGCTGGGCGCAGCCATTCCAGAAGGTCGTCATCTCCGGCGGCGGCATGGAGCCCGTGACGATCTCGCAGCCGGCCGATTTGAAGGCACCGATCTGCGCGTTGTAATTGCCGGCCGGAATGTCGAAGCGGCCGGGATCGACGACCTTGTAGCCGGCCTTGTCGAGGATGACCGGGAAGCCGCGCGACTGGGCGATGCCGTCGCCGTCATTGGGCCAGAGGCCGCCGACAAGCTTGTTGGTGGTCAGCCGGTTCCACATCGGGATCAACGAGCTGACCAGTTCGTCGCCGCTGAAGAAGTAATGGTAGGTCCAGTCGAAGCCCTTCTTCGGATCGCCGTTGCGGCCGAGGAAATAGGGCTCCAGCGGAGCGTCGTTGCTGACGCAGGGCATGCCATTCAGCTCGCACTGGTCGGCGACGGGGTTGCAGGTCTCCGGCGTGGCAAAGGTGGAGACGAGGTTCACCTGGTCGTTGAGGATGAGCTCCTGTGCGACTTCGGCGGCGCGGTTCGGGTTGGACTGGCTGTCCTTCACCACGATCTCGAACGGATATTCCGTCCCGCCGACCTTGATCTTGCCGCCAGACGCCTTCTTCACCTGATCCAGCACGAACGGCATGTGCTCGCAGAAGGCGGCCAGCGGCCCCGTCTGCGGCATGACCAGCCCGATCTTGATGGTGCGCGAGGCGGCGAAGGCGACATTCCGGCTGACGCCTCCGGCAACGCCGGTCGCCAGCATTCCCTTGAGGACGGTTCTCCGCCCCACTCCCATGGTCCAGACCATGATCTTTCCTCCCTGCCGACGGGTCCCAACCCGCCCGACGGCCCGGTTTCTTCCGGGCTCGATCGTTTGCAGTCCAACTATCCTACAGAGTTTCAAGGGAATCAACTTATGATTCTGTCTTTCGGAGCCGGAGGGGCAGCAACCTGTAACTTCACCGATTTCAAGAAAACAAGGAGCGCAGTTCCGGCTCTTGATCGACCAGAGCGGGAACTGCTAGTCGTCGAGGGGAGGACTGCCATTTCGCGAAAGACAAGCACTGTCGTTCTTCGCCAGGAGCGCCGTTCATCCACCCGGCATAACATCGTGACCTTTTCGATTTCATTGGAGAATTCTCATGGATGTCAGCTTACTCATCGACAATGAGGAAAGGAGCGCGGAGAACAACGCGACCTTCGACCGGCTCGACCCCGTAACGGGCAAGCTCGCCTCGCGCGCCGCCGCGGCCGGCGTGACGGACGCGAACGCCGCCGTGGATGCCGCGGCCGCCGCATTCCCCGCCTGGGCGTCCATGGGCCCCGGCGAGCGTCGCATGCTGCTCCTGAAGGCGGCCGACGTCATGCAGGCGGAGGCGGAAAAGTTCACCCGCCTGATGATCGAGGAAATCGGCGCCACGGCCCCGTGGGCGGGTTTCAACGTGCACCTGGCCTCCAGCATGCTGCGCGAGGCGGCGGCGCTCACCACGCAGGTCGACGGGCAGGTCATTCCCTCCGACAAGCCGGGCACCCTGTCCCTGGCGGTCCGGCAGCCGGCAGGCGTGGTGCTGGGAATCGCGCCATGGAACGCGCCGGTGATCCTCGCCACCCGCGCCATCGCCACGCCTCTCGCCTGCGGCAACACCGTCGTCCTGAAGGCGTCCGAGATTTGCCCCGGCACCCATCGCTTGATCGGCGAGGTCCTGGTCAAGGCGGGCTTGCCCAAGGGCGTGGTCAACGTCGTCACGCATTCCGCCGCCGACGCGCCGAAGGTCGTCGAGGCGCTGGTCGCGCACCCCGCCGTGAAGCGCGTGAACTTCACCGGCTCCACCCGCGTCGGCCGCATCATCGCGGAGCATGCGGCGCGATACCTGAAGCCGGTGCTCCTGGAACTGGGCGGCAAGGCGCCGCTGCTCGTTCTCGATGACGCGGACCTCGATGCCGCCGTGAACGCGGCAGCCTTCGGCGCCTTCATGAACCAGGGCCAGATCTGCATGTCCACCGAGCGGATCGTCGTGGATGAGGCCGTCGCCGACGAGTTCGTCGCGAAGCTGGCCGCCAAGGCCCGGACGCTGAAGGCGGGCGATCCGCGCGGCCATGTCGTGCTGGGGTCGCTGGTGGATCTCGGCTCGGCGGAAAAGATGGATGCGCTGATCAAGGACGCGGTGGAGAAGGGGGCGGTGCTCGCCTGCGGCGGCAATCGCGACGGCGCGATCGTGGATGCCACCCTACTCGACCGGGTCGGTCCCGGCATGCGCATCTATTCGGAAGAAAGCTTCGGACCGGTGAAGTCGGTGATCCGCGTCAGCGGCGTCGACGAGGCCGTGCGCGTCGCCAACGATACGGAATACGGCCTCTCCTCCGCCGTCTTCGGCCGTGACATCATGCGGGCGCTGGAGGTTGCCAAGCGCATCCAGTCCGGCATCTGCCACATCAACGGACCGACGGTCGGCGACGAGGCGCAGATCCCCTTCGGCGGCGTGAAGGGCAGCGGCTATGGCCGCTTCGGCGGACGCTGGGGCATCGATGCCTTCACGGAGACGCGCTGGATCACCATCGAGGATCCGCACCAGCACTACCCGTTCTGAAACGACAAGGCCGCCGGAAACAATCCGGCGGCCTTTTCGAAGGGAACAGCGAGGCTGCCCGGCGGGCTCCGGTTTCAGGCTTCGAAGAAGACGGTCTCGAGCTCGCCCTGCAGATAGATGTCGAAGGCGTAGATCGGTGCGCCGTCGCGGTCGCCCGTCCGCCGCGCGATCAGCGTGGGACGGAGTTCCTCAGGCACCAGCGAGAGGATCGGGTCGCTGCCGTTTGCCGCCTCGTCCTCGAAATAGATGCGCGTGAACAGGCGGCGCACGATGCCGCGGGCGAAGATGCCGACATTGATATGGGGCGCCTGCTGCCGCCCGTCCGGCCCGGGCACCGGTCCGGGCTTCACCGTCGCGAACCCGTACTGGCCGAGCTTGTCGCATTCCGAGCGGCCGAACCCCTTGAAGGCGCCGTTCGGCAGCGGCGCCGTGTCGTTGCCGGCAAAGCGACCCTGCCCGTCCGCCTGCCAGATCTCGACCATGGCGTCCGGCACCGGAAGGCCCTGACCGTCATAGATGGTGCCCTCCACCCGGATCGCCTGCCCCACGGCATCGTCCGTCAGGAGATTGTTGGAGACCAGCGCCGCGAAATCGTAGGCCGTCGGCGTCAGGGCATAGGCGAAGAAAGGCCCGACCGTCTGCGATGGGGTGATCTCATGCTCAGCCATGATGCGGGTCCTCGAAGAAGGTCTGCTCACGCCCGCGCAGGACGATGTTGAAGCGGAAGGCCAGCGCCCATTCCGGCTGGGTCGCCTCCAGGTCGAAGGTCGATATCATCCGCTCCCTCGCGCGCTCGTCGGTGACGGAATTGAAGATCGGGTCGAACGGGAAAAGCGGATCGCCCGGAAAGTACATCTGGGTGACGAGACGCGACAGGAAGCTCGGGCCGAAGAGCGACAGGTGGATGTGCGCGGGCCGCCAGGCATTCGGATGGTTGCGCCACGGATAGGGGCCGGGCTTGACCGTGATGAACTTGTAATAGCCGTCGCCATTCGTCACGCAGCGCCCGGCGCCGGAAAAATTCGGATCCAGCGGCGCCGGATGCTGGTCGACCACGTGAATATAGCGTCCGGCCGAGTTGCACTGCCAGATCTCGATGAGCGTGTTCGGCAGGGGACGCCCGTCCTCGTCCATGACATGGCCGTGCACGATGATGCGCTCGCCCAGGGGCTCGCCTTCGTGCTGGATCGTAAGGTCGGCGTCGGTCTCCGCGACGGATTCGTGACCATAGACCGGGCCGGTCAACTCCGACAGCGTGTGCGGAATGATCACCAGCGGCCGCTTCGGCGAGCGGATGCGCGTCCCGACATAATCGGGCGAGAGATAGGACGGATGCGCCTTCAGGCTTTCCTGCGGATAGATCAAAGCCATATCGTCACCTCAACGTTTCCTCCGGCGATGTGCCGGCATCTGCGCCTCTGCCCGGGCGCTTCCTCTTCAGCCTGTCAGGCCACGCGCTCCAGCGCCATGGCGACGCCCTGCCCGACGCCGACGCACATCGTGGCCAGTGCGTAACGACCTTCGCGGCGCACCAGATCCGCCATGGCCGCGCCAGCGATACGGGTGCCGGACATTCCCAGCGGATGGCCGAGCGAGATGCCGCCACCGTTCGGGTTCACGTGTTCCGCGTCATCGGAAAGTCCGAGTTGGCGAAGGCAGGCGAGCACCTGCGAGGCGAACGCCTCGTTGATCTCGACCACGTCGAAATCCGCTACGCGAAGGCCGAGCCGCTCGATAAGCTTCGTCGTCGCCGGCACGGGCCCCATGCCCATGATGCGCGGAGGCACGCCGGCAGAAGCCAGGCCGAGAATGCGTGCGCGTGGCGTCAGCCCGTATTTTTCGACCGCCGCGCCGGACGCGATCAGCAAAGCGCCCGCGCCGTCGTTCACGCCGGAGGCATTGCCCGCCGTCACCGTTCCGTCCGGCCGCACGACCGGCCGCAGCCTCGCCAGCGCTTCCATGGTCGTCTCAGGCCGGGGATGCTCGTCGCGATCCACGATGACGGGACCAGCCTTCCCGTTCGGCACCTCGATCGGGACGATCTGCTCGGCGAGGATACCGGCAGCCTGCGCCCGTGCGGTCCGTCCCTGCGAGCGAAGCGCGTAGGCGTCCTGGTCGGCGCGGCTGACCTGATAGTCCTGCGCGACGTTCTCGCCGGTCTCCGGCATGGAATCGACGCCGTATTGCTGCTTCATCAGCGGGTTGATGAAGCGCCAGCCGATGGTCGAGTCCTGCAGGTCCGCCGAGCGCTGGAAGGCCACTTCGGGCTTGCCCATGACCAGCGGCGCCCGCGTCATGGATTCCACGCCGCCGGCGATGGCCAGGTCGATCTCGCCGGCCTTGATCGCCCGCGCCGCCGCTCCCACCGCGTCGAGGCCGGATGCGCAGAGCCGGTTCAGCGTCTGTCCGGGAATATTGTCGGGAAGGCCCGCCAGCAGCAGCGCCATGCGGGCGACGTTACGATTGTCCTCGCCGGCCTGGTTGGCGCAGCCGAAGAACACCTCGTCCACGCCGGCCTCGATGCCGGGATTGCGCTTCACGATCTCGCGGATCGGCACGGCGGCAAGATCGTCCGCGCGCACCTTGGCCAACGCGCCGCCGAAGCGACCGACCGGGGTGCGGATGAAATCGCAGATAAAGGCGTCGGCCATTATGCCTCTCCCTGATGGGCGAGCTTCGTTCGCTCATGCAGATCGCGCAGGATCTTCAGCTCCTCCGCCGTCGGCGCCGGCGTTTCGGAGCAATCGTCGGCGAATTTCACCGGCCAGCCGCACTGCTCCTGCACTCGCTCGCGCGTGACGCCGGGATGCAGGGTGACGACCTGCAGCTCCTTGGTGTCCGGATGGGGCTCCAGAACGCAGAGATCGGTAAACACCCGGGTGGGCCCCTTGGTCTTCACGCCCAGCGCCTCCCGGCTGCCCGCCCCCGTGCCGTGGCCGAACGAGGTGATGAAGGGCAGCTTATCCACGAAGGCGCGCGGCGACATCGCCATGGTGATGAAGATCTCGCCGCAATTTGTGGCGATCTCCGGCGCGCCGCCGCCGCCGGGAAGGCGGACCTTCGGCTTGTCGTAATCGCCGACGACGGTCGTGTTCAGGTTGGCGTAGCGGTCGATCTGCGCTCCGCCGAGGAAGCCGACGGTGATGCGACCCCCCTGCAGCCAGTATCGGAACATCTCCGGGACCGAAACGGTGGTCAGCGCCGTCTCGCAAAGCTCGCCGTCGCCGATGGAAAGCGGCAGCACCTGCGGCTTGGTATCGATGGTGCCGGATTCGTAGATCAGCGTGACGCCGGGGGCGTGGGTGAGCCGCGCCAGATTGCACGCGGCGGACGGCGCGCCGATGCCGACGAAGCAGACATCCTCGGCGGACAAGGCGCGCGCCGCCGTCACGGTCATGATCTCGGTGGCGCTATAGGTGGTGGACGGTGTCTGGTCGGTCATCTCTGCCTCACGCCACCTTGGCCAGTCGGCTGGCGAAATCTTCAGGGCCGCGCTCCAGCACGTGCTCGCGCATCCAGGCAAGGAAGGTATCCCTGTCGCGCGCGATCGGGTCCCAGGCCTGATAGAAGGAGTTGGCGCGCTTGTAGTAGCCGTGCGCATAGGAGGGATAGGCACCGCCCGGAACGACGGAGATGGCGGTCACGGTCCAGGAGGGCAGCACGATGGCGTTGGGGCTGCGGGGCCCGAGATCGTCCACGACCTCTTCCACCGTGACGACGGACCGGCGGGCGGCCAGCACCGCCTCCTTCTGCACGCCGACGATACCTTCCAGCAGCACGTTGCCGGCGCGGTCGGCCCGCTGGGCGTGGATAATCGAAACGTCAGGGCGGATCGCCGGAACCGTCGCCAGCACCTCCCCGGTGTAAGGACAGGTCACGGAGCGGATGGTGGGGTTCACCTTCGGAAGGTCGACCCCCTTGTAGCCCCGCAAGACCGCGAACGGCAGGTTCGCCGCACCGGCCTCGTAGGCGTTCGCCATGGCGGCATGGGAATGCTCCTCCACTTCCAGCCGATTGGGCCAGCCCTTCTCCACCGCCTCGCGCAGACGGTGAAGCGAGCCCACGCCGGGATTGCCACCCCAGGAGAAGACGAGCTTCTCCGCGCAACCCATGCCGATCAGCTGGTCGTAGATCAGGTCCGGCGTCATCCGCACCAGGGTCAGCTGCTTGCGGCCCTGCCGGATAACCTCGTGACCCGCCGCATACGGGATCAGATGGGTAAAGCCTTCCATGGCCACCGTGTCGCCATCGCGCACGGTTTCGATCGCCTGTGAAAGCGTGAGGAACTCAGCCACGCGTCTCCCTTCCGTTCTTCTATGCCGAAGCTTTCCCGGGATGATCGGCCGGGAAGAAAGCCCTGTCAATAAAAGTTCGCTGGATGTACATTTGTTCGCTCTGCGAACTAAGCAGGACGAACCGTGCGACGGGAATGCCGATGGACGTGAGACATGCCGAGGAGGCCGGAGGCGAGGATTCCCGCACCTTCGTGACGGCGCTGGCGCGAGGGCTGGAGGTCATCCGGGCCTTCGGTCCGGAGAGGCCGCGCCTCAACCTTGCGGAGGCGTCCAAGGCGACCGGTCTGCCGCGCGCCACCGTGCGGCGCTGTCTGCATACGCTGGTGGTGCTCGGATACGTGGAGGCGGATGGCCGCAGCTTCGCGCTGACGCCGAAGGTGCTGACGCTGGGCCACGCCTACCTCTCCGCCACGCCCCTGCCCCGGATCGCGCAGCCTTACCTCGAGCGGGTCAGCGAACGGTCCAACGAGTCCTGCTCCATGTCGATCCTGGACGGCGACGAGATCGTCTATATCGCGCGCGCATTCACCAAACGGATCATGTCGGTGGGTCTTTCCGTCGGCTCGCGCCTGCCGGCGCTCTATACCTCGATGGGCCGCGTGCTGCTGGCCGGGCTGTCCGAGGCGGAGCTTGCGCGGCGACTGGAGCGCTCCGAGCCGGTTGCCCACACGCCCTACACGCGGATCACGCCGGGCTCAATCGCCGAGGCCGTCGCGGACGTGCGCCGGCAGGGCTACGCCATCCTCGATCAGGAACTGGAGATCGGGCTTCGCTCCGTGGCCGTGCCGATCCGCAACGCGCGCGGCGAGACGCTGGCCGCGATCAACATCAGCACGCAGGCGGGGCGGGTGGATCTCGAACGCCTCGGGGGGCCGCTGCTGGAGATCCTGCAGGCGACCGCGCGAGACATCTCAGTCTTCGTCTGATCAGTCGATTTCGTCGCCGAGCACGTCCTTGACCCAGCGGAAGGCCGCGTTGGCGGCGGGAACGCCGGCATAGATCGCCGCCTGGATCAGCATTGCCCGGAGTTCCTCCACCGTGACGCCGTTCTTCAGCGCCGGGCGGACGTGCAGCTTGAATTCCTCTTCCCGGTGCAGCGCCACCATCATGGTCAGCGTCAGGAGCGAGCGCGTCTTCCAGGGCAAGGTGGGATCGCCCCAGATCTCTCCCCAGGCATTGCGGGTGATGAAATCCTGCCAGGGCATGGCAAAGCTCCCCGCCTTGGCGAGCGAGCGCTGCACATGGTCGACGCCGAGCACGGCCTTGCGATTGGCGAGGCCCGTCTCGAAGGTGGCGCCCGGCAGCTCCGAGGGCTGGAGGCCGCTCTGCCGGTCGAGGAACGTGGCCAGGATGCCGTTCACCTCGTCGGCCAGCTCGACCGCCAGCAGATGGGCGGCCCGCACGACTTCCAGTTCCGCGCCCGGAATGCGCGCCGCCATGTCCTCGCCCATGGCCACCGGTGCGGCCGGATCCTCAGAGCCGGCGATCACCAGGGTCGGAACGGCGATAGCCCGGATCGCGTCGGCAAGATCGAGCCTGGAGATCACCTCGCAACAGACGGCATAGCCCACCGGATCGGTTTGCAGGAAGCGCTGGCGGGTGAAGGCGACCTTTTCCGGCGCCCGCTCCGCAAAGCCCGGGGTGAACCAGCGGGGCACCATGGTCGCGTCGACGATCGCCGCCATGCCCTCGCGCCGGATCAGCGCCGCGCGGTCGCTCCAGTTCCTGGCGGGCGGCATGGCCGGACCGGTCGCCATGAGAACGACGCTCGACGTCCGTTCGGGATGACGAAGCGCAAAGGCCTGCGCCGTCATGCCGCCGAGCGAGAGCCCGACCACATGCGCTTTTCCGATGCCGAGCGCGTCCAGCAGCCCGGCGAGGTCGTCGGCCAGATCGTCGATCCCGACCGCCTCGTCCACCACCTCGGAGCGGCCATGCCCACGCGCATCGTAGCGGAGACAGCGGTAACGATCGGCAAGCGCGCGCACCTGCGCGTCCCACATCTCCACCGACGTCCCGATGGAGTGGCCGAACGCCACGACCGGCGCATCCTCCGGGCCGGTGAGGTCGTAGAAAAGCTTGACGCCATTGGCTTCGATCAGAGGCATATCGGTCAGTTCCCGGTCGACTGGTTGGGAGGAAGCAGGGCGCGGACGCGATCCGCCTCGGCCAGCGCGCGGTCGACCCAGACCGAGGCCGCATCGATGGCCGGTTGCAGGTCGAAGGCACCGGCAAGGTCGAAGTCTGCCGCCTCGGAGCGGAGCGTCTCGTTTCGCTCAAGGGCCTGCTGCAAGGTGACGTCGCCGTCGCGGACGCGCGTTGCGGCCTCCTCGACGACCTCATGCGCCTTGCCGCGACCGAGCTTCGGCGCAAGCCGTCCCGCCACCGCGTCCGCGAAGAGCAGGCCTTTCGTGGCTTCGAGGTTGCGCTGCATCCGATCGGCGTCCACCACGAGCCCGCCGGCCAGCGAGCGGGCCTCCCGCAGCGCACCGGAAAGTAGGCCAAAGAGTTGCGGCAGGGCATGCCACTCCGCGTGCCAGAGGCCCGGAGGCCGCTCATGCGCGGCGGCCATGGCGTCGAACAAGGTCGTGAGGTGGCCCCGCGCCGCCGCATGCGCGGCGAGGATGATCGTGGCGGAAACCGGATTGCGCTTGTGCGGCATGGCGGAGGAGCCGCCCCGGCCCGGAATATGCGGCTCGGACGCCTCCCCGACCTCGGTGGAAGCGAGCGACGCGACATCCGTGGCGATCTTCGCCAGCGCCCCGATGAGTTCGGCGAGCCAGGCCCCCAGCCCGGCGATACGGCCCCGGCCGGTGTGCCACGAGAGCGTCGCCGTTCCGAGACCCAGCTCGCCGGCGAAGGCTTCGGCGACCGCTGGCCCCTTTTTCCGAAACGTCGTCAGCGTTCCGACCGGTCCGCCAAGCGAGGCGACCAGCACGCGCCGGCGAAGATCCGGCAGCTTTTCTGCCGTCTCCGCGACGCCGGAAAGCCAGACGGCGACCTTGAAGCCGAAGGTGATCGGCGCGGCATGCTGGCCGTAAGTGCGCCCTACGCAGGGGGTGCCCCGATGCCGTTGCGCAAGCGACGCGAGATCCCGCATGACGGCATCGAGGTCACCGGCGATCAGGTCGAGCGCGGCACGGACCTGCAGGACCAGCGCGGTATCGGCAACGTCCTGCGTCGTGGCGCCCTTGTGGAACGCGCTCTCCAGATCCTTCGGAAGCAGCTTCTGCACGGCCTTCACGAAGGGGATCACGGGCACGCCGGAGACGGCCGTGTCGCGGCCGAGCTGCTGGAGATCGAGCTGGTCGGGGCCGATTGCCTCGATCGCCGGCGCGAGCTCCGGGGGAGCCAGGTCGAACCGGGCCGCCGCCTTCGCCAGCGCGCATTCCATCCTCAGCATTCCGGCCAGCCGCGCCCGGTCGGAGAACACGTCCCGCATGGCGTCCGTCGCGAAAAGCGGCCCGAGCAATTCCGAATCGAGAGCTGAAAACGTCATCGTTCCTCCTTCAGGCGCAGGCCCGCGCCGGCCGCAGCCAGGTCGCTGCCCGTCACTCCCCGGTTCTGCCGGAACACGGATGGCGGAGCACCCACGCGCAGGCTGAAGAAACGGGAAAAATAGGCGGCATCCCGGAAACCGAGATCGTACGCGATCTCGCTCACCGTCATCGTGGTATAGATGAGATTGCGCTTGGCTTCGAGGAGCAGGCGGCGCTGGACGATCTCGCGCGGCGCGCAACCGGCCACGCGGCGCACCACCGCGTGCAGCCGATCCGTCCCCGCGCCGAGCGCCTCGCCATAGGCCCCGATCGTCCAGCGAGCGCGGTAATGGTCTTCCACGAGACGGCGGAAGCGGCGGAAGAGTTCCGTGTCGCCGCTGGGCGGCTCCGTTGCGGCCGTGCCCAACCGGGCGAACAGCACCAGCAACAGTTTCATATGGGCTTCCAGCACCGTCTGCCAGCCGGACGCGGTCGCCGTGACGGCTTCGCCGATGGCGGTGAAGGAGGCTTCCGCGGCGATGCCCATCCCGGTGGTCGTGATGGCGGCGACAGAGGTGACGCGGCGCATCGCCGAGCCGACCTCGGAATGGTTCTCGCCGCTGAGAATGGTGGACAGGAAGTGATCGGAGATCGTCAGCACATGCCCCGCCGATCCCGGCGCGAACCGGAAGCCATGGACGATCCCTGTCGGCAACCAGAGTAGCCAGGGGGCGCCGATCTCCGTCCGCCGCCCTTCCACCTCCAGCGAGGCGCCGCCGTCGGTGAGCAGGAAGGCCTGGCAGAGATCGGGGTGCCGGTGCACGCGGATTTCCCAGTCGTGCACGGGAGCGCGTGCCGCGATGCGCTCCCAATGGATAAAGCGCGGGATCGGCGGCATGTCGTTCTCGCCGTAAAGCTGGAATGCCGGAACGCTCGCCGCCATTCAGCCCTCGCCATTCGTCCAGGTCGCGACGGCGGCCGACCCGCCCGTGCGGACGCGGAAGACCCGGCGGTCCCCGGTTTCGTCCAAGTCGCGACCCGCTTCCGTCCATTGCCCGCCGCGAAGACCCTGCCTAGCCTCGCTCCGTGACAACGCTCCGCAGAGAGCCGCAGGGAGGACTGAATGCACACGCAGATCGGTATCGTCGGAGCAGGCCCGGCCGGATTGCTGCTTTCTCACCTGCTGCACCTCGCCGGGATCGACTCCGTCGTCGTGGAGCGCCAGAGCCGCGCCCATGTGGAAGCGAGGATCCGCGCCGGCGTTCTGGAGCAGGGCACGGTGGATGTGCTCAGGGAGAGCGGCGTCGGGGAACGCATGCTGCGCGAAGGCCTCGTCCACGACGGCATCGAACTGGCGTTTCGCGGCGAAAAGCATCGCATCCGCTTTCCCGAACTCACGGACGGCAAGCGCATCACGGTCTATGGCCAGCACGAAGTGGTGCGTGACCTGATCGCGGCCCGGCTTGCGGCCGGAGGACCGATCGAATTCGAGACCGAAGACCTGAGCGTGCATGGCGTCCAAAGCGACAGGCCGCTGATCCGATACGTCAAGGGCGGCGTCCAGCACGAGATCTCCTGCGATTTCCTTGCCGGCTGCGATGGCTTTCATGGCGTCTGCCGGCAGGCGATCCCCGCCGGTCTCATGCAGGTGTTCGAAAAGGTCTATCCCTTCAGCTGGCTCGGCATCCTTGCCGATGCGCCCCCGACCCAGGACGAGCTCATCTATTCCAACCACGATCGAGGCTTCGCGCTCTACAGCATGCGTTCGCCCGAGGTGACCCGCCTCTACCTGCAATGCGACCCCGCCGACGACATCGCCAACTGGCCGGACGCACGGATCTGGGACGAGCTGCACCAGCGCCTCGAAGGCGGCGACGGCTGGCGCTTCCGCGAGGGCCGGATCACCCAGAAAGGCATCACGGCGATGCGCAGCTTCGTTTCCGCCCCCATGCGCCATGGCCGGCTCTTCCTGGCGGGCGATGCCGCCCATATCGTGCCTCCGACCGGAGCCAAGGGCATGAACCTCGCTGTAGCCGATGTCAGACGGCTCGCCCGTGCCCTCGATACCTTCTACGCGTCGGGCCGGACGGAGGCCCTGGACACCTATTCCGACCTTTGTCTCAAGCGCGTGTGGAAGGCGCAGCGCTTCTCCTGGTGGATGACCTCCATGCTCCACCGCGTGGAAGGCGCCACGCCCTTCGAGCGCGAAATCCAGCTTGCCGAGCTGGACTATGTAACGTCCTCGGAGGCCGGGGCACGAACGATCGCCGAGAACTATGTCGGACTGCCTTTCGACTAGATCCGGCGTCTCACGGCCGAGGCTCCGCCGGCTGCGGCGCGGCGTCGGCGATCTCGGGTGCGACCTCGTCCCGGTACTGGCGGAAGTTCGCCTCGAACATGCCGACAAGTTTTGCGAGCTGACGGCCATAGGCCGCCTTGTCCTCCCAGGTCTCGCGGGGATGCAGGAGGCGATCGTCGATGCCCTCCACATGCTCCGGCACGGCGAACCCGAAATGCGGCTCGCGGTAGGTCGGCGCCGCCTTCAGCGAGCCATCCAGCGCCGCGTTCAGCAGCCGGCGCGTGACCTTGATCGGCATGCGATGGCCGACGCCATGGGGACCGCCGGTCCAGCCGGTATTCACCAGCCAGCAGGTGACGTCGCCGGCCTTGATCCGGTCGATGAGCAGCTTGCCGTAGAGCGCCGGCGGGCGGGGCATGAAGGGCGCGCCGAAGCAGGTGGAGAACGTCGCCTCCGGTTCCGTGACGCCCTTCTCCGTGCCCGCCACCTTGGCAGTGTAGCCGGACAGGAAGTGCACGATCGCCTGCTCCGGCGTCAGCCGCGCGATCGGCGGCAGCACCCCGAAGGCGTCGCAGGTCAGCATCACGATGTTGGTCGGCTGTCCCGCCCGGCCCGTCTCGCTGGCATTGTCGATGAAGTCGATCGGATAGGCCGCGCGGGTGTTCTCCGTCAGCGAGGCGTCCGAGAAGTCCGGCGCGCGGTTCGCCGGATCGAGCACGACGTTCTCGAACACCGTGCCGAACCGCTTCGTCGTCGCGAAGATCTCCGGCTCGCTTTCGGCGGACAGGTTGATCGTCTTGGCGTAGCAGCCGCCCTCGAAGTTGAAGACGCCATCGTCCGCCCAGCCATGCTCGTCGTCGCCGATCAGCGTGCGCGACGCGTCCGCCGAAAGCGTCGTCTTGCCCGTGCCGGACAGGCCGAAGAACACAGTCACCGCGCCCGCGTCGTCGACGTTGGCGGAGCAGTGCATCGGCATCGTGCCGGAAGCCGGCAGCAGGAAGTTCAGCATGGTGAAGACCGACTTCTTCATCTCGCCCGCATACGACGTCCCGCCGATCAGGACGAGGCGGCGGGTGAAGTCGAGCGCGATCACCGTCTCCGTGCGCACGCCGTGGCGCGCGGGATCGGCCTTGAAGCTCGGCAGGTCGATGATGGTGAAGCCGGGCGCGAAGCCTTCCAGCTCGTCCGCGCCCGGGCGGATCAGCAGGTTGCGGATGAAGAGCGAGTGCCAGGCATATTCGGTGTAGACGCGCGTCGGCAGGCGATGGGCGGGATCGGCGCCGCCGAAGAGATCCTGGCTGTAGAGTTCCAGCCCCTTGGCGTGGTCCAGAAAGTCGGCGAGGAGCCGCTCGAAGGCGTCTGGCTCCATCGCGCGGTTGCCGCCCCACCACACGGTCTCCTCCGTGGTGGCGTCGCGCACCACGAACTTGTCCTTGGGCGAGCGGCCGGTGTGCTGGCCGGTGGTCGCCACCAGCGGACCGCCCCGCGCCAGCCGCGCCTCGCCACGCCGCAAGGCATGCTCGTAAAGTTCTTCCGGCGAAAGGTTGCGGTGGGTCACCCTCGCGACAAGGCTTCCGACCGGGCTTTGCCCTGACAATTTCCCGTCCTGCATCCTGCAGTCCTCCCCTCGTCAGACCGACGGCCGGATGGCCGCCGGCAGCTTTCAGGTCCGAACCCTAGTGGGCGGTCATGTCCTGACCGGGGTCCACTGCGCCCACTCCGGTCAGTTTCGGGATGTGGCGGTGCACGATCGCCAGGGCGACGAACGTCAGCACCATCATCACCGTGATGAAGATGAAGTAGGCGTGCCCGCCCCCGAGGTTCAGCACCCATGCGCCGACGAAGGAGCTGAGCACAGAGCCGGCACGGCCGACCGCTGTCGCCGCACCCGCGCCGGTGGCCCGGACATCCGTGGGATAAACGTGCGCGACAAGCGCATACATCGTGGTCTGCGCCGCGTTCACGAAGGCGCCGTGAACACCGAGCATCAGGATGAGGACGAAGTGGCTGCCCTCCGGCACGATGGGGATGTAGCGCAGGACGAGAGCGCTTACCGCGCCGCCGGCAGCCATGATCAGCATCGCCGGGCGCGAACCCATGTAGCTGATCAGCCATGCCCCGCCGAGCGCGCCAAGCACGCCGCCGAAATTGTAGGCGGTGAGGCCGGAACCCGCGGTCGCGAGATCGAGACCCTCGCTGCTCAGCATGGTCGGCAGCCAGCTGAAGACCATGTAGACGGAGATCAGGCAGGAGAAGAATGCGCCCCAGAGGCCGACCGTGTCGCGCAGATGCCCCGCCCCGAAGAGTGCCGAGATGGGCGTGCGGGCCATATGCTGCTCGGTACGGTCGACGAAGTCGCTGTCCGCAGAATAGGACTTGCCGAAGCGGGACAGGATACGAGCCAGCTCGGGGTAGCGGCGCGGATGGCGCGCCAGATAGCGCGGCGATTCGGGCAACGCGAAAATCAGGACGACGCCGAGGATCACCGGGACGAGCCCGCCAACCGCGAAGAGCGCTCGCCAGCCGATGCCCGGCAGGATCCGCGAGGCGACCATGCCGCCCACCATGCCGCCCAGGGGAACACAGACCATGGTCAGCGTCACCGCCCATGGACGACGTCGCAACGGCGTATATTCCGCCGCCAGCGTCGTCGCATTGGGGATGGCCCCGCCAAGTCCCATGGCTGCGAAGAAGCGAAGGATGCCCAGCCCGGTCAGGCCGTGGACGGTGGAAATCGCGGCCGTCATCACGCCGAACAGGAAGACGCTGGCAATCAGCGCATTGCGGCGGCCGATGCGGTCGCCAAGCATTCCGGCAACAGCCGTGCCGATCGTCATGCCGACCAGCCCGATCGCCAGGATCGGAGCGAAGTCACTGCGCGCGACGCCCCATTCCTTGATGATCGCCGGTAGCGCGAAGCCCAGCACCTGATTGTCGAAGCCGTCGAAAACGACGGTCAGGGCTGAAAACAGAAGAACCGTTTTCTGAAACCCGCTCCAGGAGCCGGTGTCGAGCACGTGCCCGACATCCACGACCGTGCCCCTCGTTCTTCCCGTATCAACCATGGTTCCCCCCTGAGACCAGATAAAGACCGTCGGCTTTCGCCGATCTTCTGAAACGTTGCTAGAGGTGGGGTATCCACACGTCCAGCACCGCGCAACGTCCTTCTTCCCGCACGACCCGAAGCGCTTCCACGAGCGCCTCCTCCACCTCGTCCGGCCGCCGCACCAGCCGGGCATGCGCGCCGCCGGAAGCGGCGGCGATATCGGCATAGGCGGGCGGCGGGTCGAAGGCGACGTCAAGCGAGTTGGCGCGGCTTGCATAGCCGTCCGGATGCACCGCGAGCGCGGAAAGCTTTGGCGACTTCCAGCCGCGATTGTTGAAGACGATCTGCAGGAAAGGCGTCTCGTACTGGCGCGCCATCCAATGGACGGAGGACGGCACCGAGAACATGTACGAACCGTCCCCGGTGAAGGAGACCACGGTCTTTTCCGGCTGCGCCAGCTTCACGCCGATCGCAGCGCCGCCATTCCAGCCGAGCGAGCCGCCACCGCTGGTGAAGATCGCCCCCGGCCGGCTCAGGGCCAGATGGTTGAAGACGGTGTGATAATTGGAGATGCTCTCGTTCAGGAACAGCATGTCCTCGTCGGCATGCTTGCGCATGCAGGCGACCAGGTATTCCGGGGTGATCATGTCGCCCTCGGGGAAGGCCTCCAGCCGCCCCAGTTCGTCCGCACGCTCCGCATGCAGGCCGGCATAGTGACGCCGCCGTTCGTCGGCCGCCGCCTCGTCGACCGCGCCTCCATCGACAGGGCCCCCGTCGACCGGGCCCCCGTCGAGATAGGCGTTGATCTGCGCCAGCGCTCCGGTCGCATCCACCTGATAGGCGCGCTCGGAGCCGATATACCAGAGCGGCATCTGATGCTTCAGCGCGTCGATATCGATATGGAAGATCCGCGCATCCTCGCGCGGCCGGCTGACGGTCGGGATCCAGGGCACGTCGCTGTCGAGGACGAGGATCACGTCGGCTTCGGCCAGCACCGGATTCTGGCGCGGATGGTTCCACTGGTTGCCCTGGTAGAGCGGGTTGTCGTGCGGGAAGTTCATCGCGTTCGGCACCGATTCCAGGACGCCGATCCCGAGCCGTTCGCAGAGGCGGACGAGCTCCCGGACCGCCTTCGGCTGGCGCCCGACATAGGACGTCACCACCAGAGGACGCCGCGCACCGGCCAGCGCCGTGGCGATGGCCTCGACGCCCTCCGGCGGAAGCACGGCGGAGGCGAGCGGCTGCCACTCCGCCATGTCCAGCTTCGTCGGGGAGACCTCCTCCTCCATGACCTCGCGGGCGCCCATGAGATAGACCGGCCCCTTGGGGTCGCTGTAGGCGAACTGGAGCGCCCGGTGCGTCACCTGCTTGATGTTGCGGCCGGTGCGGAACTCGTTGTCGTACTTCATGTAGCCGCGCACCAGCCCGCGCTGGTCGTGGACGTCCTGGATCCACTGGATGAACTCGTTGCGGCTGCCCCGCATCTCCCCATCCTGCGTGAAGGGCGAAGCGCCGGCGAAGATGAGGACGGGCGCGCGGCCCTTGGCGGCATTGTGGACGGCGCCGGCGAGCGCCTGCGTCCCGCATTCCACGTGGACGACCACGGCCTGCGCCCTGCCACTCGCCTGGAAGTAGCCCTGCGCGGCGCTCAGGCCGGCCATCTCGTTGGGACAGGTGATCACATCGGGTATCTTGCGCCCATGCGCGCGCGCCTCGGCGATCGCCTCGACAAGCGCCGGATGGTCGCTGCCGAGATTGGCGAAGATGTAGGAGACGCCGGCTTCGACGAGGGCGTCCAGGAACGCGGAACTTGCAGTGTACATCAAAAGGTCCTGCATGACAGGTCGGCCGGACGGATCAAGCGACCGGCTGACGGAGAGAGGCCCGGCCTGGGCCGGGCGAAAGCGGGGAGAGAAAGCGGGAAGGCGCCGCAAGGTCCGACGCGAGCCGCGCGAACGCTCAGGCAGACTGTGTTCGCCGCCTGCGAAGCGGCGGCAAAGATCGGCGGCGGGAGACGTGTACCCACGGCGCATCCTCCAATGTCGCCGGCGGCCTTGACCACGGCGTTTTCGGCTTCTAACGGCCGGCTTTCTCTGTTCTTATCCGGGATTATGCATGCAAATTAGTTTGAGACAATACCAACGGCGGTTGATGGGCGACACGGAAACTGGATGAACGAGCAATCCACCAGAAGGCCGAAAAACAGGCCGAGAACACCGTCCCCGGAAATCGGGGCGGACACGTCTCTCCTGAATTTCGCGGAACTCGACGGCGTCGTCGGTTTTCATCTCCGGCGCGCACAGGAGGCCTCCTTTCGCGCCTTCGCCAGCTCCGCAGGGGAAGGCGATCTCCGCCCCGGACGTTTCGCGGCCCTCATGCTGATCGGGAATAATCCGGGGATCACGCAGATTTCGCTGAGCCGTGCGATAGGCCGCGACAAGTCCACGCTTACCCCGCTGATCCGCGACCTCCAGGCCCGCGGCCTCATCCATCGCGAGCAGGCGGAGACGGATCGCCGGGCTTACCGCCTGACGCTGACGCCGGACGGGGAAACGATGCTGGAGCGCCTGCGGATCATCGCCGCCGAGCACGATCGCAAGCTGGACGAGATCATCGGCGAGAGGAAAACCGAATTCATCACGCTGCTCCGAAGGATCGTGACGGCGCTGGGATCGTGACGCCACCGGGCAAGCGGGGCGAGCGTCGGACCTACGGGCGGCGGCGCCGGGCGATACGGCACGGCAGCGGCGTGAGTGCGATGAACAGGCCGTTCAGCAAGACGAAACTCCAAAAATGCAACCATTCCGTTGCGTTTTTTCACCTGCCCGGTTACGTCGCCATGGTTCAACCGTCCTGAAGGAGCGTGGGTGTTTACGGAAAGCCGGAATGCGGGGCGTGCCGTCCTCAGCCTGGGTCTCGCCCTGGCCCTTGCTCTCGCGGGCTGCGCGGGGACGCCCAAGGGCATGTTGAGCCCCGTCCAGACCGCCGGCGACGGCACCAGCAAGGTCGATCTCCTCGTGGCGACGACCCGCGCGCCGACGAGCGCTCCCGGCATGCTGTTCTCCGGGGAGCGCGGCCCCGACGTGTCGCTGGACCGCATCGTCGTTTCCATCCCGCCCGAAAGTGCCCGGAAGGTGGGCGAGGTGCAGTGGCCTAAAAAGGTGCCCGGAAATCCCCGCACCGATTTCGTCACGTCCGACGTGGAGAGGCTCGATTCGACGGCTGCGCGCGGTTGGTTCCGCAAGACGGCCGGGCGCAAGCGCCAGTTGCTTCTCTTCGTTCACGGCTTCAACAACCGCTACGAGGAATCGGTCTTCCGCTTCGCGCAGATCGTGCACGATTCCGGCACCGATTTCGCGCCGCTGCTGTTCACCTGGCCGTCGAGGGGGAGCGTCTTCGCCTATGGCTACGACCGGGAAAGCACCAACTTTTCGCGCGACGGGCTGGAAAAGGTGCTGCAGGAGGCGGTCGCCAGCCCCGATGTGGGCAGCATCACCGTGCTCGCCCATTCCATGGGCAGCTGGCTCGCCGTGGAGTCGTTGCGCCAGCTGGCGATCCGCCAGGGAAAGATCCCGCCCAAGATCGACAATGTGATCCTGGCCTCGCCCGACATCGACGTCGACGTCTTCAGGAAGCAGATGCAGGACATGGGGCCGGACCGGCCGCACTTCACCATCTTCGTTTCGCGCGACGACCAGGCGCTCCGCCTGTCCCGCGCGATCTCCGGCGGGGTGGACCGGCTGGGATCGCTCGATCCCACGCAGGAACCTTATCGTTCGGTTTTCGAAAAGGACGACATCACGGTGCTCGATCTCACGGCGCTGCGGACGGGAGACAGCCTCAACCACAGCAAGTTCGCGGAAAGCCCTGAAGTCGTTCGCCTCCTGGGACAACGGCTGATCGATGGACAGACCGTGACCGACTCCGACACGGGGCTGGGCCAACGGCTGGGTTCGGTGCTGGCCGGCGCGGCGCAGTCCGCCGGATCGGCCGCGAGCGTGGCGGTGAGCCTGCCCATTTCCGTGTTCGATCCGCGCACCCGCGAGAACCTGGGCGAGCAGATGGGTGCGGTCCGCCAGTCGGTCGGAAACACCTTCTACTCCGCGGCCGGACATTGATGCTCCCGGTCGTCCGAAGCATCCTCGGCCTTCTCTGGCGGCTGGCGCTGTTCCTGGTCTTCGCCTTCAGCCTCGCCTGGGTCGGGCTGGCCTTGTGGTATCAGTTCCCCGGTGGCCAGGTCGCTCGTGTCGCGGCAGATGTCGTGTGGCTCGCGTTCGGCCTCGCGATCCTGATCGGGGCATGGCGTTTCCATCGCCGATGGGCCGTCGTTCTCTATCCCTGCGCGCTGGTGCTCGTCGCCATCTGGTGGACGACCATCCGGCCTTCCAACCACAGGGACTGGGCTCCCGATGTGGCCCATACCGTCACGGCCGAGATCCACGGCAACACGGCGACGGTCCACAACGTCCGGAATTTCGAGTGGCGGACGGAAACGGACTTCACGCCGCGCTGGGAAACGCGGACCTACAATCTCGACGAGCTCGATACCGTCGACCTGTTCCTGTCCTACTGGTCCGGCAAGGCCATCGCCCACACGCTGGTCAGCTTCGGCTTCCGGGACGGCAGCCACCTCGTCTTCTCCGCCGAGATCCGCAAGGAAAGGACGGAGGCGTTCTCCGAGGTCGGCGGGTTCTTCCGGGAATTCGAGCTGGCGATGATCGCCGCCGACGAGCGCGACATCATCCGCCTGCGCACGAATGTCCGGGGAGAGGATGTCTACCGCTATGCCCTCGACGTGCCCGAGGCGGCGCGGCGAACCCTGCTGCTGTCGTTTCTCAACAAGGGCAACCTGCTGGCCAGCCGTCCCGCCTTCTACAATACGGTGACCTCCAACTGCACGACCGTGGTCTTCGACATGGCGCGGGTCATCGATTCCCGGCTGCCGCTGGATTATCGCATCCTGCTCTCCGGTTACCTCCCCGGCTATCTTTACGACCAGCATGTGATCCGGACGGACCTGCCCTTGGCGGAAGTCAGGGCGAGGGCCGCGGTTTCCGCGCTCGGTCGACAGGCCGGCGACGCGGCGGATTACTCCGCGCGTATCCGGGCCGGCTCGTAGGCCGTCACCCGCTCACGCAAGCGGCGAGAACGAAGAGCGGCCTGGACGGCTTCCGACTTGGCCCCGGAGCGTCTCATGCTGTAAAATCCATTTCGGGCCATTCAACGGGATCGGTCTGCGGAACGGAACAACCAGGCCACGGAATGTCGGAAGCGAAGTCGAGGATCTCTTGTGCCGGAAAGACCGGGCGCCCCTCGCGCAAGAGGTCTCTGGAACTGACGGAGCGTATCCTGGATGTCGCGACGGCGATGTTTCTCGAAATCGGCTACGAGGCTTCGAGCATCGATGCGATCGCGTCCATCGCCGGTATCTCCAAGCGCACCTTCTACGCGCGCTTCCCTTCCAAGGCGGAACTCTTCGAGGCGGTCGTCGTCCGTTACATCAATGAGAAGCTGTCCGAGTACGATCGTGAGGTCCAGCCGTCCGACGATCTCCGGCAGGGCTTGACGGAGACGGCCACCTCGCTCCTGAAGCGGGCGCTCGTGCCGGAAACCATCGCGCTCGACCGCGTGATCACCGGCGAAGCGAAGAAGTTCCCCGAACTGGCCCGGGTCCTGTACGATCACGGCCTGCTGCGAGCCGCCGACCGGGTTCGGACCGTGCTGGAGGCGGGCGCCGCCCGTGGGGAGATTTCAAGAACTCACATCGATTATCTCGCCACCGCATTCCTTCACTGCGTCTTTGCTCCGGTGCTGCGGCTGGCGACGCTGGGCCTGGAGCCTCCGGCATTCACGACGAAAAGCAGCAAGCAGGTGGCCGATGCGGTCGATCTCTTCCTCAACGGAGCCCTTGTCACGCGGGAATGAGCATATGTGTGACCTTTCCTCCGGGACGACGGCCCCGAGGATCGGCTTCGATGTCGCACCGCACAAAAGATGTTTCGCCGCAGTGTCCCTCGCTTGCCCGCTCCCCGCCTTCAGAGTATGCAACGGTTAAGTTGCATTAACCTGTTCAGATGGAGTGATCATGGCCGAACGTCGGTCCGATGAAGACAAGCAGGCCGACAATGAGCCGGACGCCCGTGAAGACGATCGGCGCGGAACCGACGGTTCCCACGACGGAGAGAGCCGCGAGGAAAAAAGCCCCGGCGATAACGGGTCGGATAAGACCGAAGAGAAGGGCGAGGAAAAGAAGAAGCGCTCGGCGCTGAAGAACCCGATCGTCCGGATCATCATCCTGATCATCGTCGTTCTGCTGCTCGTTGCCGGCGGGATGTACGCCTATCACTGGTGGACCGCCGGACGTTTCGTTCAGAGCACCAACGACGCCTATATCCACTCCGACCAGGTCACCGTCGCTCCCAAGGTGTCCGGCTATGTCGAAGAGGTGTTCGCCGGCCAGAACCAGCCGGTGGATGCGAACCAGAAGCTCGTGAAGATCGACGATCGGCAGTATCGCGCCCGCGTGGCGCAGGCTGTCGCGAGCGTCGATGCGCGCAAGGCGGATATCGCCCGCGCCGACGCCCAGATGAAGCAGCAGGAATCGCAGATCGAGCAGGCGCGGGCACAGCTTGCCGGATCTCAGTCCACGGCGAAGTTCGCCGCCGACGAGGTGAACCGGTACCGGCCTCTCGCCGCCACCGGCGCCGCGACGGCCGAGCAGCTGGCCCAGTTGCGCAACCGCAGCGACCAGGCCAACGCCCAGGTCGCCAGCAATCAGGCCCAGCTCGATTCGGCGATCACGATGGTCGATTCCATCAAGGCCCAGCGGCAGCAGGCCGTGGCGGCGCTGGAGCAGGCGCAGGCGCAGAAGCTGCAGGCCGATCTCGATCTCGCGGACACCCTCGTGACCACGCCGATCTCCGGCCGCGTCGGTGACCGCTCGGTGGAAGTCGGGCAGCTGGTGCAGCCCGGACTGCGGATGATGACCATCGTCCCGGTGCAGGAACTCTATATCGACGCCAACTTCAAGGAAACGCAGATCGATCTGATGCGGGTGGGCCAGCCCGCGACGATCGAGGTGGACGCCCTTTCGCACATGACGCTGCATGGGAAGGTGGTCAGCATCTCGCCCGGCACCGGCGCGCAGTTCTCGCTGATCCCGCCAGAGAATGCGACGGGCAACTTCACCAAGATCGTGCAGCGTGTTCCCGTACGCATCAGCATCGATGCAGGTCCCGAGGCGCGCAAGGTGCTGGTGCCCGGTCTCTCCGTCAACGTGGACGTCGACACGATCAGCGCCAGGTCGGACGTTCGCCGCCAGAAGCGCGAGAGCGAGCGGGCGGAAGACCGCGCGGACGAGGACGACGAGTGAGCGAGGGCTCGAACGGCGGCGGCAAGGCTGACGCCGCCGCCTGGATTGCGGTGGCCGCCGGGACGATCGGCGCCATGATGGCGACGCTGGACATCTCCATCGTCAACGCGTCCCTGCCCACGATCCAGGGCGAAATCGGTGCCAGCGGCACGGAGGGAACCTGGATCTCGACGGCCTATCTCGTCGCCGAGATCATCATGATCCCGCTCAGCGGCTGGTTCCAGCGCATCTTCGGGCTGCGCAACTTCCTGCTGATCGTGACGGTTCTCTTCACCCTGTTCTCGATCGCCTGCGGGCTCTCCAGCAACCTCGACGAGATGATCATCGGCCGCGTGGGGCAAGGCTTCACGGGCGGCGCGATGATCCCGACGGCCCTGACCATCGTGGCGACGCGCCTGCCGCCGGGGCAGCAGCCCATCGGCATCGCTCTTTTCGGCATGACGGCCGTGCTGGGGCCGGTGCTCGGCCCCCTGATCGGCGGCTGGCTGACCGAGCACCTGAGCTGGCACTATTCGTTCTTCCTGAACCTCCCGATCGGCATCGGCCTCGTGGCATTGCTCGCCGTCGGCCTGCCCTCCGAGAAATCGAACCTCGGCGCCTTCGCCGAGGCGGACTGGATCGGAATTCTCGGCCTGGCCCTGGGCCTCGGCTGCCTCACGGTGGTGCTGGAAGAGGGACAGCGTGAGCTCTGGTTCCAGTCCACCTTCATCATTTCCCTCAGCCTGGTTTCGGTCGTCGGCTTCATCCTGCTGATCGTCGGGCAGTTCGTCAGCGACCAGCCGGTGATCAATCTCAAGATCCTGCTGCAACGAAGCTTCGGCAGCGTCTTCGTCATGAGCCTCGTGGTCGGCGCGGCGCTTTACGGTATCCTCTACCTGATCCCGCAATTCCTCTCGCAGGTGCCCGGGTACAATGCCGAGCAGTCCGGCCTCGTCGTCCTTGTCAGCGGCGTTCCCACGCTGCTTTTCATGCCATTCTTCCCGTTTCTGGTGAAACGGCTCGACGTTCGCATCGCGATCGCGCTGGGGCTCTTCTTCTACGCGGCGAGCTGCTTCCTCGACACGAACCTCACCTCGCAGAGCGCCGGTTCCAACTTCTTCTGGTCGCAGGTGCTGCGCGGTCTCGGCCAGGCCTTCGCGTTGCTGTTCCTGAACCAGGCGGCGACAAGCTCGGTGCCCAAGGAGGACGCGGAGGACGCGTCCGGCCTCTTCAACGCCGCCCGCAATCTCGGCGGGTCCATCGGGCTCGCCATCATCTCCACCCTGCAGGAACGCCGGACGACCTTCCACGTGCAGCGCCTGGCCGAAACCCTGCATGCCAATTCCCTGATCGTGCAGGAGCGCATACAGCAGATGGGCGGCAGTTCGGCCGAAGGCGTCAGCACCGCCATCCGGTCGCTCGCCACGCAGATCCAGGGGCAGGCTGCCGTCATGGCCTTTACCGACCTCTATTTCGTCTTCGGCATCCTGCTGCTCGTCGCGATCCCGCTCGTCGTCCTTCTTCGGCCGCTCCCCAAGGGCAGCTCGATTTCAGCTCATTGAGACCTCCCCATGCGATCCCAGCCTACGACAAAGTTCAGGATTGCGGCCCCCGCCCTCGCAGCTCTCGCCCTCAGCGGCTGCATGGTCGGTCCGAACTATAGCGGCGCACCCAACGCTGCTCCGCGCGAAACGGCGGCCGGGCGCTTCCATCGCGCATCGTCGGCCCCGGTCACTCCGGTGCAGCCTCCGTCACGCTGGTGGGAAGCGCTGCGCGATCCGCAGCTGACGCAGCTGATCGACAGCGCGCTGGCCGCCAGCCCCAACATCCGCGTGGCGGAGGCGCGGGTGCGGCAGGCGCGCGGAGTGTACCGGCAGCGGACGCGGGAGCTCCTGCCCAACGGCAACGCGACGGCGATCTATGCCCGCAGTCGCATTCCGACAGGCAATCTTCCCGGCGAAGTATCGTCGGCGCAGTCCAGCCTCGCCACGCTGGCGGCGCCGACACTGGCCGCCAATCCGCAACTCGCGGCGGCGGCTTCCTCGCTGCCCGACATTTCCGTTCCCGACCACATCGACGCGAACCTCTACGACACGGGCTTCGACGCGAGCTGGGAGATCGACCTTTTCGGTGGTCGCCGTCGCGGCGCGCAGGCCGCCCGGGCGCAAGCGGAGGCGGCGGAGGCTCAGCTGGCCGACGCACAGGTGCAGCTCGCGGCGGAAGTGGCGCAGGCCTACGTCAATCTCCGCGACGTGCAGCACCGGCTGGCGTTGACGAGCCGCTCGGCCGAGTTGGAGCGGAAAACGCTCGGGCTGAGCCAGCAGCGCAAGCAGCAGGGCACCGGCACGAACCTCGATGTCGATCGTCTGACGGCGCAGACGGAGATGACGGAATCCCAGGTCAGCCCCCTCCGGGGGCAGGTGGAGCAGGCGCTGGACCAGCTGGCGGTGCTGACGGGCCGCGAGCCCGGGGCGCTGGATGCCGCCCTGAAGGCACCGCGGGCGATCCCGGTGCCGCCGAGGCGCGTGCCGGTCGGCAACCCCGCCGACATGATCCGTCGCCGTCCCGACATTCGCAGCGCCGAGCGTCAGCTGGTCGCCAGCAACGCCCAGATCGGGCAGGCCGTCGCGCAGCTCTTCCCCAGCGTCAACCTTGTCGGCACCATCGGCTGGGCGGCCACGGACTTCGATCTCCTCGGCACGACCAAGGCGTTCAGCTACACCGCCGCCCCGGTCCTGCAATGGAACGTGCTGGATTTCGGGCGCAACATGGCCAAGATCCGGCAGGCGCAGGCGGCGAACGACGCCTCGATCGCCCAGTATGAGAACACCGTGTTGATGGCGCTCAACGACGCGGAAACAGCGCTCTCCCGCTTCGGCCATCAGCGCGAGAGCGTCGTCAGGCTCGCCAATGCGAGCGCGGCGGCAAGCCGGGCCGCGGTGCTGACCCGTCAGATGTACCAGGCAGGAACGGCGACGCTGTCCGACACACTGGATGTGGAGCAGCAGCGGCTACAGGCCGAGCAGAGCCTGGCGCAGGGCGAGGCGCAGCTCACGAACTATTATATCTCGCTGCAAAAGAGCCTCGGGCTGGGATGGCAGCAGCCGCAGCCCGTGGCGAAATCGGCGACCTGACCGACTGCCGCCCCTCTTCCTATCTTTCTTGAACAGACCCAAGGTGCCCGGCAAAACCGGGCACCTTTTCTTTGCGACGGAAGCCGGCAGGCTGCTCGCGAGGCGCGGGGACAGCGTGGGGCATACGCACGGACCTGAGCCGGCGCGCCAGCTCCTCCTGCCCCGAAGCGAATGGCGCGCCGAGGCGGGAGACGGAACACCGGTGGCGCCAGAATCCGGTTGCCACCATGGCCTCCCCGTCGATATAGTTCGACTGCCTTACTAGTTGCATCCCGGCAGAACTGGTAGCGCCCGTCCTGTCATGATTCCTTCGCTCAATGCTTCTGCTCTGCTCTTCTCCGCGAAGAGCTTTCTGGCCGCGATGCTGGCCCTGTACATCGCGTTGCGCTTCCAGTTCGCCAATCCCTACTGGGCGGCCGTCACGACCTACGTCGTCGCTCAGCCTCGCGCCGGCGCGGTGCTGTCGAAGAGCGTCTATCGGGTCATCGGCACGGCGGCCGGAGCGACGATGTCGGTCCTCCTGGTGCCCAGGCTCTTCGACGCGCCCGAGCTTCTTGCCGGGGCGATAGCGTTGTGGCTCGGTTTCTGCACGTTCGTGTCCTCGATCGACCGAACCACTCGCTCCTACATGTTCGTGCTGGCGGGCTACAGCACCTGCATCATCGTCTTCCCGACCCTGAGCCAGCCGGAGGAGATCTTCACCACAGCCATCTCACGCGTGCAGGAGATCACTCTCGGCATCCTCTGCAGCGGATTGATCCATGCGGTGGTCCTGCCAAACTCCTCCACGAAGCTGATGTTGAGCCGCCTGGACGCGATCCTGAAGGACGCCGGGCGCTGGACCGCGGCGGCGCTGTCGGAAAGCCGGCCGGAGAAGCTCGACGATGAACGGCGGCGGCTGGCCGTGGCGGTCAACGAGATCCATGATCTCGTGATCCACTCCGGCTACGAGGGCAAGCTCCATCCGCATCGTCGCCGTGCTCTCCGCGCTCTGCTTCCCCAACTGGAACGCGTCCTGCCACTATCCATCGCCATCGATGACCGCCTCATGGAGCTCCGGAGCCTCGGGCCGCTGCCGACGGCCATCTCCGATCTCGTGGCCGACGTGTCCGCCTGGCTTTCCGCGTCCCCGACCGACGACACACACCTGACGGAAGGGCTCGATCGACTCCGCCACCGGTGCGCCGAACTGGAGCCGGACGTGACCCCGGAAATGACGTGGAGCGACGCTCTGACGCTCAACCTCCTGGCCCGCGTTTCCGATCTTCTACTTGTCTTCGGCATCAGCCTCTCCCTGCGGGACGAGCTTTTCGGCGGATGGGAGAAGGCCACGATCCGACGGCAGAACCCATCCGCCGGCCAGGCTGCGGGCTTGAAAGCGGGTTGGCCAGCGGGCCGGCCGGAAGGCAGGGATGTCGATCGCGATTACAAGGGAGCCCTCTACGCGTCCGTCTCCGCGGCCTTCGCCCTGTTCCTCGCGAACGCGCTTTGGGTCGCCTCCGGCTGGCAGGGGGGTGCGAGCGGCGTGATGCTGACGGGCGTGTTCTTCTCGCTCTATTCCGGCTACGGAAACCCGGCGCTGCTGCTGAAGAACAAGTTTGTCGGCGTCGTCGTCCGTCTCACTCTTGGCGCCCTCTACGTGCTTCTTGTGCTTCCCAATATCGAAGGATTTCCGCTGCTCGTCCTCGCGCTTTCGCCCGTCCTGCTGGCCTCGGCGGCGCTTTTGACGGTCCCGCGCTACAGCCCGCTGGCGTTCAACCTCATTATCGGCTCCCTCAGCCCCAGCATCATAGCGACCCGCTTCACGCCGGATTTCGCGACCTACATGAACAACGGGCTTGCCACGCTGTCCGGCATCTATTTCGCTCTGGCCATGATGCGGATCATGCAGTCCCTCTGGCTCGATGGTACCTCGGCAAGGCTGATCGAGGCGGCGTGGCGCGACATCGCCCGGGGCCGTCACAGCGTCGGCGCGCGCTGGAGAAGCCGGATGGGGCACCGGGTGGCGCTGCTGACGACGCGCATCGCCCAGTCCAAGGATGAAATCCATCCGGCGGCGAGGGCCTTGAGGGACATGCGGACGGGGCTCTCGCTCGCCGAGTTGGGCAACCTCGAACCCCAGCTTCCCCTGGGTGCGAAGAACGAGATAGCCTCCATCATCCACGCCACGAGGGACCATTACCGATCTCTCGGCAGGCACCGGAGAGCAGAACCTCCCCAAGCTCTCCTCGACCGTATCGACGCCACCATGCGGCTGACGGCGGAAAGCTCGTCCGCCGAGATCAGGCGCGCGGGCGCGCTGAGCCTGACCAGCCTCCGCCGCAACCTTTTCCCCGGGCTTCCGGGGGCGACCGCCTGCGCGTCGATCGGGAAAGCGGCATGAGCAACGCCTCGCTCCCGTCGAAGCCCGCACGGCGTGAATTTCACCCCTCGGTCCGCGAAGCGCCCATGGCCAGGGCCCCCCAGCCTTTCGCCGCCGGGGAGGCGGTTTCGCCCCTGCTCGACGGCATGAGGGCTATCGTCGAGCGCAAGATCCCGGCCGGAGAGCGGCTGCAGACCTCGATACCCTTTCTCGCCCTGCTGCGCGTGGAAGAGGCCACGAAGCTGGAGGCAACCTTTCTTCAGCCGTCACTCTGCGTGGTCGTGCAGGGTCGAAAGAAGATCTTCTTCGGCTCCGAACCCGTCGTCTACGGGCCCGGCGACTACGTGGTCTCGACGCTGGAGATGACGACGGGCGCGCAGGTTCTTTCCGCAACCAGGACCGCTCCCTATCTCGGTGTGCGCATCGCGGTGAGCGCGACGGAGATCGCCTCGATCCTGGTGGAATCTAAGCTCGATCTCCCGCTCCTCCATCAGGCAAGGTCCGGGGCATTCGTCGGCACCGCCGATCATGACCTGCTGGAAGCCGTGACGCGTCTCCTCCGGCTGATCGACAAGCCGAACGATGCGGCCTTCCTCGCAGGCTCGGTGAAGCGGGAGATCATCTATCGCCTGCTGGCCGGAGAGAACGGCCCCCGCCTCTATCGAAGCCTCGTCCAGGACCAGCAATTCCTCGGCGTCGCCAGGGCCGTCGAGTTCCTGAAGCAGAACTTCGTTCACGGCGCCGACGTGGAGACCATGGCAAGGAGCGTGGAGATGAGCGTCTCCAGCCTGCGCCACAAGTTCAAGGCGGTGACGGGCGAAAGCATTCTCCAGTACCAGAAACGGCTGCGGCTGGAGGCGGCGCGTCGTCTCCTCCTCAGCGGAACGGTCGATGTGGCGACCTCGGCCTACCGGGTGGGATACGAGAGCCAATCTCAGTTCAGTCGTGAATATACCCGCCTCTTCGGCGCTCCGCCGGTCAAGGATCTGCGCAATTCCCGGTCGCCGGGCGCCGTGCAGGACTAGGCAAGCACTTTGCCGGACCCGGCATGGCCTCCTCTTCCCGCCTCATGGACAATGACGGCGTGAATTGAGGAAACGCTATGCAACGAATAGACAAAGTCTATATCGGCGGCCGGTTCGTATCGCCCCATGGAACCGAGCAGTTCGAACTCATCGACCCCAGCAACAACGAGACGATCGGCGTCGTCACGCTCGGCGACGTCGAGGATGCCCGCGCGGCCGTGGCCGCTGCCAGGAAGGCGTTCGAAACCTTCGCGTTCTCCACGATCGAAGAGCGGCTCGATATCCTCGAACGGCTCTATCAGGCGGCACGCGAACGGGCCGACGACCTGACCGCGGCGCAGACGCAGGAATTCGGCGCGCCGGTGAAGCGCTCCAGGTTCGCGACGGGCCTGGCGGTCGAAAGCTTCCGCAACGCGCAGGTCTTTCTCAAGGAGTTCGACTTCACGCGGAAGGTCGGCCACTCGACCGTCGAGATGGTCCCGCTGGGCGTCGCCGCTCTGATCACCCCGTGGAACGCCAATGCGGGCTTCATCTGCAACAAGGTTTCCACGGCGATCGCGGCGGGCTGCGCCACCGTCATCAAGCCCAGCGAGATGAGCGCGATCCAGACCCAGATCGTCACGGAGTTCATCCATGCGGCAGGTCTTCCCGCGGGGCTCGTCAACATCGTGAACGGGCGCGGCGATACGGTCGGGGCGGAATTCACCAGCAATCCCCACGTGGCGAAGATTTCCTTCACCGGCTCCACGGCCGTGGGCAAGGCGATCGCTCGCGGGGCGGCGGACACGTTGAAGCGCGTGACGCTGGAACTCGGCGGAAAATCGCCCAACATCCTGCTCGACGACGCGGACTTCGAGAAGGCCGTGCCGCAGGCGCTCGGCGCCTGCTTCTATAATGGCGGCCAGGCCTGCATCGCGGGAACGCGCCTGCTGGTTCCCGAGGCCCGGCTGGAAGAGGTCGTCGCCATCGCGGAGCGGGCGGTGAAGGATTTTCCGGTCGGAGACCCGAAGGATGACCGAACGCTGATCGGCCCGATGGTCAGCACACGCCAGTACGAGCGGGTGCAGAGCCTGATCGAAACCGGCATCAAGGAAGGTGCCCGGCTCGTGACCGGCGGCCTCGGCCAGCCTGAAGGCCTGGAGAAGGGCAACTTCGTCAAGGCGACGGTCTTTGCCGATGTGACGAACGACATGACGATCGCGCGCCAGGAAATCTTCGGCCCCGTCCTCTCCATCTTGACCTACCGCGACGAGGAGGACGCGATCCGCATCGCCAACGACACCGATTACGGCCTCCACGCCTATGTCTCGTCGTCGAACCCCGAGCGGGCCCGCAAGGTGGCGTCCCGGCTCTATGCCGGCCGAGTGGCGATCAACAGCCCGGCGCCCAATCCCTTCGCCCCGTTCGGCGGCTTCAAGCAGTCGGGTATCGGACGCGAATACGGAACTTACGGACTGGAAGAATATCTGGAGCCCCGCGCCGTGATGATCGACGAACCTCAGGCCATGCTGGAGACCGCATCATGAAGATCACCGCCGCCGTCCTGCATGAGCCCAGGGGCGCGTTCAAGGTCGAGGACGTCGAGCTCGACGCTCCCCGGCCCCATGAAGTGCTGGTGAAGATCGTCGCGACGGGTATCTGCCACACCGACCTCGCCGTCCGCGACCAGCATCTCCCGCTGGGCCTCCCGGCGGTGCTCGGCCATGAAGGATCCGGGATCGTGGAAGCCGTGGGCAGCAGCGTCACGCGGGTGAAACCCGGCGACCATGTCGTGCTGACGCCAGCATCCTGCGGGGAATGCGATTTCTGCGTCTCCGGCCATCCCTCCTATTGCGAGAAGTTCTCGGTCCTCAACATGCAGGGCCATCGCGAGGACGGCTCCTGCGCCCATCACCAGCACGGCCAGGACCTGCAGGGGCTCTTCCTCTATCAATCGTCGTTCGGCAGCTACGCGATCGCCACGGAGCGGAACACGATCAAGGTTCCGACGGACATCCCGCTGGAAATCCTGGGACCGCTCGGGTGCGGCCTCCAGACGGGCGCCGGAAGCGTGCTGAACGTTCTGCGTCCGCAGGCGGGTGAGAGCATCGCGGTCTACGGCACCGGTCCGGTCGGACTGGCCGGCATCATGGCAGCGAAGGTCGCGGGCTGTTCGGTGATCGTCGCCGTCGACATCAACGACCAGCGGCTGGAACTGGCCCGTGAACTCGGCGCCACCCATACCGTCAACAGCCGCAACCAGTCCTCGGCGGATTACATCCGCGAGCACATCATGCCCGCCGGACTGCACTACACCTTCTCGACCGTCGGCCGTAACGAAGTTGTGGCCGAGGCGTTCAAGGCCATGCGCTACATGGGCAGATGCGTCGAAGTCGGGGTCGGCACGTCGGCCAATCTCGAAATCCCGCACAGCCTGTTCCGCATGGGCAAGTCGATCACCTATGCGATCGAGGGCGACAGCGTGCCGGAAGTCTTCATCCCGCGCCTGATCCAGCTCTATCGGAAGGGACGCTTTCCCTTCGACAAGCTGATCAAGTTCTACGATCTCGACCAGATCAACCAGGCGGTCGAGGATTCCGAGAAGGGCGTCACGCTGAAGGCTATCCTGAGAATGCCTCACTGAGCCCAACGACCCGGTAGCCCGGTGCCCCACCGCCGATTCCGGCGGTGAGAGAAGCCGCTCCGGGAGCATTGCCGGTTCGAAGCCGGAGCGATGAGAACGTCGCTCCGGCTTTCCCCGGTGAACGGCTTAGTGGACGCCGCGCCAGGCGAGCGTGCCGCCATCCACCCGGAACATGGCGCCGGTGGAGAACGACGCATCTTCCGAGGCCAGGAAGCAGACGAGCTTGGCGACCTCTTCCGGGCGTCCGAGCCGCTGGATCAGATGCGGGCCGGAAAGACGCTTTTCCGCCGCGGCCCGGTCGGGAGCGTTGTCCAGGCTGGTGAGCAGCATGGGGGTTTCGATGGCGCCCGGCGCGTAGGCGTTGCAGCGGATGCCGCCATCGGCGAGATCGACCGCTATGGCCTGCGTCAGCATCGCCACGCCGCCCTTGCTCGCGGCATAGGCGGGAAGCCCGGGATAGGCGACGAAGCTGGCGACGGAGCCGCCGTTGACGATCGCCGGCGAACGCGTCGATTTCCTGAGATAGGGGGCGGCGTATTTGGCCGCCAGCCAGATGGCCTTGAGATTGATGTCCATCACGGCGTCCCAGACCTCCTCCGGGAGGTCTTCGACCGAGGGGGCGCTGCTCGTAAAGCCATCGTCGGTGACGCCGGCATTGTTGACGAGCACGTCGATGCCGCCGGCCTGACGCGCGGTTTCCTCCACCATGTGGCGGATGGCCTCGCCGCTCCTCAGGTCGGTCTTGATGAACAGAGCGCGGGCACCCGCCTTGCGCACGTCCTCGGCCGCCGCCTCGCCCTTGTCGCCTTGCACGTCGGCGAGGGTGACCCAGGCCGCTCCCTGCTTCGCCGCTTCCACCGCGATGGCTCGCCCCATGCCCTGTGCGGCCCCGGTGACGATCACGATGCGATCTTTCAGCTGACTCATAGTATCCATCCTGCGGTTGAGCCTGTTATTCCGGCTGCTTTGTTATGAGAGGGACCACGCTCCCGCCAACAGTTCGAGAGAGCGGATCTTGTCGGCCGGATCGTGTGTGTAGGTCATGACGATGAGTTCGTCGGCGTCGATGGAACTGGCAAATTCTTCCATTCTTGTGCGGACGGTTTCCGGTGTGCCGACCGCCTTCACCCGAAGAAGCGATTCCGCGAAGGCTTGCTCTGCCGGAGCGATCTCCGCGGGCTCCACGGGGGGCTGAAGCTTCTGCCGATTTCCGGTCCGGACGCCGACAATCATTCTCTGAGCCGTGGTCCAGATTCGCTGCGCTTCATGCTCGGTCGAAGCCGCGACCACATTGATGCCGGCCATCACGTAGGGCCGATCGATCTGAGCCGTCGGAGCATTCGGGTCGAAAAAGGAGCGATATATTCCCAGCGTCTGGTCCAGATCGTCGGGCGAGAAATGGGAAGCGACGACGAAGGGAAGCCCGAGCTGGCCGGCAATGGAAGCACCGTCGACGCTCGAACCGAGGATCCAGATCGGGACGTGAGTTGCGGTTGAGACGCCGCCGGATATGGGAGCGCTCTTGGCGATACCGTCATCGCCAAACCATCCGGTCAGATCATAGATGTTCTTGGCGATGGACCGGGGATCCGAGCCGGAGCGGCTCAGCATCTGCGCGGTCGTTTGATCGGTGCCAGGCGCCCTGCCAATGCCCAGGTCAATGCGACCGGGGAAGAACCGCGCAAGCGTCCCGAACGCTTCGGCGACATGCAGGGGTGCGTGGTTCGGCAGCATGACGCCGCCGGAGCCCACCCGTATCCGCTTGGTCAGGGCAGCCGCCCGAGAAATCAGAACGGCTGTCGCACTGGCCCCGAGCAGCGGTGTGTTGTGGTGTTCAGCATACCATACGCGCTTGTAACCGAGCCGATCCGCAACCTGAGCGGCATTCATCGACGCAGACAGCGCGTCGTCGAGGGTCGCTCCTTCGGACACACTTACGAGGTCAAGGATGCTGAGAGGTACATGCTTCATCATTTCCCGTCACCAACCGACAGCCCGGCCAGCGCCTGAAGGCCAATTCGGGCCGGACTGAGCTGGAACCGCGGTACCCATTCAATACCCGATATTTCATAGCCTAAGCAACAGTTGCTCTCGTACTATTTCGCGTGGTAGCATCATATAAAGTGGAAGGGGCAGCCCATTGGCGCCGTCGCAAGCGCATCTTTACGCCTTCACCAATGCGATCCAGCCGGTCAGGCGGGCGTGGCTTCAGGCGGCCGCAGTGGTGGCCGCCGAGAATGGTGTCTCTTTCTCCGTCGCCACCGCCATCCTGCACCTCTCCCGCATGGGAAGCGGCCTGCAGCAGAGCGCTCTGGCGGAAGAGGCGGGGGTGAACCCCGCAGCCATGCTGCGAACGCTGGACCAGGCGGAGGCCGCGGGACTGATCGAAAGGCGGGCCGTGGCCGGCGATCGTCGCGTCAAGGCGATCCATCTGCTGGCCGCAGGCGAAGCCATCGCCATCAGGCTGGAATCCAGGCTGGCGGAATTGCGCGCCGACCTTCTCCACGACGTGCCTTCGGCCGAGGTCCAGGCGGCCACCCGCCTCCTGCGCCTCTTCGAGACGCGGATCATCGAACATCTTCAAAAGCCGAAATCCGCCCGGGGCAAATCGTGAGGCCCATGGCTGTCGGACAAACCAGATCCAGAGGAACAAACGATGTCGGAAGCGAATGGACATATGTGTGCCGCGCTGTTGCGGGGGCCGGGCGATCTACAGCTTTCCTCCGTTGCGCGCCCCGTTCCCCAGCCGGGCGAGGTGCTGCTGAAGGTTCTGGCCGCGGGCGTTTGCCAGACCGACGTCCATATCCGCCACGCCACGGATAGCCGGACCCCGGATGGAACGATCCTCGGCCACGAGATCGCGGGAGAGATCGTGGAACTCGGCGCCGGCGTGCTGGAATGGACGACGGGCGAGCGTGTCGTGGTCCATCCCTGCTGGTCCTGCGGCAAGTGCCGCACCTGCATGGCCGGGCGCGAAAACGAGTGCCGGGCGACCGGCGGACGTCTGCAGCCCCCGATGACCCCCGGCGTGACGACGAACGGAGGCATGGCCGCCTATGTGGTGGCGCCCGCACGGACGCTGTTCCCGATCGGCGATCTGGATCCGGCCCTCGCCGCTCCCCTCACCGACGCCGGGCTGACGCCCTACCATGCCATCATGTCGTGCCGTGAACTGCTGACGCCTGGATCGACCGTGGTGGTGATCGGACTGGGCGGCCTCGGCAACATGGCGCTGCAGATCCTGCGCGCCCTCACGGCGAGCAGGATCGTCGCCATGGATCGCTCCCAGGGCGCGATGGACGCGAGCCGGGAATGGGCCGATGCGGTCCTCAGTTCGGATGAGACGGCCGTGCAGTCCGTCCTGGACATGACCGGCGGCTACGGCGCGGACGTCGTCCTCGATTTCGTCGGCATCGATGCCACCATGCAGATGGCCGTGGAGATGATCGGACGTGGCGGCGCCATCCGTGTCGTGGGGCTTTCCGGCGGGACGTATACCTTCATGGCGCGCTCCGCAGGCAATCCACTGCCGCGCGGCGTGACGATCATGTGCCCGTACAGCGGAACCTACAACGACCTGTCCGAGGTGCTGGCGCTCGCGCGCGCCGGGGCCATCCGGCCGATCGTCAACCGGTTCTCCCTGACCGATGCCCTGTCGGCGCTCGACAAGCTGCAGGCGGGGGAAATCCAGGGACGGGCCGTCCTCGTTCCCGGCGCATAGGCGGCCTTCCTGCACGGGGGCGGCTCGACGCCGCCCCGAACGCGAGGGTTATCCAGCCCGCCGCGCGGCGATCCAGAACGATGCCTGAGCCAGCAATCCGGCGATCGTGAGCACCAGGGCCGCGGCAAGGGCGGGGCTGCTTCCAAGCCCCGCCAGCGACGTGCAGATGGCACCGATCGCCATCTGGGTGAACCCATAGAGCCCGGAAGCCGAGCCTGCGACGAAGGGGTTCACGCTCATGGCTTCGGCAAGGGCCGCTGGAGAGGCGATGCCGGCTCCGAAGGTGAAGATCGCCATGGTCGCCACGGTCAGCGGAACGTTGAGGTGCCCCGTGACGACGCAGAGCAGGAACGCAGCCGCACCCAGGCAACTCAGAACGTTGCCCCGCACGAGGAGCCGGTTGATCGGCATCCGGCCTGCCAGGCGGCTGGCGGTCAGGCTCCCGAGCCACAAGCCCGCGATGTTGATGGCGAGGTAGAAACCGACCTCCCGGGCCGGGCGATGCATCTGATTGATGAAGATGAACGGCGCCGCTCCGATGAAGGCATACATCGAAGTCGTGGCGCAGGCCCCGCCGACGGAATAGCCGAGAAAGGCGCGAGACCCCAGCAGTTGTCGGTAGTTGCGCAGGACGGTGCGGGTATCGTGGCCCGCGCCGGTGCTGGTTTCCGGCAGGATGCGCCAGGTCAGGAGCAGGTTCGCGACACCCAGCAGGCAAAGCGCCACGAAGATGGAGCGCCAGCCAGCCGTGCTGGCGAGCGCCGTGCCGATCAGCGGGGCGATACCCGGGCCGAGGGTCACCATCAGGTTCATCAGCGCGAGCCGCTGCGTCGCGTTGGCGGTGCCGGAACTATCACGAACGATCGCGCGTCCGAGCACCAGCCCGGCGCAGCCACCGAGCGCCTGGAAGAGCCGTGCCGCGATCAGCGCATGCACCGTCGGGGCGACAAGCGCCGCAAAGCCCGCGCCGGCATAGAGGATCATGCCGAAGATCAGCACCTTGCGCCGGCCGAAATGATCGGAAATCGGCCCATAGACCAGCTGCCCGACGGCAAGCCCGAGGATGTAGAAACTCACGGTGAGCTGCATCGAGCCGGCGCTCGCGCCAAGATCCGCCGCGGCCTGCGGCAGGGCCGGCACGAAGATATGCATCGCCAGCGTGCCGCTGAAGGTGATCAGCGCGAGCAGCCAGAGCGGCGGCGGAGCGGCTCTGCTCGGTGGGGCCGAGGCATCGGCGGCGGCGGTCAAATCCAGGCTCATGCGGGTTCATCGCTCCTGTCGTTGAGCGCGGAGAGAAACTGACACACCTGCCCCAGAACCTCGCTGGCGGCGGCGAGGTCGTTTTCCGGAATGGCGCCGAGGATCTCCTCCCGCACTTCCTGGGAAACTCCCTCCACCCGGGCGACGAGGTCCCGGCCGGCTTCGGTGAGGAGGATTGTCTTGGACCGGCGGTCGTCGCCGCCTTCCCGCCGATCGATCAATCCAGCCTCCTGCAGCCCGTGCAGGATCCGTACCACCGAGGTGCTGTCGAGGAAGAGGGACGCGGCGAGATCCTTCTGGCGGATCGGCGCGGTGGTGCGGGCAAGATGGAGAAGCGGCAACCATGTCGCCTCCGTCAGGCCGAACGCCTTCAGGCGAAGGTCCACGGCGCGGCGCCATTGCCGCGCCGCCAGCGCGACCCGCGCGGCGAACTGGTCCCGCGTGGCGGAAGGGGATGAACGATCCTGCATGGCGGCCAGTTAGATGCTAAATCATCTGTTGGCAAACCAATTATCCTACATTCCTCACCGTGCCGCCTCGGGTGAGGCGGAGGACGCGGCGGCGGCGATCATGCAAGGGCCTCTTCGGTGACGGGGCTGTCGATCGGACGAACGATCGTCGGGTTCAACCAGAGTTCGATGGCGGCGAGGATGCGCGTCAGGACGACGTTCAGCAGCAGGTAAAGCGCTCCGGCGACGACGAAGACCTCCGTGACGCGGTAGGTCTCGGAAATCAGCTTGGCCGCCACGCCGGTGATCTCCATGAGCGTGATGATGGACGCCAGCGATGTCGCCTTCACCATGGAGATGAACTCGTTGCCGTATGCGGGCAGCGCCTGACGCACCGCGAGTGGCAGCACGATGCGGCGGAACGTCAGGAGCCGGGACATGCCGCACGCCCGCGCCGCCTCGATCTGCCCGGAACCGACGGAGAGAAGCCCGCCCCGGATGATCTCCGAGCCATAGGCGGCGGTATTCAGGGCAAGGGCCAGAACGGCGCACCAATAGGGCTCGCGCAGAAACGGCCAGAGAAGGCTGTGCCGCACGGCCGGAAACTGCCCGAGACCGTAATAGATCAGGAAAAGCTGGACCAGGAGCGGCGTGCCCCGCCAGACGAAGACATAAGCCCGCGCAGGCCACGCGAGCAGAATGCTGCCCGAGAGACGGCACATGGCAAGCGCCAGCGCGAGGATCACGCCGCAGAGGATTGCGGAGAACGCCAGCTCAGGGTGAGCGGAACGGCTGGAAGCAGGGTCAGCAACGTCTGCCAGGCGAATGCGAAATCCATCACGCCCTCCTCGTGCCGCGTGAGAGCCGCGCTTCGGACCGGCCGAAAACCAGGCCGGAGGCGCAGGAGATCAGGAGGTAGATCATCGCCGCGATGAGGTAGAAATCGAACGGCAGCCTCGTCGATCCGGCGGCGATCTGGGTCTGCCGCATCAGCTCCACCGCACCCGTGACCGAGACCAGCGCCGATTCCTTCAGGACCACCTGCCAGACATTCCCGAGACCCGGAAGCGAATGCCGCAGGGTCAGCGGCACGATGATGCGCCTGAGCTTGAGCATGCCGGGCATGCCGTAGGCCGTGGCAGCTTCCAGTTCACCCTTCGAGACAGCGAGGAAACCGCCCCTCAGCACTTCCGTCTGCTGCGCACCGGACGTGATGCCCACCGCGAGCGCGCCGGCGAGGAAGCCCGGCACGCCGACGAAACCCTGCGCTCCCATCAGCCGCGCGACCGCCGAGATCAGGGCGCTGCCGCCGAAATAGATGAGATAGATCACCAGGAGATCGGGAATGCCGCGCAAGGTCGTCGTGTAGACCTCGGCGACGATCCGCGCGGTCCGGCCGCCGGACACTTTGGCCCATGCGCCGATAACGCCGATCGCCGCCCCGATGGCGTAGCCCGAGACGGCGATCAGCACGGTGACCGCCGTGCCGGAGAGCAGGAAGTAACCCCAGCCGTCCGGTCCGAAGCTGATGAGGTCGATAAGGTCAGGACGATCCATCAGGGCATCCTCCACTCATGCCGCGGTTGCCGGCGATGCGGCGGGAACTGCGAAGCGCGGAACGTCCGGTTGCATCCACGCGAACCTGAAATCGACGTTTCTTTTTCATGGTTGCTCCTCCCAGGATCGAACCGAAGGCGGGGGTTGGGCCGAACAGGCGTAAGTGGTTCTTCCCGCCGACCGGGGCGCGACATGACGAACCCGCCGGAGCGGAACGGAGGCACGACACCCGGCCGGAAGCCTGCCGTTCTCTCCGCAGCCCCCCCCCCAGGCAAGCCCCTCAAGCAACTCCCAGCCGGCCTCCGAGCAGCCTTTCGGCAGCCTTTGGCCAAGGATCCTTCAGTCCCTCTACGTTGCCGGAGAGCTGTCATCCACCCTGTTCTCGTTCTCATATGAGAACACCATTCTGCTTTTCGCCATTATGCCGCTGGCTAGTATGGTCGTCGGTCTGGGTCGCGGGCTCGCCGTCGCCTGATGATCATCAAGAGGTTTTCGAGGAGATACGACGTGCGTAACAGGAAGTGGGCGGTGACGCTGATGTCCGCTCTGGCGCTGGGCCTTTGCTCATCCGGGATCGCGGTCGCCAAGGAGTGGAAGGCCGTGACGATCGGCGTGGAGGGCGCGTTCCCGCCGTTCAACGGCATGACGGCCACCGGGCAGGTCGAGGGCTACGACATCGATGTCGCTCACGAAGTCTGCCGGCGCGCGACGCTCGACTGCAAGATCGTGGCGCAGGACTGGGACAGCCAGATCCCGTCCCTGCTGGCCGGCAAGTTCGACGCCGTGCTGACAATGGGGCCGAACCCGAAGCGCCGGGAGGTGATCGATTTCAGCGATCCCTATGCCGTCACGCCCAACAGCTTCCTGGTCGATGCGAGCGGGCCGCTGGCCAACCTTCCGCATACGGGCGAGCGGGTGAATGTCGACCAGCCGGAAGGCAAGAAGGTGCTGGAGGAGTTGCAGAAGGCGCTCAAGGGGACGACGATCGGCGCGGCGCTCTCGACGAGCCAGCTGCAATTCTCCGAAGACAACTTCAAGGATGCGCAGGTCCGCAGCTACAAGTCGTCCGAGCAGAGCCAGCTGGATCTGGAATCCGGCCGCATCGACGCGCAGTTCGACAACATCGTCTTCGTCACGGATCGCGCGGCCAAGAGCAACGGCGCGCTGAAGGCGAGCGGACCCTTCCTCTCCGGCAGCATCATGGCGACCGATGTCTGCTTCGGTATCCGCAAGAACGAGCCGGATCTGAAGACGATACTCGACAAGGCCATTGAGGAGGCCCGCGCCGACGGGACGCTGGAGAAGCTGTCCCAGAAATGGTTCAAGACCGACGTGAGCCCCAAGGGCTGAACGAAAAGGGCGGCCCCGGGGCCGCCCTTTTTGTCTTCGGCAGGTTTACCCCGCAGTCCTCGCATGGCGCACCACATCCGCATGCGTGGCGAACCAGACGCCCTCATGGCCGCGGATGTAGTCGACCAGCTCTTCCAGAAGCCACATGCGCGAGCGATGACCGATGATGTCGGGGTGCATCGTGACCTGGAAAATGCCCCCCTCGCGATAGGCGCCGTCGAACTCGCGCTTGAAGATATCGAGGATGTCGGAAGGTGCGATATGCGGCCGCAAGCCCGCCCATCTGTCCATCAGAAGGTAGGCCGCGTCGTCGCGTATCCATTCCACGGGGAGCTCGACGACCCCGGTCGGCTCGCCCCCCATCAGAAGCTCGTAGCAATCGACATCCGCCATCAGGGAGGAATCGTAGAGGAGCCCCATCTCCCGAGTGATGGCGAGTGTATTGGGGCTGAAATCCCAGGACGGCGTGCGGATGCCGACCGGGCGCATGCCGGTGATCGTTTCCAGCACATCGGCCGCGCGGAACTGCAGATCCCGCTCGTCGGCGGCTTCCAGCAGCGTGTTGCGCTCATGGATCCAGCCATGCAGGGCGACCTCGTGCCCCTCCACGACATGGCTGCGCTGCTCGTCCGGATAGAGCATGGCCGAGACCGCCGGGACGAAGAACGTGGCCTTGATGCCATGCCGATCGAGCAGCGCGCGGATACGGGGCACGCCCTGCCGCGCACCATACTGCCCCTGCGCCATCACCCCGATCGACCGGCCGCCATCACGAAGCTCGCCCGTCTCGTGGTCGCTGTCGAACGAGAACGCCACGGCGCACCGCGCGCCGTCCTTCCAGCTTGCGGGCTTCAGCGTCTTCCCGGCCCGAACACCGTCCACCACGCCGCGCCAGCGCTCTTCCGGCCACTGCCAGGGCTTCAGATCCGTGTCACTCACCGTCGCGTCCCGCGTCATGCCTTCGGCCCACCGCTCACGGACAAGACCTGTCCCGTGATCCAGCTGGCGAACGGGGAACTCAGGAACAGTACCGCGTTTGCGATGTCTTCCGGCTCGCCCAGCCGGCGAAGGGGAATGCCTGCGATCATGTCCGCCTGCCCCGCTTCCCCGTAAGAGGCCCACTGGCGCTCGTAATCGGGGCTCGTGCGCAGAAATCCGGGCGCCACGGCGTTCACGTTGATACCGTACGGTCCCAGTTCGTGGCCGAGCTGTCGAACCAGACCGATCTGCGCCGCCTTCGCGCTGGCATAGGCCTGGATGCCGGTGAGGCTGACACCCAGCCCCGCACCGCTGGAGATCACCACGATCTTGCCGGAGCGCCGCCGCTTCATGCCGGCGGCCGCGGCGCGGGAAACCAGGAAGGCGCCATCCGTGTTGACGGCATAGATGCGCCGCCAGTCCGCCAGCGAGACCTCCTCGACGGGCCGCTGCGCCTGGCCGAGAACGCCGCCGGCGACATGGACCAGCACATCGGGGCCGTGCGCGCCGAAACGCTCGAAGCAACGCGCTATGTCGGCCTCGTCGGTCACGTCCAGCAAAGCCGTTTCCACGCGCCCGCCCTGCGCGCCTTCGATCCGGCCCAGGCGCTCCAGCTCCGTCGACAGCACGTCTGTGGCCGTCACCTCGGCGCCTCCGGCGGCGAACGCTTCGACGATGGCGCGGCCGATCCCGCGCGCGGCACCGGTGACCAGCACCCGCTTGCCTTCAAACTCGATATTCAATTCAGTCTCCCTCTAGCGCACCTTCGAACCAAGGCGTCTGCTAAGTTCCATGGCGGCATCGATGACGCCGGAGATCATCGCGTCCCGACAGGCATCGAAGCGGGACGAGACGGTTGCGATGTTGAGCGCGGCGATCACTTCGCCGGAAGCGTCGCGCACGGGAGCCGCGACGCCGGAACCGCCGACGACAGCCTCGCCATCGCAGACGGCATAGCCCTCCCGAAACGCCGCCTCGATCCGTTGCCGGATCAGCACGCGGTCGATCATGGTCCGGTCCGTGATGCGGACCAGGCGCTCGCGGCCGAGGTAATCGTCCACCTTCTGCGGCGACCAGTGCGCGAGCAGGATCCGGCCCATCGCCGTGCAGTAAGCGGGATCCGTGCCGCAGAGATCGGCATCGAAGCGCACCGACTGTCGGCTGACGCTCTTGGCCAGCGGCTTCACGCGACCGTCTCGCCGTCGTACTCCCAGAAACACGGTCTCGTCATAGGTGTCGCGAAGGCCGTCCATGAGGGGCTGCGCCAGCGCGACAAGCTGCGCATCATGCCCGCTGCTCCACCCCGGCCCGTTCCGAAAGGCCTCGTGCAGCCGATAGGATTCAGGTTCTCTCCGCACCACGTAGCCGCGGGAAACCAAGGTCGCGAGAAGATTGAAGGTGCTGCTCTTGGGATAGTTGAGCTCAGCCACGATGGCGCGAAGCGGCAGCGGCTCGCCGGAGCGTGCCAGCAGTTCCAGCAACTCCAGCGTCCGAACGGCTGACTTCACTTCGGCGGTCTGCGGTTCGTTCATGGTTGTGAACATCATTCCTGTTGCAGAACACGCTCCTGCTTTTAGGCTGGCCCTGTCAAGTCGCAAGGAGCGTTCGCATGTCCAGTCCCCAGTCCCGTAAAGTGGCCCTCGTGACGGGTGGCGCGCGCGGTATCGGACGGGCCTGCGCCCTCGATCTCGCCCGCGCGGGGTTCGATCTGGTCCTGGTGGATCTACTGCCCGCCGAGCTGGAAGCGACCGCCTCGGATATTCGCGGGCTGGGCCGGGAGGTGGCCACGCATGTGGCGGATGTCTCCGACTTCACCCGCGCCAACGCGATCGTTCAGGAGACTCTGACCAGCTGGGGACGGATCGATTTTCTCCTCAACAATGCCGGGCAGTCCGCGCCGGTCGGAATTCTTGAGATTACCGAGCAGCAGTTCGATCACGCCATAGCCGTCAATCTGAAGAGCTGCTTCAACTTCATTCAGCCGACGGCCGCCGCCATGATCAGGCAGGGCGGCGGGCGCATCGTCTCGATGTCGTCGCTGAACGCACATTCCGGCGGTGTCACTGCGGCCGTCAGCAGGTTCGCCTATGCCAGCGCCAAGGCCGGCATCCTGGGCATGACGCGGGCCCTCGCGAAGGAACTCGGCCCGACGATCAACGTGAACGCGATCTGCCCCGGCGTCATCAAGACCGAGGTCGACACCAACGTCACGGACCGAGAGCCGGAAGTGATCAAGGGCATCGCGCTCAACCGCCTCGGCTGTGCCGACGATGTGGCGAGGCTGGTGACGTTCCTGGCGACATCGGAACCCTGCTTCATCACCGGGCAGGACTTCACGGTAGACGGTTTCCAGTTCAACGTCTGACGCGAGACGAGGCTGGCCTGGAATGAGCTTCGCACGGAACCGGCGTCGCCCGCCGCCGGTCCGGGGCTCAGCAGGCCGCCGCCAAGCCGGCACCCCGCGTTTCCCGTCCTGAAGCAGACGCCGCTTGGCCTGCCCCGACGGGCGAGCGGCTCGGAATTCCGGGGGTCACGCAGAAACATGCCGCCCCGGCCGGGATCTCGTCATATCGACGACGTCATGAGGATGCACGAGCGGCTCGAAGGTTTCCCGCTCATCGGCTCCGGTCGGTCGACTGATCCATGTAGCGATAGGCTACGATCACGGGAATGAAGGTGATCGCGGTCACCACCAGCACGACGACGTTCACCTCCGGCAGGCGCTGTCCGAGGCGGATCGCCCCGAAGATCCAGAGCGGCAGCGTGTTCTGCGCGCCGGCGGTGAAGGTCGTGACGATCACCTCGTCGAAGGACAGCGCGAAGGCGAGGATCGCTCCGCCGATCAGCGAGGTCGAGATCATCGGCATCGTGACGAGGCGGAAGGTGCGCCAGCTATCCGCGCCGAGATCCATCGAGGCTTCCGACAGCGAGTGCGGCATGCGCCTCAGACGCGCGATGACGTTGTTGTAGACGACCACGATGCAGAAGGTCGCGTGGCCGATGACGATGGTCCAGAACGAGAGGCCGAGCCCCCAGAAGACGAAGAAGGAGTTCAGCGCCATGCCGGTGATGATGCCGGGCAAGGCGATCGGCAGCACCACGATGAAGGAGACCGCCTCCCGTCCCACGAAGCGGAAGCGATGGACGGCGAAGGCTGCCGCCGTGCCGAGCAGTACGGCGATCGCCGTGGCGATCACGCCCGCTTCAAGCGACAGGAGCAGCGAGGAACGGATCTCGCGGTTCGCCCAGGCGGAGGCGAACCACCGAAGGCTGAAGCCCGGGATCGGCCACGTCTGCACGTTGGAGGCATTGAAGGCATAGACCGCGATGATGGCGATCGGGCCGAACAGGAAGACCAGCACCAGGGCGACCCAGATGCCGAGGACGATGCGGGTGGCGCGCGATTCCATCGGTCCTCACATCATGTCGAAGGCGCCGAGCCGGCGCGCGACGAGCAAGTAGATCGCCATGACGAGGAGCGGCAGCGTCGCGTAGGCGGCGGCGAAAGGCACGTTGTTGGCGATGCCGACATTGGCGTAGACGACGTTGCCGATGAAGTCGGAGCCGGGGCCGCCGACCAGCACGGGCGTGATGTAGTCGCCGAGCGTCAGCGAGAAGGTGAAGATGGAGCCGGCGATCAGGCCGGGCAGCGCCAGGGGAAAGACGATCTTCGCCGTCGTCCGCCAGCCGCGCGCGCCGAGATCCCCCGACGCTTCGAAGAAGTTGCCCGGAATGCGCTCCAGCGCCGCGTAGAGCGGCATGATCATGAAGGGCAGCCAGATATAGGTGAAGACGATCCACATTGCCCAGCGGGAATAGCCGATATCCACCTGCGGCAGGCCGACGAGCTTCAGCGCCCAGTTCAGGACGCCATCATGCGACAGGATCAGCCGCCACGCATAGACGCGGGCGAGATAGCTCGACCAGAGCGGCAACAGCACCAGCGCGAACAGCGCCACGCGCAGCTTCGGCCCGGCGACGCGCGCCATGTAATAGGCGAAGGGAAAGGCGAGCACCGCATCCGTGACGGTGACCGCGGCGGCCATGGCCACGGTCCGGAGGGCGATGGCGCGGTAGGTGTCGCTGGTGAGGATCGCCCGGAAATTGTCCAGCGTCCACGTCCGGTCCAGCTCGCCGGTGAAGGGATCGACGGACCAGAACGCGGCGACGAAGAGCACGACCAGCGCCGCCAGGTAGATCAGGATGAACCAGGCGAGCGGCGGCGCCAGCAGCGAGCCGAGGCCGAGCCGCGGGTTCCTCCAGAGGAGACCGGAGAAACGGCGCGGAACTCCGCCGCGCCGCAGGGTTTCGTGAGCGGAACTCATGGCTTCGCGGGGCCGCCGACCGGGATCGCCGGCCCGACCATCAGCCCTTGATCTCCTGCCATTTGCGCTGCCAGTCGGTGTAGTTGGTGCAGGTATTGCTACCGTCCGAGCACTGCTTCAGCGGCGTCTTCCAGAACTTGATGCTCTTGAGATAGGAGGCGGGCGCGTTGAGGTGGTACTTCTCGCAGGAGCCCGGCTGCTGCGCATCCATCTCCGTACAGGCCTTGAGGTTCACCGGCGTCTCGCCGAAATAGATCGCCTGCTGCGCCTGCACCTTGGGCGTGGAGACGTAGGCCATGAACTTGTAGGCGCAGTTCGGATGCTTGGCCTTGGCGGAAAGCATCCAGCTGTCCGCCCAACCCGTGGCGCCCTCCTGCGGCACCACGTCGGCCACCGGCGTTCCCGCATCCTTCAGCGAGTTCGTCATGTAGGGCCAGGCGGCGCCGATCGTGGCGTCTCCGTTCTTGAAGAGCTCGATCTCGTCGGAGGCGAGCGCCCAGTACTTCTTCACCAGCTTCTGCTGGGTTTTCAGGAGATCGCCGGCCGCGTCGAGCTGCTTGGGCGTCAGATCGTAGGGGTCCTTGATGCCGAGTTCCGGCTTGGTCTTGGAGAGGTAAAGCGCGGCGTCGGCGATCTGGATCGGATTGTCGGGCACGCTGACCTGGCCCTGATATTTCGGGTCGTAGATCTCGGCCCAGCTCTTGGGCGCGTCCTTGATCTTGTCGGTGTTCCACATCAGCACGTTGGGGCCCCACTCGTAGGAGAGCCCGTAATGAACGCCCTTGACGGTGTTGTGCGGCGGCGCCTTCAGGTCTTCCACGAAGTCCTTGAAATCGGGGATCAGGTCGACCTTGATGGGCTGCACGTCGCCGCCATAGATCAACCGCAGCGAGGCGTCGCCGGAGGCGGAAACGAGGTCGTACTCCCCGCCGCCGCCCTGCCGCATCAGGGCGACCATCTCGTCGGAGGAGCCCGCATATTTGCGGTTCACCTGACAGCCCGTCTCCTGCTCGAAGGGCTTCACCCAGTCGTCCTGCGCGTAACCCTCCCAGGCGACGATGTTCAGCGCGCCCTCGCCCTTGCCGATCTGCTTGGGATAGTTCGCCTTGGCCGGAGCGGCGAAGGCGGCACTTGGGACGGCTATCGGAGCCACCAGCGATGCAAGCAAGCTCGCAGACGTGGCCAGAGCGGCAAATCGCGTTCTCATCCTCTTCCCCTCCTCATCGATCCCCGGCGCGTCCGCCCCTCTAGACAGGCCACGCCGTTTCCGGATTCCACACCACCAGGACAGGCTCTCCCCGTTGTTTTTCGAGCTGTCCCGTCGCGCCTTCCGCATTCGGCTGCACGGCGACGATCTTCGTGCCGTCGCCGAGGCGAACCACATATTTCGTGAACATGCCGAGATAGACGCGGTCTTCCAGCCGCCCCTCCTCGCCGTGAAAACCGAAGGCCGCTCTTTCGCCGACCGGGAGCACCTGAACCTTCTCCGGCCGGAGCATGAAACGCCGGCCCCTTCGTTTCACGATGCTGGACGAGCCGACGAAATTCGCCACGAACGGCGTCGTCGGCCGCTCGTAGACCTCCTCCGGCGTGCCGATCTGCTCGATCTCGCCCCGGTTGAAGATCGCTATCCGGTCGGACATGGACAGCGCTTCCTCCTGGTCGTGCGTGACATAGAGGAAGGTGATGCCAACCTGCTCCTGGATGTGCTTCAGCTCCAGCTGCATGTCCTGCCGGAGCTTCAGGTCCAGCGCGCCGAGCGGCTCGTCCAGAAGCAGCAGGCCCGGCCGGTTGACGATGGCGCGGGCGAGACCGACACGCTGCCGCTGGCCGCCGGACAGCTGCGCCGGCAGCCGGCCGGCAAAGTCTGCGAGCTGAACCATGCGAAGCGCCTCGGCGACGCGGTCGCGGCACTCCGCCGCCGCCACCCGCTTGGCCTTGAGGCCATAGGCGACATTCTCCGCCACGCTCATGTGCGGGAAGAGCGCGTAGTCCTGGAACACGGTGTTGACATTGCGGTCGAAGGGCGCGGTCCGCGCCATGTCGACGCCGTCGAGTTCGATCGTGCCGGCGTCCGGCTGCTCGAAGCCGGCGATGAGGCGGAGCGTCGTCGTCTTGCCCGAGCCGGAGGGACCGAGCATGGTGAAGAACTCGCCGCGCCTGATCTCCAGGTCCACGCTCTCCACCGCGACCGCGCCGCGGTAGGCCTTGCGCACGCCGGAAAGCCTGAGCAGGATCTCGCCGCCGGAAGCGGTCTTCGTGGCGAGGGTGGGGGCGGGAGGCGACATCGCGTTCATGACCACGCTCAGAGCTTCACCATGACATGCCGGGCGACGGTGTAGTCGTCCAGCGAGAACATGGACATGTCCTTGCCGTAGCCCGACGACTTCATGCCGCCATGCGGCATCTCGTTGACCAGCATGAAATGCGTGTTGATCCAGGTGCAGCCATATTGCAGGCGCGCCGCCGTCCGCATCGCCTTGCCGATGTCCCTGGTCCAGACGGATGAGGCGAGCCCGTATTCGGAATCGTTCGCCCAGTTCACCGCCTCGTCAGCGTCGGAGAAGCGCGTCACGGAAACGACGGGACCGAACACTTCGCGCTGCACGATCTCGTCGCCCTGCCGTGCCCCGGCGATGACTGTCGGCTCGTAGAAGAAGCCGGAGCCCTCCCCCGGCCTGCCGCCGGTCACGACCTCGATGTGGTCCAGCGCCCGCGCGCGTTCCACGAAGCTCGCGACCCTGCCCCGTTGCCGCTCGCTGATCAGCGGCCCGACCTCGACGTCCTCGCCCTCCGGCGCGCCGAACTTGATGCTGGAGGCGGCGGACGCGAGATCCGCGACCAGCTTGTCGTAGATCTTCGGGCCGGCATAGACGCGGCAGGCCGCCGTGCAGTCCTGCCCGGCATTGTAGTAGCCGAAGGTCCTGAGGCCGGTGACAACCTCGTCCAGATCGGCGTCGTCGAAGACGATGACGGGAGCCTTCCCGCCAAGTTCCAGGTGCGTCCGCTTGATGGTTCGGGCCGCCGCTTCCATCACTTTGCGCCCGGTGGAAATATCGCCCGTCAACGACACCATGCGCACCAGCGGATGCGAGATCAGCGCCGCGCCCACCGTCTCGCCACGCCCGAGCACAAGGTTGAAGACGCCCTCCGGCAGGATGCCGGCGGCGAGTTCGGCGAATCTCAGCGCGGTCAGCGGCGTCTGCTCCGACGGCTTCAGTACGATGGTGTTGCCGGCCGCGATCGCCGGGGCGACCTTCCAGGCGAGCATCATCAGCGGGTAGTTCCACGGCGCGATGGAGCCGACCACGCCCACGGGATCGCGGCGGATCATGCTGGTATGGCCCGCAAGATATTCCCCGGCGGCGACGCCCGTCATGCAGCGGGCAGCGCCCGCGAAGAAGCGGAAGCAGTCGACGATGGCCGGAATTTCATCGGCGATGACGCGCGCCAGCGGCTTGCCGCAATTCAGGCTTTCCAGCCGCGCGAATTCTTCAGCATCGGCCTCGATGCCGTCGGCGATCTTCAGGAGCAGCGTCGAGCGCTCCGCCGGCGTGGTCGCCGCCCAGCGCGCGAAGGCACCTTCGGCGGCACGAACCGCCTCGTCCACCTGCGCCTCGCTGGCATCGGCAAGCGACTGGATGACCTCGCCCCGCGCGGGATTGTAGATCGGTTCCTCGCCACCCTCGCCGGCGACGAAGCGGCCTCCCAGCAGCATTTCGGTGCGCATGATCCCCTCCGCGCATGGCCGGCGTTGCCGTGCCTGTTCCCCTCGGGAACGTGGCCGTTCCCTTTGTCATTGGATGGTATGTGCGGCGCACAAGAAAGAAAATTCAGAAATTGCGTTGGCGGCGTTCTGAAAAACAGATGATCAAAGTCGCTGCGTCGACTGGCGGGGACTGTATTCGCGACACATCTCGATGAAATGCCACGCCGTCGTGCTCAGCGGCGCGCCGCGACGCCAGACAAGGCCGACATCGACGCTCGGCACGGGGTCGCTGAGGTGCCGGGCTTCGAGCCGGTCGCCTTCCAGCGACCACGGACGATAGGCCATGTCCGGCAGCGTCGCGATGCCGACACCCGTGCCGACCAGGCTGCGGACGGCTTCCACCGACGAGGTCTTCAGCACGATGCGGGGCCTCAGGCCCGCTTCCGCCCAGTAGCGCGAGGTGGTTTCCGCCAGTTCGTCCATGGTGAGCATGATGACGCCTTCGGCCGCCACTTCCGCAAGCGTCAGGACGGAGGAATCCAGCAACCGGTGCCTGGCCGGCAACCACACGCGCCAGGGCGAGCGCACGAGAAGTTCCGTCTCCAGCGCCTGACGGTCGCCGAGGTTGGAGACGAGCAGCAGGCCGACGTCGAGCTCGCCATTCACCAGGAGGTGCTCGAGATAGCTCCGCTCCTCCTCCACGACGCGCACGCGCACCTGCCGGAAGACGCGGCTGAAACGGGCGAGAAGGTCGGCGAGATAATAGCCAGACACCATGCGGGTGACACCGAGATTGAGCTCGCCCGAAACCTCTTCCGGCCGAACGCTGACGGCGCGCCGCGCATCGGCCACCGCCGCCATGATGCTGCGCGCATGGCGAAGAAGCTGGTGGCCCTCATGGGTCAGGCGCACACCCTTCTGATGGCGCACGAAGAGCGTGGCGCCGATTTCCAGCTCCAGCGCCTGCACGGCGGCGGTGATCGCCGATTGGGAGATGCCGATTTCCTGCGCCGCCCGGGACACCGATTCCGCTTCCGCCACGGCGATGAAGTAGCGGAACTGGCGGAAGGTTAGCGTTTGCGGACCGCCCCAGGCTTGTGATCGGATGACCTTGTCCACTGTATGTCCCCGGCGCTGCAGGCAGATCGCCCGGACACCCTAAAGCAGTGCGGCCAAACCCGACAGGTCATCTGTCCGGTTCCGCCATCCGGCGGATCGGCTCGATTTTGTATCGTTCGGGTTCAACTCTCCATTGCTTGCCGTTGAACTGGGGCACCGCCCCTTCGGACATTTGAGAGGCGCGCCCCTCCCGGTGAGGGGTCCCTTTCCGGAAGTCAGGCCACCGCACCCGGCAGGGCGAGCCGGAAGAACTGATTGTGCGGGCTGGGCTGATAGTCCGCGAATGCGCCGCACGATACGAACCCGGCGCTGCGATAGAGCGAGATGGCCGGGGCGTGCAGCGGCGCGGTTCCGGTTTCAAGGCTCAACCGGGTGTAGCCGCGCTGGCGGGCTTGCGCGATGATATGGGCAAGCATGGCGCGGCCGACCCGTGTTGCGTGCGGCCGAGGCCACCCGCATGGACTTCACCTCGCCATGCGCACTGTCCAATTGCATGAGAGCGCCGAACCCGAGCAGCGTGTCGCCATCCCACGCGGTCCAGAAGGTCACGCTCGCCGCCGAAAGGGCGGAAGCGTCGAGCGTGAAAGCGTGGCCCGCCATCGCACCCTGCAGCTCTCGAAGGTGATGGGCCATGAGGTCCGCCACGTAAGACGCTTTCGCATCGTCCCGCCGTATCTGCATCTTTATCGCCGGCCAGCATCGGTCGGGAGCAATCCAGGCGACCGAGCGGAGCGTCGCCACCGGATCGAGAAACGGAAACGGTCCGGCTAACCCGTTCTGTCCCGACGTTCCTTGGCTTCTGTCGGTCAACTGTAGATCTGGTCAGCACGGGCCTCGAACGCTTCCGCGAACTTCTGGAAGGCGCGATCGAACATGGACCCCATCAACGCCCCGAGCAGAAGGCTCTTGAACTCGTAGTCGATGAGGAAATGGACCCTGCAACTCACGTCTCCCTCGGCCGGTTCGAAACGCCAGCGACTGTTGAGGAACTTGAACGGCCCATCGATATACCGGACGTCGATCACCTGTTTGGCCGGATCGAGCACGACTTGCGTGGTGAACGTCTGGCGGATCGCCTTGTAGCCCACGGTCATGACCGAGACCAGCAGCGTCTTGCCGTCCCGCTCCGTGCGCGTATGCGTGGCGAGCGCATCGCAGAGGGGCAGAAACTCCGGGTATTTCTCCATGTCGGCCACAAGGGCGAACATATCCTCGGCACTGTGATGCACACGTCGGTGGCTCTCGAACTGCGGCATTCCTTCAGAGCTCTCCCGTATCGACGACGTCACCGAATGCGCGCTTGCGGCGACCGAAGTTTCCGAGTTTCCCGAAGCGTGGCAGAGGACGACGGCTGCGCTGGAATGGTCGACCCGTCTCACGCCCCGACCGGGTGCGGCAGACGCGCGGCAAACGATCCACAGACTTACCGCGGCTCGGCCGGCTTTCGGGCGATGACGATCTGGTAGAGGCCACCGAAGGCCGTTTCCTTGCTCCAGGCAAAGCCTTCAGCCCCATCCGCGTACTTTCGGATCTCGGAGGCGCAGAGCTCTTCGGCGAATGGCTCCAGCAAGTGAAACACGGCTTTCATGATGGGCCGAAGGGGGTGAAACCGCCCGGGGCGATGATAATCCACGAACACGGCTTTTCCGCCCGGCTGAAGAGATGCCAGCACGCTGTTGACGATCTGCCGTTTGAACGGACCCGGCACTTCATGCAGGAGGAAGAAGCAGCAGACCCCGTCATAGGTGCCGCTCGCAGGGGACGCGGCGTTGGCGCGGACGACCTTCGCGTTGGGATACGCGGCGAGTTTTCGCCGGGTGAGCGCAACCTGCAGCGGCGCGATATCGGAAACCTGAAGGCGGCCTTCGGGGCCGAGATGCGCCGCGAGCCTTTGAGAGAAGTTGCCGTACACGGCCGCAGGCTGCAGGACATGGTCACCGGGCGAAAACTCGGCGATCGCCCGATCCATCAGCCGGTCGGCATTCCCCCAGAGAATGGCCTGAACGACGAGGTGCCTGTCGAGGATCGGCGCTGTCCTCGCATCGAGGTACGCCCACCGATAGGTGTTTTTCAGATATTCAGGAACCGTTCTGGACGAAGCATCGGAAACGGAAAGCGCCGTTGCCAGATCAGTCATGCCGGCAATCCGAAGGGCGGGAATTGCCCCACGTAGCACTTGCTCCTGCGAAATCTGGCATCTGCAACGACCGCGCTGACTGCGTTCAAGAAGGGCTCAGCGTGTCATAGCCGGCACATCCCCGCCTTGATCACGATCAAGTTCGTCGGCGAACTTGTTCAGGCGCAACCTTGCAGCAAAGCCGAAACCGCAATGCACCTGACCAAACGGGCATTGATCAGGATCAATGCACAAGGAACGCAACTTCCTTATCCGTGCAAGGATTGAAGTTGGTAGTTCCTGGTCCGTCCACTCCCGTCAAAGGGTCGGCGGACTTCAGGTGACCTGTTGACGAGGGCGCAATGACTCCAGAGACGCATGCGGGACATCGGACCGAACGAGGCATCCTCTTTCTCCTGCGCATCGGGATCGGATGGACGTTTCTTTGGGCCGCGATCCACCACTTCGGCAACAACGCCTATGTCAGCGGCTTTCTTTCCAGCACCAAGACCTTCAACGCCATCTATGCTCCGATGGCTCACTCGTCATTCACGCCGGTCCTGGCGTTCCTCGTGGAATATGGGCACCTGCTGATCGGGCTGTCGCTGATCTCCGGCCTTCTGGTCAGGGCCAGCGCGCCGTTCGCCATCATGATCATGGTCCTGTACTGGACCGCCCATATGGACTTTCCGTACATCGAGAACGTGAACAACTTCCTCGTCGACTACCACCTCGTCTATGCGCTGGCACTCGGTCTTCTCATCATTCGACGTGCCGGTCACATCGTGGGTCTCGACGCCTGGGCTTCCCGGTTGACGTTCGTCAGGAACAGCCCGCTGCTGCGTTGGCTGACCGCCTGATCCCGGCAGGGCCGCGACGTCGGCCTAGGCTGGCATTGCATAACGCCGGGCAAGTTCCAGCAGGAGTACTTCAACAAGAGCTTCATTGAGCGGTCGCATGACGAACTGCTGAATGAGGTTCTCTTCCACTCACTGTACCATGCCCGGGTTGTGCTCGAAGGCTGGCGGCGGGACTGCAACGAGGCGCGGTCACACTCGAAGATCGACCGGATGTGATACCGCCGGACTGCCATGGAGCTCTGCCCGGAGAACCGGCCGGCACGCTGCACATCCTGGCCGCTCCGAGCGTTGGCCTCTTTCCACGCACGACGACGAAGGCTCGGATCAACCCGGGACTCGCTTGATGATCGGATAAGAAACGGGACACGTTACTTCCGCACCTCCATTGTAGCGCAGACGTTCCAAACGGGGCTTGCCATTCGCCGGCTGTCCGTTTCTGTGAAGGCGTGTCGCGGGGAGCTTTTACCAATGCAGAAAAAGCAGGCGCTTGCCATGCAGTTGCGCCCCCTTGCCGAGAGCGACACACGCGAACACGCCTTTGGAAGCGAACCGCCTTTCATCTCCGCGTTTGTGTCACGACAGCGCGAATGCATCGCCTCTTTTTCTACGCCTTCCGCGGGCTTGGTCGTGATCGTCGAGGGCCGTAAGCAAGTGCAGCGCGGCGCCGACATCCGGAATTATGGCGCTGGAGAAGCCTTCCTGCTGTCCGCCGGATCTCGGATAGAGGTAATCAATGAGCCCGACCAGGGAAGCGGCATTTACCGAGCCCTTTTCCTTTGCTTGTCGCGCGAGCTTATGATCGAGGCCGCCCGGCTCTGGCCAGAGTTTGCGGGGCGCTCGAGCCCGGCGGACAGGGTTGCTTTGGACGCCCCTCTCTGTGCCGCGATCCTGCACGCGGGTGAGGCTCTGAGCAGCGCCTCACGCCGCGTAGTCGCACACCGATTGCTTGAAGTCATTCTCATCTTGGCGGAGCAAGGTGTCCTCCAACTTGCTCCTAAATATGTCGACGGCTCAGTGTCTGACGCTGTGCGACTTCTTGTTCGTCATCAGCTTGACCGCGACTGGTCGGGAGCCTCGGTTGCCGCGTCATTCGGAATGTCCGAAGCGACTCTTCGGCGTCGGTTAAGAGCAGAAGGCCAGTCCCTACGAGACATCTTGCTTGCCGCGCGAATGCAGGCGGCGAAAGTTCTCCTATGTGATCGGAATGCAGATGTGGCGGAGGCGATTGCCGCGACGGGCTATGCTTCCCGTTCCCACTTTGCTCGCCAATTTCGACAAGCCTTCGGAATGTCGCCCGCTACGGCCCGGCAAATGCGAGGCGAGCGCTGACGGATTGATCGCCAAGGGCGCATTTCTGAGCGTCGTCGGCCCGCTTGGTTCGCGCGCACTCTTAAACTCATGCGGTCCATTGATGACGGGATCCATGATGATGTTAAAACGAAAACCATACGCCATGTGCGCGCTGACTTTGTGGGCCGTCTCAAGCGGAGTTACGCATGCTCGGGACGCTTCCTTGTCGGTGAAGGTCGACGCCATCGACGATCGTGGCCGCTTCGCTGACAGCGCTGTGTTTTGTCCGCCCAGCAGCAGCAACGCCAAAGATGTCAGCCCCGGCGTCGCTTGGTCGAAGGGTCCGCCGAAAACGCGCTCCTACGCCTTGCTGATGATGGATCCCGATGTCCCGGCCGATTTGGGCCTGATCAATAAGCCAGGAACGATCATCGCGCGGAACGCGCCCCGCATGCGCGTCTTCCACTGGGTGCTGGCCGACATCCCGCCAGCGATAACGGCAATCCCCGCCGGAGTGGAAAGTCCAGGTCTGGTCCCGGGTGGCAAGCCTATCGGGACAACGCCCTATGGCCTGCGCGGTACGAACGTCTTCACAAGCTTCCTGGCAGATGTGAAAGGCATGGCTGGCACCTATGGCGGTTACGACGGTCCGTGTCCGCCAGCAAACGATGTGCGGCCACACCGTTACATCGTTCGAGTGATGGCGCTGGACATCGCGACGCTCGGCTTGTCAGGCTCCTTCACGGGTGCAGACCTTGAAAGGGCCAGCGATGGACATGTCCTCGCCGAGGGCCGAGCGGTCGGTACCTATTCGTTGAAACCGGGAGCGGTGAAATGAACAGTGTCAATGTTCCGTCGTCACGCGTGTTCGATCGTGACGCCTCCGAATATGACGCCTTGCGTCGCGCGCTGATCCCCTGCTTCGACAGTTTTTACGGGACTGCGCTCGACCTGATCGCAGACTGGCACCCTGGCGGCTCCATTCGGGTCCTGGATCTGGGTGCTGGCACCGGCCTTTTCTCTGGCATGATCCTGGACGGCTCACCGGCCGCCCACCTGCACCTCCTCGATGCGTCACCCTCCATGCTGGATGAGGCGCGCAAGCGCCTGCATCGATACGAGGGGATCGAATTTTCTGTCGGCGACATGGCAGCCGGTGACCTCGGCGGCCCTTTCGACCTCGTCGTGTCAGCCTTGGCGATCCATCATCTCGATAACGCCGCCAAACGAGACCTGTTCTTGCGGATCCGCAGGTCTCTCGCGCCCGGCGGACTGTTCGTCAACGCGGAGCAGGTTCTCGGTCCGACCCCCAGGATTGAGGCCGACTATGCTCGTCGCTGGCTTCGGGACGTTCGAGCTGCCGGCGTTCCAGAGGACCAGATCGGCAAGGCTCTTGAGCGCATGATGCACGATCGATGCGCAAGTGTAGAGGATCAGTTGGGTTGGATGCGGGAGGCCGGTTTGGTGGAAGCGGATTGCAGTTTCAAAGCGTGGCGGTTCGCGGTGCTGAATGGCAAGTGCCCTGCCTGAACGGAAGTAGCTGTCTCTGAGACGCGGGCGGCGGTTGCTGGCAGGGAAGGTCTTCGGTGCAACGGAGTGATATCCGCTTGTTCCGAAATGGCAATCAACACCGAACTTCCGCTTACCACGGACCCCAGGCGCCAGAATCGGGAAGGAACCTGCAGGCATTGAAGTGAGACCAGAGGATTTTCAGTCGCTGCCCGAAAGCAGACGGGCAGCTTCTGGTGTCGAGTTCACGGCGTCGCTTTCCCCGATCAGGAGAAGAGGGTCTCGTGGCGGCGCTCCTGCCACGAAGGCCCCCTCGACGCAGATCGGGCGGAGTTCCCAGTCGCATGCGCTCCGTCGCTTCCAAGCATCAGAAGGAAGCGCTGGATCTTCCTGCATTCCTGACAGTGGTCTGCCCCCTGAAAAGTGGTCCTCCCTGAAGTAGGCTTTTGAGCCTTTGGAGGATGTCAGGAATGCCGCGTAAGAAGCACCAGCCGGAAGGGATCGTCGCCAAGCTGAGGCAGGTCGATGTGCTCGTGTCGCAAGGCCGATCGGTTTCGGAGGCAATTCGCACGATCAGTGTGACGCCGTTCACCTACTATCGGTGGCGCAAGGAGTTCGGTGGGCTCAAGTCCGATCAGGTGAAGCGCCTGAAGGACCTGGAGAAGGAGAACGAGCGGCTACGAAAAGCCGTTTCGGACCTGACGCTTGAGAAGCTGATCCTCAAGGAAGCCGCGTCGGGAAACTTCTAAGCCCCGCCCGCCGTCGCCAGTGCATCGACCACGTCATGGTGAAGTTTGGCGTATCGGAGCGGCTGGCGTGTCGGGTCCTGGGGCAGCATCGATCCACCCAACGAAAAGTGCGGAAGGGTCGCGCCGATGAAACGGCGCTGACCGCCGACATCGTCGCGCTCGCGACCAAGTACGGTCGTTATGGCTATCGCCGGATCGCAGCCATGCTGGAGACCTTCGGCTGGGTCGTGAACGTCAAGCGCGTCGAGCGGATCTGGCGACAGGAGGGGCTGAAGGTGCCAGCCAGGCAACCGAAGAAGGGCCGCCTCTGGCTGAACGACGGCTCGTGTGTCCGGCTCCGGCCGGAATATCCCAACCATGTGTGGTCCTACGACTTCGTTGAGGATCGCACCCACAACGGCCGGAAGTTCCGCATGCTGAATGTGATCGACGAGTTCACCCGGGAGTGTATCGCCATCAGGATCGACCGAAAGCTCAAATCCACCGACGTCATCGATGTCCTGTCCGATCTCTTCATCCTGCGCGGCGTGCCTGGGCATGTTCGCTCGGACAATGGCCCCGAGTTCGTCGCCAGGGCGGTGCGGGAGTGGATCACAGCGGTCGGCGCGAAAACGGCGTACATCGAGCCTGGCAGCCCTTGGGAGAATGGCTACTGCGAGAGCTTCAACTCCAAGCTCCGCGATGAACTGCTGAACGGCGAGCTGTTCTATACCCTCGCCGAGGCCAGGATCGTCATCGAGGGCTGGCGCCAGCACTACAACACCCTGCGCCCGCACTCCTCCCTCGGCTACAGACCGCCAGCCCCCGCCGCCGTGGTGTGGCCAAATACGCCAACCCAACCTGCGTCGTCGGCCACCTCAACCATGGCCGACAAGCCCACCATGCATTAGATTCCAACCGGGCCACCTAATGGGGGCAGGCCAATGGCACAATGCACCACCAAAGCTCCCCCGTCCGGTCCGCGTGACCTGCCTACCCTTCGAGAACCGGCGGGAGAAAACGCCGGCGCGGGTTGGGTAGGCTCAAAGCCAGGTCATGGCTCCCCTGCTCCCGCTACTCCCGAAACTTAAGCGCCCAGGTTCTTGTAGGCGCCGCGATAGTCCACCGGCCCGGCGCCACAGTGCCAGGTCACGCGGTAGCTCGTCCCGAGCTTGCTGAACTCCTGGTCGACCTCCAGGCGAGGCCCGCCGTAGCCGGCCAAGGTGAGAAACTTGACGACCGGATAGAGCGCCGGGTCTGCGAAGAAATACCAGGCGAGCGGATCGGTAAGGCGCGGCTCGACGGCGGGCTGGATCTTGCCGGCGAACGGGTTGACGTCGCCCGTTGCGGCGGGACGCGTCTCAGCCAGGAACATCTCCGCCGTCGTTTCCAGCTCGGACGGAACGAGCAGGAAGCGCGGCGCAATGCCGAGCGCGGTCTTCCCATCCAGGGCCGTCTGCTTGCGCATGCCGAGACGGGCCGCACCGGCCGCTTGCACGGCAAGCACCGCGCCGGTACCAAGGTTCTTGTGGTCGGCATGGAAGACGGGCTTGCCGTCGTTCAGCTTCATGGAAAGAGCGTCCAGGATCAGCTTGGATTTCAGCTCCGCAGTCGCGAAGCCGATGTCCTGGATGCTCCGGTCGATCGCGTTCATGTCGTCGTTGACGAGCACCTGGAACGAGACGCCAATCCCCTTGCCGTAGCTCGCGATCTGCAACCGTTCGCCGTTCTCGTTCAGCGAGCCGAATTTGATCTCCCCATGCTCGTTTACTTTCTCCAGCGCGGGGAAGGACGAAAGGCGGGCCTCCAGCTGCGGCCGGAAGTCAGAAGCGGTTCCGGTCGCGGCGATCAGCGACGCGCCGCTCTCCGCCGCCTGGAAGAGCTGCAACAGCCGCTTGTTCATGACGTTGCCGAGGATGGTCGGGAAATCGCCGGTCGTGTTCAGCCCGGCGCCGCGTGTCATCATCCCTGAGACGATGCGATCAGGGCTGTTCCAGCTGACGCGTTCCCCCCGAGCCTTCAAAAGTTCAGCGCCGATATCGACGAAGCGGCGGCCCATGAACTCGCGGGCGGGACCTTCGGCAACCTGTCCCGTCATGCGGGCGAAGAGCGCATCCTCGACGGCGCGCCCCAGGAAGTCCGGATTGTCAAAGGTCGCCGCCCCGGGCCGCATGCTCGGCCGGGTGTGGGACCTCTCCGCCTCTTCTGCCATCTTGTCATGGCCGTAGGCTCGAAATTCCTCAACCGTCGTGCCGTTGATGATGGCGTTTTCCATCTCGGCATTCGTGAGATTACCGCGCCTGCCGAGTTCAATGATTTTGGCGACGCGGTTGCGCTCGGCCCTTGTCTCACGGTCGGCCGGCTGCCGGACGGCGATGGGTGAGGTTTCGTTCTCTTCGATTTCGTCGGGTTCCATGATGGTCACTCCTGTGGAACGGATAAAGGCGTTTGGATCGGCCCCGACCGGGACCAGCGAAACCTCCGCTGGCGCCCAGCGCGTGACGCGCACGGTGTCGGGGCCGTCCCCTTCACCTTCGATGCGTTCGCGAGCCTGGATGGCGTAGCCGATTGAGACGTTGCGGATGACGCCGGCGGCCAGGTCGTCCGCGATCGGCTTCACATCATCCCGGCCGGACAGTTCCGCCTCGATGACCAGCGCGCCGCCCTCGATCCTTGCTGAGCGGATCACGCCGATTTGGTCGGCGACCTGGTAAGCCTGATGCAAGTTGAGAAGCGGCGCGCGGCCGGAGTTGAGCCGGGTGAGGTCAATCGCGCTTGCCGCGATGACGAGAACCTCGTTGACACGCTCACCGCTTCCCCAATCCATCCGGGCAACCGGAGTTTCCGTTGCAGCGACGGCGGTGAAGGTGCGCGTCTTCGGGTCGAACGAACTGGCGGAGAGAGCAGCGCGTCGCGTGACAAGATCGGTCATCAGGATTTCCCTGTGGTTCGGGCGGCAGTCTCCATCGCCTCCAGCCAGTCATTCAGGCTGGACTTGCGAGCGCAGATCACGCCGCCGATGCGGAAGGTTGGAAGCCCTCCCTTCTCGATTTGGTGGTGCGCCTGACGCGGCGTGATGTTGAGGAAAGCGGCGATCGCGGGGACGCCATACAGGAGGTTAGCCCCCTCGTTTGCGCCTTCAGTCATGTCGAGCCTTTCGGGGTTCTTGTCGCGGCGATGTCGCACGTAGCTGCGCGGCCGCTGCGCGGTTCGTGTGATTTCAAGCACTTAGGCGGAAGCCAGCGCATGGCGCGGATGCAATGAAAAGGCCGCCCAAAGGCGGCCTAAGTTGTTGCGATCGTTTCTTAATTCGGCATCATCGGTACATTTATGCCGCGGAAGGACGAACCTTCCGCGCCGCCCCCTGCGCCGGCCCTCCAGCCGCCGCCCGACCCGCTGCGCGAAACCCTGCGCCGTTGCTAGCAGCTCGGCGAGGCAGCCGCCAACGATACCGACTGCCTCGCCACGTGGGTCGAATCCCGCGACCGCTTCCTCGGCCGTGATCGCAGCGAGGCGCGCTGACCATGGGCAACACGGGCGTCATTGATAATTTCCTCGGCGTATTCACCTCCTACATCGACAGCGGGTTTGGCCTGCTCGGCGGTGAAGTCGCTTTCATCGCCACGACGCTCATCGTCATCGATGTGACGCTTGCCGCGCTCTTTTGGGCATGGGGCGCGGATGACGACATCATCGCCCGTCTGGTGAAAAAGACCCTGTTCGTGGGCGTGTTCGCCTACATCATTTCCAACTGGAACAATCTCGCCCGGATCGTCTTCGAGAGCTTCGCTGGCCTGGGCCTCATGGCGTCGGGCACTGGCTTTTCCGTAACCGATCTAATGCGGCCGGGCCGTGTGGCGCAAACCGGCCTCGATGCCGGCCGGCCGTTGCTCGGTTCCATTTCCGACCTGATGGGCTGGATCGCGTTCTTCGAGAACTTCATCCAGATCACTTGCCTGCTGTTCGCATGGGCGCTGGTAGTGCTGGCCTTCTTCATCCTCGCCATCCAGCTTTTCGTCACCCTGATCGAGTTCAAGCTGACCACGCTCGCCGGCTTCGTCCTCATTCCGTTCGGCCTGTTCGGCAAGTCCGCCTTCATGGCCGAAAAGGTCTTGGGCAACGTAGTGTCGTCCGGCATCAAGGTCTTGGTTCTCGCCGTCATCATCGGCATCGGCAGCACCTTGTTTTCGCAGTTCACCGCCGGTTTCGGCGGCCAGACCCCGAGCATCGACGACGCCATGGCGATTGTGCTGGCAGCCTTGTCGCTGCTCGGCCTCGGCATTTTCGGTCCCGGCATCGCCAACGGCATCGTCTCTGGCGGCCCGCAGCTCGGCGCGGGCGCAGCCGTGGGAATCGGGCTTGCGGTCGCAGGTGCAGGCATCGCCGCTGGCGGCGGGGCCATGCTCGCCGCCAAGGGCGGTGCCGCTGCCCTGTCCGGTGGAGCCGCGGCCGTTCGCGGTGGTGCAACGGCCGCAGGCGCGGCGACTGCCGCCTACAGCGTCGGCTCGCTCAGCCAGTCCGGCGCGGCGGGCGTCGCCTCCGGCCTTGGCGGCGTCGCGCGCGCCGCAGGATCAGCGGCTATCTCGCCGCTCAAACGTGCCGCATCGGCAGCGACAGAAAGCGTCAAATCCAGCTTCTCAGATGGCGCACGCGCGGCCTTCGGTGTGACGGGCAGTTCATCCACCGCAGGCACGGTCGGCGGCGCTAGCGCCGATCCTGTCGCAGCAGCGTCCGGCCCGGCCGGCAGCCCGCCCGCATGGGCGCAGCGAATGCATCGCTCGCAGGCCATGAACCACGGCACCACCATGGCAGCCCATGCCGTCCGCTCCGGCGACAGCCACGGCTCCGGTTCCTCCATCAACCTTTCCGAAAGTGACCGCTCATGAGCATCTTCAAACGACCAGCAACCCATTACGGCAAATCGCAGGAACCCGAGACGCCTTATCAGAAGGCCGCGCAGGCATGGGACGAGCGTATCGGCTCGGCCCGCGTGCAGGCGCGCAACTGGAGGCTCATGGCCTCTGGCTCCCTGATCCTGTCTGCCGGCTTTGCCTCGGCGCTGGTCTGGCAGTCGGCGCGCGGGACCGTCGTGCCGTGGGTGGTGCAGGTGGACAATCTCGGACAGGCGCAGACCGTCGCGCCCGCGAACGCCGACTATCGCCCGACCGATCCGCAGATTGCTTTCCACCTTGGCCGCTTCATCGAGCAGGTCCGCGCCATCCCGGCCGACGCGATCATTGTCCGCCAGAACTGGCTTCGCGCCTATGAGTTCACCACCGACAGAGGCGCGGCCGCGTTGAACGACTATGCGCGGGCCAATGATCCTTTCACCAAGGTCGGCCGCCAGCAGATCGCCGTCGAGGTTTCGAGCGTCATCCGGACCTCGCCCAACAGCTTCCGCGTGGCGTGGACCGAACGCCATTTCGAAAACGGCCAGCTCTCCATGACCGAGCGATGGACCGCGATCCTGACTATCGTGATCCAGCCACCGCGCGACGCTGAGCGCCTGCGCGCCAATCCGCTAGGCATCTACGTCAATGCAATTTCGTGGTCGCGGGAGATGAGCCAATGAGGACGATTACCCGCACCCCGACAATCACGGCCATGCTGCTTTCGGCCACCATGCTCGCGGGCTGCGCCACCAACCGGACGCCGCAGTTCAGCTACGACGCCAGCGTGCCGCCGCTGCCGACCGTGCAGGCGACCGTCACCAACGATACGCCCCGTCCTTTGCACGTGCCCCCGGCATGGACCGTGGCGCGCGGCGGCACCGCCGCAGACACACCGAACGGCCGCGTCGAGAACGCCAATGCCGCCGCCCGTGTCGAGCCTCGCCGGGAAGGCTATTACAACGCCGTCCAGATTTATCCGTGGAGCGAAGGCGCGCTCTATCAGGTCTATGCCGCAGTCGGGCAGATCACGACCATTGCGTTGGAGCCGGGGCGAGAGCCTGACCGGTGCAGGGCCGATCGCGGCCGGGGACACCGCCCGCTGGATCATCGGCGACACCGAGAGCGGCAGCGGTGCGAACCGCCGCGTCCATATCCTGTGAAGCCGACGCGCCCGGACATTTCCACCAACCTTGTCGTCTCCACCGACCGGCGCACCTACATGATCGAGTTGCGCGCGCGGGAATCGCTCTACATGCCCGCCGTTGCATGGGCCTATCCCGCAACGCCCGGCCAGCGCCGAACCGTTCCAGCCGCGTCGATCATCCCGGCCGAGGCGGCGCGGAACTATCGCTATGGCTTGCAGGTGCAGGGTGATAGCCCGCCATGGCGGCCGGTTTCCGTCTTCGATGACGGCAGACGCGTCTACGTCGTCTTCCCGGCCGGGATCGTGCAGGGCGAGATGCCGCCAATTTTCGTGCTCGGCGCGAACGGCGAGCCGCAAATCGTCAATAGCCGGGTTCATCAGAACGTCCTGATCGTGGACCGCCTGTTCGGCGTGGCCGAGTTGCGTCTTGGCAGCGGCAACCGCCAGCAGGTCGTCAGGATCGTCCGCACCAACCAGCACGACCACGGGAGGATCGTCCTCATGAGCGATACCGCTACCGCCACCCCCATGCGCCTGCGCGCCGAAACGCCCCGCGTCACGCGCCTGTCGCGCAAGATGCTGGCAGGCGTCGGCGCAGTTGCTTTGCTCGGCATCGGCGGGGCGCTGATCTACGCGCTCCAGACCCGCGATGCAGAGCCGGGAGGCGAAGAACTCTATTCGACCGAGAACCGGCCCACGGCGGACGGCTTGTCCGGCCTGCCGCGCGATTATACGGGGCCAGTGCTCGGCCCCGCGCTGCCCGGAGATTTGGGCCGTCCGATCCTCGACGCACAGAACAGGGGCCAGCCGCTCGCGCCGCCCGCGATGGCGACGCCCGCCGTCGATCCAGAGGAAGAACGCCGCCGCGCCGAGGAAGAAGCCGCGCGGTTGAGCAACGTGTTCTTCCAGTCCGGCCCGCGCACGGGAGCGCCGACAGGAACGGCCATGCCCGGCCTTGCCGGTCTCGGCCTTGGCGGGCAACCGGCGACGCAGGACCGGCACGCGGCTTTCCTCAATGGACCCGTGGACCGGCAGACCGTCGCGCCGGATCGTGTTGCGCCGCCGACATCGCCCTACATCCTTCAGGCCGGGGCCGTGATCCCGGCCGCGCTCATCACCGGCATCCGTTCCGACCTTCCGGGCCAGATCACCGCCCAAGTGACGGAAAACGTCTATGACAGCCCGACCGGCTCGCTGCTCCTGATCCCGCAGGGAACACGCATCATCGGCCAATATGATGATGGCGTGACCTTCGGCCAACGCCGTTTGTTGCTGGTGTGGAATCGCCTGATCCTGCCGGGCGGCCGTTCCATCGTTCTGGAGCGCCTGCCGGGTGCGGACGCATCGGACTATGCCGGCCTTGAGGATCGGGTCGACTATCACTGGTGGGATCTGATGAAGGCCGCAGGGCTATCCACGCTGCTCGCGGTCGGCACAGAGCTGGCGACGAGCGACGAGGATAGGCTGATCCGGGCCATACGCGACGGCGCGCAGGATACCGTCAATCAGGCGGGCCAGCAGATCGTGCAACGCCAGTTGCAGGTCGCGCCGACATTGACGATTCGGCCCGGTTTCCCGGTCAGGATCATCGTCACCCGCGACCTCGTATTCGAGCCAGTAGGAGGTTGACCCGTGACCAAGCTGAAACTCGGCCGGCTGCCCGACGACAAGCCCGTGAAGGTCACGGTGGAACTGCCCGCACCGCTTCACCGCGATCTGGTCGCCTATGCCGAGGTGCTGGCCCGCGAGAGCGGTCAGCCCGCCGCCGATCCCGTCAGGCTGATCGTGCCCATGCTGGAGCGGTTCATCGCCACGGATCGCGGTTTCGCCAAGGCACGACGCGCCGCAAGCTAAGTCCCATCCCGGCAGAGGTGCCGCCAGCGCATAGGTGCAAATGCGGCACGCTACAGGCCGCCGACTGCCCTCCATGGTTCGCTTAATTCCGGGGCCTTGAACGCCCCGGTATCCGCCATCGAGCCAAGGAGGATTCCATGTGCGCAGAGCGCCGCTACGCCCGCAAAGGGCGACCGCGACAGTCGATCCCCGAGCCACTTCCCGACGATCTTTTCGACTACGCGGACGATCCCGCGCCGGACGGCCGCGCGCGAGCCGGCGACGCGCCGCTTCTTGCACCGAATGGGCAGAGGATGCGTGTCACCGATGATTGGCCCGAGGATATTCCCGTCACCGAGGCCGAGATTGACGTGTTCGAGCGTTGGTTCGGAGATGTGTTCGACGACCTTCTGAACCCGAGAAAGCCGGATGATGGCTTGCAAATTCTATCACAAACTGATAGGAAAAGGCGTGAGTGGGCATCGTGATCCGGGCCTCGACACGCTTCTGGACCTCGACGGACAGATGCTCTTTGTCGATCCCGAGGGCGGCTATTGGGTGAAGTTCATCGTCACCCGCGTTCCGGCCTCGCCGGAGAAGCCGCACGATCTCGATTACTCGCTCACGCTTCACGGGCCTTCGGGCGAACGGCTGGTCGGCTTCGACAACGCCCATCCGGTCGGCCGAGGAAGGAGGGGCGAGCCGATGGACCATCGGCACCGCCTCCAGACCGTGAAGCCCTACGCCTACGAGGATGCGGCCACGTTGCTGGCCGACTTCTGGCAGGCGGTTGACGCGGTGTTGAAGGAGCGAGGTGCCCTATGACCACATTGAAAGTCGGGATTGCCGACTACGAAGAAATGAAGGCCCGCACCATTCGGATCGCCAAAGGCGAGGAAAAGCCTGCGCCCGGCGATCCGAAGGTGTGGTTCACCTCGACCGAATCCTTTGCCAAAGTGCTGTCGGCCGGGAACCGCGAGCTGCTGCGCATCATCGCCGAGAAAGCCCCGGCGTCGCTGGAGGAACTGGCGGAAATCACCGGCCGGGCCGGCTCCAATCTCTCACGCACCCTGAAAACCATGGAGAGCTACGGCCTTGTGCGGTTTGAGCCGGGCCACGGCCGCAAGCTCGCGCCCAAGGTGGTGCATGACCGCGTGGAACTGGCGTTGCCCCTGATTGACCGTCCGAAGCCGCGGAAGGCTATGGGAGATCGGCCATGAACATGCACAGCCCAACCGTTACTGCCCGCGCCGCCCTCTATCTGCGCGTCTCGACTGCCCGGCAGGCCGAGCATGACATTTCCATCCCTGACCAGAAGCGGCAGGGCGAAGCCTATTGTGAGCAACGCGGCTATCAGCTCGTTGAGACTTACGTTGAACCGGGCGCAACCGCCACCAACGACAAGCGTCCCGAGTTCCAGCGCATGATCGAGGCAGGGACCAGCAAGCCCGCACCGTTCGATATTGTCGTGGTGCATAGCTTCTCGCGTTTCTTCCGCGATCACTTCGAGATGGAGTTCTATGTCAGGAAGCTGGCGAAGAACGGCGTCAAGCTGGTCTCCATCACGCAGGAGATGGGCGACGACCCCATGCACCAGATGATGCGGCAGATTATGGCGCTTTTCGACGAATACCAGTCGAAGGAGAACGCCAAGCACGTCCTGCGCGCTATGAACGAGAACGCCCGGCAAGGCTTCTGGAATGGCGCACGGCCGCCTATCGGCTATCGCATCGTTGCGGCCGAGCAGCGGGGATCGAAGACCAAGAAGAAGCTGGAGATCGACCCGCTGCACGCCGACACCGTGCGGCTGATCTATCGCCTGTTCCTTGAAGGCGACGGCACGCGCGGCGCGATGGGCGTCAAGGCTATCGCCACCTATCTCAACGAGCGCCGTTTCTTCACCCGCGACGGCGGACGATGGGGGCTGGCGCAAATTCACGCCATCCTGACCCGCACCACCTATATCGGCGAGCATAGGTTCAACACGCGGTCGCACAAGGACCGGGAGAAGAAGCCGGAGAGCGAGGTCGCCATCATGGCGGTGCCGCCCCTGATCGAGCGCGAGCTATACGATGCGGTGCAAGCCCGCCTCAAATCCCGCAATCCCATGGTGACGCCTGCGCGCGTCTCCAGCGGCCCGACGCTGCTGACCGGCATTTGCTTCTGCGCCAAGTGCGGAGGTGCGATGACGTTGCGCACCGGCCAAGGCAGCACGGGAGCGACATACCGCTATTACACCTGCTCGACCAAGGCGCGGCAGGGCAAGACCGGCTGTAAGGGCCGCACGATCCCGATGGACAAGCTGGACCATCTTGTCGCCGATCATAGCGGGGATCGGCTGCTCCAGCCCAAACGTCTGGAAACTGTCCTCGCCAGCGTCATCGACCGGCGGCAGGAGCGCGCCGAGCGCCGCCGCGAGCATCTTGCCGAGCTTCACAGGCGAATCACGGAAGCCGAACAGCGGCTCGGCCGTCTCTTTGACGCCATCGAAGCGGGCATGGTGGACAAGGACGACGCCATGGCGAAAGAGCGCATGGCGAGCCTCAAGGCGTTGCGGGATCAGGCCGCCGCCGACGCCGAGCGCACGCAGCTCGCGCGACAGTTCAGGCAATCAGGGCGTCACTCCCAATATGCTCAAGAGGTTTGCCCGCAAAGCCCGCGAACGGATACGACTCGATGATGGCGGCTACCGCCGCGACCATCTGCGCGCTCTGGCGCAGCGTGTCGAGGTCGCAGACGACGAGGTTCGCATCATGGGATCGAAGTCGGAATTGCTGCGAACGCTGGTCGCCGCTTCTAGCGTAGAAACGGCGGCGTTCGGCGTTCATAGTTCTGTTCAGGAATGGTGCACCCGACTGGATTCGAACCAGTGACCTCTGCCTTCGGAGGGCAGCGCTCTATCCAGCTGAGCTACGGGTGCTTGCGAGGAGGATGTAGCCGATCCTCATCCATGCTGCAACGGGAGAGTGAGGCGTTGCCTGCCGATGCTCAGAGGGCGAGCTGGGCGAGGATGGGGTCGCTGGGCGCGGCGCCGACATTGGGATCGCCCGGCGCGGTTTCCCAGCCGAGATGCGGCAGGCTGACGATGCGGCGGTTGCGCATGTCCGCCTGCACCACCACGAAGCCGCGGCTTTCCAGATAGGTGAGAAGGCGCCGGGCGCGGGCCGGGGAACGCGTCCCGTAGGCCTTGGCGAGATCGGCGTCCGAGGGGCACGGCGCCCGGTCGAGCGCCGCGCGCGCGACCAGCAGGAACAGGCCCTGCACATCGTCCGGCACCTCGGTGGAGACCGCGAGCGCGCGCTCCCATTCCGCCGCTTCCTGCTCCGGGTTGACGCTGATGCCAGCGCGGCTGACCGCGAGACGGCGACGGAAATCGTTGAGGCTCAGCGGCTCGCCGGAAATGCGGCGGATACGGCAGCGGAGCAGGAATTCCTGGAAAAGAGCGGGCCCGACGGCGAAGGCCGCCTCGGGGTCTGACAGGAGTTCTCCCAGGATCTCCTCGATCGCCGCTTCCTTCTCGCTGTCCGGCAATTCCGGCTCCGGCTCGGCGACGGGCGCGGGTTGCGCGGGCAGCGAACGGGCGAGCTGCGCCAGCACGTCCGCCGTCGGCACCGGGGTCGCGCGGCGGGGCGGCACCTGGATCAGCGGTTCGTTTTCCCCGCGCGTGAAGACGAGGTCGCGCCGGTCTTCGCTGGGCGTTTCCGGCAAAGGCAGGAGCGTGGGCCGGCCGCTGCGCCCGGCGGTCATGACGTCGCCGATGCGGATGGGCGCCGGACGCCGGAACAAAGCGGGGCCGAGCGCGATGAACTGGCCGGGATCGAGATCCCTGAACTTTTCCGCCTGCCGCTTCTCCAGCCCCAGCAGGTCGGCGGCGCGCGCCATGTCGATATCGAGGAAGGTGCGGCCCATCAGGAAGTTGGAGGCTTCGGCCGCCACGTTCTTGGCGAGCTTCGCGAGGCGCTGCGTGGCGATCACACCGGCCAGTCCGCGCTTGCGGCCACGGCACATGAGGTTGGTCATCGCGCCGAGCGAAACCTTTCGGGCCTCGTCCGACACGTCGCCCGCAATCGCCGGGGCGAAAAGCTGCGCTTCGTCGACCACCACCAGCACGGGATACCATACGCTGCGGTCGGCCTCGAAAAGGCCGTTGAGGAACGCGGCGGCGGAGCGCATCTGGGCCTCGGCGTCGAGCTCCTCGAGGTTGAGGACCACGGAGATGCGATGCTGGCGGACGCGGAGCGCGATCCGCTGCAAATCGGCTTCCGTACGATCGGCTTCCACCACGACGTGGCCATGATGCTCGGCGAGGCTGACGAAATCGCCTTCGGGATCGATGATGACCTGCTGCACGAGCCCGGCGCTCTGCTCCAGCAGGCGGCGCAGGAGATGCGACTTTCCCGACCCCGAATTGCCCTGCACGAGCAACCGCGTGGAAAGCAGCTCTTCCAGATCCAGCGTCGCGGGTCCCCCCGGCGACGCAGTGCCCATGTCGATTCCGGTTCTCATTGCCATCGGATCTGGCGCCTGCCGACCCGTATGCGGCGGCACCCGCCTCCTCCTAGCACAAAGGCGAGCCGTTTTGGGACAGGGCGGAGGAAACTCCACAGCCAATCGCGACGCCCTCGCCCGGTCCCGCCAGAACCGAAGCCCGTGTTCGGGCGTTTGGGAGGTGCCGAAACAGGGAGGTCGCCATGGCCAAGCAGTCCAAAGCGCAGAAGGAAACCGTCGAGCGCGTGATGCACGAGTTCAAGCATGGCGAACTCCGCACCAATGGCGACGGGCCCAAGGTGAAGAACCCGAAGCAGGCGGTCGCCATCGCGCTCAGCGAAGCCGGCGCTTCGAAGAACGAGAGCAAGACCGAGAACCAGAAAAACTTGAAGCGCACGAAGGCGAAGGAACGACGGGAAGAGACGGCCCAGGCGGAAACGGAAGGCAAACAGGCCAGCAAGGGCAAGAGCGGCGGCAAGGAGGAAACCAAGGCGGCGCTTTACGCGGAGGCCAGGGAAAAAGAGATCCCCGGCCGCTCCAGGATGAACAAGGACGAGCTCGCACGCGCGCTTCATCACTGAGGCGCGCGACCGGCGAGTCCGGCGTCGCTCAGGACAGGCGGGAAAAGCCGGAGCGGCCCATGCCGAATAACCGTTTCTCCAGCAGCCCCAGCGCCTGGCCGAGATTGTCCAGCGCCGCGACGGCCGCGATATCCGCCGGGGACGCGGCGGACGCCGAGGGCTGACCGGTTTTCGGCGCCGATGCGGGAGCGGGCAGGCCCGTCGCCTTGGCTCTCACCGTCATCGGGTTGGCCTGAGCGTAAGGTCCGGCCGGGCGTTGCTCCTCCTGTGAGGACAGACCCGCGATGAGGGCTCCCACCCAGTCCTCCAGATCGCGGCTGCCGCTCGTGAGCAGGAGGCGGTCCTCCTTGCCCAGCAACGCCTCGTCCTCGCAGGAGACGGCGAAGACCCGCGCCCAATAGGCGCAGTTCAGCAGCACGGGGAAGGCTCGCTCGGCCCGGTCGACCGGCCTGATGACGTCGCGGCGCGCGTTCAGCGGCCTGAGCGCCGTCCGCAGGTCGCGAAGACTGCGGTCGAGCAGGCGCGATTTTTCCAGCGGAGAGGCGGCGGCTTCGCCTGACAGCTTCTGCTGGCCGGCCGTCAACACGTCGCGCAACGCTTCCATCACCGCCATGCCGGAGCGGTGGACATGGACGCGGGTCCGTACCGGCAGGACCAGAAAGGCGGAAAGGATGGCCGCCCCGCTGCCGATCGCCGTCTCTTCCAGGCGCAGGAGCAGCAGCGGCTCGGTGCTGACGCCGAGCGAACCGTAGATCAGTCCCAGCATCACCGTCGCGAAGAAGATGCTGATCCCGTAGACGGAGAACATGTAGAAGCTGCCGAAGATGCAGACCACCGCCACCGCCAGCTCCAGCACGGGATGGCCGCTCATCAGCGTGGCGCAGACCACGCCGGCGATCATGCCGAGAAAGGTGCCGGCGACCCGGTGCAGGATTTTCTGCGCGGTGTCGCCGCGTGTCCGCACTCCCAGGAACATGACATAGGCGGTGATGACCGCCCAGAACCAGCGCTGCGGGGAAAGGGCGATGCCGCCGGCCATGGCAAGCGCTGCGGCGATCGTCGCCTGGACGGCGAAGGACCAGGCGAGCGCGCCGACCGGCGCCGGGGGTGGCGCGGCCTGCCGGTCCGGGCCGGCCACCATGGCATGCGAGGCGGCCACGGCGGCGCCGGCGCGGTTCAGCTCGCGGAGCGCCAGGCGGAGCTGGCTTTCCGAGGAACCCTTGACGTTGACCGCGCCCACGCGGAAGGGCCAGTGGCCGCGCCGGAAGCGGCCGCGCAACGCCTCGACGCGGTAGAGGTTCTGCGGCGTGATCGTCTCCCCCCGCATGGCGCCGACGACGCGGGCGAGCGCCAGCTCCAGCGTGACCAGCCGGCGGCGCAGCACTTCGCGATCGGCGGCGACCGAGTTCGCGATCTGCTCTTCCGCCACCAGCCCCGCCTCGTTCAGCCGGATGAATTCGCGTTCCAGCCGGCGCCGGCTCTCCCCGGTGCCGTGCAGCGCATCGGCTTCCGCCGCCTCCAGCACCAGCGCCGTACGGCGGAGCACCGAACGGAGCAGCCGGCGCAGCATGGCCGAAGGTTCGTCCGGCAGCAGGACGAAGCAGACGATCCAGACCGCGACCCACATGATCGGCAGCGAGGCCAGATGCTTCGGCAGCTCCGCCGCGGGAGGATGCAGATAGATGCCGAGATAGAAGGAAAGGAAGCTGCCGAAGCAGATCGCGCCATATCGCGGGCCCCTGCTCTGCAGCAGGACAGCCACGAAGATGACGAGGAGAAAGAGGATCTCCGCCACCGGAAACAAGGGCGAGATCAGCGCGCCCGCGACATAGGCCAGCGCGGCGAGGAGCGCCATCAGGAAGAGCGTGGTCTCGCGCCGCCGCCGGCCGGGATCGCGCAGCAGAAAGGGCGCCAGCATCGTCAGCGTGGCGCCGAGCGCAATCCCCATGGTCGGCACGCAGCCCCAGATCACCAGAGCGGCGAGGCCCAGCCCGGCAATCCCGACCGAAAGGGTGACCCGCGTGGCGGCGAGCAGTCGCACCTGCCCCGGATCGGAGGCGACGAAGCGATTCCAGAGCGGCGCCGAAAGCGAGCCGAGCGGCCGAAGAACACCATTCACCATCAAGGCCGCGCTCCCCCTCGTCGCCAACGCACCGGGCCTTGCCGCATGCGACCCGATGCGCCCATACCGCCCTCGGTGACGGAACGGCCGGACGCCGCAGCCGTTCACCGCCCGACGGATGGAATTCGATGAACATACGATTGCTGCTATTTCTGGGCGCGATGAGCCTTTCCGCTGTCGCTGGCGGGCCGGCTTTCGCCCAGCTGAACTCTGCGGGCCCCGGCCCCGCCATCAACCCGATCAATCCGGGACCCGTCATCATTCCCGATGGCAACGTCCGGCCGCGGCTGACGACCCGGCCGCCGATCGGCCCCCGCATTCCGATCCAGCAGCCCCGCCGCGTGACGCGGAGCAGCGCGGCACCCGCCTCGCCCGGCAACGGCAACGACCGGCAGTTCCGCTCTCCCGAGCCCGGCTCCCGCCCGGCCCGCTTCGGCTCCACATGCGTGGCGCCGGGCGGCTATTCCGCTCCCCTCGGCGGCGGCTCGCTGGCGCTCGGCACGGCCTGCTCCATTCCCGGCCACGGCAGCGGTTACGTCAGGCCGTAAACAAAGCTTCCGACGACTGTCACAAATGTTTCACGGCAGGGCTCTAGGGGTCGCGGGGAGACGGAAACACCCCTGAGGAGATCCCGTGATGTTCCGCAATTGGAAGTCGAGCACCGCCGCCCTCGGCGTGCTGGCCGTGGCCAGCTTCGCCACCCCGGCATTCGCCGAAACGCTGAACGGAGCCGGCGGCACCGCGATCTACCCGGTTCTCGGCAAGTGGGCCGCGGACTACCACAAGGAAAACGGCACCGCGGTCAACTATCAGGCCATCGGCTCCGGCGGCGGCATCAAGCAGATCGAGGCCAAGACCGTCGATTTCGCCAATTCCGACAAGCCACTGAAGCATGACGAGATCGCCAAGAACAACCTCGTGCAGTTCCCGCAGGTCGTGATCTCCATCGTGCCGGTGGTCCATGTTTCCGGCATCAATGCCGGCGACCTCGTGCTCGATGGCAAGACGCTCGCCGACATCTTCCTCGGCAACGTCAAGAAGTGGAACGACCCGGCGATCGCCAGGCTGAACCCGAACCTCAAGCTTCCCGATCAGGCGATCACGCCGGTCTACCGTTCCGACGGTTCGGGCACGACCTTCAACTTCACCGACTACCTCTCCAAGGTCAGCCCCGACTGGAAGAGCAAGGTCGGTTCCGACACGGCCGTGCAGTTCCCCGGCGGCGTCGGCGGCAAGGGCAATGCGGGCGTGGCCCAGTACGTGCAGCAGGTCGACGGCTCGATCGGCTACGTCGAATATGCCTACGCCAAGCAGAACAAGCTGACCTACACCAAGATGGTCAACCACGACGGCAAGACCGTCACGCCGGACATGAAGGCCTTTCAGGCTGCGGCTGCCAATGCCGACTACGGCAAGGCGGAGGACTTCTACGTCATCCTGACCGACCAGCCGGGCGCCGACAGCTGGCCGATCACCGCCGCGACCTTCATGCTGATGCGCACCGACGCCTCGGCCGACAAGAACGCCGCGGTCCTGAAGTTCCTCGATTGGGCGCTGAAGAACGGCCAGAAGGACGCCGAGGCTCTCGACTACGTCCCGCTGCCGGAAAGCGTCGTCCAGCAGATCGAGCAGGCCTGGACGCGGAACCTGAAGTGGCAGGCCGCCGCCAAGTAAGCCAAACGGCAAGCAAGCCGAACGGCGGGCAAGACAGCCGCCGCTCCCGGAAAGGCCCGCATCGCGCGGGCCTTTTTGTTTGCGTCGGTCCCTGTTAGAGAGCGGCCTGTAACTCCCCAACCGAATCCGCGCTCCCATGCATCCGTCCACACGCCTCCTGATCGGAGGCTTTCTGTCGATGGCCGTCGCCATGGGGGTCGGGCGCTTCTACTACACGCCGCTGCTGCCGCTGATGCAGCACGAAACGGGTTTCGGCGCGCAGACGGCCGGCCTCATCGCGTCCGCCAACTTCGCGGGCTATCTCGCCGGCTCCATCCTGGCCTCCTTCATCCCGGCCGGCCGTGCACGGCTCTGGACCTTCCGCATCGGCATCCTGGCCAGCATCGCCACCACGATCGCGATGGGCTTCACCGACAACCTCACCGCCTGGCTCATCCTGCGGGCGATCTCCGGCGTGGCCAGCGCGCTCGGCATGATCCTCGCCGCCGGCATCGCGGCGCAGGCGTTGACCTCCATCGGGGAGGCCGGGCGCGTCGGCTGGCTGTTCAGCGGGGTCGGCACCGGCATCGCGCTCTCCGGCATGCTCGTCCATTTCGCTTCCGGCTGGCTCGATGCGTCGCGCCTGTGGATCGCGGCCGGCGTGGCGTGCCTTATCGTGACGCCCGTGATCTTCGCCGAGGTGGGCGATCGCGAGCTTCCGGGTCGCGCCGTCACGGGCGCCCGGCCCCGGAGAGCACCGCGCCCGCTCTCCTTCTGGCCGCTGCTCGCCGCCTATTCGCTGGAAGGGCTCGGCTATTCCGTCTTCGCCACGTTCATCGTCGCCATCGTGAAATCCCGCCCGGGGCTCTCGGCGATGGGCGACTGGGTCTGGGTGGTGGCGGGGCTGGCCGGGCTGCCGAGCTGCGTACTGTGGCCCCGGCTGGGCGAACGCGTCGGCTTCGCCGTTGCCCTGCTGCTGGCCTTCCTCGCGCAGATCGTCGGCGTCCTGCTTCCGGCGCTCACCGCGTCCGCCGGCGGAGCGCTTGCCGGCGCGGTTCTCTTCGGCGGCACGTTCCTCGCCATCTCGACGCTGACCGTGCCCCTCGGCCGCCATGGGCTGAACGGCCGTGGCTTCGCCGTCCTCACCGCCGGCTTCAGCATCGGCCAGATGCTGGGCCCGACGCTTGCCGCCCGCGTGATCGCCGGCCCCGGCGGCTACAGCGCGGCGCTGATCGGCTCGGCGGCCGTTCTGGGCGTGGGCGTCGTCTGCCTGGTTGCGGCGATGCTCCGGAGCGGCGCTGCCACGACCGGAGAAGCCGCCGTCCCGCCCGCATAAAGCCGCCCGGAACCAAAGTTCCGGGAGCTTCCTTCCCCTTGCGGGAGGAACGAGCGTGCTGCCGAGACTGCTGGCTTTCTACGAACGGGTGCGGACGAGCCTCTGGTTCCTGCCGGTGCTGATGACGCTGGAGGCCGCCGTCATCGCCTGGGTGGCGCTGCGCATTCATCTGGAACTCGACCTCGACAGCCGCGTCTGGTGGCTGAACCAGAGCAACGCGCAGAATGCCAGCAACCTGCTTTCCAGCCTGCTGAGTTCGCTGGTCACCATGGCGACGCTGGTCATCTCCATCACCATGGTGGTGCTGACGCTGGCCGCCAACCAGCTGGGCCCGCGGCTGATCCGCAGCTTCATGGCCGATCTTCGGACGCAGGCGGTACTGGGCCTCTTCATCGGCACGATCGTCTATCTCGTCCTGGTGTTCCGGGCGATCGACACCGATTTGCCGAAGGAAGCCGTCCCGCACGTCGCCGTGACGTCCGGCACGGTCCTCTTCCTGGTCTGCGTCTTCACGCTGCTCTTCTACGTTCACCATCTCGGCCGCTCGATCGTCGCCGACAACGTCGTCAACCGCATCGGCGCGAGACTGGACGAGGCGATCGCCGACAATCTCCCGGAGATCGGTGAAGCGGATGCCCCGGTGCCGCCGCATCTGGTGCGCGAAGCGGCAAGCGCCTTCGGCCTGCCGGAAAGCGGCTACGTGCAATATATCGCTCACGATGCCATCGCGGAGGCTGCGGCGAAGCGGAACGTCTATGTGGAGATCAACTTTCGCCCGGGCATGCACCTGATCCGCAAACGCGAGCATGTCTTTATCTGGCCGTCCGACCTGCTCGACGAGGATTTGCGGTCGGCCATCGCCGGAGCCGTGGTGATTGGCGAGGAGCGGACGGCAGCCTCGGACCTGGAATTCTCGTTGCGCCAGCTGGTCGAGATCGCGCTGCGGGCGCTTTCGCCCGGCATCAACGATCCCTATACGGCCATCGCCGTGATCGACCGGCTGGCCTCCTCACTGGCCGCCGTCATGGAGCGCGGCGAGCCTCGGCAGGTCTGGACCGACGGCGGCGGCACCCCACGCCTGACCGCCTTTGCCTCCACCTTCAGCGGCCTGGTCGATGTCGCCTACTCGCAGATACGGCAGGCCGCCGCGACACAGCCGGCTGTTCTGCTCCGTCTCCTGGAGGCGCTGACCTCGCTCGCTCGCCGGCCGAGGACCGACGCGCAAGCCCGGGTCCTGCGCACGCAGATCGAAGCCGTGGCGGCAACCGCCCGCAAGGCCATGACGGTCCCCCACGATTGCGAAGCGCTCGAGGAGCGCATCGCCGAGGCCGAAGGCGTCATGGAGCGTGCCGAGCCCCGCGCCTAGGTTCTGAACTCATTAAGGGTTGAGCTTCTGGTCGAAGGCTGATTCACCTGTTCGGGGAGGAGCATGGTGATGGCGCGTTACGATCTCAGCGA
>NZ_FOFG01000022.1 GCF_900110915.1 Faunimonas pinastri
TCGCTGAGATCGTAACGCGCCATCACCATGCTCCTCCCCGAACAGGTGAATCAGCCTTCGACCAGAAGCTCAACCCTTAATGAGTTCAGAACCTAGGGGCCGATCGCCTGGGGACCAGACACTTCGGGACCTTGGGCAATGTTCGCTGCATTGGATGATTCCGGCGGCCCGGATATGGGCATTTCCTCGCCCTTGAGGATGTCGCGGATTTCCTGAAGCAGCAGCACCTCCGGCGGCGTCTCCTTCTTCTTCTCGTCCTGGTGCATCTTGAAGAGCTTGTTGATGCCGCGCACCAGCCCGAAGACTGCGATCGACACGATCATGAACTTGATGACCGCATTGATGAACAGGCCGAAATTCCACGTGACCGCACCGGCCGCCTTGGCCTGCGCGATGGTGTTGAAGTGACCGTCGCCCTTCAACACGATGAAGAACTGCGAGAAATCGACCTGCCCGAGCAACAGTCCGATCGGTGGCATGATGATGTCGTCGACGAGGGAGGAGACGATCCCGCTGAAGGCCGCGCCGAGAATGACGCCGACGGCCAGATCGAGAACGTTGCCGCGCAGAGCGAACTTCTTGAATTCGTTGAGCATGATGCCTTTATGAAGGAGACACGGAGTGTGATGGTGTATTCTTGTCTTACCGCAAAATGGGGCAAGGATGCGGGGCGGGCAAGATTGCGCCGGCATCGCTGCCATCCGTGTGGAACAAGCTGGCCCGAGCCGCATTAGGGCTGAGGTCTGAAAGGAGCCGGAACCATGGATGAGCTTCGCAAGCTCGCTTACCTCTCGGTGATGCGCAGCATCATGGTTCCATTGACGGCGATCGCCATTCTGATGGCGCTCCTGAGTTTCCATCCCGACCTGGCCCTGAAGGTCGGCGGCCTCGGCTGCATCGGCCTCTCCGCGCTGCTCTTCTACCGCTCCTCGTCCAGCGGCGATGCCGACCCTACCAACACCGAGCTCTGGGGCCTCGTCTCCGCCGATCCTCGCGCCCGGCGAGGCGACATCCGCAAGCAGGTGAACGAAACCATGGCGGAAGCCTATCTGCGCTTCGCCCGCTTTTCAGCGGCCGCTTCCGTCGCCTTCTTCGCCGGGGCGATTGCCGCCCGCTCGGCGCTCTGAGGCGCCTGCCGCGACGGAATTTCGGCTTGTAAGCCGCAGCGCCGAGAATTGCGGTGCGGGGAATTGAAGCCCGGGGACAAGTCTTTCCCGCTCTGCTAGAGCCGCATGGACGCGATTCGCTGCTCGCCGGCGCGTCCGATTGATTCGGAATGGCCGCCCGCCTCCGGCAATCTCTCCCGAGCTGCCGGAACCTCCCCCATGCTGAAGGGCATCGTCCTCGCCTTCCTGTCCTATGCCGCCTATGCGATGAGCGACGCCTCCATCAAGTTCCTGAACGGGCGGCTCGATCCCTTCGAGGTGGTATTCATCGGGACAGTGTTCGGCTTCGCCGCCGTGCCCTTCATGATGAAACGGGACGACCGCTGGGCCGATCTCTACCGCACGACGCGACGCAAGCTCTGGCTGCTCCGCGCACTGGTCGCGGTCACGGGGTCGGTTTCCAGCGTGATCGCCTTCACCGCGCTTCCCATGGCGGAAGCGTTCGCGCTGATCTTCCTGCTGCCGCTGTTCGTGACGATCTTCTCCGTGCTGTTTCTGGGCGAGAAGGTCGGCTGGCGTCGCTGGTCGGCCGTGATCGCCGGCTTCGTGGGCGTGCTCGTGGTGCTCCGGCCGGGCTTTCGCGAACTCGGCATCGGCCATTTGGCGGCGATCGTCGGCGGCCTTTCCGGCGCGGTCGCGATCATCATCCTGCGCGTGCTGGGGCCGACTGAAAAGCGCGTCACGCTCTATGGCAGCGGGCTGGCCGGTCCGCTCGTGGCGGCGGCGATCCTGATGATCCCCGGCTTTCGGTGGCCCACCCTCGAACTCTGGCTGCCGCTGCTGAGCTACGGCCTTCTCGGCGCGCTCGGCAACATCCTGCTCATGGTCGCCGCCCAATTCGCGCCGGCCAGCCGGATCGCGCCGCCCCAATACAGCCAGATGATCTGGGGTGTGGGCTTCGGCTACTTCCTCTTCGGCGACCGGCTCGACGTGTTCATGGTGATCGGCATCGCCATCATCATGGGCGCCGGGCTCGTCACCTTCGTGCGCGAGGAGCAGAAGACGCGCTGGTGGCGGCGCACGCCGGTGATGCGCGCGCGGAGCTGACGCTACCCTTACCCCTCCGTTGGGCCGCGATCAGCTGCCGCTATAGGTCAGCACGATCGTGCGCCGGTGCGGCCGATCCCGGTGCTCGATCAGGTAGATGCCCTGCCATGTCCCGAGTTGCAGCCGGCCTTCCGCGACGGGCAGGACGAGGGAGGCGTCCGTTACCATGGTCCTGACATGGGCGGGCATGTCGTCCGGCCCTTCCGCGTCGTGCACCCAACCGAAATCGCGCGGCGCCAGACGATCCAGCGCCGTCATCAGGTCGGTGCGGACGTCCGGATCGGCATTCTCCTGCACGGTCAGCGAGGCCGAGGTGTGGCGGACGAAGACGTTGAGGAGCCCGTCGCCGGCCTGGGCCTGCCGGAGGAACCGCGCGAGCTCGCCGGTGATCTCGGTGAATCCGGGGCGGCGCGTTTCGATGGCGAGGGTCGCGCGGCAGATCCGGCCGTGGGTCGTCTCGCCGATCGGGCCGAGGGTCGTGGTCATGGCGTCTCCAGTCGCGACAGCGTGTCCGCCATCGCGGCCGCTTCCAGTTCCGGCACGCGGGAATAGCGCCCGGCGGGCTGCACCTTCTCCTTGAAGCGGCAGACATCGGCGATGGGGCAGACAGGGCAATCGGGCTTGCGCGCCTTGCAGACGTAGCGGCCGTGCAGGATCAGCCAGTGATGGGCGTGCAGGCGGAAACGGTCGGGCGTCACGCGCTCCAGCACCTGCTCCACCGCGTCCACGTCCTTGCCGGGCGCGAGGCCCGTTCGGTTGGAAACGCGGAATATGTGCGTGTCGACGGCGATGGTCGGGTGACCGAAGGCGATGTTGAGCACGACGTTCGCCGTCTTGCGCCCGACGCCCGGCAGCTTTTCCAGCGCCTCGCGGTCGGGCGGCACTTCGCTTCCATGCTCCTCAACGAGGAGACGGGAAAGCTCCACCACGTTCTTCGCCTTGCCGCGAAAGAGGCCGATCGTCTTGATATGCTCGGTCACGGCCTCGACGCCGAGCGCCAGCATCTTTTCCGGCGTATCGGCGATCTCGAAGAGCCGCCGCGTCGCCTTGTTGACGCCGGCATCCGTCGCCTGCGCGGAAAGGACGACAGCCACCAGCAAGGTGAAGGGGTTCACATATTCCAGCTCGCCCTTCGGCTCCGGGTTCTTCGCGTGGAGGCGGGTGAAGAGGAGCTCGATCTCGGGCCGGCTCAGACGGGTGCGGGTGCCGCGCTTTGCCGGCTTGCGCGCTGCCGCAGGGGCGGGCTTTGTCCGGGCGGCGTCGGGAGCGGAAAGGGCGGTGGTGATCTTGGCCATCCGCTCTCTATATTGAGACGGCATGGCTTCCGACAATGCCCTTGAGGACGACGCTTCCGGCGCGGACGGCACCGAAGAAGACGGCTTCGACGCCGTCATCTTTGCCGCCACGCTGACCGCGCATCGCTCGCTCGGCCGGCGCGGCTTCGTCGTGCTGATGGGCGTGATCGCGGCGATCTGGTTCGGCACGGGCCTGGTCTTCTGGCGCATCGGCGCTTGGCCGGTCTTCGGCTTCTGCGGGCTGGACGTGCTGGCGATCTATCTGGCCTTCCGCATCAACTACCGGCAGGCCCGCGCCTATGAGGAGATCGAGGTGAGCCGCGCCGCGCTGGTGATCCGCAAGGTGGCGGCGAACGGACGCGTGCGGGAGTTCCGCTTCAATCCGCTCTGGGTGCGGCTGCGGATCGTGGAGGACAAGGAAGAGGGCGTCACGGCCATCCGCGTCCTGGCGCGGGGCGAGGGCGTGCCGGTCGGCGGCTTCCTCAATCCCGACGACCGCACCAGCTTCGCCGGCGCCTTCGGAGCGGCCCTTGCCGAAGCGCGGCGCTGATCCGCTCGACGTTTCGGCGCGGGCCGAAGCGTCGGAGCAAGAATCGGGTGGTTTCGGGCCCGTTCTCCCGGCATCTTCCAGACCCATGGAGGATGCCATGTCGCTTCACATGCAGTCAGTCACGCCGGTCGATTTCGGGCTCTACGAGTCGCATGCCGATTACCGCATGGTTCGGCAGGTCGTGGAATACCTCACGGAGAACTGGCGCGAGCAGCCGTCGCTCGACGCGATCGCCGCCCGCGTCGGCATGGAGCCGACACGGCTGCAGAAGCTCTTCACGCGCTGGGCGGGCCTGTCGCCCAAGGCCTTCATCCAGGCGCAGACGCTGGACCATGCGCGGCGGCTTCTCGCCGATTCAGCCTCCGTGCTCGATTGCGCCTATGAGGTCGGCCTGTCCGGGCCGGGGCGGCTGCACGATCTCTTCGTGACGCATGAGGCGATCACGCCCGGCGCCTACAAGGCGCGCGGCGAGGGGCTGGTGCTGCGCTACGGCTTCCATCCCTCGCCCTTCGGCCAGGCGCTGGTGCTGATCACCGAGCACGGGCTGGCGGGCCTCGCCTTCGCCGACGAGGGCGAGGAGGAAAAGGTACTCGCCGACATGACGGCGCGCTGGCCGCGGGCGCATTACGTCCGCGACGTGGTGGAAACCGCCGCCTATGCCCGGCGCATCTTCGACCGGCGGGAATGGCGGCCGGAAACGCCGCTGCGCATCGTGATGATCGGCAGCGATTTCCAGATCCGCGTCTGGCGGGCGCTGCTGCGCATCCCATTGGGGCAGGCGACCACCTATTCCGACATCGCCCGGCACATCGAGCGGCCGACCGCGGCGCGCGCCGTGGGCGGGGTTGTCGGCGCCAATCCGATCTCCTTCGTCGTTCCCTGTCACCGCGTGCTGGGCCGCTCCGGCGCGCTGACGGGCTATCATTGGGGACTGACGCGCAAGCGCGCGATCCTCGGCTGGGAGGCGGGGGTGGCCGGAGCGAAAAGCGGGCGCGAATGAGCCGCGCTTGACGTGGGGCGCAATCCCGACCATCTCAGTCGGGATATCATCCAGGATCCGCGGCCTTGACCCGTGGAAACCGAGGGCTGCCCCAATGTTCATCCAGACCGAAGAAACCCCCAATCCCGCGACGCTGAAGTTCCTGCCCGGCCGCATCGTGCTGGAAGAGGGCACGCGCGACTTCCGCGATTCCGTCGACGCCTACCTGTCGCCGCTCGCCAGCCGGATCTTCGAGGTCGAGGGCGTCACCGGCGTGTTCCTCGGACAGGATTTCGTCACGGTCACCAAGACGGACATGGACTGGGCGCATATCAAGCCCGCCGTTCTCGGCGCGATCATGGAGCATTTCCTGTCCGGCGCTCCCGTCCTGAACGAGGGTGGAGCGGATCTGGAAGGCAGCGACTACGACGAGGCCGACGCGGAAACGGTTTCCACGATCAAGGAACTGATCGACACGCGCGTGCGCCCGGCGGTGGCCAATGATGGCGGCGACATCACCTTCCACGGCTACCGCGAAGGCGTGGTGTTCCTGCACATGAAGGGCGCCTGCTCCGGCTGCCCCTCCTCCACGGCCACGCTGAAGCAGGGCATCGAGAACCTGTTGCGGCATTTCGTGCCGGACGTGCAGGAAGTGCGTCCGGTCTGATCGGGTCCAACCCGGGCGAGGCCAGGCTTTTCGCCGGAATGTGATGGGGCCTTCGGGCCCCTTTTCCTTGTCCGGGCTCGACAGGTCCGCGCCAGGCGTTTACGCGCTCTTCCATGTTGCTCGCCATCGACACGGCCGGACCGGACTGCGCGGTCGCCATCGCTCGACCGGGGTCCCGCACGGGGGGTGAGGGACGCGCGGAAATCCTCGCGCGTCGGTCCGAGCGGATCGGCCGGGGCCATGCCGAGCGCCTGATGCCGCTGATCTCCGAATGCATGGCCGAGGCGGGCGTCGGCTTTTCCGAACTCACCGCTATCGCCGTCACCGTCGGTCCGGGCTCCTTTACCGGCGTCCGTATCGGCGTCGCGGCGGCGCGCGGGCTGGCGCTGGCGCTGGATGTTCCGGCCATCGGCATCGACGTGCTGGACGCGATCGGCGAGAGCGCCCGCCGCGACCGGCCCGGCGCCGCTGTTGTCACCGCTCTCGATGCGCGCCGCGACGAGGTCTTCGCCCGCGCCCGCACGGCTGACGGCGCGGTGCTGGTTGAATCCTGCCTCACCCGCATCCCCGATCTGGCGGAGCGCTTGGCCGGTGCCGGCCGCCTCGTCCTCAACGGCTCGGCCGCACCGATGCTCGCCGAAGAGCTTCGGGAACGCGGCATCGCCGCCGAGATCGCCCCCGAAATCGCCGACGAGCGTGACGCGGCCGACATCGACAGGGTCGTCGAGCTCGCTCTGCGGGGTCGCGGCATCGTGCCGGCAAAGCCGCTTTATCTTCGCGGCGCCGATGCCAAGCCGCAGACCGGCAAGGCGGTCGCGCGGGCATGATGGCGTTCGGACGGTCCTCCATTCGCGTACGGCCGGCGACGGATGCCGATCTCGACGTGCTGGCCGAAATACACGCCGACAGTTTCCGCCGTGGCTGGAGCGAGGAGGAGTTCGACGATCTCCTGCGCCAGCCCCGCATGCATGCGCTGGTCGCGGAGCATCGCGGCGCGCTCGGCCGCGTGACAAAGGCCGGCTTCATCCTCTACCGCATCGCAGCCGACGAGGCGGAGGTGATCTCGGTTGCCGTCTGCCAGGCGTGCCGGCGGCGCGGCGTGGCGCGCAAGCTGATCGAGGAAGCGCTCCGCCATCTCTACAGCGAGAGGGTCGCCGACCTCCATCTGGAGGTGGAGGAGGGCAACAACGCCGCCATCTCGCTCTACCGCTCGCTGGAGTTCGAGGAGACCGGGCGACGGCCCGACTACTACCGGCAGGGCCAGATGGCCGCGCGCGGCGCGCTTGTCATGCGCCGAAAGGTCCGCTAGGCGGGATCGTGAGCTTAGGCGTGACCGACGTGGCGAAAACGACCCTGGAAGAAGCCTGCCTGGAAAAAGGGCTGCGGATGACCGAGCAGCGCCGCCTCGTTGCCCGCGTGCTGGAAAACTCCGACGATCATCCCGATGTGGAAGAGCTCTATCGCCGCGCCGCCGCGATGGACGAGCAGCTTTCCATCGCCACCGTCTACCGCACCGTGAAGCTCTTCGAGGATGCCGGCGTGATCGAGCGTCACGATTTCGGCGATGGCCGCGCCCGCTATGAGACGCTGCCGGGCGAGCATCACGACCATCTCATCGACGTGCGCACGGGGCAGGTCATCGAGTTCCGCAGCGAGGAGATCGAGCGCATCCAGGAGCGGATCGCGCGCGAGCTCGGCTATCGGCTGGTCGATCACCGGCTGGAACTCTACGCCGTGCCGCTCGACAAGGATGCCGACGAGGAATGATCGGCACCCTCCGCCTGGTCTTCACGACGATTCTGATCGTCGTCTGGATCCTGGTCCTGATTCCCTTCCATCTGATCGGCGTGAAGATCGGCGGCCGCGCGGCAGGCATGTTCACCCCGCTCTGGCACCGTCTCGTCATCCGCCTGCTCGGCATCCGTGTGAATGTCGTCGGCCGGCCCGCCGACGCCCGGCCTCTGCTGCTGCTCTCCAACCACACGTCGTGGCTCGACATCATCGTGCTGGCGAGCGTGGCGCCGGTATCCTTCATCGCCAAGAAGGAGGTGGCGAGCTGGCCCGTCTTCAGCTGGCTGGCCAAGCTGCAGCGCTCCATCTTCGTCGACCGCGAGCGCCGGCAGGCGACCGGGGAAAGCGCCAGCGAAGTGGCGAAGCGGCTGGAAGCCGGCGACATCATCGTGCTGTTCGCGGAAGGCACGTCCAGCGACGGGAACCGCGTGCTGCCGTTCCGTTCCGCCCTGGTGGGCGCGGCGCAGCAGGCGATCAGCACGGCCGGCACCGCCACGGTGCAGCCGGTCGCCCTGGTCTATACGCGCTGGCAGGGCATCCCGATCGGTCGCCAGCATCGCCCCCACATCGCGTGGTACGGTGGCGCTGACCTCGTCCCGCACCTCAACCGGATCATGCGCGAGGGAGCCATCGACGTGCACGTGATCTTCGGCCCCGCCCGCCGGCTGGGCGCCGGCGACAATCGCAAGGTGATCACGGCGGAGGCGGGCGCGTGGGTGCGGCGCGTCGCGGCGGAAGTGAATGCCGGGCGCGATCCCGCAGACCTGTCGGTCGGCCCGGTGGCGCCGGATGCGCCCGCGGGGGCCTAGCCGCAGGGGCCGCTTTCGGCTAGAAGTGTCGCCAGATGCGACGCATGGATTGGCACCGCCCCGAATGACCGAGGCGAAAAAAGTCTTCATCAAGACCTATGGCTGTCAGATGAACGTCTACGATTCCGATCGTATGGCGGATATTCTGGCGCGCGAGGGCTATGCGGCCACGGACCGGGCGGACGACGCCGATCTGGTGGTGCTCAACACCTGCCATATCCGCGAGAAGGCGGCGGAAAAGGTCTATTCCGAGGTCGGCCGTCTTCGCGTTCTCAAGGAGCAGGCGCGAGCCGAGGGCCGCCAGCTGGAAATCGCCGTCGCCGGCTGCGTGGCGCAGGCGGAAGGCCGCGAGATCATTTCCCGTGCGCCCGCGGTGGACGTGGTCGTCGGCCCGCAGAGCTACCACCGCCTGCCGCAGGTGCTCGCCCGCGCCAAGGCGGAGGGGCACGCGGTCGAGACGGAATTCGCGGAAGACAAGTTCGACCACATGCCGGCGAGCGGCTCCGCGCGCCGGACGCTGCCGGTCAGCTCCTTCCTGACGGTGCAGGAGGGCTGCGACAAGTTCTGCACCTTCTGCGTGGTGCCCTATACGCGGGGCGCGGAAATCTCGCGGCCCGTGTCGCGCATCCTCGACGAGGCGCGGAACCTCGCCCGGCGCGGCGTGCGCGAGCTCATGCTGCTCGGCCAGAACGTCAACGCCTATCATGGCGCGGCGGAGGACGGCTCCGTGTGGTCGCTGGCGCGCCTGCTGCGCGAGCTCGCGGCCATTCCGGGCCTCGACCGGCTGCGCTACATGACCAGCCATCCCCGCGACATGGGCGACGACCTGATCGCCGCGCATCGCGAGCTGCCGGAACTGATGCCCTACCTGCACCTGCCCGTGCAGTCCGGCTCAGACCGCATCCTCGCCGCGATGAACCGCAAGCACGATGCCGCGAGCTATCTCCGGCTGATCGAGCGACTGCGCCTCGCACGGCCCGATCTTGCGCTTTCCGGCGACTTCATCGTGGGCTTTCCCGGCGAGACCGACGCCGATTTCGAGGACACGATGCGGCTGGTGGAGGAGGTCGGCTATGCCGGCGCCTACACCTTCAAATATTCCCCGCGCACGGGCACGCCGGCCGCCAGCCACGAAGAGCAGGTGCCGGAAGCGGTGAAGACGGAGCGGCTGCTCCGCCTGCAGGCGCTGATCGAGGCGCAGCAGAAGGCCTTCAACGCCGCCATGCTCGGCCGCCGGATCGATATCCTGCTCGAAAAACCGGGTCGGCTTCCCGGACAGCTTGCAGGACGCTCGCCCTGGCTGCAAACTGTCCACGTCGATGCGCCCGCAGAACGAATCGGTGAGATCGTCAGCGTGGTGGTTGACGGCATGGGAACGAACAGTCTGTTCGGCACATTGGTCGAGGAGATGGTCTTGCAGAAAGCAATCGCCTGATGGCAGCACGCAATGGCGTGGGCGTCCCTCGTTTCAACCCGAGCGATCAGCAGATCGATCTCGTCTTCGACAACAACCGGCTGGCGAGCATCCTCTACGGACAATTCGACCAGCACCTCGCGATGATCGAGAAGCGCCTCGGCGTCTCCGCGATCGCGCGCGGCAACACGGTCACGCTTTCCGGCCCGGCGGCGTCGCTGGCGCAGGCGCGTCGCGTGCTGGAAGGGCTTTACGACCGCCTGCTCGAGGGCCACGACGTGGCCGGCGGTGACGTGGAAGGCGCGCTGCGGATGGCGGAAGCGCCGAACGCGCAGCTCTCGCTCCCGACCATGACCGAATCCAGCCGCATGCGCTTCGCGGGCATTTCCACGCGCAAGAAGTCCGTTTCGGCGCGCACGCTGACGCAGGACGCCTACATCCGCGCGATGGACGGGGCGGAGCTGGTGTTCGGCACCGGCCCGGCCGGCACGGGCAAGACCTATCTCGCGGTTGCCTATGCCGCCGCCATGCTGGAGCGCGGCGAGGTCGACCGCATCATCCTGTCCCGCCCCGCGGTGGAGGCCGGGGAGCGGCTGGGCTTCCTGCCCGGCGACCTCAAGGAAAAGGTCGATCCCTACCTGCGTCCGCTCTACGACGCCCTCTACGACATGATGCCGTCGGAGAAGGTGGAGCGCGGCCTGTCCTCCGGCACCATCGAGGTGGCGCCGCTCGCCTTCATGCGCGGCCGGACGCTGGCCCATTCCGCGATCATCCTGGACGAGGCGCAGAACGCGACCTCCATGCAGATGAAGATGTTCCTGACCCGCCTGGGCGAAGGATCCAAGATGATCATTACCGGCGACCCGTCGCAGATCGACCTGCGGCCGGGCGAGGTGTCCGGCCTGGTCGAGGCCACCCGGTTGCTGGACGGCGTGGACAGCGTTTCCATCATCCGCTTCACGGGTGCCGACGTCGTGCGCCATGCCCTCGTCCAGCGGATCGTGGAGGCCTATGAGCGGGGAGGCCTTGAGGCGGATCGCGCATGAGCGAGATGCAGCCGGGTCAGGCCGCCGCCGGTTCGGAGGCGGAGATTTCGATTGCCGTCATCGTGGAAGACGGCGAGTGGCCCGGTGAGGATCACCTGATCGCGCTGGCCGAACGCGCCGTGCGGGTCGCCCTCGAGGTCGCCTCTCCCGAACTGGACGACGAGAGCGAAGTCAGCATCCTCTTCACCGACGACGAGGCGATCCGCGAGCTGAACGCGCAATGGCGCGAGAAGGACAAGGCCACCAACGTCCTGTCCTTTCCCCAGGCCGCAGGTCCGCTGCTCGGCGACATCGTGCTGGCATCGCAGACGGTTGCCCGCGAGGCGGCCGCGGAGGGTAAGACCCTCGACGACCACATCACCCACCTCATCGTGCATGGCTTCCTGCATCTCCTCGGCTATGACCACGAGGACGAAGGCGAGGCCGAGGAAATGGAAGGACTGGAACGGCAGGCGCTGGGGCTGATCGGCATAGCCGACCCCTATGCGGTGCCGCCGCAAGACCATGAGTGACGACCCTCGAAGTCCCGATCCCGCCGGCGATCTTTCGGCCCGGATCGGCGAGTCTGCGCCCGAACCCGTTACCGGCCGGCTGAGGTCCGCCCTCGGCAGTATCTTCGGCCTGTGGCAGAGCGGCTCGGCGCGCTCGGAAATCGAGGAGGCGATCGCCGCCGACGAGGCCGGTGCCACGTCGTCCTTCTCGCCGGAGGAGCGCAACATGCTGCGCGCCATCCTGCGTCTGGGCGACATGCGGGTGGCCGACGTCATGGTGCCGCGCGCCGATATCGAATGTGTCGAGGTGGAGGCCTCCGTGGCTTCCGTGCTGGCGGAGTTCCGCGAGGCCGGCCATTCCCGCATGCCCGTCTATCGCGAGACGCTGGATGATCCCGTGGGCATGGTCCACATCAAGGACGTGATGGCCTGGATCACCGACACGGCCGTGCGCAAGCCGCTTGCCGGCGAGGATGAGACCGATCCGCATTTCGATCTTTCCGTGATCGACCTCTCCCTGCCGCTTCACAGCACAGGGCTGGTGCGGCCGGTGCTGTTCGTGCCGCCTTCCATGCCGGCGCGGCTGCTGTTGCAGCGGATGCAGGCAAGCCGCATCCAGATGGCTCTGGTCATCGACGAATATGGCGGCACCGACGGCCTCGTCTCGCTGGAGGATCTCGTCGAGATCATCGTCGGCGAGATCGAGGACGAGCACGACCTCGACGAGGAGGCCACCATCATCAAGGTCTCCGAAGGGCAGTTCGTGGCGGATGCCCGCGCCTCGCTGGAAGAGGCGGTCGAGGTGATCGGCCCCTCCTTCCGGATCGAGGACGGGGAAGAGCACGAGATCGAGACGCTGGGCGGGCTCGTCTCGACGGTGCTCGGTCGGGTGCCGCTTCGCGGTGAGATCGTGAATGCCGTGCCGGGCTTCGAGTTCGAAATTCTCGATGCCGATCCGCGCCGCGTGAAGCGCATGCGTATCCGTGAGCGGCGCAAGCCCAAGCCCGTGCGCCAGCGCGTGCGGACGGCGGGCGACACGGCCCCGCAGGCGAACGAGGCGGGGGATCGGCCCGCGAACTCCGCCGCTCAGCAGACGCAAGCGCCGGTGCAGGCCGATCCGGACGATTTCTCCCGATCCGGCGAGACGCGCGGCGATGGCTAAGGGGCTCTGCATGAGTTTCAGGCCGTCGGGCGGGCTGGTGCTTGGCCGGTCCGGCTCCACGCTCCTGGACCGCATGGCCTACGCGCTGATCCTCACCTGGGGCTGGCGGCGCTGGCTCGTTGCCTTTCTCGCCGGCGCGGCCTCGGCGTTGTCGCAGCCACCGTATTTTGCCTTTCCCGTCCTCTGGATCACCTTTCCCGTCCTCGTCTGGCTGATCGACGGCGCGGTGGCGTCGCGCCGGGGAGGGCGCGTCAGGCGTTTCCTGCCGGCCTTCGCCGTGGGCTGGAGCTTCGGCTTCGGTTATTTCCTGGCCGGCCTCTGGTGGATCGGCGCCGCCTTCCTGGTGGATGCCGGGGCGTTCGGCTGGCTGATGCCGCTGGCGGTGCTGGCGCTTCCCGCCGGGCTCGCCCTTTTCTGGGGGCTGGGCGCGGCGATCGCGCAGGCCTTCTGGCGGGAAGGCTGGCGGCGCGTCTTCGCGCTGGCGCTTGGCCTCGGCATCGCCGAATGGCTGCGCGGCACGGTTCTTACCGGCTTTCCCTGGAACGAGATCGGCTATGCGCTGACCGCCGGCGACGTGATGATGCAGTCCGCCGGTCTCTTCGGGCTCTATGGGCTCAACGTGCTGGCGCTGGTGATCTTCGCGTCGCCCGCCGCGCTGGCGCCGATCTTCCCCGGCCAGCGCCGCCCCGTCGCGCTGCCTTTTCTCGGTCTGGTTGCGATCATAACGCTTGCCGGCTACGGATTTGTCCGCCTGTCCGACGCGCGGGAAGCCTTTGTTCCCGGCGTGAAGATGCGGATCGTGCAACCCGCCTTCGACCCGGCGTCCGCATGGGGGCCGGAGGACAAGGACAAGGTGCTGGACACCTTTGCGCGGCTGAGCACGCAGGGTTCGCCGCTGACGCCCGGCACCGTGCTGGTGTGGCCGGAATCGTCCTTTCCCTTCGCGCTGACGGAAGATCCGGACGCGCTGTCGCGGCTGGCCGACCTGATGCCGCCGGGCGTTTCGCTGGTCACCGGCGCCGCCCGCGTCGAAACGCTGCCGGACGGTTCCCGCAAGGTCTACAACAGCGTCTACGTGATCGACGACAACGGCACGATCCAGGGCGGCTACGACAAGGTCCACCTCGTTCCCTTCGGCGAATACCTGCCGTTCCAGGGCTTTTTCGACCGGATAGGCTTCACAGCGGTGAACCAGCTTCCCGGCGGCTTTTCGCCTGGTACGCTGCGCCATGCCCTCAGCCTGCCGGGTGCCCCGTCCTTCGCGCCGCTGGTCTGCTACGAGGTCATCTTCCCTGGCGCGGTCGTGCCCCGCGGCGAACGCCCGGGCTTCATCATCAACGTCACCAACGATTCCTGGTTTGGCCGCACCTCCGGTCCGTATCAGCACTTCCACTTCGCTCGCGTGCGCAGCGTGGAGGAAGGACTGCCGATGGTCCGCGCCGCCGATACCGGCATTTCCGCGGTGGTCGACGGCTACGGCAGGGTGATCGAACAATCGCCCCTGGGTGGTGACGCCACAGTGGATTCGCAACTCCCGATTGCGGCTCCGAAGCCTCCGGATGTTTTGGCGCGTGGATTCATCTTGCCAATCATGTTGTGTCTTTGCCTTGCCCTTGTCTTGACAAGAGGAACTCGCTCTACTCGGTAAGGTTGATTGACTTTACTTCGCCGGCCTACCATCGTGCGCCACCGAGGTGCCGATGCGATCGGTGCTTGCCAGCCGCTTTGAATGCGTGCGCACGGCTTTCAACCTGAGAATGATGTGCTTGGAGCGCTCGTGAACGACGCCGGAGAGAACTTGCCCAAGCGACCCAACCCGACCGACGAGTTCGTCGGGGGGAGGGTGCGAATGCGTCGCAAGATGCTCGGGCTCAGCCAGGAGAAGCTCGGAGAGCAACTCGGGGTGACCTTTCAGCAGGTCCAGAAATACGAGAAGGGCACCAACCGCATCGGCGCGAGCCGCCTGCAGGCGCTGGCCCGCACCCTGGACGTGCCGATTTCCTTCTTCTTTCCGGAAGCGACGGGGGAATCCGTTCCCGTCGGCGGCATGGCCGAAGGCCAGTCTCCGGGTTTCATCATGGACTTCGTGGCGTCCAGCGAGGGGCTCGAACTGACGCGGGCCTTCGCGCGGATCAAGGATGGCAAGGTCCGGCGCAAGATCATCGACCTCGTCCGCTCCATCGCGGATAACGATAGCTCCGAGTAGGACGATCCGTCGCTTGACGGGGCGAGCAGTGTTGGGGCAATCGTCTGTCACTTCATAAGGGCGCATTACCGCGCGTCTCCCGCTTCATCGACGGTAGGTTCAGCTCCATGCGACGGCATTATTTCTTCACCAGCGAGTCTGTGTCCGAAGGGCACCCCGACAAAGTCTGCGACCAGATTTCCGATGCTGTCGTCGATGCCCATCTGAGTGCTTTCCCCGAGGCCCGCGTGGGCTGTGAGACGCTGGCGACGACCAACCGGGTCGTGATCGCCGGCGAGGTTCGCGGGTCGGAAAGCGTCGATGCCGCCAAGGTCGAGCAGCTCGCCCGCGACACGATCCGCCGCATCGGCTACGAGCAGGACGGCTTCCACTGGGAGAACGCCCAGATCGACGTGCTCCTGCACGAGCAGTCGGCCGACATCGCGCAGGGCGTCGACAGCGCCGACAACAAGGACGAAGGCGCCGGCGACCAGGGCATCATGTTCGGCTACGCCTGCCGCGAGACGCCGGAGCTGATGCCCGCGCCGATCCATTACGCGCACCGCATTCTCCGCCTCCTGTCTGAGGCCCGGCATTCCGGCCGCGAGCCCAGCCTCGGCCCGGACGCCAAGTCGCAGGTCACCGTGGAATATCGCGACGGCCAGCCGGTCGGCGTCAGCTCCATCGTGCTCTCCACCCAGCATCTCGACGAGAGCCTGGAATCCCCCGACGTGCGCGCCCTCGTCGAGCCCTATATCCGTGAGGCCCTGCCGGAAGGCTGGATCTCCGCCGACACCGTCTGGCACGTCAATCCGACCGGCAAGTTCGTCATCGGTGGGCCGGACGGCGACGCCGGCCTGACCGGCCGCAAGATCATCGTGGACACCTACGGCGGCGCGGCCCCCCATGGCGGCGGCGCCTTCTCCGGCAAGGATCCGACCAAGGTCGACCGTTCGGCCGCCTACGCGGCGCGCTATCTTGCGAAGAACGTGGTCGCCGGCGGCTTTGCCGATCGCTGCACCATCCAGCTCTCCTACGCCATCGGCGTGTCGCAGCCGCTTTCCATCTATGTGGACCTGCACGAGACCGGCAAGGTGGAGGAAAACGTGCTGGAGAAGGCGCTCGGCCGCGTCATCGACCTGTCGCCGCGCGGCATCCGCCAGCACCTCCAGCTCAACCGCCCGATCTATGCCCGCACGGCGGCCTACGGCCATTTCGGCCGCGCGCCGGAGGCCGACGGCGGCTTCTCCTGGGAGAAGACCGACCTCGTCGAGGCGATCCGCCAGGCTCTGTGACAGGTACGCAACGGACGGTGGAATACCGCGAAAGCTCCTTCTTCGGACGGCGCAAGGGCAAGGCCCTGCGCGCCGGGCAGCGGCTTGCCCTCGAGCAGGTCCTGCCCGCGCTGAAGCTCGACCTGGACGCCCCGGCGCCGGCTGCGCTGTCGGAGCTCTTCCCGGTCCCGGTCGGCTCCGTCCGGCTGGAGATCGGCTTCGGCGGCGCGGAGCATCTGCTGCACGAGGCAGGCCGCCATCCCGAGGTCGGCTATATCGGCGTGGAGCCGTTCCAGAACGGCATGGTGAAGGCGATCGCCGGCATCGAGGAAACGGGTATCCCGAACGTCCGGCTCTATGACGAGGAGGCCGGGCCGCTCATGGACTGGTTGCCCCCCGCCTCGCTGGAGCGGGTGGACCTGCTTTACCCCGATCCCTGGCCCAAGCCGCGCCACTGGAAGCGCCGCTTCGTCAATGCCGACAATCTCGCGCGCATCGTTCGCGCGCTTCGCCCGGGCGGCGAGTTTCGCTTCGCCAGCGACATCGCCTCCTATGTTCGCTGGACGCTGGCGGAGGTTGCCTCCCACGGCGGTCTCGTGCCGCTGCGCTTGGCGAGTGAAGTGGGCACGGCATGGCCGGGTTGGCCGGGCACGCGCTACGAGGCCAAGGCCATCCGCGAGGGCCGGCCGCTCACCTATCTGAGCTTCCGCAAGCCGGAATAGTCAGTCGCCGAGAAGGGCCTCGGCGGCGATCGCGCCGATGCGGCCGAAGCCGGCGACGAAATGAGCGCCCTCGACCGCCATCCGGTAGAGCGCGAAATCCCCGAAATCGATGTAGAGCGCCGCTTCCGGCTGGCCGGCCAGGAAGACTTCGCGCGTGCCGGCCTGGTCGGCTTCCCGCACGATGCGCCCGGTCAGCGTCAGGCGCGGCGCGGTCAGGGGATCGGCGGTCTCCGCACCGGCCGCGATCAGCAGCGAGGCGCGGGGATCGCGCCGGAGGTTGCCGGTATGGACGGCGAGGCCGGAGAGCAGCAGCAGCGGCGCCGCGTCGCGATCCGGCGCGAAGGTCACCAGCGAGGCGAAGGGCGCGCCCTCGGCTGAAAGCGTCGCGAGCGTCGCCGGACCCGGCTCACGCAGCATGGCGCGGGCGATTTCGATCATTTTCCCGTGGTTGGCCCCCTCCGGGGAACGAGACTTCGTGTCAGTCATTGCGCCTGCCACATTCTGTTCGCATTCCGTTTTCAAAAGCAGTAATTCACGGGCACAATGCCTGACACGAGGGAGACAGGCTATGCCGACCATCGCGCTCGTCGACGACGACCGAAACATCCTGACCTCCGTCTCCATGACACTGGAGACCGAAGGCTACCGCGTGCAGACCTACAATGACGGGGTGAGCGCGCTGGATGGGCTGGCCCAGAGCCCTCCCGACCTCGCCATCTTCGATATCAAGATGCCGCGCATGGACGGGATGGAGCTGCTGCGCAAGCTGCGCCAGAGCAGCGATCTGCCGGTGATCTTCCTGACGTCCAAGGACGACGAGATCGACGAACTCTTCGGCCTCAAGATGGGCGCCGACGATTTCATCAAGAAGCCGTTCTCGCAGCGCCTGCTGGTGGAGCGCGTCAAGGCGGTGCTCCGCCGCTTCCAGCCGCGCGACGTGACGGCGCCGAAGCCCGGCGAGCCCTCGCGCATGCTGGACCGGGGCGATCTCTCGATGGACCAGGAGCGGCACACCTGCACCTGGAAGGGCGAGAACGTCACGCTCACGGTGACGGAGTTCCTGATCCTGTTCGCGCTGGCGCAGCGGCCGGGCGTGGTGAAGAGCCGCAACGCCCTGATGGACGCGGCGTATGACGATCAGGTCTATGTGGACGACCGCACCATCGACAGCCACATCAAGCGGCTGCGCAAGAAGTTCAAGGCCGTGGACGATGACTTCAACATGATCGAGACGCTGTACGGCGTCGGCTATCGCTTCCGGGAAGCCTGACCGGCGACATGGTGGCGGATTCTCCGGAAGGCCAGCGCAGGAGGCGGCGCTCGCTGCTTGCGGGTGCCGGCGGGCGGCCTTTCCGCCTGGCCGGCCGCCTGACGCGGCCGCTCCGGCATCTCGTTGCCGCCATCAGCAGCATCGGCACGTCGAGCCTCACCCGGCGCATCGTCATCCTGAACCTCGCCGCGACGATCGCGCTGGTCGGCGGCATACTCTATCTCAACAAGTTCCGCGCCGGTCTGATCGACGCCCGCGTGGAGAGCCTTCTGACGCAGGGCCAGATCATCGCGGCGGCGATCGCGGCGCAGGCGACGGCCAGCACCGACGCGATCACCATAGACCCCAACAAGCTCCTCGACCTGCAGGCGGGCGAAAGCGGCTCGCCCTATGATTCCGGCGAGGCGAATGCCGATTTCCCGATCAATCCCGAGCAGGTGGCTCCGGTCCTGACGCGCCTGATCTCGCCGACCCGGACGCGGGCGAGGATCTACGACCAGGACGGCACGCTGCTGCTCGATTCCCGCGCGCTCTATGCCCGCGGCCAGATCCTGCAATTCGACCTGCCGCCGCCCTTTGCCCGCAAGAGCCTGCCGGAGCGCTGGTGGGAAGGCTTCAAGCGCTGGTGGCGCGTTGGGGACCTCCCGGCCTATCACGAGATCGGGGCGGCCAATGGCAAGCAATATCCGGAGGTGGCGACATCCCTCAGCGGCTCGCCGGCCTCCGTGGTGCGGGTGGGCGAGGATGGCGGCCTGATCGTCTCCGTCGCCGTGCCGGTGCAGCGTTTCCGCGGCGTTCTGGGTTCGCTGCTGCTTTCCACGCAATCCGGCGATATCGACAAGATCGTCGCGGCGGAGCGCATGGCGATCGTCCGCGTGGCCGTCGTGGCGACCGCCGTGACCATGCTGCTGTCGCTGCTGCTGGCCAGCACCATCGCCGGCCCGGTGCGCCGGCTGGCGGCGGCGGCCGACCGCGTGCGGCGGGTGAAGCGGCGCATCGAGATCCCGAATTTCGGCGACCGCAAGGACGAGATCGGCCATCTCGCGCGCGCCTTCAGCGACATGACCACGGCGCTCTACAACCGGATGGACGCGATCGAGACGTTCGCCGCCGATGTCTCGCACGAACTGAAGAACCCGCTGACGTCACTCAGGAGCGCGGTGGAGACGCTGCCGATCGCCCGCACGGACGAGCAGCGCGAACGGCTGCTGGCCATCATCAAGCACGACATCCGCCGCCTCGACCGGCTGATCACCGACATTTCCGACGCTTCCCGGCTCGATGCGGAGCTGGCGCGCGAGGATGCCGAGCCCGTCGACGTTCATCGGCTCATCGAGACGGTGGTCTTCGCCCTGCAGGAAACGCGGGTCGACCGGCCGGAGCGACTGCAGCTTCGCGTGGAGCCCGGCCGCTTCGGCAAGGACGCGTTCTTCGTCTTCGGCCATGACAGCCGGCTCGGCCAGATCTTCAACAACCTCATCGACAACGCGCTTTCCTTCTCCCCGCCCGATGGCGAAATCCGGGTGCTGGCGCGGCGCGAGGCGGCTTCGGTGCTCGTCACCGTGGACGATGACGGACCGGGCATCCGCGCGGAGAACATCGAGAGCATCTTCGAGCGCTTCTATACCGACCGGCCGGAAGGCGAGGCCTTCGGGCAGAATTCCGGCCTGGGGCTTGCGATCACGCGGCAGATCGCCGAGGCCCATCGCGGCACCGTCCGGGCGGAGAACCGGGTGGCCGAAGACGGTACGGTGCGGGGCGCGCGCTTCATCGTCACGCTGCCGTCGGCGGGAGCCTGAGCGGCTGGGCGAAGCCATTCACGCCAGCGCCGTCCTTTATCGCGGGCTCGGACTGCTGATCCGGGGACCCTCCGGCTCGGGCAAGTCGCGGCTGGCAGAGGCGCTCATCCGGCGGGGCGGAACGCTGGTTGCCGACGACCGCGTCTTCGTGGCGGCCCGCGCCGGCCGGCTGCTCGCCTGCGCCCCCCGCGCCATTGCCGGGCTGCTTGAATTGCGCGGCCGCGGATTGGTGGCTCGCCCGGTCGAGCGGCAGGTCGTTCTCGCTTTGGTGCTCGACATCGTCGCAAAATGGGAAAGAATGCCGCCTGTTGAGGACTTCTCCATCTGTTTGATGCAAATTGAACTGGCGCGACAGCCGGTGCCTCCGCATCCGGATATCGCGCTGCCGCTTGTCGAAGCCGCCCTGGACAGGATCGAGGAAAGCCGGAATTGAGCACTTGCGAAGAACGCCGCTTTGGCGAAGATGACCAACTTTCAACGATGCGACTGGAAAAATGATCGGTCTGGTTCTCGTAACCCATGGTCAGCTCGCCGCCGAATTTCGAGCCGCACTGGAGCATGTGGTCGGTCCGCAGACCGCTTGCGAGACTGTCTCCATCGGTCCGGAGGACGACATGGAGGAGCGGCGGCAGGACATCGTCGATGCCGTGGCGAAGGTGAACAGCGGCTCGGGCGTCATCCTGCTCACCGACATGTTCGGCGGGACCCCGTCCAACCTCGCCATTTCCGTGATGTCTCCCGGCGAGGTCGAGGTTGTCGCCGGCGTCAACCTCCCTATGTTGATCAAGCTGGCCAGCGTGCGGGCCGATCGCAGCCTGGAGGAGGCGGCGATGGCGGCGCAGGAAGCAGGCCGCAAATACATCAACGTCGCGAGCCGGATCCTGTCCAACGAATGAGCGAAACGCTGAGCCGAGACCTCGAAATCGTCAACAAGAGAGGCCTGCACGCACGGGCTTCCGCCAAATTCGTGAAGTGCGCCGAGGCCTTCGAGGCCGAGATCAGCGTCAGCAAGGACGGCCAGACGGTTGGCGGAACCTCCATCATGGGGCTGATGACGCTGGCGGCAGCGCCGGGTTCCCACATCGAAGTCTCCGCCGCCGGCGTGGACGCGGCGGCGGCAATCGCGGCAATCGCGGCCCTCGTGGAAGACGGTTTCGGCGAGCGCGACTAGCGCATGCGCTTGTCCGGCGGCAATGGCGACGAGCGGTCGGCCGGCGCGGCTCAGGGCCGGACCGAAGCCCCGGCGGCAGCAATCGCGGTGACTGATCTCGTCAAGGCCTACGGCCCGGTGCGTGCCGTGGACGGCATCAGCTTCTCCGTGCCGCGCGGCGCCATCGTCGGCCTGCTCGGCGGCAATGGCGCGGGCAAGACCACGACGATCGCCATGATCATGGGCCTTACGCTGCCGACTACCGGCACGGCCCGGGTGCTGGGCTCCGACATGGCGCGGGAGCGCCATCGCGCGCTGCACCGGATCAACTTCCAGAGCCCCTATGTCGAGATGCCGCTGCGGCTCACCATCCGGCAGAACCTCACCGTTTTCGGCCAGCTCTATGGCGTGCGCCCTCTCCGCGAGCGCATCGACGAACTCGCCGCTTCTCTGGACCTTACAGCGCTGCTAGACCGCCCCTCCGGCAAGCTCTCCGCCGGGCAGAAGACCCGCGTGGCGCTTGCCAAGGCGCTGATCAACGCGCCGGACGTCCTGCTGCTTGACGAGCCGACGGCCTCGCTCGATCCCGATACGGCCGACTGGGTGCGGACGCGGCTGGAGGTCTATCGCCGCGAGCGGGGAGCGGCGATTCTGCTGGCGTCGCACAACATGCCGGAAGTGGAGCGGCTCTGCGACGACGTCATCATGATGCGCGCCGGCCGGATCGTCGACCGCGGCGCGCCGGCCGACCTGATCTCCCGCTATGGCCGCGACAACATGGAGGACGTGTTCCTCGACGTGGCGCGCGGGCGCGGGCAGGGAGCCGTGACATGAGCCTGAAGGGGACGGGCCTGAATGCGATGGGCCCCGATGACATGAGCCGGGCGGCCACGGATTACGTCGCGATCTCGCCACGGCGCGTCGGCGCCATGGTTCTGCGCTACTCGTATCTCCTGCGTTCCTCCTGGCCGCGCCTGCTCGACCTCGTCTACTGGCCGGCCGTGCAGATGCTGATGTGGGGGTTCCTGCAGACCTATCTGGCGCGCCAGAGCGGCATGGCGGCGCAGGCCGGGGGCGCCTTCATCGGCGCGGTGCTTCTCTGGGACATCCTGTTTCGCGGCCAGGTCGGCTTCTCCATCACCTTCCTGGAGGAGATGTGGTCCCGCAATCTCGGCAACCTCATGATGACGCCGCTGCGGCCGGCAGAGTTCGTCGCCGCGCTGATGGTGATGAGCCTGATCCGGCTGGCGATCGGGCTGATCCCGGTCAGCCTGCTGGCGCTCGCCTTTTTCGGCTTCAACCTGTGGGGGCTCGGCCTCGCCTTCGCGGCCTTCTTCGTCAACCTGATCCTGACGAGCTGGGCCATCGGGCTGCTCGCCTGCGGGCTGATCCTGAAAAAGGGTATGGGCGCCGAAGCTTTCGCCTGGAGCGTGACGTTCGTCCTGCTGCCGCTCTGCTGCGTCTACTATCCCGTGGCGACGCTGCCGGTCTGGCTGCAGTTCATCGCGCGGGCGCTGCCGCCGACCTATGTCTTCGAGGGACTGCGGGACCTCGTGCTGAACCGGCATTTCGACGCCACGGCCATGATCATCTCGCTCGGCCTGAACGTCGTTTATTTCGCCGCGGCAGTCGTCGGCTTCTCGCTGCTTCTTCGTTCCGCCCGGGTCAGCGGCTCATTGCTTCAGACAGGAGAGTAACCCTTCTTCTGGTCGATTGCATTGTGCGTACTGCAGTGCGAAAACAGGCCATGCTGCAGTGCCGAACATCCGTGTTCGTGAGAGAGGCTTGAGTTCCGCGTGTCCTTTTACGAGCTGTTCGAACTGAACCATGCGGCGCTGGCCCCGTGGCGCGCCTTCGCGGACGCAACACGGGCAGCCTTCCAGAGCCCGGGCAATCCGTTTGCCGAAACGCCGTTCGGCCGCTCCGTCCTGGCGGCGGCTGATCTCTTCGAGCGAACGACCCGGCGCTACGGCAAGCCGGCCTTCGGGTTGGTTAACACCGAGGTGGACGGCCAAACCGTCGATGTCACCGAGGAGATCGTGTGGCAGAGCCCTTTCTGCTCGCTGCTCCATTTCCACCGCGAGCTGCCGGCCGGTCGCGCGGCCGATCCGAAGCTGCTGCTCGTCGCTCCCATGTCCGGCCACCACGCGACGCTGCTGCGCGGCACGGTGGAGGCGCTGCTGCCCGGCCATGACGTCTACGTGACCGACTGGGCCGATGCGCGGAACGTGTCGGCTGCGGCCGGTCGCTTCGACCTCGACGGCTATATCGATGCGGTCACCGCGATGATCCGGGCGATCGGCCCCGGCGCGCATGTGATGGCGGTGTGCCAGCCCTCCGTGCCGGTGCTGGCCGCCGTGTCGCTGATGTCCGAGGACGGCGATGCCGCCTTGCCAGCGTCGATGACGCTGATCGGCGGCCCGGTCGACACCCGCGTCGCGCCGACCGAGATTAATCGCCTCGCCAAGGGCTACGGCATCGACTGGTTTCGCGAGAACGCGGTGATGACCGTGCCGGCAACTTGCCCGGGCGGGGGCCGTGTCGTCTATCCCGGCTTCATGCAGCTCAGCGGCTTTCTCGGCATGCATCTCGACCGCCATGTGAAGGCCTATGGCGAGATGTTCGCCCATCTGGTCCAGGGCGACGGCGAATCCGTGGAGAAGCATCGCGAGTTCTACGACGAGTTCCTGGCCGTGATGGATCTCACCGCCGAATTCTACCTGCAGACCATCGAGACTGTCTTCATCGAGCACCTGCTGCCGCGCGGGCTGATGACGCATCGCGGTCGCCCGATCCGGCCGGAAGCCATCTCGGGAACGGCGCTCTTCACCATCGAGGGCGAGCGGGACGACATCTCCGCGCCGGGCCAGACGGAGGCGGCGCACGCGCTCTGCTCCAGCCTGCCGGCGACCATGCGCGATCGCTATCTCCAGCCCGGCGTCGGCCATTACGGAGTGTTCAACGGCAGCCGCTACCGCGAGGAGATCGTGCCGCGGATCGCCGCCTTCGTGCGCCGGCACGAGCCGGCCGAAAAGCCCGGGCGGCGTGGTGGCGCGAAGCGGACAAAGGCGGACCCTCGGTAAAGGCCGATCACGTCTTTGGCCGGCTCACCTGTCCCGTCTTGAAACGCTTTTCCGGCCTTCCCATGTGATCTTCGTAGTCACCGAGGGGAGTCCCATGACGTACAACGACAGTGCCGGCCGCGCCTGTTTTTCACGCGGCCGCTGGAAACCTCTGAACATCGTCCTGATGGTTGCGGGCTTCGCGATCTTCTGGCCGCTTGGTCTCGCAATGCTCGCCTATATCATCTGGGGTGACGAGCTCGGCCGTCGTACGTCCGACTTCCGGTCCCAGTTGAAGTCCCAGTTCGGTTCCTTCGGTTCGGGCTTCGGGACGCGCCGGGGCGGCAATGCCTTCTGGAACACGGGCAATGTCGCGTTCGACGAATATCGCGAGCGTGAGATCCGCCGGTTGGAAGAAGAGCGCCGCAAGGTCGAGGAAATGCGTACCGAATTCGAGTCCTTCCTGCGCGAGCTGCGCCGGGCCAAGGACAAGGAAGAGTTCGAGCGCTTCATGAGCGAGTACCGCAACCGCACCTCCGGCGGCTCGGCGGGCTCGGGGCCGCAGGGCGACTGAGCGACCCGGCCGAAACGTACAGAGCGGGGCCTTCGGGCCCCGTTTTCTTTGGCGCGTGCTGTTCCGGGCCGGGCCGAACGCCGATAATGGATCATGCGATTCGCGCCCAAGCCCTTGCTCAAGCCCGCCCCCGAGAGCGTCCGCCTGCGCATCTGCGGGCAGGACCTCGTCATTCCCGTGAAGCGCAACGCCCGCGCCCGCCGGCTGACGCTGCGGCTCGATCCCGCCTTCGGTCCCGTGCTGACGCTGCCGGTGCGCACGCGGCTGGGGGAGGCGGAGCGCTTCGTGGCCCGCAACGCCGCCTGGCTGGAGGCGCGGCTGGACCGTGTCGCCGACGCCTCGCCCTTCGCCGATGGAGCCGAGCTTCCTCTGCGCGGCGAGCCCTGCCGGATCGTCCACCGCACCGGACGCGGATTGATCCGCCTTCAAAGCGGTGAAGCCGGCACCCTCGAGCTGCAGGTGCCGGGGGAAGCCGACCATATCGCCCGCCGCGTGACGGAGTGGCTGAAGCGCGAGGCCCGGCGTGACCTCACGCGGGCGGTGGACCGTCACTGCGAGCGACTGGGCAAGCCGGCGAAGGCGCTGCGGATCGGCGACGCGCGCAGCCGCTGGGGTTCCTGCACGAGCGCGGGCGTTCTGACCTTTTCGTGGAGGCTCGTGCTCGCCCCGACGGCGGTGCTGGATTATCTCGCCGCGCATGAAGTGGCGCATCTCCGCGAGATGAACCACAGCCAGGCCTTCTGGGATATCGTCGCCGCGCTCGATCCCGGCCACATGGCGTCACGCCGCTGGCTGAAGCAGCATGGCGCCGCGCTGCACGCGGTCGGCCGGGAAGGCTGAGCCGAAAGCTACCGCCCGAAGATCAGGTCTACGAGGCCCCGGCGCCGCTGGGGCTGCTGCCCGGGCATCATGGTTCCCGGAGGCGGCGGCTCGCGGCCCTGCGAATCCTGCAGAGCCTGTTCCACCTGCTGCGTCAGCGCATCCTGATCGTTCGAAGCCGTTTGCGGAGCCTCGGTCTGGTCCTGGCGCGCCATCAGGCTGGGCAGGAGATCGGTGCCGGGAAGCAGTCGAACGGGCACGCCCGCGTGGGCGGGCTTCATGTAGGCCGACCAGATATCGGCGGGCATGGTGCCGCCGAAGGCGCGCTTGGTCGGCGTGTTATCGTCGTTGCCGACCCAGACGCCGGTCGTGAGATTGGCGGTGTAGCCGACGAACCAGCCGTCGCGGAAATCCTGGCTGGTGCCGGTCTTGCCGGCGGCTGGCCAGCCCGACAGGGTGGCGCGGCGGGCGGCCGTGCCGCTCTCGATCGTCTCCTGCAGCATGTCGTTCATCATCGCGACATTGTCGATGCTGACGACCTGCGGCTGGTTGCCCTCCTTGCGGGAATAAAGAACCTTGCCCACCGAGGACTTGATCGACTGGATCACGTGCGCCGTCGCGCCGTAGCCACCATTGGCGAAGGGTACGTAGGCTCCGGTGAGTTCCAGCAGCGTCACCTCGGACGTGCCGAGCGCGATGGAGGCGTTGGGCTGGATGGCGGAATTGATGCCAAGCCGATGCGCCGTCTCGATCACGTTGGCCGGTCCGACCTCCATGACGAGCTGTGCCGCGATCGTGTTGATGGAGCGGGCCAGCGCGGTCTTCAGCGTGACGGGGCCGATATACTTGTTGTCGTCATTGTGGGGCGACCAGTTGCCGAACGTCACGGGCTGGTCGATGCGGATGGAATCCGGGCGCAGCCCGTGTTCCAGCGCGGTCAGGTAGACGAAGGGCTTGAACGTGGAGCCCGGCTGGCGATGCGCCTGGATCGCCCGGTCGAACTGGCTTTCCGAATAGTCCTTGCCGCCGACCAGCGCGCGCACCGCGCCCGTGCCGTCCATGGAGACGAGGGCGGCCTGCGAGACGTTGTACTTCTTGCCTTCCTTGTCGATGCCGTCGACCAGCGCCTTTTCCGCCGCGCGCTGCAGCGTCATGTCGATGGTGGTCTGCACCACGATGTCGCCGCTGATGTTGCCGATATAGCCGGGGATCTGGTCCATCACCCAGTCGGCGACGTAGTTCTCGCTCTTGGCGAGATGGGCGGTCGCGATCTGCGCCGGCTGCGCCAGCGCCTGCTTGGCTTGCGCCTGGCTGATATACTTCTCTTCCGCCATCGCGTTCACGACGAGCGCGGCGCGGGTGCGCGCCCGCTTCAGGTTGCGCATGGGGGAATAGTAGCTCGGACCCTTGAGGAGGCCGGCGATCATCGCCGCCTGCGGGATCGTCAGATGCCTGGCGTCCTCGTCGAAATAGCGATGCGCCGCCGCGTCGATCCCGTAGGCCCCGCCGCCGAGATAGACCCGGTTCAGGTACATCTCCAGGATCTGGTCCTTGGAATAATGATGCTCCAGCCACAGCGCGAGCACCACTTCCTGCACCTTGCGCTTGAGCGACCGCTCCGGCGACAGGAACATGTTCTTGGCCAGCTGCTGCGTCAGCGTCGAGCCGCCCTGGCGCAGATGGCCGCGCATCGCGTTGGTGGCGAAAGCGCGGGCGAGGCCGATCGGGTCGAGGCCGAAATGCGAGCGGAAGCGCCGGTCCTCGATGGCGATCACGGCATTCGGCACATAGGAGGGGAGGTCCTTGATCTTGACCGCTTCGCCGCCCGTATCGCCCCGATTGCCGATCAGCGTTCCGTCGAGCGAGACGATCTGAACGTTGGGCGGCCGGTCGGGGATCTTCCATTCGGACGCCGCCGGCAGCTGCATTCCGTAATAGGCGACGACGCCACCGGCGCAGATCACGATCCACAGCGCCAGCACGCAGCACCAGTAGATGAGCCGGGTGAGCAGCCGGAGCGGGCCGCCGCCCCCTCTGCCGCGCCTACCGCCGCTCTTGCGGGAGCCGCGACCGGATCGCCCGCCGCCTCCGTTGCCTTTACCCCGCGACCGGCGCGACGTCGGCACGGACCGATCGTCCGCGCTCACCCGCCATTCGTCGTTCCGCTTGCCGCCGCCGAAGCTCGGCTCGACCCGACGGTCTTTCTTCCGTCCAGCCATCTACGCCGCGATCCCGATCCATCCGGCGGTCTGCGAGGCAAATCGGGCGGTTTTGAGAGGACAGGCGTCGGGGGCGCGACGGCCGGACAGGGGATGAGGGGAGATCATTCGTCTTCATTACCACATTCGGGCGGAGCAGGGAGGTCGAACGGGCCTCGACTGCCGCGATCCACGTCAATTCTCGAAATGGAGGAGAGTCGTTTACTAGCGCTTAGGATTTCGAGCGGGCGCGGGCCGGCGAAAGTGGTATTGGGAAACAATCGGACGGAGCGGTGACAATGGCCGGACGCGTAAGCTGGGTGGATGTGGCCAAGGGCTTCTGCATCTGCATGGTCGTGATGATGCATTCCACTCTGGGCGTCGAGAAAGCCGCCGACGCAACCGGCTGGATGCACTACGTCGTCGAGTTCGCCCGCCCCTTCCGCATGCCCGATTTCTTCATGATCGCCGGCCTGTTTCTCGCCCACCGCATCGACAGCCCGTGGCGGCTCTATCTCGACCGGAAGGTGCTGCATTTCGCCTATTTCTACGTGCTGTGGCTGACGATCCAGTTCGCCTTCAAGGCGCCCGGCATGATCGCGGACGAGGGTTGGTCCGGGCTTGGTGCCGAATATCTCAGGGCCTTCATCGAACCCTGGGGCACGCTCTGGTTCATCTACCACCTGGCCCTCTTCCTGGTGGTGACGCGCCTCCTGCGGCATGTGCCGTGGCCGGCCGTGTGGATCGCCGGCGCGGCGCTGGAGATCCTGCACGTGAATACCGGCTCGGTGCTGATCGACGAGTTCGCCAGCAAGTTCATCTACTTCTACACCGGCTACGTTTTCGCCGATGCCGTCTTCCGCTATGCCGCGGCGCTTGGGCGCCATCCGCTGGCCGGAACCGGACTGTTCCTCGCCTGGGCGCTGGTGCATGGCGCGATCGTCTTCGCGGGCTGGCCGGACCTGCCCTTCGTCAGCCTCGGCCTCGGCTTGGCCGGCGCGCTGGCGGTGGTGACGGTCTCGGTCCTGCTCTCTCGGACGGCGGCGATCCGGCCGCTCAACTATCTCGGCCAGAATTCCATCGTGGTCTATCTCGCCTTCTTCCTGCCCATGGCGGTCAGCCGCGCGATCCTGCTGAAGAGCGGGATCATCACCGATATCGGGACGATCTGCGTGCTGGTGACGCTGTGCGGCATCGTCGTGCCGGTGATCCTCTACCGGCTGGTGCGCTGGAGCGGCTGGGGCACCTTCCTCTTCGTGCGGCCTGACTGGGCGCGCATCGAGGGGCCGTATCTGCGGCAAAAGGCGAGCCTTTCGCCGGCGGAATGACGACCGGGTGAACAGGGGCGGCCCGAGGGGCAGGGTCGCGGGCGAAAGCTCTGCTTGAAAAAGCCGGGCAAGGGGGCAAATGTCCCGCCATGTCCAATGCCTCCGAAGCCGCTCCCGCCTCCACCTCCGCCGGTTCGCCGGTCACCGGCATCGGGGAGGGCGATCACCTCGTCCTTGTCGACGGCTCGGCCTTCATCTTCCGCGCCTTTCACGCGCTGCCGCCGTTGACGCGCAAGTCCGACGGGCTGCCGGTCGGCGCCGTCGCCGGCTTCTGCAACATGATCTGGAAGCTCCTGCAGGAAGGCCCGACCGGGCAGCACGACGAGCCGACGCACTTCGCGGTGATCTTCGACTTCTCCTCCAAGACGTTCCGGAACGAGCTTTATTCCGACTACAAGGCGCACCGGCCGTCGCCGCCGGACGATCTCATCCCGCAATTCGGCCTCATCCGGCAGGCGACCCGCGCCTTCAATCTCGCTTGCGTTGAGCAGAAGGGCTGGGAAGCTGACGACCTGATCGCGACCTATGCCCGGCAGGCCTGCCAGGCCGGCGCGCGCACCACCATCGTCTCCTCCGACAAGGACCTGATGCAGCTGCTCGGGCCGACCGTGATCATGGTCGACACGATGAAGAACGTCGTCATCGGCGAGGATTACGTGCGCGCCAAGTTCGGCGTCGGCCCGGAGAAGATGATCGACCTGCAGGCGCTTTGCGGCGACAGCGTCGACAACGTGCCGGGGGTGCCCGGCATCGGCGCCAAGACGGCGGCGCAACTCCTCGACGAATATGGCGATCTCGATACGCTGCTGGCCCGCGCGCCGGAGATCAAGCAGCCGAAGCGACGTGAAAACCTCGTTCAGTTCGCCGAGCAGGCGCGCATTTCCCGCAAACTGGTGACGCTCTGCCCGGACGTGCCGCTCGACGTGGCGATCGGCGATCTCGCTGTGGAAGCCGTGGACGGCCCGCGCGCGGTCGCCTTTTCCAAGGCCATGGAATTCGCGGCGCTCACGCGCCGCATCGCCGAGAAGACGGGCGCGGTGCCGGATGCGGTCGAACCGGCGGATCTCGTGATCGAGGGCTGGTCCGGCAAGGAAGGCACCACCCGGCCGCACGGGCCGGACCTGCCGGAAGCGTCGGATATTCCGCCCGCCGGCGAAAGCGGCGCGGCGAAAGCTCCGGGCAGGTCCGCCTCGGCGCGTCCGCTGCAGGCGCTCGCCACCGGCCCGGTGCTGGGCTCGCCCGCCATGCTGGCGGAACGGCGCAAGGCGGAGGCGCCGGAGCCGAAGGTCGACGTGGAAGGCTACCACTGCGTCCGCACGCTGGAGGATCTCGACGACTGGATCCTGGCCGCGCGCGAGCATGGGGTCGTCGCCGTCGATACGGAATCGACCAGTCTCGATCCCATGTCGGCGGAGCTCTGCGGCGTCTCGCTGGCGATCCAGCCGAACCATGCCTGCTACATCCCGCTCGGCCACAAATCGGGCGAGGACGACATGTTCGCCCATGCCGATGGCAATGGCGGGCTGCATAAGGAGCAGATCCCAATCGCCGAGGCGCTGGCGCGGCTGAAGCCGCTTCTGGAAGAGCCGTCGGTGCTGAAGATCGGCCAGAACATCAAGTACGACTGGCTGCTGCTGTCGCGCCACGGCATCCGCATCGCCCCGCACGACGACACCATGCTGATGTCCTACGCGCTGGATGCCGGCCGCCGCATGGGCCACGGCATGGACGGGCTTTCCGACAGCGTGCTCGGCCACAAGCCGATAGCCTTCAAGCAGGTGACGGCGGCGGGCAAGGCCAAGACCTTCGACCGGGTCGGGATCAAGGACGCCACCTGCTACGCCGCCGAGGATGCGGACGTGACGCTGCGGCTCTGGCGCGTTTTGAAGCCGCGTCTGGCGGCGGAAAAGCTCACCCGCGTCTACGAGCGGCTGGAGCGCCCGCTGGTGCCGGTGCTGGCGCGCATGGAAGGCCGCGGCATCAAGGTCGACCGGCAGATGCTGTCGCGCCTTTCCGGCACCTTCGCTCAGAAGGCCGCGGGCGTGGAAGCCGAGATCTTCCAGATGGCGGGCCGCTCGTTCAACATCGGCTCGCCCAAGCAGCTCGGCGACATTCTCTTCGGCGAGCTTGGTCTTCCCGGCGGCAAGAAGACCAAGACCGGCGCCTGGTCCACCGACGTGAAGGTGCTGGACGACCTCGCCGCTGAAGGCCATGCGCTGCCCCGCAAGATCGTGGAATGGCGCCAGCTCACCAAGCTGAAATCCACCTATACCGACGCGCTGCCGACCTACATCAACCGCGAGACCGGCCGCGTCCATTCCTCCTTCTCGCTGGCCTCCACCACGACCGGACGGCTCTCCTCCTCCGAGCCCAACGTGCAGAACATCCCGGTGCGCACGGAGGAAGGGCGAGAGATCCGCAAGGCCTTCATCGCCGAGCCCGGCAACAAGCTGGTCTCCGCCGATTACAGCCAGATCGAGCTTCGCGTATTGGCCCACATGGCGGAGATCCCCCAGCTTCGCCGCGCCTTCGAGGATGGGCTCGACATCCATGCCATGACGGCGTCGGAGATGTTCGGCGTGCCGGTGGAAGGCATGGACCCGTCCGTCCGCCGCCGCGCCAAGGCGATCAATTTCGGCATCATCTACGGCATTTCCGCCTTCGGCCTCGCCAACCAGCTGGCGATCGGACGCGGCGAGGCGGGGGACTACATCAAGCGCTATTTCGAGCGCTTCCCCGGCATCCGCGACTACATGGAAGACACCAAGCGCTTCGCCCGCGACAACGGCTATGTGGAAACGCTGTTCGGGCGGCGCGCGCACTATCCCGATATCCGCTCCTCGCAGCCCAACGTCCGCGCCTTCAACGAGCGCGCCGCGATCAACGCGCCGATCCAGGGCACGGCCGCCGATATCATCCGCCGCGCCATGATCCGCATGGAAGACGCGCTGGAGGAGGCGAAGCTCTCCGCCAAGATGCTGCTGCAGGTGCACGACGAACTGATCTTCGAGGTGCCGGAGGCGGAAGTGGACACCACGCTCCCCGTCGTCCGCCGCATCATGGAAAAGGCCGCCGAGCCTGCGGTGGTCCTGCGCGTGCCGCTGCAGGTGGACGCGCGCGCGGCAAGCAACTGGGACGAGGCGCACTAGGTCGTAGACTCATAAGCTCTCAGCCATAGGCGTGTTGAGGCGATCAGGAGGGCTGCGAGAAAGTTTCGGGCGAGCTTGTCGAAGCGCGTTGCGACACGGCGGAAGTGTTTGAGCTTGCAGAAGAACCGCTCCACGAGGTTGCGCCGGCGGTAGAGGGCTGGCTCAACGGAGCGCTGCACACGGACCCGGCTCTGGGTGGGGATATGCGCCTGTCCACCTGTTTTGGCGACAGGATCGAGGATAGCGCGGCTGTCATAACCGCGGTCCGCAACGAGTGCTCCGGCTGCGGGCAGGCCGACCAGCAGGTCCGGAACGGCGGTTTTGTCCGAAGCCTGGCCGGCGGTGATCAGCAGC
>NZ_FOFG01000020.1 GCF_900110915.1 Faunimonas pinastri
GGCCGTCGAACGCCCGATCCCCTGCGCCGCCGCCGTGATCAGCGCAACCTTGCCGCTGAGAGTGCCCATGGTGTTCTCCTTCGGATGATTGGCGCGTTCAGGCGCGCAGGCTCTTGCCGCTGGCGCGGTCGAAGACATGAAGATGGCCGAGGTCGAGCTTGAAAGGCATGCGTTCGCCGGGCGCGACGAGGCGCGGGTTCAGCATCTTGGCCTGCACTTCCCTGCCCCCGAAATCGAGGAACAGCATCGTCTCCGTCCCGAGAGGCTCCGACAGCGAGACCGTCCGATCCATGTCCAGCGTCTGGCCGGCGGCCGGAATGCCGTGGCCGGCGGGATACAGATTCTCCGGCCGGAAGCCGACGATCACCGCCTGGTCCGCCGTTACTCGCCCGGCGAATTCCGGCGGCAGCGGCAGCTCTGTTCCGTCGGCCAGAACCGCGACCGGCCCGGCGGGCCGGCTGCCGATCATCGCTTCCAGCTGGTTCATCGGCGGGGAGCCTATAAAGCCCGCGACGAAGGTGTTGACCGGGCGCTCGAAGAGATCGATCGGCGTGCCGACCTGCTCGATATGGCCGTCGCGCATGATGACGATGCGGTCCGCCAGCGTCATCGCCTCGACCTGATCGTGGGTGACGTAGACCACGGTGGTCTTCACCCGCTGGTGCAGCTTCTTGATCTCCACGCGCATCTGCCCCCGCAGCTTGGCGTCGAGATTGGAAAGCGGCTCGTCGAAGAGGAAGACGTCGGGGTTGCGCACGATAGCGCGGCCCATGGCGACGCGCTGGCGCTGGCCGCCGGAAAGGTTCGCCGGCAGCCGGTCCATTAGCGGGGAAAGGCCGAGGATGTCGGCGGCCTCGTTGACGCGCTGCTCGATCACGGCCGGGCTCTGCCTGGCGATCTTCAGCCCGAAGCCGAGGTTTTCCCGCACCGTCATGTGCGGGTAGAGCGCGTAGTTCTGGAACACCATGGAGATGTTGCGGGCGCGCGGCGGCAGCGAATTCACCACCCGGTCGCCGATGCTGATCGTGCCGCCGGAGATTTCCTCCAGCCCGGCGATCATGCGCAGCGTGGTGGACTTGCCGCAGCCGGACGGGCCGACGAGGACGACGAACTCGTTATGCGCGATATCGAGGTCGATGCCGTGGACGATTTCCAGCGCGCCATAGCGCTTGACGACCTTGCTGAGATGAACTTCGGCCATGTCTATCCCTTGACGCCGCCGAAGGTGAGGCCGGCGATCAGGTGCTTCTGCACGATGAATGTGAGGATCAAGGCGGGGATGATGATGAGCACCGCCATGGCGGACATCCCCGCCCAGTCGACGGTGAACTGCGCGGTGAAGTCCATCAGGCCCACCGGCATGGTCTTGGCGTTGGTCGTCCGGGTGATCTGCGCCGCCAGCGCGTATTCGTTCCACGAGGTGAGGAAGGCGAAGATCGCGGCCGAGGCCAGGCCGGATCGGGCCAGCGGAAACTCGATCTTCCAGAACGCCTGCCAGCGCGTGCAGCCGTCGATCTGCGCGGCGTCGGAAAGGTCCACCGGGATCTGCCGGAAGAAGCCGTCCGTCAGCCATATCGTGAAGGGGATGTTGATCGCCAGATAGATCACGATCATCCCGATCTTGGTGTCGATCAGGCCGAGGCGGCTCCACACGATGAAGAGCGGCAGCGACAGCGCGATGCCGGGCACGGTGCGCGACAGCATGAAGCCGAGGAACATCGCCTTCTTGCCCCGAAAGCGGAAGCGGGCGAAGGCGTAGCCGCCCATCATGCCGACCAGGATCGCGATGATCGTCGAGGTCACCGAGATGACCAGCGAGTTGCGGAAGTAATCCGCCACCGGCAGGCCCTGCTGTTCGGCGGGAAGCAGGCCGAAGATACGGCGAAAATTATCCAGCGTCGGGTGCTGCGGGATCCAGACCGGCGGGCGCGCCATGATCTCCACGTTCGGCCGGAACGCCGTCAGCACGACCCACAGGCCGGGAATGCAGAGGATGGCCAGCGCGACGAACAGGGCGAAGCGGATCGCCCAGCGCTGCCAGGGCTGCTCGATCATGCGGGCGCTCATTCCGCGCCTCCCATGTAGCGGCGGGACAGGGAAAGCTTGCGGTAGAAATAGAAGGTGAAGGCGATGGAGGTGAGGATGGAAACGTATCCCATCGCGTTGGCCATCCCCATCTGCGAGTTCTGGTAGCCGACGCGCGCGATCAGCGTCCACAGGAGCTCGGTGCGTCCCGCCGGTCCGCCATTCGTCATGATGCGCACCATGTCGTAGGCCCGCGCGACATCCAGCGAGCGGATGGTCATGGCGATGTAGATGAAGGGCATCAGGAACGGCAGGGTGATGTGCCGGAAGACCTGCACCGGGTTGCAGCCGTCGACCTTGGCCGCCTCGATCGGGTCCTGCGGCAAGGCCAAGAGGCCGGAAAGCAGGAGGATCGCGAAGATGGACGTCGACATCCAGATCTCGGCCGCGAGGATGGAGAAATTGGCCAGCGCCCCGTTGACCAGCCAGGGAATGGGCCGGGTGATCAAGCCGAGACTGAAGAGCGCGTTGTTCAGGATGCCCACGGAATCGTTGAAGACGTACTTGAACTGGAAGCCGACGAGGATCGGGGAGAACATCATCGGGAACATCATGATGGTGCGGATCGTCTTGCGGCCCGTCGTGACGCGGTTGACGAGGAGCGCCAGCGCCAGCCCGAAGACGAGCTCGAGGTTCAGCGCGACCGTGACGAAGACCAGCGTGCGGCCGAAGGCCCACCAGAAATCGGCGTTGGCGAAGAGCCGCTGATAGTTCCGCCAGCCGACGAAGGTGAAGAGCGTTGCCGGGCGGGTGAGATTGTAGGGCGTGAAGCTGGACCAGAGCGAGACCAGCACGGGAACCAGCACGACCGCCGCGATCACGACGATCGATGGCAGCAGCAAGAGATAGGGTATCGCCCGCGGCGAACGAAGCATCGGAAATCCCGTAATCGGTCGTGGACTGAAATGGGCAATCGGGAAAGTCGGGGCCGGCGCGGAAAAGGGGTGCTGCCAGGCCAGGGGGCCGCCCGGTTTCCGGGCAGCCCGTCTCGGATGCCGCTCCTACTTGAGGAGGCCGGCGTCTTCCATGATGTCGTGAGCGTCGGACGCGGCCTTATCGAGCGCCTCCTTCGGCGTCTTCTGGCCGACGATGGCGGCCTGCAACTGCGGCCACAGCACGTTGGAGACCTCGATCCACTGCGGGATCAGCGGCGGCGTGCGCGCGGTCTCAAGCGACTTTTCCCACGTGCCGAACATCTCGGCCATGTAGGTGTTGCCCTTGTCGCGGAATTCCTTCTCCACATCGGCGAAGACCTTGGTCCGGGTCGGCAGGTTGCCGGCGCGGGCCTCCATCATTTCCGAATCGTAGTTCGTCATGAAGGTGATGAAGCTGACAGCGGCCTTCTTGTTGTCGCAGGCCTGCGTGACGGAGAAGGAGTGCGAGCCCGACCAGCCGCCGCGCTTGCCGGAGGACCCCACTGGCGCGAGGGCGAAGCCGACCTTGCCGGCGATCTTGGACGAGGCCTGATCGTTGAAGAACGCGGCGAAGCCCGGCCAGTCGAGGTCGATCGCCAGCGTGCCGGCCGCCATGGCCTGGCCGATATCGTCCCAGGTATAGTTCACCGTGCCGGCCGGCACCGCGCCCGCCTTGTAGATGTCGACGAACCATTGCAGCGCGGCGACGCCCGCCGGCGAGTTGAAGGTGGGGTTCCACTTGTCGTCGAACATGTCGCCGCCATTGGCGCGCACCAGTTCCATGAACCGGCCGGTCATGCCCTCGTCCTTGCCGGGGAAGGCCGTGCCGTAGAGGTTCGGCGGATTGGCGAGGAAAATGACCTGCTGCTTGTACTCGTCGTAGGTCTTGGGCGGCGCGAGATCCGTGCCGAACTTGGCCTTGTACTTGGCCTTGATGTCCGGGTTCTCGTAGACGTCCTTGTTGTAATAGAGGTTGGAGACGTCGGTGACGCGCGGCAGCTGCACCAGACGGCCGTCCACCTCGGAGGCCTTCAGCGTCGCCGGCACGTAGTCGGCGAGCGTTTCGGCCGGGATCAGCGGCTTCAGGTCGACATAGAGGTCGCCGTATTGCGGCGCGAAGCTGGTGTGGTTGGAGCCCACGCACCAGGAGATCGAACCGGACGCGATGTCCTGCTTGATCTCGCGGTCGAGATCGAAATGGTTCTTGGACGAGACGATGTCGACCTTGGCGCCCGTCAGCTTCTCCCATTCGGGAATGCGGGTGTAGAGCTTCTCGTATTGCGTGCCGCCGATCAGCTTGACCTTGAGGGTATAGCCGTCGAACTTGCCGTAACCTTCCTGGGCATGGGCCAGGCTCATGCCGCCGGCAAGAGCCGCGCAGGCGAGCAGCAACGCCTTAAATCTCGGACGCATTAGCGTATCCTCCCTGACGAAGTTTCGGCGCCTTTGCTTGACGGCGCTCTTTCCATATTTGAAACTTCAATTCGCAGGTAAGCACAATTGAACTTCGCCGGTCAATGGTCACATTGACTGTTCCGGTCGAGGGGCATTGCGCCCGCCAGAAGAGAGATTGAGAGATGACGGACGTTGATGCGGGAGAGCGCTACCGCGCCCCCGCGCTGGACAAGGGGCTGGATATTCTCGAACTCCTGGCGGAGACCGAGGAAGGCCTGTCGCAGGCGGAGATCGCCAAGGCGCTGGAGCGCACGCCCAACGAGATCTACCGGATGCTCGACCGGCTGGTGCGGCGAAGCTACGTCGTGCGCACGCAGGCCGACCGCTACGAGCTGACGCTGAAGATATTCGTGCTGGCGCATCGCCACGCGCCGATGCGCCGCCTCGTCTCGCATGCCTTGCCGGTGCTTCGCCGCTTCGCGCGGGAGGCGGAGCAGGCCGCGCATCTCGTGGTCTTCGACCGCGGCGCCCTTGTGGTCGTGGCCCAGGTCGATCCGCCCGGCTATTGGAGTCTCGCCATCCGCACGGGCTCGCATATCGGGCTGAACAATACCGGTTCCGGCCACGTCTTCCTCGCTTTCGCCACGCCGGACGAACGGCGGTTGATGCAGGAAGAGCATGATCCGATGCCCAACGAGATGCCGCCGGACGACTTGGGCGATATCCTGGAGCGGGTTCGCCGCGACGGCTACGAGATCCACGACAGCCAGCAGATCTCGGCGGTGCAGAACCTGTCGGTGCCGATCTTCGGACCGCTCGGCGGCGTCATCGCCGTGCTGACCTGCCCGTTCCTGCATCGGCTCGATACGAGCGAGGCTCTGGATGCCGACGCGGTGCTGAACATCCTGCTGGCAGCCGCCACCGAAATCTCCGCCGCGTCCGGCGGCACGAAGACATAACGATCGGGGGGAACCCCCGGCACGACAATCAGGGGCGAGGCCCCGGGAGGAAATCTTGCGCATCATCGATACGCATCTGCATCTCGTCTATCCCGACCGCTTCGCCTATCCGTGGCTGACCGACGTGCCTGCGCTGAACCGGCCGTTTTCATTCCCCGATTACTGGGAGCAGGCGGAAAAGGCGGGCATCGCGGCGGCGCTCCATATCGAGGTGGACGTCGTCGAGGAGGACCGCGAGGCGGAAACGCGCTTCGTTACCGGCCTCGATCCCCGCATTGCCGGCGCTGTCGCCTCCTGCCGCCCGGAAAACGCGGATTTCGCCGCAGAACTGGAGCGTCTCGCCGCGATCCCCGGCGTGAAAGGCCTCCGCCGCATCCTGCATACCTCGCCGGACGAGCTTTCGCAGACGCCGCTCTTTGCGGAGAACCTGAACCGGATCGCGGCGCACGAGCTCACCTTCGATCTCTGCGTGCTGGCCCGCCAGCTGCCGGTGGGACGCGATCTCGCGGCGCGCTGCCCGGACGTGCAGTTCATCCTCGACCATTGCGGCGTGCCGGATATCGAGGGCGACGACTTCGACACCTGGGCGGACGACCTTCGTCACATGTCGGAGCTGCCGAACGTGGCGGTGAAGATCTCCGGCATCTCGGCCTATGCCCGCCCGGACTGGAGCCTCGACGATCTCCGCCCCTGGGTGGAGCACACGATCGCCTGCTTCGGTTGGGACCGCGTCGTCTGGGGCAGCGACTATCCGGTCTGCACGCTGAACGCCGATCTCGGCCTCTGGGTGGAGACCACGCGCGCCCTCCTCGCCGGGACGAGCGGCGCGGAACAGGAGCAGCTTTTCAGCCGCAATGCCGAACGCCTCTACCGGCTCCGGGCCGATCGATAAAGAACAAGGCAAAGGGAGAAAACGCGATGCAGAGATACGGGGCCGTGATCGGCGTCAACGCCGAAAAGATCGCCGAGTACAAGCGCCTGCACGCGGCCGTCTGGCCGGATGTGCTGGCGATGATCAAGGCCTGCAACATCGCCGATTACACGATCTACCTGAAGGAGCCGGAGAACCTGCTCTTCAGCACCTACGAATATCATGGCACCGACCACGATGCCGACATGGCAAGGATGGCGGCCGATCCGAAGACGCAGGAATGGTGGGCGGTCTGCATGCCCTGCCAGAAGCCGCTGGAAACGCGCCGGGAGGGCGAATGGTGGGCGGCCATGGAAGAGGTCTTCCACGTGGATTGATCGCGAGGCTTGAACTCGCCCGATTGCGGCTTGCGTTCAGCGCCCACAAATGAAAATATCCTTCAAATAAGAATATGCGCTGATCCAACTCGGCGCGGGAGGATCATGTGGACGACCCGAACGAGCTGCGACAGGCGTGGCCCCGCCCCTCCGCTCCGCGCCCGATCGTCATCGTGGGCGCGGGCGGCATCGTCGGTGACGCCCACCTGCCCGCCTATCGCAAGGCCGGCTTTCCCGTCGCCGGGATCTACGACATAGACGCCGGGCGCGCCGGAAAGCTCGCTTCGGAATGGCGCCTCACCCGCTTCGCCTCGCTGGACGAAGCGCTGGCGGTGCCCGGCGCGGTCTTCGACCTCGCGCTGCCGCCCGCCGCTCACCTCCAGGTGCTGCCGCACCTGCCGGAAGGCTCGGCCGTCCTTTTGCAAAAGCCGATGGGCCGCGACCTCGACGAGGCGACGGCGATCCTGAAGCTTTGCCGCGAGCGCCGCCTGAAAGCCGCCGTGAACTTCCAACTCCGCTTCTCGCCGATGATGCTGGCCGTCGCCGATGCGCTCCAGCGAGGCTGGCTCGGCCGGCTGGTGGACGTGGAGGTGCACCTCAACCTCGTGACGCCCTGGCACCTCTTCCCCTTCCTCAAGGGCATGCCGCGCGTCGAGATCGCGGTTCACTCCATTCATTATCTCGACACGATCCGCGCCATGCTGGGCAATCCCTCGGGCGTTCATGCCCGCACGCTCGGCCACCCTTCGACGGATCTGGCGCAAACGCGGACCTCGGCGATCATCGATTACGGCGGCGACGCGCGCTGCACGCTGTCGATCAACCACAACCACGATTTCGGCCGCAAATTCCAGGACGCCTCCTTCCGCTTCGAGGGTACCGAGGGCGCCGCGATGGTGAAGCTCGGCCTGCTCCTCAACTATCCCGAGGGAGAGCCGGACGAGGTCTGGGTGACGCGGCGCGGCGAACGCGGGCCGGAGGGCGAGCACTGGTGGCAGGTGCCGCTGGCCGGCCGCTGGTTCCCCGATGCCTTCATCGGCACGATGTCGAACCTCCAGCGCTTCGCCGCCGGCGAGGACGATGCGCTCGTCACCTCCGTCGAGGACGCCTGGCACACCATGGCGCTGGCCGAGGCATGTTTCCGCTCCAGCGCCCTGCCCGCCATGCCGGTTCCAACCAGCCCCGATTCCGCTCCTTCCCGCATTCCCAGCGAGATCTGATCTTCCATGTCAGCAGACTCAGCAGAAACCGGCCTGCCGCTCGCCGGCCTTGTCATCGTCGATCTCAGCCAGTTCCTGTCCGGCCCCTATGCGTCGCTGCGGCTGATGGATCTGGGCGCGCGCGTCATCAAGATCGAGCGGCCGGACGGGGGCGACCTCTCCCGCCGCCTCTATCTCTCCGACACGGAAATCGGTGGCGATTCCACGCTCTTCCACGCGATCAACCGCAACAAGCAGAGCCTGGCGCTGGACCTCAAGGACCCAGCCGACCTCGATGCGCTGAAGACGCTGATCGGCAAGGCCGACGTGCTGATCCAGAACTTTCGGCCGGGCGTCATCCAGCGGCTCGGCCTCGGCTATGACGCGGTTCGCGAGATCAATCCCCGCCTCGTCTATGCGTCGATCACCGGCTATGGCGACGAAGGGCCGTGGGTGAAGCGGCCGGGGCAGGACCTGCTTGCGCAGGCGCGCTCCGGCGTGATGTGGCTAAACGGCGACGAGGGACAGGGCCCGGTGCCGCTCGGCCTTTCCATCGCGGATATGCTCGCCGGCGCCAATATCGCGCAGGGCATTCTCGCCGCGCTGGTTCGCCGGGGCGTCACCGGCAAGGGCAGCCATGTGGAAACGAGCCTGCTGGAAGCGCTGATCGACTTCCAGTTCGAACTCCTGACCACGCACCTGAACGACGGCCGCCGCCTGCCCCGCCGCGCCGCGTTCCGCAACGCCAACGCCTATCTTTCGGCGCCCTACGGCGTCTATCCCACGCGCGATGGTTTCCTCGCCGTCGCGATGACGCCGATCGCCAAGCTCGCCGATCTCATGGGCGTGGAGGAACTCGCGCCCTATCGCGACGATCCCAGGACATGGTTCACAGCGCGCGACGAAATCAAGGCGATCCTCGCCCAGCACATCGCCCGCGAGACGACCGACCACTGGCTCTCCGTGCTGGAGCCCGCCGACATCTGGTGCGCCAAGGTGCTGCAATGGCCGGAGCTTCTGGAAAGCGAGGGCTTCAAGGCGCTCGACATGCTGCAGACGGTGGAGCGGGAGGACGACGTGCACATCCTCACCACGCGCTGCCCCATCCGGGTCGACGGCGCGCGGCCGCCGGTTTCGCGCGCAGCACCCCTGGTGGGCGAGCAGAGCGACGCCATCCGCCGCGAATTCGGGCTCTGAGGGACGGCCATGACGATCATTCTGAAGGGCATGACCTGGAGCCATCCGCGCGGCTATGACCCGATGGTCGCCTGCTCGGAGAGCTGGCGGGAGAAGACCGGCGTCGCCATCCGGTGGGACAAGCGTTCGCTGCAGGATTTCGAGTCCTTCCCCGTGGACGAGCTCGCCCGCGCCTATGACCTTATCGTCATCGACCATCCCCATGTCGGGCAGATCACGGAAGAGGGCTGCCTCGCCCCACTCGACGTGCCCGGCCGGGAAGCGGAGCGCGAGGCGATGGCGAAAGGCAGCGTCGGCGCGTCCTATCCCAGTTATTTCTGGCAGGGGCACCAGTGGGCTTTCCCGATCGACGCGGCGACGCAGGTGCAGGCATGGCGGCCGGATCTCACTCCCTCCCCGCTGACGGATTGGGAGGCGGTGCTGCAGCTTTCCCGCGAGGGAAAGGTGCTGATCCCGCTTCTCCCGCCCCATTCGCTGATGAGCTTCTTCACGCTGGCCGCCAACACCGGCACGCCCTGCGCCAGTGAAGCCGGCCGCGAGTTCATCGCGCCTGCGGACGGCAAGTGCGTCTTCGATCTCCTGCGGGAGATCGCGGATCTGGTCGATCCCTCCTGTTTCGAGATGGACCCGATCGCCGTGCTGGAGCGCATGGGCGAGGCCGCCTCGCCTATCGCCTGCGCGCCGCTGATCTATGGCTATGTCAGCTATTCCCTCGATGGCTTCCGCCCGGCGCGCGTCGCCTTCGCCAACATCCCGGCAGTCGGATCGTCCGGTCCCGTTGGCGGTGCATTGGGCGGCACGGGCATCGCGGTTTCCGCCCGGTCGGAGCACCGGAAGGAGGCCACCGATTTCGCCTATTTCGTTGCCGGCGGCGACGCGCAGCGCGGGCCCTATGCCGGCGCGGGCGGCCAGCCGGGCCATGCGGATGCCTGGGAGGACGAGGCCGTCAACCAGCGGGTCGCGAACTTCTATCGCGCCACCCGGGAAACGCTGGAAGGCTCGTACCTCCGCCCGCGCCACAACGGCTACATGCCCTTTCAGCACGCGGCTTCCGAACGGCTGAACGCGGGGCTGAAGGCGCGCGAAGACGGCGCGGCCGTGATCGCCGACCTCAATCGCCTCTATCGCGAGAGCTTCAGCGACCTCGCCCTCGCATCCGACGGAGACTGAACATGGAACGCCCCCGCTTCTTCGAGGACTACGAGACCGGCGAGGAACGCCACACCACCGGCCGCACCATCACCGAGACGGATTTCGTGGTTCATGCCGGCCACACCGGCGATTTCTTCCCGCATCACATGGATGCGGAGTTCATGAAGACGCAGCCGTTCGGACAACGGATCGCCCATGGAACGATGACCTTCGCCATCGGCATCGGGCTGACGGCGAGCGAGATCAATCCGCACGCCTTCACCTATGGCTACGAGCGGCTGCGCTTCCCGAAACCCGTTTTCATCGGCGACACGATCCACACCGTGCTGACGGTCTCGGCGGTCGAGGACGACCCGAAGCGGCCCAACCATGGCCGGATCGTGGAAACCTGCCGGGTGATGAACCAGCGCGGCGAGGTCGTCATGGCCTGCGACCACGTTCTGCTCGCGGAGCGGCGCAGCCCGGCCGCTTAGGCCGGGCTCGTGCTGTCAGCTTTCCAGCCCGCCGCCGATCTCTGCCAGCAGCGCGTCCACCGTCCGCTGGCGGCAATAGCCCTTGATGGCCCGGAGCGAATTGTCATGACGCTCCTGGCTGTAGGTCGCGCAGGCATCCGTCACGAGCGTTACGAGATACCCTAGGTCGCACGCGTCGCGCACCGCGCCTTCCACGCACTGGTCGGTGACGATCCCGGCGACCACCAGATACTTGGTCTGCAGGTTGCGCAGGATGTAGTCGATATTGGTGGAAACGAAGACGTTGGACGAGGTTTTCGGGATCACCATCTCGTCGTCCAGCGGCTGGATCGCCTCGATCACCTGCCCGTCCCATGAATCGGGCGGCACGTTGAAACCGGTGATCTTGTAGTCGAGGCTGCGATCGCGCCCGTCCTGGGTCAGGTTGCGGATCAGCGTGTACATGACCTCGATACCCGCCTTGCGGCAGCCCGCCTGCAGACGCTGCATGTTGGGAACGACGCGGTTCTCCATTTCATCGAAGAAGTAGCCGAGCTTTTCGTCGAACTCCGCCGGCGAGAGATCCCGAAACTCGCCACCCTCGCGGATGGCGCAGAAATTCTGCACGTCGATGAAGAGCAGCGTCGTGTGCGGGATCTCGACGGGAACGTCGCGGGTCGTCAGGTGCGTCATGTCGGGTGCCTCGCTCGGGGATCAGATCGGATGGTCGGTGGCAAAGCGCTCATAGGCCTGCGGCAGGATGCGGATGAACCGCTCCGCCCACTCGCGCTGCCCGGCCTCGTCGGTGATGAGATCCTGCCGGATTTCCACCTCCACATGCGGCAGACCGCGCCGCTCGGCGTGAACCGGCACCGTGTAGTCCGTGAGATCGCTGACCTGGTAAGGCTCGTTGTCGCCGACGACGAGACCGGTTTCGCGCTCCAGCAGGTCCATGACGATCTTCGCCAGCCGGTCGTCGCGGTTATAAAGAATGCCGACATGCCAGGGGCGCTGGAAGCCCTTGAAGACCGGCGTGAAGCTGTGCATCGAGATCAGCACCGTCTCCCGGTCGGCGCCCTTGCGGGCATCCAGCTCCCCGGTGATGCGATTGTGGTAGGGCTTGAACAGGGCGTCGATGCGCGCCTGCCGGTCCCCGGGGTTGAGACCGACATTGCCGGGAATGACCGTCTCCTCGCTGATTTCCGGCATGGAACTCGCGACCGATGGGTCGCGGTTGCAGTCGATCACGAGGCGGGAATAACGCTGGCCGACGAGGAAGCTGTCGAAGGCATCGGCCATCAGCTTCGACACGTTCCAGATGCCGATATCCCACGCGATGTGGCGCCCGAGTTCGCTTTCGGGCACGCCGAGGTCCCCGACGCTTCGCGGCATGAGCCGCCCGGCATGGTCGGAGGTCAGGAAGAAATGCGAAGCGCCGTTTTCATGCTCCACCATGACCGGCGCGGGTTCGTCCGGGGCAAGCAGCGACTGGGTATTCGGATCGGCCATGATCTGTCCTTCAAAGCGGAATTCGGCGAAGACTTGCATGGAAAAGAGCCGCTCCGTCCATGGTCGGGTGTGAGAGCGGCCGGATCTTCGGAAAACGGGCAGCGGGAGAGCGTGAATGAGTGAGGCACCTGACATCCGCGCCCGGGATCGCGGGCTGACGCGCGAGCGCATCGTGGATGCCGCGACGACGGCGCTGCTGATCGTGGATGTGCAGAACCTCACCTTCAACGAGGCGCAGGCGGCTGTCCGGCCTGAATTCTTCGAGGCGGCGCGCGACCGGGTGATCCCGAACCTGCGACGGCTGATCGCCCATTGCCGCGCGCGCGGCGTGGAGGTGATCTACACCGTCATCGAGAACTTCACCCGCGACGGCCGCGACCGCAGCCTCGACTACAAGCTTTCCGACTTCTTTGTCGCCAAAGGCTCGTGGGAGGCGCAGGTTCTGGACGCCATCGCGCCGGAGGCCGACGAGATGGTGATCCCCAAGACCTCCTCCAGCCTCTTCAACTCCACGAATATCGAGTATCTCCTGCGCAATATCGGCATCACCGATCTGGTGGTCACCGGTTTTCTCACCGACCAGTGCATCGACCATACCGTCAAGGATGCGGCGGACCGGGGCTTCTACGTCACCTGCCTCGCGGATACCTGCATGGCGAACACCCACGCCCGCCACGCGCAGGCGCTCGACCTCTTTCGCGGTTATTGCCGGCTGATGGACGCCGCGGACTGGATGGCGCTTGCCCATCGTTCCCCCCAATAGCTCCCCTCAGTAGCTCTCGGCGTAAAGATCGCACTGCGCTCGCTCGTCCAGGCCCGCGACCATGCCGATCTCGGCCCGCTTGTGCCTCAGATAGGCATCGAGATAGATCGCGCCGAACCAGTTCTTCGCCCCCGCGTCGGCCTCTAGTTCGTCCAGCGCCTCGGCCAGCGATTGCGGCAGCCGGCGGATACCCGCCGCCTCCCGTTCCGCCGCATCCATCGCGGCGATCCCGTCGAGATCCGGCAGCTTCAGCCTGCGCCGGATGCCGTCCACGCCGGCATGGACCAGCACGCCCAGCGCCAGATAGGGGCTCGCCGCCGCGTCGGCCGGGCGGAACTCGACATTGAATCGCCGCCGGGCGTCCTCGCTCGTGCCGCCGACGACGGGGCAGATCCTGAGGCTCGCCTCGCGGTCGCGGTCCGCGATATAGCCCCAGGTCGGCGCCCAGCGATCGGGGCGGAGCCGGATATAGGAAACCGGCGAGGGCGCGGTGATCGCCGCGATGGCGGGCAGATGGGCGAGGATGCCCGCCATGAAGTGCCCGGCCGTCTCCGTCAGCATGAAGGGCCGCGCCGGATCGTAGGTCGCGGACCCGCTCTCCCGGTCGCGGAAGCTGAAATGGATGTGGACGCCGCTGCCGGTCCCTTCGGGATCGAGGATCGGCGAGAAGGTCGCGCGGTGGCCCAGCCGGATCGCCACCGCGCGCGCCATTTCGCGCACCTTCACGGCATCGTCGGCAGCCTTCATGCCGAGCGCCGGGGCGCAGGTCACCTCGAACTGGCGTGCTCCGTATTCCGGCAGAAAGGAATCCGGCTCCACACCGGCGGCCCGCATCGCCGCCAGAAGCGTTTCGCCGAAGCCGCCCTGCCGGCGATAGAGGTCGAGGCTGTAGGGCGCGCCGGGCCTGTCCTCCACGCCGGAATAGACGAATTCATGCTCGAAGGCGGCGAAGAGCTGGAGGCCGGCGGCCTCGTCCAGGTCACGCAGCGCCCGGCGCAGGAACTCGCGCGGGCAGCACTCCCAGGGCGTGCCGTCCGTCAGCCGGATATCGCCGAGAAACCAGCGCTCCGGCACGCTGCCGTCACCGAAGTCGACATTCACCTCGGTTGTCGGGTCCGGCACGAGGATCATGTCGCCGGTCGCGCCGAAGGGCGTGTCCGCGATCGGCCCCAGCGCCGAGATCATGGTGTTGGTGGGCACCCAGCCGACGCCTTTTTCCAGCCGCGAGGGCAGGTCGGCGGCGGGAAAGCCCTTGCCCCGGACGCGGCCGGCGATCTCGCAGGTGCAGGCCATTATGATCGGCTCACGGATCATTCGAAACGTCACTCCCGGCAAGGTTCGACCGAACGGTCTCCAGCTTCTGCATGCGCTTGCGCGCCTCCGCTCCCCGGCTCTCCTGCAAACGGGAGACCAGAGCCTCGTTGACGGCAAGAAGCGCCACGAAGCTCTCCCAGCACGACGGCATGCCGCACCACCGCAACGGCGCGCTGTAACTGGCGCTTCCATTCCCATCTCAGCGACTGGGAAACGAACGGGTATCTCGAACTCTACCGAGATCCCGGCCGGCGAACCGGCCGGAATTGCCGCGCGCTATTCCCGCACGCGCTCCACTTTGCCGACCACCACGATGTAGCAAAAGGCCGCCACCGCGGCGAGGGCGGAGCAGAGCACGAAGGCCGGCGTGAAGCTGCCGCCCTGCACGAGATAGCCGATGACGATCGGGATCACGATGCCGGACAGGCCGCCGAACAGGTTGAAGACGCCGCCGGTCAACCCGATCAGCCGCTCCGGCGCGAGCGTGGAGATCAGCGACCAGGTGATCGAGGCCATCCCGGTGCCGAAGAAGGCCAGCGTCAGGAACAGGATCACCATGGCGGGCGATTCCACGAACTGCGCGCAGATGATCACCATCGAGAGCACGACGCCGGCGATCACCGGCACCTTGCGCGCGGTGGCCAGCGTCGCGCCCCGGCGCAGCAGGAAGTCCGACAGAAAGCCGGAGAACAGCACACCCAGGAAGCCCGCAAGAAAGGGAACGGAGGCGTAGAAACCGGCCTTGATGAAGTCCATGTGGCGGAACTTCACGAGATAGGTCGGGAACCACGTCAGGAAGAAGTTGGCGGAAGCCAGCATGCAGAACTGGCCGACATACATGCCCCAGAGCTTGCGGCGCGACAGCACGATGCCGAGATCGCTCCACACGAAGGCGTTCTTCTTTTCCGCCTGCCGCGCTTCGATGCGGTCGCTGAGGTCCGGCAGTCCGCCGCCTTCGCGGATCAGGTCCACTTCCGCCTGATTAGTGCCCCGGAAGCGCGCGGGGTCGCGGTAGAGTAATGCCCAGACCAGCGCCATGATGAGGCCGAGCGCGCCGGTCAGGATGAAGACCGAGCGCCAGCCATAGGTCACTTCCATCCACACCAGCAGGGGCGTGAGAAAGCCGAGGCCCACATATTGCGCGGACGTGTAGATGCCGACCGTCGAGGCCCGCTCCCGCTCGGGAAACCACGTCGTCACGATGCGGTTGTTCATGATGTAGGTGGGCGATTCGAACGCGCCGACCGCGAGGCGCAGGATCACCAGGCTCGTCAGCCCGCCGACGAAACCCAGGCTGAAGGTCGCGATCGACCAGACCAGCACGACCAGCGGGTAGAGGATCTTGGGATGAACCCGGTCGGCGAGCCAGCCGCCGGGGATCTGCAAGGCCGCATAGGTCCAGCCGAAGGCTGAGAAGATCCAGCCCATCGTGGTCGTATCGACGTGAAGTTCGCTCGAAAGCGAAGGCGCCACGATGGAGAGGTTGGTGCGGTCGAGATAGTTGACCACCCCCGTGATGAAGAGCAGCGCCACGATGAGATAGCGCGTACGGCTCGCCTGTGCCGGGGAGACCGCGCTCCGCCGACCGCCGATTGCCTGATCCGACATGTCTTGATCTGCCCGCACGGGCAGCCTCCCTGTTGGCCCCGCCGGTCTTCGCCGGCTTGCGGGCGGTTGTTACCAGTTGGTGTAGGAACCATCCCTCCGCCGGAGATGCGGCGGCTCGGAAAAGCGGAACTCCTGCCGGAGGATCGCGGCCTCGTCGACTTCCACGCCGAGGCCCGGCGCGTCCGGCACGATATAGGCCGCGCCGTCCAGCTGCGGCTGGCCGGGGAAGATCTCGCCATTGTCGAAGCCGAGCTTCTCGACCGGCGAGTTGCGGCATTCCAGCCAGGCGAAGTTCGGCACCGCCGCCGCCATGTGGACGCTGGCGGCCGTGCAGACGGGTCCGAGCGGGTTGTGCGGCATCAGGTCGACGTAATGCGCCTCGCTCCAGCCGGCGACTTTCATCGCCTCGGTGAAGCCGCCGACATTGCAGATATCGACGCGGTTGAACTGGTGGATGTCGCGCTCGATGAAGGGCAGGAACTGCCACTTGGAGGAGAATTCCTCGCCGATGGCGAAGGGCACGTCCGTCATGCGGCGGAGCGCCTCGTAGGCTTCCGGCGCCTCGTCGCGGATCGGCTCCTCCACATAGTCCAGCGTTCCCTTCGGCATCTTCTGCAGGAACGACGCGGCTTCCGCCACGCTGAGACGGTGGTGGTAATCGATGCCGAGAACGGCCGCATCGCCCAGTTCCTCGCGGGCGCGCACCATCCAGGGCGCGGTGGCGGCGATCGACTCGCGCGGCTCGAAGAGGTCGCGGCTGGTCTGCCCGGCCGGCACGAAGCGGATGCTGGTCCAGCCCGCCTCCATCAGGATCCTGGCCTGCTCCAGCATTTCCGGGCCGGGCTCGGCCGGGGCGGTGGCGAAGGCCGGCACGCGGTCGCGATGCTTGCCGCCGAGAAGCTGGTAGACGGGCACGCCCAGCGCCTTGCCCTTGATGTCGTGGAAGGCGATGTCCAGCGCGCCGATCGCGGCGGTGAGCACCCGCCCGCCCTCGAAGTACTGGCTGCGATACATCTCCTGCCACAGCGCGCCGGCGCGCATGGGATCGCGGCCGATCAGGAATTCGCGGTAGTGCTCGATCGCGCCGGCCACCGCCTTCTCGCGCCCGGACAGGCCGGACTCGCCCCAGCCATGAATGCCTTCGTCGGTCTCCACCTTGACCAGCAGCTGGTTGCGGCTGCCCACCCATGGGATCAGCGTCTTGATGGCGGTTATCTTCATCGCGTTTCCTCGGTTGTTCTTGTGCTTGTTCCTGCGATCGCGCCGCCCTCGGCCGCGCCGTCCGCCGCCGTCGTCGTCCGGTTCACCCAGAAGGAGGCGTCCCGGTCCAGCGCGTTGGCACCATGCTGGCCGCGCGCGGTGATCGCCGTGGAGATGTAGCGGGCTTCCTCGGCGCGACCGCCCTGGATCGCGGTCGCCAGCGCGATATGGATCGCCGGGTTCGGATCGTAGCGATGCTCGCCGGAAACGGAATCGAGGCTCGTCTGGAAAAGCGCGTCGAGCAGGATCCTCAGCGGATGGCGGAAGCCGGCGATCAGGCTGTTATGCGTGGCGTCGAGAATCGAAAGATGCAGTTCCACGTCGATGGCGACCGACTCCTCCGGCGAGGCCGTCAGCAGGGACTGCGCCAGCGCCACGATCCGTGCCTTCTCCCCAGCGCTCGCCTGCGTCGCCGCCAGCGCCGCCGCGCCGGGCTCGATCAGGGCGCGAAGATCGGAAAGCTCGCGCAGGAAGCGGGCATAACTGCGGGAGTCCGTCAGATGCCAGGTCAGCACATCGGGATCGAACAGGTTCCACTCCGAGCGGTCGCAGACGCGCGAACCGTAGCGACGCGCCGTGCGCACAAGTCCCTTGCCGGCCAGCACCTTGACCGCTTCGCGCAGCGCGTTGCGGCCGATGCCGAACTCCGAGGCGAGTTCCGCCTCGAAGGGCAGAGCCGAGCCCGGCGGCCAGCGCCCGCTGACGATGGCAAGCCCCATGGCGTTCACCGTCATCTGGATCAGCCCGCGCGGCAGCACAGTCGCCCCGGCCACGCTCGGCGGGACGGCGCTCTCGTCCGGATCGTTTTCGGCCTTCCGCGACATGGACGAAGGCTAGCGCGAGTGCCGAAACCGCGTCAACTCTAGATCCCATCTAGATGCCGCGACAGCGCAGAGCAGCCTCGCCGGTGGCATCTTGGCGTTGCAAGCGTTACTGGACAGGCAATCGTCCTCCCCGAGCTTCGAGCCCATGCCCAACGTTCCGCCTTCCGTCGTTCCATCAGCGCGCACAGGCCAGCCGCCCGTCGCTGGGCAGCTCGTGGCCGGGCAGCTCGTGGATGCCGAGGCGGATGCCCAGCCGACGCCGGTGCCTACCCCGGCCGCCACCCCACTCGGCCGCCTCGTGCTGGGGGGAAGCCTCGTGCTGATCGCCTTCAATCTGCGGCCGGTGTTCTCCAGCCTTTCCGCCCTCCTGCCGGAGGTGATGCTGTCGGCGGGGCTTTCCACGGCGACCGCCAGCATTCTCACCACCCTGCCGGTGCTCTGCCTCGGGATGTTCGCGCCGCTGGCGCCGGGTCTCGCCCGTCGCGTGGGCGCGGAGCGCGTGCTTCTCGGCGCGCTGCTCCTGATCGCGATCGGCAGCGGCCTGCGGGGCTTCGGCACCGTGCCGGCGCTTTTTGCCGGGACCTTCTTCGCGGGCTTCGCGATCGCGCTGGGCAACGTGCTGCTGCCGGGGCTGGTGAAGCGCGACTTCGCCTCGCGTGCCGCGCTGATGACCGGCCTCTACACCATGGCGCTTTGCGCGGGTGCGGCCTGCGCGGCGGGTTTCACCGTGCCGATCCAGCGCCTGATCGGCGGCTCCTGGGCGGGAGCGCTGGCCGTCTGGGCGATCCCGGCGGTCATCGTCCTCCTCCTCTGGGTGCCGCAGAGCCTTCGGACCCAGGGCGGGCACCAGACCGTCAGCCATCGGATCGAGGGGCTATGGCGCGATCCGCTCGCCTGGCAGATCACGCTGTTCATGGGCCTTCAGTCGGCGCTGGCCTATATCGTCTTCGGCTGGCTCGCGCCGATCCTGCGGGAACGCGGCATGGATGCCGCGTCTGCCGGCTTTGTCGTTTCCGTTTCCGTGATGGTGCAGGTCGTCACCTGCCTGCTCGTCCCGCATCTGGCGATGCGAGGCCGCGACCAGCGGCTGATCTGCGTGGTGCTGCCCACGGTCGCGTTGATCGGTTTGCTCGGCTTCCTGTTCGCTCCGCTCTGGACCGTCTGGTTCTGGGCCGTGGTCCAGGGCATCGGCCAGGGCGGCCTGATCGCGATCGCCATGATGCTGATCGTGCTGCGTTCGCCCGATGCGCGCGTCGCCTCACATCTGTCCGGCATGGTGCAGGGGGTCGGCTACCTCATCGCCGCGACGGGGCCGCTGCTGGTGGGCTTGCTGCATGGCTGGATGGGAAGCTTCACGTCCTCTGCGATCTTCTTCGTGCTGCTCTGGGCCGGCGCCGCCTTCTGCGGCTGGGGCGCGGGCCGCGCGACGCATGTGAACGTCTCCGTCCGCGAGCATCGAGCCCGCACGGAAGAACAGGGCCGATGACCGGAAGCCTTAGAAGAGGATCGCCGTAAGGTGCATTCGTCAAAGGTTGTGCGGCATGCGCCAGCGACTAGACTGGCCGGGAAATCCGCTGCCGGACTCCCGGTCGTCCGGCCCGAGGGCCGGCTTGCGGAACGGAGCCTTCGATGAGCAGATCCGGCACAAAGATCATTCCGGTCCTTCTTTCCGGCGGCACCGGCTCGCGCCTCTGGCCGCTTTCGCGCGAGACCTATCCCAAGCAGCTTCTCAGCCTCACCGGCACGGAAACGCTGCTGCAGCAATCGGCAAAGCGCGCCAGCGACCCCGAGCGTTTCGGCCGGCTGATGGTGGTCGCCAACGCGGAGCACCGCTTCCTGATCGCCGAGCAGCTTCGCACCATCCGCTGCGAGGATGCGGAGATCGTGCTGGAGCCGTCCGGCCGCAACACGGCGGCAGCGGCGGCCGTCGCGGCGCTGCTCGCCCTCAAGGAGCATGCCGATCCGCTGGTGCTGCTGATGCCGGCCGATCACGTGGTAAGCGACGTCGATGCCTTCCTGGCCGCGCTCGACCAGGCGGCGGACGCAGCCGCGACGGGCTCGCTGCTGCTCTTCGGCATCCGCCCGAGCGCGCCCTCCACGGCCTATGGCTACATCAGAACCGGTGATCGGCTGGATCCCGAGGGCGAGGTCCGGAAGGTCGACCGCTTCGTGGAAAAGCCGGATCTCGCGACGGCGGAAGACTATCTCGCCAGCGGCGATTATCTCTGGAACAGCGGCATCTTTCTCTGCCCCGCCAAGGTGCTGATCGACGAACTGACGCGCTTCGCGCCCAAGGTGGTCGAGGCCTGCCGCGCCGCCGTGCAGTCGGCCACGCGCGACCTCGATTTCCTGCGCCTGGGGCGCGAGGCCTTCATGACGGCGCCCTCCATCTCGCTGGATTACGCGGTGATGGAGCACACCGACCGCGCGGCCATCGTGCCCTCCGACTTCGCCTGGACGGATGTCGGCAGCTGGTCGGCGCTCTGGGAGATCGGCGAGCAGGATGCCGACGGCAACGTGCTTTCAGGCGAGGTGATCGCCGAAGAAACCTCCGGCTCCTACATCCGCGGCGAAGGGCAGCTCGTGGCGACGCTGGGGGTCAAGGATTTGATCGTGGTGGCGACCGGCGACGTGGTCCTGGTGGCGGACCGCGAGCACGATCAGGACGTGAAGCGCATCGTGGAGCGGCTGAAGCGGGAAGGCCACGAATCCGCCATCGGTTCCAGGCGCGTTCACCGCCCGTGGGGCGCTTATCAGTGCCTGCACGAGGGCGACCGCTTCCAGGTCAAGAGCATCACCGTCAATCCCGGCGCGAAGCTCTCGCTGCAGAAGCACTTCCACCGCGCCGAGCACTGGGTCGTGGTGAACGGCACGGCGCTGGTGACGCGCGACGAGGAGGAGATCCTGCTGCGGGAAAACGAGTCCCTCTTCCTGCCCCTCGGCTGCGTGCATCGCCTCGCCAATCCCGGCAGGCTGCCGCTGAACCTGATCGAGGTGCAGTCCGGCGCCTATCTCGGCGAGGACGACATCGTCCGTTTCGAAGACGATTACGCCCGCACGGAAGAGGTCGTGGTGGATATCAAGGGCAACCCGGTCGCCCGCCTGATCCGCTGACGCAGGCCGGAGAGGCCTTCGAGGACGCGAAAGACGGCGCCGGCCGGGCCCACGACGGCCGCGTGATAAAGCGGCGCCGGCTCGAACGCCAGGAGCGTCCAGCCGTCGCAGCCCGCGCCGAGCCTCGCCGGAGCGTCCGGCCGCAGGGAAACGTCGAAGTTTTGGAAGGGTAGCGAGAAGCCCAGCCCCCGCGCCTTGGCGAAGGCCTCCTTGCGCGTCCAGCCGTTGAAGAAGCCTTCGCGTCTCCACGCCCTCCCGACCGCCTGAAGATCCGCCCGCTCCGAGGCCGAGAAGAAGCGCTCCGCCACATCGCCGAACGGAAACGACGGATCGCGCCATTCCACGTCGCAGCCGACCTCCGCGCTTTCCGCGAGCGCGATCAGGCCGAGCTCGCGCGATGAGGAGAGGCTGAAACGCCAGTTTGAATCCCGAAGCCGGGGCTTGCCGAAGGCATCGACCTCGAAGGCAAGGCGACCCGGGTCGCTGTCCGTCAGCAATCCCAGCGCTTCCCGCGCCCGGCCCCGCCGCACCCGGAAACGTCGGCTGTCGTCTGAGTGCCGGAATTTCCCGGCTCTCGCGCTCTCCTCCGGTGAGAGAAGCGCCGTGAGCCTCCCCGTCTCCGCCGGACCCGGGTCGAGCGGAAAGGCGAGGACCAGGATCTCGGGCCGGCTTCGCGTCACGCCGCTTCCTGTCCGCGCATCGGGATTTCTGTCTGCGACCGCTGCAGGCAGTCCGCGATCACCCTGCCGAGCTGGCGAATATTGTCTTCCTCCAGGATCTCCTCGTGGCTGCCGGGAATGGAATAGCTCTCGAAAGCGCCGCGGATCATGCCTCGCCATCCCTCCGTATAGTTCAGGATGTCGGCGCGCTTTTCCGGCTGCAGCAGAACGAAATCCCCGGGATAGGAAACGGGACGATAGGCATGGACCTTGCGCTCCATCTCGTTGCCGAAGGCGATCACCTCTTCTTCCGTGGCTTCGACCGGCAGCCGCCCGAGCCAGCGACGCGCCGCGCGTTGCGCCCGTATGAAGCCATAGGCCCAGCGCTCGCGTCCGCGCCGCCGCATCATCTCGCCCAGATGATAACGGAAGCGGCTGAGATCGACGGCAACGGCGCTGGTTTCCTCCATGACCGTCGGATTGGGCGTATCCAGAACGAAGAGCCGGCCCACCGTCTCCCCGGCGGCGATCAGCTGCTGGGCGACCTCGAAGGCGGGAATGCCCCAGTCGCAATAGCCGCCGATATAGTACGGACCCGACGGCTGCACGGCGCGTATCGCCTCGATCATGTGCGCCGCGATGTCGTGCACTTCCACCCTGCCGACAAAGCCCCCCATCTCCGCCTTGGTCAGCTCCAGTCCGTAAAACGGCTGGTCCACCCCGAGTTCATGGGCAAGCGGCAGGTATTTCGGCCCGGCATTCAGCCAGAAGAGTGCCGGCCGGCTTCCCCTCGGCTGGATGTTGACGGTGCGGGGCACCGCCACGTCGTCGCTGCCCAGAAGCAGCGCCATGCCGCGCACGTCCGGCGCATGGAAGATCGAGGCCATGGAAAGCTGGCAACGGAACTCCTCCTCGATGCGGTTCAGCAGCCTCATCGCCAGAAGGGAATGGCCGCCGAGTTCGAAGAAGTTTTCGGTCGGGCCGACCATCGACCTGCCCAGCACTTCGGCCCAGAGTCGGGCAAGGCGCCGCTCCTTCTCGCTCATCTCGTCCGCCGCAGCCCCGCCTTCGCCGGGCTCTTCCCCGCCCGACCCTTCTCCACCGAGCCCTTCCCCGCCGGGCGGCGGCAGCGCATCGCGATCCACCTTGCGGTTCGGGGTCATCGGCAGCTGGGCGATCCGCATCAGGCGCGAGGGGACCATGTAGTCCGGCAGGAGGCGACGCAGGAACATCCTGACCTCGGCGAGCTCCGGTTCGCTTCCCTGCCGCGCCACGATGTAACCGACGAGGCTCGCCGCGCCCGAAGCGTCGGGCCAGATGCGAACGGCCGCGCCCGCGACCCCCGGATGCGTTTGCAGCGCCGCTTCCACTTCGCCGCATTCGATGCGGAAGCCGCGCACCTTCACCTGATGGTCGGTTCGCCCGAGGCATTCGATCGATCCATCGCCGCGAAAGCGGGCGAGATCGCCCGTGCGGTAGACCCTCGCGCCGCCCGCCGCGGGCATCGAAACGAAGCGGTCCGCAGTCAGATCCGGCCGGCCGTGATAGCCCCGGGCCAGCCCGTCCCCACCGATAAAGAGTTCGCCGGGCACGCCCACCGGCACGCGACGGCCGGCCTTGTCGAGGATGAAGCAGGTCGTGTTGGCAAGCGGCCGCCCGACGGGCACGGGCCGCTCCCCGCGCGCCACCTTGTGCACGGTCGACCAGATCGTCGTCTCGGTCGGACCGTAGACGTTCCAGAGGCTGGCGCAGCGCGTGAGCAGCTGCTCGGCAAGATCGCCCGGCAGCGCTTCGCCGCCGCAGAGGATCCTGAGATCCGCCCGCCCCTTCCAGCCGCTTTCCACCAGCCCACGCCAGGTGGCGGGCGTCGCCTGCATCACCGAACAGTCGGAGGTCCGGATGAGAGCCGCGAGTTCGCGCGGATCGGCGGCGGCCTCGCGGCTGGCCAGCACGATGCGGCCGCCGGAGATCAACGGCAGGAAAAGCTCCAGACCGGCGATATCGAAGGAGATCGTGGTAACCGCGAGCATGGAATCGACGGCGCTGAAGCCGGGCTCGGCGGCCATGGAAGCCAGGAGGTTCACCAGCGCGCGATGCGAGATTTCCACGCCCTTGGGCCGGCCGGTCGAGCCGGAGGTGTAGAGGACATAGGCCATGTCCTCCAGCTCGATCCCCTCTAGCCCGTTGTCCTCCAGCGCGGGCTTTACCAGCGCCGGCCAAGCCGTTTCTTCCCCCGCATCCAGCGCGTCGCAGACGAGCACGGGAATGTCGCTGCCGGCAAGGACGTGGCGGGTCTTCGGCTCCGCCAGGAGCACCACGGGTTCCGCATCGGCGCAGATCATCTGCAGGCGGGCGACGGGAAAGCCGGGATCCAGCGGCAGATAGGCCCCTCCGGATTTCATCACCGCCAGAAGCGCCGCCACCATGTCGATCGAGCGCTCCATGCAGACGCCGACCAGCTTGCCCGGCCCGGCGCCCGCTTCCAGCAGGCGCGCGGCCAGACGATCCGACAGGCGGTCGAGCTCGGCATAATTCGCCGTCCGGTCGCCGAAGGTGACGGCCGGCGCATCGGGGCCGCGACGCGCCTCTGCCCGGAAAAGCGCGGGGACGGGACTGTCCGGAATAGGCCGGCGTGTCTCGTTCCAGGCGGCGAACCGCTCCTCTTCCGCCCGCGTGAGAAGCGGCAGATCGCCGAGCCGGCAATCCGGATGCTCCACCGCGCCGCGCATCAGCGTGACGAGATGGCCGGTCATGCGTCGCACGGTTTCCGCATCGAAGAGATCGGCGCGGTAGATGAACCGGCCCGCGAGGTGGTTGCCGGTATCCGTGATGTCCAGCCAGAGGTCGAACTTCGCCGCCGGGGGGGCCAGTTCCGAGGGGGAGAAAGACCAGCCGGATGGCAACGCCGGCGCGGTCGGTTCCAGCACGAAGAAGGCGTCGAAGAGCGGATGACGGCCGCCGACGCGTCGCGGCCGGACCTCCCGCAGCACGCGCTCGAACGGCACCTCGCTGGCGCCCAGCGAGCGGAACACGGTGCTCCTGAGCCGGGCGAGATAGCCCCGGAACGTCTGCTCGCCCGCCGGCGCGAGCCGCAGGGCGAGGCTGTTGAGGAAGCAGCCGCTCATCCGCTCAAGCTCAGGCCGCGTCCGCATGTCGGTCACGGTGCCGACGATGACGTCCTCCTGGCCGCTATAGCGATGCAGGAGCACGCCGAAGGACGCGAGCAGCAGGGTGAACAGGGTCACGCCCTCGCTGTGGGCCTGCTGCTTCAGGGCCTGGCTGAGCTCGGGCGGGATGGTGAAGCATTCCGCCGCGGCGTCCGCTCCCGGGTTCTGCGAGCGGGGGCGGTCGGTCGGCAGCTGCAGCGCCGGCAGTGGACCCGCCAGCATCTCCCGCCAGTCCGCCAGACTTCGCTCGATCCGCCCATCCGCGACCTGCGCCCGCCGCCAGACGGCGTAATCGCCATATTGCAGCTCGTCCTCTTCCCGCGGCGGCGTGCCGCCCGCGGCGAAGCTCCGGTAGAGCGACACCAGCTCCGGCAGGAGCCGCCCCTGCAGGGACAGGCTGTCGAGAATGGAATGGTGGGCGGCGCAGCTCAGCCGGTCGCCCTCCTCGCCCATGCGGATCAACCTCGCCCGGAACAACGGCAGGCGCGACGGGCAGAGCGGGCTCTCGGCATCCGCCCTGGCGATCCGGGCCGCTTCCGCCTCCTGGAGATCGGGGGGAAGGCCGCCCAGATCGGTCACGGGAAGCTCGACTGGGAAAGGAGGATGCACCGTCTGGACGAACTGCCCGTCGACCAGCAGCATGGTCGTGCGCCAGATCTCGTGGCGGCGAACGATCTCGCCGAAGGCCAGGCGCATGGCCTCGGCATCCAGCGGGCCGCTATGGCGCACGATCAGGCTTTCATTGTAGAGCGGGCTCCCCGGCATGGTCGCCGCATGGGACAGCACGTCCTCCTGCTCGGGAGAAACCGGCACCGGCCCCTCGCCTGCCCGGCGCGGGATGCGGAAGCGCTCGCGATCGCCGCCGGCCCTTCTGCTCAATAGTTCCTCGAGGGCCCGACGCCTGGCGTCGGACATTGCTGTCGACTGCATGTTGTGTCTCCCCAGAGACAATCGAGCGGGTTCTTTCAGGAGCCGGACAAGCGCCGGAGCTCCTCCTCGCTCATGGTTTCGATTTGTTCGATCAGAAGCTGCTCCAGCGTGCGCGCCAGGTCTCCAAGGACAGGCGCGCGGTAGAAGTGGAACAGCGTGAACGCGACACCGAACTCGTCGGCGGCGAGCCGGACGAACTGCGCCGCCAGAAGCGACTGGCCGCCAAGCAGGAAGAAGTCGTCGTCGAGACCGACCCGCTCGACCTGAAGCACCGCGCCCATCAGCTCGGCAAGGCGGATCTCCGACATCGTGCGCGGCGCCCGGTAGGCTTTCCGGCGCAGTTCGTTCGCCACCGAAGGCTGCGGCAGGGCAGCCTTGTCGAGCTTGCCGTTCGCCGTCATCGGCAGGGACGGCAGACGGCAGAAGGCGGCGGGAACCATGTAGTCCGGCAGGCGCGCCGCGAGAAAGCTCCGCAATTCGTCGCTGGTGGGATCGGAGCCTTCCCGCAGGACGACATAGGCGACGAGTTGCTTGTCCCCCTCCGACAGGTCCCGCGCCACCACGGCACTGGCCAGCACGAGCGGACACCGGTGGAGCGCCGTCGCGATCTCCTCGGGCTCGACCCTGTTGCCGCGAATCTTCACCTGGCTGTCGACCCGCCCGCAGAAGACATGGTCGCCATCCGGCAGCCGACGCCCGAGATCGCCGGTGCGGAAGAGCCGGGCTCCCCGATGATCGCCCAGGGGTCCGTCGTTCAGGGCGCCATCGCTGGGGGACCCGCTGCTCAAGGCCCCATCGCTTGTGGTCCCGTCGCTCAGGGAATCGCCGCCGAAGCGCAAGGCCGTGAGTTCCGGCCGGTTTCGGTAGCCGCGCCCGACGCCGGGGCCGCCGATATGGATTTCGCCCACCTCCCCATCCGCCACCGGCTTCCCGTGGTCGTCGAGGAGATGGATGCGGCAGGGGCCGAAGGGCTTTCCAATTGTCGGCAGTGCCGGCTGCTCTCCCGAGGATGCGGCGAGAGGCGCCACGACGCCCAGCGTGGCCGAGACCGTGCATTCCGTCGGGCCGTAGCCGTTCAGGAGGACGAAGGGCAGGCCCGGCCGGGGATGATGATGCAGCGTGTCGCCGGCCGAAATCAAATGGCGAAGCGCGGTCTCCGCCGGCCAGCTCTCGGCGATGAGACCTTCCGCGAGAACGGTCGGCGCCGTGGCGATCGTCACCCGCCGTGCGACCAGCCAGTCCCTGAGGCCGCGCGCCGAGGTGCGATCCTCCTCGCGCGGCAGGACCACCGTTCCCCCGGCGGAAAGCACCGGCCAGATGTCGAAGACCGCCCCGTCGAAGGCGAGGCCGGAAAGAAAGCCGCCCCGCGTGCCGGGTCCGGCCTCGAAGGTATCCGCGTACGTATTCGCGAGATGCTGCAGGTTGCGGTGCTCGATCTCCACGCCCTTGGGCGCCCCGGTGGAACCGGAGGTGTAGATCACATAGGCGAGCGAACGGGGATCGAGCGAGGCGGGAAGCGCCCCCTCCTCATTCAGCGCCGCCATCGCCCCGGCGTCGTCGAGGTCCAGGATCCGGTGTCGTCCCGCCCGGCAGCGCTCGACCGTGGCCGCTTCGACGATCGCCACCGCCGCTTCCGCATCGCCGATCAGCGATTGCAGGCGGAGGTCCGGCCATGCGGGATCGAGCGGCAGGAACGCGGCGCCGGATTTGAGGACGGCGAGCAGCGCCACGACCTGGCGAATGGAGCGGTTGAGGCAGACGGCCACCAGCGTTTCCGGCCCGGCGCCGAGCGCGACGAGATGGCGGGCGCTGCGGCTCGCCATCGCCTCCAGCTCGCCGAATGTCAGCTGCCGCTCGCCATCGTCCAGCGCGATCGCATCCGGGTGCTGCTCCGCCATGGTCCGGATCCGCTCGGGGATGGACGCTTTCCGCCAGGCGCTGCCCGAGGCCGGGGCGTCGGGCGCCACCCGCTCCCTCTCGCTCTCTGCCACAGACATCCAAGACATAAGCGGTCCCCGCAGCGGGATTCGGGCGCTTTGCCGAAATTTTATCCCATGGAATCGATAGTAAGGCAGGAGGTCTTTCAAAGAACAGGCCAGCAGAAGGCTTACCCTGTTGGCGCGTTCCACAACAAAGCATCACGTCGGAGGTATGTTCTACACCTTTCGGCTCCATTGCCATTGAGCCCCGTACATGAAAGCTGGGAGCCTCCGTGCCGCAGCTGTCGCGTGGATCCATGAGCCTCGCCTTTTACGTCGCCCCTGCCGCCATTACGCCCGCTTCCATGCGCGATTCCATGTCCGCCGCCTGCCGGCGACAGGTGAAGCTGATGCTGCTGATCCTCGCGCTCGCGGCTCCTGCCTTTGCCGGCGGCGCCAGCGCGTTGCGGCTGGCCTTCCCGGTCGCCGTGGCCGGCATCGCCTTGTGGCTGCTCGTCCGCCATCCCTTCGGCCGGTTCCTGAGCTTCGTTCTCTGGCTCTTCGTGCTGACGCCTTTCGTCCGGCGTATCGTCGATTTCCAGGCAGGCTGGCAGGAGGTGAACGTCCTGATGGTGGCGCCCTATGCCGCCGCAAGCCTCTGCCTCGGCTCGCTCGTCGCGTTGATCGTTCCCGGACGCCTCCAGCCCGGCGCGCCCGGCGGCAATCGTCCCGGCCCGAGCGCGGGCTTGCGCGGAGGCGGCCTCTTTCTCGCGGTCGTCCTTGCGGTGACCTACGGGCTGATCCTCGCGCTGCTCCACGACCACATCGCCAATGGAATGTTCGACGCCCTTCGCTGGGCGGTGCCGCCCGCCCTCGGGGTCGCCATCGTGCTGAACAGGGCGGATCACCCGGCGCTCCGAACCGAGGTGGAAGCCTTCATGCTGGTCGCCACCCCGGCCGCCGCGCTCTACGGCCTCTACCAGTTCGTCCAGATCCCGCCCTGGGACGCGAACTGGATGAACAACGTGGACATGAACACGATCGGCTCGCCGCTGCCCTATCAGGTCCGCATCTTTGGCACGCTGAACTCGCCCGGCCCGTATGCCTTCTTCCTCAGCATCGGCATCGTGCTCCTGCTCTGCAGCCGTCATCGCCTTCGCTGGCTGGGCATCACCACGGGAACGCTAGCGCTGCTGCTCTCGTTCGTGCGCACCTCGTGGCTGGGGCTCGCGCTCTGCCTCGCCTTCATGGCCCTGACGGCGCCGCGCGCCGTGCGCGCCTCCATGCTCGGCCTCATCGGCGCCGCTATCCTGATACCGCCCTTGCTGATGCTCGATCCGGATATCGGCGAAACGATCACCGGCCGCTTCGAGAGCTTCGGCAGCCTTGGCAAGGACGAGAGCGCGTCCGCCCGCCTCTTCCAGTACCGCACCTTCGTGGACGCGCTGGATCGCGATCCGCTCGGCCAGGGACTGGCGCTGCATGGCGCGACCGCTTCGCAGGTGTCGGTGCGCAGCTACGAGGTGATCGACGGCGGCTTCATCGAAATCCTCGCCTCGCTCGGGCTGGTGGGCGGCCTCGTCTATCTCTTTTCCGTCACCGGGCTTGTGCTGATCCCGCAGATCCAGCCAAACGGTCGAACGGGCGACATGCTGGATATCGGCTATCGCGCCTTCAGCGTGGCGGGCCTCTTCACGCTGCTGAGCGGCACCTGCACCGTCGGCGAGGGCGGCATTTTCTTCTGGCTCGCCGTCGCCATGCCGATCGCGGCGCTTCCCTCGCCGGCCACCGCGCCTCGAACGTCCGCCCCGGGAGCGGCCCCGGGAGCCGCCCCGACGACGTAGCGGTCCGAAGGCGTAGCGGCAGCCTCCCTTCGCCGGAGCTACCTCGCCTTGGGCGATGCGATACCCCCGTTTGAGCCGGAAGCGGAGGGGACGGAGCCACTAGGATCGAAGGTCAGGTGGCACCGGGAGCCGTATATGAAAGTGGCGATCGTTTCCGACAGCATGTCCTTCTACGGAGGTGCCGAGCGGGTTCTGGAGCAGATGTTTGCCGTCTATCCCGAGGCGGACCTCTTCGCAACGCTGAACGTCCTGCCGGCCAACCAGCTGGACTTCCTGGGCGACCGGCGGGTGCAGACGAGCTTTCTCCAGCGCCTGCCGATGGTGCAGCACTATCACCGCTACATCTTCCCGCTCTGGGGCCTGGCGGTGGAGCAGCTGGACGTTTCCGCCTACGACCTCGTCATCTCCACCCACCACAGCGTCGCGCAGGGGGTCATCACCCGGCCCTTTCAGACGCACGTGTCCTACGTGCACTCGCCGATGCGCTATGCCTGGGATCTGCAGGACCAGTATCTCCGCCAGTCTCGCGTGATCCGGGGGCCGCTCGCATGGTGGGCGCGCCGGGTGCTGCATCAGGTGCGGCTCTGGGACTACGCCGCCGCGCAACGGCCGGACGCCATCGCCGTCAACTCGTCCTTCGTCCGCGAGCGCGTAAGGAAATATTACCGGCGGGACGCGCGGGTCATCCATCCGCCCGTGGCGGTGGAAAGCTTCCAGCCGGCGGAGACCAAGGACGAACCCTATTACCTCTCGCTGTGCCGCCTCGTTTCCTACAAGCGCGTGGAGCTCCTGGCGCAGGCCTTCTCGCGCATGCCCGGTCGCAAGCTGAAGATCGTGGGAACCGGCCCGGAGCTGAACATCCTCCGCCGCTACGCGTCGGAGAATGTCGAGGTGCTGGGCTGGCAGCCCGCAGGCGCGGTGCGGGACCTCGTGGCGAAGGCTTCGGCGCTGGTCTTCGGCGGCGTGGAGGATTTCGGCATCAGCCTTGTGGAAGCGCAGGCCGCCGGCGTGCCGGTGATCGCGTTCGGCCAGGGCGGCGCCCGCGAGACCGTGAGGACCGCGGACAAGGCCCACCCCACCGGCGTTCTGTTCCGCGAGCAGACCCCGGAATCGGTCGTGGGGGCCATCGCGGAGTTCGAGCGCAACCGCGATCTTTTCACGCCGCGGAACTGCCGGGCCAATGCGGAAGCCTTTTCGGAAGACCGCTTCCGCCGGCAATTCGCGGACTTCGTGGAATCCGCCCTCGTGCACGAACACGTCCCGGCGGAAGTCTCATCGCCGGCGCCGAGGAGAAGCCAGCTGCTGCAGGCAATCTGACCTCAGAGCAAGCGAAAAAGCGCGAGCAGCGCCGCCCAGAGCAGAACGGCGAAGGCGACGAGGATCCAGCCCCGGAACGGCACCTTCGACGCCCCGGCCAGGCCGCCGGATCGTGATGCGGAGAGTCGGCCGAGCCCGACGGATCGCTCGTCCTTGCGCAACATTTCCTGCCCCTCCAAGAAATAATACTTCACTATCCGAAGCATCATACAACGGACGCATGACGAATTATATCCAATATAACTAACCCCTCCATCCAGATATGACCCTTAACTCCTTTGAACATGAACCAAGACCTTTGTTCACGTTGACTTGGATTGCCCGGATTAAGATCCTGCTGAAACCTTAATGAGGCGGAGCGAGACCATGTTCGGGGATCATCGGCTCGATACTGTATGGCCCGGGACCGCCCGGATCGAGCTCCCCGCCGCTTTCGGGCCGGGAGGGCCGCCGCCGCTCGAGCCGGCGGTTCCAGGCGGAGCCGAATTGCTGGATTCCCACCAGCGGGATGTTCCTGCCGCGGACCAGGGCGGAGGCTGGAGCCCCTATCTGACCTGCCCGACCAAGCGTGCCTTCGATCTCGTCCTCGGCCTCCTGCTGGTCGCCCTGTTCCTGCCCGCGCTGATGGTGACGGCCCTCCTGGTGAAGGTCACCAGTCCCGGCCCGGTCTTCTTCCGCCAATGGCGCACGGGGCTGGACGGCGTACCGTTCCAGATCGTCAAGTTCCGCACCATGTCCGTCCTGGAAGAGGGGAAGGACCCCATCCGGCAGGCGACGCGCGGCGATAGCCGCGTCACCCCGCTCGGTGCCTGGCTGCGCAAGCTCAGCATCGACGAGCTGCCGCAGCTTCTCAACGTGATCGCGGGCGAGATGTCGCTGGTCGGGCCGCGCCCGCATGCGATCTGCCATGACGAAGCCTTTGCCGGGCAGGTCGAGAACTATCTCGGCCGCTTCGCCGCCCGGCCGGGCATGACGGGGCTGGCGCAGGTCCGGGGAGCACGGGGCGAGATTTCCGCGCTCTCCGACCTGCAGCGGCGGACGCTCTTCGATCTCGCCTATATCGGCGAAAGTTGCCTGATCATGGATCTCAGGATCCTGTTCGCCACCTTCGCCGAGATCTTCTTTTCGCGCACTGCGTATTGACGCCCGGCAGCAAGCCCACGGGCTCCGCAGGGCTTTCGGGCGACGGCTGCCGGCTGCCGGCAAAAGGGAGTGGTTGCTTGGACACGCGAACCGAAACGGGCTTCTCCGACACGCTGCGGCTGGCCGGGATCGGCTGGAAACGGAAAGGCCTCGTCCTGCTGGTGGGCGGCCTCTGCTTCGCCGCCGCATGCTACCAGATCTCGACCCTGCCACGGGAATACCAGGCCGAGGCGCTGGTGCTCTTGCCGGGCGCGGCCGGGCAGGACCCGTTCGAGGCCGGCAACCGGATCACCCCGTCCGCCGACCCCTTCGCCATCCGCAGCGCGGTCGAGGTGCTGGCCAGCGACGAGATGAGCCGCCGCGTCATCGATCGCCTTTCGCTGGCCGCCAACAAGGCCTTCACCACCGAGCACCCGTCCGTCTTCGCCCGGCTGAAGCGGCAAGCCGTGGATGGGATCAGGCGCCTCCTGCCGAACACATCCGCTCAGGCCGCTTCGGGCGATGCACCGGACCGGTTGATCCGGCTCTACCAGTCGCGGGTCTCCGTCTTCGACGATGGCAAGTCGATGATCGCGCGCATCGTCGTCCGGCTGCCGGACGCGGCGCTTGCCGCCGCCATCGCCAACGCGCATGCGAGCGCCTTCATCGACGGCGAGCTGGAAGCCCGCGCCCAGAGCCAGCAGCAGATCGGCAGCTGGCTCGACGACGAACTCACCCGCAACAGCGCGCAGCTCAAGATCTCCGAGGCGGCCGTGCAGGCCTTCCGGCGCGATAACGGGCTGGTGCTGGCCAAGGGCTCGACCGGCGCGGAGCAGAACCTGGCGTTCATCAGCGAGCGCCTCGCGCAGGTGCGCGGCGACATCGCCGCCCGCTCCGCCCGGCGCGACGAGCTCCGCCACATCGTCGACGGCGGCGAGATCCAGGGCACCAGCGAGATCTGGGCCATCCCGGTGCTTGCCAAGCTGCGCGACCAGCAGGTGGAGGCCCGCGCCAATCTCAATCGTCTGCAGCGCGTTCTGGCCGCCGACAATCCCAGCATCGAGGCCGCCCGGCAGGAGCTTGCCGGCGTGGACGAAACCATCCGCCAGGAACTGGCGCGCGTCGAGCAGAGCTATGCCGCCGATCTCGCCACCGCGACCGCGGAGGAGCAGGCGCTGGAAAGGCAGGTGAGCGATGCCGCCGCCCGGAAATCGGCGTCGGACGAGGCCAATATCGGACTGAGCACGCTGGAGGCGATCACCAATGCCCGGCGCGTCGCCTACGATTCCGTGTTGAACCGCTACAATACCCTGCTGGCGGCGAAGGGGTTGCAGATCCCCGACACACGCCTCGTGTCCCACGCCGTCGCGCCCTCCAGCGCGTCCTCGCCGAAGACCAGCCTGTTGATGGCAATCAGCCTGATCATCTCGCTGGCGATCGGGCTGGGGGCGGCGCTGCTGGTCGAAGCCCGTGCCGCCGCAAGGCTGCGCCGCGCAAGCTCGGCCCGGCCCGAGGCGGAGGAGCCGGCCTCCGGCTGGACCGGCGAAACGGTGTACCCGCTCGCCGCCGATCGCGTTCACGGCGGCGCCGTCCGCCCGGCGCCCGCCAGTTCCCGGCTGACGTCATGAGCCTGGACGGCGAGGCCAATCCGGGCGCCGGGTTCTGGCGCCCCTTCCGGGGTGCGGGATCGCTGATCGTGACGGTCGTGGCGACGCGGACCCCCCTCGCCTCCGCCATCAGAACGGTGGTGACCCGCGCCACCGTTCTCAGCATCAATCTCGGCACGGGCATCCTGATCGCCCGTTCTCTCGGACCGGAAGGCAGGGGCCAGCTCGCGGCGATCGGCCTGGGCGTCGGCTTCTTCGCGAGCCTCCTGTCCTTCGGATTACCGAGTTCCATCGTCTTCAACATCAAGCGCCATCCGGAGGAGCGCCCGGCTTTGCTCGCCGCCGTGTTCCTCATGGCGCTGGCGCTCGGGCTGATCGCCATCCCGCCGGGCCTGGCGTTGATCCCGCACTGGCTCGGCTCCTATCCCCCGGAAATACGCTGGGCGGCACGGCTCTTCATGTTCCAGGCACCGATGATCCTGCTGGTGCCGGTCTGCCACGCCGCGCTGGAGGCGAGCGGCGAGTTCACCCTTTCCAACCTCGCATGGTTCGCCTCGCCCGCTCTGTCGCTCGTCTTTCTGGGCCTGCTCGCCCTGCTTGAGACGAACGTGACCCCGTTGCGCGTGGCGTTGGCGGTGGTGGCCGGCGGCGTTCTGCCGCTTGGCTGGATGTTCGTGCTGCTCTGGCGCTATCGCCCTTCCCTCAGCGGCCTCCGGAGCGCCGCGCGACACCTCGCGGGGTATGGGTCGCGTGCCTATGCGATCGACCTCGTGGTGGCGCTTGCCGGGCAGGTGGATCAGATCCTCGTGGTGGGAATGCTCACCTCGCGCGGGGCGGGCTCCTATGTCGTGGCGGTCAGCGTGACGCGCGTGCTGGCGGTGGTGCAGGCCTCCGTCGCCACGGTGCTGTTCCCCTTTGCTTCCGGCCGATCCACCGAGGAAGCCGTGGCCGCCGTCGCGCTTGCCACGCGATGGGTGCTGATCTTCACCGCATTCGGCTGCGCCTTTCTTTTCGCGGTCGGGCCCGCCTTGCTGGTCCTCGTCTACGGCCCGGATTTCACGGCGGCGGCATCGCTGCTCCGCATTCTTCTGGTCGAGGCCCTGCTGTCGAGCATGGTCGCCATTCTCGCGCAGAGCTTCATGGCGCTGGCCCGGCCGGGCTGGGTCGCCGTTTCGCAGCTGGCCGGCGTCGCCCTGGAAGTGCCGCTGATGCTGATCCTGATCCCGCGCTTCGGGCTCGCCGGCGCCGGCACGGCGCTGCTCATCGCGAGCGCCCTCCGGCTGATCCTGATTCTCGCCTCCTACCCGCTGGTCCTCCGCGTTCCCGTGCCGCGTCTCTGGCTCGGGTCCGACGACGTCACCATGCTGCGCGAGGCGCTGATTTCCCTGAGGGAGCGGCGATGAACGAGCATTCGACATTTCGGGCCGGTTTCCCGGAGATCGCCAAGGCCTCGCCCGGGACGGAAGGGCTCGCCTCCGCCGCGCCCGGAACGGCGAAGCCGGTGCGAAGCCTCACCGCGCTGATCATCGCGCAGGACGAGGAAGACTGCATCGCCCGCGCGGTTCTGTCCTGCCGGCCCTTCGCCGACGAGATCCTCGTGGTGGATGGCGGCAGCCGCGACGGCACCGCGGACGCCGCGCGCGAGGCGGGCGCAAGGGTGCTCGTCAACGCCTGGCCCGGCTATGCCCGGCAGCGCAACTTCGCCGCCGAGCATGCCGGGGAAGACTGGGTCTTCTTCATCGACGCGGACGAAGCGGTCGGCAGCGAACTCGCCGAGGCGATCACCGCCTGGAAGGCGCGGCCAGAGGCCGATCCCCTTCAGGCCTTCGCCGTCACCCGCATGAACAACTTCTTCGACACCTGGTGGACGAAAGGCGAGCGGCAGGTCCGCCTCTACAACCGGCGGCAACACCGCATCCGCAACGTGCTGGTTCACGAGACGCCGGACGCCACGCCGGACCAGATCGTGCAGCTACCCGGCCGCCTCTGGCATTTCGGCTTCCGCTCCGTCGGCAATCTGGTGATGCGGTTCAACCGCTACACCGGGCTGGAGGCTGAGAAGGCCTATCTCGGCGGCCGGCGCTTCAGCCTGTTCCGGCTGATGTGGCGGCCGCCGGCGCGCTTCGTGCAGCAATATCTCGTGCATCGCCTTTGCCGGGAGGGAATGGCCGGCTTCTCCGCCTCGGTTCTCTGGGTGTTCTACGAGGTCTTCACCGAGATCAAGCTCTACGAACTCCAGTGGCAGGCCCGGCGGACGGCGCCCCCGCAAACGCCGGAGGCGCTGCCATGAACCGCGAGCGATTCCAGCCGGGCGCGGGCCCCGGCGACGGCCGGATCCTGCGCTTCGATACGGGTCTTGCCACCGGAAGCGCGGCCGCGAACGTCGTTCCGCTCCGCCGCTCCACCACCATCCTGAGTGTGCTGGAGATCGGCATGGCGTGGACCACGGGCAGCTCCGGCGGGCTGGACCGGGCCTTTCACGATCTGGTCGAGGCCCTGCCGGGCCAGGGCGTCCGCGTGACCGGGCTCGTGCGCGCTCCGGAAGACGCGGCGCTGCGGACCTTCGGGCGGGTGCATTCATTCTCCGCGCCGAGGGCCGGCCTGCCCTCCCAGCTTCTCGGTCTCAGGCGCAGCTTCGCCGAACTCTCCCGCAGCGACGGCTTCGATCTCGTCGCCGCCCATTTCGCGCTTTATGCCGCGCCGATCCTGCAGGGCCTGAGCAAGCGCCCCTTCGTCATGCACTTCCACGGTCCGTGGGCGGCGGAGGCGGCGCAGGAAGGCTCGTCGCGCGGGGTCGTCGCGGCCAAGTCCCTGCTGGAACGCAGCGTCTATCGCCGCGCCGACCGGGTCGTGGTGCTCTCCCAGGCCTTTCGCGACCTCGTGGTCCGGAGCTACGGCGTGCAGGAGCGGCGCGTTCACGTGATCCCCGGCGGCGTCGATCTGGAACGCTTCGCCGTGCCGGAAAGCCGCTTCGAGGCGCGCCGCCTGCTGGGCTGGCCGACCAGCCGGCCCATTCTCGTTTCGGTCCGCAGGCTCACCCGGCGCATGGGGCTGGATCGACTGATCGAGGCCATGCCCGCCGTCGTAAAGCGGCACCGCGACGTGCTCTTGATGATCGGCGGCACCGGCTTGCTGAGGCCCGAACTGGAAGAGCGGATTCGCCAGACGGACCTCGCGCGCAACGTGCGCCTGCTCGGCTTCGTGCCCGACGAGGACCTGCCCCTCGCCTATCGCGCGGCGGATCTCAACGTGGTGCCGACGGCCACTCTGGAGGGCTTCGGCCTCGTCGCGGCGGAAGCGCTCGCGGCAGGCACCCCCTCGCTGGTGACGCCCGTCGGCGGCTTGCCGGAGGTGGTGGCGCCGCTTTCGGAGCATCTCGTCTGCGCCTCCGCGAGCCCCGGGGATCTGGCCCAGGCCCTGATCGACATCCTGGACGGGCGCGTTTGCCTGCCGGACTCCGAGACATGCCGCGCCTACGCCACCGACCGCTTTTCCACCGAGCGAGTCGCGGAACGAACCGCCGAACTCTATCGCGAGCTGGTGGGCTGAGCGGTCCGACCAGGAGATCACCATGACGCAGAACCAGTCCCGCTCCTTCCGCCTTCTCCGCTCGGCCCCAACATGGCGGCTGCCGCTCCTTGGCCTTGCCGCCGGATGCGCCGGGTTCCTCGCCTCGCCCGCTCATGCGGAATACCGGCTGGCCTCCGGCGACACGATCGAGGTCACCATCGCCGGCGAACCCGGCCTCGGCCGGCGCGCCCGCATCGATCTCGATGGCCGCGTGGCCGTTCCCCTGATCGGGGAAATGCCGGCGGCCGGCCTTTCGCTTGACGACCTCCGCGCGCAAATCCAGACCGGCATGGCGAGCAAGGTGCTGCGCCGTCGCAGCGCGGACGGGCGGGAATATCCCGTCACCTTTTCCAGCGACGAGATCTCGGTCGATGTCGCCGAATACAGACCCGTCTATATCTCCGGCGACGTCAGCAAGCCCGGCGAGCAAGGTTTCCGGCCGGGCATGACGCTGCGGCAGGCGGTGGCGCTGGCGGGCGGCTACGACATCGTCTCGCAGCGGATCGCCAGTCCCGCCTTCCAGATCGCCGATCTCAATGCCCAGCGCGACCTGCTCCTGCCGCAGCTTGCCGACGCGCAGGCCAATATCGCCCGCATCCAAGCGGAGATCGGCGGCAAGAACGAGATCAGCGGCTCACAAATCGCGGCCGCCGGCGGCGCGGACACCGTGCCCCCCGGCCTCGTGCAGACGCAGAACACGCAGATCAGCCTGCGCAATGCCGGCCAGGAGCGGGAGAAGACGTATCTCGTCGAGGCCCAGAAGGCGGTGCAGTCCCGCATCGAGGCGCTGAACGACCAGCAGCAGAAGGAATCGCAGGGCGCGCAGGAAGACGTCAACGAGCTGACCCGCGCGCAGAACCTGTCGCAGCGCGGCCTCCTGACATCCGACCGGCTCGTGGATGCCCGACGCTCGCAGCTGCTTTCCGCCACGCGCCTGCTGCAGACGCTGGCGGAAACCGCGCAGAGCGAAAAGGACAAGCAGGAGCTGGCATGGAAGATCGGGAGCTTCGACGACCAACACAAGCTGGAGCTCCTGCAGGCGCTGCAGGATGCCAGCCTGAAGCTCGCCATGGTGAGGTCGCAGATCCGTGGCGTCGACGAGAAGCTGATGGTGCTGGGACCGCGCTCGCAGCTCATCGCCAATGATCGGCAGAAGCCGCAGCTCGCGATCTTCCGCAACGCCGCGTCAGGCGGCCAGATCGCGGCTGACGAGAACACGGAACTGCTTCCGGGCGATGTCGTGGACGTGAAGCTTCCGCGCCGTCCCTTCCCCGAATTGTCGATGGAGTGACGGATGGCGGTTTAAGTTCGACTCCCGGGCGGGCCTAGGTTCTGAACTCATTAAGGGTTGAGCTTCTGGTCGAAGGCTGATTCACCTGTTCGGGGAGGAGCATGGTGATGGCGCGTTACGATCTCAGCGA